>NZ_QAAA01000006.1 GCF_003046545.1 Rhodovulum imhoffii | reverse complement strand
CGAAGCTCAAGGCCCACCTGAGACGCATGGGTGCCAGACCCTTCGACACCTTGTTCCGGGCCCTCGGAGACATCCGCGAGATGTTCGACCCGCAAAAGTGCTGGAACTTCCTCAAAACTGCCGGATATGCCTCAGATTAAATGCAAAACGATTTAGCCGTTCAGCGCGTAAAGCCCTTCATAGATCGGGGCGAGTGTTTCATGCTCGAAAAGCGATGAAACGGAGGTTCCCTGCCAGATATTCGTGATTGCCTGTGCAAACATGGGCGCGGTGGGGACGATGCGGATGTTCCGGGCGGCTTCGACCGGCACGGTGGGTTGGATGGAGTCGGTAACGACCACGGATTGCAGCTGGGAACTGGTGATCCGCTCCACCGCCGGGCCGGAAAATACACCGTGGCTAATGTAGGCGTGAACTTCGGCCGCGCCTTTGTCCACCAGCAGCCCGGCGGCCTTGCACAGCGTTCCGGCGGTATCGCACAGGTCATCGACGATGATACAGGTCTGCCCTTCGATATCGCCGATCACGGTCATTTCCGCGACTTCGCCGGGGCGTACGCGACGCTTGTCGACGATGGCCAGGCCGGAGCCGATCCTTTGTGCCAGTTCCCGTGCGCGTGCGACCCCGCCCACATCGGGGGAAACGACGGTAATCTTGTCCATGTTGCCGCGGAAATGATGTTCGATATCCAGTGCAAAAACCGGCGCGGCATAGAGGTTGTCCACGGGGATGTCGAAGAAGCCCTGAATCTGCGCGGCGTGCAGATCCATCGTCAGGACACGCTCGATTCCGGACTCGGTCAGCAGATTGGCCACCAGCTTGGCGCTGATCGGGGTCCGCGCCTTGGTCCGCCGGTCTTGCCGGGCGTAACCGAAATAGGGAATCACGGCGGTAATCCGCGCGGCGCTGGACCGGCGCAGGGCGTCGGCGATAATCATCAATTCCATCAGGTTGTCATTGGCCGGATTCGACGTGGGCTGAATGATGAACATGTCCTCACCCCGGACATTTTCGAACACCTCGACAAAAACTTCCTGATCGTTGAACCGCTCCACCCGTGCATCGACCGGCCTGACATTCATACCTCTGTGCATCGACATGCGCCGGGCGATGGCGCAGGCCAGCGGGCGGTTGGCGTTCCCGGCGATAAGTTTGGGTTCGTGGGTTTTGGGCATGACAGCGGGTCCCCGATAAGCGGAATATGATTTTGGGCACCGCTTACCATTCGGTTGCGCGCTTGCAAACAATAACCCGTTATGGATTTGCCGCATGGTGGGTTCCCGTATCGTTTTGCAATGGCTTTCAGGCAGAATGCGCAAGGGAAACCGGAAGATCTCTGCTTTCCGGACAGGGCCCGGCAGGATATGTGCCGGCGATTCCCACGCACGATCCGGAAACCACAGATGTTGGCGGCCTGCGGGCGATTGGCGATTTCGGGCGGTGCGCCAGAGTGGCAACCTGCATCCCTGACTTTCGCCCGATTGCGGAGGCCTCCGGGACGCGTGTGCAATCGCGCCGGCCCCTGTGTTGCAAGGAAAGATTGGGGTCGGGTTGGGGCTTTCAGGCCCGGTTGTCGCGGGTCTTGCCGTTTGCCCGGCAGGTTCAGCCGCAGCCCCTCAGGTGAACATCCGTCCCTTTTGGGGCGCAATGGGCAGGCGCCGAACGCCTGCCCGGCGCCGTTGTCTGCCTCGCGTTGCCCGCATGTAAGGCAAGGCAAATCTGGCGGAACAACGCGGGTGCGGCGCCTGCCGTGTGTCAGGCCACTGCCAGGGCCGCCTGGCGGCGCGACACGCCCGGTGCGGTATCGGCCTCGATCAGGTATGTACCGGTCTCGTGCAGGGTGACTGTCCAGCCCGGTTCCACGACAATGGTGGTCGTGACCTCCTCGATCACCGCAGGTCCGTGCAGGGTATCCCCGGCACCCAGTGCCCCACCGTCGTAAACCGGTGTGTTCTGTGCCACACCATCGGCGTTGAAAACCATGTCACGGTGATCCTTCAGGGCCCGTGCGGCGCTTTTCCCCGGCGCGACATGCATGTGCTCGGGCTTGGTCAGATGTCCGGTAACGGTACTTTCGACATTCACGACCTCGACAGCGTTATGCGGCTCGTCATAGGTGTAAAGTTCCTTGTGGCGGGCGTGGAAGGCGGCCTTGATGTCTTCCAGCGTGGAGAGGGTCACGTCGAAAGCGCCGATCTCTACGGTGCATTCGTGGACCTGGCCGACATAGCGCATGTCCAACGTCCGGCTGACCGATATTTCCCCCTCGGAAAACCCGTCTGCGGAGAGATCCTCGCGGCCCCTGGCTTCGAGGGAGGTGAACAAGTCGTTCAGGGTTTTTGCCGCTTCGGCGCCGTGCAGACGCAGAGGGGCGGGGGCCATGTGGTTGTACTTGACGTCCGAGATGATCTGCCCATACGCGCACAGCCCGGATGCCAGCTTGCTGACCAGAACCTTGGAGATGCCCATTTCCCGTGCCAGCGCGGTGATATGGGCGCCGGTTGCGCCCCCCGCCCCCATCAGCACGAAGTCGCGCGGGTCGTAGCCCCGTTCCACCGACACCCGGCGGATGGCATTCACCATGTTGACGTTGACAATGGTGAACATGCCGTAGGCGGCGCGCTCCACGCTGATGCCCAGAGGGTCCGCCAGGTGGGTCTTGATAGCGGCGCGGGCTTTTTGCACGTCCAGTGGCAGGCGTCCGCCCACCAGGCCGCCGGGGTTCAGGTAGCCCAGAACCAGATGCGCATCCGTGGTGGTGGGGCGTTCCCCGCCACGGCCGTAACAGGCCGGACCCGGTTCCGATCCGGCAGAGTGCGGCCCCATCTGCAACAGCCCCATGTCGTCGATCCAGCCGATCGATCCGCCACCCGCACCCAGCGTCTCCACCTGGATCATCGGAATGCCGATGCGATAGCGCAGAAAGTCTATGTTCTTGTTGATATTGGCTTTGCCGTTGCGGGTCAGCGTGATGTCGAAGGAGGTGCCCCCCATATCGCAGGTGATGATGTTTTTCTCCGCCCATGGGCGGGCTACATCCAGCGCCGCTTGCGGGGCCGAGGCCGGACCGGAATTGATCGCGTAGACCGATTGTTCAGTGACCACATTGCCGGGCGCAAGCCCGCCGTTCGACTGGAAATACCGCACCGGACGGCGCGCTCCGAGGTCCTGGAAGTAGGCGTCGATCGCGGCCACGTAGCGTTGCAGGATCGGGGCGAGGTAGGCATTTACCACCGCTGTAGAGGTGCGGGTGTATTCGCGCACCTGAGGGTAGAGTTGGCTGCCGACAGTCAGGTGGATGCCGGGGAGTTCCTCGCGGACGATCCCGGCGGCGCGGATTTCGTGCTCCGGATGCAGGACCGACCAAACGAAGCTGACGGCGACTGACTCTACCCCCGCCTGGCGAAATTTCAGGCATGCGGCGCGAACATCGTCCTCGTTGAGCGGTGTGCGGACCGATCCGTCTGAAAGCACCCGCTCCCGTATGCCATGGCGCAAGTGACGGGGAACCAGCATGGTCGCCGGGGGATAGTTCGGATCATAGCGGTGGCCGTCTTCCTTGTGCCCGAGGCGGATCTCGATGGAATCCGTATGGCCCTGCGTGGCGATCAGGCCCGTTTTCGCGCCGGTATGGGTGATCAGCGCGTTCAGGCCCACGGTGGTGCCGTTGATGCACAGATCGGCGTTGGAGACGATCTCTTCTGCGCTCAGCCCGGTTTCGGCGGTGATCAGGGCCAGCCCGTTCTTTACGGCCTGCGTCGGGTCCTTCGGGGTGGAGAGCGTCTTGAAGATGCGCAGGTCTCCTTTTGTGTCGGACAGGATAAAGTCGGTGAAGGTGCCGCCGGCGTCGATGCCGAGACGATAGGTTTTTGTCATTTCGATGTCCTCTCTGTTGGTCAGGCCTGGCGGGCCCTGGCGGTGGCCTCGTGGTCGACGGTCAGGTTTTCGGCGTCGGTAATGATGACGCCGTAATCGTGCTGCGCGCCTTCCACAGAGACGATGCCGTTGCGGACGTCTTCGAGAACCCGGACGACATCGCGCTCGAACGGGTTGCCGTGACCGCCCCCGCCGGGGCTGATATTGGCCGCGCGTTCTCCGGGATGCAGGGTTTCGATGACATTGTCGGTGAGGATTTGGGTTGCGCCGTTTCGGCTCAGTTCCAGCCGGCCGACCTTTTTTGCGGTCAGGGCCGATTGTGCCCCCGCAGCGCCCATGGCGGGGATGCGCCGGCCCTCCCCGAATGTTACGAGCGTCATCTCCCCGCTCAGGGGTTCCACTTCCCATCGTGTGCCGGAGCCGCCGCGAAAACGGCCCGCACCGCCCGAATCCGTTATCAGCCCGTATTCATGGATGACGATGGGGTAGGAGTGTTCGAGCATCTCGATATCCCCCGATGTCAGCGCACCGAAGCAGCATTGCGGCCCGCAGGCATGCCAGCCGTCCTGGGTTGCCGTTGCGCCTGCGCCGGAGATGATCGACGCCAGGACCATCGTCACGAACTCCTCATCGTGGCGGTTGTCCCATCCGGCGATGTTGCAGCCGTTGGCATGACCCCAACTGGCAGAGACCTTGGCCGGGGCGGCCTGTTCGAAGGCCAGGCGCACGGCGTCGGTCAGGGTTTCCATCGGCGTGGTGGTGCAGTTCATGTGGGGGGCGGGGGGTTTGGCGTTGCACAGCGTGCCTTTCGGCCCCATGTCCACCGTCACGTTACGGTAGAGCCCTTCATTGTAGGGCGGGGGCAATTGGGCGAACATCATCAGGCCAAGATAGACGCCCGAGTAGCTGTTGCCTTCGTAGGAGTTGATGAAATAAGGCACCTGCGGAGGGCTGCTGATGGCGATATGACATCTTTCGCCGTTGATGGTGACGGTGGCCGTGATCTCGAAATCGCCGAAACCGTGGCCCGCGTCTTCAAGGATCGCGGTGCCGGTGTAGGTGCCGTCGGGCACCTGGACGATCAGGCCGTCCATGTGGCGGTTGGCCATTGCCAGCAGTTCCTCGATGCAGTCCTGCACCACATCCTTGCCGTACTTGTCCATCAGCGCGACGAGATTGCGCGCCCCCACCTGGCAGGCACCGATCAGGGCGTTGAAATCGCCTTCCTGGTCGCGGCGGGCACGCATGTTGGTCAGCAGAAGGTTCAGGACATCGTGGCGCGCGACGCCCCTGTCCCAGATCTTTACCGGTGGGATGCGCAGCCCCTCGGCGTAGATTTCCCGGGCCTCGGGATTGTAGCCGGCAGGGACCGGGCCGCCGATATCGGTCAGGTGGCCCTTGCAGACCGTCCAGAAGACCAGTTCCCCCTTGTAGAACACCGGGTAATACATACAGGTGTCGATGATGTGACTTCCGGCATAGTCGGGGTCGTTGTGCAGGATCAGGTCGCCTTCGTTGATGTCGCCATCGAAGAAGTCGCTGACGGCTTTCATCGCCGGGATCAGAGAGCCAAGGTGAATCGGGATGTCCTGTCCTTGCAGGATCATTTCGGGCGTGTGGTTGAACAGGGCTGTGGAATAGTCGTGCGCAAGGTTGAAGACGGAACTGCGCGCCGTTTTTTCCAGCGCCAGTGTCATTTCCCGTTGGGTCGTTTCCAGAACGCCCCGCACCACCGACAAGGTGATGGGGTCCACGTGGGATGTGGTCATGGGTTGCTCCTCCGTTGATGCAGGGGCGCGCCACGTTTCCTCCCGTGCGCGCTTGCATGTCGGACAGGATTGCGCAGAACCGTGCCGCCGGTCTTGACGCGCAAGGCAGAAGGGTTTGACCCACGGCGCACAAACCTTGATCCCCCGTGAACAAAGCCTTGTCCTTGCGTGCAAAGGTGCCGGATTTTCCTGTTTCGCAGCAGCTTTTCGCGTATCTTTTCCTTAAGGAGGAAGACCATGACCGCCGAGTTTGAATTCTCGACGGCCGCGATGGAGTTGCGGCTTCGGTCTCAACGGTGGCAGGAGGCCGTTCAGGCCTCGTATTACCCGTTGAGCCTTCGGTTCCGTGACCCGGACCGTTTCAACGGCCGGCTGTGCCGCACCGCCCTGGGTCATGCCAGCCTGTCACGCCTGCAATCGGATCCGGTCAGCTACGAACGCCTGCCCGCCCATATCCGCGCGGCGCAGCAGGACGAATATCTCGTGACGCTGCCTTGCCGGTCGGGGGTGACCTTTCGCCAGCTGGGGTATGAGGTCCGGTGCGAGCCGGGCGCCTTTCTGCTTGAACGTGGCGATGAACCTTACCGTTTCGCTTATGAACAATCCAACGATCTTCTGGTGCTCAAGGTCAACCGCAAGGTCTTGTCCGAGAGGGTGCGCCAGCCCGACAGATTCTGCGCCCGCGTTTTTCAGACGCATACCGGGGCGGCGGCACTTTTTGCCACGATGCTGCGCCACGCCCAGGCCCATAGGGAAGGCCTGCCGCCCGAGGCGCGCGAAACCCTTGGCCGCCAGTTGCTGGAACTTCTGGGCCTCGCGCTGGCCGGGGCCGAGGGGCGTGAAAGCGGTCACTCCGCGGTGCGGGCGGCGCATTTGCGCCGCGCGGAGCGGTTCGTCCGCCTGAATCTTAAAAACCCGGAGCTTTCACCCGATCTGGTCGCTGAAAGTTGCGGGGTTTCGAAACGCTACCTGCATGACCTGTTTCGTGATTCCGGTTCCACGGTTGGCCAGTACATCCGTGATCAGCGCCTGATCGCCGCGCGCGACCGCCTTCAGGCGGCGCCGGATCTGCCGATCTCGGAGGTCGCCTATCGTTTCAGTTTCGCCGATCACGCGCAGTTCTCGCGCCTGTTCAGGGCCCGCTTCGGGATAACCCCGTCCGAGTTTCGCAAGACCCCCTGCGCCCCTATAGATCCGGGGGCCTGAACCGGCGCAGGTGTTCCTGGTCCTGCGACAGAAAGTGTGGATTGCCATTCCTGCCCATGGGGCGCATCAACCAGCCTTGTTGCAATTTCAGGTTGAGTCGTTTCTGACGCCTCTCCGAACAGGAGTGTCCCTTGTCCGTTATCAACGAAAGAATCGAACATATCCTCACCGAGGTTTTGTGCCGCAATGCCGGTGAGGCCGAGTTTCATCAGGCGGTGCGCGAGGTTTTCGAAAGCCTTGGCCGGGTTGTCGCCAAGCGCCCCGAATACGCGGAGGACGGCCTGCTGGAACGCCTGTGCGAACCGGAGCGCCAGATCATTTTCCGGGTGCCGTGGGTCGATGACAGCGGCCAGACCCGTGTAAACCGCGGGTTCCGGGTGCAGTTCAATTCCGCCCTGGGGCCGTACAAGGGGGGGATCCGGTTTCATCCTTCGGTCAACCTCAGCATTGTGAAGTTTCTGGGCTTTGAGCAGGTGTTCAAGAACGCGCTGACCGGCTTGCCGATCGGGGGCGCGAAAGGGGGATCCGATTTCGACCCTCACGGGCGCTCTGACGGCGAGGTAATGCGCTTTTGCCAGTCCTTCATGACCGAGTTGCACCGCCACATCGGAGACAAGACCGATGTGCCCGCAGGGGATATCGGTGTCGGCGGGCGGGAGATCGGCTATATGTTCGGCCAATACAAGCGTCTGACGGACCGGTTCGAATCCGGCGTGCTGACCGGGAAGGGAATCCTTTACGGTGGCTCCCGCGCCCGGACCGAGGCAACGGGCTATGGCAACACCTATTTCGTGCAGCGCATGCTGGCCACTCAGGGCGACAGTTTCGATGGCAAGACCTGCACCGTGTCCGGTTCGGGAAACGTTGCCATCTATACCATGGAAAAGGTGCAGTCTTTCGGCGGGAAGGTCGTCGCCTGTTCGGATTCCGGCGGGTATGTCGTCGATGAGAACGGGATCGATCTGGGTCTGGTCAAGGAGATCAAGCTGGTCCGCCGGCAGCGCATCCGGGAGTATGTCCGCCTGAAGGGGGGAGAGTGCCACTACGTCGAGAGCGGTTCGATCTGGGATGTGCCCTGCGATGTGGCGATGCCATCGGCCACCCAGAACGAACTGACCGGCGGCGATGCCCGCGCGCTGGTCAAGAACGGCGTTATCGCCGTGGGCGAAGGTGCCAACATGCCGTCTACACCCGAGGCGGTGCGTGTGTTTCAACAGGCGGGTATTCTTTTTGCGCCGGGCAAGGCCGCCAATGCCGGCGGGGTGGCAACCTCGGCGCTGGAGATGCAGCAAAACGCCTCACGCGACAGCTGGACATTCGAACGGACCGAGGAGCGGCTGGCCGAAATCATGCACCGAATCCATGACCGGTGCGCGGCGATGGCGGAGGATTACGGCGTGCCGGGCGATTACGTCCTGGGAGCCAATATCGCCGGGTTCGTCCGCGTGGCAGAGGCCATGCGTGCACAGGGTGTGATCTAGGCGGCGTCTGAAGCGGGGGGGGGCGGCGACTGGCGCCCCTTCTTACGCCCGCTCTGTGGTCTTGCCTTTAACGAGGCGCAGGAACGCGTCAACGTCCTCATCGGTGGTCGACCACGAACAGACCATCCGCGCCGACAGCGGTGCGTCGTCCGGGCCTGTCAGGGTTTGGTCCATTGGCCAGAGGTAGTACTGCGCCCCTGCCTTTTGCGCCCTGCGGTGCCCGGCGCGCGGCCATTCCGCGAAGACAGAGTTGGCCTCGCTGGGGTGAAGAAGTCTTGCACCGGGCAGGGCCGCAAGGCCTTCCGACAGGCGCGTTGCGGCGGCGTTGGCCCGGGCGGCAAGCTTCAGCCACAGGTCGTCGCGCAGGTAGGCTGCCATTTGCGCCGACAGGTAGCGATGCTTGGAAAACAGATGCGCCCCCCGCTTGCGGCGCAGTTCGAACTCCCAAGCGCGGGAGGGGTCGAACAAGACCACCGCCTCCACCCCCATCAGCCCGTTCTTCGTGCCGCCGAAGGAGAGAACATCCACCCCCGCTTTCCATGTCATTTCGGCGGGGGTGCAACCGGCGCGGACAAGAGCGTTGGCAAAGCGCGCACCATCCATATGCACCGGCAGGCCATAGCCCTTTGCCACCGTGCACAGTGCCGCGACCTCGCCCGCGGAATATACGGTGCCCGCCTCGGTCGCATTGGTCAGGGATACGACGCCGCGCTGCACGTTATGTACGCCACCACGTCCGGTGAAGGAGATGGCTTTTTCCAGCTTGCCGGGGGTCAGTCTGGCATGGGGCGTGTCGATCAGGGTCAGCTTTGCCCCGCCGGTATAAAATTCCGGTGCGCCGCATTCGTCTTCCTCGATATGGGCGTTGCGATGGCAAAATACGGTGGCCCAGGGCGGGCACAGGCAGGCCAGGGACAGCGCATTCGCCGCCGTGCCCGTGGCAACAAGGTAGATTTCGGCTTCGGGGGCCTCGAATGCGTGGCGGATCCGGTCACGGACCTCCCCCATAAGGGCATCCGCCCCATAGGGCATGGCATAGCCGTGATTTGCCGCAATCAGTGCCTCCAGCACCTGTGGGGGAACGGGGGCGGTGTTGTCCGAGGCGAAGTGCATCACAAATCCTCTTCGATCACATGGTCCTCCCAGTCTTCGACGGGGACGTCCAGTTCGGGTACTGTCCAGCCGCGCACCGAGATGCCCGCGCGGTGCACGCTTTCGGGGTCACCTGACACCAGCGGATGCCAGTCGTAAAGGGTCTTCCCTTCCCACAACAGCCGGTAGGCACAGGTGATGGGCATCCAGTATGCGACGTCTCCCAACGTGCCGGGGTTCAGTTGTACACATTCGGGAACGATGGTCCGGCGCACTACGTAGTGGGCGCAGCGGCAGGTTTCGTCGTCCAGCAGACGACAGGAGATACGGGTGAACACGATCTCGCCTGTATCGGCGTCTTCCAGTTTGTTCAGACAGCACTTGCCACATCCGTCGCACAGGGCTTCCCATTCTTTCGGGGTCAGGTTCTTCAGCGAAACCTTTTCCCAGAACCTTGGGCGTAACCCTTCCCGGCAGATCGGGTCCGGACGTGTGGGGGAGGACGGTTCAGGCATCGGCCAGAACCGCGCGGGCGCGGGCGCTGTCGATATGCATCTGCTCGACCAGCGCGTTGAGATTTTGAAATTTTGCTTCGTCGCGCAGGAAGTCCACCAGCGCGACGGACAGATGCGCGCCGTAAAGATCGCCGGAAAAATCGAACAGGAAGGTTTCGCAATTGGGCTGGTTTTCTCCGAACATCGGGCGCACCCCGATCGACGCGACGCCATCATGGCAGCCCCGATGCGGGCCGCTCAGCACGTCCACTTTCACGGCGTAGACACCAAGGCGCGGGCGGTGCAGCCCCTGGATTGACATGTTCGCGGTGGGGAAGCCCAGGGCACGGCCGCGGGCATCGCCGTGCAGCACTTCGCCCTCGATCCGGTGCCAGTGGCCCAGCATCGCGGCGGCATCGCGTGGGCGCCCTGCACTGAGGGCCGCGCGGATCGAGGTGGACGAGACCGCCGCCCCCCCGTTGGAGAGAAGATCCGCCGCGCTGACGCCGAAGCCCATCTTTTCCCCGAAGCGGACGAGATCCTGTGCCGAGCCCTTGCGTCCTTTGCCAAAGCGGAAATCGGCCCCCACGACGACATGTGCCAGCCCCAGCCCCCGCGCGATGACCTCACGCGCGAAGGCTTCGGGTGTGAGGTCCGCGATCTGGGTGTCGAACGGCAACTGGTAGAGGTTCTCCACCCCCAGTTTGGCCAGCCGGTTGGCCTTGGCCTCGGCATTCATCAGGCGAAAGGGGGGGGCATCGGGGGCGAAGAACTCACGCGGGTGGGGTTCGAAAGTCAGGATCCCCAGCGGTGCGTTGCGGCGCGCGGCTTCCTTGCGGGTGATCTCGATCACTTCGCGGTGGCCCAGGTGGACTCCGTCGAAATTTCCGATCGCGGCGGCGGCGCCCTGGGCGGCGCTGTCCAGCCCTTTCCAGGTGGTAAAGGTTTTCATCGGCCCCCGATTGCACCGGAGGCCCGGCGCGTTCAGTCAAATTTCCGGCTGGGGGCAAGGACCAGGGCCTCCCCCTTGAGGACGACCGTATCGCCCACCATGCAGCGACAATCAAGGGTCACCCGGCGTTTGCGGTGATCAATCGCAGTCACCTCGACTTCGGCCAGTACCATGTCGCCGGGGCGCACGGGGGCTAGGAATTTCAGCGTCTGGCCCATGTAAACCGTACCGTGCCCCGGAAGCTGCTCTCCGATCACTGCGGAGATCAGCCCCGCCGTCAGCATACCGTGGGCGATTCGACCCTGGAAGATGGTGTCTTGTGCGTAGCTTTCGTCAAGGTGAACCGGGTTGTGGTCGGTCGAGACCTCTGCAAACAGTTCGATATCCCGGTCTGTGATCTGTTTGCGCAGATGGCGGCGCATGCCGATCTCGATATCTTCGATGCAAATCGTACCGCGTGGCATGTTGTCCAGCATTCCTAACCCCCGGTGTTGTTGCAGTGCAGCATAGATGCATGGTGCGAATACTGCAATTGCAGCAGAAACTTTTTAACGCAACGTGACGGTCAACCGCAAGAAAATTACGCAGAGGCCTTCAGCGCAGAAAGCCGATGGCATAGGACGGGCTGGACATTTCGCGGGCCAGGAAAGCGTTCAGTGCGCCGGGGTCGGGCTGTGCGGTGGTGCGGGTTTCCTCCGCCGCCAGTCCTCCGGTGATGAAAAGCGAATCGAGATCCTCCCCCAGAGCGCCGCGGATGTCGGTGGCAATGCCGTCTCCGATGCACAGGATGCGGGTGTCGGGGATCTCTGCAATCCTTGCCAGCCGTTGGCGGGCGAGGTCGTAGATCGGTGGGTGAGGTTTGCCGAAATAGAGGCTTTCGCCGCCCATCCCGGTGTAAAGCCGGGCCAGCGCGCCGGCGCAGTATTCGCGTGTTTCGCCCCGGTCCACCACGATGTCGGGGTTGGCGCACAAAAGCTTCAGCCCTTTCTGCCTGGCGTAAAGGAACTGCGGGCGCATCCCGGCCGGGTCGGCATGGGCATCGAAGGGGCCGGTGCATACGATTCCTTCGGCCTGATCCAGCGGTACGCGGGTGACGGATACCGGGTTTTCCACGATGCGGAGCGGGTCGAAGAAGGTCAGGTCGAACTCGGTCCCGATGTAGTAGACCTTTTCGCCGACAGCCCCCCTGAACATCGCCGCCCGCGCGCTGTCGCCCGAGGTGGCGATGGTGTCCCAGCAATCTTCGGGCACGCCCAGGTCGTCAAGCTGTTTCGCGACGCTGGCGCGGTGGCGCGGCGCGTTGGTCAGCAACACCACGATGCCCCCACGGGCCTTGAACCGGCGCAGGGCGTCCACAGCGGCGGGGAAGGCCTCCCGCCCGTTGTGGACGCAGCCCCAAAGGTCAACGAAAAGGGCGTCATAGGCGGTGGAAACCTGGTCGAGACTGTCGATGATGCGGGTCATGGCGTGTCCTGAGTGCAGCAAAGGGCGCCAATCCGGCGCCCTTTCGTTGGCGGCAGGTCAGACCTGAAGGTTGGGAATGATCTGCTTTTTGCGGCTGACGATGCCGGGCAGGATTACCGTATCGCCCTGGGGCTTCACCGCGAAGCTTTTCTCGGCGACGGTTTTCACAAGCTCGTTGGGGACCAGGAGGGTGGCCTGTTCGTTCAGGATGTCCACCACGAACAGCAGCACCTGGTCTACACCATCCTCGGCGGCGACGGTTTTCATCGTGTCCATCAGGCTGTCCTTGCGGGACAGGACCGTGTCGGGAGAGGTCGTTTCCAGAACGCTGATGCGGAAGGATTTGCCGCTCACGTCGTACTGCTTGGAATCCATGCGCAACAGTTCGGCGTCGGAAAAAGCGGAGACATCGGATTTCGCGGCAAACATTTCCGCCGCGTAATCGGGGATGGAGATGCCCAGTTCGGCGGCCAGTTTCTCGGCCAGAGCCCTGTCCACCGGTGTTGTCGTGGGGGAGCGGAACTCCATCGTGTCGGAGAGGATGCAGGACAGCATCGCGCCCTTGATGTTGTCGGGCATCTTCGTAGCCGCATCGCCCATCAGATCGTACATGATGGTGGCAGTGCAGGCCAGCGGGCGCACGGTAATGTCGATCGGGGTGCGGGTTTTCAGGCCGCCCTGCAGGAGGTGGTGATCGATCAGGGCGATGACATTGGCTTCATTGATGCGGGGGGGCAGCTCGGCCACGTTGTTGGTATCCACGATCACGACATCCTCGCCTGGGGCGACGTCGCCAATGATTTCCGGTTGTTCGAAGCCCCAGCGGTCCAGCATGAACAGGGCCTCGGTATTGGGGGATCCCAACAGCTTGGCTTCGGCGGGTTTGCCGGCAACCTCGCTCAGGTACCACGCCCAGATCAGTGGTGAGCCGGTTGAATCGGTGTCGGGGGCCTTGTGGCCGATAACTTTGATGGTCATGTCTTCGTCCGGGTTGCGTGAATTCGCCGCCCTTATAGGGGGGGGACGCCCTATTGTCACGGGGGTCGGAATTTTCTGCGGCGAAGGTGTTGACAGGGCTTGGAGCGGTGCCTATTTCGGCGCTGTTAGCACTCACCCGGTGTGAGTGACAATATATGCTGAACCGTGAACGAAGGAGCGTTCGAAGATGGCATTCAAACCGTTGCATGACCGGGTTCTGGTCCGCCGTGTCGAGAGCGACGAGAAGACCAGGGGCGGCCTGATCATCCCCGACAGCGCAAAAGAAAAGCCGGCCGAAGGCGAAGTGATTGCCTGCGGCGAAGGCGCCCGCAAGGACAGCGGAGAGCTGATCCCCATGTCCGTCAAGGAAGGCGACCGCATTCTTTTCGGCAAATGGTCGGGCACCGAAGTAACGATCGACGGCGAAGAACTGCTGATCATGAAGGAAAGCGACATCCTGGGCGTGAACGCCTGATTTCGCTGAACCTCAACCCCAGACATTCAGGAGCAAGCAACAATGGCTGCTAAGGACGTCAAGTTTGAAACCGATGCCCGCAACCGCATGTTGAAGGGCGTCAACATCCTGGCCGATGCCGTGAAGGTGACGCTGGGCCCCAAAGGCCGCAACGTGGTGATCGAAAAATCCTTCGGCGCGCCGCGGATCACCAAGGACGGTGTGACCGTTGCCAAGGAAATCGAACTGGAAGACAAGTTCGAAAACATGGGCGCGCAGATGGTGAAGGAAGTCGCCTCGCGCACCAATGACGAGGCCGGCGACGGCACCACCACCGCCACCGTTCTGGCGCAGGCCATCGTTCGCGAAGGCATGAAGGCGGTCGCCGCCGGCATGAACCCGATGGATCTGAAGCGTGGTATCGATCTTGCCACCGCGAAAGTCGTCGAAGCGATCAAGGCCGCGGCCCGCCCCGTAAACGATTCCGACGAAGTTGCGCAGGTCGGAACCATTTCGGCCAATGGCGAGGCCTCGATCGGGCGCCAGATCGCCGATGCGATGCAAAAGGTCGGCAACGAGGGTGTCATCACCGTCGAAGAAAACAAAGGCATGGAGACCGAGGTCGAGGTCGTTGAAGGGATGCAGTTCGATCGCGGTTACCTTTCGCCCTACTTCGTGACCAATCCGGAAAAGATGATCGCCGATCTGGAAGACTGCATGATCCTGCTGCACGAGAAGAAGCTTTCGTCGTTGCAGCCGATGGTGCCGCTGCTCGAGTCGGTCATCCAGTCGCAAAAGCCGCTGCTGATCATTGCCGAAGACGTCGAGGGCGAAGCCCTGGCCACGCTGGTGGTCAACAAGCTGCGGGGCGGCCTGAAAATCGCCGCCGTCAAGGCGCCGGGCTTTGGGGATCGCCGCAAGGCCATGCTGCAGGACATTGCTATCCTGACCGGCGGTCAGGTCATCAGCGAAGACCTGGGCATGAAGCTGGAAAACGTCACCATGGACATGCTGGGCACTGCCAAGAAAGTGTCCATCACCAAGGACGAGACGACGATCGTGGACGGTGCCGGCGACAAGGCCGAGATCGAAGCCCGTGTCGCCCAGCTGCGCCAGCAGATCGAGGAAACCTCCAGCGATTACGACCGCGAAAAGCTTCAGGAACGCGTGGCCAAGCTGGCTGGCGGCGTAGCCGTCATCCGCGTCGGCGGCATGACCGAAGTCGAAGTGAAAGAGCGCAAGGACCGTGTTGACGATGCGCTCAATGCCACCCGTGCCGCGGTGCAGGAAGGCATCGTCGTGGGGGGTGGTGTCGCTCTGGTGCAAGGCAGCAAGGCGCTTGACGGCCTGACCGGCGAGAACTCCGATCAGGATGCCGGTGTCGCGATCGTTCGCCGCGCGCTTGAGGCGCCGCTGCGCCAGATCGCCGAGAACGCCGGTGTCGATGGTGCCGTTGTGGCGGGCAAGATCCGCGAAAGCAACGACAAGAACTTCGGGTTCAACGCCCAGACCGAAGAGTATGGCGACCTGTTCAAGTTCGGCGTGATCGACCCGGCCAAGGTGACCCGTACCGCGCTGGAAGACGCGGCGTCGGTTGCCGGTCTGCTGGTCACCACCGAAGCGATGATTGCCGACAAGCCCGAGAAGAAAGACGCCGTCGGTGGCGGTATGCCCGACATGGGCGGCATGGGCGGCATGATGTAAGGTTGTCCGTACCCGGACGGAAAGGGGCCTTCGGGCCCCTTTTCTTTTGTAAACGACCGGGGGGAGAGCGATGGTTCCGGGCACAAGCCCTGTCTCGGAATCCGCCTGCCCCTTTCCTGCGGGCCGCAGGTTCGTGCCCCATCGCCGGGGTGCCGTTCGCGGTCGGGATGCGCTGCGATAGGCTGACCGGGGCGCCTGATCCGGCCATCCGCCGCCCGATGACGCTGCTGCCCGGCGGACAGACCCGTCCCCCATGGGCGGGCACAGGAGGGCCTTGCGGGCGGGCGGCGGGCGGCCACCCCAAGCGGCACCCTTGCGGCAACTACGCGGGGCGCAGCCAGCGGTTGGCATGGCCCATCTTGCGGCCTGCCCGTGCTTCGGCCTTGCCATAGAGATGCAGGGACACGCCGGGATCGGCGGCAAGTTCCGGCAGCCGGGCCATATCCGCACCGATGAGGTTTTCCATCTCGATGTCGCCGTGCCGGCGCCCGTCGCCGAGCGGCCAGCCTGCGATGGCGCGAATGTGCTGTTCGAACTGGTCGATGGCACAACCATTTTGTGTCCAGTGGCCGGAATTGTGTACGCGCGGAGCGATCTCGTTCACCAGCAACCCTGTGGGGGTGACGAAAATCTCCACGCCCATGACGCCCACGTAATCCAGGGCGTTCAGGATCCGTCCGGCGATCAGTACGGCATCCGTGCGCTGGGCGGTGGTCAGCGGTGCGGGCACGGTGGTGGTGCGCAGGATTCCATCGCGATGGACATTCTGCCCCGGATCGAAACAGGCGATCTGCCCGGAAAGGCTGCGCGCGGCGATGACGGAAATCTCCTGGGAGAATCCCACGAACCCCTCGTAAATCGCCGGGGCGCCAGCCATCGCGGCAAGGGCGGCCTTGGCATCCGCGGGCTCTGTCACACGGGCCTGGCCCTTGCCGTCGTAGCCAAAGCGGCGGGTCTTGAGCAGTCCCGGCGGGCCGATTTCCTCCAGGACTTCGGCAAGATCGACCGGGTCGTCGACCGCGGCAAAGGGAGCGGTTTTCAGCCCGATATCGGTCAGGAATGCCTTTTCGACCAACCTGTCCTGGCTGACCTCCAGTGCGTGGCGACCGGGGCGGATCGGACAATGGGCTTCGATGACGTCCAGCGCGTCGGTCGGGATATTTTCGAATTCATAGGTGACGATGTCCACCGATCTGGCGAAAGCCTTCAGCGCGGCCCTGTCGTCATAGGGGGCAGTGGTCACCTCCTGGGCGACATCGCCTGCGGGGGGGTGTGCCACGGGTTCGTAGATGTGGCAGGAAAAGCCCAGCCGCGACGCTGCGACGGACAGCATCCGCCCCAATTGTCCGCCGCCGAGAATACCGATTTTCAGGCCGGACAGAGGCTTAGTCATGCCGGGGGTCCTCGGGGATGGCCGTGGACAGGGCTGTCCGCCAGTCGTCAAGGCGCCGGGCCAGGTCCGGATCGTTCAAGGCAAGGATTCCGGCAGCCATCAGCCCGGCATTGGCCGCCCCCGCTGCGCCGATCGCCATGGTCGCCACCGGAAATCCACGCGGCATCTGCACGATGGAGTAAAGGCTGTCCAGCCCCGAAAGCGCCCGTGTCTGCACCGGCACGCCGATCACCGGCAGGCGGGTCTTGCTGGCGATCATGCCCGGCAGGTGGGCCGCGCCGCCCGCGCCTGCGACGATAACCTCCAGCCCGCGCGCGATAGCGGTCTTGCCGTATTCCCACAATCTGTCGGGCGTGCGATGGGCGGAGACGATCCGCGCTTCGTAGGCCACGCCAAGCGTATCCAGAATATCCGCTGTTTCTTTCATGGTTGGCCAGTCGGACTGGCTGCCCATGATTATGCCGACTTTTACGGTCATCGTTTCCCCGCCTTGATTTGCGGGCACTATAGTCAGCGGCGCGTGTTACGCAATGATGTCCGGTGTCAGTTGGTCCTCGATCCGGGCAATCCGGTCTTTCAGAGCCAGTTTCTGCCGCTTGAATCTCATCAGCGTGAAACTGCTGGCGGTGCCCTTTTCCTGGAGCGCCTTTATGGCGTCATCGAGGTCGCGATGTTCGTCGCGCAGTACCTCTAGCTTGACGCGCAACACGTCTTCCGAGTTCATTTCGCTGGAGATGTTCATCGGGGCTCCGGGCAGACCGTTAGCGACGCATCAAGATAGCCTTTTTCTTCTGTCACGGGAAGAACCTCTTGCGGGGGCGCGGCGAGGTGCCCATATCTGATGGGCGGTCGCCATGATCGGGGCCGCTTCAGGTCGCTTTATCAAGGACTTGCCAGATGACAAAACTGACCTTAGGCTCACATCCCTTCCTGTTGGGGTTTGAGCAACTCGAGCGCCTCGTCGAACGTACGGCCAAGGCCGGCAACGAGGGGTATCCGCCTTTCAATATCGAACAGACCTCGGAAAACGCCTATCGCATCACGCTGGCGGTGGCGGGGTTTCGCGACGAAGATCTTTCGATCACTGTCGAGAACCGGCAATTGGTCATCCGCGGCCGTCAGGCCGAAGATGGCGCGGAGCGTGTATTCCTCCACCGCGGGATTGCCGCGCGCCAGTTCCAGCGCAGCTTTGTGTTGGCCGAAGGCGTAGAGGTCGCCGGTGCCATGCTGGAAAACGGTCTGTTGCACGTGGATCTGGAACGTGCGGTACCCGAGACTGTCGTGCAAACAATCCGTATCAACCGGGCGTGAGGTTTGACATGGAAGCCGAATACGAAAATCTCCCGAAAAGCGGGAAAAAGATTGTGTACGTCCGCCCCGTCCGGGTGAAAGACCTGCCCGAGGGGTTGCGCGAACAGGCGCAGGGGATGGACAAGATCTATGCCGTGCATGATGTCAGCGGAGAGCGGCTGGCGCTGGTCAGGGATCGGCAGTTGGCCTTCGTGCTGGCACGGCAGAACGACCTGTCGCCGGTAAACGTTCACTGATGAAATTCAGCGCCGTTGGGTCGCGTTCCAGAATCTCGCAATAAAGGGACAGCATTTCACGGGTGCGTGCCCGCAATGTGCGGCAGTTCCATGCCCGTTTGGCGGAGGAAAATCCATCGCCCATCTGGGCATGGGCAAAGCATATCCGGCACAGGCGCAGGTTGAAACAGGATCGGCAGCTTGCGTGCCCCAGCGCGTTGAACCCCCTGTAGATCCGGGTGACAGCCTGGGCGCTGACCCCGTCTGTCACGTTCCCCAGCCGCATTCTTGCGCAGCCTTCCGTTTTTTCGCAGGTCTCAAAAGTCCCGTCTGTGGAAACGAACAGGCGCTCCTGCCCCGGCGCGCAGTTGGAAAACCCCTCCAGGGTTTCGGGGAATCCGGTGTCGACAATGCGGCGGTGCAGGCGTTCCATATCCCGGATGAAGAGATAGTAAACAAAGGCGTAGCCCCGTTCGCGGAAGGCGGGGGTTTCGAACGTACCCGAAAGGCACCCTTTCAGGAATTTTGCCTTCATTTCCGGCCAGCCTCGGGCGGGCAGCGGGTCCGTCGCGGGGGTGAATTGGGTCGGCTCGACCGAAGACAGCGCCGCCTGCACCGGGAATTCGGAAAAGAACCTGTCCAGTTCGACCAGATCCAGCGGGGCCGTCCCCACGGCGTTCAGGGTGACGTGGCGGCGGAAATAGCTTTCCGACCGGGCGCGCAGGCGGGCGATGCTTTCCATCACGCGCGAATGGGTGCCCTCCCCCTTCGGCCCGGTGCGGTTGCGGTCATGCACCGGCTGCGGGCCGTCAAGGCTGATGACGAGGTCCACCTTCTCCGCGATCAGGAAGTCCAGAACCGCATCGGGCCAGTGGACGGCGTTGCTGGTCAGGTGAAAACGGGCCTCGTGCCCGGAAAAGACCGATTTGAAACAGGCGGCGGACTCACGGATCAGCGCGAAATTCATCAACGGTTCGCCGCCGTACCATCCCAGCATGCGGAAAGGGTAGGCGGTGTTCGCGTCGTGGCGGGCAAGGTGGTCGATGGCGCGTTTCGCGGTTTCCAGCGTCATGCGGCGGTTGCCATGAGCACGCTTGCCCATGTAGGCGCCACCGTAAACACAATAGCCGCACCGGATATTGCAGGCCTCGGTCACGTTCAGGATCAGGGAGAACAAGCGGTCACCGTCATGGGGAACCGACCGGGCCGTAACGCGGGCCGGACGTTGGGGGCTCAGGACGCCCGCCTCCCGTTGCAGACGCGCCAGAAGGCGTGGCAGGGGCGCGCCGCTATTGCGAAGAAGGGCCGGCAGGCGCTGCCACAGGTCATCGGGCAGGCGCAGGATCTGGTTGGTGGCGGCGTCGTAGACATAGCCGTGCCGCGCGGTCCGAAACCGGGCGAGCGGCAGGCCCCCCGCCCGGAGATGGTTCGGCATGCTCAACTGCCGTAGCGGTAGCCGCCGATTCCCGCCGCCTGCAACACCTCCAGTTCGATATAGCAATCGCAGTTTTCATTGCAGGCATGGGCACGGACGGTCTCGGAGGCCGAGTCCAACCCGTTGCCGGGCTTCTTGAAGTTGCGCAGGAAAGTCAGCGCTTCGGCCATTTCCTCTTCGCTGGCAGAGTCGAGCAGAGACTTTTGTGTCATCGGTTCCCCCGTGTTTCGACCACCCCCAAAGGATTGTCGAAAATGTGAAAGACACCTTGAGGAAGATCAACGACAGGACGAACAAACGCAATATGTCGCAGCTTTGGCGTGTAATCTGGGGCGCCCCCGCGCAAACGGAGGCGCCGGAAAGAACGTCTCAACCCGCGATGAGGCCGAGTTGCTCCAGCTTCAGGATAACCTGATGGGCGCAGTTATCGACATCCACGCCGGTGGTATCGACACGCAGCTCGGGGGAGGCCGGCTCCTCATACGGATCGGAAATGCCGGTGAACTCCTTGATCTTGCCTTCGCGGGCGAGCTTGTACAGCCCCTTGCGGTCCCGGCGCTCACATTCCTCGAGCGGAGTCGCCACGTGCACTTCGCAAAAGGCGCCATAGTCTTCGATCATCTCGCGCACGGCACGGCGGGTGGAGGTGTAGGGGGCGATCGGGGCGCAGATGGCGATTCCGCCGTTCTTGGTGATTTCGGAGGCTACGTACCCGATACGGCGGATGTTGATATCCCGGTGTTCCTTGGAAAAGCCCAGTTCCGAGGACAGATGCTTGCGTACCACATCCCCGTCCAGGAGCGTCACCGGCCTGCCGCCCATCTCCATCAGCTTGACCATCAGCGCATTTGCGATGGTGGATTTGCCCGAACCGGAAAGCCCGGTGAAGAATACGGTAAAGCCCTGCCGTGAACGTGGCGGACGGGTGCGGCGCAGTTCCTTCACCACTTCGGGGAAGGAAAACCACTCAGGGATTTCCAGCCCCTCGGCCAGGCGGCGGCGCAGTTCTGTGCCGGAAATGTTCAGCACCGTCACCCCGTCCTCGATCTCGTCGGCGGGTTCGTATTGGGCGCGCTCCTGCACATAGACCATGTGTTTGAAGTCCACCATCTCAAGGCCGATTTCCTCTTCGTACTGGCGGAACAGGTCTTGTGCGTCATACGGGCCGTAGAAATCCTGCCCGGCACTGTTCTTGCCCGGCCCGGCATGGTCGCGGCCGACGATGAAATGGGTACAGCCGTGGTTGCGGCGGATGATCCCGTGCCAGACGGCCTCCCGCGGGCCGGCCATGCGCATGGCGAGGTTCAGCAGCGACATCGTGGTGGTGGATTGCGGGTACTTGTCCAGAACGGCCTCATAGCACCGCACGCGGGTGAAATGATCCACGTCGCCGGGTTTGGTCATGCCCACGACCGGGTGGATCAGCAGGTTGGCCTGTGCTTCCTTCGCGGCGCGGAAGGTCAGTTCCTGGTGTGCCCTGTGCAGGGGGTTGCGGGTCTGGAAGGCGACGATACGGCGCCAGCCCAGCTTTCGGAACAGGGCACGCAATTCGTTCGGGGTATCGCGGCGGCCGCGGAAGTCGTAATGCACCGGCGGCTGGATACCGGTGATCGCACCCCCCAGGTAAACCGGCCCGGCCACGTTATGCAGGTAATTCACGGCCGGGTGGGCAAGATCGTCGGCACCGAAGACCTTTTCCGCCTCGCGGGATTTGTCGGGCGTCCAGCGATCGGTGACGGACAGCGTGGCAAGGATCACGCCTTCCTGATCGCGCAGGGCGATATCCTGTCCCGGTTCGATGCCGGCGGCGAATTCTTCCGACACGTCGAGCGTGATCGGAATCGGCCAGAGCGTGCCATCGGCCAGTCGCATGGAGTCCACGACGCTGTTGTAATCGTCCTCCGAGAGAAACCCCTTGAGCGGATTGAACCCGCCGTTCATCAGCAGCTCCAGATCGCAGATCTGACGCGGCGTCATATCCCAGCTGGGCAGGCTGGCGGCCTCGTGCTTCAGCTTTTGGGCGCTGTCGTGGGAAACATACAGCTCTGGGATGGGGGCAAGGTTGTTCGGCATATCGATAACTCTTTCGCGGGCGGCCATTGTTGTGGAGGCGTCCTAACGTCCGCCCTGTCGTGGAGTCCAGCCATAGCGGGCGATTTGGCCCGAAAAGGAAGAATTCTTCGGGAATGGCCCCATTCCTGCAACGCTATTTGCGCGCGGGCGGAAAAACGGGGCCGGAAAGGCCGGCCCCGGCCGGTCAAGCGATTTCCGTTTCGGCCCCGTCTTCTTGCACGGCGAGAAAACGTTCCGCCTCCAGCGCGGCCATGCAGCCCATCCCGGCCGAGGTCACCGCCTGCCGGTAAAGGTGATCCGTCAGGTCCCCCGCCGCGAACACACCGGGGATCGAGGTGACGGTGCTGCCCGGTCGTGTGACCACGTAGCCGCCCATGTGGGTTTCAAGCTGGCCCTTGACCAGTTCCGATGCCGGGGCATGGCCGATGGCGACGAAGACGCCCTTGCAGGCGATTTCGGTCATTGCGCCGGTTCCGACATGCTTCGCGCGCAGCCCCTCGACGCCAGGCGGTGTTTGCGTACCCGTGATTTCCTCTACGGTGTGGTTCCAAAGCACCTCCACCTTCGGGTTCTTGAACAGGCGTTGTTGCAGCACTTTTTCGGCCCGCAGGGAATCGCGCCGGTGGATCAGCGTGACCTTCGCGGCGAAATTCGTCAGGAACAGCGCCTCTTCGACCGCCGCGTTGCCGCCGCCGACCACCACGACCTCCTGGCCGCGATAGAAGAACCCGTCGCAGGTCGCGCAGGCCGACACGCCGAAGCCCTTGTATTTTTCTTCCGAAGGCAGGCCCAGCCATTTCGCCTGTGCGCCGGTCGCCAGGATCAGTGCATCGCAGGTATAGGTGGTTCCGCTGTCCGCGGTGGCCCTGAAGGGGCGGGTGGAGAGGTTCAGTTCGGTGATCGTGTCCGGGACGATCTCGGTTCCCATGGCGCGGGCGTGACCTTCCATCTTCTGCATCAGATCTGGGCCCAGGATTTCGGTCTCGCCGGGCCAATTTTCGACCTCGGTGGTTATGGTCAGCTGCCCCCCCGGTTGCAGGCCCTGGATCAGTACCGGTTCCAGCATCGCGCGGGACGCATAGACCGCCGCAGTGTACCCCGCAGGGCCGGAGCCGATAATCAGAACCTTGCTGTGGCGATTTTCACCCATGTCTGCCCCTTTCCTTTTGGCAACGGAACCCGATATAGACCGCGCCACGCCCCTGTTAAAGCCCCGGAGCCTTGCGGCCCGCCGCTGACTGAGGGAAACGGCTTTTAAAATCTTGCGCCCCTATGAAATAATATTGCGCGTTCTGGGGCGTGGGAATAGTATCGCGAAAAAACTTGGGGGAGCAGGCATGCCTGGGTCCAAACTCGATCCCATCGACCGCAAGATCCTGGCGGAGCTTCAGGCCGATGGACGCATGACGAACGTTGAACTGGCGCGGCGCGTGGGCATATCGGCCCCGCCCTGCCTGCGCCGGGTCCGCACACTGGAAGAAGCAGGTTTTATCCGCGGCTATCACGCCGATGTCGATGCGCGCGAACTTGGATTCGAGGTGCAGGTCTTCGCAATGGTCGGGCTGCTGAGCCAGGCCGAGGCCGACCTGTCGAAATTCGAGGCCCGCTGCCGCGAATGGCCCCTCGTTCGCGAATGCCACATGCTCAACGGGGAGGTCGATTTCGTCCTCAAATGCGTGGCCCCCGACCTTTCGACCTTCCAGAGCTTCCTGACCGAGGAACTCACCGCGGCCGACAATGTCGCCAGCGTGAAGACCTCGCTCGTGATTCGGTGTGCGAAGGATCAACCGGGCGTCCCCTTCGAAATTCTGGAGGAGCGGCTCAGCCGAAAGGCCTAAAGCCGGATGGCGGAGATCAGCCGCCCGTAATCGGCCTCTCCGCCATGGACGCTGCGGCGGTAGGAAAAGAATTTCTCCGCGTCCGAATAGGTACAGTGACGGGTCCATCTGGCCCGCCCGATTCCCGCTTCGCGCAGCCGGTGCAGACCGAAAGCGGGCAGGTCGAACTGCATCCGGTCCCCCTGGCCGCCCGCGAAAAAGCGGCTGTAGTCCGGGTCTTCGGCAAGAAAGATTTCCACGAACTCAGGGCCGACCTCATAGGCACGCTGACTGATCGCCGGGCCGATGATCGCGTGCGTGTCTTCGCGGTGTGCGCCAAGGGTTTCCATCTTGTCCAGCGTGGCTTCCAGCACCCCGTCCAGCGCCCCGCGCCAGCCCGCATGGGCGGCACCTATGACCCCGGCCCGTGTGTCGGCCAAAAGCACCGGCTGGCAATCGGCGGTCAGAACCGCCAGGGCCAGCCCCGGCGTTGCGGTCACCAGCCCGTCCACCTTGGGGGGGGTGTCGAACGGGGCCTCCACCACCGCCACGTCGGCCGAGTGGACCTGATGCGCGGTGATTAGCGCCTCCGGCTCCACCCCCATCGCCAGAGCCACGCGGCTGCGGTTGATTCGCACCACTTCCGAGAGGTCCGATGATCCGCCCCCGCAATTGAGCCCCGTGAAGACCCCGGACGATGCTCCGCCTCTCCGGGTGAAGAACCCGTGGCGCAGGGGGTGCAGGTCTTCGGACGTCACGATCTCCAGGGTCATTGGCCAAATCCGGGCGGCAGGGGCGCCCCGTCGGGGAACAGGGCCAGCATCTTGAAGAGCGTTCCCATTTCCTGCGGGTGGGTCAAGCGGCGATGTGCGGCGATATGGCTTTCCAGTGCGGCGCCGTCCAGGTTTTGGGCAAGCGCACGGGCACGGGCGGTGATGCCCAGCCGTTCCAGCAGCACACCCTGGGAGATCATCGGGCTGACCTGAACCCCGGTTGCAGCCCCGGCCAGCGCCTCGAAATCCACATGGGCGGTCAGGTCGGCCTTGCCCGGATGCGCAAGGGGCGATTCGGGGGTGTGGCCGCGCAAGGCCTGCAAAGTATCGCCCAAGGACCGCCAGCTGCCGTAATCCGCGATCAGCGCCGCCCCTCCGTAGGTGGCGATCCGGGTGGAGATGGTTTTCACCACGGCCCCCGCAGAGGGGCATGTCTCCACGATGTCGCCGGGGGCGGTGTCGGAAAGCCGGTGCTCCAGCGCCCCCAGCGGGGCTGGCGCGGACAGGCCGAAGGCCAGTGCGCCACGCGCCAGCCCGATCTGGCGTTCGCTCCAGCCGTTGTCCACCCGTTGAAACTGACGGATCGGCAGGGCATCGAAAAATTCGTTGGCCAGCAGGAACAGCGGCGCCTCGGGCAGGGCGGTTACTTCGGTTAGCCAGGTTGCCTCATACCCGTTCAGCGCCTGTCGTTGTGCCGCGCGCAAGGTGGGCGAAGCCTCCACCAGGTACACTCGCAGGGCTGCATGAAACCTTGGGACCGACCGGGTTGCGCGCAGGACATCGGCCATCAGCGTTCCCCGGCCGGGGCCGAGTTCTGCCAACGTGAAAGGGCTGCAAGACCCCTGCTCCAGCCAGACCTGCGCGAGCCAAAGGCCCAGGAGTTCTCCGAACATCTGGGAGATCTCCGGCGCGGTGGTGAAATCCCCCGCCACGCCGAAGGGATCGCGTGTGGTGTAATAGCCATGCCCGGGGTGGAGCAGGCACTCGGCCATGAAGTCGGCTACGCCGATCGGGCCGGTCGCGGCAATGCGGCGGGTCAGCAGGTCGGCAAGCGGCGTCATGCCCGCCGCCGTGCGATCAGCAGGAAGACCAACCCCATGGCGATCATCGGTAAGGACAGAAGCTGGCCCATGGTAAGGCCCGCATCCTGCCATGCCAGAACATAACCGGCGGGGTTTTCGGCTGTGGTGAATTGCGGATCGGGCTGGCGGAAATGTTCCACCGTAAAACGGGCCAGACCGTACCCGGTGAAAAACGCCCCGGTCAGGTGCCCCGGTCGTTTCAGCCAGCCGCGCCGCCACGCCAGCCAAAGCAGAACGCTGCCCAGAAGCACCCCTTCCAGCCCGGCTTCGTACAGCTGGCTGGGATGGCGGGCACAGGGGCCTTCCCAGCCCGGCGGGCAGGTTTGCGCGGCCTCGCCGGGGAAGACGACCGCCCAGGGGATGTCGGAGGGGCGGCCCCACAATTCCGCGTTCACGAAATTGGCGATGCGCCCGAAGAAAAGCCCCGGCGGGGTCGCCACCGCCAGTGTATCGGCAAGTGACAGGAGCGGCACCCCCCGGCGCCGGGCGAACAGCGTGACGGCGAACATCACGCCCAGCAGCCCGCCATGGAAGGACATGCCCCCCTGCCAGATCATCGGAATCTGTTCGGGATGCGCGAAATACCATCCCGGCTGGTAGAACAGCACGAACCCCAGCCGCCCCCCCAGGACGACGCCAAGGATGATCCAGGTCAGCAGGTCCTCGACCTGTTCGACCGTCATCGGGGGCGAATCGTCGGCCCACAAATGGTTTGTTCGCACCATCGCGATGATAAGCCGCCAGCCAAGCAGGATACCGGCGATATAGGCCAGTGCGTACCAGCGCAGGGCGAACTCGATCCCGAAAAGAGAGATGGAGAAAACTTCGGGGCTGATGTCGGGGAAGGTCAGAATGGCGTGCATGGGTTCTCTTGAGTGGCGGCAGGCGGCGAAGTCAAGCTTGAGCTTTGGCGCCATGCAGCCCATATAAGGCGCAAATGTAAATGCCAGAGGCCGCAAATGCAGACCCGCAACAAGTTTCTTGACGATATGTCCCAGTTGATGACCAACGCCATGGGCGTGGCCCAGGGGGCCAGGGACGAAGCCGAGACCGCGATCAAGAGCATCCTCGACCGTTGGCTGGCGGAGCGTGACTTCGTCACGCGTGAGGAATTCGATGCCGTACGCGCCATGGCACAGAAAGCGCGTGAGGAAAACGAGACCCTCAAAGCCCGGATCGAGGCGCTCGAATCCAGGTAAATACTGCCGACCGCATATCGGGGCGCCCCTTCGGGGGCGTTTTGGTTTTTGGCGGATGCATTTCGTGGCGCGGGGTTGGGCCTTGGCCCATATAAGTTGTCTTATCCACAATATATTGCGGTTTATCCCCAGATCCCGCAAAAAATATACTTTACAGCCCGCCCCCTTTGCCCCCACCATATCTGGTAAGGGCGCAGGCATCTTACGCCCGCCCTTGAGCAGGCCCCAAAAGCCTGGGGGAATCGCCCGGTTCGGGCGCAAGCGAAGAGGCGGCCATGACGCTTTCCGAAGACATCCTTCAGACCGACGATCTGCACCCTATCGACATTGTCGAAAACCTTGCCGAATTCCGGGAGTGGGAATTCGACCGCGTGGCCGACAACCAGATTGCCATGGCGGTAGAGGGGCAGTGGCGGACCTATTCCATCACGCTGGCGTGGTCGGATGCGGATGAGACCCTGAGGTTGATTTGTACGTTCGACATGGTCCCGCCCGAGGACAGTTTGCCGCTGATCTACGAGGCGCTGAACCTGGCCAATGACATGTGCTGGTCGGGGGCGTTCAGCTATTGGGACGAACAAAAGCTGATGGTCTGGCGTTATGGCCTGGTGCTGGCGGGCGGGCAGATGGCCGGGCCGGAACAGATCGACCGTATGATCGAAACCGCGCTGGGGGCCTGTGAACGTTTCTACCCGGCATTTCAGCTTGTCGGCTGGGCGAACACGCCGCCCAAGGAGGCCATGCAGGTCGCCATTGCCGAAGCGTACGGGCGGGCCTAACCTGCGCCCCCGAAACCGATGACGGGGGCAAAGATGACATTGGAAGATCTGTACCGTCGCGGCCTTGTTCTGCTGGGCTGCGGAAAGATGGGGTCGGCCATGCTGGAAGGCTGGATGGCAGGCGGGTTGCCGGCCGGGTCCGTCTGGGTCGTCGATCCGCACCCGTCCGAATGGCTGTGTTCCCGTGCCGGAGACGGGGTGCATCTGAATGACGATTTCCCCGAGAATCCGGCCATTGTGCTTCTGGCTGTCAAGCCGCAACTGATGGAGGATGCCCTGCCGCAGGTCGCCCGGTTCGGCGGGGGGGGGACGCTGTTTATTTCCATCGCTGCGGGAAAAACGCTGGCCTATTTTGCCGGGCGCCTGGGGCGGGGGACGCCGATCATCCGTTCCATCCCCAACACCCCTGCGGCGGTCGGGCGCGGCATCACCGGCCTGATCGGCAACGGAGAGGTCCGCGAATCCCACCTCCGGCTGGCTGAAACGCTGCTGTCCTCGATCGGGCAATCCGTGCGGCTTGACGATGAATCGCAGATGGATGCGGTGACCGCCGTGTCCGGCTCCGGCCCGGCCTACGTTTTTTACCTGATCGAGGCGCTGGCCGCCGCGGGCGAGGCCCAGGGGTTGCCGCCCGCGATGGCGCTGAAGCTTGCCAGGGCGACTGTCGCCGGGGCAGGTCATCTGGCGGAACAGGCCAGCGAAGATCCGGCGCAACTGCGGGTGAACGTCACCTCTCCGGGGGGCACGACCGCTGCCGCGCTGGAGGTTCTGATGGATGCGGAAACCGGCTTTGCGCCGCTTTTGCGCCGGGCCGTGGCCGCGGCCACCGACCGGGGCCGGGAATTGGGGCGATGATCGCCTTCGAGGATTTTCAGAAAGTAGAGATCCGTGCGGGCCGCATCACCCGTGCGGAGCCCTTCCCCGAGGCGCGCAAACCCGCGATTCGTCTGTGGGTCGATTTCGGGGCGTTGGGGGAAAGGAAATCCTCCGCCCAGATAACCGCCCGTTACCGCCCCGAAGACCTGCCCGGCAAGATGGTCATGGCGGTGGTGAATTTCCCGCCCCGCCAGATCGGCAAGTTCATGTCGGAGGTTCTGGTTCTGGGGTTTCCCGATGCGGATGGCAATGTGGTGCTGGCCACGCCCGACGCAGAGGTCCCGCCCGGCGCGCGGCTTTACTGACCGTCGCCGGTTTCCTCCCGCCAGTGCCGACGGCACAGGGGGACGTAGGTTTCGTTGCCGCCGATCTGGACCTGCGCGCCTTCACACAGGGCGCGCCCGTCCGGGTCGAGGCGGACCACCATCGTTGCTTTCCGGCCGCAATGACAGATGGTGCGCAATTCCCGCATTTCGTCGGCCAGGGCCAGGAGCGTGGCGGAGCCGGGAAACAATGTGCCCCGAAAATCCACCCGAAGTCCGTAACACATCACCGGCAGGGCCAGATCATCCACCGCGCGGGCCAGTTGCCAGACCTGATCGGGGGTGAGGAACTGCGCCTCGTCCACGAAAACGCAGGCGCAGGGACCTTCCTCCAGCCGGGTGGCCAGCCGTGCGAACAGATCGGTTTCGGCGGTGAAAGTCTGTGCCGAGGCGCTTAGCCCGATGCGCGAGGCGATACGCCCCCGGCCCGCGCGGTCGTCCAGCCGGGCGGTCAGCAGCAGCGTTTCCATGCCCCGTTCACGGTAGTTGTGCGCTGCCTGAAGCAGGATCGTCGATTTTCCCGCATTCATCGTGGAATAATGAAAATACAGCTTGGCCATGCTTTCGAATAGGCAGGGCGCGGGCGGGCCACAAGTGCTATTGCGTTCCACAATACGCGGGCGTACCCGGCAGAGGGGCAGAAAAAGGAGTGACGATGGACTGGACGACGCTTCTTGCCGCCAGCCGACTGACCGTGGGGGATGTTTTCAACCGGGTGGAACGCCCCGCCTTCCTGACGGATCTTGACAGGGTGCTGTTTTCCCAGCCGTTCCGGAGGCTGGCAAACAAGACGCAGGTCCATCCGCTTTACGACAATGACCATCTGCATCACCGGATGATTCACAGTCTTGAAACCGCCAGCGTGGGCCGGTCGCTGGGGGTCGAAGCAGGGCTTTGGCTGGTCGATGCGGGGCTGCTGCCGGTCGGGGCGCCGAATGACCTGTCCTATATCCTTCAGGCGGCCTGTGCGGCCCATGACATTGGCAACCCGCCATTCGGGCATGCCGGTGAGGACGCGATATCGGAGTGGTTCCGCACCCGCCGGCCCTTTGGCGATGCCCTGCCGCCAGAGGTGCGCAAGGAATTCGAGCATTTCGAAGGGAACGCGCAGGGATTTCGTATCCTGACCCGGCTGGAGATGTATCGGCAGGCGGGCGGCATGCGCCTGACCCATGCGGTGCTGGGGGCGTTCACCAAGTATCCCTGCCTTGCCGAGGCAGGATGCCTTGGGTCGCAAGCCGCTTATATCGGGGAAAAGAAATACGGGGCGTTCCGGGCGGAAGCCGGGTATCTGGAAGAAATGGCGACGGTAACCGGTCTGCCCCGGCGTGGCGGGGGCTGGGCGCGCCACCCGCTGGCCTTCCTTGTCGAGGCGGCGGACGATCTCTGTTACACCATCCTCGATCTGGAGGATGCCTTCATTGCCGGCGACCTGCCCTTTGCCGAGGTCGAGGCCCTGTTGCGTGCCCTCATCCCCACGATGGAGCCTCCCCGCCAGCCTGACCAGACCGAGGGGGAGCACATCGCCCATTTGCGGGCATTGGCGGTCGGTAGCGCCATTCGTGCCAGTGCGCAGGCCTTCAGGGACCATCACGAAGCGATCCTGTCGGGGCGGTTTTCCCAATCGCTCAGCGATGTTTTTGCCCTGCGCATACCGTTTGCTCAAATTGCTCAGGTGGCGCGATCGCGGATCTTTCCTTCGGGCCGCAAGGCGGAACTGGAGGTCATCGGGCGTAACGTGATCTTCCGCCTGCTCGATGCCTGTTTCGAATTTCTGGATGCGGTGCGCGGCACGGGCTGGGATGCAGAGGCGGCGCTTGCACAGGCCCCGTACCTGCGCAAGCTGGTTCAGGTCGGCGGGTTTGATCTGCGTGGCGTCTGCGATGCCTATACCGCGCTGCACGCGTTGACGGATTTCATTTCCGGTATGACCGATCGCTACGCGCTCAAATGCGCGCGCCTGCTGGGGGCTTAGCCCTCCTGGAGGCGGTAGACGTCGATCTCGCCGTCCTCACGCGATTTCATCGCCATGGCGGCGGCATGGCTGGCTGCGGCGGTGGTGAAATACGGGATGCGGTCGTAAAGCGCGACCGAGCGGATCTCGCGGCTGTCTTCGACCGCCTGCGCCCCCTCGGTGGTATTCATCACCAGCGTGATCTGCCCGTCCTTCATCAAGTCCACGATGTTGGGACGGCCTTCGTAGACCTTGTTCACGACATCGCAGGAGATACCGCTTTCGGTCAGGAAGGCGGCAGTGCCGCGTGTGGCGACAAGATCGAAACCGAGACCGCGCAGAACCTGGGCGGTTTCCACGAGATGCGGTGTCTTGTCTGCATCCTTGATGGAGAAAAAGACCCGGCCTTTGCGGGGCAGGTCGCTGCCGGCGCCCATCTGGGCCTTGAGAAAGGCGCGCGGGAAGGTGCGGTCATAGCCCATGACCTCACCTGTGGAACGCATCTCGGGGCCGAGCAGCGTGTCGACGCCGGGGAACCGGGCAAAGGGCAGCACGGCCTCTTTTACGGCGAAGCCCTCGATCTGCGGATCGGCCAGGTCGAACTCTGACAGAGGGGCTCCGGCCATGACCCGTGCCGCGATCGAGGCGATGGGCGAATTCACCGCCTTGGCCACGAATGGGACGGTGCGGGAGGCCCGGGGGTTTACCTCAATCAGGTAAACCACGCCGTCCTTGATGGCGAACTGCACGTTCATCAGCCCGACGACCCCCAGTTCCAGCGCCAGCGCGCGGGTCTGACGTTTCAACTCCGCCACGATGTCGCCGGACAGCGAGTAGGGTGGAAGGGAACAGGCGGAATCGCCCGAGTGGACACCGGCCTCTTCGATATGTTGCATGATGCCGGCAACATGGACGTCGGTTCCGTCGCAGATGGCATCCACGTCCACCTCCGTCGCGCCGGAAAGATAGCTGTCCAGCAACACGGGACTCTTGCCCGAGACGACGACGGCTTCGCTGATGTAACGCTCCAGATGCGCGGTATCGCGCACGATTTCCATCGCCCGCCCGCCCAGCACATAGGAGGGGCGGATCACCAGCGGGTAGCCGATATCTTTGGCGGCGGCCAGCGCAGATTCGGCCGAGGCCGCGATGGCGTTTTTCGGCTGTTTCAGGCCCAGCCGGTTGACAAGGTCCTGGAACCGTTCCCGGTCTTCGGCCAGGTCGATCGCGTCAGGCGTGGTGCCGAGGATCGGGATCCCCTCGCCCTCCAGCGCGTTGGCCAGTTTCAGCGGGGTCTGGCCACCGAACTGCACGATGACCCCGTGCAGGGTGCCGTTCTGTTGTTCGACACGCAGGATTTCCATGACATGTTCGAAGGTCAGCGGCTCGAAGTACAACCGGTCGCTGGTGTCATAGTCGGTCGAGACGGTTTCCGGGTTGCAGTTGATCATGATCGTTTCATAGCCCGCATCCGTCAGGGCAAAGCAGGCGTGGCAGCAGCAGTAGTCGAACTCGATCCCCTGGCCGATGCGGTTGGGGCCACCCCCCAGGATGACGACTTTCCTGCGCGCGCTTGGGCGGGCTTCGCATTCGACATCGCCCATCGCCGGGCATTCGTAGGTGGAATACATGTAGGGCGTCTGGGCCTCGAACTCGGCGGCGCAGGTGTCGATGCGCTTGAATACCGCGGTAACGCCCAGATTCTGGCGCGCACGGCGGATGTTGGCTTCATCCCGGCCGGTCAGGGTGGCCAGGCGGGCATCGGTGAATCCCAGCATCTTGAGTCGGCGCAGGCCTTCCTCGTTCAGGGGCAGGCCGTCCTTGCGTATCCCGGCTTCGGTTTCCACGATTTCGCGGATACGGGCAAGAAACCACGGGTCGAATTTCGTGGCGGTCTGGATTTCGCCGTCGCTGAGCCCGTCTCGCATGGCCTGGGCGATGAGGCGCAGGCGGTCGGGCGTCTGTTTAGACAGCGCGGCGATAATGGCGGCTTTGTCGGGGGCGCCGTCGATCTCGATTTCGTCGAAACCGGTCAGGCCGGTTTCCAGAGACGCCAAGGCCTTTTGCAGCGATTCGTGGATGGTCCGGCCGATGGCCATGGCTTCGCCGACGGATTTCATTGCCGTGGTCAGTTCCGGTTTGGAGCCGGGGAACTTTTCGAAGGCGAAGCGCGGGATCTTGGTCACGATATAGTCGATGGTGGGTTCGAAACTGGCGGTGGTGACCCTGGTGATGTCATTGTCCAACTCATCCAGCGTGTAGCCGACGGCCAGTTTCGCGGCGATCTTGGCGATCGGGAATCCCGTGGCCTTGGAGGCCAGCGCCGAGGATCGCGACACCCGCGGGTTCATCTCGATCACGACCATGCGGCCGTCTTCTGGGTTGACGGCCCATTGCACGTTGGACCCGCCCGTTTCCACCCCGATCTCGCGCAGCACCGCGATGGAGCCGTTGCGCATGATCTGGTATTCCTTGTCGGTCAGGGTCAGAGCCGGGGCAACGGTGACCGAATCGCCCGTGTGCACGCCCATCGGGTCCACGTTTTCGATGGAGCAGACGATGATCGCGTTGTCCGCCTTGTCGCGGACGACCTCCATCTCGTATTCCTTCCAGCCCAGCAGGCTTTCGTCGATCAGGATCTGGCTGACGGGGGAGGCATCCAGCCCGCTCTTGCAGTAATGTTCGAAATCGTCACGGTTATAGGCGATGCCGCCGCCGGTCCCGCCAAGGGTGAAAGCCGGGCGGATGATGGCCGGCAGACCGACATGTTCCAGCGCGGCCATGCACTCATCCATGTTGTTGGCGATCGTGGCCCTGGGATTTTCCAGCCCGATGCGGTCCATCGCCTCCCGGAACAGCTTCCGGTCCTCCGCCATCTCGATGGCGGTGCGGTTGGCGCCGATCAGCTCCACCCCGAACTTTTCAAGCACGCCCATATCCGCCAGTTTCAGCGACGTGTTCAGCCCGGTCTGGCCGCCCATCGTCGGCAGCAGTGCGTCGGGCCGTTCTTTTTCGATGATGCGCGCGACGACTTCGGGCGTGATGGGTTCGATATAGGTCGCGTCGGCCAGGCCCGGATCGGTCATGATCGTCGCGGGATTCGAGTTGACCAGAATCACCCGGTACCCTTCCTCGCGCAGGGCTTTGCAGGCCTGGGCTCCGGAGTAGTCGAATTCGCAAGCCTGCCCGATGATGATGGGACCCGCGCCGATGATCATGATGGAGTTGATATCGGTTCTCTTCGGCATGACCTGTCCCCCGGATTGGCAAATTGTTGGGGGTTATAGAGCAGACACCTTGGCGCGCAAGGGCTTGCGTGGGGTTTTCTGGCCCGTGGGCTTTCGGGGATGTGACTGGGGGTGGCGCGACGGTGCGCCATCGTGCGTTTTCAGGAGGCAGGGCATGACGTTTCAGTATCGGGGAGCGGGGCCGTCGCGGCGGCAGCTTTGGGTGGAATTTTTGCGTTATACATAATTTCGCCTGTGGCGGCCGCAGTTCTGCTGCCGCCCGAGACGCTGTTTGCGGCATTGTTCCTTGCGGCGCCGGTGGGCATCGGGCTGCTGCACCTGACACCGGGGTTCCGGTGGGGCCGGCTTGCGCGGGGGGCCGGGCGAATCGGCTGGCGGGCCGTCGCGATCTTCGCGGCGCTGACGCTGGCGGTGGCGATGACGGTCATGGCGCTGACGGCACCGGGAAAAGCCTTTGCGCTGCCGTGGACGAATCCTGGGCTGCTGGCGGCAGTGCTCGTGCTTTCTCCGCCGCTTTCCGCCCTGCCGCAGAAGGTGCTGTACCGCCCGTTGTTCTTTCGCCGCTACGGGGTGTTGTTGCCGGGCTTGTGGTCCGCGATCGTGCTGAATGCGGGCCTCTTTCTTTTGCGTATCTGATATGTTGGAACTGGATCGTCGCCGCCATGACCTTCACGGGCGGCCTGGTGTTCGGCTGGGCTTATGAGGCGCGTCAGAATTTCCCGATGGGCGTGGTCAAGCACAGCGTCTCCGGTTGGATCGTCTTCGTTGTGGGCTTGGGGGTCTTTTCTATTCCGGCAACGTTACCCGGCCGTTTTGGCCTGCGTCCGGTTGTCCTTCCCGGAGGCGACATCAATTTGACATGTGTCAAGTTGGGTTGACAGGACATGTGCGATGTTCGCCGCGAAACACGGGGAGTCGATCCATGCGAATTTGCTTTGTCCATCCCAACTATCGCTCCGGCGGGGCCGAGATCGCCGGAACATGGCCCCCGGCCTGGGTCGCTTATCTGACCGGGGCGTTGCGGCAGGCGGGATATGATGACATCCACTTCATCGATGCGATGACGGACAATCTGTCCGAAGACGATTTGCGCGCGCAACTCAAGGCGCTGAACCCGCGGGTGGTGGCCACAACCTCGATCACGCCGTCGATCTACGCCGCAGAACGCGTGATGGAAGTCGCCTGGGAGGAAGTCCCCGATGCGGTGCGGGTCATGGGTGGCATTCATGCCACCTTCATGTTCAAGCAGGTTCTTTCCGAAGCCCCGTGGATCGACGCGATCGTCCGCGGCGAGGGCGAGGAAATCATTGTCGAACTGATGAACGCCATTCGGGACGGTGCCTGGCCGGAATGCCGCCGTGACATCAAGGGGCTTGCCTTTCTCGATGGCGAGGAGATCGTGGCGACCGCCGCGGCGCCCACGATCAAGGATCTCGACGGGATCAAGCCCGACTGGGACATCCTCGACTGGGACAAGTATATTTATGAACCGCTCAACTGCCGGGTGGCGATTCCGAACATGGCGCGGGGCTGCCCGTTCACCTGTTCGTTCTGTTCCCAGTGGAAGTTCTGGCGCGACTACCGCATTCGTGACCCGAAAGCCGTTGTCGACGAGATCGAGGAACTGGTTGAAAAGCACAATGTCGGCTTCTTTATCCTCGCGGACGAGGAGCCGACCATCAACCGCAAGAAATTCATCGCGTTCTGTCAGGAACTGATCGACCGGGGCCTGCCGGACAAGGTCAAATGGGGCATCAACACACGGGTGACCGACATCTTGCGGGATGAGGAACTGCTGCCTTTCTACCGCAAGGCCGGGCTGGTGCATATCAGCCTGGGGACCGAGGCTGCGGCCCAGATGAAACTGGACCAGTTCAACAAGGAAACCAAGGTCGAGGACAACAAGCGTGCCATCCAGTTGCTGCGTGAGGCCGACATCCTGACCGAGGCGCAGTTCATCGTCGGGCTCGACAACGAGACAGAAGAGACGCTTGAGGAAACCTTCAAGCTCTGCTGGGACTGGCAGCCGGACCTTGCCAACTGGGCCATGTACACGCCCTGGCCCTTCACGCCGCTGTTCCAGGAGCTTCACAACAAGGTCGAGGTTTTCGATTACAGCCGTTACAACTTCGTGAACCCGATCATGAAACCCGAAGCGATGGACCGCGCCCAGCTTCTGGACCGCGTGATGCACAACTACCGGCGGTTCTACATGCGCAAGGCGCTGTTTCATTATCCCTGGCGCGGGACGGGATTCCGCCGCCGTTACCTGCTGGGATGCCTGAAGGCGTTCCTCAAGGCCGGGGTCGGGCGGACCTTCTACGATCTTGGCAAGAACAATTACTGGGGGCCGCAATCGAAGGGCAAGGTCAAGTTCGACTTCGACATGTCCCGCAAGCCCGCCAAGGCCCAGGTGGAAGACTGGGAAGCCGCTGCCGATCGTGCCGCGCGCGCCAAGGCCAAGCGCAAGTCGCAGGACGACAGCTTCAAGATGCCGGATAATGCCGCCGATGTCCGCGTGTGCGGCGGGGGTGATCAGCAGATGGAAGACGCCTGATGTTCGATACGCCTTCCGGCCCCTCGGGCCGGATCGGCCCCAATGCCGTTCTCCAGCTTCTCCCTGTACTGGAGGCGGCCGGGGGGGCGGGCCTGCGCGATGAGATGCTCGCCGCTTCCGGGCTGGGGGGCGCGCCCTCCGATTCCGGCCTGATGGATGAGGCCCCGGCCGGGACGATGCACCGTGCGTTGCGCCGCCGTCTTCCCGATACGGCGCCAGGCCTTTTGCGCGAAGCCGGGTGCAGGACGGGGGCGTATATTCTTGCCCACCGTATTCCGCCGCTGGCGCAGAAGGTGCTGAAGGCACTGCCCGCCGCGCTGTCAGGGCCGATGCTGGCCAAGGCCATCGCCAGACACAGTTGGACCTTCGCAGGTTCCGGTACATTTCGCGTGGTTTCCACCCGCCCGATGGTATTCGAACTGACTGACAATCCTCTGATCCGGGGCGAAAGCGCGCCCGCGCCGCTTTGTATCTGGCATGAGGCCGTATTCGATACCCTGTTCCGGACGCTGGTGGACAAGCGCCTGAGCACCCGCGAAACCGCCTGTGCCGCCAGCGGGGCGACTGTCTGCCGGTTCGAAATCGTCCGCCATTAAGGCGGTACATCCTGTAATACGCGCCGAAACGCGCCCTCTCCCTTGACTTCGGGGGCCATCGGGGGTGTATCGGCGCGAACTTGTCATTTGCGCCAGAGGGGACCCCCGATGCACGCCTTCCGCAGCCATACCTGCGCCGAGTTGAACAAAACCCACGTAGGGCAGACCGTCCGCCTTTCGGGCTGGGTGCACCGCGTCCGCGACCATGGCGGTGTGTTGTTCATCGACTTGCGCGACCATTACGGGCTGACGCAGGTGCTGGCCGATTCCGACAGCCCTGTTTTTGCCGGGGTGGAAAAGCTGCGCTCCGAGTGGTGTGTGCGCATCGATGGTGTGGTGAAGGCGCGTGACGAAAGCCTGGTCAACCCCAAACTGCCCACCGGAGAGATCGAGGTCTATATCCGGGATATCGAGGTGCTGGGCGCGGCGCAGGAACTGCCGCTGATGGTGTTTGGCGATCAGGACTACCCCGAGGAAACCCGGTTGCGCTATCGTTATCTCGACCTGCGGCGGGAAGAGATGCAGCGCAATATCACGCTGCGCTCCGATGTGGTGGCCAGCCTGCGCCGCCGCATGTGGGATGCGCGTTTCCGCGAATACCAGACGCCGATCATCACGGCGTCCTCACCCGAGGGCGCGCGCGACTTTCTGGTACCCTCGCGCCTGCATCCGGGCAAGTTCTACGCGCTGCCGCAGGCGCCGCAGCAGTTCAAGCAGCTGATCATGGTGTCGGGGTTTGACAAGTATTTTCAAATCGCACCGTGCTTCCGGGACGAAGACCCGCGTGCCGATCGCTCACCCACCGATTTCTACCAGTTGGATATGGAGATGTCCTTCGTCACCCAGCAGGATGTGTTCGACACCATCCAACCGGTGATGCAGGGTGTGTTCGAGGAGTTCGGCGGCGGCCGTAAAGTCGATGCCGAGTGGCCGCAGATCAGCTTTGCCGATGCGATGCGTTGGTACGGCACCGACAAGCCCGACCTGCGCAATCCCATCAGGATGCAGGATGTGTCGGAGCATTTCCGCGGGTCGGGGTTTGCCATCTTTGCCAGGCTGCTGGAGCAGGACGGCACCGAGATCCGCGCCATTCCCGCGCCCACGGGCGGTTCCCGCAAGTTCTGCGACCGCATGAACAGCTTCGCCCAGAAAGAGGGGCTGCCGGGGATGGGCTACATCTTCTGGCGCGAAAAGGACGGCGGGATGGAAGCCGCGGGCCCGCTGGCCAAGAACATCGGCCCCGAACGGACCGAGGCCATCCGGCAACAACTGGATCTGGGCGTGGGCGATGCGGCGTTCTTTTTGGGGGGCAAGCCTCAGGCGTTCGAGACCGTCGCGGGCAAGGCACGCAACGTCATCGGCGAAGAGTTGGGCCTGACCGAGAAAGACCGCTTTGCCTTTTGCTGGATTGTCGATTTTCCGATGTATGAGAAAGATGCCGAGACCGGGAAAATCGATTTCAGCCATAACCCCTTCTCGATGCCCCAGGGTGGGATGGCGGCGCTGGAGGGCGACCCGCTGGAGGTGTTGGGCTATCAGTATGATCTTGCCTGTAACGGGTATGAGCTTGTCTCCGGCGCGATCCGCAACCACCAGCCGGATATCATGTTCAAGGCATTCGCGCTGGCCGGGTATTCCGAGGATCAGGTGCGCGCCCGCTTTGGTGGCATGGTGAACGCGTTCCGGTACGGCGCGCCGCCGCACGGGGGCTGTGCCGCCGGAATCGACCGTATGGTCATGCTGCTGGCCGATGAGGCGAACATCCGCGAGGTCATCATGTTCCCGATGAATCAACGGGCCGAAGACCTGATGATGGGCGCTCCGAGCGTGCCGACCAATGACCAGCTGCGGGAGTTGTCTTTGCGCGTGATCCCGCAGGAATGAAGGCGCACTCGGGCGGTGCGCCCCTTGAACCGCTGTGCAGGCGGTCCCATAACCGGGAAAACCACTATAAGGAGAGCCCGATGATCGGTCGACTTAACCATGTTGCCATTGCCGTTCCTGACCTTCAGGCTGCTGCCGCCCAATATGCCGACACGCTGGGCGCGAAGGTCGGCGCCCCGCAGGATGAGCCGGACCACGGCGTGACCGTTGTGTTCATCGAATTGCCGAACACCAAGATCGAGCTTCTCTATCCCTTGGGAGAAAACAGCCCCATTGCCGGGTTTCTTGAAAAGAATCCGTCCGGCGGCATCCACCATCTTTGCTATGAGGTTGAAGATATCCTTGCCGCCCGGGACCGCCTGAAGGCGCAGGGCGCACGGGTTCTTGGTTCGGGAAATCCGAAGATAGGTGCCCATGGCAAGCCCGTGCTGTTCTTGCACCCGAAAGATTTCAACGGCACATTGATCGAGCTGGAACAGGTTTGAGGGACGGAGGCTACGCCCCCTTCTCAAGACGGTGAAACAGGTGTGTGAACACCGCCGCCCCCAGGATCGGGATGAAAAGATTTATCAGCGGCAAGGACAGCGGAACGGCCATCAAAAGCCCGGCCATGAATATCGTGACCCAGTGGCGCTTGCGCAAGGCCTGTGCCGGGGCGCGACCGATCCGCCGCATGGCCGCCATCTGAAAATACTCTCGCCCCAGCAGGTACCCGTTTACGGCCCAGAACAAAAGTGGAGCGAAAGGACCGGCAGGCAAATACAGAACCAGGGCGGCGATGTTCACGCCGACCACGATTCCGAAAAATCCCACGGCGTCGCGAATCTGTGACAGGACCGCGATGCGGGGCGGGGCGGGCAGGTCGGGGTGGTGGCGCGCCTCGACCGCCTCCGCCACGTCATCGAGGAACAGGCCCGTGAAGGCCGAGGCCACCGGCACCATCAGGAAGGCCGACATCACCAGCATCAGGGCCAGCGAGGCCCCGGACAGGATGTTGTCCACCCATGTCACCTCACCCAGCCATGGCAGGGAAATGCTTTCGGGTACGAACACTCCAATGGCAAGGAAGGTTAGCCCGTAGACGGCGGCCAGCAGCAATATCGTCAGCCCCAGCCCCATCCATAACACGCGGCGGAAGCGCGGGTCGGAAAACTGCGCGATCGATTTCAGGAAGGCAGAGAAGATCATTCGTAAATCCAGGTGGTAATGTCGTCGATATCCGGGCGCGGGCGCTCGGGCGGGGTGCGGGTTTCGCTCCCGATGTGAATGAAGCCGGCCAGTTGCTCCTGCGGGGAGAGGCCCAGGTCGTCAAGAAAGGGGCGATCCTGTGCGGGCCAGCCGCTGAGCCAGTTCGCCCCCCAGCCCGCCGCCAATGCCGCGTTGAGCAATTGCAGGCACGCCGCCCCGGCGGAGAACAGCTGATCCAGTTCCGGTACCTTGTCTGAGATCTTTGGCGAAAACACCACCGCCACCGCCAGGCCGCTGCCGGAAAAGGCCGCGGCGGCCTTTTCGGTCAGGGCTGTCTCCAGCCCCAGGGCTTCGCCCCGCTTCTGGACCTGCGCGCCCAGCCGGAGCAGCGCCGCGCGCTCCAGGACCAGAAAACGCCACGGAACCAGCTTCCCGTGATCGGGCGTGCGCGCCGCGGCGGTCAGGATCGGGCGCAGATCGTCACGGGTGGGATAGGGCGCGGCCAGCGTTTTGGCCGGGCGCGACCTGCGGTTCAGAAGAAAAGAGAGGGCTTCGGGATACTTGGGCATGTGACCTCCTGTGCACATGATGTCGAACATTCGCGGGCGTGGTTCAAGGGGCAGCCTTGACGGCGGGAGCGCACAAGGGCACCCCGGTTGCATGGATATCCCCGATCTTTCCCATCTTGCCTTACCCGGCGCGCGGATCAGCCTGCGCGTCACGCCAAAGGCGTCGCGCAACCGTATCGCCGGGGAAGGAGGACATTTGCGCGCTTACGTCACCGCCGTCCCCGAGGGGGGGAAAGCCAATGCGGCGGTGGCGAAGATGCTGGCCAAGGCGCTGGGCGTGCCGAAATCGCGGCTGGAGCTTGTTCAGGGGCAGACGGCGCGGGACAAGACCTTCCGTATTCAGGGCTGATCGCGCAGCCGGTAAACGCCTTCGGGCAGGTCCAGCGCCGCGGCCAGTTCCCGTACCTGCGCGACCGACAGCGTGATCTTGGCCACCTTGTCGGAACGGGGGTCCAGTTGTTCGACAGTGATGCAATCCTCGAACGCGGTCAGGATCACGTCTTCCTGCAAGGGGGCAGGGCCTTCGTCGACAAGGGTGACGACTGTTGCGTCGAAATCGTGCTCGATTGTGAACATGGGTCAAGGCTAGCCCGGTTGGGCGGTTTTGTGAAGCATTCCGGTATTTGATACGCATCAAGGCGCCAGTGGGGGCCGGTCGTCTAGACCTTTTGGAAAGCTGCCCAACCCCAGGAGGACACCATGTCCAACCGATATGACGATCATGGCGAGCTCGTCCAAAAGATGGCCGATACGCTTGGGATCGACCTGACGGAGGAAATGATGGCCGGTCGCTGGACGCCGGAGGATATGCAGGGCACGGTTTCGCGCTGCCTTGGCTGTACCGACCCCGAGCAATGCCGCCACTGGATGGAAGATCACGCCAAGGGGGCCACCCATACGCCGGGCTACTGCCGGAACAAGGACCTGCTCGAGAAGATGCGTGAGCGTCTCGTCGAAGAGTGAGCGATGGAGCATACGGGCAAATTTACCAGGCACTACTGGCTGACGCTGGGAATGGCCCGGACCATTGGCGTCAACCTGCCGGAGGCGATGCGTGTCGGCGATTTGCTGCGTGACGACTTTGCGCTGATGGTGGCGGAGTGCTGTCAGTGCAAGCTCTCGAGCCAGTGCGTCGCCTGGATGGCGTCGCAAGGCGCAGGCGCGGAGGATTTGCCGGCGTGGTGTATTCTCAGGCCCCGGCTTGCCCCTTTGCGCGAACCGGCCTGAGTGTCAGGGCTTCATCCGGTAGCCGCGCGCGAACCAGTACCAGCACAGACCCAGCACGGCGGTCGTGGCCCCCGCGCAGACCGCAAGCCCCAGCCAGGGCGAACTGTCCGAACGCCCGATGATTCCGTAGCGCACCCCGTCGATCAGGTAAAAGACCGGGTTGAAATGGGTGATCGTCTGCATCGCGGGGGGCAGGCGTTCGATCGAGTAGAACGTACCGGAGAGAAAACTCAGCGGTGTGACGATGAAGTTGGTGATGGCGGCCATCTGGTCGAACTTGTTGGCGAAAATTGCCGCAACGATGCCCAGCCCGGCCAGGAATGCCGCGCCCAGAACGACGAATATCAGCGCCCAAAGCGGATGCGCGACCCCCATCCCCAGAACCGAAACCATCAGGAACCCAACCGCGAGTGCAACGATCACCCCCCGTGCCACGCCCCCCGCAGTATAGCCCAGCACCAGTTCGGCGCCCGAAAGCGGCGGCATGAGGGTATCGACGATATTTCCCTGGACCTTGGAAATCACGATCGAGGACGAGGTGTTGGCAAAGGCGTTCTGGATCACGGTCATCATCAGGATGCCGGGGGCGAGAAACTCGACGAAGGGAACGCCCATGACCTCCCCCCGCGACGGGCCGATCGCCAGCGAAAAAACCCCCAGAAAGAGGGCCGCCGTCACCAGCGGTGCGGCCAGTGTCTGGGTCCAGACGGCAAGGAACCGTTGCATTTCGCGCCCCGCGAGGGTGTAAAGCCCCAGCCAGTTCACCCGGCCGAAGCGCCGCACGCCCATTTTCGTTGTTTCGCTCATCCCGGCCCTCAATCTTTTCCGATGCGCTTGTAACCCGGTCGCGGGAACGATTAAATAGGGCCTCAAGCGAATTTGCCAGATGGGCCTGCCGCAGGCGACATCTGATCGGCCGGAACGCAAGGAAACACCCATGTCCTGGACTGAAGAACGTGTTGAGACGTTGAAGCGCATGTGGGCGGAAGGACAATCCGCCAGCCAGATCGCCAAGGAACTGGGTGGCGTGACGCGCAATGCCGTGATCGGAAAGGTGCACCGGTTGGGGCTTTCGAACCGCGCGGGCAGCAACGGTAAGCCCGCCGCTGCGACCAGGGAAAAAACCGCCCCCAAGCCCGAACCGGCAGCAGAAAAACCCCCCGTTCGGGAGAAACCCGCCCCCAGGCCCGAACCCGTGGCCGAGACCCCTGTCCACAGCACGCCGCGCCGCCAGATTATTCCGGCCGGCCGCCCTTTGCCGCCCCAGCCCTCGGCGAACGAGATCAGCCCGGAGGCACTTGCCTCGGTTCGTGAGGTAGAGAAAACCGCGAAGAAGCTGACCCTGATGGAATTGACCGAGCGCACCTGCAAATGGCCCATCGGTGATCCGGCCACTGAAGATTTCTGGTTTTGCGGCCTGCCGGTTCAACCCGGCAAACCCTATTGTGAGGCCCATGTCGGCGTCGCCTTCCAGCCAATGAGTTCCCGCCGCGACCGCAAACGTTGAACGGGCGGTTCAGTTCCCGCCGAACAGGTTTCGAAGGCCGCGCACGGCCTCTTCCTCGACCTTGCGTCTTAGGGCGTCTTCAAGGCTTTCGCCTTCCTTCCGGCCCAGTTCCTCGGCGGCGCGCTGCTCGGCTTTCTCTCGTGCCTTGTCGGTTTCGGCGCGGGCGCGCTCTTCCAGGTCCTTGCGCTTTTGCTCGAGTTCCAGTTCCTCGCGGGCCAGCGCCTCCAGGTCGAGGTTGAACTTCGGGTCCTCCCACGGACCGGTGATCATCAGGGGCACCCTCAGACCTTTGCCGTCGCTGCCCGGCAGGGCGGTGGGGCGCAGGCGATAATCCAGCCGCTGGCGGCCCAGATCCACAGCCCCGTGCCCCTCGGCGGCCATCAGCGGGGCGGAAAAGGTCAGGTCGTCATTGTGCAGCACGCCATTGCGGATGGTGAAACTGGCAGAGATCGCGTCGAAGATCGTCTTGGACCCCTCCCCCATGTAAGACAGGTCAAGGTTGCGCAGCATTCCCGCAAGGTCCAGTCCACGCAGTTCCCCCTTGCCGAAGGAGACCGCCCCCTCTCCTGAAAGGCTGCCCATGACCGCCGCCATGCTGCGCCCGGCCCCAAGCAGATTCAGCCGCAAGTCGGCCGCCCCCAGCAGCCGGTCATAGCCGGCAAGGTCGCGCAGCAACGCCTGCATGCCCACGCGAGCGATCGTCAGGTCCGCCCCGACGGATCCGTCGCCGCGCCCGTTCAGCACCAGGGTTCCTGAGACCGCGCCGTCATAGGCCGCGACACGGTTCAGGGTTATCGCCAGCCTTCTGTCCACCAGTTGCGCACGCAGATCGGTCGCGCCCAGATGCAGCCCGCCGGCTGACAGGCTGTCGGTGGTCAGGGTCACGTCCGCGTCCAACGCCCCCAGTGTGCCAAGGTCGAATGGGGTTTCAGGCCAGCCTGCGCCTGAGGTCTTGCGCCCGCCAGCCCCGGACCCGCCGCCCGCCGTTTTGTCGGAAAGCGTCGTGAAATCAAGGGAACTGGCGGCCAGCGCCGCGGTCACGCGCGGTTTTGCAGCGAGGTCCAGATCGGCCTGCCCGGTCACGGTGTTTCCCGCGGCCTGGACCGTTGCGTTGCGCAGCGACAACTTGGAGCCTGCAAAACTGATTTGGCCTTCGGCGGCCATGCGCCGGTCCATGCCCTTGGGCAGATCCGGCGCCGGTTGCCCAAGCGCCGAAAAAAGCGCGGCAATATCCCTGGCTTCGGCCTCGACCCGGCCCGAAGCGGAAGGTGCAAGGCCGGCCTGCCCGTCGAACCGTCCCCGTGCCCCGGCCAGCGATATTTCGGCCGTCAGCCCGGCGGTTTCGCCCGCGAGGAACGGCCCGAAGGCGGCGACCCGCGCGGTGGCCTCCAGATCTTGCCCGTTCAGCCGCGCGGAGAGTGCCAGATCCGCCGGGCCGTGATACTCGGGGAGGCGCGCGGTCAGGTTCAGCCCCTCTATCTGCTGGCGGGTGCCGGTGGCGTGGTCGATATAAGTGAGGCTGGCGTCGGCGATGGTTGCCTTTTCCAGGGCGAAAGGGCGCGGGGTATCCGGTGCCGCGGAATCTCCGCCGTTGCCCGCGCCGGTGCTTTCGGTTTTGGCCAGCGCCCAGTTGACCCGTCCGTCGACGGCCTTTTCCAGCAGGATGCGCGGGCGGCGCAGGGCGATCTCATCCACGCGGATATCGCCCCCCAGAAGTGCCATCAGGTCCAGCCCGACAGACATGCCGTCGGCGGCCAGAATCGGCGTCTGATCTGCCCACCCGGCGTTGGAGATGGAGATGGGCCCTGTTGCCACCCCGATCTGTGGCCACAGCGAGGGCGACAGCCGACCCGAGAGCGTGACCTCACGCCCCGTGGCTTCGCGCAGCTTGTCCGAGGCCAGCCCGGCGACCTTGTCGGCAGGTAACAGGAACAAGGTTCCGACAAGCAGACCGATCAGCAAGATCAAGGACAACACGATCCGAAGCAGCCAGCGCATCATCGCCTCCGGTGGGAATGAACGTTGCCCGGACTTTATGCGCCGTGCGGCGGTGTCTCAAGGGATGTGTGATTGCGCCTTCTCATGACACGCCTTCCGGTTTATCCACCCCGCCATGAGCCAGAACCCGCCCGACCTGCGCCCCGATATCGCGCCCCGCCCCCGGATCGATGCCGCGCCCCGGCCCGGCCAGCCGACCATTGGCATGGTCAGCCTCGGCTGTCCCAAGGCGCTGGTGGACAGCGAACGCATCCTGACACGCCTGCGCGCCGAGGGCTACGCGATCAGTCCCGATTATGCCGGGGCGGATGCGGTGATCGTGAACACCTGCGGGTTTCTCGACAGTGCCAAGGCCGAGAGCCTCGAAGCCATCGGTGAGGCGCTGTCGGAAAACGGGCGGGTTATCGTTACCGGGTGCCTCGGGGCGGAGCCGGAGTTTGTCACCGGGGCGCACCCGTCGGTTCTGGCCGTGACGGGGCCGCACCAGTATGAGCAGGTTCTAGATGCCGTGCATGCCGCCGTGCCGCCGGACCCGGACCCGTTCGTTGATCTGCTGCCCGGAAGTGGCGTACGCCTGACCCCGCGCCACTACAGTTACCTGAAGATTTCCGAGGGGTGTAATCACAAGTGCCGCTTTTGCATCATTCCCGACATGCGCGGGCGGCTGGTTTCCCGCCCCGCCCATGCGGTGATCCGGGAGGCCGCGAAGCTGGTCGAGGCCGGGGTGCGGGAGTTGCTGGTCATCAGCCAGGACACCAGTGCCTACGGGCTGGATCTGCGCCACGTCAGTGACAAAGGGCACCGGGCGCATATCACCGACCTTGCGCGGGATCTGGGCCGGCTGGGGGTCTGGGTGCGGCTGCATTACGTGTACCCGTACCCCCATGTGCGCGATCTGATCCCCCTGATGGCGGAGGGGCTGATCCTGCCTTATCTGGATATCCCCTTTCAACATGCCCATCCGGAAACGCTCCGGCGTATGGCCCGCCCGGCCGCGGCGGCGAAGACGCTGGAGGAAATCGCCGCGTGGCGGCGCGATTGCCCGGAGATCGCCCTGCGTTCCACCTTTATCGTCGGCTATCCCGGTGAGACGGAGGCGGAGTTCCAGACCCTTCTGGATTGGCTGGAGGAGGCGCAACTGGACCGTGTCGGCTGTTTTCAGTACGAAAATGTCGCCGGGGCGCAATCGAACGATTTGCCCGGCCATGTGCCCTCTGAGGTCAAGCAGGAGCGCTGGGACCGGTTCATGGAAAAGGCGCAGGCGATTTCCGAGGCCAAGCTGACGGCCAGGGTGGGGCAGCGTCTGGAGGTGCTGGTGGACGATGTGGACGAAGACGGTATCGCCACCTGCCGGACCAAGGCCGATGCTCCGGAGATCGACGGTTGTCTGTTCATCGACGAGGGTACCGGGGGTTTGGCGCCCGGCGATCTCGTCACTGTCGAAGTGGACGAGGCCGGGGAGTACGATCTGTGGGGACGACGGATTTAGGCATGCGCAGACCCCAAATGGAGTATCCGTGGCCCCCCGCGCGGTTACGTGCCCGTGCGCGGTGGGGTGTGTTGCGAGGGGGTGTGTGTTGCGAGGGGGTGTGGCGGATCGGGCCTCTGGCTTTCGTGAAGGACGGGTTTTGCGGGGCGTCCGGATACGCGCCAGCCTGCCGCGCGCGGCGGGGCCCCCTTCGGTCCTTGGGGTGGCCCCGGCCCATGCGCCTGTGGTGCGGGCAGGGTTTTTGCCATGGCAAATCACGTTCGCATGCGTGCGAAGCGGACCTGCATAAGCTATTGTACCGGAAAAGCCGGAGGCTCCATGATCCACGTTACCACGACCTGCGCCGATCTTGAGACGGCCCGCGCCCTGGCCCGCGCCGCGCTGGAGGCCCGGCTGGCGGCCTGTGCGAATATCCTGCCCGGCGTCGTCAGCCTGTTTCACTGGCAGGGCCGGGTCGAGGAAGACGCCGAGGTACAGATCACTTTCAAGACCACCGAGGTCTGTCGCCCCGGTCTTGTGGATCTGATCGGGGATCGCCACCCCTATGATCTGCCGGTCATCGCATGGGAGACGGCAGAGACGACATCCGACTGTACGGGCTGGCTGTCGCAGGAAACCGCGCCATGACAGACTGACGCACCCGCGGCGGATGCCACCCCCGGATCCGTTTCATTCCCGAAAGCAAATCAAACCGGGGATGAGAATGTCCGTTCTTCGCAAGATCGCCACGCCGCTGACCATCGGCACTTCCATCGTTGTCGGGATCACCGGCGTTTTGATGTTCCTTCACGCCGAGCCCCCCCTTGCCGAGCTTGTCCATGAGTGGATCGGGCTGGCCTTTGTGGGGATGATCGTTCTGCATCTGATCGTCAACAATCGCCCTTTGCGCGGACACCTGAAGCACTGGCCGGGACGCATCGCGATCGGTTTGGGGGCGGTGGTGCTGGCGGCCAGTTTTTTGCCGGTGGTGGAAAAGAACAAAGGGCCGCGCCCGGATTTTGCCTTGCTGGAGCGGGTCGAGGCCGCACCGCTGGGGACCGTCGCCGCGTTGCTGAACGAAAACCCGGAGGATCTGGCGGATCGGCTGCGCGCTGCCGGGTACGGACAGGCGGATGCCGAGGCAACCATCACCGCGCTGTCCGGTCCGGAAAGAGGCCGCAAGATGCACCTGATTGCCGCGATCCTTGACACACAGGATGGATGATCTGGAAAAGGCCCTGTTCGGGGTCTTTTCCCGTTCGGGGCTGTGCCATCTGGACAAATCCGCGGGTCCGCGCTAGAGCCCTAGTATGACTTGGGAACTCCATACCGCCCCGATGCGACGCCGACGCCGCGCCTGAACGCACCGCGTGCGTTTTCCCTGTCATTTTCCCACCGTTGACTTGACCCTGCGCCTGAGGCACCCCTAGGGCCTCCCACAAAGGATATTTCCATGATCCCCACCGTTTTGCCGACCTATAGCCGGGCACCGCTCAGCTTTGTCCAAGGCGAAGGAAGCTGGCTGATGACGGGGGACGGCACCCGATACCTCGATCTTGGCGCGGGGATTGCCGTCAACGCGCTGGGCCATGCCCACCCGGCGCTGGTCGAGGCACTGACCGATCAGGCCGGGCGGTTGTGGCACGTGTCGAACCTTTACGAGATCCCGCAGCAGCAGGCGCTTGCCGACGCGCTGGTGGAAAAGACCTTTGCCGATACGGTGTTCTTTACCAACTCCGGCACCGAGGCGTGCGAACTGGCGGTAAAGATGGCCCGCAAGTACTGGCACGACAAAGGCCAGCCCGGGCGGGTCAACATCGTGACATTTTCCGGGGCGTTCCATGGCCGCTCGTCCGCCGGGATTGCCGCCGCCGGATCCGGGAAGATGATCGACGGTTTCGCGCCGCTTCTGCCCGGTTTCATTCACCTGCCTTTTGCCACCCATGGCAGCGTTCTGTCGAATGCCGTCGACGAAACCGTGGCCGCCATCATGGTGGAGCCGATCCAGGGCGAGGGCGGAATCCGCCCGCTGCCCGATGCCTGCCTGAAAGGGTTGCGCCAGCTCTGCGATGAAACCGGCGCGCTGTTGATTTATGACGAGGTCCAGTGCGGCATGGGGCGCACCGGGCGCCTTTTCGCCCATGAATGGGCCGGCGCCATGCCCGACATCATGATGGTTGCCAAGGGAATCGGAGGGGGATTCCCGCTGGGCGCGGTATTGGCCACGGAGGATGCCGCCAGCGGTATGGTCGTGGGCAGCCACGGCTCCACTTACGGGGGCAATCCGCTGGCCTGCGCGGTGGGCAAGCGCGTGATGGAGATCGTGGCCGAAGAAGGTTTCCTGGATGAGGTGACCCGCAAGGCCGCGCTGATGCGGCAAAGGCTGGAAGGGCTGGTTGCCGCCCACCCGGACGTGTTCGAGGAGGTGCGTGGCCTTGGCCTGATGCTTGGCCTGAAATGTCGGGTGGCGAATACCGGGGTGGTTCAGGCGGGGTATGCGCAGAAACTGCTGATCGTTCCGGCGGCCGATAATGTCGTGCGGCTGCTGCCCGCCCTGACCATCTCCGACGATGAAATCGCCGAGGCCGTTGCCCGGCTGGATGCCGCCGCTGCGGCGCTGACCAAGGAGTCCGACGCGTGACCCATTTCCTGGACATTCACACCACCCCCCCGGCCGATCTGCGCGCGATCATCGACCAGGCCCGTACAATGAAGGAGGCCCGCGCGGGCCGTCCCCGTGGCACGCCCGATGACACGCTTCCGCTGGCGGGGCGCATGGTGGCGCTGATCTTCGAAAAGCCCTCTACCCGTACGCGGGTGTCCTTTGACGTGGGGGTGCGCCAGATGGGCGGCCAGACGATGGTGCTCTCGGGGGCCGATATGCAGTTGGGCCACGGGGAAACCATCGCCGATACGGCACGGGTACTTTCGCGGTATGTGGATCTGATCATGATCCGCACCTTCGAGGAGGCGACGCTTCAGGAAATGGCCGAGTTCGCCAGCGTGCCGGTCATCAACGGACTGACGAACCGTACCCACCCCTGTCAGATCATGGCCGACATTCTGACCTATGAGGAACATCGCGGTCCGATCGCGGGCAAAAAGGTCGTCTGGGCGGGGGATGGGAACAATGTGTGTGCCTCTTTCATCCATGCCGCCGGGCAGTTCGGGTTCGACCTGACCTTCACCGGCCCCGCCACGCTGGACCCGGAGCAGGACTTCATCGAGGGCGCGCGTGCCGGGGGGGCGGATGTGCGGATTGAGCGGGACGCGCACAAGGCGGCCGAAGGTGCGGACCTGATCGTGACCGACACCTGGGTTTCGATGCACGATCCGCAATCGGCCCGTGAACGTCGCCACAACCAGTTGCGCCCCTACCAGGTGAATGATGCGATGATGGCCCGGGCCAAGCCCGATGCGTTGTTCATGCACTGCCTCCCTGCCCATCGGGACGAGGAAGTGACCAGCAGGGTCATGGACGGTCCGAACTCCGTCATTTTCGATGAGGCTGAAAACCGCCTGCACGCGCAAAAGGCAGTGATGCGCTACTGTCTCGGCGTGTGAGGATCGCTCCGAGCTCAGTGGGTGTGGTCCATCAGCGTGTCCACCCGGGCGCGTCCCAGCCGGACCCGGCGGGTCGAGAAGGCGAATTCCCGTGCCCCGCTGCGCCCCACATTCTGCCGGCATAATCGCACTGGGCGGTGCGGCAGGCCCCCCATACCGCGTGCCGGCCTCCAGCGCCGGGTCTGCTGCGGCGCGGCCGGTCATCCCGTCCAGTTCTCGTGCCGCGTTCATGGAAAAGCCGCGCGTGGTTTTCTGCGCTGTGTCCACGACCCTCTTCGCATCGGCGGCACAGTCGTCGATTTCAATCTGGCTGTTGCCATTTTGTAAGCATCCTGTCGTCGGGCCCGCGATGGCAGGCAAGGCGGACAGCAGGCCTGCGGCAGGCTTGATGTGTTTCATCCGCGCCGTCGCCCCCTGGGTCTAACGGCGGGGTTTGGCCCGGAGCGTCGGGGTGGCCTGTGTCGGATCTTCGGGCCAGGGGTGCCGGGGATATTGGCCCCGCATGTCCTTGCGGACGTCGGCGTAGGAATTGGCCCAGAATCCGGGCAGATCCATCGTCACCTGCACTGGCCGCCCCGCAGGCGACAACAGCGTGACGCGCAGTGGAACGCCGGCCACGGTGGGGTGGGTGGTCTGGCCGAACATCTCCTGCAGGCGCAGGGCGATTTCAGGGGTCGCCCCGCTGTAATCAATGGGCACCTTGCGCCCCAGCGGGCTGAGAAACCAGGCTGGCGCGGCACTGTCCAGGGTTTGCGTCTGCGGCCAGTCCAGCATGGCGCGCAGGGCGGGCAGCAGGTCGAACCGCTTCCAGTCGGCGGCGGTGCGTATACCGGTCAGGTGGGGCAACAGCCAGGCCTCAAGACTCTCCATCAACGCGGGGTCGGTCATTTCAGGCAGGTCGGCGCCGTTCCGGCGCACCAGGTTCACCCGGGCACGGAAGCGGCGGGCGGCCTCGTTCCATGGCAGGCCAAGGTCACGCACGCCGTCCAGCATGGCGTGGGCAATGGCCTCCGGAGGGGCGTCCTTCCAGATGCGATCCTCCAGCACCAGGGCGCCAAGATGTTCCTGCCGCCGGGCAAGTACCCTGCGCTCCCTCCGGGACCAGTGGCAAAGGTCGTGCCACCCGATCAGGTTGGCATGCACCGCGCGCAGTTCACTTTCCGCCAGGGGGGCGGCAAGGCGGATCCTTGCCTCCCGCGCGTCGCCATCGAGGTCCAGCGCCACCAGAAGGCGCTGCCCGGCCAGCGGGTCGCCTTCCTCCAGAATCGCGCCCTTGCCGCCCGAAAGCACGTAGCGCGGGGCCTCACCGGGGCGGCGCAGGGCGATCCGGTCGGGATAGGCGAGCGCGGCCGCCTCCGCCGCGGAAACCGGCGGAGCGTCAGAGGCGGCGCGGGCAAGGCGCCCGGCCTCGGCACGGATGCGGGCCAGTCCGGGACGGGCGGCGGGGGGCGCGCCCTGCGGGTCTTGCAGGGCACGCAGACGCGGGGTCAGGTCGCTGCCGGTCCCGCGCAGGGGGTCGCGGTCGGACAGAAGCGCGGCGAGGGGCGCGGCCTGTTTCCCGGCCCGTATCAGCATATGTCCAAGGCGCGGATGCACCGGCAGCGCGGCCAGGTCCCGCCCATGTGCGGTAATGCGCCCCTGTTCATCCAGCGCCCCAAGCTGGCCCAGCAAGGCGCGCGCTTCGGCGAACGGGCCGGGGTTGGGCGGGGTCAGGAAGGCCAGGTCCTGAGGCTCCGCACCCCAAAGCGCGAGTTCCAGCGCCAGCGCGCTCAGGTCGGCGGCTTCGATCTCGGCCGGGGGGTAGGAGGCCAGCGCCCCCTCCGCCCCCCGTGTCCAGAGCCGATAACACACCCCCGGCGCGACCCGTCCCGCGCGGCCCCGGCGCTGTTCGGCTTCGGCGCGGGTGACGCGCTCCGTCACCAGCCGTGACATGCCGGAATTCGGGTCGAATCGCGCCCGCCGCGCCCGTCCCGCGTCCACCACCACGCGGATATCCTGAATCGTCAGGGAGGTTTCCGCGATCGAGGTTGCCAGAACCACCTTGCGTCTGCCCGTGGCGGGGACGATGGCCGCGCGCTGTGCGGCGAAGGGCAGCGCGCCGTAAAGGGGGCGGACGTCACAACCCGGCAGCCGGCCCTCCAGCACGGCGGCGGTGCGGCGGATCTCTCCCTCTCCGGGCAGGAAGACCAGAACCCCGCCGTCGGTTTCGCGAACGGCGCGCGTTACGAGATCCGCCGTGGCTTCGGGCAAGCGCGCGGTCCTGGGCAGGGGGGCGTCCAGCCAGTGTGTCTCTACCGCAAAGCTGCGTCCATGCGCGGTGACGACCGGTGCATCGTTCAGCAGCGCGGCGACCGGTGCGGCATCCAGCGTGGCGGACATGACCAGCAGGATCAGATCCTCCCGCAGGGCGGTGCGCGCTTCCCATGTCAGGGCAAGACCGAGATCCGCGTTCAGGGAGCGTTCGTGAAATTCGTCGAAAATCACCGCGCCTATGCCCTCAAGCGAGGGGTCGGATTGCAGCATCCGGGTCAGGATTCCCTCGGTGACGACCTCGATGCGGGTGCGGGCGGTGGTCTTGGCCTCACCCCGGATGCGGTAGCCGACGGTCTGGCCGACGGGTTCGTCGAGGGTTTCGGCCATGCGTTCGGCGGCGGCACGGGCGGCAAGGCGACGGGGTTCGAGCATCACGATCCGGCCCTTGGCGATGTCGCGCAGGGCCAGCGGCACGCGGGTTGTCTTGCCCGCGCCGGGGGGGGCTTGCAGAACTGCGCACCCGGCGCGGCGCAGGGCGGCAAGAAGATCGGGCAGAGCGGCGTCGATCGGCAGGGTCATGGGATGCGTTATGGGGGATTTGGCCGTCCGGGGCCAGAGGGCTGGACAGCCACGTCCCCACGCGGCAAGAGTGTTGCGCCACAGACCGGAGGAACGCCATGGATATTGCCGACCTTGCCCAGCGGATCGTCGGGGGCGAACGCCGGGCGCTGGCCCGTGCGATCACCCTGATCGAGAGCACCCGGCCTGACCATCGGGAACAGACTCGCGCGCTTTTGGAGGCGTTGCGGGGCACCGGGCGGCAGGCGCTGCGCATCGGGCTTTCGGGGACGCCGGGGGTGGGCAAATCGACCTTCATCGAATCCTTCGGAATGATGCTGACGGGGCAGGGGTTGCGCGTGGCGGTGCTGGCGGTGGATCCCAGTTCGGCCCGCTCGGGGGGGTCGATCCTGGGCGACAAAACCCGGATGGAGCGTCTCAGCCGGGAGCGGAACGCCTTTATCCGGCCCTCTCCCAGCCAGTCGGCGCTGGGGGGTGTGGCGCGGCGCACGCGTGAGGCCGTCGCCCTGTGTGAGGCGGCGGATTTCGATGTGGTGCTGATCGAAACCGTCGGTGTGGGGCAGTCGGAAACCATGGTCGCTGAAATGGCGGACCTGTTTATCCTGCTGCTGGCCCCCGCCGGTGGGGATGAGTTGCAGGGCGTCAAGCGCGGCATCATGGAGATGGCGGATATCATTCTTGTCAACAAGGCGGATGGCGATCTCAAGCCGGCGGCGGAACGGACCCGCGCCGAATATGCCGGGGCGCTGCGCCTGTTGCGTCGCCGTCCGCAGGACCCGAAGGCGTTTCCCAAGGCGATGTGCGTCTCTGCGCTGGCTGAGGACGGGTTACAGACCGCATGGGAAGAAATGCGCATACTGGACGCCTGGCGGCGGGAAAACGGCCATTTCGACATTCGCCGGGCCGAACAGGCGCGATTCTGGTTCGGAGAGGAGGTCCGCCGCGGCCTGCTGGCGCGGTTGGACGAAGATCCGCAGATGCGTGCCCGGATGCGCGCCCTGGGGGAAGAGGTGGCGCGCGGCGGGATGACGGTGGCGGTGGCGTCTCAGGCGATGCTGGCCGAACTGGGGGCCGGTGGATGACGCGTGCGCATTGGGCAGTTTTGCTGTTTACATTGGGGTATGTGGCCGTTTTCTCGGCCTGGTTCCTGGGCACCGGCAATACGGAATTTCTGTTTTATGTCGTCACAATGCTGGTCCTGATTGCGCTGGTCGCGCTGAGCTGGCGCAAGGGCGATTATCCCTTGCCGATCCTTTGGGCGCTGAGCCTGTGGGGGCTGGCGCATATGGCGGGCGGGGGTGTGCCGGTGGGGGATTCGGTCCTGTATGCCGCGGTTCTGGTGCCTGTGGTCGAAAACGCGGAGATGACGATTCTGAAATACGATCAGGCCGTACATGCCTATGGTTTCGGGGTAACGGCATGGCTGCTGCACCACCTTCTGGTGCGTCATTACCCGCCCGCCCGCGGCAGTCTCAGTGCGCTGGCCTTTCCCGCCCTTGGGGCGATGGGGCTGGGGGCAGTCAATGAAATCGTTGAATTCATTGCTGTTCTTGCGGTTCCGGAAACCAATGTAGGCGGCTATGTCAACACGGCGTTGGATCTTGTTTTCAATGCTTTCGGGGCGTGCATTACGGTGGCGGCAATCCACCTGTCCGGGGCAAAAACTTCGACCTGACTTCTTGACGGCCCACGTCTTTGCGCATAAACACCCGCAACGGAATTCGCGGCGCTGCTGTTGGCGGCGCCTGCTTTGTTATCGAGACAAGGAAAAAGCCATGTCGCGCGTTTGCGAACTGACCGGAAAAGGCCCCATGGTTGGCAACAATGTCAGCCACGCCAACAACAAGACCAAGCGCCGGTTCCTGCCGAACCTGAACGACGTGACGCTGATCTCTGACACGCTCGGCCGGTCTTTCAAGCTGCGCGTTTCGACTTCGGCGCTGCGTACGGTCGATCATCGCGGGGGGCTTGATGCGTTCCTCGCCCGCGCCAAGGATGCGGAGCTTTCCGAAAAGGCGCTCAAGATCAAGAAAGATATCGTCAAGGCGCAGGCCACCGCCTGAATTTCGCACCCTGCCATTCGAAGGCCCCGCTTTGGCGGGGTTTTTTCGTTTTGGCATTAATCGCTTGGCGATATGCGCGTCTGGTCTTAGAAAAACGTCATGATGCGCCCCCGGTTCCTTGTTGCGTTCGCTTTGGCCGTGTCGCTGGTGCTGGCCTCGCTTAGCCTGGCGGCTGCACGCGGGCAGGCGCCAGCGGCGGGCCAGGTTCAGATCTGCACCGGGATGGGTGTGCAGGCCGTCCCCGTCGATGCGGAGGGCAAGCCGGCGGGGAACGCCCATGTTTGCCCTGACGGGGTCAGCGCGATTGCCGCGGTGGCGTTGCCGGTTCTGCCCTCTGGTGTGGATGGCTGCGCCGATGGCGAATCGTTGTGCCTGCCGCGTGTTCTGGGCGGAACCGGGACAGCGTGCCCCTTCCCGCAGGCGCGCGACCCGCCCGCAGGGCCGGTTTTCCGCTGAAACCGACCTGACAAGGAAACCGAGATGTCTTTCAGAACTACTTTTTTTGCGGTTTGCGCCGCTTCTTTTGCAGTACCTGTGCTCGCCCAGGGTATCACCATCGAAGACGCCTATGCCCGCGCCTCCACGATGATGTCGCAGTCGGGTGCAGCGTTCATGACCATTGCCAATTCTGCTGAGGCCGATGACCGGCTGGTTTCGGCCAGTTCGGATGTGGCCAAGCGGGTGGAGTTGCACACCCATGTCGCCGGAAAGGGCGGGGTGATGCAGATGGTCGAGGTCGAAGAGGGGTTCGTTATCCCCGCGCAGGGACGCCATGTGTTGGAGCGCGGCGGCGACCATGTGATGTTTCTGGGGCTGAACCGGCCTCTGGAGCAAGGCGATACCGTAACCGTCACCCTGTCATTCGAAAATGCGGGCGATATCAGCGTGGACATCCCCGTCGATCTGAAACGCCAACCCATGGGCATGAAGCCGATGGGTATGAAGATGGGTAATTAGCCCGTGCGTGCCAGCACCTCGTTGACCCATTCGGGGACGAGGTCGCTGGCGCGGCCGTGCCGGGCTTCGGCGAAATCGTTTACGGTTTCCGATGGCTCGAGATTGATTTCCAGCGTGTGAGCCCCCGCGCGGGCGGCATCCTGGACGAAGGCCGCTGCCGGATAGACACTGCCCGAGGTTCCAATGGCGGCGAATGTCTTTGCCCTGCGCAGGGCGTCCCAGATTTCTTCCATGAAATAGGGAAATTCCCCGAACCAGACGATATCGGGCCGGGTTCCGGGGTGCGCGCAGGCCGGGCATGGATCGCCGGGGGCCATTTCCGCCGGGGCATCCCAGGCGTGTCCGCAGGCGGTGCAGCGGGCGCGGAACAAGTCCCCATGCATGTGCAGTACCGTTCTGGACCCGGCGCGTTCATGCAGGTTGTCGATATTCTGCGTGATGATCAAAACTTCGCCGGGCAGCGCCTTTTCCAGCCGGGCAAGGGCTGCGTGGGCGGCATTCGGGAGGGCCTCGGCGGCGTTCTTGCGGCGGGCATTGTAGAAATCGTGTACCAGCCTGGGGTTGGCGGCGAAACCTTCGGGGGTGGCGATCTCCCTCAGATCGTAGCGGGTCCATAATCCGTCTTTGTCGCGGAAAGTTCCCAGCCCGCTTTCGGCGGAGATTCCCGCCCCCGTAAGAATGACGAAACGTGCCATGGAGATATGGTAATCATGCCTGCCGGGCCGGCCAAGTACTTTGCGCAAGCTTGCCGGACCGGGCGGATTGCGCTTTGGTGGGAGGGAATCCACAGGGGGGGACCGTGATGACCCGTATCCTTTTTGTCTGTCTTGGGAATATCTGCCGGTCGCCTACGGCGGAGGGCGTGTTCCGGGGGCTGGCCGAGGCCGCCGGGGTCGCGGTACAGGTGGACAGTGCGGGAACCGGCGGCTGGCATGTAGGAAACCCGCCGGATCGGCGCGCCCAGGCCGCCGCAGCGGCGCGGAGCTATGACCTTTCCGGCCTGCGCGCCCGGCAGGTGTGCCCGGAGGATTTCGACCGGTTCGACCTGATCCTTGCGATGGATCGTTCGAATCGGGCGGATCTCGAACGTCTGCGCCCGGCGGGGAATACCACGCCGGTGCGCCTGTTTCTGGACTATGCCGGCGGTTCGCAGCGGGAGGTTCCCGATCCTTATTATGAGGGCGGATTCGATCGGGTGCTGGACCTGATCGAAGCCGCCTCACGCGGCGTTCTGCGGCAGGTGTCTCAGCCGCAATAAGAGGCGGCAGCCTGGCCAAAACGCTTGTAGCGTTTCCAGAAGGCTTCGTCATCCCGGCGGTCCGACTGGCGGACGACCTGTGCCTGGTGGGGATCGCGGAAGAACTTGATCGCCCGGCGCTGGTCGCTGCCGGAAAGCGTCATGTCTGCCACGTCCTGAATGCAGCCGCACAGGCTGCGCGAGGGGCCTCGGTCGGATTGGAGGCAGGCCCGTTCGATGGGTCCCGCCTGCGCGGTCGTAGTAGAAAGTACGGCCAGAGCGGCCACGAGTACGATGTTTTTCATTGATCTGCCTATGGTTCCTACCTGCGTGATGGGGTGGCGGCTGCCCGCTTCTTGGTCCAGCATGGAAATGGTAGTATGACTGAAAAGATGATTTTTTCAACAACTACCCTTTTGCGCGTGTCCGTCCTTTTTCCAGTGTGATCCGCAGCGCATCCCACAATGAGGGCAACAGCACCAGCGAAACGGGTGCTGCGGTGACCACGATGAAGCTTTGCAGCTTGTCCACGCCCCCCGAACCGAGCGTCACCAGGATAAGCGCCATAAGCCCCATTGCCAGCCCCCAGAACACCCGTACGGCCATTGCCGGGCGGTCTTCGTCGGACAGGGTCACGGCGATGACGTAGGTCATCGAATCTCCTGTCGTGGCGACGAACACGGTGGTCAGGACCAGGAACAGAACGGAGACAAGAAACCCCAGCGGCAGGTGCTGGGTGATGGCCAGCAGCGCGGCAGGCAGGTTGAAGCCCTCGAACGCGGCAGAGATCGAGCCGGGGTTGGCCTGTTCGAAGGCCAGCCCGGTGCCGCCCAGGATGGTGAACCAGAAATTGGTCGCGACCGGTGCGACGATGGCCAGCATCAGGACGATGGCGCGGATCGAGCGCCCGCGCGAGATGCGCGCGATGAAGATGGCCATCAGCGGACCATAGCCAAGAAACCAGCCCCAGAAGAAGACCGTCCACCACCCCAGCCAGCCGGGCGCAGAGAAGAAATCCGCTGACCCGCGGTGCAGCGCCATGCCGAAGAAGTTTTTCAGGTAGGTGACAAAGCTGGTGGCAAAGGCTTCGAAGACGAAGCCAGTCGGCCCCGCCACCAGGATAAAGGCCAGTAAAAGCGCAGCCAGTATCACGTTGAAGCGGCTGAGAATCTGGATCCCCCGGGACAGGCCCGTCATCGCGGAAACGGTGTAAAGAAGGACAAGCCCGGCGATGACGCTGGCCTGGGTGGCAAGCCCTTCGGGCAGGCCGAACAGTTCGTGCAGACCGTAGCTGACCTGCAGGCCGAGAAACCCGATCGGGCCGACGGTTCCCGCAACCACGGCGATGATGCAGCTGGCATCGGCGAGCAGCCCGATGGGGCCATGCAGGGCATGCCGTCCGAACAGCGGGTAAAGCAATGTGCGCGGCGCGAGCGGCAGGCCTTTCTCATAATGGTAGAACATCAGCATCACGGTGGTCAGTGCCCCCAGGATCGCCCAGCCGAGGAATCCCCAATGCAGGAAAGATTGTGCCAGCGCGGCCTGAAGGCCGGGCGTGGCCTTATCGGCGAAATAGGGCGGGGGCGAGAGAAAATGCGCCATCGGTTCGCCCGCGGCCCAGAACACGCCGCCGCCGGCCAGCAGGGTACACATGACCATCGCCGCCCATTGGAACAGGGTGAATTCGGGCGTGTCGCGCCCGCCCATCACGGCGCGCCCGCCGGGGAGAACGACCAGGACCATGCCGATCAGGAACGTTCCCAACAGCAGAGCCTGCCAGTAGAGGCCGAAATACCGCGCCGCGAAGGCAAAGCCGGTGTCCACGGCCTGAGACAGGGCGTCCAGGTCGATCAGCGCCGTCAGGCAGAAAAGCGCGATGAACCCGCCGGTGATGGCGAAAAGCGGTTTGTTGACATGGGCGTGGGCGCCCATATCCGGCGATGCGGTTGTTTTCATGGGAAGGAACGGTCCTCTTGTCCGTTTTCAGGGCGCTTTGCGCCGGGCTTTGTGGGGTGGGGGTCTGCCAGAGTCGTGCAGGGGCCCGAAAGGCCTTTTCTGAAAACCTGCGGAAATTCACCCGACCGATGTAGCCATGCAACGCTTTACACGGCGCAACAGCCATTGACCGCCCGTGGTTTCCGCAGCATATCGCTCTGCATGACCGAGCTTGGCCTTATTCGCAATTTTTCCATCGTGGCCCATATCGACCACGGCAAATCCACCCTTGCGGACCGTCTGATTCAATTGACGGGGACCGTGTCCGAACGCGACATGAAAGAGCAGCTGCTCGACGCGATGGACATTGAGCGGGAGCGGGGCATCACCATCAAGGCCAACACCGTCCGAATCGATTACCCGGCGCAGGACGGCAAGACTTACGTGCTGAACCTGATTGATACGCCCGGTCACGTGGACTTCGCCTATGAGGTCTCCCGCAGCATGCGCGCGGTGGAGGGCTCCTTGCTGGTCGTGGATGCGACGCAAGGGGTCGAGGCGCAGACGCTGGCCAACGTGTACACCGCCATCGAAGCCGACCATGAGATCGTCCCGGTTCTCAACAAGATCGATTTGCCCGCCGCCGATTGCGACCGCGTGGCCGAGCAGATCGAGGACGTGATCGGTATCGATGCGACGGACGCCGTGCAGATCAGCGCCAAGACCGGCCTTGGGATTCCCGATGTGCTGGAGGCCATCGTCACCCGCCTGCCGCCGCCCCATGAGGGCGATCGGCACGCGCCGCTCAAGGCGATGCTGGTGGACAGTTATTACGACCCGTATCTGGGTGTCGTGGTCCTTGTGCGCATTATCGACGGCGTGCTCAAAAAGGGCGATCGCGTGCGTATGATGAAGACCGGCGGCACCTACGGGGTGGACCGCATCGGTGTATTCCGCCCCAAGATGACGGATGTCGCAGAACTCGGTCCGGGGGAGATCGGGTTTCTGACCGCTTCGATCAAGCAGGTGCGCGATACCCGCGTGGGGGACACGATCACCACCGAAAGGAAAGGGTGTGAGACACCGCTGCCCGGGTTCAAGCCGGCCCAGCCGGTGGTGTTTTGCGGCCTGTTCCCGGTGGATACCTCGGAATTCGAGGATCTGCGCGATTCGATCGAAAAGCTCGCCCTCAACGATGCCAGCTTCAGCTATGAGATGGAAACCTCGGCTGCGCTGGGCTTTGGTTTCCGTTGCGGTTTTCTGGGGCTTTTGCACCTTGAGGTCATCCGGGACCGGATCGAGCGGGAGTATGGCATCGACCTGATCACCACCGCGCCCTCGGTGATCTATCATGTCTACATGCGCGATGGCGAGATGATAGAGTTGCACAATCCCGCCGACATGCCGGACCTGACCCATGTCGACCACCTTGAGGAACCGCGCATCAAGGCGACCATCCTTGTCCCGGACGAATATCTTGGCGATGTGCTGAAGTTGTGCCAGGACCGCCGGGGGGAACAACTGGATCTGACCTATGCCGGTTCCCGCGCCATGGTGGTTTACGACCTGCCGCTGAACGAGGTCGTGTTCGACTTCTACGACCGGCTTAAATCCGTCACCAAGGGCTATGCCTCTTTCGACTATCAGTTGATCGGCTACCGTCAGGACCATCTTGTGAAGATGCAGATTCTCGTCAACGATGAGCCGGTGGATGCGCTATCCGTCATGGTCCATCGTGACCGGGCCGAAGCCCGCGGGCGCGCCATGTGTGAAAAGCTCAAGGAGCTGATTCCCCGTCACATGTTCAAGATTCCGATCCAGGCGGCGATCGGCGGGCGGATCATTGCCCGTGAAACGCTGGCGGCCCTGCGCAAGGACGTGACTGCCAAGTGTTACGGCGGCGATGTGACCCGCAAGAAGAAACTTCTGGAAAAGCAAAAGGCGGGCAAGAAGAAGATGCGCCAGTTCGGAAAGGTGGAAATCCCGCAGGCGGCCTTCATCAACGCGCTGAAAATGGATGACTAGACCGGATCCCCTGAGGGTGCTGCCAGCGATATTTATGCAACCTGGACGTATAACAACCTAAAATAGTATTTTTTTGATAAAAAGAACTTGTGGCGAATCTAAAGTCGGGATTACGTTGCCCAGCGATGTTTTGTTCTGGGTAATGAATAATGGCAGATTTAACCTATACGTCAGGGTCGGCAACCGACTATGCCAATGCGTTGCTGGGTAAGGGGATCACGCTTGTCTCGGCCTCATTGATCGGGTCCACGAGCCAGTCACGCATCTACACCGACGGTGACGCGCAGTCCCCCACCGTGACGCCTACCGACACGGGGCTGATCTTTTCCACAGGCCTGGCCGAATCGTTCAACGACGACGATACGACCAATGATGAACTCGACAGCTTCATCGGATCCGGTGGCGATAGCGACCTCTCCAATGAGGTTGGCTCGACGACACGGGACGCTTCCGGCATCGTGATAACCTTTACGGCGGACAAGACGGGAACGATCGATCTTTCCCTGACCTTCCTCAGCGACGAATATCCGGATTACTTCGGGTCAAGGTTCAACGACGTCGCCGGCGTTTTTGTCAATGGGGCACTGGTCCCCATCACCGATACGGTGAATGGTTACTATGCCGTGAACGATATGGAAAGCGGCGGGTCGTTTTTCGACAATGGCGAAACCGGCGATACGAACACATACGGTACAGATTTCAATGCCTTCCGTTCCGGTGTGGCCAGTTTCAACGTGGTTGAGGGGCAAACCTATACGCTGAAAATCGTCGTTGCGGACATTGTCGACCGTAAGTTCGACTCCGCCCTGATGGTGGGGTCCGGCGCCGTCAAGATTGTCTGCTTTACGGAAGGCACGATGATCCAGACCCGATCCGGCCCGGTCGCGGTGGAGGATCTTTCGCCGGGCGACATGGTCCTGACGAAAGATCGGGGTTATCAGCCGCTGCGCTGGTCGGGGGCGACGCGGCTGTCAGCGGGGCGGCTGTCCGCCAACCCGCACCTTCGAGCCATCCGAATCCGGGCCGGGGCGCTGGGGGCGGGGATGCCTGGACAGGATTTGACCGTCTCACCCCAGCATCGCGTGCTTGTGCGTTCCCGCATCGCCGAGCGCATGTTCACGGCGACAGAGGTTCTCGTCCCCGCGAAGGCGCTCTTGCCGCTTGAGGGTGTTGAGGTCGTCGATGATGGCGCAGAGGTTTCCTATTTCCACCTGCTGTTCGATCAGCATGAGATTATTTTTGCGAACGGGGCGGAAACTGAATCTCTTTACCTTGGGGAAACTGCGCTAGAGTCCGTTGGGCGGGAAGCGCGGCGGGAAATTCAGGAACTTTTCCCCGATTTGCGTACGATCCATCCCGATCCGGTTCGCCCTCTGGCAACCGTAAGGCGAGCCAGGACTTTGGCGGAGCGGCATCTGCACAATGCAAAGCCAATCTGCACCAGCGCCTGAGGAGAGAACCGGTCGGGAGGCGGATGTACTGGGTGGCTGCGACATCCCGACATATTCTTATTTTCAGATATATGTTTATCTTTCCCGGTATCACCGAGGAGGACTTCATGCAAAATGCCCTTAAGGCCGTTGTTCTTGTCGCGCTCCTGGCTGCGACACCCGCAAATGCACGCGACGCCGAACGCCTGGTGACAGTCGTGACCTCTCCGGAACCGCAAGTGCAGGCGATGAGCATGGTGTTGACACTTCAGGCTGTGCAGCGCGGGGTGGCGACCCGTATCCTGTTGTGCGGTCCGGCAGCGGATATAGCCCTGCGTGAGGCCCCCGGAACGGCAACCGCAGGTCAACCGCCACAGGGGGCAAGCCCGCAAGGCCTGTTGAAATCCGCGTTGGACGGCGGCGTGCGGGTTGAGGTTTGCGCCCTCTACCTTCCCGGCAAGGGCCTGTCGCCGGAGGCCTTGATCGATGGGGTGAACCCGGCTGCGCCCCCGGCGATGGCAAGGACACTTTTGGACAGCAAGGCACGCGTCTGGTCGTTTTGACTTGCGCCATGTCAAGGACATCCACCATAAAAGGCGCTTTTCCAACATTTGTTTTGTGACGAGGGGATCTGTGGTGGCACGGTTGGCGACGCTTTTGTTTTCCCTGATACTCCCCACTCTCATGGGGGTGGGGATCCTGGGTTTTCTTATGGCAGGGTTCGGCACGCCGGGCCCCATCGTGGCGGCGGCCGTCGGGTTGATCTTGTCCTTGCCGCTGTCCTGGGCGGTGGCCCGCACACTGTACTGACCGGCGCGTCTGCGCCGATCAGATGACATCCTGACAAACGGAGAACTGGATCATGTCGGTTTCGGGGTACTCACGGATACAAATCCGCCTGCACTGGGTCATCGTGGCCCTTGTTGCGCTTCAGTTTCTGTTCAACGGGTGGGTTTCGGCAGCCTTCCGCGATGGGCTGGAACGTGGCGCAACGGCGATGACGCCTTTGGCGGGCGGCCATATCGCGTTGGGAATCCTGGTGCTTGTCCTGAGTTTCTGGCGTCTTATCCTGCGGGTGCAGCGCGGGGTGCCGGCGCCGGTTTCCTCCCACTCGGCGGCACAGGTCAAGGTGTCAAAGGGGCTTTTCGGGGCGTTTTACGCGCTTTTGATCCTGTTGCCCGTATCGGGGATGGTGGCATGGTCGCAAACCTCTGCGACGGCGGGCGCAATCCACGGACTTTTGACGACGCTGCTCTTGCTGCTTGTCATTTTGCATGTGGCGGCGGCGCTTGCCGGGCATTTTCTGCGCAAGGATGGCACGATGACCCGGATGAGGGTGCCGCAGGATTAATCGAGGAACGCGCGCACGGCAGCTTCGAACTCGCGCGGTTTTTCGGCGTGCAGCCAGTGGCCCGCGCCGGGAATCCTTGCGAACCGGGCCGCCGGGAACAAGGCCTTGATCCGGGGGCGGTGCCGGGGCTCAACATAGTCTGACAGATCGCCCGACAAGAACAGCGCGGGGCCGGTGAAGGCCCCCGCAACGCCCTCTGGCCATCCGGTGATGTGCGCCATTTCGGCTTCCAGCACATCAAGGTTCAGCCGCCAGCGGGGTGGGCGGACCTTCAGGTCCAGAGATTGCAACAGGAAGGCCCGTACGGAAGGGGTTTCCACCTCCTGCGCCAGCGCGCCATCCGCTTCGCTGCGCCGGGTCATGGGGGCGATGTCCAGCCCGCGCATCGCCCGGATCAGGTGCGACTGGCTGTGCCCATAGGCGACCGGGGCGATATCGGCCACCACCAGCCGCCTCACCAGCCCGGGCCGGGAGAGCGCGAGCATCATTGCCGCCTTGCCCCCCATCGAATGCCCCAGAACATCGATCTGGCCGCCCTGTTTTTCGATGACCTCGGCCAGGTCGGCGGCCAGGTCCGGGTAACGATGGGCGGGCGCGCGAAAGCTTTCCCCGTGGTTGCGCATATCCACGGCAAGCACCCGGCGCGTATCCGACAGCCTCCTGGCGATGACGCCCCAGTTGCGCGCCGAGCCGAAAAGACCGTGTGCGATCAGAAGCGGTGTGCCGCCAGAGCCAAGAGAGACCGTGTTGAGCATGTGTTCGGGGCCCCGAAGGGCCCCCTTTCGTTACAGGTTCGGATAGATAGGAAAGCGCGCGCAAAGCGCCTCTACCTCGGCCTTGACCTTGGCTTCGGCGGCGGCATTTCCCTCTTCGCCGCTGCCGGCCAGCCCGTCGACGACCTCGGTGATCCATGTCCCGATCCGGGTGAACTCGGCCTCACCGAAGCCGCGCGTCGTCCCGGCGGGAGAGCCAAGCCGAATACCGCTGGTGATCGTCGGCTTCTCGGTGTCGAAGGGGATGCCGTTCTTGTTGCAGGTGATATGCGCCCGGCCAAGCGCCCTTTCGGTCGCGTTTCCTTTTACGCCTTTGGGCCGCAGGTCTACCAGCAGGACATGGCTGTCGGTGCCGCCGGTGACGATGTCCAGCCCACCCGCGATCAGTGCGGCAGACAGCGCCTGCGCGTTCGCGATGACCTGTTTCTGGTAGGTCTTGAACTCGGGGCGCAAGGCTTCACCGAAGGCAACCGCCTTGCCCGCGATCACATGCATCAGCGGCCCCCCCTGAATGCCGGGGAAGATGGCAGAGTTGAACTTCTTGGCCAGAGTCTCGTCATTGGTCAGGATCATGCCGCCGCGCGGGCCGCGCAGGGTTTTGTGGGTGGTGGTGGTGGCGACATGGGCGTGCGGGAAGGGGGAAGGGTACAGCCCCGCCGCGACCAGCCCGGCAAAATGTGCCATATCCACCATCAGCCAGGCCCCGACCATGTCGGCGATCTCGCGGAAGCGTTTGAAATCCAGAACGCGCGGAATGGCGGAGCCGCCGGCGATGATCATCTTCGGCTGGTGTTCCTTGGCCAGGGCCTCGATCTGATCGTAATCGGGCAGCAGGTCGCTTTCACGCACGCCGTATTGCACCGCATTGAACCACTTGCCAGACTGGTTCGGTGCCGCCCCGTGGGTGAGGTGACCGCCCGCGTCCAGCGACATGCCCAGGATCGTGTCGCCCGGCTTCAGCAGTGCGGTGAAGACCCCCTGATTGGCCTGGCTGCCGGAGTTGGGCTGTACGTTGGCAAAGCCGCAGTCGAACAGTTTGCAGGCGCGGGCGGTGGCCAGGTTTTCGGCGATATCCACGAAGTGACAGCCCCCGTAATAGCGCCGCCCAGGATATCCTTCGGCGTATTTGTTGGTCAGCACCGAACCCTGCGCCTGCATCACGGCGGCGGAGACGATGTTCTCGCTGGCGATCAGTTCGATCTCGTCACGTTGGCGGCCAAGCTCCTGCGCCACGGCGGCAGCGATTTCCGGGTCGCGGGTGCTCAGGTCTTCGGTGAAGAAGTCGCTGTCGCGGGGGGTATCTGTCATCTTGGCATCTCCTGGTGGGCCGACTGTGCGGCGTTTTTATCCAAACTTCCCCGGCGGCAAAAGGGCGTTTGCGACCCGCAGGCTGTGTTAACCGGCCCTTGTGTTTCCGATCCGGGCGCGCGATGACATTTTCAGAAACGCGCGAAAGGACAGGAATGGCACGGTTTCGGAAAATTGCATTTCTTGCCAGCCAGACGGAGGCCGCGCAACGAAACCTTGCCGCGTTGGAGGCGCGCTATGGTCATGTGCCCCCCGTCGGTGCCGATGTGATCGTGGCGCTGGGCGGCGATGGGTTCATGCTGGAGACGCTTCACGGCCATCAGAGCCTGGGGCGCCCGATCTACGGCATGAATTGCGGAACCGTGGGGTTCCTGATGAATGAGTTCCAGTCCGAAGCCCTGACCGACCGGCTGGAGGAGGCGGAAGAGGTCTATCTCAACCCCCTGCGCATGCGCGCGACCCGCCCCGACGGTTCTACGGCCGAGGCACTGGCGATCAACGAAGTGAGCTTGCTGCGTGCGGGGCCACAGGCGGCAAAGCTGCGCATCAGCGTCGATGGCAAGGTGCGGCTGGAGGAACTGGTGTGCGATGGGGCGTTGGTGGCGACCCCGGCCGGGTCCACCGCCTACAACTATTCCGCCCATGGGCCGATCCTGCCGATCGGGGCCGATGTGCTGGCGCTGACGGCGGTGGCGGCCTACCGGCCCCGGCGCTGGCGCGGGGCGCTGGTTCCCACCACCTCGACGGTACGCCTGGAGGCCATCAATCCGGAAAAGCGCCCGGTCATGGCCGAAGGCGACAGCCGCGGGGTGGGCATCGTGACCAGCGTGGAGATCATGTCCGAGCCGGCGATCACGCATCGCATCCTGTTCGATCCCGATCACGGGCTGGAAGAGCGCCTGATCCGGGAGCAGTTCTTCTAAGATTCGGGGCGGTTCCACTGGCCGCGCTTGCGGTAGATCGTGGAAGGCGCAACATCGAGAATACGCGCGGCACGCGGTACGGAGCCCCCGGCATGGGCGATGGTTTCCTCTATCACCATCTGTTCGATTTCCGCGAGCGATTTCCCCAGAAGTCCGCTTGTCGCCAGCCCGGAAGTCACGGTGGAGGTAACGACCGTGTCGCGTTCGTGCAAAAGCTCGACCGGCAGCATGTCAAGTGTCACCTCCGGGCCATCGAAAAGCACCACTGCGTGGCGCAGCACGTTGAGCAGCTGGCGCACGTTACCCGGCCAGGGTAGCTGGCAAAACAGGGTCTTCACCTCGTTGGACAGCCGGGTAAAACTCTGGTTTTCTTCCGCCGCCATCCGTGTCAGCGCGCCTTCGGCGATATCGATCACGTCGCCGCCCCGGTCCCGCAGGGGGGGCAGGTGGATTGGAACCACATGCAGGCGATAGTAAAGGTCCTCACGAAACCGGCGGGCACGAACCTCCGCCAGCGGGTCGCGGTTGGTGGCGCAGATGATTCGCACATTCACCTTGCGCGGTTGTGACGCCCCGACCGGCTGGATCGTCGACGTTTGCAAGAACCGCAACAGCTTGGTTTGCAGGTTCAGGTCCATCTCACAGATTTCGTCAAGGAACAAGGTGCCGCCATCGGCTACCGCCGCGGCGCCGGGCTTGTCGGAAAGTGCGCCGGTGAAGGACCCCTTGAGGTGGCCGAAAACCTCCGATTCCAGCAAGTCCGCAGGTATGGCCCCGCAGTTGAGCGGCACGAACGGTCCCCGCGCCCGGTTGGAGGCTTCATGGACCGCCTGTGCGCAGATTTCCTTGCCGGTGCCGCTTTCGCCGGTGATGAAGACCGTTGCCATGGATTTTCCGACCGATGCGATGCGGCTGTAAACCTTCTTCATCGTGGGAGAACTGCCCAGGAATCCCGCTGGGTGCGGGGGGGTGGAAGCGGGCTCCACGCGCTCGGCGCGGGCGGTTTCCACCGCGTGCAACAGACGTTGTTCGGTGAACGGCTTGAGCAGGAATTCGTAGGCCCCGGCCCGCATCGCGTCCACCGCCCGGTTGATGGACCCGTTCGCGGTGATGACAATGACCCGTGTCGTGGGGCGCTGGTGGAGAAACTCGGTCATGAGATCCTGGCCGGGGCGGTCCGGCAGCATCAGGTCCAGTAACACGACATCGGGGTTGTTTTCCCGAAAGGCGGTCAGTCCTTCACGGGCATTGCCGGCGCAGACGACCGTGTATCCGGCGTTCTGAAGGATGGATTTGTACACCACCTGTAACGAAGGCGTATCCTCGACCAGAAGGACTGGCACGTTCATCGTGCATGCCCGTAAAAGCGGCGGGCGGTCTCTTTCGAGAGACGGGTCACCAGACCCTCGATGTCGTCTGTCAGGCCGGGGAGGATCGCGGAGATGTTTTCCCAGTCGTTTTCATGGGCAGCCTGGTTCAGGGCCTCGGCGCGGGCCTGCATCCGCTTTGCCCCGATCGCCCCGGCCAGCGAGATCAGAACATGGGACCGGGCGCGCAGCGCGCCACAATCCCGCGCGGCAAACCCCTTGCGCAGGTCGTTTTCAGTGTCGGAGAAATCGTCCTGCAAGTGGCGCAGCAATTCGTGCCCCCCATCGGGGGAGAGCGCCAGCAGCCGGTCGAGACTGAGGGCACAGTACGCAGCGGGTGACGGCAGATTGGGGTACAAATCCTGCTGCGGATCACGCTTTTTCAGGACCAGTCCGATCGCTTCGCCAAAGGCCTCGAGGCTGAGAATCGGTTTGGGCAGGATGCCGTCGGCCCCGGCGGTATAGATCTCTTCCCGGGATGCGCTGAGCACGAAGGCCGTCACCGCCAGAACGGGAATGTCGCTGTTGCGCCCCGCCCTGCCCCGCAGGTCGGCGATGACGTCGATGCCTGATCGGCGGGGCATTTCGATGTCGATCAGGGCAAGGTCGAAATTCTCTCGCCGCAGGGCTTCCTGCGCAGCGTGGCCGTCCGCGGCGATTTCACACTGGGCGCCGAGTGTTTCCAGCATCTGCCGGAGCATGAGTTGATTGGTGGCGTTATCCTCGGCGACAAGTATCCGCCACCCCGAAAGGTCCGGAAGGCCGTTTCCCCCGCCGGGACCGGTCAGCCCCGGAGCCCATGTCGTGCGCGGCAAGATGATGGATACCTGCGCGCCGCCCTCGGGGTGGTTTGAGACATGCATCCGGGCATTGATCCGATCGGTGAGGTCTCGCACGATATGCAGCCCCAGCCCGTCCCCCGGTTTGGTGTTTTCGGGGCAGCGCCCGCGATATTCGAAAAGTCGTGCTATCGCGCCACTGGAAAACCCCGGCCCGCTGTCGCGAATCTCGAAGCAAAGCGTTTCGTGACTTCCCATCGTCGTTTTCATGTAGACGGTGCCACCTTCGCTGTACTTGATGGCATTTCCCAGAAGGTTGGAAAGAATGCGTTCCAGGGCACCCTGTTCGGTGCCGATCTCTGCGGGAAGGTCCGCATCCCTTCTGGACACGAAGCGTACGCCGCGTTCAAGCGCATTGGCCCGCCAGCGCATCGCGACGGAATCCAGGAGCGTGCGTAAGGGGTAAGCAGGGACGCGCGTCGCCTGAACGGCCTCGCCGGTGTAAAGGGCGAGAACCTCGTCGGTCAGGCGGACAAGCTGCGCGGCGGCGGATCGTATGCGCTCTCCCTGAAGGCGGGAGGGGTCATCGAGGTCGGAGAGATCCATCAGGGACAGGCCGCCGACGATGTCGGAGACTGCCGTACGGATGTCATGCCCCAGAAGTGAGGCCCGCTTGCGATGCAGGTCACTGTCGGTGTTGAAGCCCTGCCGCGCCGCGGCGGGATGTGGGGCGATCTGGCTCATTCGGAACACCCGCAAAGATTGCGTCTATTCCAATTAGCCTTTTTTGATCCGGTTATCCAGTGCGCAGGCGCCCAAGGCGCCCGCGCACCGGGGGATCAGGCTGCCTTTGGGTAGCCAAGCCCCTTCAGGGCTTCGGCAATTTCGTCGAGGATGGCCGGATCGTCTATCGTGGCCGGCATCCTGAAATCCTGCCCGTCGGCGATTTTGACCATTGTTCCGCGGAGGATCTTGCCCGATCGCGTCTTGGGCAGGCGGTCCACCACGCAGGCCAGTTTGAAGGCCGCGACCGGGCCGATCTGGTCGCGCACCAGCTTCACGCATTCCCGGACGATTGCGCCGTGGTCGCGCTCCACGCCCGACGTCAGGCACAAAAAGCCCATCGGTACCTGGCCCTTCAGATCGTCCGAAACACCGATGACGGCACATTCGGCCACGTCCGGATGGCTGGCCAGGACTTCTTCCATCGCGCCCGTGGAAAGACGGTGGCCGGCCACGTTGATCACATCGTCGGTGCGGGCCATGATGTAGACGTACCCGTCCTCGTCCTTATAGCCTGCGTCGCCGGTTTCGTAGTAACCGGGGAAATGGGACAGGTAGGACTTGAGATACCGCTCTTCGGCGTTCCACAGGGTCTGCAAGGTCCCCGGCGGCAGTGGAAGCTTGATCCCGATCGCCCCCAGTGTGTTTGGCCCGACCTCGTGCCCGCCCTCGTCAAGGATGCGGATGTCATAGCCCGGCATTGCGACGGAAGGAGAGCCCAGCTTGACAGGAAGCGGCTCGATTCCCATCGGGTTTGCGGCTATGGCCCACCCGGTTTCGGTTTGCCACCAGTTGTCGATCACCGGGACGTTCAGGTGATTTTGCGCCCACTTGATGGTATCCGGGTCGGCGCGTTCGCCGGCAAGAAACAGGGTCTTCAGGCAGGAGGTGTCATATTTGCGGATGAATTCGCCCAGCGGATCCTCGCGCTTGATGGCGCGAAAGGCCGTGGGCGCGGTGAACAGCACCTTCACGTTGTAGTCGCGGATGATGCGCCAGAATGTGCCCGCATCGGGGGTCCCGATGGGCTTGCCCTCAAAGACGATGGTGGTGTTGCCGTGGATCAGCGGTGCGTAGCAGATATAGCTGTGTCCGACGACCCACCCGACGTCGGATGCCGCCCAGAACGTGTCGCCCGGATCGACACCGTAGACGTTTTTCATCGACCAGTTCAGGGCCACCAGATGCCCCGCGGTCGATCGCACAACCCCCTTGGGCTGGCCCGTCGTGCCGGACGTATACAGGATATAGGCGGGATGGTTGCCTTCGACAGGCACGCATTCGGCCGGTTCGACACCGTACTGAAAGCCGTGCCAGTTGTAGTCGCGCCCCTCTTCGAGATGGGCGACTTCCTGTTCGCGCTGCAAAATGACACAGAAATCGGGCTGGTGCCCGGATTGCGCCAGCGCGTCGTCCAGCAACGGCTTGTAGTGGACGATGCGGCCCGGCTCGATTCCGCAGGACGCGGCGATGATGCACTTGGGTTTGCAGTCGTCGATGCGCACGGCCAGTTCATGGCTGGCGAAGCCGCCGAACACCACCGAATGCACCGCGCCAAGCCGGGCACAGGCCAGCATCGCCTCCAGGGCTTCGGGAATCATCGGCATATAGATGATAACCCGGTCGCCCTTGCCCACGCCCTTGGCACGCAGCGCCCCCGCAAGCGTTGCCACCGCGTTGCGCAGCTTGACATAGGAAATCACCCGGCGGGTTTCGCTGACGGGGCTGTCATAGATGATGGCGGGCTGGTCGCCGCGGCCATTCTCCACATGCCGGTCCACCGCGTTCCAGCAGGTATTGACCAACCCGTCCGAAAACCATTCGTATATCGGGGCCTTGTCGTCAAAAAGCGCCCTGGAGGGCTTCCTGGTCCATTCGATCCCGTCTGCGGCCTGCATCCAGAAAGCTTCGGGATCAGCCTTCCAGCCTTCGTAAATCTCGGCATAGCTCATTTTAGGTGTCCCTCCTGTGCATTTTGGAAATTCTGTTACGCAGAGAGGGCTCTCTGCGCAAGATAGAAACCAATGGGGTTGATGGCGCATCGCCTATAACGGCACACAATGGCATGCAACCATTTTGTGAATATGACTCGCCCGCGGCGTGAAGATGCAGCCTTGCAACCGGCCGGACTGCGCCGCAGATTGCGGAAAGGGAACACGGGAGACAATCATGCCGCTTTTGTCCGCTGCACGTGCCGTGCGCGAAAACGCCCATGCCCCTTATTCCGGCTTCAGGGTCGGGGCTGCCATTCGCAGCGGGAGCGGTGCGGTTTTCACCGGATGCAATGTTGAAAATGTAGCTTTTCCCCAGGGAACCTGTGCCGAAGCCGGGGCAATCGCCGCAATGGTCGCCGCCGGTCAGCGGGAAATCGCAGAGGTCGCCGTGATCGCGGATAGTCCCGCCCCGGTGCCGCCCTGCGGAGGCTGCCGTCAAAAACTGGCCGAGTTTGCCGGCCCGGATGTGCCGGTGACACTGGCGACCCTTACGGGCGAGACGCTGACCACGACGGTGGGGGCGTTGCTGCCCGGGGCGTTTTCAGGCCTCCATATGGGGCGGGGATAATGGACGCCCGCGACATTATTGCGCAATTGCGGCGCGGTGAACCGCTCGGGGTGTCGGCGTTGGAATGGTTTGCACAGGGGCTGGCTTCTGGCGCGGTGAGCGATGCGCAGGCCGGCGCCTTCGCGATGGCGGTCTGTCTTCGGGGGCTTTCGCCAGAGGACCGCACGGCCCTGACCTGTGCCATGCGCGACAGCGGAAAGGTGCTGAACTGGGATCTTCCCGGCCCGGTCGTGGACAAGCACTCCACTGGCGGGCTGGGCGATTGTGTCAGTCTGCTGCTTGCCCCGGCGCTGGCCGCCTGTGGGGCTTTCGTGCCGATGATCTCCGGTCGGGGGTTGGGTCATACCGGCGGTACGCTGGACAAGCTTGCCGCGATTCCGGGGTACCGCACCGAGGTCGGCCTGTCGGAGCTCAAGGCTGTGACCGCGCAGGTCGGTTGTGCTGTCGTGGGGGCTTCCAGAAACATCGCTCCGGCGGACAAACGGCTTTACGCCATTCGCGATGTCAGCGGTACGGTCGAAAGCCGCGATCTCATCACGGCCTCGATCCTGTCGAAAAAGCTGGCCGCCGGGCTGGAGGGGCTGGTGCTGGATGTGAAGACTGGCTCCGGGGCGTTCATGACCGATATCGAAGCGGCGCGGGATCTGGCGCATGCGCTCGTACGGACGGCACAGGGGGCGGGGTGCATGGCCTCGGCGCTGATTACCGACATGAACCAGCCGCTGGTGGGCAGTTGTGGAAATGCGCTGGAAGTGATCGAGGTGATGGAAACGCTTACCGGCACTGGCGTCACCCCGGCCTTGTGGGATCTGACCTGTACCCTGGGGGGGGAGGCGTTGGCGTTGGTCGGGCTGGCGGAAGACGCCGCCGATGGCGCGGGGCGCATTGCGCAGGTTCTGGAATCCGGTGAGGCCGCTCTGCGCTTTGGGGAGATGGTGGCCGAGCTTGGCGGCCCGCTGGATTTCGTCGAACGCTGGCGCGACCGGTTGCCCGCCGCGCCGGTGGTTCGCCCGGTGCGGGCAGATCGCACGGGGATCGTGCAGGCGATCGACGGGCGGATGCTAGGCCGGGGAGTCATTGCGTTGGGCGGCGGGCGGCACCGCGAAGGCGACCGGATCGATGTTTCCGTCGGAGTGTCGGAAATCGTGATGCTGGGGGAGGCCATCATGCCGGGCATGACGCTGGCGCTGATCCACGCCGCCAACGCGGATGAGGCCGAGGATGCGGCCCGTATCCTGCGTGGGGCCTTCACGTTGGGCGATGCCGCGCCCCGGCCGGCACCCCTGATCTATGAAAGGATCGGCTGATGCCGCGCGCGTTTCTTGTGGTGATGGATTCGGTCGGGGTCGGCGGCGCCCCGGATGCGGGGGAGTTCTTCAATGGCGATGTCCCTGACACCGGGGCGAATACGCTGGCCCATATTGCCCGGGCCTGCGCCGAAGGCCGGGCGGAAGAGGGGCGTTCCGGCCCATTGCGTCTGCCCAATCTCGATGCGCTGGGCCTGGGGGCGGCGCTGATCCTGGCCAGCGGCGCGCAGGGGCCTGGGCTGGGGGCTGCACCGCAGGGTCTTTGGGGGGTTCTGGAAGAAACCTCCCCCGGCAAGGACACGCCGTCGGGACATTGGGAACTGGCGGGTGTGCCGGTGCCATGGAACTGGCGTTATTTTCCCGACCGGGTGCCCGCCTTCCCCCCGGAGCTGAGCGCGCAGATCGCCGCGGTGGCCGGGACGGGCGGCGTTCTTGGTGATTGCCACGCCTCGGGGACGGAAATCATCGCCCGCCTCGGGGCCGGGCATATGCGGACCGGCTGGCCGATCTGCTACACATCCGCCGACAGCGTGGTTCAGATTGCGGCGCATGAAGAAACCTTCGGTTTGCGACGTCTGCTGGATCTGTGTGCCGCCATCGCCCCGGAGGTGCATGCGATGAAAGTGGGCCGGGTGATCGCGCGGCCCTTCGTGGGGGATGCCGAACGGGGCTTTACCCGCACGGCGAACCGGCATGACTATGCCATCGCGCCTCCGGCTCCGACGCTGTGCGACTGGGTGCAGGATGCGGGGCGGCGGGTGCAGGCTGTCGGCAAGATCGGGGATATCTTCTCGATGTGCGGGATAGACGAGGTCCGCAAGGGGACCGATGCCACCCTGATGAACCACTGGCACGACCTCATGCGGGAGGCGCCCGATGGCAGCCTGACCTTTGCCAATTTCGTGGAGTTCGACAGCCATCATGGCCATCGCCGCGATATTTCGGGTTATGCCTGTGCGTTGGAACGGTTCGACGCCGGGCTGGGGCGCATTCTGGCGGTGCGCCGCCCCGGCGATCTGGTTCTGCTGACCGCAGATCATGGGAATGATCCCACATGGCCCGGCACCGACCATACGCGGGAGCGGGTGCCCGTTCTGGGCGCAGGTGCAGGGAGACGGTCAGTCGGTCTGCGGGCCTTCGCGGATGTCGCCGCAAGCGTTGCGGCCCATCTGGACGTGCCTGCGGCCGGGCCGGGGAGGAGCTTTCTTTGAGCCTGCCAAAGATAGAGTTGCATTATCATCTGGAAGGGGGCGCGCCACCGGAGCTGATCCGCGAGCTTGCGCGTCGTCATGGGGAGGATATCTCGGGCATCTTCGCGCCCGAAGGCGGCTATCTGTATCGTGATTTTGCACGGTTCCTGAAGGTATACGAGGCCGTGACCTCGGTTTTGCGCCAGCCTGAGGATTATGCCCGCCTGACCCGCACTGTCCTGGAGAACGCCGCGCAGGCGGGTGTGATCTACCTTGAGACATTTCTTTCGCCGGATTTCTGCGGCGGGGGCGATGTTGCCGCGTGGCGCGACTATCTGCATGCCATCGCGGAGGTGCGCGTGCCGGGAATCGAACTGCGCGGCGTCGTCACCTGCATCCGCCATTTCGGCGGGATCCCGGCCCGACGCTCGGCATTGTGTGCGGCGGAAACAGCGGGAGATTTCATCGTCGGGTTCGGCATGGCCGGTGAGGAAGGGGCGGGGCGCGCAGCCGATTTCGCCTATGCCTTCGACATGGCGCGCGAGGCGGGGTTGGGCCTGACGGCCCATGCGGGGGAATGGGGCGGCCCGGCTTCGGTGCGCGATGTTCTGACGCTGGGCGTCTCGCGTATCGGGCATGGCATCGGTGCGGCACAGGATCCGGCCTTGGTGGCGCAGCTTGCCGGGACCGGCGTTGTGCTGGAGGTCTGCCCGGGGTCGAACGTTGCTTTGCGGGCGGTGGCGGGCTGGGCCGCACACCCGATCGACCGGTTACGCCGGGCGGGGGTGGCGGTGACTGTCTCAACCGACGATCCGGCGTTTTTCGCCACCACGATGGAGCGGGAATATACCATGCTGGCGGAAACCTTTGGTTGGGCAGAGGCCGATTTCACGGCATTGAACCGGGTTGCGGCCCGCGCGGCCTTCTGCGATGACCTGACCCGCGCGCGTTTGCTGAAACATCTGGAGGCCCCCGATGTCTGAGTATCTGACCATTGTCCGGCACCCGCTGGTCCAGCACAAGCTGACCCTCATGCGTGAGGCAGGGGCCTCGACCGCGGAGTTCCGCCGCCTGTTGCGTGAGATCAGCCAGCTTCTGGCTTACGAGGTCACCCGCGATCTGGAACTGACCACCAGGCCCATCGACACGCCGGTTTGTGCGATGCAGGCCCCGGTTCTGGCCGGCAAGAAGCTGGCGCTCATATCGATCTTGCGGGCGGGGAACGGGCTGCTCGACGGTGTTCTGGAACTGATCCCCTCGGCGCGGGTGGGGTTTGTGGGCCTCTACCGGGATGAGGTGACCCTGCGCCCGGTACAGTATTACGTCAAGCTGCCGCAGGATCTGGCGGGCCGGCTTGTCGTGGCGGTCGACCCGATGCTGGCGACGGGCAATTCCGCGGTTGCGGCGATCGACCTGCTGAAAGAGGCAGGGGCGACGGATATTCGTTTCATGTGCCTGCTGGCCGCGCCTGAAGGCGTTGCCCGGATGAAAGAGGCGCATCCGGATGTGCCTGTCATCACGGCCGCGCTGGATGAGCGGTTGAACGAGCACGGTTATATCGTGCCCGGTCTGGGAGATGCCGGGGACCGGATGTTCGGAACCAAGTGATCAGTTGCACATGGCCTGAAGGCGAACCCATTCCCCATCGGGCATGAGGGGCACCGGCGCATTGGCCGGCGGCGCGGCTTGCGACAGCAGCGCGGCCCCTTTCCGGCCAAGGCTGCGCGCATAAGGGCCGGGGGACACGCCCGCCACGGCGAAGCGGTCCAGCAATTGGTTCGCGGGCAGTTGGGCCGGCGCGGTGAAGATATCCCTGGCGTATGCGTCGAGGGCGCTTTCGGGTAGGGCGCCGGTGGTCAGGAAACGGAAGGTCGCCAGAACGCCCGCGTGACGCAGCACCCGCGAGAGCGGATCCTGACGGGTGATGCGCAGATCCTCTGCCAGGGTATGCGCGGCCAGGGCGCTGGCATCTTCATGCTCCTCGATCAGGGCCCGGTTCAGCAGGATCATGCCCCCTGGCAAATGTGCTGACACTCCCCCTGAGGGCAGGACTACAAGCCGCGTGTTCTTGCCGGGCAACAGCCGTGCCGAGAGGTCCGTCAAGGCCCGGCTGCTGCCGGTGCTGACGCAGGGGGGGCCGTGCAGGACGGTGACCCTGCGCAGAAGATCCTGCCCGATCTCGGCCCGGATTTCGGGCGGCACGACACCGACCGCATGCCGGACCAGCGCGCCCGGCAGCCAGAACACCGCCAGCCCCAGGACCAGCAGAGCCGCCGCCGCCGCCGTCCCCTGCCGCAGCCGGCCGGAGCGCGGACGCCCCCGGCCAAGGGCAGCGCGGATTTTCTCGATCGCACCGACCATGGTGGCGTCGTCGATTTCCAGCGTTTCGGTGGCGTCTTCTCCGGGGCTGTAGAGCGCGGGCATGCGTCCGGGATTGAGCCGGCTTACCGCGGCCAATGACCAGTGAGTCAGGGCGATTTCGTTAAAATCTGAAATGACCAGGGAGTTTTCACCGAATGACACGATCACGTCGCGACGCTGGGCCTGTGGCGTATCGCGCCACAGGCCGGGGCTTTCGAGCCGCTGGAATTTGTGAAGGGCCGTCATCGGCACGGGTCTGCCTGCATCTTATTGATTTGGCAAACCATAGCCCGCAGGGGCGGCCCTTACAATCGTCACAGGGTTTTGGCGATCTTGCGCAGTTCGAACTTCTGAATCTTGCCGGTGGAGGTTTTGGGCAACTCCTGAAAGATTACTTTCTTGGGTGTCTTGAACCCGGCCAGCCGTTCACGGGCGAAGGCGATCAGTTCGGCCTCGGTGACGCTGTGGCCGTCCTTGAGTTCGACGAAAGCGCAGGGAACCTCACCCCATTTCTCGTGAGGTTGGGCCACTACCGCACAAAGCAGCACATCGTGGTGATGCATCAGCACGCCTTCGACTTCGACGGAACTGACGTTCTCGCCGCCGGAGATGATGATATCCTTCGCGCGGTCCGCAATCTCAAGGTAGGTGTCGGGATGCTGTACGGCGATATCGCCGGTGTGGAAATAACCGCCTTCGAAATGCTCTCGCGTGGCGCGGGGGTTCTTCAGGTAGCCTTTCATTACCGCATTGCCGCGCATCATGATCTCGCCCTGGGTGGTGCTGTCCATCGGCACTTGCTGCATCTCTTCGGCCTGCATGACGGTGACGTGCTCCATCATCGGCATGCCGACGCCCTGGCGGGCCTTCATCGCGGCGCGCTTTTCCCCGGGCAGGGGGCCCCACTCTTCCTCTTTCCACACGCATTCCGTGACCGGACCATAGGTTTCCGTCAGGCCGTAAACCTGCGTGACGTTGAAGCCGATCTTTTCGATTGCGGCCAGTGTCGCGGCGGCTGGTGGCGCGCCGGCGGTGAAAACCTCGACCGTGTGATCGAAGGGGCGCCGATCTTCCGCGCGGGCGTTGACGATCATGTTCAGCACGATGGGCGCCCCTGCGAAATGGGTGACATTCTCATCCGCGATCGCGTTGTAGATGGCGCTTGCCTCGATGTCCCGGCAGCAGACGGCGGTGCCGCCCAGCAGCGGCATCATCCACGCATGGGCCCAGCCGTTGCAGTGAAACAGCGGGACGATCGTCAGGTAGCGGGCATAGCGCGGCATCTGCCAGCTCAGAATCTGACCCATCGCGTTCAGATAGGCGCCGCGATGGGAATAGACCACGCCCTTGGGGCGCCCCGTGGTGCCCGAGGTGTAGTTGAGGGAGATACTTTCCCATTCGTCCTTGGGCATGACCCAGGCAAAATCGGGGTCGGCGTTGGCCAGTACGTCTTCGTATTCGGGATAGGCGCCGCTGGCGTGCACGCCCTCGGGGTCGTCTGCGACCTCTATGATCCGGGGTGTATCGCCTTCCATATCTTCCAGGGCCTCGACCAGAAGCGGCAGGAATTGCGGGTCGACCAGCACGACTTTGGCACCTGCGTGGTCCAGGATATAGCTGACCGTGGCCACGTCCAGGCGGACGTTGATGGTATTCAGAACCGCCCCGCAGGCCGGGACGCCGAAATGCGCTTCCGCCTGTGCGGGGATGTTGGGCAGGAGTGTCGCAACCACATCGCCGGGCCTGACACCCATGCCGCTCAGCGCCGAAGCCAGTCGCGTGACCCGTTCCCGGTATTGGCGGTAGGTATAGCGGCGTTTTCCGTATACGAGGGCCTCACGATCCGGATAGACCGCAGCGGCGCGGTTGAGGTTTGACAGCGGCGTCAGCGGCACGTAGTTTGCCGCGCATTTTTCCAGACCGGTTTCATCAGCCAGCCAGCCCATGCTTTTCCTCCTCCTCAAAAGTGGCGAATATGTCGCGGCAGACCATGGCGCGGGCCGCAAGGATTGAAAAGGGGGGGCGAAAAGTTACGCTAGGTTCATGATCGTATCACGCGGGCGCCACTATATCTTTGTTCACATTCCCAAAACCGGCGGTACTTCCCTTGCTCTGGCGCTGGAGGCGCGGGCGATGGCCGATGATATTCTGGTCGGCGACACGCCCAAGGCCAAGCGGCGCAAGGGACGGCTGAAGGGGGTGAAAACCGCCGGGCGGTTGTGGAAACATTCGTCACTGACCGAGGCCGAGGGCCTGATCACCCGTGCCGAGATGGCGGAATTCTTCACGTTCACGCTGGTGCGCAACCCATGGGACAGGATGGTGAGCTATTACCACTGGCTGCGGGTTCAGGCCTTTGACCATACGGCGGTAAAGTTGGCACAAAGTCTTGATTTCGCGTCCTTTGCCAGCCATCCGCATACCCGTGCCTCGTTGCGGGCAGCCCCTTATGCACGTTACATGCGCGATGGTGCAGGGGTGGAACATTGCCGACTTTACGCGCGCCTGGAACGTCTGGAAGACGACCTGCCGCTGCTGGAGGGGCACCTGGGTTTTGCCCTGCGCCCGCTGAAGCGGGTGAACGAATCGCAAAGATCGCGCGATTACCGCCGCTACTACACCGATTCGCTGGCCGAGATCGTGGCCGAAACCTGCGCCGAGGACATCGCGCGCTTCGGCTACGGGTTTGAGGACGGGGCGCAGGACACCCCGTCCCTTGAGCCGCCTCAGGCGGCCTTGTCAGGGGCGAAGCGCCCGTAGAAGGTTTCGCCCTTTTCCGCCATTTCCCGCAGAAGGGGGGGGGTGGTAAAGCGCGGGCCGTGACGCTTGGTCAGCGCATCGCACAGGTCCACGGCGCGGGCTGCGCCGATCATGTCCAGCCAGCTCAGCGGGCCGCCCGACCACGGCGCGAAGCCCCAGCCCAGGATGGCGCCGACATCGCCTTCGCGGATATCCATCAACACGCCATCCTCCAGTGCGCGCACGGCCTCCAGAACCTGTGCGAACAGCAGGCGGTGCTGAACCTCGCTCACCTCGGGCTGGCTCGTGGCGGGGGGGTATTTCGCCGCCAGACCTTCCCACAGGCCGGTGCGCTTGCCCGCCGCGTCATAGGTGTAGAACCCGGCCTTGGACTTGCGGCCCATGCGGCCTTCTCCGGCCAGCCAGAAGATGACATCGTCCACCGCGTCGTCGGGATAGGCATCGCCCATCGCAGCGCGGGTGGCCTTGGCAATCTTCACCCCAAGGTCGATCGAGGTCTCATCGACCAGCTGAAGCGGTCCCAGGGGCATTCCCACGAGCTTTGCAGCGTTTTCCACCAGCGCCGGGGCCACGCCTTCGCCGACCATGCGGATGCCCTCGTTGATGTAGGGGATGATACAGCGGTTGGCGTAGAAAAAGCGCGCGTCGTTGACCACGATGGGGGTCTTGCGAATCTGGCGCACATAATCCAGTGCCTTGGCCACCGCCCGGTCGCCGGTCGCTTTGCCCTTGATGATCTCGACCAGGAGCATCTTTTCCACCGGGCTGAAGAAGTGGATTCCGATGAACTGGCCGGGACGTTCGCTGGCCGTGGCCAGGCCGCTGATCGGCAGGGTCGAGGTGTTGGTGGCGATGATGCAGTCCGGTCCGACCTCGGCCTCGATCTTCTTCGTCACCTCGGCCTTGATGGCGGGATCTTCGAACACCGCCTCGATCACCAGATCCACCCCCGACAGCGCGCCATAGTCGGTCGTTGCCGTGATGCGGGAGAGCACCTCCTGCTTCTTTTCGGGGGTGGCCTTACCGCGCTTGATGCCCTTGTCGAAATAATCGGCGGTATAGGCGCGGCCCTTTTCGGCGGCGTCCTGGGACTGGTCAAGCAGCACGACCTCCATCCCCGCCTGCGCCGAAACCAGCGCAATGCCCGCGCCCATCATGCCCGCGCCGATCACCCCCAACTTCTGTACCTTCAGGTCCGGGATGTCGGCAGGGCGGACCGCGCCTTTCTCCAGTGCCTCCTTGTTGATGAAAAGGGAGCGGATCATCGCGCTGGAGGACGGGTTCATCAACACGTTGGTGAACCAGCGGGCCTCGACCTTCAGCGCCGTGTCGAAGGGGACCAGGGCCCCTTCGTAAACCGCCGAGAGCAGCGCCTTCGCCGCCGGGTAAACGCCCTTGGTCTTGCCGTTGACCATGGCGCTGGCGCCAACGAAGGTCATGAACCCGGCCGGGTGGTAGGGGGCACCTCCGGGCATCTTGTAGCCCTTCTCGTCCCACGGTTTCACGATGTTCGGCCCCGACAGAACCCAGTCCCGCGCCGCGGCCGCCGGATCGTCGCAGACCTCGTCGATCAGGCCTGCGGCCCTGGCCTTCGCGGGGGCGGAAAGCCTGCCCTCCAGAAGAAAGGGGGAGGCCCCCATCGCGCCCAGCTTGCGCACCAGTCGCGTGGTGCCGCCCGCGCCGGGGAAGATGCCGACCATGATTTCCGGCAGGCCGATCCTGGCCTTCGGGTTGTCGGCGGCAAAGATGCGATGGCAGGCCAGCGGGATCTCCAGCCCGATGCCCAGCGCCGTACCGGGCAGGGCGGCGGCGATAGGTTTGCCGCCCTTGTTCTTGTCGTCCATGCCCGCGCGTTCGATCTTGCGCAGCAGGGCGTGGATTTTCATGATTCCGCCGAACAGGCCGCGCGCCGGGTCGTCGCCCGCGTCTTCTTTCATCCGGGCGATGATGTTGAGGTCCATCCCCCCCGCGAAGTCTTTCTTGCCCGAGGTCAGGACGATGCCTTTCACCGCCTCGTCGGCCAGCGCGGCGTCGATATGGGTTTCCAGTTCGTCGAACCCTTGCAGGGACATCACGTTCATCGACTTGCCGGGCACGTCCCAGGTGATGGTGGCCACGCCGTCGGCGTCAACGGAATAAGTGAATTCTGCCATTTGTCGTGCCTCCCTTACACGCGTTCTATGATGGTGGCCGCGCCCATGCCGCTGGCGACGCAGAGGGTCGCAAGGCCGGTGCCTTTGCCGGTGCGTTCCAGCTCGTCCAGCAGGGTGCCGAGAATGATCGCCCCGGTCGCGCCCAGCGGGTGTCCCAGCGCGATGGAGCCGCCATTGGGGTTGACCCGGTCTGGCGCGACGTCAAACGCCTGCATGAAGCGCAGCACGACGGCGGCGAAAGCCTCGTTGACCTCGAACAGGTCGATGTCGGAAATCGACATGCCGGTGTCTTTCAGAATCTTCTCGGTCACGGGGACCGGGCCGGTCAGCATGATCGTCGGATCGGTCCCGATCTTCGCGGTGCCACGGATGCGGGCGCGCGGGCGCAGCCCGTGGGCCTTTCCGAATTCGGCATTGCCGATCAGCACGCCCGCCGCACCGTCCACGATGCCCGAGGAATTGCCCGCGTGGTGGATATGCTCGATCCGCTCCAGGTGAGGATATTTCATCTGCGCGACCTGGTCGAAGCCGGGCATGATCTCGCCCATTTCCCTGAAGGACGCCTTCAGCGCGCCGAGGCTTTGCATGTCGGTTTCGGGGCGCATGTATTCATCGCGGTCCAGAATGGTCAGTCCGTTGCGGTCCCTGACCGGGACGACGGACTTGTCGAAGCGGCCCTCGGCCCAGGCCAGCGCGGCGCGGCGCTGGCTTTCGACGGCCAGCGCATCGGCCTGTTCGCGGGTGAGGCCATATTCGGTGGCGATGATATCGGCGGAGATCCCCTGGGGGACAAAGTATTTCTCCATCGCCAGAGAAGGGTCCACGGCGATGGCGGCCCCGTCGCTGCCCATGGCGACGCGGCCCATCATTTCCACGCCTCCGGCGATATAGGCCGCGCCGGCGCCGCCCTTTACCTGATTGGCGGCGAGGTTCACGGCCTCCAGCCCCGAGGCGCAGAAACGGTTGATGGACAGTCCCGGAATGGCCTCGTCCAGAGCAGAGGCCAGCACCGCGCTGCGGGCCAGGCACCCGCCCTGCTCGCCCACTTGGGTGGCGTTGCCCCAGATCACGTCCTCGACGACGTGCCCTTCAAGGTTGTTGCGGGTTTTCAGCGCGTCGAGCACGCCCGCCGACAGCCGCAGAGAGGTGACCTCGTGCAGGCTGCCATCCTTGCGGCCCTTGCCGCGGGGGGTGCGGATTGCGTCGTAGATGAAGGCTTCGGTCATGTCTGCCTCTTTTGAAAACAGGTCTTGGCCGGCCGGAAGGCCGGGCCGGGGGTCAGAAGCGGTCGGCGTCCAGAGCCATCACGGTATCGCCACCGCTCTGGATCCGTGACAGGTGCAGCGCCGTTGCGGGCAACTGGCGCGCCATGTAGTAGCGTCCGGTCGCCAGCTTGGTCTCGTGGAAGGCGGGGTCGCCGCAGCCTTGTGCCAGCGCGTCCGACGATACCCTGGCCATTTTCGCCCACATCAGCCCAAGGCAGACATGGCCGAAAAGGTGCATGAAATCGTAACTGCCGGACAGTGCGTTGGCGGGGTTTTTCATCCCCTCCGCCATGAAGTACATGCCAGCGGCCTGAAGATCCTTGGACGCAGCCTTGAGCGGGTCCAGGAAGTCGGCCTTCAGCGCGGTGTCTTTCTCGTTTTCCTTCAGAAAGGTCTTTACCATCTCGAAGAACGCCATCACCGTCTTGCCGCCGTTCTGCCCCAGTTTGCGGCCGACGAGGTCGAGCGACTGGATCCCGTTGGTGCCCTCGTAGATCATCGTGATACGGGCATCGCGGACGAACTGCTCGGCTCCCGCAGGGCGGGTGAAGCCGGTACCGCCATAGGTTTGCTGGGCCAGTACCGTGGTTTCGAACCCTTTGTCGGTGAGGAACCCCTTGATGACCGGCGTCAGCAGCGAAATCATCGCCTCGGCCTCCGCGTCCTTTGCGCGGTGGGCGCGGTCGATCATCTCGGCCCCCCAGAAGGCAAAGGCACGGGCCCCTTCGACAAAGGATTTCTGGTGCATCAGATTCCGGCGCACATCCGGGTGCACGAGAATCGGGTCCGCCGGACCGTCGGGATTGGCCGGGCCGGCCACTGCGCGGCCTTGCAGGCGTTCGCGGGCGAAGTCCAGCGCGTTCTGGTAGGCGACGACGCCCTGCGCGTAGCCTTGCAGCCCCACCCCGATGCGCGCCTCGTTCATCATGGTGAACATGGCACGCATGCCCTTGTGTGCCTCGCCGATCAGGAAGCCTGTCGCGCCATCGTAATTCATCACGCAGGTGGCGTTGCCGTGAATGCCCATCTTGTGTTCCAGCCCCGCGCAGACAAGGCTGTTGCGGGTGCCGGGGTTGCCGGCCCCATCGGGCAGGAATTTGGGCACGATGAACAGCGAGATGCCCTTTACGCCCTCCGGTCCGCCGGGGATCTTCGCCAGAACCAGATGGATGATGTTCTCGCTCAGGTCATGTTCGCCGGCGGAAATCCAGATCTTGGTGCCGGAGATTTTGTAGGTGCCGTCTTCCTGCGGCTCGGCCTTTGTGCGGATCAGGCCGAGATCGGTGCCGCAATGGGGCTCGGTCAGGTTCATGGTCCCCGACCAGATTCCATCGATCATCTTCGGCAGGTAAAGCGCCTTCTGCTCTTCGGTGCCGTGGGCATGGATGGCGGACATCGCGCCGTGGGTCAGCCCCTGGTACATGTTGAAGGCCATGTTGGCGGAGACGAACATCTCCCCCACGGCGGTGCCCAGCAGATAGGGCATGCCCTGGCCGCCATGGGCCGGGTCGGCGTCCAGCCCCATCCAGCCGCCTTCGCGCATCTGGTCATAGGCGGCCTTGAAGCCCCTGGGCGTGGTGACAGTCCCATCCTTAAGCGTGCATCCCTGCTCATCCCCTACGGGGTTGAGCGGGGCCAGAACCTCGGCGGAAATCTTGCCGGCCTCTTCCAGAACGGCAGCGGTGAAGTCCGGGGTCAGTTCGTCATAGCCCGGTGTGCCGGACAGGCTGACCTGCATGACGTCATGCAACAGGTACTGCATGTCCGCGGTAGGCGGGGTGTAATTCGGCATGATTTCCTCCCAGTGTGGTCTTACTCGGCGGCCTCGGCAGGCAGGCGGCGCAATTGTTTCTCGGCACAGGCAAGCTGTGCCTTCAACTCGGTGATTGCCTCATCCAGGTCCGTGCGCTGGCGTTCCATGTCGGCCAGGCGTTCCTGGGCGACCGTGTAGGTCTGGCGAAGCTGGGTGATGTTGCGTTCTTCGGGGTTGTACAGCTCCAGCAGCTGGCGGATCTGTTCCAGAGAAAAGCCAAAGCGCTTGCCCCGCAAAATCAGCACCAGCCGCCCCCGGTCGCGGCGGGCATACAGACGCTTCTGTCCCTCCCGGCGGGGAAAGAGAAGCTCCTTGCTTTCGTAGAAGCGCAGGGTGCGGGGCGTTACGTCATACGCCTCGCACATCTGCCGTATGGTCATGAATGTGTCCGTCATCGCCCTTTCCCAGCGTGTTACGCGCCTCTTTCGAGGTGTGGTGGGGCGATCTTACAGGCAAATTTGACGTTTACGTAAACGTAACGCAGCGTCACGGCAGGGCGTCGTCTCCCCGTGACGGCGCGTCAGAACTGCCCGCTGGCGACTCGTTCACGCAGTTCGCGCAGTTCGTCGATGGTGTTTTCCAGTTGCTCCTTCTGTTCGCTCAGGACGCCAAGCTGGCGGTCTGCCATCTCGATCCAGGCCTCCATCTGGGCTTCGGTTCCCTTTTCCTCGTAGACCAGAAGCCACTGGCGGATTTCCTCAAGACTGAAGCCGAACCGGCGGCCGCGCAGAATCAGCGTCATCCGCGCGACCTCGCGCGGGGTGTAGAAGCGGCTGCGCCCTTCCTTTTCCGGACTCAGAAGCTCAATATATTCGTAATAACGAAGAGTGCGCGGCGTCACGTCGAATTTCGCGCACATTTCCTTGAAGGTCAGGCGATTGTCAGGCATCCACGTCCTCACGTCTTGTTGGGTTGGCCGCCGGTAGGCGTTTTAGTCGCACATGCTTGACGGATGGGCAAGTATACCCCGGCACGCCGGACCTTGCAGGGGTCGGAAAGGCGCAGGAAACCGGATACAGAAAGGATCAGGCATGAGCGACCGCAAGGCTGAACTGGCCCGGGAGTTTATCCGGATGATACCCCATTCCCAGGCGCTGGACATGCGAATAGATGAGATCGGGGAGGGGCTGGCCGAGATTTCCATGCCCTACGATGCCCGTCTGATCGGTGACCCGCAAAGCGGGGTGATCCATGGGGGCGCGGTATCGGCCCTGATGGACACCTGCGGTGGTGCAGCGGTAATGAGCCACCCGTCCGCCCCCGCGGGGACCGCTACCATCGATTTGCGGATCGACTACATGCGCCCGGCCACCCCCGGCCAGCGTATTACCGCCCGGGCGGAATGCTACCATATCACGCGCAGCGTGGCTTTCGTGCGGGCCACCGCGATGGATGCGGACCGGTCCCGTCCGGTGGCCGCCGCCACCGGCGCCTTTACCGTGGAACGCCCGAAGGAGAAGGCGAAATGAGCCGCCGCCCCCCCGAACCCGTACAGGTCATCAAGCAACGCCGGGACGCGGCGTTGAACGCGCTGGTCCACGGGGTGCCCTATATCGGCTTTCTCGGCATCGAGTTCGATCGCCGCGGCGACGAACTGACCGCCATTCTGCCTTTCGACGAGAAGCTGATCGGCAACCCGATGCTGCCGGCCTTGCATGGTGGCGTAACGGCGGCGTTTCTTGAGGTGACGGCGATTATCGGGTTGAGCTGGACGCTGATCTGGGACCAGATGGAAAGCGGCGATCTGGACCCGCTGACGCTGACGCCGCAGACCTTGCCGCGCCTGCCCAAGACGATCGACTTCACCGTCGATTATCTGCGCTCCGGTCTGCCGCGCGATGCTTATGCGCGGGCGCGGATCAACCGCTCCGGCCGCCGCTATGCCAGCGTCCATGTGGAAGGCTGGCAGGACAACCGCGCCCGTCTTTACGCGCAGGCGACCGGGCATTTCCTGATGCCCCCCCAAAATGCCTGAGCCCCGGCCCGGCGCCGCGCTTGGTCACCGCCGGGTTCTGAAAATTGCGCTGCCTATCGTTCTTTCGAACGCCTCGGTGCCGATTCTTGGGGCGGTGGATACCGGCGTGGTTGGCCAGATGGGGGCGGCCGCACCCATCGGGGCGGTTGGAATCGGGGCGATCATCCTCGCCGCGATCTATTGGATCATGGGCTTTCTTCGTATGGGGACCACGGGTCTGACAGCGCAGGCCAGGGGGGCGGGCGACGCCGCGGAGGTGAGTGCGATGCTCTCCCGCGCGCTGTTTCTGGGCGTGCTGGCCGGGGTGGGGATGATCCTGATGCGCGGGGGGTTGTTCGCGGGGGCGTTCGTCGTCTCTCCCGCGTCGCCCGAAGTCGAGGCGCTGGCGCACGATTACATGGCCATCCGCATCTGGTCGGCCCCTGCGGCCATCGCCATCTTCGGCCTGACCGGCTGGCTCATCGCGCTGGAACGCACCCGCGCGGTTCTGGTTTTGCAATTGTGGATGAACGGGCTGAACATTGCACTGGACCTGTGGTTCGTTCTGGGGCTGGGCTGGGGCGTTCAAGGGGTGGCTTTCGCCACTTTCCTGGCCGAATGGAGCGCCGTGGGGCTGGGCCTGTGGCTGTGCCGCGAGGCCTTCGCCACGCCCGCCTGGCGTGACTGGACACGCGTTTTCGACCGGGCACGCCTGCGTTACATCGCGTCGGTCAACAGCGATATCCTGATCCGGTCCGTCCTGTTGCAGGGGATCTTCGTCTCGTTTCTGTTCATCGGGTCGGATTTCGGGGATGTCCCGCTGGCCGCCAACCAGATTCTGCTCCAGTTTCTGGAAATCACCGCTTACGCGCTGGACGGGTTCGCCTTTGCCGCCGAGGCGCTGGTGGGACAGGCGATGGGCGCGCGGGTAAGGGCGGATCTGCGCCGGGCGGCGCTTTTGACCAGCTTCTGGGGGTTGGTCAGCGTCGGGCTTCTGGCGGTCGGTTTCGCCACCTTCGGGACGGCGATCATCGACATCATGACCACCGCCGAACCGGTCCGCGCCGCGGCGCGCGATTACCTGCCATGGATGGTCGCGGCCCCGGTGGTGGGGCTGGCCTCCTACATGCTGGACGGCATTTTCATCGGGGCGACCCGGACCCGGGACATGCGCAACATGATGATCCTGACGGCGATCGTCTATGCGGGGGCGGTGGCGCTTCTGGTGCCGCCGTTCGGCAATCACGGACTGTGGGCGGCGCTGCTGATTCATTTCGTGGCGCGCGCACTCACCCTGGGTGCGCGCTACCCGGCGCTGGAGGCGCGGGCGGCGGGTTAGAGCAGTTCCAGAACCCGCTCCGGCGGGCGGGCGATGACGGCACGGCCGCCGGCGAATACCACGGGCCGTTCGATCAGGGTCGGGTTGTCCGCCATGGCCCTGAGAAGGGTTTCGCCGTCATCGGAGGCCGACAGGCCCAATTCCGTGAACCGCGCCTCTGCCGTGCGGATCATCTCGATGGCGCGGATCCCGAGCGTTTCCAGTGCGGCCCGCAACTCGTCCGGTGTGGGGGCGTCGTCACGGTAAAGACGAATCGCGGGGGTGTGGCCCTGCGCTTCGATCAGGCGCAATGCCGCGCGCGATTTCGAGCATCGAGGGTTGTGCCAGATGGTGATGGCGCTCATTCCCAGTCCTTTCTGCCTGTGCCCACGGCTTCGGCGGCATTGGCAAAACCGTCCCGCGCCAGCAGGGTATCCAGCCCGGTCACGATCTCCCTGACCAGCCCCAGTCCGCGATAGGCCAGGGCGGTATACAGTTGCACGGCGCTGGCCCCGGCACGGATCTTTTCATAGGCCTGTTCGGCGGAGCCGATCCCCCCCACGCCGATCAGCGGCACCCGCCCTTCGGTCAGGGCCGAGAGACGGGCCAGGATGCGGGTGGATTTTTCGAACAGGGGTTGGCCGGAAAGCCCGCCGACCTCCCGCGCGTTTGGGTTGCGCAGCCCGTCACGCGAAAGCGTGGTGTTGGTGGCGATGATGCCCGAGATCCCGCTTTCCACTGCGACCCCGGCGATCCCGGTCAGGTCCCGGTCCGACAGGTCCGGGGCAATTTTGAGAAACACGGGCAGTGGGCGCGCCAGTTCGGCACGGGCCTCCATCACGCCGACCAGCAGTGCCGAAAGGGCGGCTTTCCCCTGAAGGTCGCGCAGGTTCTCGGTGTTGGGGGAGGAGACATTCACAGTTACGAAATCCACATGCGCCCCGCAATGGGCCAGAACGCGCGCGTAATCGGCGGCGCGGTCGGCGCTATCTTTGTTGGCGCCCAGGTTCAGCCCCACGCAGTTTCCCTGCGGTCGGGCGGCGAGACGAAGGCAGACGGCTTCCATGCCTTCGTTGTTGAACCCGAAACGGTTGATGACGGCGTGGTCTTCGGGCAGGCGGAACAGGCGTGGGCGCGGGTTGCCGGACTGTGGACGGGGGGTAACTGCACCGACCTCGACAAACCCGAACCCGGCGCGGGCCAGCGGCCCAAGGGCCTGTGCGTTCTTGTCGAACCCCGCGGCAAGGCCCACGGGGTTGGGCAGGGCCATGCCCGCCAGGCAAATACCCAGGCGCGGGCCGGTCAGCTGGCCGGAAAGCGGCGCCAGCCCGCTGCCGAGCGCCCGCAGCGCCAGCCCGTGGGCGGTTTCCGGATCCAGGCGGCGCAGACCGAGAAGGGCGAGACGTTCCAGCACGCTCATATCATCCCCTCCGGGAATATGTGGCCGCTGGCCCCCAGCGGCAGGGACTTGTCCCACACCACGTCGGCCAGCGCCAGGGGGCGGTAGAGATGTGGAAACAACCGCCCCCCGCGCGAGGGTTCCCATTTCAGGGCCGGACCGAGAGCTTCCGCCTCGACGGCGATCAGAACCAGGTCGCTTTCCGCCGCGAAGTGACGGGCGGCCGTTTCGGGGGCCTGCCCGGCGGTGGAAAGGTGAATGTACCCGTCTTCCAGGTCCACCGGGGCGCCGGCCGTTTCGCCGCTTTCGTGGAAAGCGTCCCATTCGGAGCGGCGGAAAATCTTGTAGATCAGCATGCCCGCTCACATGCCCTCAGATCGGCGCGCGGTCAAGGACGGGAAGGCTTTGACAGGCGGCAGGTGCGGGGGCAGTCTGAGGGTGTCATCCACATTGGGAGGGAGTCGATATGACCCTGCGCATTCTTTCCGCGGCCGCGACCGTGGCGCTGCTGGCCGGTGCTGCCCAGGCCGACTATTCGCTGACAATTCTGCACACCAACGATTTTCACGCCCGGTTCGAGCCGATTTCCAAATACGATTCCGGGTGTTCGCAAGAGGACAACGCCGCCGGCATGTGCTTTGGGGGGTCCGCGCGGCTGGTCTCCGCGCTGGAAGAGGCGAAGGCGCGTGCGGGTACTTACATTCTTGTCGACGGGGGCGATCAGTTTCAGGGCACACTGTTCTATACCTACTACAAAGGCAAGGTCGCGGCGGAGATGATGAACCGGATGGGCTATGACGCGATGACTGTGGGCAACCACGAATTCGACGATGGCCCCGAGGTTTTGCGCGGCTTCGTGGATGCGGTGGATTTTCCGATCCTGATGTCGAACGCCGACATTTCGGGGGAGCCGTTTTTGCGCGATGCGATCCGCAAATCGGTTGTGATCGAACGCGGTGGTGAAAGGCTTGGCCTGATCGGGTTGACCCCGCAGGACACAGACGAACTGGCCAGCCCGGGTCCGAATGTCGTCTTCACCGATCCCGCCGGGGCGGTGCAGGCCGAGGTGGACAAGCTGACCGCCGAAGGAGTCACCAAGATCATCGTGCTCAGCCACTCCGGTTACGCGATGGACAAGCGTCTTGCCGCCCAGACCACCGGGGTGGATGTGATCGTGGGTGGGCATACCAACACCTACCTGTCGAACGTCGCCGATGGGGCCGAGGGGCCTTACCCGACCATGGTGGGCGATACGGCTATCGTGCAGGCCTATGCCTACGGCAAGTTTCTGGGTGAGTTGACCGTCACGTTCGATGGCGGGGGCAAGGTTATCGCCGCTACCGGAGAGCCGCTGATCATGGATGCCGCGGTGGCCGAAGATGCGCCGACCAAGGCCCGCATCGCGGAGCTTGCCGTCCCGCTGGAGGAAATTCGCCAGAAAGTCGTGGCCGAAGCCGCCGCGCCGATCGAGGGCAGCCGTGAAATTTGCCGCACGCAGGAATGCCCGATGGGAAATCTGGTGGCCGATGCCATGTTGGACCGTGTGCGCGCGCAGGGTATTCAGATTGCGATTCAGAATGGTGGCGGTCTGCGGGCTTCGATCGACGCAGGGCCCGTTACCATGGGGGAGGTGCTGACGGTGTTGCCGTTCCAGAACACGCTCTCGACCTTTCAGGTCAGCGGGCAGACGGTGCTGGATGCACTGGAAAACGGGTTCGGTCAGGTTGAGGAAGGTGCCGGCCGCTTCCCGCAGGTCGCCGGCCTGAAGGTCGTGTGGAACCCCGCCGCCGGGCCGGGCGCCCGCGTGGTCGGGGTTCAGGTGGCCGAGGGGGACGGTTTCGTGCCGTTGGACCCGGCTGCGACCTACGGGGTGGTTTCCAACAATTACGTCCGCAATGGGGGCGATGGCTACAAGATGTTCGTAGAGGCCGAAAACGTTTACGATTTCGGCCCGGATCTTGCGGATGTAATGGCGGCGTATCTGGCCGCCGGAGAGTCTTACAAGCCCTTCACGGGCGGGCGTATCACCGCACGGTAGGCGGCAATGCGCAGGGGCGCGCGCGTGCTGCCCCGCTGTATAGCAATGGCCCGGTGAGGGTAATGGCGTGGCTGTATTCGGCTGCGCCGCCGGGCCGGACCTGATCTGACACCTTTGGGGCTTGCGGACCCCGGCCCTTGCCTTTTATACGGAGGGGGCGGCGGGTATGGTGAAATGGTATCACACGAGCCTTCCAAGCTCTTGGTGCGGGTTCGATTCCCGCTACCCGCTCCAGTCTCTTCTTGTCCGGCTGTTGTATCTGCGTCTTGTTGCCGCGTCGTGCAGCGCGTAAAGACGGGCGAACAGCGAGGAGACCCGGCATGCCGCCAAAACAACGTCACGAGGAAGAGCGTGAAAAATCCCGCCGGATCGGAGCGTTGCGCGCGCTTGTCCCGTTTGTTGCGCCCTATCGTGGCCTGGTATTCGCCGCGCTGACCGCGCTGGTGCTGACGGCTGGTGTTTCGCTGATCCTGCCGATGGCCGTACGCCGTGTGGTCGATGCCTTCGAGACCGAGGCCGTCACCTTGCTGGACGCCTATTTCGCGGCGGCATTGGGGATTGCCGGTCTTTTGGCGCTGGGAACCGCGCTGCGCTATTATCTCGTTACCCGGCTGGGGGAGCGTGTCGTGGCAGACATTCGTACCGCCGTGTTCGACCGCATGATCGGCATGAGCCCCGCCTTCTATGAGCGTGTCATGACCGGTGAGGTGCTGAGCCGGATTACCACCGACACCACGCTGATTCTTTCTGTCATCGGGTCGTCGGTGTCGATCGCGCTGCGCAATGCGCTGATCTTTGCCGGGGGGCTGGTACTGATGTTGCTGACCTCTGCCAAGCTGGCGGTGATGGTTCTGTTGCTGGTGCCCGCCGTGATCGTGCCGATCGTGGTTCTGGGGCGGCGGCTGCGGCGGTTGAGCCGTGAGAACCAGGACTGGATCGCAACGTCTTCGGGGAGTGCGTCGGAGGCACTTCTGTCGGTTCAGACTGTGCAGGCTTTCACCCATGAAGAGCAGAGCCGGGATCATTTCCGGGACGTGACGGAGAAGTCCTTTGTTGCCGCCCGTCGCCGTATCGGAACCCGTGCGGTGATGACGGTGATCGTGATCTTCCTTGTTTTCGCGGGTATCGTCGGCGTGCTGTGGATCGGTGCCCGCGATGTCCGTGCCGGCGACATGAGCGTGGGCGAACTCGTGCAGTTCGTGATCTATTCGGTCATGGTGGCCGGGGCGGTGGGGGCGCTGTCCGAGATTTGGGGCGAGTTGCAGCGCGCCGCCGGGGCGACCGAACGTCTGGCGGAACTGTTGCGCGCCAGAGACGATGTCTGCGATCCTTCTGTTCCGCGCCGTTTGCCCGATCCGGTGCGTGGCGAGATCCGGTTCGAGGATGTCTTGTTCCATTACCCTTCGCGCCCGGAGCAGGCAGCACTGAACGGGATCGCCCTGCATGTCAGGCCCGGAGAGACCGTGGCGCTGGTCGGTCCGTCCGGGGCGGGAAAAACCACGATCGTTCAACTTCTCCTGCGCTTTTACGACCCGACACAGGGAACGATCCGTCTGGATGGGGTGGATCTGCGCGAGATTGCGCGTGCGGAGTTGCGCAAGCAGATCGCATTGGTGCCGCAGGATCCGGTGATTTTTGCGGAAACCGCATGTGAAAACATCCGTTTCGGCCGCCCCGGAGCCTCCGATGCGGAGGTCGAGGCCGCTGCCCGCGCCGCCGCCGCCCATGATTTCCTGGTCGCGTTGCCCAAAGGCTATGACACCTATGTGGGCGAGCGGGGTATCATGTTGTCGGGGGGGCAGAAACAGCGCATCGCCATCGCCCGCGCCATCCTGCGCGATGCCCCCGTGTTGCTTTTGGATGAGGCAACTTCCGCTCTGGATGCGGAATCGGAACGGGCCGTACAGCACGCCGTGGACGAGATGGCTGCGACGCGGACGACGATCATCGTTGCGCATCGTTTGGCCACGGTCAAGAAAGCCGACCGGATATTGGTGTTCGACCAGGGTCGTATCGTGGCCGAAGGGACCCATGATGCGCTGGTGGCCGAGGGCGGACTCTACGCCCGCCTTGCGCGGTTGCAATTTACCGACGGGGTCGGGTCTGCGGCCTGATTTGACTTTTCATTCGACCAGTTCCAGCGCATCTTGCGCGCATCGAAGAATTTTTTCTGAAGGAGATCACGCATGGGTCTTTGGAAATTCGTCAAAGATGCCGGAAAGCGCCTGACCGGTCGCGCCGAGGCGGCCGAGGCACCGAGCGAGGATGCGTTGCGCAAGGAAATTGCCGACCTCGGCCTGGAGGCCGAGGGGCTGGAGATTGCTGTCGAGGGCGATACGGTCAAACTTTCGGGCAAACCTGCCAGCCAGGAAGCCAAGGAGAAGGTCATGCTGGCGGTTGGAAATATCGAAGGCGTGGCCGCCGTTTCCGATGAGGCCGGGGGCGACGATCCAGTGTTCCATACCGTCAAAAAGGGTGACACCCTTTGGGCGATTTCCGAAAAGGCGCTGGGCAGCGGTGCGCGCTACATGGAGATCTTCGAGGCCAACCGCCCGATGTTGAGCCACCCCGACAAGATCTACCCCGGACAGGTGCTGCGCATTCCGCAGGGTTAATGCCGCACCGCGCCCGCCCGGTTTGCTGACGCTGCGTTTTTCGTGGGCGTTCGGCTTGCGGCGGGCGCATTTTGCTTTCATCCTCGTCGCAGGGATGGCAGCCGGCCCATGGCCCTGCCGGGGAGGAAAAAAATGTCAAATTACCAATCCGTCGCCGATCGCGACGCTATCGAGGCTGAATCCGCGTGGGATGCACGGGATGTTCCGCCGACGCTTTACCGCTTCCTGTCCGAAACCCGGGCGCGCAACCCGAAGGGCGATGCGATCAGTTTTCAGCTCTTGTCCGGGCCGAAGGACCCGGCGGAGACCCTGACATGGGATCAGGTCCATCGGAAGGTTACGCAGGCTGCGAACCTGTTTCGCAAGCTGGGTGTGGGGCAACAGGACGTGGTGGCCTATGTCTTGCCCAATTGCAGCGAGACGGCGATCACCTTTCTGGGCGGCGCGGTCGCTGGTATCGTGAACCCGATCAACCCGTTGCTGGAGCCCGAGCAGATTGCCGCCATCCTGCGCGAGACCGGCGCCAAGGTGGTGGTGACGCTCAAGCCGTTTCCGAAAACCGACGTGGCCCAGAAGGTGGCCGAGGCGGTCAAGCACGCCCCCAGGGTTCACACCGTTCTGGAGGTGGATCTGTTACGCTACCTCACACCACCGAAAAAGTGGATCGTGCCGCTGATCCGCCCCAAGAAGCCCGTGGGGCATCACGCGGATATTTTGTGTTTCAATCGTGAACTGGCCAGGCAGCCCGCCGACCGCCTGGCCTTCGACGACCCGCCGCGCGACCGTGTGGCCGCTTATTTCCATACCGGGGGCACCACGGGGATGCCCAAGGTTGCCCAGCACAAGTATTCGGGCATGATCTATAATGGCTGGCTGGGGCATCGGCTGCTGTTTACTCATGAAGACACGCTGATCTGCCCGCTGCCGCTGTTTCACGTATTCGCCGCTTACCCGGTCTTGATGTCGGTGATCGCGGCAGGGGCGCATATGGTCATGCCAACCCCGGCGGGCTATCGGGGAGAGGGCGTCTTCGACAATTTCTGGAAGTTGATCGAACGCTGGAAGGTGACCTTCGTGATCACCGTTCCAACGGCGATCTCGGCGCTGATGCAGCGCAAGGTTGATGCCGATGTCTCGACCTTGCGCTATGCGTTCTCCGGGTCCGCCGCGCTGCCGGTGGAGCTTTACAACCGCTTCGAGAAAGCCACCGGCGTGACAATCTGCGAAGGTTACGGACTGACAGAGGCGACGTGCCTTGTTTCCATCAACCCGCCGGATGGGCCCAAGAAGATCGGCTCGGTCGGGATTCCGTTCCCCTATACTCATGTGCGCATCCTTCACTGCAATGCCGACGGTGAGATCGATCGTGAATGCGAAGTGGACGAGGTCGGGGAGATCTGCATCGCCAATCCCGGCGTTTTCGAAGGCTCAACCTATACCGAGGACGCGAAGAATCTCGGCCTTTTCGCGGAGGAGCGATTCCTGCGCACGGGGGATCTGGGGCGGCTTGATTCAGAGGGGTATCTTTATATCACCGGCCGGGCGAAAGACCTGATCATCCGCGGAGGGCATAACATCGATCCCGCCGAGATCGAAGAGGCGCTGTCCGGCCATCCGGAGGTCGCCTTCGTCGGTGCGATCGGCCAGCCCGACAGTTTCGCGGGGGAACTGCCCTGCGCCTATGTCGAGCTTGTCGACGGGGCAAGCGTCAGCAGCGAGGCGTTGCTGGAATACGCGAAGGTGCATATCCACGAACGTGCCGCAATACCGAAATATGTCGAGATTCTCGACGAACTTCCCAAGACGGCGGTGGGCAAGGTCTTCAAGCCGGACCTGCGCAAGCGTGCCATCTCCCGGGTCTATGACGCGGCCCTGAAGGACGCGGGCCTGGCAGTGCGGGTCGGAAGCGTGGTCGAGGATCGCAAGCGCGGCCTTGTCGTACGTCTGAAGAAGACCGGGGCGGTCGAAGACGATGCCGTGACGCATCTTCTGGGCAATTTCACCCGGCCGTGGGAATGGGCGGACTGACCCCTCGTGCGCCCGGCTTTGGCCGGGCGCCGTAAAATGTAGCCTTGCATCCTTTTCAGGGGCTGTGAAACAACGCCGGCAAGGCAGGACAGCCCGAAAGGAAAGGACCGGCCATGACCCACAGGTTTTCCCTGCGTGTTTACTATGAAGATACCGACCTTGCCGGAATCGTTTATTACGCCAATTACCTGAAATTCATTGAACGGGCCCGAAGCGAATGGGTGCGCAGTATCGGGATCGACCAGGCCCGGATGAAGGCCGAGGACAACACCGTCTTCGTCGTCCGCCGGGTGGAGGCGGACTACCTGCGCTCTGCCCTGTTCGACGATGTGCTGGTGGTGGATACCTCCGTTTTTCTGGCCACGCCTGCCCGGCTGGTGCTGGATCAGATCGTGCGGCGGAAAGAGGAAAAGCTGTTTGTCGCCCGTGTCACACTGGTGGCTGTCGGAGCGGGGGGGCGGGCGGTAAGGCTGCCGGCGGAACTTCGCCGGATCGTGCCTGCCGGGGGCTGATGACGTGGTTGTGTTGGCAATGCGGCTTAAAAAACGCTAAAGTCCCGCGTAAACGGCCCAGAACGCCAACACACGAGCAGGACAATGGAAACCGAAACCCTTGCCATGGCGCAGGAGATTGACTTCTCCCTGCTGGCTCTTTTCGCGCGCGCCACGTTCACAGTCAAAATCGTCATGATCCTCCTGATCGCCGCGTCCTTCTGGGCCTGGGCGATCATCATCCAGAAACTCGTCACCTATCGTGCCGCCCGTACGGAGGCCGACCGGTTCGACGAGGCCTTCTGGTCCGGCGAGCCGCTGGACGAGCTTTTCGACAAGCTGGGGGCAGAGCCCGCCGGTGCATCGGAAAAGATATTTGCCGCCGGCATGGCCGAATGGCGGCGCAGCCACCGGCGCGACGGCGGCATGATCGCCGGTGTTTCCGCGCGGGTGGACCGGTCGATGGACGTTGCCATCGCGCGGGAGGCGGAGTCGCTCAATGGCGGGTTGGCGTTTCTGGCGACAGTGGGGTCCACCGCGCCGTTCATCGGGTTGTTCGGCACCGTCTGGGGCATCAAGCATGCGTTTGAACAGATCGCCCTGCAACAAAACACCAACCTTGCCGTTGTCGCCCCCGGTATCGCCGAGGCCCTTCTGGCCACCGCCCTGGGCCTTCTTGCGGCCATTCCCGCAGTGGTATTTTACAACAAGCTGACCGCCGACAGCGACCGGATCGTGGGCAACTACGAATCCTTCGCGGATGAGTTCTCCACCATTCTTTCGCGCCAGCTGGACGCCTGATCCATGGGCGCCACGCTTCCAACCGCACGGGGCAAGGGCGCGCGCCGGGGCAGGGCGCGCCGCAAGGCCCAGCCGATGGCGGAAATCAACGTCACGCCCTTCGTGGATGTGATGCTGGTGCTCTTGATCATCTTCATGGTGGCCGCGCCGCTCCTGACCGTGGGGGTGCCGGTGAACCTGCCGGAAACTGCCGCCACCGCCCTGCCCAGCGAGCAGGAGGAGCCCCTGACCGTGACGCTCACGGCAGAGGGGCTGCTGCTGTTGCAAACCACGGAAACGCCCGAGGCGGATCTGATCCCCAGGCTGCGCGCCATCATGGCCGAGCGTGCAGATGACAAGGTGTATATCCGCGCCGACGGCGCCATCGCCTATGAACGTGTCGTGCAGGTCATGGGGGCGCTCAACGCCGCAGGTTTCAACCGCATCGCCCTGGTGACCGAGACCGGCGGCCCGGACATGGATGGCGAACAGGCGCCAAGATGAAAACCGGCACCTATATCTCCGGTATCGGACATGGCGGGATCGTTCTGTGGGTGCTGCTGGCCGGGCTGTTCACTGCCCGTGCCCCCGCGCCGTTGGAGGTGGCCGACGTGACGCTGCTGTCCGGCGCGGAATTCGCCGCTTTATCGCCTGCGGCGGCCCCGCGCGCCGCGCAGGAAATCGAGGCCCCTGGGCCGCCCGCTCCGGCGGACCCGGCCCGCCCTCCCGCGTCCGGGACGCCCCCTGCGACGCCCTCCGAGACACCCCTTGTGTCTCCGCCTGCCGAAACGTCCCCTCCCGACCCGGTCCCGGACATGGCCGCGCTGTCCCCTGTGCCTCCGACACAGGTCGAGGACGCGGTGCCGGAGGTTGTGCCGCCCGATCCGCGTGCGGAGCCTGTACCGGAGCCGGGCGAGGCCGCGCCGCGGCCGGCCCCCCGCGTCGCCCCAGACCCCGCGCCGCCCGTGCCGCCCGAAGCCACCCCGGACCCGGACCGGCAGAGTGCAACCGCGCCCGTAGTTCAGCCCGAAGCGCAACCCGAAACCCCTGATACCACCGCCCCGCAGGAGGCCGCATCCCGGATCGTGACCGAGGCCGAGGAAACGCCACAGCCCGGCCTTGCGCCGCCGTCCTCGCGCCGCCCGAAAAGTCGTCCGGTGCGCGTGGCGGCTGTGTCTCCGGCCCAAACGCCCCCTGCCCCCGCCGCCCCGGATGCTGCCGGAGCGCAGGAGGCTCTGGCGGATGCGGTGGCCGCCGCCGTGGCCGAGGCCCTGACCGATCCCGGCGGGACCGGGGGGGCGGGCCTTGCCGCCTCTGGTCCGCCGTTGACGCGCGGGGAACAGGACGCTTTGCGTGTTGCCGTTTCGCGCTGCTGGAATGTCGGCGCGCTTTCGACCGAGGCGTTGCGCACGAAGGTCGTGGTGGCGGTGCGCCTAGATGAAACGGGCCGGCCGCTTGCGGAGACGATCCGCAAGGTATCCCATTCCGGAGGTTCCGAGGCCGTGGCACGGCAGACTTATGAAACCGCCCGCCGGGCGATCCTGCGCTGCGGCGTTGACGGGTTTGATCTGCCCCCCGAGAAATATTCGCAGTGGCGTGATATTGAGATGACATTCAACCCGGAGAACATGGGGATTCGGTAATGCTCCGTCTGATTTTACTTGTGCTGGGCCTTCTGGTGCCGCTGACCGTTCAGGCCCAGAACGGGCCATTGCGTATCATTATCGATGAGGGCGTGATCGAACCCTTGCCGTTCGCGTTGCCGCAATTCGTGGCCGAAGGCGGCGAGGCGGAAGATTACGCCCGCCGGATCAGTGAGGTCATTGCGGCGGACCTGACCGGGTCGGGTCTGTTCCGGGAAATTCCGCGCGATGCCTTTATCGCCCGTGTGACCAGTTTCGACAGTCCGGTCGAATATGCCGACTGGAGGGCGATCAACGCGCAGGCGCTGATTACGGGGGCGGTCGCGCTGTCGGGGGACAGGCTGGTGGTCAAGTTCCGTCTCTTCGATGTCTACGCCAATGCGCCGTTGGGGGATGGTCTGCAATTCGCGGCCTCAAGCGCCAGCTGGCGGCGGCTGGCCCACAAGGTGGCCGACCAGGTCTATGCGCGTATTACCGGGGAAGGGGGGTATTTCGACAGCCGCGTCGTGTTCGTGGCGCAGAGCGGGCCGAAAAACGACCGGCAGAAGCGGCTTGCGGTCATGGATTACGACGGTGCCAACCTGCGCTACCTGACGGACAGTTCCGCGCTGGTTCTGGCGCCACGGTTTTCACCCGAGGGCGCGCGGGTGATCTACACCAGCTACGAGACCGGTTTCCCGCGTATCAACCTTTTGGACGTGGCCTCCGTTCAGCGCCGTGCGCTGGAGGATCAACCCGGTTCGATGAGTTTTTCGCCCCGGTTCTCTCCGGACGGTCAACGGGTGATCTTCTCCCTCAGCGAGGGGGGGAATTCGGACCTTTACATGATGGATGTGGGCAGCGGCCGCAAGCAGCGTCTGACCACCGCGCCTTCGATCGAAACCGCCCCCAGTTTTTCACCCGACGGCCGGCAGATCGTGTTCGAGAGCGACCGTTCCGGCGGGCAGCAGTTGTACATCATGACCGCTTCGGGCGGGGAGCCGCGCCGCATCAGTTTCGGGGCCGGTCGCTACGGTACCCCGGTCTGGTCCCCGCGTGGCGACCTGATCGCCTTTACCAAGCAGAACAACGGGCGATTTCATATCGGCGTGATGCGCACCGATGGCTCGGGGGAGCGGTTGCTGACGGCATCGTTCCTGGACGAGGGGCCGACATGGTCCCCCAACGGCCGGGTCATCATGTTCACCCGTGAGACGTCCGGTGCCGGGGGCGCGCCCGCCCTTTATTCGGTGGATATCAGCGGGCGCAACCTGCGCCGCGTGCCGGTCGAGGGCGCGGCTTCCGACCCGTCGTGGTCACCGCTGTTGCCATAGGCGTGATTTCAAACTTGCCCCGTGGCTGATAGGATGCGGCCCGAGGCATGGGAACAACACAAGGACCTTATCCATGACACCCGTTTCAAGATCGCTTCTGCTGCTGGCCGTGCTTGGCGTGGCGGCCTGTACGTCGCCCGACCGTTTCGGGGGCGGCTATGGCTCTGACGGTTATGGCGACGCCGGGTACGGGAAGGATGCCGGAGCGGCTTCCAACCCGCGCTCACCGGCCTATTTCCAGCAGGTTGTGGGCGACCGGGTGTTGTTTATCGTCGATCAGAGCACCCTGACCGACACCGCGCGCGCCACGCTTGAGGGGCAGGCGCGCTGGCTTTCGGACAACCCTGAGTTCACCGCCATCATCGAGGGCCATGCCGATGAGCGCGGCACCCGCGAGTACAACGTGGCGCTTGGCGCCCGCCGGGCCAACGCGGTAGAGGAATTCCTGATTTCGCGCGGGGTGTCGCCCGCCCGGCTGAAGACGGTCAGCTACGGCAAGGAACGCCCGCTGGAAATCTGCTCGGAGGAATCCTGCTATGCCAGGAATCGCCGGGCGGTCACCGTGGTTGCCGCCGGTCTGGCGGGCTAGGTGCCATGCGGGCCCTTTTTCTTGCGGCACTGGTTGCGCTGCCCTCGGCAGGGGCGGCGCAGGACCGGACGCTGGCGGACATCCGGCAGGAAATGTCGGTGCTCTATGTCGAGGTTCAGCGGCTCAAGCGGGAACTTTCCACCACTGGCGCGCCGGAGGGCAGCACCGGGGGGGGCAGCGTTTTGCAGCGTATCGATGCGATCGAGCAGGAGCTTCAGCGTCTCACCGCCCGGACGGAGGAACTGGACTTTCGGATTCAGCAGGTTGTTTCGGACGGGACCAACCGCCTGGGCGATCTGGAATTCCGCCTGTGCGAACTGGAGCCGGATTGCGACATTGGTCAGTTGAAACAGGGCACCACGCTGGGAGGCGGAAAGATGCCGGATCCCGCGCCGCCCCCGGCTCCGCCGGGCGCCGAACTGGCGGTGGGAGAGCGTGACGATTTCGAGGCCGCCCGCGCCGCCCATCAGCAAGGGGAGCATCAGCGGGCGGCGGATCTCTTTGCCAAATTTCTTGAAACCTACCCCCAGGGACCGCTTTCGGGGGAGGCGAATTTCTTCCGGGGCGAAGCCCTGCGCGCGGCGGGCGATGTCGCGGAGGCGGCGAAGGCTTATCTTGCCAGTTACGCAGGTGCGCCGCAGGGGGAGCACGCTCCGCTGGCATTGGTGCGGCTGGGGGTGTCGCTGGGAGAGCTTGGCCAGACGCAGGAAGCCTGCCTGACCCTGGCCGAGGTGTCGGACCGCTATCCGGGATCCGGGGCCGAGGCTGAGGCCCGAATCGCCGCAAAGGGATATTCCTGCCAGTGACGGGGTTGGCCCAGACTGTCCGGGCGGCCCTTGGTCAGCCGCCTGCCCATCTTGGGGTGGCGGTTTCGGGGGGTGGGGACAGTCTCGCCCTGCTGCTTTTGCTGCGTGAGGCGACGCCGGAGACCCGGCTTCATGCCGTGACCGTAGATCACGACCTGCGCCCGGAATCCGCGGAGGAGGCCGCCTGTGTCGGCCGGATCTGCGCCGGGCTTGGGGTGGTTCACCGGGTGCTGCGATGGCAGGGCTGGGACGGTCAGGGAAACCTGCAAGATGCCGCCCGGCGTGCGCGCTATGGGTTGATCCGCGATTGGGCGCGCGGCACCGGGTTGACGGCTGTGGCGTTGGGGCACACGGCGGACGATCAGGCGGAGACCCTGTTGTTGCGGCTGGCCCGCGGGTCGGGGGTCGATGGGTTGTCGGCGATGGCGGCGCAGAGGGATCACGGGGGGCTGGCGTGGCTGCGCCCGATGCTGACCCTGCGCCGGGCGGATTTGCGCCTTTACCTGCAAGACAGGGGGCAGGTGTGGATCGACGACCCCTCCAACGAGGATGCGCGCTTCGACCGCGTTCGGGCACGCCGCCTGATGGAGGCCATGACCCCCCTCGGGCTGACTGCCGGAGGGCTGATTGCGACTGCGGGGCGAATGTCCATGGCGCGTGAGGCGCTGGACTGGCTGGCCGATCATGCCGCGCACGCCATGACCCCGGACCGGGGCGACGTGGTGGTGGACCTTGCCGCATTGTCGGGGTTTCCGCGCGAAACCCGTCTGCGCCTCCTGGCCGAGGGGCTTTGTTACGTATCGTCGGCGATTTACCGCCCGCGGTTCTCGGCGCTCGAGGCGGCGGACCGGTCCGTGACGGAGGGACGCGCGCACACTTTGCATGGTGTCTTGATGCGCCCGTGCAAGGCGGGGGTGCGCCTGATCCGTGAGTATAATGCGGTGCGGGAAGTGCGGGCCGTGCCGGGGCGGCTTTGGGATCGGCGCTGGCGGCTGAAAGGGCCGCCGGTTCAGGGGCTTGAGGTGCGCGCGCTGGGAGAGAGCGGGCTGGCCGTCTGCGAGGGGTGGCGTGAGACGGGTCTGCCGCGTGAAAGCCTTCTGGCCTCACCCGCGCTGTGGGCCGGGGGGCAACTGGTGGCCGCGCCGCTGGCGGGGCTGGAAAACGGCTGGCAGGCGGCTTTGGAACCCGTTGCGGGACTCCGTCTGGGGAAATCGCATTGAACCCCGGTGCCGTTCCCCTATCTTAGGGGGCACGGCCCGGCTTTGCCGGGCCCGGATATTCAAGGAGACACACGAGTGGGCAACGCGAGAAACATCGCCTTCTGGATCGTTCTGTTTCTGCTGATTCTGGCCTTGTTCAACCTGTTCAGCGGCGGGCAAAGCGCCATGTCGTCGCGCAGTATCAGCTATTCGGAATTCCTGCAGAGCGTCGACGAAGGCGAGGTGGCCAGCGTGACGCTGGACGGCGAGCGTGCGTTGATTACCGGCACGGACGGGTCCAGCTATACCACGGTCATGCCGCGCGGCGTGGACGTGACCGAACGGCTGATCGACAAGGACATCGCCGTCAAGGCGGAGCCGCAGGAACGAAACGGCCTGCTGGCCTATATCGGCACCATCCTGCCGTTCCTTATCCTGATCGGGATCTGGATCTTCCTCATGAACCGCATGCAGGGCGGCGGGCGCGGCGGTGCGATGGGGTTCGGCAAGTCCAAGGCCAAACTGCTGACGGAAAAGCACGGGCGCGTTACCTTCGATGACGTGGCGGGCATCGACGAGGCCAAGGAAGAGCTTGAGGAAATCGTGGAGTTTCTCCGCAACCCGCAGAAATTCAGCCGCCTTGGCGGGAAGATCCCCAAGGGCGCGCTTCTGGTCGGGCCTCCGGGGACGGGCAAGACGCTTCTGGCCCGCGCGATCGCGGGGGAGGCGGGCGTGCCCTTCTTCACCATCTCTGGGTCGGACTTCGTGGAGATGTTCGTCGGTGTCGGTGCCTCCCGCGTGCGCGACATGTTCGAACAGGCCAAGAAAAACGCCCCCTGCATCGTTTTCATCGACGAGATCGATGCGGTCGGCCGTTCCCGTGGCGTGGGCTATGGCGGTGGGAACGACGAGCGGGAGCAAACCCTGAACCAGCTTCTGGTGGAAATGGACGGCTTTGAGGCGAACGAGGGTATCATCATCGTTGCGGCAACGAACCGTCCCGACGTTCTGGACCCGGCGCTGCTGCGCCCGGGCCGGTTCGACCGCCAGGTGCAGGTGCCGAACCCCGATATCAAGGGGCGGGAAAAGATCCTTGGCGTCCATGCCCGCAAGGTGCCCCTGGGGCCCGATGTGGACCTGCGCATCATCGCGCGCGGGACGCCGGGTTTCTCGGGCGCGGACCTTGCCAATCTCGTCAACGAGGCGGCGCTGATGGCGGCCCGTGTGGGGCGGCGATTCGTGACCATGGAAGATTTCGAGAACGCCAAGGACAAGGTCATGATGGGGGCGGAGCGACGCTCCATGGTGATGAGCGAGGACGAAAAACAACTGACCGCCTATCACGAGGCCGGCCATGCCATCGTGGGGCTGAACGTGCCCCAGCATGACCCGGTTCATAAAGCGACCATCATTCCACGGGGGCGTGCGCTGGGCCTGGTGCTGAGCCTGCCGGAGCGTGACCAGCTTTCGGTCAGCTACACCAAGTACAAGTCCAAGATCGCCATGGCGATGGGCGGACGCGTTGCCGAGGAGATCAAGTTCGGCAGGGAAAACGTGACTTCGGGGGCGGCCAGCGACATTCAGCAGGCCTCGAGGATCGCCCGGGCAATGGTGACCCAGTTCGGATTTTCCGAGGAGTTGGGGTTCGTGGATTACGCGAATGAACAGCAATCCTACCTTGGCCCCTATGGCGGTGGCACGAACCATTCTGCCGCGACGCAGAAGGTCATAGACGACAAGGTGAGGGAGATCATCGACGAGGGTTATGAGACCGCCCGCCGTATCCTGACCGAGAAGCGGGAGGAGTGGGAGCGTCTGGCCCAGGGACTTTTGGAATACGAAACCCTCACCGGTGTCGAGATTGCGAAGGTCATCGCGGGGGAGCCGCTTAACCGTGGCGACGATGAGGACACCCCGCCAAAGAGCGGGAACGCCCCCTCTCTTACGGCCATTCCCAAGACAAAGCCCAGGGGGCGCCCCCCGGTCGATCCGGAACCCGAGCCCACCCCCTGATACCGATACCGCCGCGCGAATTGCGCGGCGGTTTCCGTTTGGCCGTAAGCGGCGTACGGGGCGTCGCATTAAGGTCTGTCCTTCGAGTCGGACTGGGCTATCACTTTTGCAAGCGTTGCCGGAGGAGAGGTGCCCATGGTCCGAACCGATATCGAGATTGCCCGTGCTGCCCGCAAACGCCCGATCCAGGAGATCGGGGCGAAACTGGGTATTCCGGCGGATGCGCTGATTCCCTACGGCAATGACAAGGCGAAGGTTTCCGCAGCTTTTACCGGATCGCTGGGGGGGCGGCCCGACGGCAAGCTGATCCTCGTGACGGCAGTCAACCCGACTCCGGCGGGCGAGGGCAAGACGACCACGACCGTGGGGCTTGGCGACGGGCTGGCGCGGCTGGGACATCGCGCGGTCATCTGTATCCGGGAGGCAAGCCTTGGTCCGTGTTTCGGGATGAAGGGCGGAGCCGCCGGCGGCGGGCTGGCGCAGATTGTCCCGATGGAAGAGATGAACCTGCACTTTACGGGGGATTTTCATGCCATCACCAGCGCCCACAACCTGCTGGCGGCGCTGATCGACAACCACATTTACTGGGGCAATGCGCTGGGGCTGGATTCGCGCCGTATCACGTGGCGGCGGGTGATGGACATGAATGACAGGGCGCTGCGGGATATCGTGTGCTCTCTGGGCGGGGTGGCCAACGGATTTCCGCGTCAGACGGGCTTTGACATCACCGTCGCATCGGAGGTCATGGCGATCTTGTGTCTGGCCAGTGACCTTGCGGATTTGCAGCGCCGGCTGGGGGCGATCATCGTGGGCTATACGTCGGATCGCAGGCCGGTTACCGCCCACGACCTTGGCGCGGATGGGGCGATGACTGTCCTGTTGAAGGATGCGTTCCAGCCCAATCTCGTGCAGACGCTGGAAAACACCCCGGCTTTCGTGCATGGCGGGCCGTTTGCCAATATCGCCCATGGGTGCAACTCCCTGATCGCCACGCGCACGGCGCTGAAGCTGGCCGATTACGTGGTGACGGAGGCCGGTTTCGGGGCCGATCTCGGGGCGGAGAAGTTCATGGACATCAAGTGCCGGATCGGCGGGCTTTCCCCCGATGGGGTGGTGCTGGTGGCGACGGTACGGGCACTGAAGATGAACGGTGGGGTCGGCCGTGCCGAACTTGGGGCTGAAGATGTCGCGGCGGTGCGGGCGGGCTGTGCAAATCTGGGCCGCCATATCGAGAATCTCCGTGGTTTTGGCGTGCCGGTTGTCGTGGCAATCAACCATTTTGACGGCGATACCGAAGCCGAAATCGAAGCTGTGCGTGCCTATGCGGCACAATACGGGGTAGAGGCGATCCCCTGTACCCATTGGGCCGAGGGCGGCGCGGGGACACAGGCGCTGGCCCGCAGGGTCGTGGACCTGGCCGGAGAGTCGGCGGCGTTCTCTCCGCTTTATCCCGATGAGGTGCCGCTGTTTGGGAAAATCGAAACGATTGCCCGCCGGATCTACCGCGCGGAGGAGGTGCTGGCCGACGCCCGCATTCGGGCCCGGTTGCAGCAGTGGGAGGAGGAAGGGTTCGGTCACCTGCCGGTGTGCATGGCCAAAACGCAATATTCCTTTTCTGCCGATCCGAATTTGCGTGGCGCCCCGGAGGGGCACTCGGTTCCGATCCGCGAAGTGCGGCTTTGTGCGGGGGCTGGGTTCGTCGTGGCGATCTGCGGTGAGATCATGACGATGCCGGGCCTGCCCAGCCAGCCTGCGGCGCAGGCGATCGGGGTGAATGAGGACGGCCAGGTGGACGGGTTGTTCTAGCCCCGTTGCAGCCCGCGCCTGCGCGCGCTATGCCAGCCCCAAGCCAGAACAACCCAAGAGGCCGGGCATGATCCCCCCAGAAGACTGCCAGAGCATGGACGAACTGCGCCATCAGATCGACACGCTGGACCGGCAGATCGTGGCGGCGCTTGCCCGGCGGGCAGGGTATATCGACCGCGCGGCCGAGCTCAAGCCGAAGGAGCGGTTGCCCGCCCGGATCGAGGCGCGCGTATGCGAGGTGCTGGACAACGTTCGCGCCTGTGCCCGCGCTGAAGGGTGGGATGAGAAACTGGCCGAGACGCTCTGGCGTGAGATGATCGAATGGTCGATCCGCCGCGAAGAGACGGCCATGGCCGCCAAGGAGACCCGAACATGACCGCAATCCTGATTGATGGCAAAATCTTTGCCGCAGACATCCGTGCCAGGGTGGCCGACCATGTGGCCCGTCTGAAGCAGGACCATGGCCTGACCCCCGGTCTTGCCGTGGTGCTGGTCGGGGAAGACCCGGCAAGCCAGGTTTACGTGCGCAACAAGGGCAAGCAGACAAAAGAGGTTGGGATGACCTCGTTCGAGCATTGCCTGCCCGCCGATACGCCCGAGGCCGAGCTTCTGGCCCTGATCGACCGGCTGAACGCTGCCCCCGCGGTGCATGGGATCCTTGTGCAACTGCCGCTGCCCGATCATATCGACGCCGACAAGGTCATCAATGCGATCGATCCCGCGAAGGATGTGGACGGGTTCCACATCCTCAATGTCGGGCGGCTGGCGACCGGGCAGAAGGCGATGGTGCCCTGCACGCCTCTGGGATGCCTGATGATGCTGCGTGACCGGCTCGGCAGCTTGTCGGGCAAGCGTGCGGTGGTCGTGGGGCGTTCCAATATTGTCGGCAAACCGATGGCCCAGCTCTTGCTGCGCGACAGCGCGACGGTGACCGTGGCCCATTCCCGCACGCAGGATCTGCCCGCGGTATGCCGCGGGGCGGACATCCTTGTGGCGGCGGTCGGGCGGCCGGCGATGATTCCGGGCGGCTGGATCAAGCCGGGCGCGACGGTGATCGACGTCGGGATCAACCGAGTTCCCGCGCCCGAAAAAGGCGAGGGAAAAACCCGCCTCGTGGGGGATGTGGACTTTGAAACTGCGGTTGAGGTGGCCGGTGCGATCACCCCGGTGCCCGGCGGCGTGGGGCCGATGACCATCGCCTGCCTGCTGGCAAATACGGTTACGGCCTGCTGCCGGGACAGTGGGCTGCCCGAACCGGAGGGCCTGACAGCCTGATCCGGGCCTCGGGCGGCGCGATGTTGCCCGAATTTGCCTGAGTCCCAAACCAATGCTTGCGCCAAACGGTCGCGCTTGGCACCATATCTGTGCAGGCTCCAACCCACGAGGTTCTATTTGGGCATCAGCGCACTGACCCCCCCGCCCGCGCCCGACGGCGTTCAGGAAACGCTGTTGGAGTTTCCTGACAATCGCCTTCTGATCGATCTGTGTGGTGAGTTTGATCGCAATCTCGCCCAGATCGAGCATCAGCTGGAGGTACATATCCTGCGCCGGGGCAACCGGCTTTCGGTATTGGGGGACGAGGCCGCCAGAACCCGTGCGGCAGAGGTCCTGAATCAGCTTTACGGACGCCTGGAGGCAGGCAGGAGCGTTGCCGCAGGAGAGATCGACGGGGCCATTCGTTTATATGACAGCCCGGAAACCGGTGCCCGCGCGGGCGACCAGCTGGAGATGTTTCAGCGCGGACGGATCGAGATTCATACCCGCAAGAAGCTGGTCGAGCCCCGGACCGAGGCGCAGAAGGCCTATGTGCAGGCCCTGTTCGGGCACGAACTGGCTTTCGGAATCGGCCCGGCCGGCACCGGCAAGACGTATCTTGCGGTGGCGGCCGCGGTCAACATGTTCACGGGTGGGCAGGTGGACCGGATCATCCTTTCACGTCCTGCCGTCGAGGCGGGGGAGCGGCTCGGATTTCTGCCCGGCGACATGAAGGACAAGGTGGATCCGTACATGCAGCCGCTTTACGACGCGTTGCACGACTTCCTGCCGGGCCGGCAACTGACCAGGCTGATCGAGGAAAAGAAGATCGAGATTGCGCCGCTGGCCTTCATGCGGGGGCGCACCCTGTCGAACGCTTTTGTCGTGCTGGACGAGGCCCAGAATGCCACGCGCATGCAGATGAAGATGTTCCTGACCCGGCTGGGGGAGGGGTCGCGCATGGTGATCACGGGCGATAGCAGCCAGGTGGACCTGCCCCGCGGCGTTACCAGCGGCCTGGCCGATGCGCAGGCGCTGCTCAGGGGGGTAGAGGGGATTTCATTCAGCTACTTTACCGCGCGGGACGTCGTGCGGCACCCTCTGGTGGCGCGGATCATTCAGGCTTATGACAAGGCCGATGGATGATCTTGTCGATACGATTGCCGAAGATCCCCGCTGGCAGGAGGCCGGTCTGCCCGCACTGGCCGAGAGGGCCTGCCGTGCCACGCTGAACCATCTGGGCCTCGATCCCGCAGGGGTCGAGATTTGCCTGCTGGGCTGTGACGATTCCAGAATCGCGGCGCTTAACGCGGAATTCCGGGAAAAGCCCCGGCCGACGAACGTGCTGTCCTGGCCGTCCCGGGAACGCGCGGCGGGTGCGGATGGCGGGCGTCCGGACCTGCCCGAAGGCCCGCTGTGTGAGTTGGGCGATATTGCCATCGCCTGGGAGACCTGTGCCCGGGAGGCGGAGGCGCAGGGCAAACCGTTTGCCGACCACGTGAGCCATCTGCTGGTGCATGGCTGCCTGCACCTGTTGGGGTATGACCACATCCGGCCCGGAGACGCCGCGCTGATGGAACGTCTGGAGGTGGAAATACTTGCCAAACTGGGTATCGCTGACCCATATGTCTGATAACGGGCCTCGGGCCCGGATCATTTGGTAAGGACTGATGGGTGACGAAACCGAAGGGTCGTCTTGCGCGGCGCATGGCGCGCACGGCTCTGAAAAGACCGAGAGACGGGGCCTGATCGGCAGGCTCGCGTCTCTGGTGCGCCCCGATTCCGGGGCCCAAGCCACCGAAAACGATGCGGAGGGATCGTTCTCCGCGAATCTTGCACCGGAGGCTTTTGCTTCGGGCCTGATGAACTTCAGCAGCCTGAGGGTGGAGGACGTCGCAATCCCGAAGGTGGAGATCGTCGCCGTGCCTGCGGATATCGGACTGGTGGAACTGGTCGGCGTGTTCCGTGAAAGCGGTATGACGCGCCTGCCGGTTTATGACGGTACGCTGGATACGCCGCTGGGCATGGTGCACCTGAAGGATCTTTCTCTGCGTTACGGTTTCAATGGCAAGGCGCAGGACTTTTCCCTGGACGACATGATCCGCCCGCTCTTGTTCGCTCCGCCGTCGATGCCGGTCGGGGTGCTTTTGCAGAAGATGCAGAGCCAGCGGATGCACATGGCGCTGGTCATCGACGAATACGGCGGGGTGGACGGGCTGGTGACGATCGAGGATCTCGTCGAGCAGGTCGTGGGGGAGATCGAGGATGAGCACGACGTGACCGAAGGCCAGTTCTGGGTACAGGAAAAACCCGGCATCTACCTTGCGCAATCCCGTGCGCCTCTGGATGAGTTCGAGGCGGAGATCGGTCTCAAGCTGGCGGAAGCCGAAGACGAGGAAGAGATCGACACCATCGGCGGGTTGGTTTTCATGATGATCGGTCGGGTGCCTGCGCGGGGCGAAGTCATCCCCCATGACACGGGCGCCGAGTTTGAGGTGGTTGACGCCGACCCCCGGCGGATCAAACGTTTGCGGGTGCGGTTGCCCTCCGCCAAGGTCGCCTGATGTCATGACATCGCTTTTGGGTCGCCTTTCTGCCCGGCGGTTCGGTTTCGCGGCCTTCGGGCTGGGGGTGTTGGCCGCAAGCGGGCAGGCCCCGCTGGGCTGGTGGCCGCTGACGCTACTGGCGTTGGCAGGGTGTATCGCGCTGGTGGCGCGGGGGACATGGCAGCAGGCGGCGGGCCGGGCCTGGGCGGCGGGCGCGGGATATTTCGCCGGGGCGGTGAACTGGATTGTGGAGCCGTTTCTCGTGGACATTGCCCGTCACGGCTGGATGGCGCCCTTCGCGTTGCTGTTGCTGGCCGGGGGGCTGGCGCTTTTCTGGGGGGCGGCGGGCGCGCTGGCCCATTGGCTGGGCCGGGGGCGGCAAAGCAGGGCGCTGGCCTTCGCGGTGACGCTGGCCTTTGCGGAACTGGCGCGCAGCCATGTGTTGACGGGGTTCCCCTGGGCTCTTGTCGGCCATGTGTGGATCGGCACGCCGGTGATGCAGCTTGCGGCGCTGACCGGGCCACATGGCCTGAGCCTTCTGGCGGTGTCGATCGCGGCACTGCCTGCCATGGCGCGCTGGCGGGGGGTGGGGCTGGCGGCGGCCCTGCTGGCCGCGGCGTGGGGGGGGGGAATGTTCCGTCTTGCCCAACCCATGCCCGCGGACACGCCGGTCGTTGTGCGGCTGGTACAGCCCAACGCCGCGCAGCACCTGAAATGGCGTCCGGACATGGTTCCGGTTTTCTTCGAGCGGCTGATGGATGCGACTGCCCGGCCCGCCGACCCGGCGCCGGATATTGTCATCTGGCCCGAAACTTCTGTGCCTTACCTACTGAACCATGCCGATGACGTGATGGGAATGATGGCGGATGCTGCGGGCGGGGGTCCGGTGATGTTCGGGGCCCAGCGGCGCGACAGGCAGGGCGTTTACAACAGTCTCGCCGTTATCGACGCACAGGGACGGGTCAGCCACCTCTATGACAAGCACCATCTTGTGCCGTTCGGAGAATATCTGCCTTTCGGCGGGGTGCTGGGAGCGATCGGGCTGAAGGGCCTGGCCGCGCGGGATGCCTATGGGTACACTCCCGGTCCGGGGCCACGCCTGCTGGATCTTGGGCCAGCGGGGCGGGTGGTGCCGCTGATTTGCTATGAGGCTGTGTTTCCCGAAGATTTGCGCGCGCCGGGCGGTCGTCCGGACTGGGTGGTTCAGATTACGAATGACGCTTGGTTCGGCCGCCTGACGGGGCCATATCAGCATCTCGCACAGGCGCGGCTGCGCGCGGTGGAGCGTGGGCTGCCGTTGGTGCGTGTGGCCAATACCGGCGTTTCCGCGGTGATCGATGCGCGCGGCCGGGTGCTGGACAGCCTGCCGCTGAATACGGCCGGTGCCCTGGATGCGGGTTTGCCCGGCGCGCTGCCGCCCACGCCTTATGCGCGTGGGGGCGACTGGCCCGCCGTGTTTGCCTTTTTCCTCCTTTTTGCCCTTTTCGCCGCAGCGCGCCGGCAGAAATAGACGTTGACCCCTTGTGGCCGTGGGCGTAAGCGGGTGGGATCGAACCGTCACAACGGCTTCCTGGCGTGATGGGGATAACCTAATGGAGCACTTCCAATGACTCGTAAGAACTATATCTTTACCTCCGAATCCGTCTCGGAGGGGCACCCGGACAAGGTTTGCGATCGCATTTCGGATGCCGTTCTCGATGCCTTCTTGGCGGCGGACCCCCAGTCCCGCGTTGCGTGTGAGACCTTCGCCACGACCGACCGCGTCGTGATCGGCGGCGAGGTGCGCGGCCCCGGCGAAGTCATCCAGCGGGTCGAGGAGATTGCCCGCGAATGTGTACGCGACATCGGCTATGAGCAGGAGGGCTTTCACTGGGCCAACATGAAGGTGGACAGTTACCTTCATGCCCAGTCCGCCCATATCGCACAGGGCGTTGACAAGGAGGGTGCGGGCGACCAGGGGATCATGTTCGGCTATGCGGTTGAAGAGACCGATGCCCTGATGCCCGCGCCGATCCACTATTCCCACGCGATCTTGCGTCGCCTCGCCGAGGTGCGCAAATCCGGGGCTGCACCCGATCTGGGCCCTGACGCCAAGTCCCAGCTTTCGCTGCGTTACGAGGACGGCAAACCCGTTGAGGTGACCCAGCTGGTGCTGTCGACCCAGCACGCCAGCGAGAACCAGACCTCCGACGATATCCGCGCCATCGTGGAACCCTATATCCGGGAAGTGCTGCCCGAAGGCTGGCTGACGAAGGCTACCGAATGGTGGGTCAACCCCACGGGCACCTTCGTGATCGGCGGCCCCGATGGCGATGCCGGCCTGACCGGGCGCAAGATCATTGTCGATACCTATGGCGGGGCCGCGCCCCATGGCGGTGGTGCGTTTTCGGGCAAGGACCCGACGAAAGTCGACCGTTCTGCCGCTTATGCGGCCCGCTATCTGGCCAAGAACGTGGTGGCCGCCGGGCTGGCCCATCGCTGTGTGATCCAGCTGTCCTATGCCATCGGCGTGGCCAAGCCGCTGTCGATTTATGCCGAAACCTACGGTACCGGCGAAGTCAGCGAAGAGGTCATCGAAAAGGCCGTGGCCGAGGTGATGGATCTGACCCCCCGCGGGATTCGCGACCATCTGCAGCTTAACCGTCCGATCTACCAGCGCACCGCAGCCTATGGGCATTTCGGCCGTGCGCCCGAGGTCGATGGCGGGTTCAGTTGGGAACGCACCGACCTGGTCGAGGCCCTGAAATCGGTGATCGGGTAAACCGCGCATTGCCCGGCGTAACGTGACACGATAGGGGGTGGGTCGAAACGCCCGCCCCTTTTTGCGTGGACCCGCATGACAGACAAGAAACACCCCGCCGCGCCCTGGCGCAATTTCTATGGCCGCCGCTCCGGCAAGACCCTGCGCGACAGTCAGCGTGGCTACCTGGAAGAGGATCTCGCGGCGCTCTCCCCTGGCGCGGTATCGTGGGAAGACAACCCCGGGCGCGACCCGCTCGACCTTGCGGGGCTTTTCGGTGGGCGCGACGTCTGGCTGGAGGTCGGTTTCGGCGGGGGGGAGCACATGGTCCATCAGGCGGGGCAAAACCCGCAGGTCGGGATCATCGGGTGTGAGCCGTTCATCAACGGTGTCGCCATGCTGTTGGGGAAGCTGCGCCAGGCCGGTGTGGGGAATGTCGCCATCCATCCCGGCGATGTGCGGGATCTCTTCGACGTTCTGCCCGAAGCCTGCCTGTCGCGGGCGTTCCTGTTGTATCCCGACCCGTGGCCCAAGAAGAAACACCACCGCCGCCGGTTCGTGACGCCCGGGTATCTGGAGCCACTCGCCCGTGTGATGAAGCCTGGTGCGAGTCTGCGCGTGGCCACCGATATCCCCGATTATGTGCGCCAGACACTGGAGCAAGTGCCCCGCCACGGGTTCGAGTGGCTGGCCGAGCGTCCGGAAGACTGGCGCGCCCCGTGGCCGGACTGGATTTCGACCCGTTACGAACAGAAAGCCCTGCGTGAGGGCCGCCCGCCCCATTACCTGACTTTCCGGCGGGTTTAGACGCTGTGGCCAGGGGGGGATTCGCGCTATATTCCGCGGGGAGGGCGCGCCATGGCCGAGATCCAGATTACGAATTGCCACATCCACACCTTCACCACGGCTCATACGCCGAAATATTATCCGGTGCGGATCGCGGCGTTGTTCCGGGCGGTCCCGGCGCTGCTGATGTTCTCACGGTGGATCGCCCGGTTTTTGCCCTGGGATGGCCTTTATGATCTTTTGGTGCGGCTGGAGAATTTCCACCGCACCGGCAGCCGCAGATCGCAGGAGGAGGTGTTCAGGGAGGTTTTGCATTATTACCCGCGGGATACGCGTTTTGTGGTCCTGCCAATGGATATGGCGCTTATCGGCCACGGCCCGGTCGGGGAGGATATCGATGCACAGCATGACGGCCTTGCCGAACTGGCGGAGGCTTATCCGGATCAGGTTCTTCCTTTTGCCACGGTGTTTCCGGATCGTCCTGGTGCGGCCGGGGAGTTCTTGCGCTGCATTGACGAACTCGGCTTTCGAGGTCTCAAGATTTACACCAAGCTGGGCTATGCCCCCGATCATCCGGTTCTCATGAACGATGTTTACCCCCTGTGCGCAGCACGCGGTCTGCCGGTGATGGCCCATTGTTCGCGCGGGGGGGTGCGGCACAAGCTTTGGAGCCAGTCCCGTGCCGACAAGGTGACAGATCCGGCGGCGTATCGTCCCGTGATGGAAAAATTTCCCGATCTGCGCTTGTGTCTTGCCCATTTCGGCGGCGATGCGGACTGGCGCGATTATCTGGGCCGTGGGCTTGACCCAGACGACCCGGAGGCGCGGCAAAGGAACTGGGTCTCGGAGATTGCCGACATGATCGAAGGGGGCGCGTTCCCCAATCTTTATACCGATATTTCCTACACGATCTTCAAGTTCTCCGAATATGCGCCTTTGCTGCGCCTGTTCATGGAGAATGACAAGTTGCGGCCGCGCATCCTGTTCGGGTCGGATTTCTACATGACCCGGCAAGAGCAGCTTTCGGAAAAGGCGGTGTCGATCCGGCTGCGCGACACGCTGGGCGAGGATCATTTCCGCCAGATCGCCGAGATCAACCCCCGTCACTGGCTGGGGGAGGCTTGACGCCCCGGCCACATTCGCTAAGCCCTTGCCAGAGCATGCTGCAAGGAGCCGCCCATGTCCGCCCATGGTGACCCGATCCCGATGACTGCCCGGCGTGCGGCTTCCCTGCGCGGCACGGCAGAGGTGCCGGGGGACAAGTCGATCAGCCATCGTGCGCTGATCCTTGGTGCGCTGGCGGTGGGGGAGACCCGCATCAGCGGCCTTCTGGAAGGGCAGGACGTATTGGACACCGCCCGGGCGATGCGCGCCTTCGGTGCGCGGGTGAGCCAGACCGGCCCCGGGGCGTGGGTCGTTCAGGGCGTCGGCGTTGGCGGATTTGCCGAGCCTGACGATGTCATCGATTGCGGCAATTCCGGCACCGGGGTGCGGTTGATCATGGGTGCGATGGCCACCTCGCCCGTGACGGCGACGTTTACGGGCGACGCCTCTTTGCGGTCCCGCCCGATGGGGCGCGTGACGGAGCCTCTGGCGCTGTTCGGGGCGCGGGCGGTGGGGCGCGATGGGGGGCGTTTGCCGATGACCGTCACCGGCGCGGCGCACCCGGTGCCCGTGTGTTACAAGACACCGATGCCTTCGGCGCAGGTAAAGTCGGCGATCCTTCTGGCCGGGCTGAACGCGCCGGGCGAAACCGTGGTGATCGAGCGTGAGGCCACCCGCGACCATACCGAGCGTATGCTGGCAGGGTTCGGGGCCGATTTGCGGGTGGAGGATGGCCCCGAGGGGCGCATTATTACCCTGACCGGCCAGCCGGAGCTGCGCCCCCAGACCATCGCCGTGCCGCGCGATCCAAGCTCCGCGGCGTTCCCGGTTTGCGCGGCGTTGATTGTCGAGGGGTCGGATGTCTCGGTCCCCGGCATCGGTCTGAACCCGACCCGTGCGGGCCTGTTCGAGACCTTGCGCGAGATGGGGGCGGACTTGGGCTATGAAAACATGCGTGAGGAAGGGGGGGAGCCGGTGGCGGATCTGCGTGTGCGGTTCTCACCAGCCCTGAAAGGGATCGAGGTGCCACCCGAACGCGCGCCCAGCATGATCGACGAATACCCGATCCTGTCGGTGGTTGCGGCTTTTGCCGAGGGTCCTACCGTGATGCGCGGTGTGGGGGAGTTGCGGGTGAAAGAAAGCGACCGTATCGCCGCCATGGCCAACGGGCTGCGCAGTTGCGGGGCCCGTGTCGAGGAGGGGGCGGACTGGATGGTCGTTCATGGAATGGGGCCGGGTGGGCTGCCCGGGGGGGCGATATGTGCCACGCATCTGGACCACCGGATCGCGATGTCTTTCCTTGTGGCCGGGTTGGGCGCGCAGGCGCCGGTCACGGTTGACGATGCCGGGCCGATCGCAACGTCTTTCCCGGTGTTCGAGCCGCTGATGGAAGCCCTTGGGGCACGGTTTTCGAAGGTGTCCCCATGAGTGCCGCGGGCGGTTGCCTTTGCGGCGCGGTGCGTTACCGCACCGACGCGCCGCTGCGCCCGGTAATCGCGTGCCACTGCACGCAGTGCCGCAAGACGAGCGGACATTACGCCGCCGCCACCTCGGCCCTGCGTGCGCGTGTCACGATCGAGGGGCGGGTCGCATGGTATGCGTCCTCGCCGTGCGCGCGGCGCGGTTTTTGCCCGATTTGCGGCTCCAACCTTTTCTGGGACGGGCCGGGGACTCATCTGGCGATTTTCGCCGGGACGATCGACGGCGACCCCGGCGTGCGGCTTGCGGGCCACATCTTCTGTGCCTACAAGGGTACCTATTATGATATCGAAGGGGATCTTCCACGTGCCGATGGGGCGGACCCTTCCATGACGACGCAGGTGGAATGAGTTTTGCCGTTGCCATAGATGGCCCCGCCGCCGCCGGGAAGGGGACGATCAGCCGGGCCGTTGCCGCGCATTTTGGATTTGCCCATCTTGATACGGGGCTGCTTTACCGGGCCGTGGGGGCGTGTGTTCTGGAGGGGCGGGACCCGGTCGAGGCCGCGCGCATGCTGGCCCCCGCAGACCTGGAGCGAGACGGCCTGCGCAGCCCGGCGGTGGCGCAGGCTGCCAGCAAGGTTGCCGCGATTGCCGATGTTCGTGCCGCGCTGGTGGAGTTTCAGCGCGCTTTCGCCACCCGTGCCGAGGGCGCGGTACTGGACGGTCGGGATATTGGCACCGTGATTTGCCCCGATGCTCCGGCAAAGCTTTTCGTGACCGCGAGCGATACGGTTCGGGCCAGGCGCCGCTACCGCGAACTGGTGGAAAAGGGGATCGAGACGACCTTTGAGGAGGTGCTCGCCGATATGTGCGCCCGCGACGCCCGCGACCGCGCCCGGTCCAGCGCGCCGTTAAAACCCGCCGAAGATGCGGTGATGCTCGACACGTCGCAATTGGGCATCGATGAGGCCGTAGCGGAAGCGATCCGGATCATCGAAGCGCGCAGGGCGCGGGTTTTTACGGCTTAACACTTGCGTGAGACGGTTTGTCCCGCTATAGAGCGCCCGTCGAAAAGGCCGAAAGAGCCGCAATCTGGGGCAGGGTCGGGGAATGTACCGGCCCTTCTTGTTTTGACCCCGGCGCGGGCGGGAGGCAATCAGACCAATCCAAGACCGGCGGAGACAACCGCCCGGCCAGTAAAATGAACCCGAAGGAAACCAGAGACCACATGGCTCAGAACACATCCATGGAGGAATTCGAAGCCCTCCTCCAAGAAAGCTTCGAAATTGACACGCCGGAGGAAGGCAGTGTCGTCAAAGGTCGCGTTATCGCCGTCGAGGCGGGGCAGGCCATCATCGATGTCGGCTACAAAATGGAAGGCCGCGTCGATCTGAAGGAATTCGCAAATCCCGGCGAAGCGCCTGAGATCTCCGTGGGGGATGAGGTGGAAGTCTACCTCGACCGCGTCGAGAACGCTCGCGGCGAAGCCGTTATCAGCCGTGAAAAGGCCCGTCGGGAGGAAGCCTGGGATCGTCTGGAGAAAGCCTATGCCGACGATGCCCGCGTCGACGGCGCGATCTTCGGTCGCGTCAAGGGTGGCTTTACCGTCGATCTGGGCGGTGCCGTCGCCTTCTTGCCCGGCAGCCAGGTCGATGTGCGCCCGGTGCGCGATGCCGGCCCTCTGATGGGGCTCAAACAGCCCTTCCAGATTCTGAAAATGGATCGTCGCCGCGGCAATATCGTTGTGTCGCGCCGCGCCATCCTGGAGGAATCGCGGGCCGAGCAGCGTGCCGAGGTCATCGCCAAGCTGACCGAGGGCGATGCTGTGGACGGCGTGGTGAAGAACATCACCGAGTATGGCGCCTTCGTCGATCTGGGCGGGGTGGACGGGCTGTTGCACGTCACCGACATGGCATGGCGCCGCGTCAACCATCCTTCCGAGATCTTGTCGATCGGGGAAACCGTCAAGGTTCAGGTCATCAAGATCAACAAGGATACCCACCGTATCAGCCTGGGCATGAAGCAGTTGCAGGAAGATCCGTGGGATACCGTGGGCGCGAAGTTCCCGCTGAACACGGTTCACAAGGGGCGCGTGACCAACATTACCGACTATGGCGCCTTCGTCGAACTGGAGCCGGGGGTCGAGGGTCTTGTCCACGTGTCCGAAATGTCCTGGACCAAGAAAAACGTGCATCCCGGCAAGATCGTTTCGACCAGCCAGGAAGTGGATGTCATGGTGCTGGAGATCGACGCTGCCAAGCGCCGCGTCAGCCTTGGCCTGAAACAGACCATGCGCAACCCGTGGGAGGTGTTCTCCGAAACCCATCCGGTCGGGACCGAGGTTGAGGGCGAGGTCAAGAACATCACCGAGTTCGGCCTGTTCATCGGTCTGGACAACGACATTGACGGCATGGTGCATCTCTCCGATCTCAGCTGGGATCAGCGCGGGGAGGAAGCCATCCAGGACTACCGCAAGGGCGACATGGTGAAAGCCGTCGTCACCGAGGTTGACGTGGAGAAAGAGCGCATCTCGCTCTCCGTCAAGGCGCTGGCGGGCGATCCGTTCGCCGAGGCCGTGGGGGGGGTGAAGCGCGGATCGGTTATTACCGTCGCGGTCACGTCTATCGAGGATGGCGGGATCGAAGTGGAGTACGAAGGCATGAAATCCTTCATCCGCCGCTCCGATCTGTCGCGGGACCGGGCGGAACAGCGTCCCGAGCGCTTTCAGGTCGGTGACCATGTGGATGTGCGCGTGACGAACATTGACAACAAGACCCGCCGGCTGGGCCTGTCGATCAAGGCGCGTGAGATCGCCGAAGAGAAAGAGGCCGTCGAACAGTTCGGCAGCTCCGATTCCGGGGCGTCGCTGGGGGACATCCTTGGGGCGGCGCTGAAAGGCAGCGAGAAGTAGCTGGGATTTGTCGCATTTGTCGCGATCATCCGGCCCCGCCACTGGCGGGGCCGTTTTCATTTGCCCCTGTGATTCGCCGCGCAGCTTCGGGTTTTCCAGCCCAAAGGGGCAGGCGCCGGGTGCAGCGGAGGGTTTTTCCACGTTTTCAGGGGCTTTTTCTTTGAGGAATGCTGAAACGCGCCTATAGTCACGAAGCCGAAGGCCAACTAAAAATTCGACGGGGACCCTGTGTTATGATCCGCTCTGAATTGATTCAGAAAATTGCCGATGAAAACCCCCACCTTTACCAGCGCGATGTCGAACGCATCGTTGGTACTGTTTTCGAAGAAATCATTGCTGCCATGGCGCGCGGTGATCGGGTTGAGTTGCGGGGCTTTGGCGCATTTTCGGTCAAAAAACGGGATGCGCGCATTGGTCGTAATCCGCGCACCGGTGAGTCCGTTCATGTTGAGCAGAAGCATGTCCCTTTCTTCAAGACCGGCAAGCTGCTACGAGAACGACTGAACGGGAAATAAACGGACCGGAGCTATGCGCTACATTCGATACCTCTTCCTCGCCGTTCTGGCGATTGGGATTGTCGTCATCTCGATGGCAAACCGGAATATTGTCACCCTGTCGCTGTTGCCGGAGGAACTGGCCGGTTTTGCCAAGTTCAACTGGACGGCCGAGGTGCCGCTTTTCGTCGTCGGGTTTTCAGGGCTCGTCGCCGGCCTTTTGATCGGGTTTTTCTGGGAATGGATGCGCGAGGCCAAGCACCGCGCGGAAGCGTCTCGCAACCGGCGTGAAACCGCCCGACTTCAACGCGAGGTGTCGCGCCTGAAAAAGGCGCAGAGCGGCGATGACAAGGATGATGTTCTGGCCCTGATCGAGGACGACAGGAAGGCGGGTTGACCGCCGCCATGTCGGACATACGGGTGAAAATCTGCGGCCTGCGCGACCGGGCCGCCGTTGAGGCGGCGGCGCGTGCTGGGGCTGCCTATGTCGGATTCGTCTTTTTTCCACGATCGCCGCGGTCAGTGGATCTGGCGCAGGCTGCGGAATTGGCCGCTGGGGTGCCTGTGGGGATGGCGCGCGTCGCCCTGACGGTGGACGCCGAAGATGCCGCGCTGGAGGCGCTGGTGGAGACCGTTCCCCTCGACATGCTCCAACTCCATGGCAATGAACCTCCGGACCGGGTGGCGCGCCTGCGGGCGCGCTTTGGCCTTCCGGTGATGAAGGCTGTGGGCGTCGCGGATGAGGCCGATTTGCCCGCGCTGCAGGAGTATGCCCGTGTTGCGGACCAGGTTCTCGTGGATGCCAAGGCTCCGAAAGGGGCTGTGTTGCCGGGGGGAAACGGGCTGTCTTTCGACTGGCGGATGATCGCGGGCCGCCGCTGGCCGGTACCGTGGATGTTGGCGGGGGGGCTGACGCCGGAAAACGTGGCTGAGGCCATCCGCCTGACCGGGGCCCGGCAGGTGGACGTGTCTTCCGGCGTGGAAAGCGCCCCCGGGGTGAAAGATGCCGTACGCATGGCCCGTTTCGTGAAGGCGGCGGGCTAACCCTGTCTTTACCGCCGCGCCCAATGGCTTTAAACGCGGGGAGACCCGAGATGGAGACCCCGACATGGCGGAAAATCTTGTGAACAGCTTTCTGACCGTCCCGGATGACAAGGGGCGCTTCGGCGATTTCGGCGGTCGATTCGTCAGCGAGACGCTGATGCCGCTGATCCTGGAGCTTGAGCAGCAGTACGAATATGCCAAGACGGATGCGTCCTTCTGGGACGAGATGACCCATCTGTGGACCCATTACGTGGGCCGTCCCAGTCCGCTCTACCACGCGGAGCGTCTGACCGAATACCTTGGCGGCGCGAAGGTCTACTTCAAGCGCGATGAACTGAACCATACTGGCGCGCACAAGATCAACAATGTGCTGGGACAGATCATTCTTGCCCGCCGGATGGGAAAGACCCGGATCATTGCCGAGACCGGTGCCGGCCAGCATGGCGTGGCCACGGCAACCGTGTGCGCCAAGTTCGGGCTGAAATGCGTGGTTTACATGGGGGCGCATGATGTGGAGCGCCAAAAGCCGAACGTCTTCCGGATGCAGCTTTTGGGGGCAGAAGTCGTGCCCGTCACTTCGGGGCGTGGAACGCTGAAGGATGCGATGAACGACGCTTTGCGCGACTGGGTCACCAATGTGCGGGATACGTTCTACTGTATTGGGACGGTTGCGGGGCCGCATCCCTATCCGGCGATGGTGCGCGATTTCCAGTCGATTATCGGCAAAGAGGCAAAGGCGCAGATGCTCTCCGCCGAGGGGCGGTTGCCGGATACACTTGTCGCGGCCATCGGGGGGGGCTCCAACGCCATGGGCCTGTTCTACCCGTTCCTCGACGACAAGCAGGTCCGCATCATCGGGGTCGAGGCCGGAGGGAAGGGCGTGACCGCAAAGATGGAGCACTGCGCCAGCCTGACCGGCGGACGCCCCGGCGTCTTGCACGGAAACCGGACCTACCTGTTGCAGGATGACGACGGGCAGATTCTCGAAGGATATTCGATCTCCGCCGGACTCGATTATCCCGGCATCGGGCCGGAGCACGCCTGGTTGCACGATATGGGGCGCGCGGAATACGTGGCCATTACCGATGATGAGGCCTTGGGGGCGTTCCAGCTTTGCTGCGAAAAGGAAGGTATCATCCCCGCGCTGGAGCCCAGCCATGCGCTGGCCCATGTTGTCAAGATCGCCCCGGATCTGCCTGCGGATCACCTGATTTGCATGAATATGTGCGGACGTGGCGACAAGGACATCTTCACTGTGGCGCGGCATCTTGGTGTGGGAATGGCAACCCCCGATCAGAACTGAGACTTGTCGAATTCCTTCGTAAACTTGGGTTTACAAGCGTGTTTCGGGGCCTGTGCGGGCCTGTCTAACCCTTAGGTGTATGGCGTCCTGGTCTGAGTCATGCTCCCTTGGCGGTGCGAAACCGAAGCCAAAGGAGCGTGACATGAAACCGATCCCCTTTATGGCCGCCTGTATCACGATGCTGGCCGGGGCAGCCGCAATGGCGGACGTCTCCGTGCGGGATGTCGTGCGGGACCTCCAATCCCAGGGCTATGTGGATATCGAGGTCGAACGCGAAGGCGGGCGTATTTCCGTCGAGGCGCGCAAGCGCGGTCAGGAACGCGAGGTAACTTACGATTCGGTTACGGGCCGTATCCTGCGGGACGAAACAAGCCGCTACGGTGGCATGGTCCGTGAGCGTGTCGAGGTTGATTTTGACGACAGGGAGCGCGGCGACTCTCGTGGAGATCGTGGCGGCGATCTGAGCGACCGCGGCGACAACCGAAGCCACCGCGACGACGACCGGGATGACCGTGACGACGACCGGGATGACCGCGACGACGACCGGGATGACCGTGACGACGACCGGGATGACCGTGACGATGACCGGGATGACCGCGACGACGACCGGGATGACCGCGACGACGACCGGGATGACCGTGACGACGACCGGGATGACCGTGACGACGACGACGATCATGACGACGATGACTGACGTCGCCATCGGGCCAACCCTTTTCCCCCTTTAGGGTATGGCCTTGTCACGGCGCCGCACATGGGCCCAAATGTGCAGGGCGCCGTGACCCATTCAGGGATATCTTCATGATCAAGCGCAGAATCATTCTGGCCAGTCTGACCGTTTTTCTGCTGTCGGGCTGGGCATTGGCGGCCGGCATGCAGGACCGCATTGTCGCGCAATTGCGCCAGCAGGGCTTCACGGAGATCCTGGTCACCAGCACACTTCTTGGACGGACGCGGGTTGTTGCCCGCGGGCCCGGCGAACGGCGAGAGATCATCTTCAATGAACGAACCGGGGAGATTTTGCGCGATCTCTGGCAATTCAGTGATGACGAAGACGTGCGCGGACAGCTTTTCTCTTCCGAGGGCGGGGCCAGGAATTCCCGCCAGAACGACAGGGAGCGTTCCACGGGCGGAACTTCCGGAGAGAGCAAAAGCAACAACGGTGATAACCGGGATGACGACAGCGACGACGACGATGGAGACGACGATGACGACTGAGCCGCGCCCCCGAAGGATGTCGGGGCAAGGCCGGTGAGTGGCAAAATCCTCATCGGGGCAATCTTGCTGGTTCAGGCGCTTTGCGCCGTTTTTTTCGTGTCTGACATCCTGTTGACGGTTCTGAATGCACGCAGTGTGCCGATAAGCTGGCAAACGCGGGAACTACTGGAAATCGGGGCTGCGGTGGGACTGATTCTGGGCCTTCTCCTGGGGGCTGTGGCGCTTTGGGAGAGCCTGCGTCAAGGGGCGCGTGCGCGGGAGAAACTGCGCCTGGCCTCCGGTGCGTTTCACGAGGTCATGGAGGAAAAGTTCTCGGAATGGGGGCTGACCCCGGCAGAGCGGGACGTTGCGCTCTTTTGTATCAAGGGGCTCAGCACGCAGGATATCGCCATGCTGCGCAAAACGTCGGAAGGCACGGTCAAGGCGCAGACGAATGCGATCTACCGCAAGGCCGGGGTCAGCGGGCGACCGCAATTGCTCAGCCTGTTCATCGAAGACCTGATGGTAGACAGCCTGTTGCCGGTCTCACGCGACGATTAGCGAAACCTGTCCACCAGTTTTTGCAAGGGGGTGCGGGTGTCGGCGCTGGCGGGGGGCTCTGTCGTCTGCGGCTTTTGGCAGGGGGGGCGCGCGGGGGGGCGGGCGTGACGCTGGGCCACCGCATTCAGGAATTGCGCATTGTTGTTCGCCGCCAGCTCCGCCACCCCATCCGAAAGACCGCGCAGCAGGTTATCCAGCCAGACCTGGTCCGCCTTGGCAAAATCGCTCAGGACGTAGCCGGAGACCTTGTCCCTGTGACCGGGATGGCCGATCCCCAACCGCACGCGGCCGTAAGCTTCCCCGATATGGGCATGGATCGAGCGCAGACCGTTATGCCCGGCGTGGCCACCGCCCTGTTTGAGACGGCATTTGCCGGGGGCGAGGTCGAGTTCATCATGGAACACGGTCACGTCCTGTGGGCCCAGCTTGAAGAAACGCATCGCTTCGCCCACGGACTGACCTGAGAGGTTCATATAGGTTTCGGGCTTGAGCAGCAGAATCTTTTCCCCGGCCAACCGCCCTTCGGCGATCTGGCCCTGAAATCTGGCCCGCCACGGTGTAAAACCGTGGTCCACCGCGATTTTGTCTACCGCCATGAAGCCGATATTGTGCCGGTTCCCTGCATATTTTGCGCCGGGATTGCCCAGACCCACGAACAGCCGCATCCTTGCCTCCGAATGGTGTATTGCCTTGATGCCGCCAAGACGGCGGAATTTCCAGCCCGCAAACGCAAACGGGGCCCCGGAGGGCCCCGCTCAAAGGGTGGTAGAGGGGCTTATTCCTCTTCGCCGGTGTCTTCCTCGGCCTCGGCGGCGTCCGCCGCATCGCCCTCTTCGTCGCCGGAGCGCAGGCTCGACGGTGCGGAGATGTTGGCGATGACGAAGTTCCGGTCGGTGATGGTCGGGGTCGCCCCTTCGGGAAGAGCCACGTCCGAGATATGAACGATATCGCCGACATTCAGCCCGGACACGTCCACGGTCAGCTTCTCGGGGATATCGCCGGCGGTGACCACCAGTTCAACCTCCGGGCGGACGACGGTCAGCACGCCGCCTTTCCTGAGGCCGGGGGAGGTTTCTTCGCCCACGAACTCGACCGGGATGAACAGGTTGATGCGCGAGGTCCGGCGCAGGCGCATGAAGTCCACGTGGATCGGCAGATCCTTGACCACATCACGCTGCACGCCGCGGCAGATCACGCGGACATCTTCCTGCCCGTCGAGCTTGAGGTTGAACAGCGTCGACAGGAAGCGGCCCGCTTTCAGGCGCTTGAACAGTTCGTTGTACTTGAGGTTGATCGCAACGGGGTCTTGCCCGCCGCCATAGACCACACCGGGGACGAGTTTTTCACGGCGAGCTTGACGAGCGGCCCCCTTGCCCGACCTCGTGCGAACCGTGGCGTGAATATCAGGAATTTCACCAGCCATTTTCACTTTCTCCTGTTAAGGGCATCCTCCAAGGGTGTATGCCCGGATGAAGCCGTGCCCTTAGCCCAGGAACAGAAAATTGGAAAGGGAAAAAGGGCGGTCAGGCCCATTTTCCTTCGAAATCTTCCGGGATCATCAGGATGTCGTGGCCCAGCCCTTCGATGGTCTTGTGCCCGCACAGGGCCATGGACACGTCCAGTTCCTTGTGGAGTATCTCCAGCGCCGTTCTGACGCCGGCCTCGCCCATCGCGCCAAGGCCGTAGATGAAGGCCCGTCCGATATAGGTCCCCTGTGCGCCCATCGCCACGGCCTTGAGAACGTCCTGCCCGCTGCGGATGCCGCTGTCGAGGTGGACTTCCACCTGTCCTCCCACCGCGCGCAGGATCGACGGCAGGGCACGGATGGCCGACACCGCGCCGTCCAGTTGCCGCCCCCCATGGTTGGAGACGACGATCGCATCGGCGCCCACATCCAATGCCATCTTCGCATCATCGGCGTCGAGGATGCCTTTCAGGATCAGCTTTCCGTCCCACATTTCCTTGATTCGGCGGACCTTTTCCCAGTCAAGCCGGGGGTCGAACTGTTCGGCGGTCCAGGTTATCAGGCTGGAGGCGTTGGTCACGCCCCTGGCATGGCCGACGATGTTGCCGAACTGGCGGCGTTTGGTGCCCAGCATTTCCAGCCCCCATCCCCATTTGGTGGCAAGGTTCAGCAGGGTCGGAAGGGTCAGTTTGGGCGGCGCGGACAAGCCGTTCTTAAGGTCCTTGTGCCGCTGGCCGAGAATTTGCAGATCGAGCGTCAACACCAGCGCCGAACATCCTGCGCGGCGGGCCCGTTCGATGATGTTTTCCAGGAATTCCTGGTCGCGCATCACGTAAAGCTGAAACCAGAAAGGTTTTTGCGTATGCGCCGCAACATCCTCGATGGAGCAGATCGACATCGTGGAAAGCGTGAACGGCACCCCGAATTTCTCTGCCGCGCGGGCGGCCTTGATTTCTCCGTCGGCGGATTGCATTCCGGTCAGCCCGACCGGCGCCAGCGCCACGGGCATCGTGACCTCCTGGCCGATCATCCGCGTGGCGGTGGAGCGTCCCTCCATGTCGACCGCCACGCGCTGGCGCAGGCGAATCTGCCCGAAATCGGAGGTATTCTCGCGGAAGGTCTGTTCCGTCCAACTGCCGGATTCGCAGTAATCATAGAACATTCGCGGTACCCGGCGCCGGTAGATCCGGCGCAGATCTTCGATCGTGGTAATCACTGGCATGGAAACAACTCCGGCTATTGGTAAAAACCTGTTACCAATTTGGCCGGGGTTGCGCAATAACTCCGCTATCCCCGGTGCGCGCCGGCGGCCAGGTCCTTCACGTAAGCCAGAACCTGGCGCACGCTTTTGCCCTGTTCGATCTGCTTGACGATGGCCGACCCGACGACGGCCCCATCGGAGACACCGGCCATGGTTTGGGCCATTTTCGCGGTCCTGATCCCGAACCCGACAACCACCGGCAGATCGGTTTGCGCCTTGATACGCGCCACGTCGGGGGCGACATCCGCGCCTCGCGGCTCCGCCGCGCCGGTGATACCGGTAATCGAGACGTAATACACAAAACCCGAAGTATTCTGCAAAACCCTGGGCAGGCGCGCGTCGTCGGTGGTGGGGGTGGCCAGGCGAATGAAGTTCAGCCCGGCCTCCTGCGCGGGGATGCAGAGTTCCTCGTCTTCCTCGGGGGGCAGGTCCACCACGATCAACCCGTCGATCCCGGCGGCGCGCGCGTCGCTGAGAAACCGCTCCACCCCCCGGTTGTAGATGGGGTTGTAGTATCCCATCAGCACGATCGGAGTCTCGTCGTTGGCGGCGCGGAAGGCGCGTGCCATTTCCAGCGTTTTCTCAAGCGTCTGGCCTGCATCCAGTGCCCGCTGCCCGGCCAGCTGGATCGTCGGCCCGTCCGCCATCGGGTCGGTGAAGGGCAGGCCCAGTTCAATGATGTCCACGCCCGCGTCTGGCAGGCCCTTCATCAGCGCCAGCGAGGTCGCATGGTCCGGATCCCCGGCCATGATGTAGGCCACGAATGCCTTCTTGCCTTCGGCCTTCAGCGTGGCGAATTTCCGGTCGATCCGAGTCATGGTGTCCCTCGTCTGGTTTCGCCCGGTTTGGCGAAAGGCGCGACGAAAATCAAGACATGTGGAGTTGCGGCGGCCCGGTCAGGCGCGTAGAAGGCGCGCAAAGCTGCGAACCGGAGGTGGCATGGGTTTCAAGACGGGTATCGTGGGGCTGCCCAACGTGGGCAAGTCGACCCTGTTCAACGCGCTCACGCGCACGGCGGCGGCACAGGCCGCCAACTTTCCCTTCTGCACCATCGAGCCCAACGTGGGCGAGGTGGCCGTGCCCGATATGCGGCTGGACAAACTGGCGCAGATCGCCGGGTCCAGGCAGATCATCCCCACGCGGATGACTTTTGTGGATATCGCCGGGCTGGTGAAAGGCGCCAGCAAGGGGGAGGGGCTGGGCAACCAGTTTCTGGCCAATATCCGTGAATGCGACGCCATTGCCCATGTGTTGCGCTGTTTCGAGGATGGGGACGTGACCCATGTGAACGGCCGGGTGGACCCGGTTGCCGACGCGGAGGTGATCGAGACCGAGCTGATGCTGGCCGACATGGAAAGCATCGAGAAGCGGCTTGCCAATCTGGTGCGCAAGGTGCGCGGTGGCGACAAGGAGGCGCTTCAGCAGGAGCGGCTGCTGAAAAGCGCGCAAGCGGCCCTGGAGGCCGGGGCCCCGGCCCGCACCGTCGCGGTGGACGCGGAAGACGCCAGGGCCTGGGAAATGCTGCAACTTCTGACAGCGAAGCCCGTCCTGTATGTTTGCAACGTCTCCGAAGATGAGGCCGCCACCGGCAACGCCCATTCCCGTGCGGTTGCGGACATGGCCCTTTCGCAAGGAGCGGCCAGCGTTGTCATTTCCGCCAGGATCGAAGAGGAGATCAGCCAGCTCGACCCTGAAGAGGCCGGGATGTTCCTGTCGGAACTGGGGCTGGAAGAGGCCGGGCTGGACCGTTTGATCAAGGCGGGCTATGCGCTTTTGGGGTTGCAGACCTATTTCACCGTCGGTCCGAAGGAAGCCCGCGCCTGGACCATTCCTGCCGGGACTTCGGCGCCCAGGGCCGCCGGCGTCATCCATGGGGATTTCGAACGCGGCTTCATCCGGGCGGAAACCATCGCCTATGTGGATTACGTCCGCCTGGGCGGTGAGCAGTCGGCGAAAGAGGCGGGCAAGATGCGCGCCGAAGGCAAAGGTTACATCGTTCAGGATGGGGATGTCCTGCACTTCCTGTTCAACGCTTAGGGAATGAGGCGGGCATCCACTTCCTCGTGCATTCTCAGGACGTGGGTTTTCAGGTGCTCGCAGAACGCTTCCGACAGAAGCGATTGTGGCCGGTGCGCCGGGGTCAGCAGGGAAAGCCTGGCCGGAATCCGGGGTGCGAAACTTCGAAAAACCAGCCCGGACAAAAGGTTTTCGCGGTTCAGCACCCCATGAGCGGAAATCCGGTCGCAGATCATGTAGCACAGCCCGGCCGCGACGAAGCTGAGACCGGGCAGGATGGTCTGCAACTCGAACCGACGGTGGATGGCGACGCCCCGCCGGGCAAAGGCGGTGCGGATGTCGCGGGTGATCGGGTGGTCGTCGTAGAGCAGTGCCAGTTGTTTGCCATCCAGCATTTCCGGCGTGATCGTGGCGTTCTTGGCCAGGGGGTCCCCGGCGGGCAGGGCGCAGATGCAGTCAAGGTCGAAATCGACCTGCCGGACCGACGGCCGCGGCCGTGGGGTTTCCGCAAAGCCTACATCGAACTGCTGCGAGGCGACCAGTTCTTCGATGAACCGGGAGGAGCGCATCATCAACGCGGCCTCGACCTCGGGCTTGTCGGACAGGAAATCCCTCAGGACCTGCGGCATGAAAAACCCCGATGCGGCCGGGTGACATGCGATCTGAAGTCGCCCGGATTGATTCCCGGACATCGCCTGAAGCGTCAGTTTGGCCTGATCGAGGCGGGTGAGGATGGCCTCGCATTCCTCAAGAAAGAAGTAGGCCTCGGGCGTTGGGGTCAGCTTGCTCTGCTCCCGTGTGAACAGCTTGAAGCCGAGTTCGGTTTCAAGCCCGGCAATGACGGAACTGACGGCGGGTTGGGTGCGCCCAAGGGAGCGGGCCGCCTGCGAGATTGAGCCGCTGCGCATCACTTCCCGGAAGGCGTTAAGCTGGCGGAAGGAAAGATTCATCGGAAACCATTGCGGTGAAATTTATGGATATAGAGTATTTTCCAATTTGCATTTATGGGCCTGACTTCGTCAAGTGGCCCGACGACCCGGATGTGTAGCGCAGGAACAGGAATGGATAAACCGGCAAAATACCTTCTGACCTGTTTGATTTGTGTCGTCGCGCTCGGGCAGTTCGTCCAGGTTGTGACCCGCTACGTCTTGCAGGTGCCGGTCATGGGGCTGGAAGAAGCCATGATGTATCCGACCATATGGTTGTACATCCTTGGCGCGGTAAACGCCTCGCGTGAAGATACGCATATCCGCGCCAATGTGCTGGAAATCTTCCTGAAAGCGCCGTGGCAGCATCGCCTTCAGGCCATCGTGGCAGAGACTGTCAGTCTCGTTGTCGGCCTGTGGCTGCTGTATTGGGCGTGGGACTTCACGAAGTATTCGTGGCGTGTCTGGCGGGAAAGCCCGACCCTTTATATCCCGACATTCTATGCCGATATCGCGTTGTTGGCCGGTCTTGCGCTGATGATGGTCTATACTGCGCTTCACCTTGTCCGCCATGTTCGCAGCCTCCGCCACGGAGAACGGACGTGATCGAAGTTGCCCTTGTCGCCATCGCGGTTCTGGTTCTCTTCCTGACGCTCGGCGTGCCGCTGCCCTACTGTTTCGGGGGGGCGCTGATGGTGATGTACTATCTCGGCGATGCCGTCATGAAGGGCAACATGCTGTGGGGCATGCAGCAATTGGGCAACCCTGTTCTTCTTGCGATCCCGCTCTTCGTGCTGGCGGGGACGATCATGTCCGAAAGCGGCATCGCGGCCAGTTTGCTGCGCTTCGTGAATGCCTTCATCGGGCACGTCCGGGGGGGGTTGGGTGTCGTGGCCGCGGTAAGCTGTGCCATCATCGGGGCCATTTCGGGATCCGGCCTGACGGGAATAGCGGCGATCGGGCCTTTGCTGATCCCGGAAATGGAAAAGCGCGGGTATCCACGCGAATACGCGACTGCACTGATCGCGAACTCTTCGATCCTTGGCCTGCTGATCCCGCCTTCGGTCACGATGATCGTCTATGGCTGGGTCACGGACACCTCGATTCTGGCCTGTTTTCTGGCGACGCTGGGTCCGGGGCTGCTTATCATGTTCAACTTTTCGGCCGTGAACCTGTGGATGAGCCGCAAGTTCGACCTTGTACTCGACGAAAAGCCCGACCTGTCGCACCTGGCCGGCGAGGTCGCCCGGCGCGGGTTTCATGCCACCCCGGCACTGTTGATGCCGGTGATCATACTCGGGGGAATCTATGGCGGCGTCGTCACTCCGACCGAGGCCGCCGCCGTCGCCGCGATCTATGCCATCCCGGTTGGCTTCTTTATCTACAAGGGGTTGCGCTGGGATAATTTCCTGAATGTCGGCAAGGAGGCCGCAACCGCCGTTGGAGCGATCATGATGATGATCATCTTTTCGATGATCCTCAGCCAGATGTTCGTGATGGAAGGGGTGCCGCAGGCATTGGTGGCATCGATTTTCGAGATCACCGACAACAAGGTGCTGCTGCTGATCCTGATCAACGTGATGTTGTTCCTTGTCGGCATGGTGGTGAATGACGTGACCGCCATCATCCTGATCGCGCCGCTGCTGCTGCCGCTGATGCAGGCGATCGGGGTCACCCCGGTGCAGTTTGCCGCCATCATGGGGGTTAATACGGCGATGGGGGGCGTGACGCCGCCCTATGCCTCAATCCTGTATCTCGGCGCGCGTATCGGCAATGTGCCGGTGACCCGCGTGATTCCGCCAGCCATGCTTCTGATTGTCACGGGGTATGTGCCGGTGGTGTTTCTGACCTCGCTTTGGCCGGACCTGTCGCTCTTCCTGCCGCGGGTGTTTGGCTACTGACTTCGTTCAAGGAGGACCCGAACGTGAGAAAAACCCTGATGACCACGGCCGCTCTTGCCCTGATGGCGCTGATGCCCGCTGCCGAGGCCGCGACGCTGAAGCTGAGCCATGTGCGCCCGCAAGATACCACCGTGGACAAGGAACTGCGCGTTTTCGCGCAACAGGTCGAGGCCGCCACCGGCGGTGAGATCAGCATCCGGTTGTTTCCGGCCTCTGCGCTGGGAGATTTCACATCGGTGCAGGAACGTATCTCGGTCGGGGCGATCGACATGGCCGTACAGCCCGCAGCAACCGGGGCCGACCGCCGCATTCAGATCAGCACCTTTCCCTACATCGCGGATGACTGGGACGCCGCGCGCCGTCTCTACGGCGCCGGCGGCATCATCCGGGAAAAGGTTTCCGGGCTGCTGGCCGAACAGGATATTACCGTCCTGGCCGTCTACCCGGTCTATTTCAGCGGTATCGCACTGAATACCGAGGCTGTCGCGCCCGGTGACCCGTCTGTCGCCAAAGGGATCAAGGTGCGCGTGCCGGGGGTGAAAAGCTTCCAGCTCAGCGGTGAGGCGCTGGGCTACATTCCTGCCCCGATTCCGTTTTCCGAAGCGTTCACCGCAGTACAGACCGGCGTGGTGGACGGGGTGATCGGCTCCGGTGCAGAGGGCTACTACGCCTCGTTTCGCGATGTGACGAAGACCTACATTCCCGCCAACCTGCATTTCGAGATCTGGTATCTGATGGTTTCCAACAGCACGCTGGCCGAATTGTCAGAGGATGACGTCGCCGCGCTCCGGGCGGCGGCCGAAACGTTTGAGACCACACGCTGGGGCGTGGCCGAGAAAGACCAGGCGCTCAATGAGGCAAAACTGGCCGAAAGCGGCGCGACCATCGTCGATCTGAACGAAGAGCAACTCTCCGCGATGGCCGCGAAGATCCGCACCGAGGTGTGGCCGGAAATTCTCAGGGATATCGGGGAGGACTGGGGCCGCGCCATTCTGGACGAAGTCGCCGCACAATAGCGCCCACCGCCACGCACGGGCCGCCGGGGCGGTCGTTTTTGCCGCCCCGGTTTTCCTTTCACCCGAAAGCGGGTCTTGATGTCTACGGAATACGCAATCGTTGGAGGGGGTGTTGTCGGCCTTTCGCTGGCCTGGGGACTCCTCAAGCGTGGGTGCCGTGTCCTGGTCCTGGACGGGGGCGATGGCGGCTTGCGGGCCAGCAGGGGAAATTTCGGATTGGTGTGGGTGCAGGGCAAGGGGCTGGATCAGCCCGCCTATGCCCGCTGGTCGCAGCGTTCGGCAAAGGCATGGGGTGATTTTGCCGCCGAACTGGGCGAGGCCACCGGCACCGATCTGTGCCTGCATCAGCAGGGGGGGTACGATTTTCATTTCAGCGAAGAGACGCTGGAAGCCAGGGTTGCGCAATACAGGGCGCTCCGGCCGCATCTGGCGCAATACCCTTTCGAAGTTCTTGGTCCCAATGCGCTGAAGGCCGAGGAGCCGCATATCGGCCCTGGCGTCGCGGGCGCCATCCTGCACCATCAGGATGGCCATGTGAACCCGCTGCGCCTGTTGCAGGCCCTGGCCGCCGATGTCCGCCGGTTGGGCGGGAAGGTTCTGACCGGAAAACATGTGAGCGACATCGCCCCCGGCGACGGCTTTACACTGACTTGCGCCGATGGGACGGTCTTTCGCGCGGCGAAGGTCGTCCTTGCCGCCGGATTGGGGGCAAGGGATCTGGGGCCAAAGCTGGGGTTCGTTGCGCCGGTTCGTCCGCAGCGCGGGCAGGTTCTGGTGACCGAGAAGCTGCCCCGGCTGCTCAACCGCCCGTCGGGGATCATCCGGCAGGTCAATGAGGGGGGCATTCAGATCGGCGACAGCAAGGAAGAGGTCGGCCTGGACGATTCCGTCACCCTCAAGGGCATTGCGGCCATCGCGGTCCGTGCAGTCCGGGTCTGTCCCGCGCTGGCACGGGCGCAGATCGTAAGGAGTTGGGGGGCGCTGCGCATTCTCACGCCGGACGGGTTGCCGATCTATCAGCAAAGTCCGCAGGCGCACGGGGCATTTCTGGTGACCTGCCACAGCGGCATCACCCTGGCTGCTGCCCATGCCCGGTTCCTGCCCGATTGGCTAGAGGGGGCCGACATCCCCAACCTGGAGACCTTCAGTGAAAAAAGATTTTCCATTTCAAGAGATTGACCCCGATGGTCCGCGTGTGGCCGTTCGCTTCGACGGGGCCGTGTATGATTTGCCGGAAGGGGCCAACCTCGCTGCGGCGCTTCTGGTGGCGGGGGTGCGCGCCTTTCGGGCCACGCCCATATCCGGCGCGCCCCGTGCACCGTTCTGCATGATGGGGGCCTGCTATGACTGCCTGGTACGGATCGACGGCGTGGTTCGCCAGGCCTGCATGACCCGTGTGCAGGCCGGGATGGAGATTGAGCGCGCTCCGGCGCGGGAGGTCCCCCATGGGTGATGTGGACTTCCTGATCATTGGTGCCGGGCCTGCCGGCATGGCAGCTGCGGCGCAGGCCGCCCGCCTCGGAATGAGCACTGCGATCCTCGATGAGCAGCCCGCCCCGGGCGGTCAGATCTACCGGGGGGTGGAGGTCGCAGGGCCGGTGCGCGGCCGTATTCTCGGCAAGGATTTTCTGAACGGCGTGCAACTGGCGCAGGGCGTGCGGCATGCGGGAATCCGCTATATTCCCGGCGCGACCGTCTGGAAGGCGGAGGCCGGAGGGTCCGTGGCCTATTCGGTCGAGGGTGCGGCGCGGACAATCCGGGGGCGGCGTCTGCTGCTGGCCACCGGAGCCCTGGAGCGGCCTGTCCCTCTGCCGGGCTGGACATTGCCGGGCGTGATGACTGTGGGGGCCGCGCAGATTCTGCTCAAGCAATCCGGGGTGGTGCCACGGCGGGCGGTCATCGCCGGATCGGGGCCGCTGCTTTATCTGGTCGCCGCGCAGATGGTGCGCGCGGGGCGGCCGCCGCTCGCACTTGTCGAGACCCCAGAGCGGCGCGACCTCCTTCGTGCTTTGCGGCATTTGGGCGGTGCGCTGCGCGGGTGGCGTTATATGGCCAAGGGGGTCGGGTGGTTCGCGGAACTCGCCCGCGCCGGGGTGCCGCGCTATCGCAGCGCCACAGAGCTGCGGATCGAGGGCACTGACAAGGCGGAGGCGCTGTCCTTTGTCGCCGGTGGCCGGAACCGGTGCATCGCCTGCGAGACGGTTCTGCTGCACGAAGGCGTGGTGCCCAATACGCAGGCCAGCCGGGCGATGAACCTGCCCCATCACTGGGATGCGGGCCAGCGGTGTTTCGTGCCTGACCACGATGTTTGGGGCCAGACAGCGGAGCCACGCGTCTACGTGGCCGGCGATGGGGCCGGGATCGGCGGGGCACAGGCGGCGGAGCAGGCAGGGTGCCTGGCGGCGCTGCACGCCGCCGCCGCGCTGGGCCATATCGGCAATGATGAGCGGGATCGCCGCGGCGCCCGGCATTTGCGCCGCCTCGCGCGGGAAATGGCTGCGCGACCGTTTCTGGAGGCCGCCTACCCGCCGGGGATGCAAACGCGCGCCCCGGCCGATGATACCATCGTTTGCCGTTGTGAAGAAGTGACGGCCGGAGATATCCGTCGTCATGCGGCGCTGGGATGCAGAGGGCCGAACCAGGCCAAGGCTTTTGGCCGCGCCGGGATGGGGCCGTGTCAGGGGCGCTATTGCGGCCTGACCGTTACCGGCCTGCTCGCCGCGCAAACCGGGCAGACGCCTGCCGAGACCGGATATTACCGAATCCGCCCGCCGCTCAAGCCGATCACCGTTGCAGAGCTGGCGGCGCTGGAGCCAGACCCAGGAGAAAACACATGATCGAGCGTATCGAAACCGGTCAACGCATGAGCAAGATCGTCCGGCACAATGGCGTGGCCTATTTGTGCGGGCAGGTCGGTGAAGGCGCGACCGTGGCTGAGCAGACCCGGACCTGTCTTGCCCGTATCGAGGGGTTGCTGGAAAAGGCCGGGTCTTCGCCCGGGCGGATTCTTCAGGCGATCATCTGGTTGCGCGACATGGCCGATTTCGCCGAGATGAACGCGGTCTGGGATGCCTGGGTCCCGGAGGATCAGGCCCCGGCACGGGCGTGCGGTGAGGCCCGGCTGGCGCGCGATGATCTCAAGGTCGAGATCATCGTCACCGCGGCCTGCGACTGAGGAAAAGCCCGGCAACAGGGCGGCTTTTGGGTCTATCCGGCCGCGCGGGCCGCGCGCTTGCGTTCATGCGGGTCGAGGTGACGTTTGCGCAGGCGCACCGCGTTTGGCGTCACCTCGACCAGTTCGTCATTATCGACATAGGCGATGGCTTCCTCGAGGCTCATCCTGACGGGGGGGGTCAGGACGACGGCGTCATCCTTGCCCGCGGCACGCACGTTGGTCAGCTTTTTGCCCTTGAGCGGGTTGACCTCAAGATCGTTGTCGCGGGAATGCTCCCCGATGATCATGCCCTGATACACGGCCTCCTGCGCGCCGATGAAAAGCCGCCCCCGGTCTTCGAGGTTGAACAGGGCATACGCGACAGATGTTCCGTTTTCCATCGAGATCAGCACCCCCGCACGGCGGCCCGGGATCGTCCCCTTGTAGGGCGCCCAGTCATGGAACACCCGGTTGAGAACTCCGGTTCCGCGTGTGTCGGTCAGGAACTCGCCGTGATAGCCGATCAGCCCGCGTGACGGCACATGGGCGATGATCCGCGTTTTCCCGGCCCCGGCGGGGCGCATTTCGGCCAGATCGCCCTTGCGCGGCCCGGTCAGCTTTTCGATCACCACGCCGGAATATTCGTCATCCACGTCGATGGTGACTTCCTCGACGGGCTCCAGCTTCTGGCCGTTTTCCTCCCGCATCAGGACCTGCGGGCGGGAGATTGATAGTTCGAACCCTTCGCGGCGCATGTTTTCGATCAACACGCCCATCTGCAATTCCCCGCGCCCGGCGACTTCGAACGCCTCGCCGCCGGGGGTGTCGCTCACCCGGATGGCGACGTTCGATTCGGCTTCCTTGAGCAGACGCTCCCGGATGACACGCGATTGCACCTTCTTGCCGTCGCGGCCTGCCAGCGGGCTGTCGTTGATGCCGAAGGTCACGCTGATGGTGGGGGGGTCGATCGGCTGGGCGGGAATTGCGCCGCCGACCGCGGGGGCGCAAAGCGTGTCCGCCACGGTTGCCTTCGACATCCCGGCAAGGGAGACGATATCCCCCGCTTCCGCCCGGTCGATGGGTTGCTGCGACAACCCCCGGAAAGCCAGCACTTTCGTCACCCGGAAGCTTTCCACCGGTTCGCCGGTGCGGGACAGGGCCTTGACCTGGTCGCCCGGCCTGACGGTGCCGCTTTCGATCCGCCCGGTCAGAATGCGCCCGATGAACGGGTCCGCGGCCAGCGTGGTGGCCAGCATGCGGAAAGGATCACCGGTATGGGCCAGTTGTCTCGGTGCGGGCACATGGTCCAGGATCAGGTCGAACAAGGCGTGAAGGTCCTTGCGTGGGCCGTCCAGCGCGGTATCCGCCCAGCCCGACCGGCCCGAGGCGTAGAGATGCGGGAAATCGAGCTGCTCATCGGTTGCGCCGAGGTTGGCGAACAGGTCAAAGACCTCGTCCAGGGCGCGGTCGGGTTCGGCATCGGGCTTGTCGACCTTGTTGAGCACCACGATCGGCCGCAATCCCAGCGCCAGTGCCTTGGATGTCACGAATTTCGTTTGCGGCATCGGCCCTTCGGCCGCATCGACCAGCAGCACGACGCCATCGACCATGCTGAGGATCCGTTCGACCTCACCACCGAAATCGGCGTGGCCGGGGGTATCGACGATATTGACCCGGTGGCCGTCCCACTCCACGCTGGTGGCCTTGGCGAGGATGGTGATGCCGCGCTCCCGCTCCAGGTCGTTGCTGTCCATCGCGCGTTCTGCCACGGCCTGGTTTGCCCGAAACGCGCCCGATTGGCGCAAAAGCTCGTCCACCAGCGTTGTCTTGCCGTGGTCAACATGTGCGATGATCGCGATATTGCGAATGTCCATGGGTGGCCCGTTTTGATGGATTTGCCACGGCGATACAGGCTTGCCCCTGAAAACGCCAGTGCTAAACGCGACCGCCCCCGCCCCCGCCCCCGCCGGCTGGCCGGCAGGGGAGGCGTTCAGGTCTTGAAGATGCGGTAGATCGCGGGGATCACCAGTACCGTCAACGCCGTGGAGGAGGCCAGCCCGAACAAAAGCGAGATCGCCAGCCCCTGGAAGATCGGGTCCGCCAGGATCACCGCCGCGCCGATCATCGCCGCCAGTGCCGTCAGGAGGATCGGCTTGAACCGCGTCGCCCCGGCTTCGATCAGGGCGTCCACCGTGATCGGTGCGCCCGGATCCGTGTGGCGGATGAAATCCACCAGCAGGATCGAGTTGCGCACGATAATCCCCGCCAGCGCGATGAAGCCGATCATCGACGGGGCAGAGAATGGCGCGCTGAACAGCCAGTGCCCGAACATGATGCCCAGAAAGGTCAGCGGCACCGGGGTCAGCACCACCAGCGGCACCCGGAAGGAGCCAAACTGCGCCACCACAAGGATGTAGATGCCCAAAAGCGCCACGCCGAAGGCCGCGCCCATATCGCGGAAGGTGACGACTGTGACTTCCCACTCCCCGTCCCACAGGATGGTGGAGGCCTGGTTGGACAGCGGCGCCCCGGCCAATCGGATTTCCGGTTTTTCAAGGCCGGTCCAGTCCATCGCGTCCAGGCGATCCTGAACTGCGAGCATCCCGTAAAGAGGCGCTTCGAATTCCCCGGCCAGTTCGGCCATGACCATTTCGGCATAGCGCCCGTTGTGGCGGAAGATGGGGTGGGAGGCGCGCTCCTCGCTGAGGCGTACGACATCGCCCAACTCCACCACGCCCCGCCCGCCGGGCAACGCGTTGGCCGGAACCGGGGTGGACAGCGCCCGTTCGTCCACAACCCGGTCCGCCCGGTCGCGGGCCACCACGATGGGAATCGGTGCGCGACCGTCGCCCCGGTGGGAGTAGCCCACGACGGTTTCGCCGTTCAGCAGGCGCAGGGTGTCCAGCGCGTCGGCTTCCTGCACGCTGAAGAAGGCAAGATCCGAAGGGGCGATCTCTGCCCGCAGACGTCGGGGCGGCGTGCCGAAGCTGTCGTCGGTATCGACGATGAAGGGCGTATCCTCGAAGGCCGTGCGCAGTCTGGCCGCCACGGCCCGGCGGGTCTCGGCATCGGGGCCGTAAACCTCTGCCAGGAGGGTGGCGATAACCGGCGGGCCGGGCGGCGGTTCCACCACTTTCAGGCTGGTGCCCGGCGGCACGGGAAGGTCGCGCAGGCGCTCCCGCAGGTCCAGTGCGATGGCGTGGCTGGCGCGGTCACGGTCGTGTTTGCCTGCGAGGTTGACCTGCACATCGCCTTGTTCGGGGCTTTGGCGCTGGAAGTAGTGGCGCACCAGACCGTTGAAATTAAACGGCGCGGCCGTGCCCGCATGTGTCTGGGCGGAGATGACCTCCGGCAGGTCCAGGGCCACGCGTGCCACCTGCTGCGCGAGGGCATCCGTCGCCTCGACCGGGGTGCCTTCGGGCAGGTCGATCACCACGGCCAGTTCCGACTTGTTGTCGAAGGGCAGCAGCTTGACGGTCACGTCCTTGGTATAAAGCGCCGAGAGCGATCCGAAAGACAGCACCGCCACCGCCAGGAGAAACAGGGCCGAGGTCGATTTGCGCGCCAGGATGGGCCGTACGAGGCGGGCATAAAACCGCCCCAGGCGCCCGCCGGGGTGGCCGTCATCGTTGCTGTGCAGGGGCGCGCGCCCTGCGATCCTGACCATCAGCCAGGGGGTGATCATGACCGCGACGAAGAAGGAAAATACCATCGCCGCCGAGGCATTGGCGGGGATCGGGCTCATGTAAGGCCCCATCATGCCCGAGACGAACAGCATCGGCAGCAAGGCCACGACCACCGTCAGAGTGGCGACGATGGTGGGGTTGCCCACTTCGGCGACAGCGGTAATGGCAGCCCTCACCCGGCTTTCGCCCTTGGCCGGCATTCCCCAGTGGCGGGCAATGTTCTCGATCACGACGATGGCGTCGTCCACCAGGATTCCGATGGAAAAGATCAGCGCGAACAGCGAGACCCGGTTGAGGGTGTAGCCCATGAAATAGGCCGCGAACAGCGTCAGCAAGATCGTCACCGGGATCACGATGGCGACGACGATGGCCTCGCGCCAGCCGATGGCGAACAGCACCAGCGCGACGATGGAAATCGTGGCAAGGCCAAGGTGAAACAACAGTTCGTTCGCTTTTTCACTGGCAGTCTCGCCATAGTTGCGGGTGACCTCCACGGTCACGCTGTCGGGGATCAGGCCGCCCTGCATTTCCTCAACCCTGTGCAGGATTTTTTCCGCCACGACGACGGCGTTTGCGCCCGCGCGCTTGGCCAGCGCCAGCGTCACCGCCGGGCGGCGTGTGACGGTTCCGCCCCCGGCATGGGCCAGGGTTGCCACGTAGGTTTCCTCCATGTCCTGGACGAACCCGATCCCGGCCAGGTCACGCACGTAAACGGTACGCCCATCTCGCGCGGTCAGGTCGAGATTGCCGATTTCCCCGGGGGTGGAGAGCGTGCGCCCCAGCACCAGCCCGACCTGCTCGCCCGTGTCGCGGACCAGCCCGGCCGGGGCGGAAGCGTTCGCGCCTTCCACCTTGGCGGCGAGTTGTTGAAGGGTCACACCATACAGGGCCAGCTTTTCCGGGTCGGGAGCGATGCGCAGAATTTCCTGCGTGGCGCCGACGATGTAGGTCAGGCCGACATCCTCGATCTTGGTCAATTCAACCTCGACCTCGCGGGCGATGCGGGTCAGGTCGGCAGGGGCGATGGCCTCATGTCCCGGGGCCGGGGCGAAGGTGAGGGTGGTAATCGCCACATCGTTGATCCCGCGCCCCACCACCAGGGGTTCGGGAATCCCCACCGGGATACGATCCATGTTGGCGAGAATCTTGTCCCGCACGCGCAGGATGGCGGTGTCCTGGGAGATCCCGACCTCGAACCGGGCGGTGACCATTACACGGTCGTCGGAGGTGTTGGAGTAGACGTGCTCGACCTCGTCGATGCTTTTGACGATGGTTTCCAAAGGTTCGGTGATCAGCTTCACCGCGTCATCCGCCCTCAGCCCCGCGGCCTGTACGTGGATATCCACCATGGGGACGGAGATCTGCGGTTCTTCCTCGCGCGGCAGGCTGATCAGCGCGATCAGCCCCACGGCCAGCGCGGCCATCAGAAGAAGAGGTGTCAGCGGAGAGGTGATGAAAGCGCGGGTCAGGTACCCGGCCATGCCAAGGGGGGCGCGCGCGCTCATGGCAGCACCACGGTATCGCCGGCGCGCAGCCCGGTCAGGATTTCGCGCCAGACGGTGCCGTCGCGGGCGATCTCCTGCCCCGGAACGACCGTGCGGCGCACGGGGCCGTCGGGGCTGGTCACCGTCACGAAATCCAGCCCGCCTGTTCGGGTCAGGGCCGTTTGCGGCACCAAAAGCGCGGGGCGCATGCCAACCGGCAGGCGGACGGGCACCCGGCGTCCGACAAAGCGGGCCTCCAGCCCCGGAACCTCTATATCCGCGAGCACGCGCCCGCCCTCGATCCGGGGGTAGACCTTGGCAAGCCGTCCTTCATGCGCCTCCAGCCCTGAGCCGGGACCGAAGGCGATGCGCCCCCCCTCGGTCAGGGTGGTGGCATGACGCTCCGGTACGGCGAGGCGCACGTAAGCGCCCCCGCCCCCTATATCGGCCAGGACCTCACCCGGTGTGACCACCGACCCGCGCGAGACCGGGACCGACAGAACAACCCCGGTTTCAGGGGCCAGAACGTCACCTTCGGCGACCTGCTGCTCGATCACCCGGCGCTCGGCACGGGTGCTTTCGATCCGGCCTTCCAGGATATCCACCTGGGTACGTAACTGGTCCAGCCGTTGCACGGTGACTACGCCGCGTTCGCGCAAGGATTCGCCCCGGCTGAGATCCGTCCGCGCGGTTTCGATCTGGGTGTTCAGCGACTCGATCTGGGCATCCACCGCGCGCAGGCGGAAGGAAAGCTTTTCATCCTGCACCCGTGCCAGAATCTGCCCGGCGGCGACACGGTCGCCCTCCGTGACGTCCAGCGCCACGATCGTACCGCCAAGGCGGGCACGGGCAGGCACACGATCACGGGTTTCGATTTCACCGTAGACGGCCTTCCATTCTTGAATCTCCGTTGGGGTCAGCGTCAGCTCTGCCGCGCGAAGGGGCAGCGTGGCCAGTGCCACAAGCAGGAAAACAAGGTATCTCATCTGGGTCTCCGGGTGGGTCCGGTTTGGGGCATGGGCAAATCGACGGCCATCGAGTCACCATTATATGCAATCTTTTGAATATATAGGCGGTGTATTCCGGGCTTGGCAAGACCCTCACACCATGCAACCACGATGCATGGGACCATCTACGTGGATTTCGTCCATGACATATTCGCGCGACATGACGCTTTCCGCCCGCAATCCGGGGTTGCCTCTGGATGCAGACTGGCTTCGGCGTGTGCGCGTCAACCGTCCCGCGGTGGAGCGCCGCTGTGCATCGCTGCCCGGGCGCCGGTCGGTCAAGGGGGAATATCAGGCGGCCTGGCTTGCAAAGGCGGTGACCCTGATCGATCTTACGACGCTTTCGGGCGACGATACGCCCGGTCGGGTGGCGCGGCTTTGCGCCAAGGCGCGCGCGCCGTTGCGCCCCGATCTGGCGCAGGCGCTTGGTGTCGACCTGCACACCGCCGCTGTCTGTGTCTACCACGACATGATCGCCCCGGCGCTGCAGGCGCTTGCGGGCACGCCTATTCCGGTCGCGGCGGTCTCCACGGGGTTTCCGGCGGGGTTGTCGCCTTTTGCCACGCGCTTGGCCGAAATTGAGGCAAGCGTTGCCGCCGGTGCGGCCGAGATCGACATCGTGATCTCCCGCCGCCATGTGTTGCTTGGAAACTGGCCGGCCCTTTACGATGAGGTCCGTACCTTCCGTGAGGCCTGTGGCCCCGCGCATCTGAAGACCATCCTTGCCACGGGGGAACTGGGCACGCTGCAAAACGTCGCCCGTGCCAGCCTCGTGTGCATGATGGCGGGGGCGGATTTCATCAAGACCTCGACCGGCAAGGAACCGGTGAACGCCACGCTGCCTGTCGGGTTGGTGATGATGCGGGCCATCCGCGATTATCACGCCGCGACAGGGGTCAAGATCGGGTTCAAACCCGCCGGGGGGATTTCGACCGCGAAGGACGCACTGGTCTGGCTGGCGTTGCTCAAGGAGGAACTGGGGTCCGGCTGGCTGAGCCCCGCGCTGTTCCGGTTCGGGGCGTCGTCGCTTCTGGGAGATATCGAGCGACAGATCGAACATCATGTCACGGGCGCCTATTCCGCCGCCTGCCGGCATCCGATGGGCTGAGAGGAACCGAGATGGCTGAAAGAAACCTGCCCGAAACGTCTGCCCTGATGGAGAGTATGGCCTACGGCCCGGCGCCCGAATCGCCCTCCCCCGCGCTGGACTGGATCGCCGAACACGGGCGGTTCGGCTGTTTTGTCGCCGGAGCCTTTGAGGAACCGGGCGCAACATTCGAAACCCGCAACCCCGCGACGGGGGAGGTGTTGGCCCATGTCACGCAGGCCGATGCCGATACGGTCGCCCGTGCCGTTGCGGCTGCGCGGGCGGCTCTGCCGGGTTGGGCGGGGGCGACGGGGCATGCCCGTGCGCGTCTGCTTTACGCAATTGCGCGGCTGGTTCAGAAGCAGGCCAAGCTGCTTGCGGTTCTGGAAACGCTTGATACCGGCAAACCGATCCGGGAATCGCGCGATATCGATGTGCCCCTTGCCGTGCGGCATTTCTATTACCACGCGGGACTGGCCCAGCTCTGGCCGGAAGAACTGCCGGGTCACAGCCCCATCGGGGTGTGCGGACAGATTGTCCCGTGGAATTTCCCGCTGCTGATGCTGGCGTGGAAGGTCGCTCCGGCGCTGGCGGCGGGCAACACGGTGGTCCTGAAGCCAGCCGAGTATACACCGCTTTCGGCGTTGATGTTCGCGCAACTGTGCCAGCAGGCGGGGGTGCCGGCGGGGGTTGTGAATATCGTCACCGGCGACGGGGATGTGGGTGAGCGGATCGTCGCCCATGACGGGATCGACAAGATCGCCTTCACCGGCTCGACCGAGGTGGGCCGGCGCATCCGGAAGATCACCGCGGGCCGGGGAAAGGCGCTGACGCTGGAGCTGGGGGGCAAGTCCCCTTACCTCGTTTTCGAGGATGCCGATCTTGACAGCGCGGTGGAAGGGCTGGTCGATTCGATTTGGCTCAACCAGGGGCAGGTTTGCTGCGCGGGGGCACGGCTTTTGGTGCAGGAAGGCATCGCCGCGTCGTTTTATGACAAGCTCAAGACCCGGATGCGCCATCTGCGCCTTGGCGACCCGCTGGATAAATGCACTGATGTCGGGGCCATCGTGGACCCGGCGCAGCTGGCGCGTGTGACGGGGATGGTTGCACAGGGCGGGGGCGACGTGTTTCAGCCCTGTCAAGCCCCCGGAACGGGGTGCTTCTACCCGCCGACACTGATAACCGGGTTGTCTCCGGCGGACAGGCTGATGCAGGAGGAAATCTTCGGCCCGGTTCTGGTTGCTACCACCTTCCGTACGCCCGCCGAGGCCGTGGCGCTGGCCAATGACACCCGCTATGGCCTGGCCGCCAGCATCTGGAGCGAGACGCTTCCACTGGCTCTGGAGGTTGCCCCAAAGCTTGCCGCCGGGGTTGTGTGGGTGAACGGGGCAAACATGTTCGACGCGGCCGTCGGGTTCGGAGGGTTGCGTGAGAGCGGTTTTGGCCGGGAAGGCGGCTGGGAGGGGCTGACAGAGTATTTGCGTGCACCTGGGGGGCGGCCTGAGGCCGTTCCGGTCACGCCGGGGGTCGTGGGGCCCGCGCCGCTGGATCGTACGGCCAAGATGTTCATCGGCGGCAGACAGACCCGCCCGGACAGCGGGGAAAGCCTTTTGGTCCGTGCGTCCGGGGGCCAGCTCCTGGGCCATGTGGGTGCGGGCAACCGCAAGGACATCCGCAACGCGGTTGAGGCCGCGCGTAAGGCCCAGCCCGCCTGGGCGGGGCTTTCGGGCCATGCGCGGGCACAGGTTCTGTATTATATCGCGGAGAACCTTTCCGCCCGTTCAGAGGAATTTACCGAGCGCCTCGCCGCCCAGACCGGGGCAGGGGACGCGGGACAGCAGGTTGCCCGTAGTCTTGAGGCTCTTTTCGCCTGCGCGGCCTGGTCGGACAAGTACGATGGACGTATCAAGGACGTGCCCATGCGCGGCGTGGCGCTGGGGTTCAATGTGCCGGTGGGGGTGGTGGGGGTGTTGTGTCCGTCCGTGCCGGCACTGGAAGGCGCCATTACCGCGATGGGGGCGGCGATTGCGATGGGCAATACCTGCGTCCTGGTCGCGCCGGAAACCGCGCCCCTTTCGCTGACGGATTTTTACCAGGTTCTGGAAACCTCGGACCTGCCGGGAGGGGTGGCGAATATCGTGACCGGGCGAACCGTTCTTGCCGAAACGCTGGCCGGGCATCTGGATGTAGACGCTGTCTGGGCCTTTGCGCCAGAACTCGGGCAGGCGGTAGAGGCCGCCTCTTGCGGGAACCTCAAGCGCACATGGATCACGCCGTGGCCCGGACGGGATCTGGGCCCTTTCCTGCGTGCCGCGACCGAGGTGCGGACCGTCTGGATCCCCTGGGGGGCTTAACGCAGGCGCGGGGGGGCGTCCGGGTCGGGGGCGATGATCTCGCCCGCGGGATCGGGCGTGGGCAAATCGAAGCGCAGCCCGACCCGGGCCAGTTGCGCCACGATGGCGTCGCCGGTTCGAAAGAAGGCCACATCCAGGGCGCCCGCCTCAGCCCCGCTGAAGGTCAGCGCCTCCGATACTGTCCGGGAAAGTGCCGCTTCCGCCCCCGCAGCGGCGTCGATGAAGGCCAGAAGATGCCCTGAGTTCCCATCGCCGTAGCGCACGCCGGCCAGCCATGCGCAGCGTGACAACCCCGCCGCCGTGGCCAACCGCGAATCCAGTGCGGGCAGCAGCGGTTCCGGCAGCCCTTTGGGGGCGGTCAGTTCTTCGGGGCGGGCGTGAAACTCTTGTGGGGCGCAGGACAGAACGTCTGCCAGCCAGTCAAGCGTTTTGGGCGGGAGGAGTTCCCCGTTATCGTCCTCCAGGTTCACACCCAGCCCCAGCCCCTGACCGGCCAGCAGCCCCGCCAGGGCCCGTCCCGGCAATCCCGCGAAGGGGGTGGGCGCGCCGGTGAAGGCGGCCAACCTGGCTTCGCTGTCGAAAGCCAGGACGACGGGACCGTCTTCAAGCGGGAAAACGCGGGGGGAGAGGATCCCGCCCTCGGGGTCGCTTTCGAGCAGCAGGAAAAGCTCGGTGTTGGCGAGCCGTTCAAAATAACGAAGCCGCAGGGCCGTATCTGCCGGGGCAGCCTGCATCGCGGCGTGGGCTTCATCCAAAGGGCTGGGTCGGGTCATGTCAGAACCTCCTGAACCCGGTCGCGCAGGGCAGGGAGAAGCGTGCCCGCGAACCAAGGGTTGCGTTTCAGCCATCCCGTATTGCGCCATGACGGATGCGGCAAGGGGAAGACGCGCGGCGCGTGATCGCGCCACTGTGCCACCGTCGTTGTCACGCCGCCCTGTGCGGCCGCGCCAAGGTGCCACTTTTGGGCGTGGCCTCCGATCGGAAGAATCAGCGGGATGTCACCCAACAGGGTCATGGCGCGTGTATGCCATGTGCGTGCGCAAAGGGGCGGCGGCGGCAGGTCGCCGCCTTTCGCGTCATAGCCGGGAAAGCAGAAGGCCATCGGCAATACGGAGATTTTATCCCGGTTGTAGAAGGTCTGGACGTCGAGGCCCATCCATTCCCGCAGCCGGTCGCCCGACGCGTCGACGAAGGGTCTGCCCGCTTTGTGCACGCGCATGCCCGGTGCCTGCCCGGCCACGAGAATGCGCGGGGCGGGGCCGAACCAGGGGACCGGACGCGGGGCATGGGCGGTGGCCGTCGCGGCGAAGCGCGCCACGCAGAGCCGACAGGCGGCGATTTCATCGGATAATTTCGAAAGATCGGACATGCCGTAGAGTGCCGTTTTCACAAGACGACGGCAACGCCGAGCGACTGACCGAAAACGACGGGATGACGAAACCGCGCAAAACCGTTACAAGAACGCCAAGTTGATTTAGTTTATTGTTGTTTCGCACCGATAATGTGATCGGAAAATCCGATGGTGTTGGATTGAGCCGAAAGGATACCGATGCTTGAGTTTGAGAATGTCAGCAAATCGTTCTGGACTGGCAGGCAGCGCAAGGTCATCCTGGACCGTGCGTCGTTCCGGGTGGAGCTTGGGCGGTCTTTGGGGATTCTCGCCCCGAACGGAACCGGCAAGACAACGCTTATCAACATGATGTGCGGGATCGAGAAACCCGATGAAGGCACGATCCGCCGGGGATGCCGGATTTCTTTCCCGCTCGGCTTCATGGGAGGGTTGATTCCCCGGCTCAGCGCCAATGAGAACGCGCGGTATATCGCCCAGCTCTACGGGATCGACCCGGACTACGCGGAGGCTTTCACGCGGTGGCTCTGTGATCTTGGCGACTATTATGACCAGCCGATCGGGGTGTATAGTAGTGGCATGTCCGCCCGTTTTGGGTTTGCCTTGCTGCTGGCGCTGGATTTCGACATGTACCTCATCGACGAAGGCATGCCGCAAAATCAGGACACGGAGTTTGCCCGGAAGGCCGGGGCCATTCTGAAGGAAAGGCTGGACAGGACCACGATGGTCATGGTGTCCCACAGCCCCGGTACCCTGGCCGAGTTCTGCCAGTCCGCAGCGGTTTTGCGGAACGGTCAACTTTATATGTTCGATTCCCTTGAAGAAGCGAAACAGCTCTATGACTATGAAGCCTAAGGCCAAGAGATTCCGCATCCGCCGCGACGATACGCTCGTCTCCGATACCCCCGCCCCCGAGGAGGCCCGGTCGGAGGCTCCGCAACCCGCCGCTGCGCCGGAGCAAAGCCACCCCGGAGAAGAGCTCGACGCGATCCGCAGGGAGGAACTGACGGGGCGGCAATTGCGCATGGCGCGGCGGGTGGCTGTCAATCATGGCCTCAACCCGGCGTCGGATTACGATGCCGTGCGGATGTTGCGCAAACAGGGAATCGATCCGTTCCAGAAGTCCCAGATGCTTGAAATCGTCATGGGCAAGCGTGAGCAGGGCAAGGACGAAAAAGAGGAACGGGTTCAACTCCCCCTGAAGGCCGATATTGCGCAAGTTCCGTCCACGGAACTGGACACCGAAGCGGCGCGGATGCGCGAACTGCGCCAGATCCAGATCGACATTGCCCGCCGGCGCAAGCGCCGTCTGATTCTGACGGCCGTTCGTCTGTTCGTGTTCATTCTTTTGCCGACACTTGTGGCGGGGTACTATTTTTACAAGATCGCAACGCCAATGTATGCGACGAAGTCCGACTTCATCATTCAGCAGGCGGACGGAACGGTCGTGGGCGGGCTCAATTCCATGATGTCCGGCGGAATGCTGGCCATCCAGCAGGATTCGATGACCGTTCAGGGCTATATGCAATCGCGGGACGCGATGCTGCGCATCGACCGGGATATCGGTTTCAAGTCTCATTTCAGTCAGGACTGGATTGACCCGATCCAGCGTTTGCCCGCCGACGCCTCCAATGAGCAGACTTACAAGGTCTATGAGAAAAACGTAAAGATTGCCTACGATCCGACCGAAGGTATCCTGAAGATGAAGGTTATCGCGGCGGACCCCGAAACCAGCCAGAAAATCGCGAACGCGTTGCTGTCCTATGCCGAGGAGCGGGTCGACAGCATGACCCAGCGTCTGCGCGAAGACCAGATGTCCGGTGCCCGCGAAGGGTACGAAGAGGCCGAGGAAAAGGTTCTGAAGGCGCAGCAGAAAGTTCTGGACCTTCAGGAGCGGCTGGGGGTGTTCGATCCGGGGTCGGAGGCCGCGGCGCTGATGTCCCAGATCAACACGTTCGAAACGGAAGTTCGGGACAAAAGGCTTCAGTTGGCGCAGCTGATGGATAACCCGCGCCCGAACCAGGCCCGTGTTTCTGGTCTGGAGGGCGATATCCGTCGCCTGGAGTCCCTGATCGAGGAATTGCGCGGTGAATTGACCGAGAAGACCGATGGAGGAGAATCGCTTGCGCGGATCAACGCCGAGTTGATGTTGGCCGAGGTCGAACTGGAAAACCGTCAGGCGATGCTACGGCAGGCGCTGGAGCAGATGGAAACCGCCCGTATCGAGGCGAACCGGCAGGTGCGCTATTTGTCCGTTGCTGTCAGCCCCGTCGCGCCGGACGAACCGACCTACCCGCGGGCTTTCGAGAACACGATGGTGTCGATGCTGATCTTCGGGGGGATTTACCTGATGATCTCTCTGACGGCTGCGATCCTGCGCGAACAGGTTTCCGCCTGATCGGGCCGCAGATCCCCGGCCTTCCGGGGCTTTTTGCTGTCGGCCGGGGCAGGGCGAAAGAGAAGATTTACATGAGGAGAAGTTTGTCAACAGGCGCGCAGATGCATGTCGCTGCGCTGTTCTGCAGCGTTTCCATGTCTCGGTTCCGGGCGGATCGATTGCTGCG
>NZ_QAAA01000005.1 GCF_003046545.1 Rhodovulum imhoffii | reverse complement strand
ATGTCGTAGTCAGCCTGCCTGCGGCGCAGCGCGACTGACAAGCTCGACCCCCCGGTGAGCACGAGGCACATCGCGAGCTACACCATCAGTTGGGATATCATCCAGGGCAGCAACGTGACCAACCTGCGCTTGCGGCTGCTGGTGACCCCGTGACCCTGACTCCTCCCCGCTACACTCCACACGCGATGGGAGCTGCTGGGCCGTTCCTTAATCAGGCTGCGAAGGGTAAAGCCGATAGGCATGGTTTTGGTGTTGCGCGATATCCCCGGTTCGATGTCCGGTTCAGCTTCAGCTTGCAGGAGGTTCGCTATACGCGCTCGTGTTTCTGACGTATCCTTTACACGCGACACAGACACGGGAAGTATACCCGAACCTGCACGGCAGGGGATAAGAGCCGCCTGATTCGTACCGGAATCGCCAAATATTGGGGTGCAGATCAGTTCATCCCGGCCTGTGTCCTCTCCGTGTTCTGGCGCTGAGCCCCGGCGGGGGTCAATACCGTTATTCCCACGTTTCCGGCCCGCGCCAATGCCGGGTCCAGCGACATCGGGATATATTCCCCGCGTCGCCACAGGTCCCCCAGATTGTCGTAAAACCGGCTGAGCGGATGCCCGGACTGCCCGGTGGCAATGATGAAGACCGAACTGTCCGGATCCGCAAAGTCGTAGACCCCGCGATATCCCGCGCCGTGGACATTGGCAAAGGGGGCATCGCGCGTTCCGGCGGTGGCGGCACGCATCAGCGTGTTGTCGCCCCCGCTGGAGGATTGACGGACGTTCATGAACCAGCGCAGGACAGGCACCCCCCCCAGGACCGTGTGATCGTGCCGGGCCTGGTGCAGGTCGCCCCAACGCAGGCTTTCCAGGCTGCCGCCGGTGTTTTCGCCGATCCAGATCAGGGCGTCGTCAAGTGCGAGGCTGGCCATGTCCTTGCAGGTTTCGCGCGGGCTGGATTGAACGATATCGCACCACGCTGATGCGCCGTCCATGTCGCGGAAGACCCGCTCGATGAACAGCGGCTGAAGACGGGTGAACTCTGCCGTGAGGGGACCCAACTCGTCCTTTACAAGGCGCTCCTGCAAGGCGCGCATCCAGGCGGCGTAAAGGACGGGCTCGGGCATGTGCTCGTTCATTTCACCGTTCCAGTTTGCCAGCAGGTCCAGTGCGCGTTGACGGCGATGCTCCGCGGTTCCCCGTGGGGCGGGTTGCCCTGTAAACCACAGGTCCTGGCCGACCAGCGGCAACAGCGCCCGTGCCGTGAAGCTGACTGTGTCAAGCTGCGCCTCTATGAAGCTTTCGCGCGTGTGCACCTCGCGACTTTGCATCAGGTGGGAAAGGCGCTCAATCCGCTGGGTGTCGCCCCAGTCGAACGAAACATGGAGCGGGAACGGCCGTTCCACCGTTTTGTTGTTGGTGTTCCCGACAATGCCGCTGTCGGGGTTCAGAAAGCGCGGGTTCGCGGAATAGGGCAGGGTTCCCTGCCAGAGGTTTTCTTCCCGCCAGGCGGGCACGGGCAGGCGACCATAGCTTTGTTGCGCCGCATCGCGCTCTGGCATGCGTCCGATCAGTTGCAAGGCGATATTCTTCTGATCCGCCAAAGCAAGATTCTGCGCCGGGCCGATGAACAGCTCCCCGGCCTTCAGGCCCTCTTCCACCGATCCGGCGCGCATCAGATGCATGGCGGCGGTCATGGTCGTATCGGTGCGGTCGTAAATGGTATGGGCCAGGGCCGCGACATGCCCCTCAGGCGTGACGGCGCCAAGATTGAAATGCGATCCTGGCAGGATCGGCCCATTTCCCGACCAACGCAGGGTCACGGTTACTGGCGGTTCATCCTTGATGCGGATAATGGAACCGCGCGTTTCCAGCGGTTTGTATCCCGAGGGGGTCAAAACCTCCTGCGGGTTCTTGGGGTTCAACTTCTCGATGAAAATATCCGAATCGTCCATGTAGGCAGACGTAATTCCCCAGCCGAGTTGCGCGCTGCGACCGCTGAGAACGGCCGGAATGCCGGGAATGGTCCCGCCGATCACGCCACCTGACGCAAGTTCGATACGGGCGAGATACCAGATGGCCGGGGCGGTCAGTTCAAGGTGAGGATCGTTGGCCAGCAGCGTGCCGCCCGTGGCCGCCCGCGCGGGCGCGGCTGCAAAAACGTTGGAAGCACTCCCAAGCCCCCAGTCCCGCAGGGGTGAGAGCGGGTCTTGCGGGAAATTTTGTGCGTACTGACGAGTGACCATACCTGGAAACAGCGCCGCATAGTCCGGCAGTGCCGCCCGCCCTGTTCCGGGAGCATCGGGCAGGATGTCACGCACCCGTTCTTTCGGCAAGGCAAGCGAGACGCGCGCGCGCAAGATTTCGCGTCGGGCATGGGGACCCAGTTGCAAGGCCAGCAGCTTGACCAAGGCGATTGAATCGGCAGGCTGCCAAGGGGCCATCTCATTGGAAAACAGAAAAAACTCCGGCGCACCGCGACCCAGCGCACGGGAATTGACCTCGGCCAGCCAGGCGTTTACCCCTGCGGAGTAAGCATCCAGGGCTGCCCTGGTCCAGTCGTCTTGTGCGGCAACGGAATCCTGCGCGGCTCCGTACAGATCCAGCCGCCGCAAGAGATCGTCGATTTGCAGGGTGCGCCGGCCGAAGACCTCGCTCAAACTGCCCTGTACCGTGCGCCGCATCAGGATCATCTGCCACAGCCGGTCTTGCGCATGGGCAAAGCCCAGGCCAAAGAACACATCCGCGTCGGTCCGGGCAAAGATATGCGGTACGTTCGCCGTATCGCGCACGATCTCCACCGGTCCGGACAGTCCGGCGATGTGGTAGGTCGCGTCGTAGTCGGGCACAGAGCGGCTGGCCAGGACATAGACGGCCGTTACCGTCAGCCCGGCAAGCAGCACAGCCGCCGTGAACAGCCTGACAAGCCAGCGATAAAGCTTTGACATTGCATGCCCTGTTGTTGTTCGGGTTTCTCAGGTACCTAGTTGGGAAACAAGTGTCTTGCAACGTCGGAGGGATGGTATGGCGAAGGTTGCGTTTCTGGGCCTGGGGGTGATGGGGTTTCCGATGGCCGGGCATTTGGTGGCGGCGGGGCACGATGTAACCGTCTACAACCGGACTGGTGCCAAGGCAAAGGAGTGGGTCGCACGCCACCGGGGCCGCTCTGCGCCGACGCCGGGGGCTGCCGTTGAGGGGGCGGAGTTCGTCATGGCCTGCGTTGGCAATGATGACGACCTGCGTGCGATCTGCACCGGGCCGGAGGGGGCCTTTGGCGCAATGCACCGGGGGGCGGTGTTCGTCGACCACACCACCGTTTCCGCCCGTGTCACGCGGGAATTGCATGACAGGGCCACCGGACTTGCCCTTGGTTTTGTGGATGCGCCGGTGTCCGGCGGTCAGGCGGGGGCGGAAAACGGCGCCTTGTCGGTGATGTGCGGCGGTGAGGAAGACGCCTACGCCCGTGTCGAACCTGTGATTGCGGCCTATGCCCGGATTTGCCGCCGGATTGGTGGGCCGGGGGCAGGGCAACTGGCCAAGATGGTCAACCAGATCTGTATTGCCGGTCTGGTTCAGGGCCTTTCCGAAGGGATTCACTTCGCCCAGAAGGCCGGGCTCGACGGGCGCGCGGTGGTTGAAGTCATCAGCCAGGGGGCGGCGGGAAGCTGGCAGATGGTCAACCGATATGAAACAATGCTGGAGGATCGGTTCGATTTCGGCTTCGCCGTGGACTGGATGCGCAAGGATCTGGGAATCTGCCTGGAGGCAGCCGACGAAAATGGCGCCAGCCTGCCGATGACCGCGCTGGTGGACCAGTTCTACAAGGATGTACAAAACATGGGCGGCGGTCGCTGGGATACGTCCAGCCTGATCCGCCGCCTGCGGGCGCTGGATGCGCCTATGGAATGATCCGCGTGTATTTCGTGCCTTCCAGGGTTGCCCCGAAGATCAGTCCGGCCTGGCCGAACACAACGGCAACGATCGGGTCGAGCGCGGTCAGCGTTTCGGCCGAAAGGTTTCCCCCCCGGTCGGGCAGGGCATATTCCATATCCGCCCCCGCGGACCAGCCCAGCCCCCGGCGAAACTCCGCCAATGCTTCGGAAGTCATGAAAAACAGTGCGTGGGCATATTGTTGCGCCCCGATCTGGAGGCCGAAACTCGCCTGCGTGGCGGAGTAATAATCCACCGTCACGTCGTTGATGCGCAGCGCGCCGCGCCCGTAGGCCCCGCCAACGCCAAATCCTGCCTTGGTGATCAGCGGCATGTAAAGAATGCCCTGCGCCTTGTCGGCGAGTTCCCGCGTGGCGGGGTAGCGGGTGAACAGGTAGTCGCGGGTTGCGTCCACGCGGGCCTCGATCGTCGAGGCGCCGGTACTGCCGATGCCGTTCCCGCACGCACCCAGCGCCGTAACGGCGCCCAGCCCGGCGATGAATCCGCGGCGGTTGGAGATGTTCATGGTTTTGTTCCGTTTTTGCCTGTGAAACTGCCTTTGAAGAGTATACGCCCACTGGCCGCGCCTGTCACCGGCCAAGGGCAGGGCGGGCAAAAGCCCGCCGTCACGCTCACCCCTTTTTCAGGTTCCGTGCAACCGCCGGGGCGAAATAGGTCAGGATGCCGTCACAACCCGCGCGCTTGAAGGCCAGAAGGCTTTCCATCATCACTTTTTCGCCGTCCAGCCATCCATTGGCCACCGCCGACTGTAGCATCGCGTATTCACCCGAGACCTGGTAGGCATAGGTCGGTACGGCGAATTCGTCCTTTACGCGGCGGCAGATATCCAGGTAGGGCATGCCGGGCTTGACCATCACCATGTCGGCACCTTCCATCAGATCCCGTTCGATCAGGCGCAGGGCCTCGTCGGAATTGGCCGGGTCCATCTGGTAGGTCTTCTTGTCGCCGGTCAGCGCCCCCGAGGCCCCGACCGCATCGCGGAACGGCCCGTAGAAGGCACTGGCGTATTTCGCCGAATAACTCAGGATCGCCACGTTGCAGTGGCCCGCGGCCTCCAGCGCGCGGCGCATGGCGCCGATGCGGCCGTCCATCATGTCCGAGGGGCCAAGAATGTCCGCCCCGGCCTCGGCCTGGGCGAGCGCCATTCTGACCAGCGCCTCGACGGTTTCGTCATTCACGATCACCCCGTCGCGGACGATGCCGTCATGGCCGTTGGCATTGTAAGGATCCAGTGCGATATCGGTCATTACCGCGATGTCGGGAACCGCCTGCTTGATCGCGCGGATGGTACGGTTCGAAATGTTGTCCGGATTCCAAGCCTCTTCGCAGGTCTCTGTTTTCAGCGACGGGTCCGTATAGGGAAACAGGCAGATCGCCGGGATGCCCAGTTCCTGCGCCTCCCGCGCGGCTTCTACTGCGCGGTCCACCGACAGGCGCGACACCCCCGGCATCGAGGGGACGGGCTCCACCACGCCTTCGCCCTCGCGGATGAAAATCGGCCAGATCAGGTCCTCGGCGGTCAGCGTGTTTTCGCGCGTCAGGCCGCGCAGCGCCTCGGACTTGCGCAGGCGGCGCAGGCGGTGGCTGGGAAAGGGGGCGACGGTTGGGCGCATTTCGGGCTCCTTTGGGCTTTTGCAAGGGGGTGCCACGGATCGCGGGCATTCTCAAGGGTGGGAATCGTCCCACTCCGGCGCTAGATTGCCTGCACCCACCAGAGGAATTCCACCCCTTGGATCTGTTGCAATTTCTTGAAACATCTTCTTTTTCAACTCCTTGGTACTGGGCGGCGATGGCGCTGATGTGGTGGCGCGCAGGCGCGCAGGTGCTGGGCGTTCCGCGCAACGTGATCGGCCGGCACCCTGATGAGGCCCGTGCCCGTCTGGACAGCGCGCTGGACCGGTTGCGAAGGCAGGGTGCGGCCAGCGGTGTCTGGTTGGCGGCGGGCGGCGGGTTTGCCGTGGCGCTTGTGGGTGTGCTGGGCTTCGGGGGTGGTCTGGAACTCTTGCAGGCGCTTTTCTTTCTGCTTGTGCCGATGTGGCTGGCCTGGCTGATGGACCTGTCCGCGGCGCATCTCTTCGCCTGCCGAATGCCCGAAGGGCGGGCGCTTCGCCGGGCACTCTGGCGGCATAGGCTTTACGTGCAGACGGTCGCGACCGTTTTCGTGGTACTCGCCGTGCTGTGGGCCATGTTCGCCCAAACCCAGGCAAGCGTTCTTGGTGCTTGACTCCGGGGGCGTGTTGCCTAACTCACCGGCGCATGTCCCAGCCTGAGCATATCACCGCCGGTGGCGCCCCCGAAGGGTACGATGCCCGCCTTCTTGCCCGCGAGTTGAAGACCCGTGGCGCCCCTGTCATTCACGTCGCCCGCGACGACAAGCGCCTGGCCGCGATGCGGGCCGCGCTGACATTCTTTGCGCCCGAGGCCGTGGTGCTGGAATTTCCCGCATGGGACTGTCTGCCCTTTGATCGCGTTTCGCCCAATGCCGATATCGAGGCCACGCGCATGGCCACGCTGGCGGCGCTGGCCCGCGGGTTTCCGGGGCCGTTTCTGCTGCTGACGACCCTGAACGCCGCGACCCAGCGCCTGCCCGCGCGTGAGGTGCTGCGGGGGGCGGCGTTCTCGGCGCGGGTGGGCCAACAGGTGAATGAGCAGGACTTGCGCGGTTTTCTGGTGCGGATGGGGTTTTCACAGGCACCCACGGTGTTGGAGCCGGGGGATTATGCCATCCGCGGCGGCATCGTCGATGTCTTTCCGCCGGGGCAAGAGGCCCCCGTGCGGCTGGATTTCTTCGGCGATGTTCTGGATGGGGCGCGCCGTTTCGACCCTGCCACCCAGCGCACGACCCGGACCCTTGACGCGATCGAGATGGCGCCGGTGTCCGAGGTGATCCTGGACGAGTCGGCCATCACGCGATTCCGGCAGAATTACCGCATCGAGTTCGGGGCGGCGGGCACCGATGATCCGCTGTACGAATCCATCAGTGCGGGGCGCAAGCCGGCCGGGGCGGAACACTGGCTGCCCTTTTTCCACGACCGGCTGGAAACCTTGTTCGACTACCTGCCGGGGGCAACGGTTTATCTCGACGACCAGACCACGCCTGTACGTCTGAGCCGGTGGGAAAGCATCGAGGACCAGTACGATACCCGCCGTGAGGCGATGAAGGCAAAAAACCGGATTGATACGGTCTACAAGCCATGCCCGCCGGAACTGCTTTATCTTGATGACATCGCGTGGTCCAAGGCCATGGCCAAGCACCGCGTTGTTCAGATGGTGCCTCTGGTGCAGGGCAGCGGGCCGGGTGTGATCGATGCGGGCGGGCGCATCGGGCGTAATTTTTCCCCCGAGAGAAAACTTGAAAACACAAATCTTTTCAAATCACTAAAGGACCATATTCAGGAAAAAGCCAAAGATGGGTCCGTTGTCGTGGCCTGCTATTCCGATGGCGCGCGGGAGCGGCTTTCCGGCCTGCTGGAGGATGAGGGGCTGACCGGGGTCCGCCTTGCACGCGACATCCGCGATGTGACATCTTCTTCCGGCGTTCAGCTTGTGGTCTGGGCGCTGGAGCATGGCTTTGAAGGGCCGGACCTGACGGTCATTTCCGAGCAGGACGTTTTGGGAGACCGCCTGATCCGTGCCCCGAAAAAACGCCGCCGGGCGGAAAACTTCCTGACCGAAACGCAATCCCTTACCCCCGGCGATCTGGTCGTGCATGTCGAACACGGGGTAGGGCGCTTTACCGGGCTGGAGACCATCACCGCCGCAGGGGCGCCGCATGAGTGCATCGCACTGGAATATGCGGGCGGCGACCGCCTGTTCTTGCCGGTTGAGAATATCGAACTTCTGACCCGCTATGGCCATGAGGAAGGCCTGCTGGACAAGCTGGGCGGCGGTGCATGGCAGGCGAAGAAGGCAAAGCTGAAGGAACGTATCCGCCAGATTGCCGATAAGCTGATCCGTGTCGCGGCAGAGCGTGCCTTGCGCCGCGCGCCCATTCTGGAACCCGCCCACCCGATATGGGAGGCCTTTTGCGCCCGTTTCCCTTACCAGGAAACCGATGACCAGTTGTCCGCCATTGCAGATGTGCTTGGCGATCTTGGCGCGGGGCATCCGATGGATCGCCTGGTGTGCGGCGATGTGGGGTTCGGCAAGACCGAAATTGCCATGCGCGCCGCCTTCGTCGCCGCGATGGCGGGGACCCAGGTGGCGGTCATCGCGCCCACGACGCTGCTCGCCCGTCAACACGCCCTGAGCTTCGCCGAACGGTTCCGCGGTTTTCCGCTGGAGGTGCGTCAGCTGTCGCGTTTTGTCAGCTCCGGGCAGGCCGCCGATACCCGTGCCGGGCTGGCGGAGGGGACCGTGGATATTTGCATCGGCACCCATGCGCTCCTGGCCAGAAATATCCGGTTCCGCAATCTTGGCCTTCTGATCGTCGATGAGGAGCAGCACTTCGGCGTCTCACACAAGGAACGACTGAAGCAGTTGCGCAGCGATGTCCATGTCCTGACACTGACGGCGACACCGATCCCCCGGACCTTGCAGATGAGCCTGACCGGCGTGCGCGACCTGTCCATCATCGCGACGCCACCGGTCGACCGTCTGGCGATTCGCACCTATGTGTCGGAGTTCGACGCCGTCACCGTGCGGGAGGCCCTGCTGCGCGAGCATTACCGGGGCGGGCAAAGCTTTTACGTCGTTCCCCGTATCACGGACCTGCCGGAGATCGAGGATTTCCTTGCCACGCATGTTCCAGAGGTCAGCTTTGTCACCGCACATGGACAGATGGCGGCAGGGGAGCTCGACGACCGCATGAACGCCTTTTACGACGGCAAATACGATGTGCTTCTGGCGACGACCATCGTGGAATCGGGGCTGGATATTCCCACCGCCAACACGATGATCGTGCATCGGGCGGACATGTTCGGCCTGGCGCAGCTATACCAGATCCGGGGGCGGGTGGGGCGTTCGAAAACCCGTGCCTACGCTTATCTCACCACCAGGCCGCGTGTGCCGCTGACCCCGCAAGCCCGCAAACGCCTGCGCGTGCTGGGCAGCCTTGACACGCTGGGCGCGGGATTCACGCTGGCCAGCCAGGATCTCGACATCCGTGGCGCCGGGAACCTCGTGGGGGAAGAACAGTCCGGCCATGTCCGCGAGGTGGGGTTCGAACTCTATCAGTCCATGCTGGAAGAGGCGATTGCCAGGATCAAGGCCGGAGAGATGGACGGCCTGACCGAGGCCGACGACCAGTGGGCACCGCAGATCAATCTGGGCGTTCCGGTGCTGATCCCCGAGGATTACGTGCCCGATCTTGATGTGCGCCTTGGGCTTTACCGCCGCCTTTCCTCGCTTTCGAGCAAGGTGGAACTGGAGGGCTTTGCCGCGGAACTCATCGACCGGTTCGGCAAACTGCCCAGAGAGGTCAACACCCTGCTTCTGATCGTGCGTATCAAGGCGATGTGCAAGCGGGCGGGTATTGCGCGGCTTGATGGCGGACCGAAAGGCGCAACGATCCAGTTCCACAATGACAAGTTCGCCAACCCCGCCGGGCTGGTGGAGTTCGTACAGGGGCAGGGCAGCCTGGCGAAGATCAGAGACAACCGGGTCATCCTGCGCCGGGACTGGAAAAAGGACAGCGACAAGATCAGGGGGGCTTTTGCCATCGCACGCGATCTGGCCGAAAAGGTGAAGTAGGGTCTTTCGACGGATGGCCCCCTGGTCTTCCGGGGTGCTTTACCCCCAGAATCTGTGGAGACATCTGTGGATGAATGCCTGATCGCCTTGCAGGCTTGAAGATTGTCGGATTGCCTGAAAATCAGGCAGTTTCAGCGCCCCGGCAGAGCGCGCATCAGGATGAACCCGGTGGTGGTGCAGGCCAGGACCCCCGTCATCAGCGGCAGTGGCGTGCCATCGAAGGCGAGCCCGATCGGGATGGCCACCAGGACCGAGCCTACGGTCGACAACGCCCCGACGACAGAGGCTGCCGTGCCCGCGATATGCCCCATGGGTTCCAGGGCCAGAGCGTTGAGATTGCCAAGGACAAGACCCGCCATGAAAAAGACGCCTGCGGTCCAAAGAAGATAGGCCGGAAAGGTCAGGGTTTCGGGTATCAGACCAAGCATGGTCGCCCCCGCCATGCCACCGGAAAGAAGAATCTGCGCTGCCAGCGTTACCGTCACGAGATACCGCATCCCCAGCCTCACGACCAAAACCGCGTTAAGCACGCTGGCAGTCCCCGCCAGCAGGGCAATCAGCGCGAACCAGAGCGGAAAGCTTTCCCCCCTGCCGAAGGTGACGTCAAACACCTGCTGGGTGGACGAAAGCGTACCAAAGAGGGTCGCGTAGGCCAGCGCCTGTACGGCGATAGTCATCGTCACCATGCGGTTTCTCAGGATTTCGCGGGTGGCCGCCCAGATCGGCGCGAAGGAAAGCGGGCGGCGACGCTCAGGCGGAAGGGTTTCAGGCTGGCGCAGGGCGAGCCACCCCACCGAGAGCGCGGAAAAAACCACGAAAACCAGAAAGATCGCCCGCCAGCCCGCCGTTGCAATGATGACAGATCCCAGAAGCGGAGCAATGGCAGGCACCAGCGTAAATACCATCATCGCAAAGCTGACGATGCGCGCCATGTATCGTCCCGCATAAAGATCGCGCACCATGGCCAGTGCGACGATCCGCGGAGCGGCGGCCCCGAATCCCATTACCGTCCGTGCGGCAAGCATGGTTTCAAGGCTCTGGGCGAAGAATGCGGCCAAAGTCGCCAGAACATAAAGCCCAGCCCCCCCAACGATTACCGTCTTGCGGCCAAAGCTGTCGGATAACGGCCCGGCCAGGAAGGTACCGCACCCGATGCCGAAGACGAAACCGGTGATGACAAGCTGCGCCCGGTTCGGGGCCTGCGCGGTCAGATCCTGTGCGATCTCGGGCAGGGCAGGCAGCATGGCGTCGATCGACAGTGCCACCGTGGCCATCAGCATCGCGGTCAGCGCAACGAACTCGGTCCGGGAGAGGCGGTTTTCCATGGCGGGCCTCGCCCCTCACAGGGGGATCAATGTATCTGGCCCGGCGGGGCGGTGAGTTCCGCGATAACCTGCTCCCACAACACGGTGGGTTGCGCCCCGCTGAGCACATGGGTGTTCGCGACAATGAAGGTCGGCACGCCGGTGATGCCGCGTTGCCGGGCATGGGAATCGCGGTTGCGGATGGTGTCCTTGTCGGCCTCCCCGTCCAGAAGCCGGGCGACAACCGTACCGTCCATACCCGCGCGCTGCGCGATGGCGGTCAGGGCCTCGGGCGTGCCGATATCGGTTCCGTTCAGGAAATAACCTTCCAGGAGGAAAGACATCACGGCCTGCTGGCGCCCTTCGATGCCGGCCCAGTGCAGAAGACGATGTGCATCCAGGGTATTCGGCGTGCGGGTGATGCGGGACCAGTCGATCTTCAGCCCGTCCTGACGGGCGTGATGGTCGATCTCCGAATACACCTTCACCGCGTTTTCCCGAGAGCCGAACTTGGCCGTCAGATAATCCGCCCTGTCCATACCGCTGGCGGGCATCGCGGGGTTCAGTTGAAACGGATGCCACGCGATGGTGAAGGGGTGGTCGGGATGCGTGGCGAGCGCCGCGTCCAGCCGGCGTTTCCCGATCAGGCACCAGGGGCAGATCGGATCGGCAAAGATATCAAGCGCGATCATGGGCGGCCTCGTATGTCTGCCGGATCAGGCGGCGGTTGAGCTTGTTGTTCGCGCCCTTGGGCAGGTGTTCCATGTGTATGTAAAGACGCGGCTGCTTGTAGCGGGCCAGGCGTTCCCCGGCAAAGGCGCGCAGAATCTCGGGCGCGGTTTCTTCGCCGGTGTAAAAGGCGGCGATAACGGTTGTATCGGCCTTGACGGTGACCTCGGTCGCGGCAACCTCCGAGATGGCGGGATGATCCAGCAAAGCGCGCTCCACCTCGATGGGAGAAACCCGCACACCTCCGGCATTGAGCATGTCGTCTCCGCGGCCCAGATAGGTGATCGCGCCGTCTTCGGCCATCTCCACCATGTCGCCTGTCAGAAACCATTCGCCGTCAAAGCGGTGGCGGGCCTCCGCCTCGGCGCGCAGGTAGCCCAGCATCATGCCCGGGTCGCGGGCAGAAATGGCAAGCTGCCCGGTCTCTCCCCGCCGGACAGGCGCATGTTCGGGGCCGAGTACGGCGATGCGCCGCCCCGGTTGCGGATACCCGCTCGTGGCGGCCGGGGCGGGGCGCTGCGGGCTGCCGGAAATGAAGGTGGAACATTCCGACATGCCCAGCGCCTCATACACCTCGGTTCCGGTGGCCGCCCGCCATGCGGTCCGGGTTGCCTCAGGCAGTTTTTCGCCCGCCGACAGGCCGTGGCGCAGTTTGGAAAAGGAAATTTGCAGCGGCTCTTTCAGCATTTGCCGGTAAACGCCGGGGGCGGCGGCGAAAATCGTTGCGTCATGACGCTTGAGCAACAGCGGAAGCGTCGACGGTGAAACCCCCTCCGCCGGGATCAGCGCCGTCGCCCCGACAGACCACGGGTCCATCAGGCCGGTGCCCAGGGTGAAGGTCCAGTTGAATGCCCCGGCGTGGAGCAGGCGGTCCTCCCCGGTCAGGTCATACCAGCCCTGCCACATCATCCGCCGCGCCCAGATCGCCCGATGCGCATGGATCACTCCGCGGGGGCGCCCCGATGTCCCGGAGGTGTACACGACATAGGCCGGGCGATCCGCCCCGCCCATGTCATAACAACCGGGGGCATGTTCGAAGAGGGCGCGCAAGCCATCCAGATACAGCAGCGGCGCACTGCCCTCGGGCACCGCGATACCGGGACCGGCGATGACAAGTTCGGGCTCGATCTCATGGGAGAGCCTGGTGATTTCAGGCGTGGTGAGCTGCGGCGATGTCGGTACCGGGATGATCCCCGCGGCGATGCAGCCAAGATAGGCGATGGGAAATTCCACCCCGTTGCCCAACCGCAGCAACACATGCCCCCCCGGAGCGACCCCGCGCGCTGTCAGGCCACCTGCAACGCCCAGAACGGCACGTTCCAGCCGGGCATAGCTCCAGCGGTCGGCATGGGCGGCGCCGATGACGGCAAGGGCGACCTTGTCGGGAGTGCGGCGCGCGGCGGCCAGCACGTAAGCGGCAAGGTTGAACGGGGCGGGGCAGGGCGCGAAGGCGCCTTCATCGAACACGGCTTCCATGGGATGATCTGCTAGCCTTGGCCCAAGATTGTTGCAAGGGGGCATTGGCGGCGCTATGTCCGGTGAACCATGGAGGACCAGCGATCAACCAGTTTCATCAGTCTTGCGCGTGCCGATGGCAGTGAGCCGGGCGCCGAGCCGGTGGATCTTGGCCAGCGTGTGCGGGAGTTGCGCACCGACAAGGGCTGGACGCTGGAACAGGCGGCAACGCGGGCGGGGCTGGCGCGTTCGACGCTCTCGAAGATCGAGAACGGACAGATGTCCCCCACCTACGATGCGCTGAAAAAACTGGCCGAGGGGTTGGGAATTTCGGTGCCGCAGCTTTTCACCCCGCCCCGGCTGGGGCAGGCGAACGGGCGTATGGCCGTTACGCGATCCGGGGAGGGGGCGGCCCATGCCACCGCAACCTATGAACATGAATTGCTGGCCGGGGCGCTGACGCGCAAGCACATGCTGCCCTATCGCACGCGCGTCCGGGCCCGTGCTGCCGATGAATTCAAAGGCTGGGTCCGCCATGACGGGGAGGAATTCCTGCTGGTTCTGACGGGTGCGATCCGGCTTTACACCGAGTTTTACGCCCCGATCGAGATGCGCCGGGGCGATAGTGCCTATTACGACGCGGCCATGGGGCATAACGTGGTGTCGATTTCCGAGGAGGACGCCACCATCCTGTGGGTGACGTCGCTGGTGTGAATTTACATATCGCGCACCGCGCGGGCCCCGGCGGAAATGTCCTTTCCGATCCCTTCCACCGTGGAACAGGCCGCCAGGCCAAGAAGCGCAATCAACAGGAAGCGTTTCATTCTCGGTTCTCCTCGGACCACCAGACATCGGGCAAAAAACCCACCCAGTCGCCATAGACCGGAAGCGTCTCCGGGTAGCGCAGCCGCGCGGAATGGGCAAGTCGTGAAACCGGGGAATACCAGATGGGAATGACGTAGCGTCCGGTTGTCAGCACCCGGTCCAGCGCGCGGGCGGCGGCGATGAAGTCCTCCTGTGCGTGGGCGGTCAGCAGAACGTCGATCATCGCTTCGGCGGCGGGGTTGTCCATGCCCATCAGGTTCCCGGTGCCCGGCGTGGTAACCCCCTCCGCCCCCCAGTAGAGCCGCTGTTCCGTTCCGGGAGAAAGCGACATGGTGCGCAGGTAGAACGTCATGTCGAAATCGTAGCTGTCGGTACGCTCTGCGTATTGGGCGTTGTCGATCGCGGTGACTTGCGGCGCGATGCCAAGCCGCTCCAACCCTTGGGCGAAGATATCCACGATCTGCTGGGTTTCTGTGTCGCCCTGACGCAGCAGGATTTCGAAGGTGAAGGCTGTCCCTGTCGCATTGCGCAGCACGCCGCGCTCATCGACATGCCAGCCTGCCTCCTCCAGCAGCGCAAAGGCCCGCCGCAGGTTGCGCCGGTTCGAGGCCCGCCCGTCGGAAACCGGCAGTGCGTATCCCTCCAGCGCGCCGGGTAGCAGGGCCGCGGCATATGGCACAAGGAGTTCGCGGACGCGGCCTTCCGCCGGACCGGGGCGCATGGCAAGCACCGAATTCGAGAAATAGGACTGAATACGGGGCATCTTGCTGCCGGTAAGGGTGGCATTGATGAATTCGAAATTGAACGCGTGCAGCATCGCATCGCGCACGCGCCAGTCCGCAAAAACGGGGCGGCGGGTGTTCATCACGAGCCCGTGGATCCCGGAGGGACGCTGATGCGGGATTTCGGCCTTGATGACCTTGCCCATGGCGACAGCGGGAAAGTCGTAGGCGGTTTCCCATTTCGCGGCGCTGGGTTCGCGGTAAACATCGACCAGCCCGGCGCGAAAAGCCTCGAATGCGACATCGGCATCGCCGAAAAACTCATACCGAAGTTCGTCGAGATTGTACTTGCCCCGGTTAAGGGGCAGGTCGCGCCCCCAATAATCGGGGTTGCGGCGCAAGGTCAGGTGGCGGCCGGGTTCGAACGTGTCCACCATATAAGGCCCCGCGCCGATGGGGACCTCCAGCCCGCTTTGGGCGAATGCACGCCCTTCCCACTGGGCTTTCTTCAGCACGGGCCGCAGGCCAAGGATCAGCGGCAACTCCCGGTCGGGGCGGGCGAAGCTCAGGCGCAGGGTGCGGGGGCCGGTGGCTTCGGCGCGCGCGATCTTTTTCCACGCCCCGATATAGCGGGGATGGCCCTCGGTCCCCAGAGTCTCGAAGGACCACAGTACATCTTCCACCGTGACGGGGGAGCCGTCGGAAAAGCGGGCCTCCGGACGCAGGGTGAATTCCACCCAGGAGCGATCCGGAGGTGTGGTGATCGATTCGGCCAGAAGACCATAGAGCGTGAAAGGTTCCGCCCAAGAGTAGTCCAGCAGGGTGTCATAGCCCAACATTCTCATTCCCCAGGGCGCGGTGCCTTTCAGGATGAAAGGATTGAGGCTGTCGAACCCTCCGATCTCGGCGAATGTGATCCGTCCGCCCTTGGGCGCGTCGGGGTTCACATAGGGCAGGGACACAAAATCAGGTGGCAGCGCGGGGTCGCCGTACATAGCTATGCCATGTTCCGGCGCGGCACGGGCAAGGCCGCAGGTGATTCCCCCAATCAGAAACACACCCAAAAGAAGAGTTGCAGCTTTGCAACGCGCGAAAAGATTCGATGCCATTTCCATGCCTGTGCTGCCTTTTGTTGCCTGAGAGTAGAGGCGCTTTCCAAGCATTTCAAACTTTTAGCTTGGAGCGCGGCGCCGGATTGCTTATAAAGGGGGCACTGCTCGATAGGTTTCTTGCCTGTATGAAACCTGCCTCAATAACTCAACGCCCGCCTTGTGCGGGCGTTTTTTTCGCATCCCCTCCGAAGCCGTCCTTTTCTTCGCAAGCGCAGCATATATTGTGTCGGCAGGGAATTTCAGGAGGGAGTCCAGATGTCCTTGAAAGGCAAACGCGCGATCGTCACCGGCTCGAATTCGGGTATCGGGCTGGGCGTGGCGCATGAACTGGCCCGCGCCGGGTCCGATGTTGTGCTGAACTCATTCACCGATCGCGCGGAAGATCACGCCCTGGCCGAAGAAATGGCCCGCATGCACGGCGTCGCAGTCCGTTACATCAAGGCCGACATGTCGGAACCGGCGGAGTGCCGGGCACTGGTGGAACAGGCAGGCGGGTGCGATATCCTGGTCAACAACGCGGGCATTCAGCATGTCGCGCCGGTTGAGGCGTTTCCCATCGAAAAGTGGGACGCGGTCATTGCCATCAATCTGTCCTCGGCCTTTCACACCATCGCGGCGGCGGTGCCCGGCATGCGGGCGCGCGGCTGGGGCCGGGTCATCAACATCGCCTCGGCGCACGGGCTGACGGCCTCTCCCTACAAGGCCGCCTATGTGGCGGCCAAGCACGGCATTGTCGGCCTGACCAAAACCGTTGCCCTGGAAACCGCGCGGGAGCCGGTTACCGTTAACGCCATCTGTCCGGGCTATGTCCTGACCCCGCTGGTGGAGGCACAGATTCCCGACACGATGGCGAAATACGGCATGGGTCGCGAAGAGGTCGTCGAGAAGGTTATGCTGGAGCGTCAGCCCTCCCGTCAGTTCGCCACGGTTGAGGAACTCGGCGGTACGGCGGTGTTCTTGTGTTCCGACGCGGCGGCGCAGATCACCGGCACGACGATCAGCGTCGATGGCGGCTGGACGGCCTTGTAATGCTGCGGATCAATCTCGCGCTCCAGGGCGGGGGCGCGCATGGCGCCTTTACATGGGGTGTTCTGGATCGGTTGCTACAGGAAGACGACCTGAAGATCGAGGCGATTTCAGGCACTTCCGCCGGAGCACTGAACGGGGCGGCTTTGAAATCGGGCTACCTGGGCGGCGGGCGCGAAGGCGCGCGCGCGACGCTGGACTGGCTTTGGGCGCAGATGGGGGCCGCGGGCGACATGCGGCTGGTCAACTGGCTTCTGGCGTTGTCGCCCGGCGCGGGGACCGTTGCGCGGATGATTGAGGCCTCGTTCCCCGTTTCGCTGGCCGATACGGTTTCGCGCGTGCTCAGCCCCTACAGCTATGGCCCGTTCTACATGAACCCTTTGCAACGGATCGTGGAACGGTTCGATTTTGACAGGGTCTGCGCCGCGGATGGGCCGGCCCTGTTCGTGGGGGCAACCAATGTGCGGACCGGAAAGGTCCGCATCTTTGCCGGGGACGACATCACGCCCGATGCGCTGCTGGCGTCCGCCTGCCTGCCGAACCTGTTTCGCGCAGTGGAAATCCACGATCCAGAGACCGGTGAGACCGGAGCGTACTGGGATGGCGGTTACACCGGTAACCCGGCGTTGTTTCCCTTGTTCGACAATGGGTTGCCGAATGACATTGTCATCGTCGGGATCAACCCGGTTCAACGTTGCAAGGTGCCCAAAGCCCCCCAGGAAATTCAAAACCGTATCAATGAAATAAGCTTCAACTCTTCCTTGTTGCGGGAGATCCGGTCGATCAAGATGGTCAAGGACATGCTGGACGACGGGCTGCTGGAGCGCGGCACGCTCAAGGAAATCCGTTTGCACATGGTCGCGGACGATTCCACGATGCGCGATCTGAGTGTTGTGACCAAGATGGTCGCCAGCCCTGTTATCCTGTACCGCCTCAAGGACGCCGGGCGCGCGGCGGCGGAAAAATTCCTGTGCGATTGCAAGCCGGGGATCGGCCGGGCCGACACGCTGGATATGGCCGCGTTTTGCGGTTGAGCTAGCCAAGGATCAACGCCGCCGCGATGGCCCACATCGTCACGCCGATGACACTATCAAGAACCCGCCATGCGGGTGGGCTTCGCATCGCCGGCGCCAGCAGTCGCGCCCCATAGCCCAGCGCAAAGAAAAACACGAATGAGGCCGCCACCGCGCCCAGACCGAAGGCAAGTTTCGCGCGCCCCTCGAACCCGGCAGAGACCGCCCCGATCAGGCCCATCGTGTCGAGATAGACATGCGGGTTGAGCCATGTCAGCGCGGCGGCCGTTCCGATCACGGGCCAGAGAGATCCCTGCGCACGGGGCCCGGCAAGGCTTTCGCCGCCACGCCACGCGGCCCGAAAGCGGAGTGCCCCATAGAACAGAAGAAATACGGCCCCGCCCATCGCCATCACCCGTGGCAGCCAGGGCCAGAACCCGGTTATGGCGTCAAAGCCCATCACGCCGGCGGAGATCAGAAGCGCATCCGAAAAAGCGCAAAACAGCACCACCGTCAGAACATGTGAGCGCACCAGCCCCTGCCGAAGGACAAGCGCATTCTGTGCCCCGATGGCAAGGATCAGCGATATCGAAGTTGCAAACCCCGTCAGGGCAGCGCCGGTCATGCCTTGATCTTTTCAGGCTCCCTGTCGGCGGGAAGAAGGGGGGCCGCCCGGTCCGGCGGCGCAACAAGCCCGGCAGAGATCACCAGTTTCGCGGCATCCTCAACGCTCATGTCGAGAACGATGATGTCCCTGCGCGGAACGAACAGCAGAAAACCCGAGGTCGGGTTCGGCGTCGTCGGCATGAAGACGGCGGTCAGGTCGCCATCGTGGGGGATTCGGCGGTTGACCTCTCCTTTGGCGCGGGTCGAGATGAACGCCACCGCCCAGATCCCCTTGCGGGGGTATTCGACAAGGCAGGCCTGGTCGAAGCTGGTCTCTGACTGGGCAAAGACAGTCTCGGCGATCTGCTTGAGCCCATTATAGACCGAGCGGATCACCGGCATCCGGTCAACCATGCGCTCCCCCCAGCTGATGAAGGAGCGCCCGATCAGCCCCTTGGCCAGCCAGCCGACGATTACGGTGAAAACCAGGAAGAAGATGACTCCCAGCCCCCGCACATCGATACCGATGTAATGCTCGGGCTTGAACTTCGCGGGGATGAACGGCAGCACGAAACCGTCGATCCAGCCGGTGACCGTCCAGATCAGCCAGATCGTCAGACCGATCGGGGCGATCACGACGATACCGGTCAGAAAATTGGTGCGCAGCCGGTTCAGAAACCGGGGCTTGCGCGGCTCGGGGGTGTCCGAAGATTTCTGTTCAAACATTCAACAACTGTCCTGTTACAGCCCCGTATCTAGGCGGCGTCGGACGGTACGGCAAGCACCCGGCGCCCTAGGATCGGGCTTTGTCGATTTCCCGGGCGATTTCGGCGGCAAGGCGCGCATTATTCAGCACCAGCGCGATGTTCGCATCCAGTGATCGCCCCCCGGTCAGGGTGAAGATGCGTGACAGAAGGAAGGGGGTGACCGCTTTCGCGGCGATGTTTTCCGTCTTGGCATCGGCCAGGGCACGGGCGATGAGGGGGATCATGACATCCTGGGGAATCTCTGCCTCGGGGGGGATGGGGTTGGCAACAAGCTGCCCGCCGGCCAGCCCAAGCCGGGCGCGCATCAGGTGTGCGGCGGCGATTTCACGGGCGCTGTCCATGCGCAGAGGGGCGGAAAGGCCGGAGCGGCGCGACCAGAAGGCGGGAAAATCCCCGGTGCGGTAGCCGACCACCGGCACTCCGAGCGTTTCCAGAACCTCCAGCGTCCTGGCCAGATCGAGGACCGCCTTCGCCCCCGCCGCCACCACCGTCACCGGCGTTTGTGCCAGTTCATGCAGGTCAGCGGAGATGTCGAAACTCGTTTCCGCCCCCGCATGGACACCGCCGATTCCCCCCGTTGCAAATACCGCGATGCCCGCCAGATGGGCGCAGATCATCGTGGCCGCTACGGTTGTCGCCCCGGTGCGGCCGGTGGCAAGGCAGGCGGCGAGGTCTGCACGGCTGATCTTGGCAGCATCCGCGGCCGAGGCAAGGCGCTCCAGCCGCGCGGCGTCCAGCCCTACGTGGATCCGCCCCTCCATCAGCGCGACCGTAGCGGGGACGGCCCCGGCGTCGCGGACGGTTTGTTCCACCTGCCTGGCCGTCTGAAGGTTTTGCGGATAAGGCATGCCATGGGTGATGATCGTGCTTTCCAGCGCAACGACGGGCGCGCCGGTACGGCGGGCCTCGGTCACTTCGGGGCTGAAGGTCAGGGGTATCATGGAATGTCCTTTGCACTGATGTGGCGGGCGGCGGCGTCAAGGGCAGCCCGAAGGGCAGGGGCGCGGTCTGCGCCACGCGCCTCCGCCGCGAGATGGCCGGCCAGGAACGCATCCCCCGCGCCGGTGATGCGGTGTACCGTGACAGCGGGGGGGCGGGCGGTCAGCAGGTCGCCCCTGTGCAGGTCTGCGGCCATGTTTGGTCCGTCGGTAATCAACGCCCGGTTCGTCCCCATCTGCGAAAGCGCGGCGGCGGCCTCCGACGCACCGGAAAAAGGACGGGCACAGAGCCCTTCCGCCTCCAGCCGGTTGAGGTAGAGCGTTGCACGCGGATGGGTCAGAAAGGGGGTCAGTCGGGTTGCTTTGCCGGGGCTGGCCGGCACCACGCGCAGATCGGCACATGCAAAAGCCGGATTATGGGCGATTTCAGCCAGCAGAGGAGCGGTCAGATTGCCGTCCAGGATCACCGTCCCGCAAAAGGGCGCACCGGGCCGGCCCAGAGGTCCGGCCAGCAAAGGCTTCAGGATCGTGGCGCCGGCGCGTTCCAGCCCGTGGGCGTCGGCAATGGCGGCAGCCAGCCCGTCCGCATCCTCGATCGCCATGTAGCGGTCGGTGGGGTGAGCATGGCGATGGATGTATTCGGTGAACAGGCCGGCCCCGGTACAGGCGGTCAGAAGCTCTTCCCCTTCCGCATCCTGCCCCAGGGCGGACAGCAACGCGGGCCGCAGGCCGAACCGGCGCAGGCTGAGCGCGATGTTCAGCGCCACACCGCCGGGTTGCCGGATGATCCGGCCCGGCACGTCCTGGCCTGGCTGAAGCGCACCGGGGGCGCGGCCGATAATGTCCCACAACACGGCCCCGATGCAGACGATATCCACCTGCGCGGTCATGGCGCCACCTTTGGCCCGTGCAGCGCGCGCAGGCAAGCGGGTTTCAGCGAAAAACGGGGCAGGGGGCTTGCAAATGCCGCAAGACACGGGTACACGCGCGACCACTTCACAGGCGGGGCTGGGCCGCCGGGGGAAACATCCCCGAACGGTCCGCCGGTTGGGCATATGCCCTGAATGCCCCGCCAAGGCGCAAAACCGGAAAGGAAATGTTATGGCGCTTCCCGAATTTTCCATGCGTCAGCTTCTGGAAGCTGGCGTTCACTTCGGTCACCAGACCCAGCGCTGGAACCCGCGGATGCAAGAGTTCATTTACGGGGACCGGAACGGCATCCACATCATCGACCTGACCCAGACCGCACCGATGCTGGACGCGGCGCTGAATGTGGTTCGCGAAACCGTCGCCAAAGGCGGCCGCGTTCTTTTTGTCGGGACCAAGCGTCAGGCGCAAACGCCCATTGCCGAAGCCGCTGAAAAATGCGCGCAGTATTACATGAACCACCGTTGGCTGGGGGGGACGCTGACCAACTGGAAGACCGTTTCCCAGTCTATCCAGCGTCTGAAATTCATCGACGAACAGATGGATGCCGGGGCCGAGGGCCTGACCAAGAAAGAGCGCCTGGGCATGGAGCGCGAACAGGCCAAGCTGCAAGCCAGCCTTGGCGGCATTCGCGAGATGGGGGGGCTGCCGGACCTTCTGTTCATCATTGATGTGAAGAAGGAAGACCTCGCCATTGCCGAAGCCAGGAAACTGGGCATCCCGGTCGTTGCGGTGGTCGATACCAACTGCTCGCCGGAGGGGGTGGATTATGTCATTCCCGGCAACGACGACGCGGCCCGGGCCATCGCCCTGTACTGCGATCTTGTCAGCCGTGCCGCGCTGGACGGCATGAGCGCCCAGATGGATGCCGCGGGCGTCGATCTCGGTGCGCTGGAGGAAGCCCTTGAAGAGGATCTTCCGAGCGAGGCAGAGGCCACGGTGGACGCCTGATTTCCGCTACAGAACCGACACCGGGGGCGGGAAACCCGCGCCCGGACGAACGAAAATCGAGGAGAGCCGACAATGGCAATCACCGCGAAACTGGTGAAAGAGCTGCGCGACAAGACCGGCGCGGGCATGATGGACGCGAAAAAGGCGCTGACAGAAACCGACGGCGACATGGACGCCGCCATCGACTGGCTGCGGACCAAGGGGCTTGCGAAAGCCGCCAAGAAATCGGGCCGCACCGCAGCCGAAGGGCTGGTTGCCATTGCCGTTGACGGTGGAAAGGCTGTCGCGGTTGAAGTAAACTCGGAAACCGACTTCGTCGCCAAGAATGCCGAGTTCCAGGCAATGGTTGGAGAGATTGCCAAGGTCGCGCTGGCCGTGGACGATGTCGAATCGCTCAGGGCTGCCGATCTGGGGGGCAGGACCGTTGCCGATACCTTGACCGACAAGATCGCCACAATCGGAGAGAACATGACCCTGCGCCGCATGGCCAGGATCGAAGGCGATACCGTTGTGAGTTACATCCACAACGCCGCTACCGCAGGGATGGGGAACATCGGCGTTCTGGTCGCCATGGCCGGCGGCGATGAAGCGTTTGGCCGCCAGGTCGCCATGCATGTGGCTGCCGCCAATCCGGCATCGCTGAGCGAGGCGGATATAGACCCCGCCGTCGTTGAAAAGGAGCGCCAGGTCCAGATCGAGATCGCCCGCGAATCCGGCAAGCCGGAGCAGGTGATCGAGAAAATGATCGAAGGCCGGATGAAGAAGTTCCTGTCCGAAGTTACGCTTCTGGGGCAAGCTTTCGTTGTCAACCCGGACCTGACCGTGGCCGCGGCGGCCAGGGAGGCCGGCGCCACCATCACCGGGTTCGTCCGGTTCGAAGTTGGCGAGGGGATCGAGAAGGAAGAAGAAGATTTTGCCGCTGAAGTCGCGAAAGCGGCTCAGGGCGTCTGATCTCTGACAGGCCGGGCGCTTGACCGCCCGTTCGATGAAAGCGGGCTGGGCCGACAGGGTGAAGAATAAACCCTGCCGGTCCAGCCCCCCGGTTGCCCGGCTTTGGGGCCGCTGATCGTTTAATCACGGGCAGCCCCATGCTCCATGGCCTTAGAGGCCACCACTCACGGAACGGGGCGATGTTGCCAATTCAGGGTTGTGTAAAAAAGTCCGGGTTTCCTTACCTTAAGGTAAAGAGCGAAAGCCCCCAATCTTTCAGGATGTAAACAACTGGTTTCGGAGAATGGCTTTCGAAACGGCTTGAGCGGTTGTATCTACCTTTAAAACCAGGCGGGCGAGTCGAAGGTGTTTTTCCACCGTAGCGACAGTCACATTCAGAATGGTGGCGATGTCCTGCGTGGTTTTGCCCTGCGCAACCCATTCCAGAACCTCCTTCTGGCGGGGTGTCAGGCCGCGACCATTAGGCGCATGGGGCAGGGAGATCAGTTTCAGATGCGCAATGTTACATATGATTTCGATGGTTTTTCCGTGAACCTGCCAGATTCTGTCTGCATCGTCTTGTGACATTTCCGAACGTGCGGCGAGCGCCATGGCGCCTTTTGCCCGGGCCGAAATATCCATGAAACTGATCGTGTATCCCGCATGTATTCCATGTTCCTGGTTGAGCTTCAGCATGTCCTTTTCTGCGTCAGTCAGGCGTCCTTTTCTTTTCCTGTCCTGTACACAGCACCAACTTTTGGCCCCTACGTTGTTCAGCGCCCAGGCAAAAGGGGGGTAGCGGTAAAATCGGGCCGCTTGCAGAAGTTTACGGAGATAAGCTTTCGGGTAAGTACTCAGCACCATCAGGTCATCGGAATCCCCCACGAAATCTCCCGTTCGAAAATGGGTGAAGCCATAGATCACCCGATCGAACCCATGGGTTTCCAAAGCCTCTGATGTCGTTTTCCAAACAGTATCCGTGGATCTGGCCTGAATAACTTTCTCAAGAAATGCGACAAGAGTCATGAAGTCTCCGAAAAGTGGATAATAACTATATGAAATTACCATACTTCAGGATATCAGGCCGTGAAAGTGGGACCGCGTCACACACCCATTATATTACATAATATTCATTATCGGACTTATTGGTCCGGGGATGTTACCCCAAGGCGTAACCCGCCCCGCGGACTGTGCGCACCGGATCCTTGCCGCCATATTGACTGAGAGCTTTGCGCAACCGCCCGATATGAACATCCACGGTACGCGTATCGACATAGATATCCCGCCCCCAAACGCGATCCAGAAGCTGTTCGCGGCTCCAGACCCGGCCGGGTTTTTCCATGAAGGTCGACAACAGCCGAAATTCGGTTGGGCCGAGCTTTAGCAGCTTTCCAGAGCGAAATACCTTGTGGGTTTCTGAATCGAGCACGATGTCTTCGAACTCCAGCCGCTGGCCGAGTGCCGCGGGACGCGTGCGGCGCAACTGCGCGCGGACACGGGCCAGAAGCTCGACCACGGAGTATGGCTTGACAACATAGTCGTCCGCTCCGGTTTCCAGTCCCCTCACCCGGTCCACCTCTTCGGCGCGGGCCGAAAGCATGATGATGGGTACGGCCCGTGTCTCTGGACGGGTCTTCAGGCGACGGCAGATTTCAATCCCCGAGACCGAAGGCAGCATCCAGTCCAGAACGATCAGGTCCGGAGCGTTCTCTTCGACCAGCAGCAGTGCCTCGTCCCCGTTTTCGGCCTGCAACACCTCGAAACCTTCGGCCTGAAGGTTGTAATGCAGGATTTCGCGTTGCGCCGGCTCGTCTTCAACGATCAGCACCGTCGGCTGTTCCGTTTTAGCCATCGGTGACCTCGGGGTTGATATAGGCGCCGCGGTTGGCTTTCGGGCGGCTGTCCTCCGGCAGGGTGCCGGTAACGAGATAAATCACCTGCTCTGCGATTGCGGTGACATGATCCCCCATACGCTCAATGTTTTTGGCAATGAAATGCAGATGCATGCAGGCGGTGATGTTGCGCGGGTCCTCCATCATGAAGGTCAGGAACTCGCGAAACAGCGCATTGTACATCTGGTCGACTTCCTCGTCGCGCATGCGTACATCGGTGGCCAGTTCGGCATCGCGCTGGATGTAGGAATCCAGGACATCCTTTAGCATGGCTTCCACGGTTTTCGCCATGCGCCGGATAGCGCCGGAGGACCCGTCAACGGGCTGCATCTGAACCAGGACTCCGGTGCGTTTGGCCATGTTCTTGGCATAATCTCCGATACGTTCCAGGTTTGAGGAAATTTTCATGACGGTCAGTACGGTCCTCAGATCGCCGGCCGAGGGCTGGCGCAGGGCCAGAAGACGTACTGTCTCCTCGTTTACCTTTTCTTCGAGGGCATCGATCGCCTTGTCGCCGCGGCGTACACGCTCGGCCAATTCTTCGTCCCGCTCTTCCAGAGAGGTCGCGGCATCCAGAATGGCGGCTTCCACGAGGCCACCCATTTTCATGATCGTGGCCTGGATGGATTCCAGGTCCCGATCATAAGACGAAACAATATGACGTTCAGGCATCGAAGATCCTTTCTCAGCCGATCCGGCCGGTAATGTAGCTTTCGGTGCGCGTGTCGGCCGGGTTGGTGAAGATCTGGCCGGTATCGCCATACTCGACGAGGTTCCCAAGATGGAAAAAGGCGGTTTTCTGGCTGACGCGAGCCGCCTGCTGCATCGAATGGGTCACAATGACGACCGAGTAGTCCTGGCGCAGTTCGTCTATCAGTTCCTCGACCTGGGCGGTGGCAATAGGGTCAAGCGCCGAACACGGTTCATCCATCAAAAGCACCTCTGGCTCGGTTGCCACGGCGCGCGCAATGCACAGGCGCTGTTGTTGCCCTCCTGACAGGCCGGTGCCCGGTGCCCCCAGGCGATCCTTGACCTCATCCCAGATGGCAGCTCTGCGCAGGCTTTTCTCCACGATCCCGTCCAGATCGGCCTTGTTTCTGGCCATACCGTGAATCTTGGGCCCATAGGCGACGTTGTCATAGATGGATTTTGGGAACGGGTTGGGTTTCTGGAACACCATGCCCACCCTTGCGCGCAGTTGTACCGGGTCCACGCGGGGGTCGTAGATGTCCTGCCCGTCAAGGGTGATATTTCCCTGGACACGGCAGATATCTATGGTGTCGTTCATGCGGTTCAGGCAGCGCAAAAAGGTGGACTTTCCGCAACCGGAGGGGCCGATGAAGGAGGTCACCGTCTTGTCCTGGATATCGATATCGACATCCTTTATGGCGTGGTTGTCGCCATAATGGACCTGACAGCCGCGCGCGGAAATCTTTACCTCGTCGGTCACGGTTTCGCTCTCCAGTTTCGGGGTATCGTACATGTCACGTTCTCCAACGGCTTACCAGCGGCGTTCGAACCGGCGGCGCAGGATGATTGCCAGGATGTTCATCGCGGCGAGGAACACAAGCAGGACGATAATGCCGCCCCATGCACGTTCGTAAAAGGCCGGATCGGCCCGTTTTGCCCACTCATAGATCTGTGCGGGCATCGCGGAATTCGGATCGAGAAAGCCTGCCCCTACCCCGTCGGGATAGTTCGACGCAATGTAGCCCACCATGCCGATCAGCAGCAGTGGTGCCGTTTCGCCAAGCGCCTGTGCCAGCCCGATGATGGTTCCGGTAAGAATTCCGGGCATGGCCAGCGGCAGAACGTGATGAAATACCGCCTGCATTTTCGAGGCCCCTACCCCAAGCGCGGCATCGCGGATCGAGGGCGGCACGGATTTGAGCGACGCACGGGTCGAAATGATGATCGTCGGCAGCGTCATCAACGTCAGAACCAACCCTCCTACCAGCGGTGCCGATTGCGGCAGGTGCATGAACTGGATGAACACGGCAAGACCGAGAATGCCAAACACAATGGACGGGACCGCCGCCAGATTGGAGATGTTCACCTCGATCAGGTCGGTAAAGCGGTTCTGCGGCGCGAACTCTTCAAGGTAGATCGAAGCCGCGACACCGATCGGCAGGGCCAGCAAAAGGACCACCAGCATCATGAAGAAGGAGCCCAGTATGGAAACACCCATTCCCGCCTGTTCGGGCCGCGCATCCGAAGCATCCGTTCCGGTAATGAAGGCCGTGTTGATACCCTTTCCAACGACCCCCGCTCCGCGCAGAACGTCGACCAGGTCCAGGTGTTCGGCATCGAGATTCTTGTCTCGTGCGATGGACTCCCGTGTTACACGCCCTTTCAGATACCCGTCGACGCGAGATGAGGCCAGAACCGTGACCTCAACCGTCCGCCCGATCAGCTCCGGGTTGGCAAGAACCTGATTGCGCAGTTTGGCTGCGGCCCCGTCCGACAAAAGCTTGTCCAGATCAGAGGAAAATCCGACGATCTTCGCCCCCGACAGCGGTGTGTCGATGCCGTTTCCCTCGATCTCGCGCAGGATGGCCGCGCGCAGCAGCGGCTTGTAGGCGAAGGTCTTGACGGCCTTTATATCTTCGATGTTCCGGTTGCCGGGCTTGTCCAGCACATCTTCGCGCATCTCCACCCGGAGCGTAAAGGAGGTCTGCTGAAACGCCCCGATGCCGTTGGAGACAATCGCAAACAGCAGCGTCACCAGAAAGAACAGCCCTGCCCCGACCGCGATCATGCCGTAAAGACGAAAGCGGCGCTCGGCGGCATTGCGCTTGCGGGTACGGGCGTCGCCCTCGAACAGCCCCGGCCGCGCGACGGCGGGGGGCACGGTTGCGTCGGTCATTCGTACTGCTCCCGGTATCTGCGCACGATGTACAGCGCCAGAACGTTCAGCCCCAGGGTGATGACAAAGAGCGTCATGCCAAGGGCAAAGGCCACCAGCGCCTCGGGGCTGGCAAAATCGGCATCGCCGGTCAACTGGCTGACGATCTTCGCGGTTACGGTTGTCATGGCATCGAACGGGTTCATGCTGAGCCGGGCCGCAGCCCCTGCCCCCATGACCACGATCATCGTTTCTCCGATCGCGCGGCTTGCCGCCAGCAGGATCGCGCCGACGATCCCCGGAAGGGCCGCGGGCAGAACCACCTGCCGGACGGTTTCCGATCTGGTGGCCCCAAGGCCAAGGCTGCCATCGCGCATCGCCTGTGGCACGGCGTTTATGATGTCGTCGGAAAGCGAACTGACAAACGGGATCAGCATGATCCCCATCACCAGCCCGGCGGTCATCACTGCGGTGCCCGCCTGCATGATGCCAACACCCCCATCGCCGAAAACACGCATCAGCAGCGGGCCGACGGTCAGCAGGGCAAACAGGCCGTACACGATGGTGGGAATGCCGGCGAGAACCTCGATCAGCGGTTTGGCGACCGAACGCACATGCGGGGAGGCATATTCCGAAAGATACACCGCCGCGAAAAGTCCGATCGGCACCGACACCGCCAGTGCAATAAGGGAGATATAGAAGGTGCCCCACAGCAGCGGGAAGATGCCCAGTTCTGACCCGCCGCCAAAGCTCGGGCTCCAGGTCAGGCCCAGGAAGAAATCCCAGGCCGGGTAAAGGCCGAAGAATTCGACAGTATTGAAAATCAGCGAGAACACGATGCCGATGGTTGTCAGGATGGCGATGGTCGCGGATAGCAGCAGGAGCCCCAGGATTGCCTGCTCCACGACGTTGCGGGCACGGAAATCCCGGGTCGTGCGTATGATACTGACGAGCAGTCCCCCCAAGGCCAGCACGGCGATCGTCAAGCTGCGCAACAGGTCGCCCCGTGCGGCAAGCGATCGGTAGTTCTGTGCGGCGCGCAGCACTTCGGGTCCGATGTCAGAGCCGACCGCCACGCCGACTTCGCCCAGTCGTTCGCGCACATCGGTCAACTCGGTGCGCACGGTACGGGCGTATTCGGTCGTCATGGCGCCTTGCGACACGGCAAGGTCGAGGCCGTTCGCCACGCGGCGGACATCGCTCATCACGAGTCCGCGATCCGCGTTGCCTGAAAAAACGCGCTCGGGCAAATGGGTCGAGACGGCACGTTCGATGATCAGCGGCTGCACCAGTATCCAAAGCGCCAGCAGCGCCAATGCCGGAGCGGCGGTAAACAGGAAGACGTGGATGCCGTAATAGGACGGAAGCGAATGTAGCTTGCGGCTGTCCCCCCCGGCCGATGTCAGCGCGCGCGCGCGCCCCAGAACGTACCCGGCCGTGGCAAGTGCAAGAACGGCGAGGGTTAACCAGATCGCGGGCATGGTTTCTCCACCGGATCGGAAACGGAAATTCGGAAACGGAAATTCCGGGGACGGCACACACCGTCCCCGGATGCGAAAGGCTTACATGCCCATGGTGGTCTCGCCGGATACCATCTGCTGGGTCCTCGACAGTTCCGGGTCGGAAACCAGGCCATACTCGGCCAGCGGGCCGTCGGGGCCGGCGATCTCATCGCTGACGAAAAACTCGGCATATTCCTTCAGGCCGGGGATCACGCCGATATGGGCCTTCTTGATGTAGAAGAACAGCGGACGCGACACCGGATATTCGCCGCTGGCGATGGTCTCGGTGGAGGGGGCGACACCACCCATGGTGGCGACTTTCAGCTTGTCGGTGTTGTTTTCGTAGAACGCCAGGCCGAACACGCCGATGCCTTCGGGGTTGGAGTCGATGCGGGCCAGCGTCTCGGTGTAGTCACCGTCGATATCAACCGACTTGCCATCGGTGCGCACGGCCATACAGGCCGCTTCCACGGCATCTTCGTCCATGCCCATGCCGGCCATGGCTTCGGCGGCGCCGGTGTCTTCACAGCCCTGAAGCAGGACTTTTTCTTCGAACACTTCACGCGTGCCATGCTTGGTGCCCGGAATGAAGGCGGCAATCGCAACGACCGGAAGGTCGGCGTTGGCGTCGGCCCAGGTCATGTTCGGGTTGGCAACCATCTTGCCATCCATCGGGATTTCGGCGGCCAGGGCGTTGAACCAGTCGCCGGGGGCGAAGGCGGTGAAGGCGGGGCCGTCGATCTGGCTGGCGAACACGATACCGTCATAGCCGATACGGACCTCGATGATGTCGCTGACACCATTCTCGGCGCAGGCCTTGATCTCCTTTTCGCGGATCGCGCGGCTGGCGTTGGCGATATCGATAGTGTTTTCGCCCACGCCTTCGCAGAACCGCTTCAGCCCCGCCGAGGAGCCGCCGGATTCGACAACCGGGGTCGGAAAGTCGAAGTTTTCACCGAAGGCTTCGGCGACGATCGACGCATAAGGCAGCACCGTCGAGGATCCGGCAACCTGCACGTTATCGCGTGCGGTCGCAGCCGTGGCCGACATGGCGGCCATCGCCAGCGCCGAAACCGTCAGTTTCGCATAGGACATGAGAGAGCTCCTGATATCTGATGTCGGGCGGCGTTCCCGCCAGCCTGCCCACATGTTAGGCACCATGCCCGATAGTTTTGTGACGAATACGTAACTTTTTCATGACAAAGAAGCAGGAGGGCGTTTCTTATGCGAGTGGCAGCATCACGGAGAACCGGCTGCCCTGCCCTTTCTCGCTTGCGATACGAAAACGCCCCCGGTGCCGGTTGACGATATGCTTGACGATGGCCAACCCCAGGCCCGTCCCCCCCATCTCGCGGGAGCGATGGCTGTCCACGCGGTAGAACCGCTCGGTCAGGCGGGGGATATGAACCGGGTCGAACCCTTCGCCGTAATCCACCACGTCGATTCGCACGGCGGGGCCGCGAAACGCCAGTTCACGCGGACTGTGCGTAACGATAATGCGCACCCGACCGCCGGCCCCGCCATACTTGATTCCATTTTCAACCAGGTTCGTGAGGACCTGGACAAGCTGATCGGAATCCCCCTGCACCTCCATGGGGGCATCCGGCGTGTCGATTTCCAGCGCAACGCCGGCGTCCTGCGCCACCGAGCGCAGGGTCAGCGCCGCGGCATGGACAAGGGCAACGATATCGACGCGCTCAGAAGGGCGCATCCGCTCCTCCGATTCGACCCGGCTGAGTGACAGCAGGTCGCTGACCAGCCGGTTCATACGGCCGGCTTCGCGCTCCATGATATCGAGGAATCGGGCCCGTACCGCGGCATCCTCACGCGCGGCGCCTTTGAGGGTTTCGATAAACCCCAAAAGCGCGGTCAGCGGGGTTTTCAGCTCGTGGCTGACATTGGCAACGAAATCACGCCGGATCTGGCCGGCCTTTTCACGCTCCGACACGTCCAGCAGTGTTACAAGCGCCCCTTCACCATCAGGTGCGCGCACAGGGCTTGAGATCACCTCATAGGTGGCATCTGCACCATGTTCGGTCGTCAGGTAGCGTGAGCGCCGCATCTGATTCAGGCGCAGAGTTTCCTCTATGCAGTCCAGAATCGCGGGTTGACGCAGAACACCGATATAGTGGCGTCCCGTCAGCGCCCGGCCGAACATTTCCTGTGCCGCGGGGCTCATGTGGACGATTCTCTCGTCACCGGAGACCAGGAAAACCGGCAAGGGAAGCCCGGAAATGAGTGATTCGATCAAGTCAGACGACATGCCGGTGTCCTGCTTTTAGGTGGGGCGAAGCCTATGGGGCACTCCGAAAAAGTAAATATTTGGTATTATGGAATTATTATAAATGCAGAGATTTTGCTAACGATGCTCAGTTTTCTGTGCATAATGCGCGCAGTAAATAGTGTGTGAGGCCTTATGAAATCCGCCCCCCAGGACGGTCATACCGAGAAACATCCCAGAATCCAGCCTGTCGGCCTGTTGTTTGACGTACCGCAAGAAGATATCGCCCATATCTGCCTTCCCGAAGGGGCGCGGCTGGAAAAACTTTCTGCAAGCCGGCTCCCCTGCGTACTTTCCATCGCGCGAGAGGCCGAATTCGTGGTCGCGCCGCTCATCGGGCGGGAAGTCGATGCCGTGGAATTTGCCGCAATACTGCGGCGGGGCGGGTTTTGCGGACATTACATCGTGCTTACCCCCACCCTGCCCTGCAACGATCTGGTATTACAGGAAATCCTTCAGACCTGCCCCGGCCTGACCGTGGAACTTGCCGCCCGCAAGACCCACTGAGGTCAGGCAGGCTTTAGCCCGTTGCGGAAGCGGCGCATGTTGGCCTGGTACCCCAGGGCGGAATCGCGCAGCTTTGCGATCGTTGCGTCGTCCAGTTGGCGAACCACCTTGCCCGGCGCCCCCATCACCAGAGATCCGTCCGGGATTTCCTTGCCTTCCGTTACCAGGGCCCCGGCCCCGATCAGACAATTGGCGCCGATTTTCGCACCGTTCAAAACGACTGCGGCCATTCCGATCAATGTATTGTCACCGATGCTACAGCCGTGCAGCATCGCCTTGTGGCCAATGGTGCAGCCTGCCCCGATGGTCAGGGGAAACCCCATGTCGGTGTGGCAGACGCTCCCTTCCTGCACATTCGTTCCGGCGCCCACGACAATCGGTTCGTTATCCCCGCGCAGGGTACACCCGAACCAGACCGAGGCACCGCTTTCAAGTACCACCTGTCCGATCAGGTTGGCATCGGGGGCGAGCCAGAAATCGCCATCTGCGGGAAGTGTCGGCGCGATGCCGTCCAAAGCGTAAAGGGGCATGTCACATGGCCTCGAATTCAGCCTGAAGCGCACGCACGTGATCCACCAGCTCCGGTTGCTGGCTGCGGCGCAGGCGGGTTGCGTTCAGGATGGTTTTCAGCCGGGCCTCGGTAGTATCCAGATCGTCATTGATCAGCACGAAATCGTACCCGTCCCAGTGACTGATCTCGTCCCAGCTTTTCTGCATCCGGCGGGAAATTGTGGCGCCATCGTCCTGACCGCGGCTTTCCAGCCGGCGGCGCAGTTCCCGGATGGACGGTGGCAGCAGGAAAAGCGACAATGTGTGCTGACCAAGCGCAGAGTTGCGAATCTGCTGTGCGCCCTGCCAGTCGATATCGAACAACACATCGCGCCCCTCATCGATTGCAGTGCGCACCGGCCCCTCGGGAGAGCCGTAGAAATTGCCGAACACATGAGCATGCTCCAGCATTGCGCCCTTGCCGACCTCGGCTTTGAAAGCAGCCTCTGTCATGAAATGGTAGTCCTGCCCATTCACCTCCCCCGGACGCGGCGCGCGGGTGGTGGCGGACACCGAAAACACGATCTGCGGATCCCATGCCCGCAACCGGCGGGCCAGGGTGGATTTCCCGGCCCCGGAGGGCGAGGACAGGATGATGAGAAGACCGCGGCGCGCACTCATGCTCTGCTCCTACTCCACATTTTGAACCTGTTCGCGCATCTGATCGATGGCCGATTTTATCTCGATTCCAATTCTGGTCAGCGTTTCCGATTGCGCCTTCGAGCACAAGGTATTGGCCTCGCGGTTGAACTCCTGTGTCAGGAAGTCGAGCTTGCGACCAACCGGGGCGGTCGCCTTCAACAGCGCACGGGCCGCCGCGATGTGGGCATCCAGGCGGTCCAGTTCCTCCTGAACGTCGGACTTTATCGCGATCAGGGCCAGCTCCTGCGCGATACGGTCGGGGCCGATCCCGTCGGCGTTTTCCAGCACGCGGGCCAGATTCGCACGCAGGGTTTCGGCCATCCGGGGGGCGCGCGCGGCGGCTTCCGTGCGGGCCGCGGCGGTCAGGGCCGCGATCTCGTCCAGCCGGGCCGCCAGGATCTCCGCCAGCGCCCTCCCCTCGGCCGCCCGCATCTCGATGAAAGCGTCCAGAAGCGCGGGCAGGCTGTCCATGGCCTCCTGTACCAGAGGTTCCGACGCCTCGCTGGCAGTGCCGTCCATCACTCCGCGCAGGGCGATTACCTCTGCCGCACTGGCAGGCGCCAATGTTACGCCCGCGGCTTCTGCGGCATCCTGTACCTGCCGCAGGGCGACAAGAGCCACCGACAGCGCCTCCGGCACCACCGTCAGTGCGGGCAGCACGGTTTCCCGCGTCAGTCGCAAGGTCAGTGAAATATTGCCTCTTGTGATCCGCGAGGCGACCATCTTGCGGACGCTCTGCTCAGCGGCCATTCCCTCGGGCAGGCGCAGGCGTAGATCCAGCCCACGTCCGTTCACGCCGCGGATGTCCCATGTCCAGCCGGGCGCGCTGCGGGTTGCGAAAGCGGTCATTGACTTGACCATGTCAGCGGTTAACCATCTGTTAAGACTTTCCTTTAAGCTCCGCGTCCAAAGTGACATAACAAAGGGGCGGCAAGGGCTGTTTGCAACGGTTAGCACGCGTTACGGCGAAAGCTCAATCATTGCCCGCATGTCTTTCCAATTCAGCAAGCTCCGGTTTTGACGATGGCACATTTTCCAACCCTCGAAGAAGTAGATGCCTACTGGCATGGCCTTCGCAAAGGGCGCCCCCTGCCCCGGCGTGCCGAGATCGACCCGCGGGGGTTCCAGAATGCCCTGCCCGGCTGCTTTCTGCTGGAGCGGATCTCCCCCCACGAGGCCCGGTTCCGCGTGGCCGGAAGCGCCCTGGCGGATCTGATGGGGATGGACCTGCGCGGCATGCCGTTTTCGGCCCTTGTCGTACCCGATGACCGAATCCGGATGAGGCGCCTGCTGGACGGGATGTTTCGTACCCCATCCCGTATGCGGGTGGAGATCCGGGCCGGAGGTTCCCACCGGGGCGACGGGGCGATGCTGGTTCTGCCCCTCTCAGATTCCGGGGGCGAGATCAGCCAGGCCCTCGGGGTGGTGGCGGTATCCGGGCGCCCGGGCGCTTGTGTGCCCCAACGGCTGTGCCTTGGCCGCGGGCAATTGCTGCCGCTGACGACCCGGCCTGCCCCCCGCCCGGAGGAGATGTCCGCAAGGCCCCCGGCGGCGCGCCGGAGGCCACGGCTTGTTCTCGTTCACCCCACCCTTTAAACGGCGGCAGCGGTGCGCCCGGCATGGCTGGTGCTGAGTTCCTCGGCCACGAGGAAGGCCAGCTCCAGCGCCTGGCTGGCGTTGAGACGCGGATCGCAGGCGGTGTGGTAACGCGAAGACAGGTCTTCGTCGGTGACGGCCCGCACCCCACCGGTGCATTCGGTCACGTCCTTGCCGGTCATCTCGAAATGTACCCCGCCGGGGATTGTGCCCTCTGCCTTGTGCACGGAGAAGAACTCCTGCACTTCGCGCAGCACGGACTCGAACGGACGGGTCTTGAAACCGCTGGCGGACTTGATCGTGTTGCCGTGCATCGGGTCACAGGTCCAGACGACATTGGCACCCATCTCCCGTACCACGCGGATGAGACGTGGCAGGTGATCCCCGACAACCCCTGCGCCGAAACGGGTAATCAGGGTCAGACGACCGGGGGTGTTTTCCGGGTTCAGGCGTTCGATCAAGGCTTTCAGGTCATCGCCGGTGATCGAGGGGCCGCATTTCAGCCCGACCGGGTTCATGACGCCGCGGCAGAACTCCACATGGGCGCCATCCACCTGCCGGGTCCGGTCCCCGATCCACAGCATGTGGCCTGAACCGGCGACCCAGTTGCCCGAGGTCGAATCCACCCGTGTCAGGGCCTCTTCGTATTCGAGAAGCAAGGCCTCATGCGAGGTGAAGAAATCCACCGTGCCCATGCCGTGCATGGTTTCGGCGTTAACCCCGGCGGCGGTCATGAAATCCAGCGTATCTCCGATACGCGTCGCCATCTCGCGGTAACGTTCGGCTTCCTCGCTGTCGGTGAAGCCCAGAATCCAGCTGTGGACGCGGTGAATATCGGCAAAGCCGCCCTTTGAAAAGGCCCGCAACAGATTCAGCGAGGCCGCCGCCTGGGTATAGGCCTGCAACATGCGCGCGGGGTCGGGTATGCGTGCCGCCTCGGTGAACTCGAAGCCGTTGATGATATCGCCACGGTAGCTGGGCAGTTCCACCCCGCCCGCGATTTCCGTCGGGGCAGAGCGCGGCTTGGCGAATTGCCCGGCCATGCGACCGACCTTCACAACCGGAAGCTTCGCGCCATAGGTGAGGACGACGGCCATCTGCAACAAGACCTTGAAGGTATCGCGGATGGTGTCGGCCGAGAACTCGGAAAAGCTTTCGGCGCAATCGCCGCCCTGAAGAAGAAACGCTTCCCCCCGTGCAACCTGGCCCAGCTTGCGCGTCAGGTTGCGGGTCTCGCCGGCAAAGACCAGCGGCGGATAATTCGCAATCTGCGCCTCGACGGCATCCAGGGCCGCCTGATCGGTATAGTCAGGCATCTGAATGCGGGGCTTGCTGCGCCAATCCGATTTTCGCCAGTCTGTCATTGGTCTTGCTCCACAGCTATCGTCTGGCCGGTGTTATAAAAGCTCGGGGCCTGCCCGGCTACAGTGAATTCCGACAATTTTCCACGGCCGGTCTTGAACGCTCCGGTCAAACCTGCTTTCGCTTTGATTGGGGGAGCGGAGGGGCACATGAGCGAGCCGCTGAAAGAAGAGTTCCGGGTCGCAATCGGGGAGACAAGACCGCGCGACGTGGTGTTCGTGCTGGTGGAGTCCTTCACCTTGCTGAGTTTTTCCTGTGCCATCGAACCCCTGCGGCTGGCCAACCGGATGTCGGGCAAGACGCTTTACCGCTGGCGGCTGGCGGGAGAAGGCGGAACGGAAATGGCCTGCTCGGCGGGGGCGGTGCTGAAGCTGGACATGGATCTGGCCGAACTGGGCCGGGACGAGATCATTCTTGTCTGCGGCGGTCTCGACATCCAGAAGGCAACCACCAGACGTCTCGTGAACTGGCTCCGACGCGAAGCGCGGCGCGGGGCGACCATTGGCGGGTTGTGTACGGGGGGCTACGTGCTGGCGCGGGCCGGGTTGCTTGACGGACGGCGCGTGGCGGTCCACTGGGAAAACCATGACGGGTTTGCCGAGGAATTCGAGAACGTCCACCTGACGCGGGCGGTCTTCGTTCTGGACGGCAACCGGCTGAGCTCTGCCGGAGGGGCGGCGTCAGCCGATCTGATGCTGCGGCTGATCGCGCAGGATCATGGCGAGGAGCTGGCCCACGCCGTCGCGGATCAGTTGATATACAGTGCAATCCGAACGGATCAGGACACCCAGCGGCTTTCGGTGCCCTCTCGTATCGGGGTGCGCCACCCGAAGCTGTCGCAGGTCATCCAGACGATGGAAGGCAACCTCGAAGAGCCGATCCCCCCTGTCGTTCTGGCCCGCAATGCGGGCATGAGCACCCGGCAACTTGAGCGGTTGTTTCGCCGCTATCTCAACCGCAGCCCGAAACGCTATTACATGGAATTGCGGCTGCAAAAGGCCCGCAATCTGCTGATGCAGACGGACATGAGCGTCATCAACGTGGCGCTGGCCTGCGGGTTTACCTCGCCCAGCCATTTTTCCAAGTGCTACCGCGCCCATTACAGCACCACCCCCTACCGGGAGCGCGGCACCCGCGGACCGGCCTTGCCCGAATAGGACCGATCCGAATCCTTTTGAGGCTGCGGCAAATTTTCTTTCAGTACGCCCCCTCTGATCCGTAACAATAGCTAAAATTGTGCGTGCCTGACGCATGTGTCGGCCTTCCCTTTTCCGGTTGCGCGGAATAGTCTGCGCCGGGATAGGTTCAACATGGGAGTTGACACATGAAGAAGTTTCTTTTTGCCACCGCCGCCACAGCCCTTCTGGCCGGTGCCGCCGGTGCGGAAGAGGTCAAGATCGGCGTGGTCGCTGCATTTACCGGGCCGCTTGAAACTCTCGCCCCGCCAATCGCGGCCGGCCACGAACTGGCCCTGAAGGAAGCCAGTGAGTCCGGGATATTCCTTGGCGGATCGAGCATCGCGCCCGTCCGCGGCGATTCCACATGTATCGACGCCGCCGCCGCCACCGCTGCGGTCGAACGGCTGATTACCTCGGATCGGGTTTCGGGCATTCTGGGGCCGATGTGTTCAGGCGCGACGGGGTCGGTTGTGCAGAACGTGGCCGTGCCCAACGGCATGGTGGTCATCTCTGCCTCGGCCACTTCACCGTCGCTGTCCGATATCGAGGATAATGGCCTGTTCTTCCGCACCGCCCCTTCGGACGCCCGCCAGGGGGCCGTGATGGCCGATATCGTCCTGGAAAAAGGCATTTCTGAAATCGCGGTGACCTACACCAACAACGACTACGGCAAGGGCCTGGCCTCGGCCTTCGAAGCGGCCTTTACCGCGAAAGGCGGCACCGTGACGCTCAACGCCGCGCATGAGGACGGCAAGGCCGACTACTCTGCCGAGGTTGGCGCGCTGGCCTCTGCCGGCGGGGACGCGCTGGCCGTTGTGGGGTATGTCGACCAGGGGGGATCGGGCATCGTTCAGGCGGCTCTGGATACGGGCGCATTCGACACGTTCGTCTTCCCCGACGGAATGGTCGGAGACGCACTGGTGGAACGGTTCGGCAGCGATATCGACGGATCCTTCGGGCAAAACCCCGCCGCTGCGGGAGAGGGCCGTGATATTTACAACGGCATGGCCGAAGCCGCCGGCTACGACGGCACTTCAGCTTTCTCGGGGGAGGCCTACGATGCCGGCGCACTGATGGTTCTGGCGATGCAGGCCGCCGGCTCCAGCGACCCGAAGGCTTATGTCCAGAAGCTGGAAATGGTCGCCAATGCACCGGGTGAGCCAATCCTGCCCGGTGAAATCGGGAAGGCGTTGCAAATCCTGGCCGATGGCGGCGATGTAGATTATGTCGGCGTCTCGTCGATCGAACTCATCGGTTCGGGCGAAAGCGCCGGATCCTATCGTGAGGTAACCTTCGAAGGGGGCGAGATGAAAGTGGTCGGATATCGTTGACATTTACAACGCATCCGATATGACAGCCCGGCCCCGCCGGGCTGTCTGACTTTCATCGAGTATCAAAATTCATACGGGACGTCAGAAATGATCGTCGTCGAAAACCTGCACAAACATTTCGGGGGATTCCACGCCGTCGACGGCGCGTCCCTTGAAATTGCGGAAGAATCCATCACCGGATTGATCGGTCCAAACGGAGCTGGAAAATCAACTCTTTTCAATGTGATAGCGGGGGTTTTGAATCCAACGTCCGGATCCGTGACGATGGCCGGGGAAGATATTACCGGTCTTGAACCACATGAGCTGTTTCACAGGGGTTTGCTTCGTACGTTCCAGATCGCGCATGAGTTTTCGTCCATGAGCGTGCGTGAGAATTTGATGATGGTTCCCGCCGGTCAATCCGGGGAAACGCTCTGGAATGCCTGGTTTTCCCGAGGCCGTGTCGCCGGGGAAGAACGGGCGCTGGCCCGCAAGGCCGACGACGTGCTGGAATTTCTGACAATCGATCATCTCGCCGATGAAAAGGCAGGTAATCTGTCGGGCGGGCAGAAAAAGCTGCTTGAACTCGGCCGCACGATGATGGTCGATGCGAAAATCGTTTTTCTCGACGAGGTCGGTGCAGGCGTCAACCGGACGCTTCTCAACACCATTGGCGATGCCATCGTGCGACTGAACAGGGAACGTGGCTACACCTTCTGCCTGATCGAACACGACATGGATTTCATTGCCCGTCTTTGCGACCCGGTCATCGTGATGGCCGAGGGCAAGGTGCTGGCTGAGGGCAGTGCGGAACGCATCATGGAAAACGAGGCCGTGATCGAGGCATATCTGGGCACCGGTCTCAAGAACAAGGACAAGGTTCAGGCATGAGCGGAAACCCTTATCAGGACGACCGCGGCAACAAGGACCGGACGATCACCAACACCGGCGGCTCTGAATGGACCGGCGCGGTGCGTTCCGGCGGCCGGGCGGAACGCGTGAACGGCGATGGTCCGTTCCTGATCGGCGACGGCATGACCGGGGGCTACGGCACCGGCGCGAATATTCTGCAAGACTGCACGATCTCGGTCGAAAGGGGGGAGATCGCGGTGATCGTGGGGCCCAATGGCGCGGGCAAATCCACGGCGATGAAGGCGGTGTTCGGGATGTTGACCCTGCGCGGCGGCGCGGTACGGCTGAACGGCGAGGACATCACCCGCCTGACCCCGCAGGCGCGGGTGGCCAGAGGGATGGCCTTTGTTCCGCAGACCAACAACATCTTCACCTCGATGACCGTGGAGGAAAATCTGGAGATGGGCGCCTTCCTGCGCCGCGATGACATCTCGGCCACGATCGCGGAGGTTTACGACCTGTTTCCCGTCCTGCGCGACAAACGCCGCCAGCCGGCCGGGGAACTCTCCGGCGGGCAGCGCCAGCAGGTCGCCGTGGGCCGCGCCCTGATGACCCGTCCCGGCGTTCTGATGCTGGATGAACCGACCGCCGGGGTCAGCCCTATCGTGATGGATGAGCTTTTCGACCGCATCATAGAGGTCGCCCGAACGGGCATCTCCATCCTCATGGTCGAACAGAACGCCCGACAGGCGCTGGAGATCGCTGACAAGGGGTTTGTTCTTGTCCAGGGCGCGAACGCCTACACCGATACCGGAAAGGCCTTGCTGGCCGACCCGGACGTCCGCCGTACGTTTCTTGGGGGCTGAGCATGGATTTTCTGAACGCATTCGTGGCCCTTGCCAATTTCGTGCTGATCCCGGCAACGGCCTATGGCGCCCAGCTTGCGCTTGGTGCGCTTGGGGTGACGCTGATCTATGGCATCCTGCGGTTTTCGAACTTCGCCCATGGCGACACGATGGCCTTCGGGACCATGGTAACGATCCTGTTTACCTGGTGGTTTCAGAGCATGGGGCTGAGTCTTGACCCGTTGCCGACCGCCCTGGCCGCCCTGCCCTTCGGAATCGTCGTGACGGCGCTGCTGCTTTTGGGGACGGACCGGATCGTGTATCGTTTCTACCGGGAACAAAAGGCCAAGCCGGTGATCCTTGTCATCGTCTCCATGGGGGTGATGTTCATCCTCAACGGCCTTGTCCGCTTCATCATCGGCCCGGATGAACAGCGATTTGCGGATGGGGAACGCTTTCTTATCAGTGCGCGAGATTTCAAGGAAATCACCGGGCTGGAGGAAGGCCTGGCAATCCGCACCACTCAGGGGATCACGATCATTACCGCCGTGATCGTCGTGGCGCTGTTGTTCTGGTTTCTCAAGAGCACCCGAACGGGCAAGTCGATGCGTGCGTTCTCCGACAACGAGGATCTCGCACTGCTCTCCGGCATCAATCCCGAACGTGTCGTTGCCATTACCTGGGTCATCGTCGCCGCGCTGGCGACCATCGCGGGGGTGCTGTACGGGCTGGACAAAAGCTTCAAGCCGTTCACCTATTTCCAGCTTTTGCTGCCGATTTTCGCCGCGGCGATCGTCGGCGGTCTGGGCAGTCCGCTGGGGGCGATCGCCGGGGGGTTCCTGATCGCGTTTTCGGAGGTCTCCGTCACCTATGCCTACAAGAAGGTCCTGGGGTATTTGCTGCCTGAAAACATGGAACCCGAGGGGTTGGTGCAACTCCTGTCTACCGACTACAAGTTCGCGGTCAGCTTCGTGATCCTCATCATCGTTCTTCTGTTCCGCCCGACGGGCCTGTTCCGGGGGAAAACGGCATGACCAGACGCGACGCATCGCTTTTCGTTATCGTGGCGGCCCTGATCGCCGGGACCGGCGTCCTGCAAAGCTGGAACTCGGCGCTGGCGATTGTGAACATGGGGTTGATCTCAGCCATCATGGCGCTGGGCGTGAACATGCAGTGGGGGTATGCCGGCCTGTTCAATATCGGCGTAATGGGTTTTGTCGCGCTTGGCGGCCTGGGGGCGGTCATCACGGCCATGCCGCCGGTGGAGCCCGCCTGGGCCGCGGGTGGCCCCCGTGTCCTGTCTGCCCTGGCGCTGGGCGTGGGGACAATTGCCGGTGCGGTGATGCTGTGGCGGCGGATGCGTAAGGGGCCACTGCGTCCGGCGGTACTGACGGTTTGGCTGGTGGCCGGATTTTTCCTTTATCGCGCGGTATTCGATCCGGCCGTCCAGGCAATCGAGGCGATCGACCCCGCCGCGACCGGCTATCTGGGCGGTCTGGGGTTACCTGTCATGCTGGGCTGGGCCGTGGGCGGCCTTCTGGCTGCGGGGGCCGCGTGGCTGATCGGCAAGACGGCGTTGGGATTGCGGGCGGATTATCTGGCCATTGCGACGCTCGGCATTGCAGAGATCATCATTGCAATCCTGAAAAACGAAGACTGGCTCAGCCGTGGGGTCAAGAACGTCATCGGCCTGCCCCGCCCCGTCCCTTACGAGGTCGACCTTCAGGAAAGCGCCGAATTCCTGGCTCAGGCCGAACAACTGGGGCTGGACCCGGTCATAGCGTCGACCCTGTTCGTCAAACTGTGTTATGCGGGGATCTTCGCGGTGATCCTTCTGGCTCTGATCTGGTTGTCGGAGACGGCCCTGAAATCCCCCTGGGGGCGAATGATGCGCGCGATCCGCGATAACGAAACCGCCGCCGAGGCGATGGGTAAAAACGTCAAGGCCCGGCACCTTCAGATTTTCATCCTCGGCTCCGCGGTTTGCGGGCTGGCAGGGGCGATGATGACCACACTGGACGGGCAGTTCATTCCCTCTGCCTATCAGCCGCTGCGCTTTACCTTCCTTGTCTGGGTGATGGTGATCGTAGGGGGGTCCGGTAACAACTTGGGTGCAGTCCTGGGAGGTTTTCTTATCTGGTTTTTCTGGGTGCAGGTCGAACCGCTGGGCGCCTTCCTGATGGAGGTTGTCACATCCGGAATGACTGATGGATCGCCTCTCAAGACACACCTGCTGGACAGCGTGGCGCATATGCGGCTGCTGACCATGGGGGTGATCTTGTTGCTGGTCCTGCGCTTCAGCCCGCGCGGGCTGATCCCCGAGCGATGACTTGCCGGCCCGGGCGGGTGCATCTAACCTGGGCCCATGCACACTGCTCTTGCCGTTCTGCTTCTGGCTGCCGGGGCGTCCCGCCGCATGGGCGGGACGGACAAGCTTCTGTTGCCGGTGGACGGGGTTGCGATGCTGCGCCGTCAGGCGCGGGCCTGTCTGGAGGCGGGGCTTACGGTTACGGTAACTGTTCCCGGCCCCGCCCACCCGCGTGTGACCGCATTGTCGGGGCTTGCGGTTACCCTGGCCCAGGTAGAGGGCGATGATGGGATGGGGGGGTCGTTGCGGGCCGGACTTGAGATTCTGCCCAAAGACGCCAGTGGCGTCATGATCGTTCTGGGGGATATGCCCGGCCTTGACGCTTCAGACTTCAGGCGTCTGGCCCGGGCACATGACAATGCACCACATGCCATCCTTCATGGCGAAACCGAAGACGGAATCCGGGGGCATCCTGTCGTCTTCCCCGCGGATCTGATCCCCATGTTGCGCGGCTGCAAGGGCGATCGCGGCGGACAACGGGTTCTGGCCGCCTGCCAGGCCCGCGTACAGGGGATTCCCCTGCCGGGTCAGCGTGCGATTCAGGACATTGACACGCCCCGGGACTGGGCCGCGTGGCTGGCGGCTCAGACCAGCGCACCCTCCACCCGCAGCGACCGGGCATAAAGGTAGAATACCGCCGCAACCGCCACCGCTGCGGGCAGCATATAGGCCGCCATCGGGCCAACCACTTCGGTCACGCGGGGTGTTGCGATGCCCAGCATCCAAACCGCCAGAACCGCCATCGCCCCCATCGCCAGCGCCAGAATCCATGGCGCTGCGCCCGATCGGAAAAACAACAGCACCGCGCCCAGCAAGCCGCCCCAAACCGCCATCGCCCAAATGCCGTCGATCCAGGACGGGAATGAGGTGAAATAGTCCGCCTGCGCCTGGGTGAAGAGCGTCAGGAAGGGTTCAATTCCGTATTGCGTAATCACATAATCGACGCATCCCGCGAGATTCCACAGGATGGCCAGAATAGCCACCGGGTAAAGGTGCCATGTCGGTGTGTCTTCGGTCATGAGCTTGCCTTTCACGCGTTAACCTGCGGGCAAACTGCCGCGAAAGATGACCTTCTGTCTACCCCGTTCGGGGTATTGCGCGCTTTATACGTGTGTGAAAATGCGCGCTTGAAGGCTGCGGGGCGGCTGGGTATCAGACCGGGGGCCGAGCACGGAGAGACCTATGCCGAACAAGATCATGCTGGCCGCCGCCCTCGTTTTCGGGGCGACGGCCGTTACCGCGGAAACCGTCAGAATCGGGCTTCAGCCCTGGCTGGGTTATGGGCCGCTCTGGGTGGCCGAAGAGAAGGGCTATTTTGACAAGCACGGCGTGGATGTGGCGCTGTCCAGCTTCAACTGGGACCAGGACATGACCGCGGCGCTGGCTTCCGGAAATCTCGACATGATCGCGACCGCCACGAATGCGGTCATTGCCGCTTACAACCAGGGGGTGGACCAGAAAGGCGTTCTGGTGATGGACGTTGCCCATGAGGCCGATGCGATCCTCGCCGGTGAAAACGTGAACAGTCTCGAAGACCTGCGCGGCAAGACCGTCGCCTTCGAGACGGGCGCAACCTCGGACCTGCTGATGAACTATGCGCTGAAGGCCAGCGGGATGAGCCTTGCGGATGTGGAGCATATCCCGATGGGCGCGTCAGAGGCCGGGCTGGCGCTTTTGTCCGGGCGGGTCGACGCCGCCGTGACCTATGAACCGTATGTCTCCGCCGCTCTGGGGCGCGATGCGGGCTACAAGGTGGTTTATACCGCAGCGGAAAAGCCGGGCCTGATCTCGGATCTGCTGACCGCCCGAGGCGACTGGATCGCGGAGAACCCCGATGCCGTTGAGGCCGTCATCCGCGCCTGGAACGATGCGGTCGTCTTCATCCATGAGAACCCCGAGGACGGCGGTGCGATGATTGCCCGCGCCGTCGGCAGCCCGATGGAGGAATTCCAGCCCGCCTTCGAGGGCGTGCGCCTTTACGATCTTGCTGACAATATCGCCTTGGTCGACGGTGAATTCCCCGCCACCCTGCGTGAGATCGCCGAGATCATGAAAGCCACCAACCCCGGGGAAATTTCCATCATTCCCGCGGCAACAGACATTATGGCCCTTGAGCCGATGCACAACGCCGCGAACTGATGCCCGTTTCTTCCCGGCGCCGGGGGCGCTATATGCGCCTGCGCCAAGACATACCCAACTGGCTGTTCACGCTGGCCGGAATCGCCTTCCCGGCGGCTCTGATTCTTATGTGGTGGCTGGTAAGCGAACTTGGCCTTGTGCGTCCGCTGTTTCTGCCCGGCCCCGGTGACGTGATGGTCGAAGGCCTGCGCCAGGCGCGGGAGGGTATCTTGTGGGAGGACGCCTCCGTCAGCATTTACCGCATTCTCGCCGGGTGGCTGTCGGCGACCCTTGTGGCGCTGCCCGTGGGGATACTCATGGGCAACTATCGTCTGATCGAAGGCGCGCTGGAGCCGCTGATCTCCACCGTGCGTTACATGCCGGTGGTGGCGCTGATCCCGCTGTCGATCCTGTGGGCGGGAATCGGAGATGCGCAAAAGATCCTGATCCTGTTTCTGGGCACCTTTTTTCAGCAGGTGCTGATGGTCATGGATAACGTCAAGACAATCGACAGAAACCTGATCCGCGCCGGGCAGACGCTGGGCTTTTCCAATGGCGAAATTCTGGCCCGCATCATCTTGCCCGCCGCCGCCCCGGGCATCTGGGACACGCTGCGCATCACCATCGGCTGGACATGGACCTACCTCGTGGTGGCGGAACTGGTTGCCGCAAATGCGGGGCTGGGCCGGCGTATCATGGATGCACAGCGTTACCTCGCCACCGAAACCATTCTGTTCGGGACTCTGTTCATCGGGTTTCTGGGCCTGCTGACGGATTATTTCTTCAAACGCACCGGACGGGCCCTGTTCGCCTGGCAGCGGCAGAGGTAGGCATGGCCCTTCTTGAAATCGACGGTATCGGAAAGACCTTTCGCGTCGACGGCAACGATATCTGTGCCATCGACCACGTGGACCTGAGCGTTGCGGAGAACGAGTTCGTCTCGATCGTGGGAAGCTCCGGCTGCGGGAAGTCGACGCTGCTCAACATTGTCGGCGGTCTGGAGGAGACCACGTCGGGCATGGTTCGTATCGGCGGTTCCCCGGTCGAAGGGCCGGGCCGGGACCGGGGCTTCGTTTTCCAGGGCTATAGCCTGTTCGAGTGGAAAACCGTCGAAAGCAACATTCGCTTCGCGCTGGAGAAAACCCGCCTCAGCCGGGCGGAAAAGGATGAACGTGTCGCGCATTTCATCCAGGCCGTCGGCCTGGCCGGGTTTGAGAGGGCATGGCCTGCCCAACTTTCCGGCGGTATGCGCCAGCGCGTGGCGATTGCGCGCGCGCTGGTCTACCGGCCCCGCATTCTGCTGATGGATGAGCCTTTCGGCGCGCTCGATGCCCAGACCCGTGGAATGATGCAGGAGCTGTTGCTCCGTGTCTGGGAAGATCACAAGGTCACGGTGCTGTTCGTAACCCATGATGTCGAAGAGGCTGTGTTTCTTGCCGACCGCGTCGTGGTGCTGGCCAGCCGTCCGGGGCGGATCAAGCGCGACCTGCCCGTTCCCCTGCCCCGCCCTCGCGCCTATGACATCGTCGCGGAGCCGGAGTTCATCGCGCTGAAACGGAAAATTCTTGGAGATATTCGCGAAGAAACCCTGAAAACGATGGGATTTCCGGCCTGACGGGCGGCCATGGGCCCTTCACAACCACCGGGCACGGTTCGAAGTCCCGCTGCACGCTGGCACGGCGTGTCCCAAGTCGTCCCGCTTCCGCCACATTTGTGCAATCGCCATCCTCGGGATGGGGGACCGGGCCGCGCAGGCTGCATTGAAAAGAGAAAAACGAGACCGAGGCGCAGGTTCCTTCATCGGGTGGCGCGGGGTCGGGACGGAAAAGACCGTCTGCGAAAACGGCGCGTGATGGGTCTTGCGTCCGCACGCGGGCTGGGGGATAAGCAGCACAGAGCGGGTGTGGCGGAATGGTAGACGCAGAGCATTCAAAATGCTCCGGCCTTTGGCCGTGGGGGTTCGAGTCCCCCCACCCGTACCATCACAGCCCCGGCAGCCAAAGAGCCATGCCCGGCAGGGCGACGATCAGCCCGACCCGCAGAATGTCCGACAGAACGAAGGGAAATACCCCGGCATAGGTTTTCGTGACATCAATGTCGCGGGACATTCCATTGATAACAAAAAGGTTCATGCCAACCGGGGGGGTGATCAACCCGATCTCAACCACCATCAGCGCAAGGATGCCAAACCAGACCGCAACCGCCTCCGGCGAGAGACCGAAATCGAGGCTTTGGATCAAGGGGAAGAAAACCGGGATGGTCAGCAAGATCATCGACAGGCTGTCCATCACACAGCCCAGAACAAGGTAAAAAAGTAAAAGCGCCAGCAGCACCGCCATCGGGGGCAGGCCCAGTCCGGCAACCCACGCGCTCAGCGCCTGGGGAGCCTGGGTATATGCCACGAATGCCCCGAAGATCTGTGCCCCCAGCAGGATGAAAAAGACCATCGCCGTACCGCTGGCCGTGGCCAGCAACGCCCCGGACAGGGCCGCGCGGGTTAGCCGCCCCGTTGCGAGCGCGTAAAGCCCGGTTGCCACGGCCCCCACGGCCGCGCCCTCGGTCGGGGTGAAAAGTGCCTGCACGCCCGGACGGAACCAGTTCCAGTCCGCCACGATTCCACCGATGACCAGCACGAAGATCGCCGCCACGGGCCAGACCGCGCGCAGGCTGCGCAGCCGGGTGTGCAACGGCAGGCGCATCCCGGCCCCGGCCGCATCGGGCCAGACCCGCACATAGATGGCGATGACCCCCATGTATCCCAGCGTTGCGACAAGACCGGGGATCAGTGCGGCAAGGAACATCTTGACCACGTTCTGCTGGGTCAGGATTGCATAGATCACAAGGATTACCGAAGGCGGGATCAGGATACCCAGCGTTCCCCCCGCCGCCAGTGTGCCCGTGGCCAGCGCCGGGCTGTAGCCGCGCTTGCGCATCTCCGGCAGGGCCACCTGCCCCATGGTCGACGCCGTTGCCAGGGAAGATCCGCTGACAGCCCCAAATCCGGCACAGGCGCCGATGGCCGCCATGGCCACGCCCCCCCTGCGGTGGCCCAGCCAGTCGGACGCAGCGGCAAAGAGCGCCGCGCTCAGCCCCGAGCGGGTGGCGAACTGGCCCATCAGCAGAAAAAGCGGAACGATCGACAGCGAATAAGAGGCGAAGCTGTCATAGCTGAGGCTTTTCAGCTGTCCCAGCATTGCCGCCGGGCTTCCCAGGACGATCCATGTTCCGCAAAACCCTGTCAGAGCCATCGCCGCCCCGATCGGTACGCGCAGGAAGATCAGCGCCAGGAGCGCGGCAAAACCATAAAGCGCGGTTTCCGGCCCGCTCATAGATGCCCCGCCCCGCGGCGGAATGCCTCTATCAGGCTGGCCAGTGTCGCCAGCGCAAACAGCCCCGCCCCCGGCAGGCACAGCGCATATGGAACCCAGAGCGGGATCTGCAAGTCATAGGTGGTCTCTGCGAAGACGGGTGGTGGCCCCATGTTCAGCACCGCACGCAGGGCCGGGCCGCCATGGGGAAATTTCTCGGCAAAGCCCAGCCACAGCCGCCACAAGATGACACCGGCCACAGCCATCATCACCGCATCCGCCAGAAGGCCGGAAAGCGCCTCCAGCCTCCGGGGCAAACGGCGGGTCAGCAGATCGACACTGACATGGGCGCGGTTCAGCTGGCACCAAGGCAAAAAGCAGAACAGCGCGATGGCCGTTCCGGCTTCTGTCAGTTCGTAATCGCCCGTAACGGGCGGCAACCCCGGCAGCGCACGCCCCAGAATCGAAACCACCGTGACACCGGCAATGGCCAGCAACACCGCCCCTCCCGTCATCGCAAGCACGCGGGCGACGCGCGTGAGAGACAGGGATAAAAGTGTCATGGCGCCTCCTTTTCTCTGTTCTCTTGCGTTTACCGGGCGGTCTGCCTGCCGGCAAGCGCACAGCCTTCAGGCTTGACCCCTCGCGCCGCGCATGCTGCATGGGCAAGACACTGCCGGAGCCCCCCATGATCCGCCGCCTGTATGACTGGACCCTTTCTCTGGCCCACAGCCCCCACGCGCTATGGGCGCTGTTCATTGTTGCGTTCGTCGAAAGCTCTGTCTTTCCGATCCCGCCCGATGTGCTGATGATTCCCATGATTCTAGCGCGTCCGGCGCAGGCCTGGGGGATCGCGGGGATAGCCCTGGCGGGGTCTGTTCTGGGCGGGCTGCTGGGGTATTATATCGGCTGGGGGGTGTTCGAAACCGTCGGGCAGCCCGTGCTGGAGTTCTACGGCAAGGACGCCTATTTCGACGAGTTTCGGGAAACCTATAACCAGTGGGGGGCCTGGGCGGTTCTGATCGCGGGGGTGACGCCCTTTCCCTACAAGGTCATCACGATCCTGTCGGGGGCAACGGCCCTGAACATCTGGGTCTTCATGATGGCCAGTATTCTGGCGCGGGGTCTGCGGTTTTTCCTGATCGCCGCGCTGCTGTGGAAATTCGGGGGGCCCATTCGCGATTTCATAGAGCGGCGTCTTGGGTTGATCTTCACCCTGTTCGTCGTGATCCTTCTGGGTGGATTCTATCTGGTGAAGTTCATATGACCCGCACCCACATGGTTTTACTTGCGGCCCTTGGATCTGCTGCGATCATCGGCGCGGCGCTGGTGTTCCAGTATGTTTTCGGCATTGCGCCCTGCAAACTTTGTATCTGGCAACGATGGCCCCATGTGATCGCTGCGGTGCTGGGGCCTTTGGCGCTTGTGTCGATGGGGCGCAGCCTGCCACTGGCCGGGCTGGGAACGATGCTCATATCCACCGGGCTGGGCGGCTACCATACGGGAGTGGAGCGCGGCTGGTGGCCCGGTCCGGCCTCATGCACCAGCGCCGGCGGCGGACTGGGAAAGATGTCCGGGGCGGACCTGCTGAGCTTTGACGCCGCGGGGCCTGCCGTCGTGTTGTGCGATGAGGTGCCATGGTCTCTTCTGGGATTGTCGATGGCAACCTACAACGCCGCCGGGTCGCTTGTCCTGGCGGGAATCTGGCTGATGGCGCTCCGGCTCAGTGCAAGGTGAATTCCCCCACCACATTGCGCCATTCCCCCGGTGCGATCAGCTTGCGATGCGTAAACCGGACCGAGTGGAGCGGCCCCTCGATCTCCTTCTGCCAGTACTCTATGAAACGAAAAAGCCGCGGATGATCGGGCGCAAGATCGTAGTCCTGCCAGACGAAACTGTTGAGCACATTAAGGTAATCCGGCATCCGGTAGAAGAACTCCGCCGTGGTCAGACCGTAGCCTTTCAACATCAATTCCGTTTCCGTTTTGGACATCCCTTATCCTCCTGCCGCATGGGAAATGATGCCTGAAACAAAGGAGTTTTCAATAAAAACAATCTGTTATCACTCTTCCTTCCCTGCTGCCAAATCCTGGTGCGGGGGGTATGTTGCACCCTATATGCGCCCTGCGATATAGTGCCGCCAACAATATCTTGATCACGGGCAAAAGGGCAGGAAAAAAGTTGACCGACACCCCGGAAACACCTGAAAACGAAGAAGAAACCGGCTCAAAGCGCCCCACCTACGATGGCCCCTCTGTCGCGATCGAGGAGGAGATGAAAACCTCCTATCTCGATTACGCGATGAGCGTGATCGTCTCCCGCGCGATTCCGGACCTGCGGGACGGTCTCAAGCCCGTTCACAGGCGCATCCTTTACGCGATGCACGAAACCGGCAACACCCATGAAAAACCTTATCGCAAGTCCGCCCGCCCCGTCGGTGACGTGATGGGGAAATATCACCCCCATGGCGACAGTGCGATCTACGACGCGCTGGTGCGGATGGCGCAGGGCTTTTCCATGTCGCTGCCGCTTCTGGACGGCCAGGGCAACTTCGGCTCCATGGATGGGGACAACCCCGCCGCCATGCGATACACCGAGGTGCGGATGGACAAATCCGCCCAGGCCTTGCTGGCGGATATCGAGAAAGAGACCGTCGATTTCCAGGACAACTACGATGGCAAGGACCGCGAACCGACTGTCCTTCCGGCGCGCTTTCCAAACATGCTGGTCAACGGTGCAGGCGGTATCGCCGTTGGCATGGCCACCAATATTCCGCCCCATAATCTTGGCGAAGTGGTGGATGCCACGCTGGCCCTGATCGAGGATCCGGACCTCTCGACCGAGCAGTTGATGGCGTATGTCCCCGCCCCCGATTTTCCCACAGGCGGCCTGATCCTTGGCCGGTCCGGCGCGCGCAAAGCCTACCTGGAAGGGCGCGGCAGCGTGATCCTTCGCGCCAAAACGCGGATCGAGGAGATTCGCAAGGATCGCTTTGCCATCGTCGTCGATGAGATCCCCTACCAGGTGAACAAATCCACGATGATCGAAAGGATCGCCGAGGCCGCCCGCGACAAACGGATCGAGGGCATTGCCCATGTCCAGGACGAATCCGACCGGGTCGGCGTGCGCGTGGTGATCGAGCTCAAGCGCGATGCCACCCCCGACGTGGTTCTGAACCAGCTTTTTCGTTTCACACCGATGCAGACGTCCTTCGGGTGCAACATGCTGGCCCTGAACGGCGGCCGGCCAGAGCAATTGACCCTGCATGATTTTCTAAGCTACTTCATAAGCTTCCGTGAGGAAGTCGTTGCCCGGCGCACCGCCTACGATTTGCGCAAGGCGCGGGAGCGCAGCCATATCCTGTGCGGACTCGCGGTCGCGGTGTCGAATGTCGATGAGGTGGTCGCCACGATCCGCGCCTCCGCCGACCCGGCAGAAGCGCGGGAGCGGCTGATGTCACGCCGCTGGCCGGCCGAAAGCATCGCGGAATACATCCGCCTGATCGACGATCCGACCCACACGATGAACGGGGACGGCACCTACAATCTTTCCGAACTGCAGGCCCGCGCGATCCTTGATCTGCGCTTGCAACGTCTCACCGCGATGGGGGTAAAAGAGGTCACCGACGAGTTGCGGGAGCTTGCCGGAAAGATCCGCGATTACCTCGACATCCTGCGCTCGCGGGAGCGGATCATGTCGATCATCTCCGACGAATTGCGCGATGTGAAAGAGCAGTTCGCAGTCCCCCGGCGCACCGAGATTGCCGACTGGTCCGGCGACATGGAGGACGAGGACCTGATCGAGCGGGAGGACATGGTCGTGACGGTTACCCAGTCGGGCTATATCAAGCGCACCCCGCTGGTCGATTTCCGCGCGCAACGCAGGGGCGGCAAGGGACTTTCGGGAATGCAGACCAAGGAGGAGGACGTCGTCACCACCCTCTTCGTGGCGAACACGCATACCCAGCTTTTGTTCTTCACCACCGACGGCATGGTCTACAAGCTGAAGTGCTGGCGCCTGCCCCAGGGTGGGCGCACTGCGAAGGGCAAGGCAATCGTCAACATCCTTCCCATCCCCTCCGGCGTGTCCGTGGCGGCGATCATGCCGGTCGACCGGCCCGAAGACGAATGGGACGACCTTCAAATCGTCTTTTCCACCACCGCGGGCGACGTGCGCCGCAACGCGCTGTCGGATTTCACCAATGTCAAGCGCAACGGAAAGATCGCGATGGACCTGCCCGACGGTGTAAGCCTGGTCAACGCGCGCATCTGTACCGAAGACGACGATGTCGTGCTGGTCACGGCCCTTGGCCGGGCGATCCGCTTTCCTTCGACCGTTGTGCGGGTCTTCAAGGGGCGTAAATCCACCGGCGTACGGGGAATCAGGCTGGCGGAGAGGGATCATGTCGTCTCGATGGCGGTGATCCGCCATTTTGAGGCCACACCAGAAGAACGCGCCGCTTACCTCAAGCAACGCCGCCTCGTCGCGGGCGCGACCGAAGATACCGCCGAAGACGACGAGACCGAGGTGGAGCCCGGCCAGCTCTCGCCCGAACGATATGCCGAGATGTCCGCCTGCGAAGACTTGATGCTGACCATTACCACGGGCGGCGCGGGCAAGTTGTCTTCCAGCCATGATTACCCTGTCCGGGGGCGCGGCGGCCAGGGTGTCCAGGCGATGGACAAGGCCCTGCGCAGCGGCCCGCTGGTTGCGTGTTTCCCGGTCGCGATGGAAGATCAGATCATGTTGGTGACGTCTACCGGCCAGTCCATCCGCTGCCCGGTAGAAGATATCTCTTTCCGCTCACGCAGCGCGGGGGGCGTGCGTGTCTTCAATACCGCCGAGGGGGAGGAGGTCGTCTCCGTCGCGTGGATTGCGGATAACGAGGATGAGCAGGACGGCTGACCCCGGAGGGCAAGGCAGTGACGCAAACGCTGAATATCGTTGGCGGCGGGCTTGCCGGGTCGGAGGCCGCCTGGCAGGCCGCGCGGGCCGGGGCAAAGGTCGTTCTGCATGAGATGCGCCCCGCCACAGGCACTTTTGCCCACCAGACGGGCAAGCTCGCGGAGATGGTCTGCTCCAACTCTTTCCGCTCCGACGACGATGAGCAGAACGCCGTCGGCCTTCTCCATTGGGAGATGCGGCAGGCCGGTGGGCTGATCATGAGCATGGCCGATGCCCATCGCCTGCCCGCGGGCGGCGCGCTGGCCGTGGACCGGGAGGCATTCTCTGCCGCGGTGACGGAGAAGTTAATTCATCACCCGAATATAACCCTTCAAACAACTGAACTCAAAAATCTTCCCGGAGATGGAAGCTGGATCATCGCCACTGGCCCACTGACATCCGCCCCGCTGGGGGAGGCCTTGCGTGCGGAAACCGGGGCCGAGGCACTGGCCTTCTTCGACGCCATCGCGCCCATCGTCTACGCCGACAGCATCGACATGGAAAAGGCGTGGTTCCAGTCCCGCTATGACAAGGGTGAAACACCGCAAGAGCGTACCGCTTATCTCAACTGCCCGATGGACCGCGACCAGTACGAAGCCTTCATCGACGCGCTTCTGGCCGCTGACAAGACCGAATTTCACGCAGGCGAAACCGCCGGGTATTTCAATGGCTGCCTTCCGATCGAAGTCATGGCCGAGCGGGGGCGCGAAACCCTGCGCCACGGCCCGATGAAGCCCGTCGGCCTGACCAATCCGCACCAGCCACAGGTCAAGCCCCATGCCGTTGTGCAACTGCGCCGGGACAATGCCCTTGGCACATTATTCAACATCGTGGGCTTTCAGACCAAGATGAAATATGGAGCTCAGGCGGCTGTTTTCAAAATGATTCCAGGGCTTGAGAATGCGCGTTTCGCGCGCCTTGGCGGCATTCACCGCAATACGTTCCTGAACGCCCCCACGCTGCTCGATGACCGGCTTCGGTTGAAGTCGCGGCCAAACCTCCGGTTTGCAGGGCAGATTACCGGCGTTGAAGGCTACGTTGAAAGTGCCGCAATGGGGCTTTTGGCCGGGCGGTTGGCGGTCGCGGAAATGCAGGGCCGCACCCTGCCTCCAATCCCCCACGTCACGGCCACCGGCGCACTTCTCCATCACATCACGGGCGGAGCAGACGCGAAGTCGTTTCAACCGATGAACGTCAATTTCGGTCTGTTCCCCCCGGTCGAAGGGCTGCGCGGTGGGCGGCGCGGACGTCGCGATCGCTACAAGGCGTATACCGACCGTGCCAAAGCTGCCTGGCTGGAATGGCTGGCGGCGTAATTCGCACCCGCTTTGCCCCCTCGCCTACGGGGCTTTTGCATCTTGGGCATGCGTTTTCGGCCCTGACGGCAGCGGCGCGGGCAGATGTTTTTCTGCTCCGCATCGAAGACATCGATACCCCGCGCTGCAAGCCTGAATTCGAGGCCGCGATTCATGAAGATCTGCGCTGGCTGGGTCTGCGCTGGCCGGAGACGCCCCTGCGCCAATCCGACCGCCGTTCTGCCTATGACGCGGCACTGGCACGGCTTGCGGGCATGGGCCTCACTTATCCCTGCCGCTGCACCCGCGGCGATATTCGAGAGGCCCTTTCCGCCCCGCAAGGTACGCCGGTTCACGGGCCGGACGGGCTGGTCTACCCCGGCACCTGCCGCAACCGTCCGATGGCGGAAGCCGCCAGGACGGACGCCATCCGCCTGAACATGGCGCGGGCTCTGGACTGTCTGGAAGACCCCCCGCTGCGGTTTGTCGAAACCGGCCTTTATGCCGGTGTTCATACCGTTCCTCCCGCGCAGTTGCTCTGCCATGTCGGGGATGTGGTGCTCGCCCGGCGCGATATCGGCATTTCCTACCACATGGCCGTGGTGGTGGACGATGCCTGCCAGCGGATCGACGAGGTCGTGCGCGGGCAAGACCTGTTCGAGGCGACACAGATTCACGTTCTGCTCCAGACGCTTCTGGACCTGCCCACGCCGCGCTATCACCACCACCGACTGATCACCGATGCCGCCGGAAGACGCCTTGCCAAACGCGATGACGCCCGCGCCATTGCCCGCTACCGGGCGGAGGGCGCCACCCCCGGCGATATCCGCCGTATGGTTGGGCTTTAACGGTCCGGCGTCATGAGTTCGACTTCCTCCCCCCTGCGCAGGGCGGTGTAGAAACAACTGCGCCGGTTGGTGTGGCAAGCCGGGCCGGTCTGGTCGACAATCATCAACAGGCAGTCGCGATCGCAATCCACCCGCATTTCGACCAACCTTTGCAGATGGCCGCTGGTTTCGCCCTTGACCCAGAACGCCTGCCGGGAACGCGACCAATAAGTGACCCTGCCGGTCTTCAGCGTGCGCAGTACGGCCTCACGGTTCATCCACGCCATCATCAGAACCTGCCCATCCTCTGCCTGGGCAATTGCCGGTATCAGCCCGTCGGCGTTGAAACGCAGGGTATCGGGATCGAAAGCCATCGCGGCTTCTCCTTTGAAAACCTGTTTCAAGGAGGTAGGTATAGGGGATATGCCACGAGGGAAAGCCATGTCCGACGACTCCGATCTGATCAAACTGTATTCCCAGCGGATACTGGCTCTCGCAGCGGATATTCCGTATCTGGACCGGCTGGAGGCCCCGATGGGAGCTGCCCGCAAGCGCGCGCCGCTCTGCGGATCGACCGTTTCGGTGGATGTGAATGTGACAGAGGGGCGCGTCAGTGCCTTCGGGCAGGACGTAAAGGCCTGCGCCCTTGGGCAGGCGGCTGCCTCGGTCGTCGGGGCAAATGTGATCGGGCGCAGCCGGGATGAGTTGCAAACCGCCCGGGACCAGCTTTTGGCAATGTTGAACGAAGACGGTCCCGCCCCGTCCGCCCCCTTCGACGGGCTTGAGGTACTGATTCCCGCACGGAGCTACAGGAACCGTCACGCCTCCATCCTGCTCTGCCTTGAGGCGACTCTGGCGGCCTTCGATGCCGCCGAATCCATCGCCTGCGCATGAAAAAGCCGCCGCTTTGGGGAAAGCGGCGGCAGGCGCGATCCGAGGCAACAGGCAGGGGACAGGGCAGCCGTCGGAACGCAGGCAGTCAGACAAGGACCGGCAGGTGTAGCCCGACATAAAGCATGACACCCAGAGAAGCCGCCCCCAACGCGTCTTGCAACAGCGTGGCGTGGCAGCGCGTCAGTACATCCTTGAGGTCGGTCAACATGGCGCGTTCTCCTTATGGCCTCTTGTTTCTCTTTTGTTCTCATGATTCGGAAGGAATGTAAAGAACATTAATGGAACATAAGGGCAAACCCCGTTGATTAAGCTGCTCCGCAGGAGTTCCGGAAACCAGGGCGGTGGCCTGTCCGATCCGGCACCCCGGCGCATCGATGCCGCAGGGAAACCGCCAATTATCCGACCGAGATCAGCCGGATGGCCTTGTCCCGTTCCATCAGCCACAGCAACACGCGCGCCGCTTGCCCCCTTGGGCCGGACAGCTCCGGATCAGCCGACAATAGGGCGCGTGCGTCGCTTTGGGCGGTGGCCAGAAGCCCCGCCTGCCGCTCGATATCGGCGATATAAAACCGGGGCAGACCGGATTGTGCAGTGCCGATCAGGTCGCCCGCCCCCCGCAGGGTGAGATCTTCTTGAGCGATGCGAAAGCCGTCCTCCGTCTCCCGCAGGATTTCCAGACGGCGTCGTGCCGTTTCGCCAAGCGGCGGCTGATACATCAGCAGGCATGTGGATGCCGCCGCCCCCCGCCCCACGCGACCCCGCAACTGGTGCAATTGTGCCAGGCCGAAATTCTCTGCCCGTTCCACCACCATGATCGAGGCATTGGGCACATCTACCCCCACCTCGATCACCGTGGTTGCCACCAGAACCGCACTTTCCCCCGCTATGAAACGGGCCATGGCGGCATCCCGCTCGGCGGGGGGCATCTGACCATGTACAAGGCCGACCCGTTCCGCCCCAAAGGCGGCGCGCAGATTCTCGAAGCGTTGCTCGGCGGCGGTCATGTCCACCATTTCGGATTCCCCGACCAGAGGACAGACCCAATAGGCCTGCCGCCCCTCGGCGATCACCTGGCGCAGGCGGCTGACGACCTCTTCGATCCGCCCGGCGGAAACCAGCGCGGTCTTGACCGGCTTGCGGCCCGGCGGCTTTTCATCCAGCACCGATATGTCCATGTCTCCATACTGCGCCAGCGCAAGGCTGCGCGGGATCGGCGTGGCCGTCATCACCAGAACATGCACGCCCCGCCCCTTTCGGGACAGCTCCATCCGCTGGGTAACCCCAAAGCGATGCTGTTCGTCGACAATGGCAAGACGCAGATCGTGGAAAACGACATCCTTCTGGAACACCGCATGGGTTCCGACCAGTACCTGGATTTCCCCCGCAGCCAGCGCCAAAAGCTTCGCCCGGCGTTCCGCTGTCCGGTCGCGTCCGGTCAGAAGATCCAGCGTGACGCCCGCGCTTTCGGCCAGGGGACGCAAATTGTCGAGATGCTGGCGCGCCAGAATTTCCGTCGGCGCCATCATGACACCCTGCCCGCCGGCTTCTACCGCCGCCAGCAGCGCCATGAACGCCACCAGCGTTTTCCCCGCCCCCACGTCTCCTTGCAGCAGCCGGTTCATGCGAAGATCCGCCGCCATATCTGTGGTGATCTCTTCTATTGCGCGGATTTGCGCGCCGGTGGGGGCATAGGGCAGCGCCGCCAGAACCGTCCGGCGCAGGTGTCCCCCGCCGCGCGTCGGCTGGCCTTTGCTCCGACGCATGTCCTGCCGGGCCAGCGCAAGGGTCAGTTGATGGGCCAGGAATTCGTCATAGGCCAGTCGTTGGCGGGCCGGGGCCGTTGCGGCCAGATCCTGCGCGCGGGCCGGGCCATGGGCAAGCCGGATGGCCACGTTCCAGTCCGGCCATCCCTCGCGGGTTTTCAGCGCCGGGTCGATCCATTCCGACAACTCAGGCACACGCGTCAGCGCCCCCCGCATCGCGCGCTGCACGGTCTTTTGCGTCAGACCGGCCGTCAGGGCATACACAGGTTCAAAAGCGGGAAGGCCGGCAGCATCTTCAGGCGACAGAACGTGGTCCGGGTGGGGAATTTGGGGCTGGCCATCGAATATCTCAAGCCGGCCAGACACAATGCGCCGTGCCCCGGTTGGCAGCAGACGACGCAGATAATCGGGTTTGCCGCGAAAAAACACCAGTTCGAACTCTGCCTCGGCATCCCGGACCTGAACGCGGTAGGGGCGGCCCTTGCCGCGCGGGAGGCTGTGGGGGCCTACGGCAACCTCCACGGTCACAACCTCCCCCGGCGCAACGCCCCGTACGGAGACGCGCCGACTCCGGTCCACACCCGAATGGGGTAAGGTGAACAGCAGGTCACGCGGCTTTTCCACCCCGATCTGGGCAAAAAGCTTTGCCGTCCTGGGGCCGACACCGTCCAACCCCTCCAGCTCCGCGAAAAGCGGAAACAGGATATCCGGCCGCCCGCTCATGCCCCGATCAGCGCCAGCCAGCCGTCTTCGTCCAGTATTTCGATGCCCAGCTCCGCGGCCTTCTTCGCCTTGGAACCGGCCCCCGGCCCGGCCACGAGAATATCGGTCTTTTTCGAAACGGACCCGGCAACTTTCGCGCCAAGCGCCTCGGCACGGGCCTTGGCTTCCGCGCGAGTCATCCTTTCAAGCGTTCCGGTAAAGACGACCGTCTTGCCTGCGACGGGGCCATCCACCTGTCCGCGCGGGGTCGCATCCTGCACCGTGAGGTGACGCACCAAGCGGTCGATCGAGGCGCGCTCAGCCTCCTGGTGGAACGCGGTGATCAGTGAGGCCGCCATCACCTGCCCCACCCCGTCGATGGAGAGTAGGTGATCCCACTGCGCCCCTTCGCCCACGGTGGCGTTGGTCATCGCGGTTTCGAAGGTCCGCCATGTCAGGTAATTTCGGGCCAACAGGTTCGCCGCGCTCTCACCCACATGGCGGATTCCCAATGCATAAATCAGCCGCGCCAGGGGAATCTGGCGCGCATCGCGGATTGCTGCAAACAGGTTGGCGGCGGATTTCTCGCCCCAGCCTTCGCGGTTTTTCAACTGTTTCATGCCGCCGTGGCCGAAACGGTCCTCCAGCGTGAAAATATCGGCGGGTTCCGTGATCCAGCCGTCATTGTAGAATTGCTCCACCTGCCGGGCGCCGAGTCCCTCGATATCGAAGGCGCTGCGCCCGACGAAATGCTTCAGCCGCTCCACGGCCTGTGCGGGGCAAATCATTCCCCCCGTGCAGCGGCGGACGGCGTCCCCCTCCTCCCGGATTGCGTCGGAGCCGCATTCAGGGCAGGCATGGGAAAAAACAAAGGGGCGCGCGCCTGCGGGACGCCTGGACAGATCCACATCCGCCACTTTGGGGATGACGTCGCCAGCCCGGTAGATCTGCACCCAGTCCCCCTCCCGGATATCCTTGCCGCTGCGGATTTCCGCCCCGCTGGCATTGCGCCCGGCAATGTAATCTTCATTGTGCAGGGTCGCGTTCGACACCACCACCCCGCCCACGGTCACCGGATGCAGCCTTGCCACGGGGCTGAGCGCGCCGGTCCGTCCGACCTGGATCTCGATCTTTTCCAGCCGGGTCCAGGCCAGTTCGGCGGGAAACTTGTGCGCAATCGCCCAGCGTGGCGTCGTGGAACGAAACCCGAGGCGCCCCTGCAGGGCGAGATCATTCACCTTGTAAACCACCCCGTCGATATCATAGCCCAGCGTGGCGCGCTGTGCCTCGATGACGGTGTAGTGGTCCAGAAGCGCCTGCGGCCCGTCGCAAAGCCGCGTCAGCGGGTTGGTGGAAAACCCGAGCACGGCCAGCCGTTCAAGCGCGCCTTTCTGGGTGTCTGCCAGCGGCTCTGACACCATGCCCCACCCATAGGCAAAAAACTTCAGCGGCCGGGTTGCGGTGATGGTGGCGTCCAGTTGGCGCAGCGACCCTGCCGCCGCGTTTCGCGGATTGGCGAAGGTCTTGCCCCCGGCTTCCACCTGACGCGCGTTCAGCGCCGCAAAATCCGCATGAGGCATGTAAACCTCTCCGCGAACTTCCAGGACCTCAGGCGCGCCGGTCAGGGTATGCGGAATATCGGTAATCGTTCGGGCATTGGCCGTGACGTTTTCTCCGGTTTCCCCGTCCCCCCGCGTGGCGGCCTGCACCAGGCACCCGCTTTCGTAGCGCAGGCTGAGAGAGAGGCCATCGATCTTCGGCTCCGCGGTGAAGGGCAGCGGGGCATCCGCCCCCAACCCAAGATACCGGCGGATACGGTCGTCGAACTCCTGTACATCCTCGGCACTAAAGGCGTTTCCCAGGGAGAGCATCCGCTGTTCGTGGCGGACCTTTGAAAACCCGTCGGCAGGGGCCGCCCCAACACGTTCCGACGGGCTGTCCGCCCGCTTGAGCGTCGGAAACCGGACCTCGATCTGCGTGTTGCGCCGCTTGAGCGCATCGTAGACCGCATCCGGAATCTCCGGCGCATCGGCCCCGTGATAGGCGGCATCCGCCCGCGCGATCTCTGCGGCAAGGCGGGCAAGCTCGTCTTTCGCCTGGGCCTCTGTCAGGGCTTCGACGGGGGTGTCGGCATGCATGGTTGTCTCCCGGGTATCACGTTCTCTGGTGATACGGCGATGCCCGGAAGACGTCCAGCCGGGTCAGGCGTGCAGGGCGATGTCGGTGTTCGACGCCGGCTCCGGATCGCGCAGGACGTAGCCGCGCCCCCAAACGGTTTCGATGTAGTTTTCACCGCCCGTCGCCTGGCTGAGTTTCTTGCGCAGCTTGCAAATGAAGACGTCGATGATTTTCAGCTCCGGCTCATCCATGCCGCCGTACAGATGATTAAGGAACATTTCCTTGGTCAGCGTCGTCCCTTTTCTCAGGCTGAGAAGTTCGAGCATCTGATACTCCTTGCCGGTCAGATGCACGACCTGTCCGTCCACCTCGGCGGTCTTGGCGTCAAGGTTCACCGCCACGCGCCCGGTCTGAATCACTGACTGCGAATGCCCCTTGGACCGGCGGATGATCGCATGGATGCGTGCGACAAGTTCATCACGATGGAAAGGCTTCGTCAGATAATCATCGGCACCGAAACCGAAGCCCTTGATCTTGTTGTCCGTGTCGTCTGCTCCCGAAACGATCAGGATCGGCGTATCGACCTTGGCAAGGCGCAGTTGCCGCAGGACCTCATGCCCGGTCATATCCGGCAGGTTCAGGTCCAGCAGAATCAGGTCGTAATCATACAACTTGGCAAGGTCGATGCCTTCTTCCCCAAGATCCGTGACATAGACGTTGAGATTGGCGTGGGTCAGCATCATTTCGATACTTTTTGCCGTTGTCGGGTCGTCCTCGACCAGCAAGACTCGCATTCTGCTTCTCCGTTCCACGAAGTTTCTGTTTTCCTGACGCACCCTGTCGAAATTTGGTTAACCACACGTTATCGTCATAAAATATTTATTTTAATCTCTCTTTGGTTGTCCATCCTCTACTTCGTATTTCTTTTCGTGACTTTAAGTCCTTTCAGCCCCTCGACGTTCAGGGCCCGGATCCAACCCTCCAGTTCCTCTTCCGACAGGTTATAAAGAGACCGCGCCTCTTGTGCCGCGATCAGCCCGTGCTGCACCGCGTTCGCGACCACGGCCTTGCGCCGCGCCACCCACCGGGTCGTATCGGCGGCGGGCAGATCGCCCAGACTCAGATGGCTTCCATCCGGCAAGGTCACGGTGCGCGGCCCATCCGTGCGCTTGATATACATGTTGCCCCCTCGTTTTGGTTCAGAAGAAACTGGGGGTCACGTTTTAACAGCCGGTGAAACAAGGGGTTGAGAGTATCCGGCATTTTCCTATATTTGGACCTTTCCAGGAGACCGAGATGCCGCTTGACAGCCCACACACGCTGAATTCGCTTGGGTTTGCGAAACCGCCCGCCGAAACACGGGTGGTCGTTGCCATGTCGGGCGGGGTGGACAGTTCCGTCGTGGCCGCCCAACTGGTCGGGGAAGGCTATGATGTGGTCGGCGTAACGCTTCAGCTTTACGATCACGGCGCGGCCTTGGCGAAAAAGGGCGCCTGCTGCGCAGGGCAGGACATTCACGATGCCCGCCGCGTGGCTGAGGCCATGGGTTTTCCCCATTATGTTCTGGATTATGAGAATACCTTTCGCGACGCGGTGATCGAAGAATTCGCAGATAGCTATCTTGCCGGCGCGACGCCGGTGCCCTGCATTCGCTGCAACGAACGGGTAAAGTTTCGTGACCTTCTGGAAACCGCCAGGGATCTGGAGGCCGACTGCATGGCCACAGGCCATTACATCCAGCGCAGGATGGGGCCAAATGGCCCGGAATTGCACTGCGCTGCCGATCCTTCCCGCGACCAGAGCTATTTCCTCTTTTCCACCACGTCCGAGCAGTTGTCCTATCTGCGTTTTCCGCTGGGGCACCTGCCCAACAAAGATGCCACCCGCGCACTGGCGGCAAAATACGGGCTGCCCGTGGCGGACAAGCCCGACAGTCAGGACATCTGCTTCGTGCCCGAGGGCAACTATGCCTCGGTGATCGAAAAGCTGCGCCCCGGCGCGGCGGAACCGGGGCAGATCGTCCACGCAGACGGGCGCGTTCTGGGTCGGCATGACGGGGTCATTCATTACACCATCGGGCAGCGGCGCGGGCTTGGCATTGGCGGGCTGTCGGACCCGCTCTACGTGGTTCGGCTGGATGTGGAAAACCGCAAGGTGGTTGTCGGGCCGAAAGAGATGCTGGCAACCCGCATCGTCCCGGTACGGGAGATCAACTGGCTCGGCGATGCGCCGCTGACGTCCCGTTCCGAATGGGCGGTGTCGGTCAAGGTGCGCTCCACCCGCCCCCCGCGTGAAGCGATCCTGCGCCCGGTCTCGGACGCCGAGGCCAAGGTCGAACTGCTGACCCCCGAAGAAGGTGTCAGCCCCGGACAGGCCTGCGTGTTTTATGAAACCGGCGGCACACGGGTTCTGGGCGGCGGCTGGATCTGTCGCTAAAGCCCGTTCAGCACCGCGCGCGCGGCCCGTACCCCCGGGTCCTCCCCCCCCTGCCCGAGCCGCTGCATCGTGATCTGTGCTGCTGTGGCCTGTGCGGAACGGGCGGCAGGGTCCTCCAGCAGCGCCCCAAGCGCCCCGGCAATCTGCGCAGGCTGACACCGTTCGCCCAGAAATTCCGGTACCGCACGGGTTTCGCTCACGATATTGACCAGCGTCACCGTATCGATCCGCAGTATCCGGGCGAGGATCTGACGCGTCAGCCAGTTCATGTCATAGGCAATGACCATCGGCGTGCCCGCCGCCGCCAGTTCCAGCGAAACCGTCCCCGACGCCGCCAAGGCCACGTCCGCCGCGCGGAAGGCTGCCCCTTTCTCCATGCCCTGGCCCCGCAGGACCACCGGTGCGCCGGGCCAGTTCCGAACAAGCCGCGCAACCGTATCTGCCACCGGCGCGGGGCTGGGGACAACGATGCGGGCCTGCGGATAGCGCGCCAGAACCGGATGCAATGCCGCACCGAAAACCGGCGCCAGCCGCGTGACCTCCCCCATGCGGGAGCCGGGCAACGCCAGAAGCAACGGCGCGTCGCCCACCCCATGGTCGGCACGAAACCGTGCGACATCCTGCGAACTGGCTTGTGGGCGGGTGGCGACCGGATGACCGACAAAGTCGCACCGCATGCCCTCGGCCTCCATGTAAGGGGGCTCGAACGGAAACAGTGCCAGAACATGGTCGATGACCTCCGCCATGCGAACGGCGCGGCGCGGGCGCCATGCCCAAACCGTGGGCGCGACGTAATGCACCGTGCGGATACGGCTGGCGGCCTTGACACGACGGGCGACACGCAGGCTGAAATCCGGACTGTCGATGGTGACAAGCGCATCGGGACTTTCGTCCAGGATCGCTTGCGCACATTGCCGGATACGGCGCATCAGATGGCGGTAGCGGGGCAAGACCTCTGCCAGTCCCATGACCGAAAGCTCCTCCATGGGGAAGAGACTCTCCAGCCCCGCGGCCTGCATCAGCGGACCGCCCACGCCGCAGAACCGCACCTTCGGGCAAAGCTGGCGCAGCCCCCTCATCAGCGCGGCGCCAAGGGCATCGCCCGAGGGTTCGCCGGCGATGAGAAAAAAGCGTCTCACGGCTGTCTGACCCACAGGAAAAGGCCCGTATCGCGCAGGCGAGTCTCCACATCGTTGCTGTCCAGAACCATGACGCCGCCCGCCTCGAGGACCACGCCGGCCAACCCGGCGGCAGCTGCGTTGGAGATCGTGTCTGGCCCGATGGCGGGCAGATCCACACGACGGTCCTGGCCCGGCTTGCAGGCCTTGTACAGGATTCCGCGCGCGCCCTTTGGATCCGGGCGGCGGGCATGGGCCACATCGGCCACCCAACCCAGCATCGCGTCCGTGCCCGGCAACGTTTCCAGCGCAAGGCATTGCCCCTGCGCAACCACCGCCCCCTGCCCCACATCCGCCTGCCCCAACAGCGCCACCAGATCGGCGGCACGGGCGGCATCGGCCTTGTCCTGCCGCGACGGTTGCGGCCCGGTGACGCCGGGGGCAGGCAACAGGTCCGGGCAGATCGTCTCGGCCCCGGTGACCTCGAACGCGTCTTCCTCGAACAACGCGATGACCGTACGCAAAAGCGCATCATCCCCCTGCTGCAAGGCAGGAAGAACCCGCGGCAGAAGCATCGCGGTTTTCGGATCGATCTTTTCCGGTTCCAGCCGCACACGCGTCAGGGCTCCGGCCAGAACCACGCGGGTCACTCCCAATTCGTGCAGGCGGTCGTGAAACAACGCCAGCCTCTCCACCGCGAAAGGCTCCGCCGCCCACTCTGCGGGCACCTCGGCCCCGGCACCCATGACAGGCGCAAAGACAAAGGGCACGCCCCGATCCGTCAAGGCCCGGCCCAGTATCAGCGGCAATTGCCCGTGTCCGGCGATGATCGCGGTTTTCATGCCTCACCTCGGGGTCAGGAAGGAACGGTCGCTCTCGCCCAGGATGAATTCCGCCATTTCACGTACATAGGCGCTGTCGGAGTCGTCGAACAGGCGGCGGGCACGTTCGGCGAAAGCGCCTTCGCCCTGGGCGAGTTCCTGGTAGGCGGCACGCAGGGCGGAAATATCTGTCCGCGCCACGCCCCGGCGCTTCAGCCCCACAAGGTTCAGCCCGTCCAGAACGCCACGCGGCCCCTGCACCAGACCATTGGGAATCACATCATTTGCCACCATTGTCACCGCACCGATAATCGCGCCGCGCCCAATGCGTACGAACTGGTGAATGCCCGACAGCCCGCCGATGATGACATCATCCTCGATGATGCAATGCCCGGCCAGCGCGGCATTGTTGGCCATGATCACACGGTTGCCCACCTGTGCGTCGTGGCCGACATGGGCGCCAGTCATGAACAGGCAGTCATCGCCAACACGGGTGATGCCGCCACCGCCCTGGGTTCCGGTGTTCATCGTCACGCCTTCGCGGATACGGTTGCGCGCCCCCACGACCAGGCGGGTTTCTTCCCCCTTGAATTTCAGATCCTGGGGGATATCCCCAATATTGGCGAAGGGAAAGATGACGGTTTCCTCTCCGATTTCGGTCAATCCGGTGATAACGGCGTGGCTTTTCACCACCACGCCCCGTCCAAGGACGACCTTGGGACCGACCACCGAAAACGGCCCGATGCGGCATCCGGGGCCGAGGCTTGCACCCTCATCGACCACTGCCGAGGGATGTACCTGCGCTGTGGGGTCGATCGGCATCATCAGTCCTTCGGCAGATCCATCATGGCGGAAAATTCCGCCTGGGCGGCCGCTTCGGCCCCGACCTTCGCCTCACCCACGAACTTCCAGACCTTGCTTCCCCCGCGTGTGGCGCGGACGTGCAGTTCAAGAACATCGCCGGGCACGACCTTGCGGCGGAACTTGGCCTTGTCGATGTTCATGAAGTAAACCAGCATGTTCTTGTCGGCCATATCCAGCGATACGCCCACCATCACAGCCGCCGTCTGGGCCATTGCCTCGATGATGGTGACGCCGGGCATGATCGGTGCGCCGGGAAAATGGCCCTGAAAATGAGGTTCGTTGAAGGTAACGTTCTTGAGGCCCACCGCGCTTTCGCCAGGAACGATATCGATGACCTTGTCCACCAGGAGAAACGGATAACGATGTGGAATGATCCGTTGGATCAGGTGAATGTCGGCCTCTTTCGGACAATCGGTCATGGGTGCCCCCGGCTTTGGTTTTGTTGCAGTCCGGGTTAGCAACTTGCCTCGCCCGGTACAAGCGTGCCCTATTGAGACGTTTCGCCAAGGCGCGCGTCGATCCGGGCGATGGCCTCGTCGGTGATGTCGATCTGGTCCGCCGACAACACAACCGCGCGGGTTTCCAGTACCGCCACCGCACGGCGTTCGCGGACGATCTGTGTCAGGATCGGAACGATGGCCTGAAAGAACTCCTGCTGGGCAACCTCACGCTTCTGGGCCAGCGCACGGGTTTTTGCATCTTGCGCCTGCCGAATGGAAATGACTTTTTCATCAAAGACTTGTGCAAGGTTCCTGAAGTCCTCCGGCGGCAAGCTGGCACGCTGATCGGTGAGGGCGCGCTCCTCCTCGATCAGTTCTGCCTCGATCTCACGGTTCTCGGCGGCCAGCGTGGTGGATTCCTCATGGATCTGTTTCAAAAGCGCGGCGCCATAGGCGGAGTCGGTGAATAGACGCTCCTGATCGACGGTGACGATGGGGGTGGACAACACCGGTTCCTGGGCGCACACCGGGGAATATCCCCCCAGCGCCACCGCAAAAACCGCAATGCCAGCCATGCGCCACATCAGAACCGGGTCGAAATCGTAAGATCGAAGGTCTGCTCCTCGTCGTAGTCTTCCTTCATCAGCGGCGCGGCGAAATTGAACCGCAAAGGCCCGATGGGCGTGGTCCAGAAAATGGAAACCCCGACAGCCGAGCGCAGGTTGAAATCGTCATCCACGCGGCCGTTATCGGTATTGTCCAGAGACCAGACCGTCCCGAAATCTGCGAAAAGACCGCCGGTGATACCGTATTCTTCGGGCAATCCAACGGGGAACTCGGCCTCGAACCGGGCCACGGCGAACATGTTGCCGCCAAGCGCCTCGCCATCGTCTTCCGCCGGATCGCGCGGGCCAAGCCCGTTGGGCTGGAAGCCACGCATCTTGCCGTTAAGGGTGTAGCGGTTTGTCACCCGGCTGTTCCCGCTGAGCATGTGCAACGCACCGCCTTCCAGCTCCGCACGCAGGGTGACCTCTTCGTTCCATACGCGGGTCTGCCCCCCCAGCAGAGCGGTCGTCTCTATATACTCGCTGTCTCCCCCCAGACCGGCAAAATCCTGGCTGAATCGAAACACGATGCCCGCATTCGGGTTCAGCCCGGTGGTTCGGGTATCGTAGCTGTAGGTATAGCCCAGCTTGGACGCGATCAGGGCATTTTCCTCGGCCTCGGCGGCGATGATGTTGGACTCGCCCGTGTAGTCATAGAGGCGGTCTTCCTCAAGCGTGTAGCGAAGTTCGAGCCGCCCGTTCTCACTGATCGGGAATTCCAGAGAAGGCTGGAGCCGGATGCGATGGGTCTTGTAAAGCTCATCGTCCTGGTCGTCCGATACCGCGTAGGACGCATCGAAGGCAAAGCGGACATTGCGCCCCAGAAAGGCAGGCTCGGCAAAACGGAAACGCGACACCGCGTTGTCGGCCCCGGTATTGACCGAAAAGTTCAGATGCTGCCCGCGGCCAAGAAAGTTGCGCTCCGAGAACGACAGAGCCGCACCCGGCCCGGACGAAGCCGAGTAGCTGAGCCCGAAATTGAGCGACCCTGTCGGCTGTTCCTCCACATCGACATCGACGATGACCTGCCCCGGCGAGGTTCCCTCCCGCGCTTCGACATCTGCCTTTCTGAAAAACCCGAGTGCCCGAATACGCTCGGCGGTTTCGCGGATCTCACGGGGGTTGAAAGGATCGCCCTCGACGGTACGGAACTGGCGGCGCACGACACGGTCCAGCGTGGTGGCGTTGCCCTCGATATCGATACGTTCCACGAAAATGCGCGGCCCCCGCACGACGCGGAAATCGACATCCAGGGTCAGGTCGCGGTCGTTACGGGTGACCTGCGGATCGATGCGGATGAAATCCAGCCCCTTCTGGATGGCAAGACGCTCCAGCCGGGCGATGGTATTTTCCACCGCCTGCGGAGAATAACCCTGCCCTTCGCGAATCCGAATGGCCTGTTCGAACGCTTCCGGGTCCACTTCGCTCAAGTCGCTGCTGGCGGTGATTTCACCGAACCTGAACGGTTGTCCCTCCCGGATATTGAAGGTGATAAGGAACGCATCGCGTTCACGGGTCAGTTCGGAATTGACCGAAAGCACCTCGAAATCGATGAACCCGCGGGAGGCATAAAAATCCCTGAGAACCTGTTTGTCGAACTCGATGCGGTCGGCAATGAAGGTATCGCTGCGCACGAACATGCGCAAAAGTCCGGCCTGCTTGGTTTGCAGCGCCCGGCGCAGGCGACGTTCGCTGAAGCTGCGATTCCCGACAAAGGAAATCCGCTCCACCTCGACGACCTTGGACTCCGCGACCTCGAACACAAGATCAACGCGGTTCTCGGAACGGCGGATGATCTTCGGCGTTACCGTGGCGGAGATGCGACCGGTCTGTTCATAGGCGGTGGCGATGGTCGCGGCATCCGCCTCGGCCAGGGCGGGGCTGTAAACCCGGCGCGATCTCGACTGGATGATATTTTGCAGGTCCTCATCCTTGAGCGCGCGATTGCCTTCGATATTGATAACGTTGATCGTGGGATATTCGCTGACCTTGACAACAAGCGTGCTGCCACGCGGCACGATTTCAACGGTTTCGAACAGGCCGCTGGCAACGATGCGCTGATAGGCATCGTTCAGTTCCGCTGCGGATATGTTCTGCCCGCGCCCGATCCCGGCATAGCTGAGGATGGTCTCCCCTGCGACGCGCTGGTTGCCCTCGATCTCCACTTGGGTGAATCGGTAACTCTGCGCTGCCGCCGGGGGCACCATGTCCACGGGTACGGACACCGCGCCGATCACTGCCGCAGTCAGCATCCATTTTGCCCGCCGCGACAGGGTTGCCGCCTTGCCATTCCTCTGGGTCATTGCGCTCCCCGCATCTCGCATGTTCACGCGCTTTGCTAGCCGCTTAACCCGTCCTTGTCAAAACAGGATCAGCGGCACACCATATCGTTGAAAATGGCAAACCCCATCAACATGACGAGCATTGCAAACCCGAAGGCCATCATGGCCTGCATCGCCCGTTCGGGCGGCGGGGCCCCGGCGATTGCCTCATAAGCGTAAAAGACCAGGTGCCCCCCATCGAGAACCGGCACCGGAAACAGGTTCAAAAGCCCTATCGCGACGGAAAGCATGGCGATGAGCCAAATGAAACTGGAAGGTCCCTGAGCCGCCGCCGCGCCGGCGCTTTCGGCAATGCCCAAAGGCCCGGACAGGTTGCAGGAACTGATCGCCCCGGTCACCATATGATAAAGTCCCGACAGGCTGGCCTGAATGATATAGACGATCTGGTTGCCCCCGTAGGCCAGCGCCTCGATCACGCCGGGGGTCCGGGTTTGCGGGGAGAAGGCCAGCGCGCCGGTCATGCCGATCAGCCAGCGCGTCTCAAACCCGCCATCGGGCTGCGGCAGGTCGACCGAGCGCGGCGCCAGCGTAACGGCAAACTCCCTGCCATCTCGCCACACGCCCAACACCATCGGTGCGCCGCCGCCCGTGTTCACCACCTGCTGCATTTGCGGGAATGCGGAAATCGGCTGCCCGTCGATCGACACGATTACGTCACCGGGCTTCAGCCCGACCTCCCCGGCCGGAAGGCCGGGTTGTACCTCGTCGATGATCGGTGGAAACGGATGCGTGCCAGTAATTTCGCGGGTTTCCCCCCCCTGCCGAAGCCGATAAGTCACCGCGCCACCGGGCGGCAGCCCCCCCACCACCCCGTAGAAGCTGGCGTAATCCGGCGTCGCCTGCCCGTTGATCGCCACGATCTCGTCCCCCGGCTCCAGCGCCGCCACCGCCCGCGGCAAAGGCTTCAACTCACCGACCGTGGGCGGCTCAATCGCCGTGCCGCGCACCAGCGAAAGTGCCGCAAACACTACCACCGCCAACAGGAAATTTGCCAAAGGCCCCGCCGCCACTGTCGCCGTGCGGGCCCAAAGGGGCGCACCATGCATGGTGCGGCGCCGGGTTTCAGCCCCCATCGCCTCGATCGCGCGGCCATCCTTGCCGCTGGCGGCGTCGGAATCGCCCAGGAAACGAACGTAGCCCCCGAAAGGCAGCGCAGCGATCTGCCAACGCGTCCCGCGCCGGTCCACCCGTGAGGTAAGAACCGGACCGAAGCCTATGGAAAACACCTCCGCATGGATACCGCACCAGCGCCCGACGATATAATGCCCGTATTCATGAATCGCCACGATCACGCTCAACGCGACAACGAACGCCCCCCCTGTGAAAAGGAGGTTCCCGAATGACGGAATCAATGTGAGGATATCCAAGAGCTTTCCTTCCGGTCAGGCGGCGTGCAGGCGGCTGATCACACCCTCGGCGGCTTCTCTGGCCAGATGGTCCGTGTGCAGGATGACGTCAAGGTCCATAACCGTATCGCTGTGAACGATGTGATCGGAAAGGACCTCAAGACTGGCCTCCACTACATCGTTCATCTGCAAAAACCCGATCCGGCGGTCAAGGAAGGCATCCAGCGCGCGCTCCTTTGCGCCGTTGAAAACCGCACCGCTCAACCCGCCCTGCGCCATGACCAGCCGCGCAAGCCGCAACGCGGGCCAGCGTGTCTCGCAGGCCGGGCGAAAGGTCAGCCTGCCGATTTCCGCCAGATCCAGCCGCGCGACAGGCAGTTCCGCCCGGTTTGGCCAGTTCAGGGCATAACCGATGGCATGGCGCATATCCGGCGGGCCGACATGGGCCATGATCCCCCCGTCACGAAATCCCACCAGCGCGTGAACCAGGGATTCGGGGTGCACGACAGCCTCTATTCTGCCGGGATCTATCCCGAAATATTCTTTTGTTTCAATGAGTTCAAGGGCCTTATTAAACATAGAGGCGCTGTCCACCGTGATCCGCTGCCCCATCGCCCAGTTCGGATGGCTGGAGGCCTGCTCCGGCGTGGCGCGGGCGATATCCTCCTGCGGCCAATCCCGGAAGGCCCCGCCCGAAGCGGTGATGATGATGCGCTCCACGGCGTCTATATCCTCCCCCGCCAGCGCCTGGAACACAGCGGAATGTTCGCTGTCGACCGGCAGGATGCGTGCTCCGTTTGCGCGTGCCGTCGCCATCAGAAGCGGCCCGGCAGTCACAAGACTTTCCTTGTTGGCCAGCGCCAGCGTCGTTCCGTGGCGCAGCGCCCTCATCCCCGGCACCAGCCCCGCCGCGCCCACGATGGCCGACATGATCCAGTCGGACGGGCGGTCCGCCGCCTCGATCAGGGCCTGCGGGCCCGCGGCAGCCTCGACACCGCTGCCCGCCAGCGCGGCTTTCAGATCTTCGTAACATTCGGGAAAGGCCGTCACGGCCAGGCTGGCCCGTAACGCCTTTGCCTGCTCCGCCAGACGGGCAACATTTCGCCCCCCGCTGAGCGCAACCACGTCATAAACCTCCGCCCCGCCCTGGCGAGTCAGAAGATCCACCGTGTTTTCACCGATCGATCCGGTTGCACCGAAAATCGTGATGCGTTTGCGCATTCTTCAAAACCTCACTTCGGGCACATAGACAAGTTGGGCGACCAGCAGCATGAACAGCGACGCCCCAAGCAAACCGTCAAACCGGTCGAGCAGCCCGCCGTGACCCGGCAAAAGCGAGGAACTGTCCTTCACCCCTGCGCGCCTCTTGATCGCGCTTTCGGCAATGTCGCCCATCTGGCTGGCCAGCGACAGCAGCATTGAAATCCAGGGCAAATCGCGCCCGGCATTGGTGAAAGTCAGGAACAGCACCCCGATCACCCCGGCAGCAACCCAGCCCGCCACCGTACCGGCCCATGTTTTCTTGGGGCTGATACGGGGCCAGAATTTCGGCCCGCCAAACATCCGCCCTGCGAAATACCCGAACACATCCGTGGCGATAACCACCAGCACCAGCCAGACCAGCCAGACCGCCCCGTGCGTCACACGAAAATCCACCAACCCGCAGGCTGCCACGGTTATCGCCACCCCATAGACCGCGAAGACCGCCTTTTCCCTCATCAGCAAGGCCGCCCCGACCATCGCAGGCCCCGCCACCCCCACATAGCCCAAAGACCCGGGCAGCACGCGCCCCAACAGCACGGCTCCCCCGCCCAGAGCGGCCAGCGTCAGCGCCAGGTGCGTTTGCGTGGGCGAAAGCATGCGCGCCAGTTCCCACAGCATCACGCCACAGGCCAGCGCCGCGAGAGCCGCAAACCAGATGCCCCCCAGCCAAACCGCCACCACCCCGACCGCAGCCATCGCCAGGGCCGAAAGCGTGCGCTTTGCCAGATCGTCCCATTTTTGTGCCATCATATTTTCACCGCGCCATAGCGCCTGTCCCGAGTCGAATAAGTCCCGACAATTCGCGCAAAATGGTCTGCCGTGAAGTCGGGCCACAGCACCGGCGTGAACTCGTATTCCGCATAGGCCGACTGCCACAGCAAGAAGTTCGAGATCCGCGCCTCCCCCGAGGTCCGGATGACAAGATCCGGGTCGGGCAGCAGGCAGGTATCCAGAAAACTGGCCAGCGTTTCGGCATCGACATCCTCGGGCGAAAGCCGCCCGGCGGCCACTTCGCGCGCCAGACGGCGGGTGGCACGGGCCACTTCGTCGCGTCCGCCATAATTCAACGCGATCGTCAGGTGAACGCGGTCATTGGCCTCGGTCATCGTCTCAAGCGACTGCATCAGCGCCACGAGTTTCGCATCCAGCCTGTCACGGTCGCCGATGAACCGGACCCGGACCCGCTCCGCCCGAAGGGCCAGCGCCTCCTTCTGAATATACCGGCGGAAAAGGCTCATAAGCCCGGCCACCTCAACCTGCGTGCGGCGCCAGTTTTCCGTGGAAAAGGCGAAAATCGTCAGGTACCGGATGCCGAGGTCAGGGCAGGCCGTGACGATTTCACGCACACGCCGCGCCCCCGCCCTGTGACCGAACAGCCGGGGCCGCCCCCGCTTTTGTGCCCAGCGACCGTTCCCATCCATGATGATCGCAACATGGGTCGGCGCGCCCTGCTCTGGTTCTTTCGCGGCCACGCGCTGTTCCTTTCCGGCCATGCGGCCCGTCAGACCTGCATGATCTCGTCTTGCTTGTGCTCCAGCGCCGCATCGACCTTGCCGATGTAAGCGTCGGTCAGTTCCTGAATTTCGTCCGACCAGATCTTGACGTCGTCTTCCCCCATGCCAGCGGCCTTGGCCTTCTTCAACTGGTCCATACCGTCCCGGCGCACGTTGCGGATCGCGACGCGGGCGTGTTCGGCATACTGGGCGGCGACCTTGGTCAACTCACGACGGCGCTCTTCGTTCAGTTCGGGAATCGGCAGGCGGATGATGGTGCCGTCGGTCTGCGGATTGATCCCCAGGCCGGATTCCCGAATCGCCTTTTCGACCTTGCCCACCAGGGACTTGTCCCACACATTGATGGTGACCATTCGCGGTTCGGGCACATTGACGGTGCCTACCTGGTTGATCGGGGTCGTGGCGCCGTACGCATCCACCATCACCGGTTCCACCATCGACGCAGAGGCCCGCCCGGTGCGCAGCGACGCAAATTCCTGCTTGAGCGCATTCATCGCACCGTCCATCCGGCGCGCCAGGTCATCGAGGTCGATTTCAAGATCTTCGTCAGCCATTGTCTTTGTCTCTTGTTTTGCCGGCAGGGCCTCTGCCTTCTGCTATAGCCTCAACCGTGCACGATTGTATAGGTGCCTTCCCCCGCGAGAATCCCGCGAAACCCCCCCGGCTCATCCAGCGAGAAGACGATGATGGGCAGATTGTTGTCCCGCGCCAGCGCGATGGCCGAGGCGTCCATCACGCCCAGGTTGTCGCGCAGGACGTCGTCATAGGTGATATCGTCATACCGCCGGGCATCGCCGTACCTGACAGGATCCTTGTCGTAGACGCCGTCGACCTTGGTTCCCTTGAAGATCACCTCACAGGCCATTTCATTGGCGCGCAGGGTGGCGGCGGTGTCGGTCGTGAAATAGGGGTTTCCGGTGCCCGCGGCAAAGATGCAGACGCGCTTTTTCTCGAGGTGACGCACGGCGCGGCGGCGGATATAGGGCTCGGCCACTTCGTCCATGCGGATGGCGGTGATGACCCGGCAGAAAACACCCAGACCCTCCAGCGCCGATTGCATCGCCAGCGCGTTCATCACGGTCGCCAGCATGCCCATATAATCGGCGGTGGTACGTTCCATCCCCTGTGCGCTGCCCTGCAACCCGCGAAAGATGTTGCCGCCGCCAATGACCATGCAGATCTCAACCCCGAGGTCGTGAACGGATTTAACCTCCCGCGCGATGCGCTCCACGGTCGGCGGGTGCAGGCCGTATCCCTGATCGCCCATCAGGGCCTCGCCCGAGATTTTCAGCAAGACGCGTTTATACGCGGGTGCCGGTTGATTGCCGTTTGCCTCACTCATATGGTTCGATCCCGGATTGTTGTTTGCGCGCAAAATGTCGGAAAATCCTTCCGGGTTCAACGAAGAAGCACAGCCCCAGGCCTCTGTCCCATGTCTCTGCCGCCTCTTGACGACCGCCCGATTCTGATCGCCGGCCCGACCGCCAGCGGAAAATCCGCCCTCGCGCTGGAGATCGCCCGCGAGGTGGGCGGCGTGATCGTCAATGCCGACGCGCTACAGGTCTTCGAGGGCTGGCGCATCCTGACGGCGCGTCCCACCCCGCGGGAGGAGGCGGCACGGCCCCATCGCCTGTATGGGCATGTGCCCTTTGACGGAACATATTCCGTCGGCCACTGGCTGAGGGACATCGCGCCGATCCTGCGCGGCCCGGAGCGTCCGATTGTCGTGGGCGGCACGGGGCTTTATTTTTCCGCGTTGACCGGGGGGCTTGCCGATATCCCGCCGACCCCGCCCGGGATTCGCGCCCTTGCCGACCGGCGTATCGCAAGGGAAGGCCACCGCCCCCTGCTGAAAGAACTGGACGCCGCCACCCGTGCCCGCGTTGACCCGTTCAACCCCGCGCGGGTCCAGCGGGCATGGGAGGTCTTGCAGGCGACCGGCAAAGGGCTGGCGGCCTGGCAGGATGATACGCCCCCCCCGCTCTTGCCGCTGGCACAGGCGCAACCGCTGGTGATCGAGGCTGATCGCGACTGGCTGGCCCGGCGGATCGAGGCGCGCTTTGACAGGATGCTGGAAACCGGCGCCCTGGACGAAGCCCGCGCCAACCTGAACCGCTGGAACCCGGCGCTGCTCTCCTCCAGGGCGATCGGGGCCGCGGAACTCATCGCCCATCTGCGGGGGGAAATGTCACTCGATGAGGCGCGGGCGGCGGCGCAGGCGGCCTCCCGCCAGTATGCCAAACGTCAGCGCACCTGGTTTCGTTCCCGGCTTGGCAACTGGCCGCGCTGGGCCGTCACGCCAACCTAGAGGGTTGCCTTTTGGAAGAATGTCGTTTCTGTTGTGCCGGAATGTCGTTTTCAGACCATGACGCCACGCATCGATACAGATGTGCCGTTCCACATCTTGCAGGCATGGCGGGTCCCATGGGCCCCGTGAGCGTATCGCGCTCTGCCAGTCGCGTGGCCCGGACAAGGAGATTGCAATGACCACGGATACGATCAACGGAAAGCCCGTGCACCCCGCCGTGCGCATGTTCGCCCGGGAGTTCCGTGCGGGGGAAATGTCGCGACGCGAATTCATGGCCCGTGCGACGGCGCTGGGCGCGACTGCCGCCGCCGCCTGCACATTGGCCGGGCTGCCTTCCCCGGCGCGCGCCCAGGATATGGCGACCCCGAAAAAGGGGGGCACCCTCCGCATCCAGATGGATGTTCTTGCCCTCAAGGAGCCGCGTCTCTACGACTTCAGCCAGATGGGCAACCTCAGCCGTGGCGTTCTGGAATATCTTGTCGAACTCCGCCACGACGGCAGCTTCCGGCCGGTTCTGCTGGAAAGCTGGGAAGTCAACGGGAACGCCACGGAATACCGGCTGAAGCTGCGCCCCGGCGTGAAATGGAACAATGGCGACGACTTCACCGCCGCGGACGTGGTTGCGAATATCGAGGCCTGGTGCGATACCAAAGTGGAGGGTAACTCCATGGCGACGCGTCTGGCCTCGCTGGTGGATGCGCAAACCGGCAGGATTGTCGAAGGTGCCGTTGCGGTCGAGGATGCGCTGACCGTGCGGCTGAAACTGCCGGTTTCCGACATCACGCTCATCCCCAGTTTCGCGGATTACCCTGCCGCCGTGCAGCACCGCGACCTGATCGGACAGAACGTGCTGGATCACGGTGTGGGCACCGGGGCTTACCGCATTGCCGAGCATCAGGTCGGCGTGACCGCGGTGCTGGAGCGTAACCCCGATCACACCTACTGGGGCGATGCCTATCTCGACCGGGTGGAGTTCATCGATTTTGGCACCGACCCGGCCGCCACCGTCGCTGCCGCCGAGGCTGAGGAATTTGATGTAAACTACGATTCCGTCGGCGATTTCGTCGACGTGTTCGATGCCATCGGCTGGGAACGGTCCGAGATCGTAACCGCCTCCACCGTTGTGATTCGCACCAACCAGAAAGCACAGGTGAATGGCCGCCAACCCTATGCCGATGTGCGCGTGCGCCGGGCACTGCAACTGGCCGTGGATAACGCCGTGCTTCTGGAGTTGGGTTATGCCGGGCGCGGCGAGGTGGCCGAAAACCACCATGTTTCCCCCCTTCATCCCGAATATGCGCAACTTCCCCCGCTGAAACACGACCCCGCCGAGGCCCGCCGCCTGATGGAAGAGGCCGGAATGCTGGATTTCGAGCATGAATTGATCTCCATTGACGACGACTGGCGCCGTAACACGGCCGATGCCTGCGCCGCACAGTTGCGCGATGCGGGGCTGCGGGTAAAGCGCACGATCATCCCCGGAACATCTTTCTGGAACGACTGGCAGAAATACCCTTTTGCCGTCGTCAACTGGAACGGGCGCGAACTTGGTGTCCAGGTCTATGCCCTGGCTTATCGCAGCGATGCCGCGTGGAACGAAACCGCCTTTGCGAATGCGCAGTTCGACGCCCTTCTGACCGAAGCCATGGCCATCGCCGATGCCGGTTCCCGGCGAGAGAAAATGGCCCGACTACAGCAGATACTGCGTGATGAAGGCGTCATCATTCAGCCTTACTGGCGTTCGCTTTACCGACATGTGAGGCCCGGCGTCCTGAATGCGGACCGGCATCAGAAGGATGAAATCAACATCCACCACCTGGGCTGGGCCTAAGCGGGTTGCTCCCGTCTTTCCCTGTGACAGGATGGCTGAATGATCAAGTTTCTTCTCAAGCGCGTCGGAGTCATGGCCCTGACGGCGCTCTGCCTTACATTCGTGGTTTTCTTCCTGACCAATCTCGATCCGAATCTCGAGAAACTGGCCAAGACCCAGGGCAACAGCCGCATGAGCGACGCCGAGGTGGCGAGCTGGCTGGAAAAGAACGGCTATGCCCGCCCGCTGCTGATCCGCTATGGAGAGTGGATCGGTGTCGTGCCCGGCTGGACGCGAACCGCCCCCGACGGCACCGTTGCCGGGCGCTGTCTCCATCGTGGCGCAGCGCCGGAAACCGCCCCGGCCTATTGCGGTATCCTTCAGGGCGATTTCGGCTACTCCACCCGGTTCCGTGCCGATGTATCAGAGATCATCGCCACCCGGCTTGCCCTGACCGGTACGCTGATGTTCTGGGTGATGATCGTGATGATTCCCTCGGCGCTGATCATCGGTGTCCTGGCCGGGATGCGCGAAGGGTCCCGCGCAGACAGGGTGCTGTCGTCTTTTTCGATCCTGTGGACGGCAACGCCGGAATACGTCTCCGGCGTGATCTTCATCGCGGTTTTCGCATCTTCGGCGGTGGGGCTGAAATGGGTAAAAGGCTCTGCCGCGTCGGCGATGCGCGACGTGACATTTGAAAACTTCGCCCTGCCGGTCGCCACCATGGCGCTTTACGGGATGGGCTATATCGCCCGCATGACCCGCGCCAGCATGGCCGAGGTGATGACGGCGCAATACATCCGTACGGCCCGCCTGAAGGGGTTGAAATTTCGCAGGATCATCCTGCGCCATGCCTTGCGGAACGCGCTGATCGCCCCTTTCACGGTGATCATGTTGCAGTTTCCGTGGCTTCTGACCGGGGTGGTCGTGGTTGAAACCCTGTTCAATTACAAGGGCTTTGGCTGGACTCTGTTCACTGCCGCCGACACCAACGACATCGAGTTGCTGTTGAGTTGTTCCATCGTTGCGGTTCTGGTGGTGCTGGTCACGCAGTTGATTTCGGATATCGGCTACGTGTTTCTCAACCCACGCATCCGCATTTCATAAGGAGACCGCGATGGACGCTCTTGGCTGGGGCGAAATCCTTGCTCGCATGTTCGTTCGGTTCTGGCCCGTGTGGGGGGCGCTGGCGACCAGTTTCGCCCTGTCCTTCGCCTTCCGGCGGCGGCTGGGGCTTTACGGGAAGCTTTTCGACAGCCCCGTGGGCATGATCGGCTACGGGTTGGTGATGTTCTGGTTTTTCACGGCGCTCTTTGCCGACATCATCGCCCCCCATGACCCGATCCAGGTTCTGTCTGGGATGAAGAACAAGCCCCCCGGAACCCCCCTTCCCGACGGGGCCGAAGGCTACGGTTACTACCTTCTGGGAGGCGACAACCTGGCCCGCGACGTGTTTTCGCGCATGGTGATGGGGGCGCGCGAAGTTCTCAAGATTGCGCCGGCGGCAACGGCCTTCGCCTTCATGGTCGGTATCACGCTGGGGGTGCCTGCGGGCTATTACCGGGGGCGGCTGGATCTGATCTTGTCCTTCATCGCCAACCTGGTACTCGCGTTTCCGGTCATCCTGCTGTTCTATCTTCTGGTTACGCCGGAGATCATGGCCTCGGCCATTCCTTCGGGCCTGGCGGGGGTTCTGTTCCTGTTTCCGATCCTGTTCCTCGTCATCTTGTGGAATTCCCGCTACCGGACGCGACCGAGCCAGCGCGCCCTGTATGTCGGTATTACCGTAACCCTTGGCGCATGGCTTTACGCCGGGCTGGCCTTCGATGCCGACCCGCTCGGGGTTATCTCGATGCCCCCAAACACGCTGATCGTGTTCGTGGCGGTGGTGTTCGTGAACTCCCCCACGGTATTTCGTATCGTGCGCGGGCTGGTCATGGACATCCAGACCCGCGACTATGTCGCCGCCGCCCAGACCCGCGGCGAGGGGCCGTGGTACATCATGCTGTGGGAGATTTTGCCCAACGCGCGCGGACCGCTGATCGTCGATTTCTGCCTGCGCATCGGCTATACGACGATCCTGCTGGGAACGCTGGGATTCTTCGGGCTTGGCGTGTCGGCGGAAAGCCCTGACTGGGGTTCCACCATCGCCAGTGCCAGCGGATTGCTCTCGATCTATCCGCACCCCGCCCTGCCGCCGGCACTGGCACTGATGAGCCTCGTTCTGGGGCTGAACCTGCTGGCGGACGGCCTGCGGGAAGAAAGCCTGAAGGATTGAGGAAGACGACATGAAGTGGCACCACGAAGGCCCCGTTCTGGAAATCGACCGCCTGTCCATCAGCTTTTTCACTCGGTTGCGGGAAATCCCGGCGGTAATGGATTTTTCTCTGACCATCCAGCCGGGAGAGGCGGTCGGGCTGGTGGGGGAATCGGGCTGCGGAAAATCGACCGTGGCACTGGGCATCATGCAGGATCTGGGGCGCACCGGGCGGATCACATCTGGCACGATCCGTTTCAAGGGGCGCGACCTGTGCAAGATGGGGGAGCCAGAACTGCGCAACATCCGTGGCGATGAAATCGCCATGATCTATCAGGAACCAATGGCCAGCCTGAATCCCGCCATGCGTGTGGGACAGCAGTTGATGGAAGTCCCGATGATCCACGAAAGCGCCTCCAAAGAGGCCGCCCGGAAGCTGGCGCTGCGGATGATCGAAGATGTCCGCCTGCCCGATCCCGCACGCATCTTCCGCGCCTACCCGCATCAGCTTTCGGGCGGACAGCAACAACGCATCGTCATCGCCATGGCGCTGATGTCGAAGCCTTCCTTGTTGATACTCGATGAGCCCACCACCGCGCTGGACGTGACCGTCGAGGCCGGGATCGTGGATCTGGTAAAGGGGCTGGGGCGCAAATACGGCACCTCGATGCTGTTCATTTCCCACAATCTCGGACTGGTCCTGGAAACCTGTGACAGGATCTGCGTGATGTATTCCGGCGAGGCGGTGGAGCGCGGCTCCATCTCCGACGTGTTCGAGGACATGCGCCACCCCTATACACAGGCCTTGTTCCGCTCGATCCCGCTGCCCGGCGCGGACAAGACCGCCCGCCCGCTGGTGGCGATTCCGGGCAATTTTCCCCTTCCGCACGAGCGTCCGCCGGGGTGCAATTTCGGCCCGCGCTGCACCTTCTTCCGGGAAGGCCAGTGTGACACGGCCAAGGTGACGATGCAGCCCATCCCCGGCAATGACCGCCACGAAAGCCGTTGCCTGCGCATGCCAGAAATCGACTGGTCGGCCCCCCCGCCGCTGCCGGTCGCCACCGGCACGGTCGAACCGGGAGAGGTGGTGCTCAAGGTCGAGGGGTTGCAGAAATACTACCGCGTCGCCGCCAATGCCCTGACCGGCGGGGCAAAGCGCGTGGTCAAAGCCAACGAAACCCTCAGCTTCGAAGCACGGGAGGCGGAAACACTCGCTATCGTTGGGGAGTCGGGCTGCGGCAAATCCACCCTGGCCAAAGTGATTTTGGGGCTCCAGCCCGCTACCGGCGGCACGGTGACCTTCGGCGGGAATGAAATTCAGAATATCCCCGTGGCCAGACGCCCGCGGGAGATGGTTGGAAACCTGCAAATGGTTTTCCAGAATCCGTTCGACACACTGAACCCCTCGATGTCAGTGGGCCACCAGATCATGCGCGCGCTGGAAATCTTCGGCGTCGGTACCACCGTGGCAGAGCGCCGCGAACGCATGCTTGAACTTCTGGACCTGGTCAAGCTGCCGCGAGCCTTTGCCAACCGAATGCCGCGCCAGCTCTCGGGCGGGCAGAAACAGCGTGTCGGCATTGCCCGTGCCTTTGCCGGCAATGCCCGCGTGGTGGTGGCGGATGAACCGGTCTCGGCGCTGGACGTTTCAGTCCAGGCAGCGGTGACCGACCTGCTGATGGAATTGCAGCGGGAAAAACGCACGACACTCCTGTTCATCAGCCATGACCTGTCGATCGTACGGTACCTCGCCGATCGGGTTCTTGTAATGTATCTGGGGCATGTCGTGGAACTCGGCACGACTGCGCAGATTTTTGCCCCCCCCTATCACCCCTATACGGAGGCGCTGCTTTCCGCCGTCCCCATCGCGGACACCAAAGTGAAGAAAGAGCGCATTGTGCTGGAGGGCGACATCCCCTCCGCCGTGAACCCGCCTCCGGGTTGCCCGTTTCAGACGCGCTGTCGCTGGAAAGACAAGGTCGGCCCCCTTTGCGAAACGCAAACCCCGCCCTTGCGGGAAATCGCGCCGGGGCACAGCCTGAAATGCCACCTTTCGGAGGAACAGTTGCATCTCATGCGCCCCGTCATCCAGACAGAAGACACCTGACAGACCCTTGCTTTGGTTAAAATATCCTCGCCGAAGGCATCTGCGCGCGCCCCGCGCCGATCCTACCCGCCGAGAATGGCACGCACATAATTGCGGGTTTCGCGGTAGGGCGGCACACCGCCATGTTTTTCCACGGCCAAGGGTCCGGCGTTATAAGCCGCCAGGGCCAGCCGCCAGGACCGGAACTTGTCATACTGGGTCTTGAGGTAACGCGCCCCGCCTTCGAGATTTTGCCGGGGATCGTGGGGGTTTACGCCCAGATAGCGTGCAGTTTGCGGCATAAGCTGCGCCAACCCGATTGCACCCTTGTGTGATCGGGCGCGGGGGTTCCAGCCGGATTCCTGCTGCACCAGCCTGAGAAACAAATCTTCCGGCACCCCGTGCTGACGGGCCGCAGCCCGCGCAAGATTGAGGTACTCCCCACGGTACTTGCCCGAATATCCCGGCCCGCCATAGCGCGAAGGCGTCACGAACGGCTTGGGTTGCAAGCGAATCGAATTCGCGTACTGGGATGCCGCGCGTGTATCCAGCACCCGTGTCTGGGACTGGAAAAGCGACGCGCGCGATTTGGATGAAAGGGCGCTGTCGGCCTGTGCCGAAGCCGCTATCAGCATGGCACTCAGCCCTGCCGCAATACCCGCCTTCATGTCGTCTCCCTCGATCACCGCGCGTTAACTATACTTACAACAAGGCGCTCCGCCAACCATTGCAAAGCCCGGATACGAAATACGCGGTTTTTTGCGCTTTTCATGGAACGGCGGGAATGGTGTAAACATGTCAAACAGAATATTTCCTCAGAATCGAAGGAGCCATCATGGCCGGATCGGTAAACAAGGTCATTCTCGTCGGCAATCTGGGCCGCGACCCGGAGGTGCGCACGTTCAACAATGGCGGCAAGGTGTGCAACCTGCGCATTGCCACCAGCGAAACGTGGAAGGACCGCAACACCGGCGAACGGCGCGAACGCACCGAGTGGCATTCCGTTGCCATCTTTTCGGAACCGCTCGCCCGCATTGCGGAACAATACCTGCGCAAGGGGTCGAAAGTGTATCTGGAAGGTCAACTGGAAACCCGCAAGTGGCAGGACCAGTCCGGGCAGGACCGTTACACCACCGAGGTCGTCCTGCGCCCCTATCGCGGGGAGCTGACACTGCTCGATTCCCGCGGCGGCGATGGCGGGTATGGCGGCGGCCATGACGGCGGACGTTCCGGCGGGCAGGACTATGGCGGCCCTTCGGGGCCGGCAAACGATCTGGACGACGAAATTCCCTTTTGACGCTAAGCCCCCCTTCGGGGGCTTTCGTTTTCGCGCAGCACCCAGCCGAAAACCCCCAGCGCAAGAAGCGCACCGAGAATTTGCATCGACACGAAGGGCAATACATCAATGGGCCGGATTCCGGCAAAGCTTTGGGTCAGGGCCCGTGCGATTGTCACGGCCGGATTCGCAAAACTGGTTGAGGATGTAAACCAGTAGGCCGCCGCGATATAGAGCCCCACCAGCCCCCCGACCGCCTGAGGCCGGAACCGGACAGCCGCGAGAATCGTCCCGACAAGACCAAAGGTCGCCACGATTTCAGCCAGCCATTGGCCCGAACCTCCGCGTAGGGTCGTGCCGGCCTGAAAAACCGGCAGATCGAACATCGCATGGGCCAGAAAACAGCCCAGCACGCCCCCGCCGACCTGTACCCCGACATAGCCAAGGGCCTCCGTAGCCCGTAACTCCTTCCGCAGCGCGAAGACAAGGCTGACCACAGGGTTGAAATGCGCCCCGGAAACCGGGGCGAGCACGGTAATCAAAACCGCCAGGATTGCGCCTGTCGCGATGGTATTGGCCAGAAGGGCCAGCCCCACATCCCCGGTCAGGCCATCGGCCATGATTCCCGAGCCAACCACCCCAGCCACAAGTGCCCCGGTGCCAAGCGCCTCTGCCGCCAGCCTGCGCGAATGTGAAAAGGTCATTCCTGCCCCACCCGCGCCTTGCCGATAGTGTCCAGGCGCTGTTTCAGGGACATCCCGTCCAACGTCGCCAGCGGCAGGTTCACGAAGGCCAGGATGCGCCGGTTCAGCATCCGGTAGGTTTCGGCAAACGCCAGACGCTTTTCGGCATCCGTTCCGGTCACCGCGGCCGGGTCCGGCATACCCCAGTGGGCGCTCATCGGATGACCGGGCCACAGGGGGCACGGCTCTGCCGCTGCACTGTCGCAGACAGTGAACACGAAATCCATTTTCGGTGCGCCGGGGCCGCAAAACTCGTCCCAGCTTTTGGACCGCACGAAAGAGGTGTCGTGCTTCAGCCCTTCCAACAGGTCCACCGCGAAAGGATGCGGCTTTCCCGCCGGGCGTGAACCAGCCGAAAAGGCCCGGAACCGGCCTGCCCCTTCGGCGTTCAGGATCGATTCGGCCAGGATCGACCGGGCCGAGTTTCCCGTACACAAAAACAGGACATTGTACACATCCGCCATTGTCTTGTCCTTCAGCAGGTTTTCGAGAAGAGGGCGACACAACTCCGAACGATTGCCGCAGCAATCTTCCAGCAGGTAGGTCAGTACGATTCCGACCCCATTCATATCCGCGAAATATCGTATCGCGCGCCCCTCACGCCGGTTTTTCACCAGCCCGGCGTTGAGAAGGATGGTCAGATTCGTCGAAAGCGTGTTTTGCAATACGCCCAGCTTTTCACCGATCTGCCCGGCCAACATCCCCCCCGGTCCCACCTTTACAAGCAGCCGGAAAACATCGAGGCGTATTTCATGGGCCAGGGCAGCAAAGGCGGCGATGGCGGCTTTTTCTTCCATATTTCGAGAATAATCGAAATATTGATTTTCTCAACCTTAATTTCAGCCCGTCAAAGCTTCTTCCAACATCCCGCGCAGGACAGGGATATCCACATCCGGGGTCACGAAGGCGTGCCCGATTCCCCGCGCAAGGACAAACCGCAAGCGCCCGTCCCGGACCTTCTTGTCCTGCGCCATCAGGCCGATCAGCGTCTCTGCACCGGGCAGATCGCCGGGAATGTCGGACAGGTCCACCTTCATCCCCATGTCGCGCAAATGTGCCCTCAGACGCGATGGGTCTTCTTGCGGGCACAACCCCATCCGCGCGGACAGTTCGAACGCAAGCGCACAGCCGATCGCCACCCCCTCCCCGTGCAACAGGCGGTCGGAATAGCCGGTGGCGGACTCCAGCGCATGACAGAAGGTGTGACCGAGATTCAGAAGCGCGCGGTCGCCCTGTTCGGTTTCGTCGCGGACAACGATCCCGGCCTTCATCTCGCAAGACCGGCGCACGGCCCGGGCACGGGCGGTCCTGTCTTTCGACAGCACCGGCCCATTCGTCTCCAGCCACTCGAAAAAGGCGGCATCTCCCAGCAGGCCGTATTTTACGACCTCACCATACCCGGCCAGAAAATCCCGCGCAGACAGGGTTTCCAGAACGCCGATATCGGCAAGAACAAGGCTGGGCTGATGGAACGCGCCGATCAGGTTCTTGCCCTGGGCGGAGTTGATCCCCGTCTTGCCGCCGACGGAACTGTCCACCTGCGCCAGCAACGTGGTCGGCACCTGAACAAAGCGCACCCCCCGCCGCAGAACCGCCGCGGCAAACCCCGCCAAGTCTCCGACCACCCCGCCGCCAAGGGCAAGAACGATGTCGCGACGTTCGATCTTCTGTTCGATCAGCCACTCCACCGCGCGGGAAAACTGCGGCCAGCCCTTGGTCGATTCCCCGGTCGGCAGGGCCAGGGCGGTCATTTCGATTCCCTCGGCGGCCAGGCCCGTGCGAAGGGTCTCCAGGTGCAGCCGGGCGACGGTTTCATCGGTCAGAACCGCCACCCGCGGCCGCGACAGAAGGGGCGCAATCTCTGCCCCCGCACAGGCCATCAGCCCCGTCCCGATGCGGATGTCATAGGCGCGCCCTTCCAGAGGCACGTGAACGGTATCGTGGGTCATGTCAGATCCTTTGCAGAACGTCGGTCCGGGTTTCGAGAACCGCGATCACCGCGTCGGTCATGTCTTCGATGGAATAGTCGGGTCGTGCCGTCACCCGCAGGTCCGCCTTGGCGTAAAGGGGAACACGCTGCTCGTAGAGGGTTTTCAACGTCTGGTACGGGTTCCCGGTACGCAAAAGCGGGCGCGTGTCACGGTGCCGCACGCGTTGCCACAGCAAGCCGAGTTCCGCATCCAGCCAGACGGCAACGCCATGCTTGGAAATCGTGGCCCGGTTCTGTTCGGACAGATAAGCCCCGCCGCCGGTGGACAAGACACACGCCTCCGCCGTCAGCAACCGGGCGATGATCTGGGTCTCCTTCTGGCGAAAGAACGCTTCGCCGTCGCGCTCGAATATCTCGGGGATGGTCATGTTGGCGGCCTCGACGATGGCAGCGTCCGAGTCCATGAAGGGCGCGCCAAGGCGCCGGGCCAGCGCCGTGCCCACGGCGGTTTTTCCCGCCCCCATCATGCCAACCATCACAACGGTCTTTTTCAGGCGCCAGGCCAACTGGGCAACCTCCTGCCTTGATCGCGTTTTTTTCTTTCAATGGCGTGAAGTCGCCGGGATTTCCATATATATTCCGGAGCATAGAGGCAGGACCCCCTGTAAAACAACAAAGGAGCAGGCAGAATGTGGCGTCTTTTTAAAGTGTTCGTCTTCCTGGCCGCGGCTGCCCTCATCGCGCTGGCGGGCTACGCATACCTGGGGGATCTGCAACCCGATCCGCAGGAAATGCGCCAGCCCGTGACATTTGATGCGCAATAACCTTTGGGCCACCGCCTTTCTGGGGCTTTGTACGGGGGCCGCGCTGGCCGGGCCCGACTCTCCCCTTTCGGCGATCGACTGGCTGTCCGATTCGGTGATCGCGCCACCCAGCGTTCAGCGCCCGGAACCCAGGGTCACCCCCGGAGCCGCCCCCGAAGACATCGCCGTAACACGGTTGGGTGCCCCCAATCCGGATGCGGTGGGGTTGTTGTCGCCTGCGGTGTCCGGATTGCCGCGTAATCTGTGGGGCAACACCCCAACGGCGGAACTGGCCCGCCTGATCGGGGCGGAACACGCCCGCTCCCTGCCTGCGCTTCAGGACCTGCTTTACACTCTGCTGCTGGCCGAAATCGACCCGCCAGCGGACAATGCCGGGGATGGGGAGCTTCTGGTCGCACGGCTGGACAAACTTCTGGATATGGGGGCGCTGGACCAGGCGCAGGCCCTTGTCGAACGTGCGGGTCCGGACACGCCGACGCTCTTTCGGCGCTGGTTCGATATCTCTCTTCTGACCGGACAGGAGGATCGTGCCTGCGCCGCCATGCGCACCACCCCCGACATCGCCCCCACCTTTCCCGCGCGGATTTTCTGCCTTGCCCGCGGAGGGGCATGGGATACGGCGGTGCTGACGCTTGGAACCGCACGAGCCCTCGGTTTCATCACCGAGGAGGAAGACACGCTGCTGGCCCGGTTTCTCGATCCCGACCTCTTCGAAGGTGAGCCTCCCCTGCCCGCGCCCACCCGTCCCAGTCCACTGGTCTTTCGCATACGCGAAGCGATCGGGGAACCGTTGCCCACATCCCTTTTGCCCCGCGCCTTTGCCCGTGCGGACCTGCGCCCGACCGCGGGCTGGAAAACCCGCATCGAGGCATCGGAGCGGCTGGCGCGCACCGGCGCCTTGCCTGCCAGTGCCCTTATGGGCGTTTATACCGAGCGTGAACCCGCCGCCTCGGGCGGGATCTGGGACCGGGTCGCCGCCGTGCAGGCGCTGGACCGCGCCGTGATGTCCGGTGAAGCGGAGGCCGTCACCCAAGCCTTACCCACGGCCTGGCAGCAAATGGAAGCAGCCGGACTGACACAACCCCTGGCCCAGCTTTACGGGCCGCGTCTCGCCCCGTTGCCCCTTTCCGGCCCGGCACGGGAGCTGGCGATAAAGGCCGGGCTGCTCTCCCCCGATTACGAAACCGTTGCCGTGCGCACGGACGCAACGCTGCGCTTTGCGCGGGGGGTGGCGCAAGGCCGCCCGGACCCCGCGCTTGCCCAAACACCGATGGAAACGGCCATCTCGGAAGCGTTCACAACGCCCGATCCCGGCCCGGCCAATGCCCGGCGGCTGAAGGAAAACCGCGTGGGAGAGGCCATTCTCAACGGGATCATCACCCTTGCGGAGGCGGCTGGCGGCGAGACGAGCGATGTCGTCCTGGGCCTGTCGACGCTGCGCATGGCGGGGCTGGAAAGCACCGCCCGCCGCGCCGCCCTTGAGATATTGCTGACGGAGGCCAGACCATGAGCGACACCCGCTGGATCGATGCGTTTCTAGAGGCGCAGGCCTCTGAACTTTCCGCCGCGCGCAACACGCTGCTGGCCTATGGGCGCGACCTGAAGGCGTTTTCGCATTGGCTGGGCCAACAGCAGAAAACCCTGGCCGGGGCGAGCCAGGCGGATATCGAGAGTTTTCTTGTCGGTTGCGAAGCCGAGGGACTGTCCGAAGCCACGCGGGCACGGCGGCTTTCGGCCATTCGCCAGCTTTATCGTTTCACCCATGAGGAAGACTGGCGTCACGACAATCCCGCGCTCCAGATCAGGGGGCCGACGCGGCGCAAGTCCCTCCCAACGACCCTGACACAGGAGGAAGTCATCCGGTTGCTGGATGCTGCGGCCCTGCCTCACAGGGATGCCACGCGGAATTCGTGTCTTTTGCAAATGCTTTACGCGACCGGCATGCGGGTCAGCGAACTGGTCGGACTGCCCGTCGCCACGGTACGCGGCGACCCGGAGATGATCCTCATCCGCGGCAAGGGCGGGCGCGAGCGCATGGTTCCGCTTTCCCTGCCGGCACGCACGACATTGCTGTTGTGGTTGGCAGAACGCGACGCGGCAGAAGAAAAGGCCCGTCTCGCAGGGCGTCCGCCCAGCCGTTTTCTGTTTCCGTCGCGCGGGCGGTCCGGGCACCTGACCCGCAACCGGTTCTACCTGCTGATCAAGGAAATGGCGGCCCGGGCGGGGATCGACCCGTCAAAAGTGTCCCCCCATACACTGCGCCACGCTTTTGCCACCCATATGCTTGCCGGTGGCGCGGATCTGCGGGCCATCCAGACCCTGCTGGGGCATTCGGACATTTCCACGACCGAAATCTACACACATGTTCTGGACGAACACCTGCGCCAACTGGTTCTTGAACGACATCCGCTTGCGCGCGATGCTTGAACGGTTCGCACAGACTCCCCATAAAAGGCCCACACCCCAAGGAATACGAAAATCATGGACAGCTCTACCGTGCTTGACGCCACATTCTGGCTGACCACGGCCGCCATCGCCGGACTTATGGTGATGTCTGCCTTCTTTTCCGGGTCTGAAACCGCGCTGACGGCGGCCTCGCGCGGGAAACTGCGCAGCCGCGCCGACAAGGGGGACCGGGGGGCCGCCAGCGCGCTCAAGATCACCGAAGATAACGAGCGGCTGATCGGTTCGGTCCTGCTTGGCAACAACCTGGTGAACATTCTGGCGACATCTCTGGCAACTTCGCTGTTCACGCGCATGTTCGGGGAGTCGGGCGTCGCGCTGGCGACACTGGTGATGACCTTGCTGGTGCTGATCTTTGCCGAGGTCCTGCCCAAGACCTACGCCATCACCAATGCCGAAACCGCCGCCTCGCGCGTGTCGCCGGCAATCCGGCTGGTGATCATGGTGTTCTCTCCCATTGTCGCGGCGGTACGTGCTCTGGTGCGCGGGTTGCTCGCGCTGTTCGGCGTTCAGACAGACCCGGACGGGCAGGTTCTGGCAGTGCGCGATGAAATTGCCGGGGCCCTGCAACTGGGGCATTCCGAGGGCGTCGTGATGAAAGAGGACCGTGACCGCATCCTTGGGGCGCTGGATCTGGCAGAGCGTACCGTCGAAGAAGTGATGCTCCACCGTTCCAAGATCGAAATGGTCAACGCCGATGACGACCCTGAGGCGATTTTTGCCCAGTGCCTGCACAGCCCCCACACGAGGTTACCGATCTTCAAGGGCGATCCGGAGAACATCATCGGCGTTGTCCACTCCAAGGATCTGTTGCGCGCGATCGACGCGCTTTTGCACCAGGACGGTGAGGCCAACGGAAACCTGAAAAGGTTCCGCGTACTGGACGTGGCGAAAAAACCCTATTTCGTGCCGGACACCACGACGCTCGATGACCAGATGCGCGAGTTTCTGCGCCGCCACACCCATTTCGCACTGGTGGTGGACGAATACGGTGCCCTGCGTGGACTGATCACGCTGGAAGATATCCTGGAGGAAATCGTCGGCGAGATCACCGACGAGTTCGACGTCGATGCCGAACGCCCGCTGCGGCGCACCGAGGACGGGCACTACCTGATCGACGGGGCCATGACGATCCGGGATCTCAACCGCGCGACCGACTGGAACCTGCCCGACGAAGAGGCCAACACCATTGCAGGGCTCGTCATTCACGAGGCGCAGATGATCCCGACGCCGGGGCAGGTTTTTTCGTTTCACGGTTTCCGCTTCGAGGTGCTGCAACGGCAGGCCAACCGGGTCACGAAACTGAAGATCGGCCCGCTTTAACGCCCCTTGAACAGGCTGCCCAGAACCCCGCGGACAAGCCGTCGACCGGTCGTGCCCTTGAGCTCTTTCATCACGACCTTGCTCAACGCTTGTGTCAGGCCTTCGCCCTGGCGGGGCGCGCGCGCACTGTAGCGACGGGCCGAGGAAAACTGCCGTTCGGCCAGGATCCGCGCTTCTTCGCGGCGTTCTGCCTCTGCGGCGGCGCGGGCGGCCTCCTCGGCACGCCGGGTCAGGATCTCATGGGCGGAGTCTCGGTCAACGGCAGTGTCGTATTTGCCGGCAAGCGGCCCACCGGCCATCACCGTTGCACGTTCTGCCGGGGTGATCGGCCCAAGGCGCGATGACGGCGGGCGGATCAGCGTGCGCTCCGCAACGCCCGGCACTCCTTTGCGCTCAAGAAACGAGGTTACGGCCTCCCCCACACCGACCTCACTGATCGCATCCGCGATGTCGAAGCGGGGGTTGTCCCGGTAGGTCTGTGCCGCCAGCCGCAATGCCTGCCTGTCTTGTGCCGTGAAAGCGCGCAGGGCATGCTGAACCCGGTTGCCCAACTGCCCCAGCACATCGTCGGGGACATCGGCCGGGTTCTGGGTGACGAAATAAACCCCAACCCCCTTGGAGCGGATCAGCCGCGCAACCTGTTCGACCTTTTCGACCAGCGCATCGGGGGAATCTTCGAAAAGAAGATGCGCTTCATCGAAAAAGAACACCAGCCGGGGTTTGTCCGGGTCGCCGACCTCGGGCAGAGCTTCGAAAAGCTCCGACAGCAACCACAGCAGGCAGGTGGCGTAAAGCCGCGGGGAAAGCATCAGTTTGTCCGCAGCCAGGATGTTGATCCGGCCGCGCCCGTCCGCATCGCAAAGCATCAGGTCGCCCAATTCCAGCGCGGGCTCACCGAACAGGCTCAGCCCACCCTGATTCTGAAGCACCAGCAATTGTCTCTGGATCGCCCCGATCGAACTTGTCGAAACATTGCCGTATTGCAGCGAGACAAGAGACCGGTTCTCGCCCAGCCAAACCAGCAGCGCCCGCAGGTCATCCATGTCGAGAAGCGGCAGCCCCTGTTCATCCGCGACATGGAAGGCGATGTTCAAAACCCCTTCCTGCACCTCCGTCAGTTCGAGCATCCGCGCCAGAAGCAAAGGCCCCATCTCGGCGATGGTGGTGCGTACCGGGTGCCCCTGTTGCCCGAAGACATCCCAGAATGTCACGGGAAATTCGCGGTAGGCGTAATCCGTGAAACCGATGCGCGCCGCACGCTCCTGAAAGGGCTGATGCAGCTTGGCCTGTGCGGAACCAGGCATGGCAAGGCCGGACAGGTCGCCCTTTACATCGGCAACGATCACAGGCACCCCCGCCGCAGAAAAGCTTTCCGCAAGAATCTGGAGCGTCACTGTTTTTCCGGTTCCCGTTGCCCCGGCGATCAACCCATGGCGGTTGGCATAATCCAGACGCAGATATTGCGGCACAGTGTATTCCGACCCGCCGCCGCCGACGAAAATCCCCTGCTCCATGAGCCCCTCGTTTTTAATACGTTTAGGTCGAAGGATACACCGGCTTTCCCCCACGCACAGCCCCGAAAACACCGTATAAACCGGTTGACGGGTGTTAACAAACTGCCTACCTTCCCTTCAAGATAAGTCGGCCCGTCCGACAGGGAGAAGTAAAAGGGTCAGGGTCTGGCCCTTTTTCTTTTGGAAAGGCGCGTGATCGGGAAATGCCAATTGCGCGTATTTTTGGCCAAAATCCCCCGTGAGCACATAATCAAAACCGGTCCCGAGAAAAGAAATGAGAACGCCGGGGCAATAGCGCGGACAGAAACCCGGAATGGAAGTTCATGGTATAAACTTTACCAGCAGGCCCGGCAGGACAAAGCCGATTACATGGCTGCATTGCATTCTCGAAAACCAAACGCTGACGGCAGGCAAGCTCAAAACCTTTCCTGATTTTCCAAGCTTCGAAACCGCCCTGAAACAAAAAGGCCCCTGGATCGCAGGCTTCGATTTTCCCTTTGGCCAATCCCGGAAATTCATCCGGGAGATCGGCTGGCCGGAAAACTGGGAAGCCTTTGTCCGGCATGCCGCCTCCCTGGGACGTGCGGGGTTTCGCGACGCTATGGACGCGTAGCGCAAGACGCGTCCCATGGGCGACCGGGAACATCGCCGCGAAACGGATATCGCGACGGGCGCGATAAGTCCGCAAAAACTCTACGGAACACCCGTCGGGTTGATGTTCTTCGAAGGCGCGCCGCGTCTGCTGGAGGCAGACGTTACGATCCCCCATATCCGTCAAGGGGACCCGGACCGCATTGCGATCGAAGCATATCCGGGGGTCCTCGCCCGCAGCCTGATCGGCCGCCGAAGCTACAAGAATGACGCGAAGAAAAAGCAAACCGCGGAACAGGCCGTGGCCCGTTGTGAAATCCTCCGGTCCCTGAAATCCTCGGAAGTTGCATCCAGACTCGGCTTCCACATTTCCGCCGACCCTGATCTCGCCGAGGACCCCGGCGGAGATCATCTCGATGCCTTGCTTTGTGCCGTCCAGTCCGCCTGGTCGTGGACGCACCGGCACGCAGGCTATGGTGCGGGCGATTCGCCTGATCCGCTGGAAGGGTGGATTGCCAACCCGGCCGTGTAAATGTGCCCCGGTCGGCCCGTCTTTCACCCTATTGTCAGGCAAATTCGCCCTGACACCGGGCTGGCGGCATGATACAGCCCTGTTACCATCCTTCAGGAGGCCACACTTCATCATGCGTGATTTCTTCAAGACACTGACCTGCGCCGCGGCGCTGCTGGCCACCCCGGCACTGTCCCAGGATACGACCGAGACCGATAGCGGTCTGGCCATGGGCACGGAAGACGCGCAGGTCGGAGAGACCTATGTCCGCGAGACCTTCGGCGACTGGGCGCTGCGATGCGTCCGCGCCCCCGAGGATCAGCCCGATCCCTGCCAGCTTTACCAGTTGCTGAACGATGACGAAGGCAACCCGGTCGCGGAAATGAGCATCTTCCCCCTGCCCGATGGAAGCAACGGCCAGGCAGCCGCCGGGGCCACCATCATCACCCCTCTGGAAACTCTCCTGACCGAGCAGCTCCGACTGAGCGTCGACAGCGGGGCCGCCAAGGTTTACCCGTTCTCATGGTGCAGCCAGGTGGGCTGTTTCGCCCGCGTCGGGTTCACTGCCGAAGATGTCAATGCGTTCAAGCGCGGCAGCGCGGCCAAACTTGTGATCGTTCCCGTGGCTGCGCCGGATCAGAAGGTGGGGCTTGGCGTATCCTTGAAAGGGTTCACCGCCGGGTATGAGGCGCTTTCCAGTGCCGCCACGGCCCCGAAGCCCCCTGCGCCCGAAACGACCGAGTGACCGGTTGAAAACGCCGCCCTCAGGGCGGCGTTTTCATATCTTGCGCAGGGCCAGGACTGCGTTCAGCCCGCCGAATGCAAAAGCGTTCGACAGCACGACCTCCACCTTCGCCTCACGGGCCTCGTTGGGCACCACGTCCAGCGTGCATTCCGGGTCCGGCTCATCGTAGTTGATCGTCGGCGCAATGATTCCATCCCTGAGCGCCATCACGCAAGCCAGCAGTTCCACCGCCCCGGTCCCCCCAATCAGGTGACCGTGCATCGATTTGGTGGAAGAGATCATCAGCCGGTCCGCATGGGCCCCGAACACATCCGCAACAGCGGCGCATTCGGTCTTGTCATTGGCCGCTGTGCCGGTGCCGTGGGCGTTGATATACCCCACATCCGGCGGGTTCAGCCCCGCATCGCGGATCGCACCGGCAATTGCCCGTGCCGCCCCCTGCTTGGAGGGCATGACGATATCCGCAGCATCCGAACTCATCGCGAAACCGACAACCTCTGCCAGAACTTCGGCCCCCCGGGCGCGGGCATGCTCGTACTCCTCGAAAACGAAAACCGCCGCCCCTTCGCCCTGCACCATTCCGTTGCGGTTAGCACTAAACGGGCGGCAGCCGTCTTTCGACATCACCCGCAAACCTTCCCATGCCTTGACGCCACCGAAACACAGCATCGATTCCGACCCCCCGGTCACCATCGCGGGCGCCAGCCCCGACCGGATCATCGCAAAAGCCTGCCCCATCGCGTGGTTGGAGGACGCGCAGGCCGTGGCGACGGTAAAGCTCGGCCCCTTGAGGTTGAACTCCATTGAAACGTGGCTGGCGGCGGCGTTGTTCATCAGCTTCGGCACAACGAAGGGATGAACGCGGTTTTTGCCCTCCTCGTAAACACTGCGATAGTTTTCATCGAGCGTATTCATACCGCCGCCCGACGTCCCAAGAACCACCCCGGAACGCGCGGCCAGGTCGCCGCAAAACTCCAGCCCCGACTGGGATACCGCCTGCCGCGCCGCCAGCAAGGTGAACTGGGTGAACCGATCATAAAGGGCAATCTGCTGACGGTTGAAATGCGCCTCGGGCGAATAGCCGCGGACCTGCCCGCCGATACGGATGGAGAGACGCTCTACATCCCGTATATCCAGATCCGCGATCCCGCAGCGTCCTTCGCGCATGGCCTCCAGCGTGGAGGGGACATCGTGCCCGAGGGCGTTTATGGTGCCCTGCCCCGTGATAACGACACGCTTCATGTTTGCTGTTCGGCCACCAGACCTTCGACCGCCGCCACGATCGACGCGACAGAAGATATGTCGAAATCGCTCTCACTGGGATCATTGGCGTTGAACGGGACCTGAATGTCGAAAGTTTCCTCGATCGCGAAGATGGATTCGACCAGGCCGAGGCTGTCGATTCCAAGATCCTCAAGCGTGCTGTCCATCTGCACGTCAGAAACCTCCAGCACGGCCTGCTCTGCGATGATTTGAATGACCTTGTCCTTCACGCTCTCCGACATGGAAGCCTCCCGCCTTTTCACTGCGCTCGTTTAGTCCGTCTTTTGGGGCTTTGAAACCGCTTTTTGCAAGGCGGCAACTTGGGCGAATAGACGCGGCAGACGCCGCAGCGCCTTGTAGGCCTCGACATTGCGCTCCATCGGCATGGCGGGGTAGCCCATCACCGCCCGCCCCGCCGGCACATTCGAGGCAACGCCGGATTTCCCCGCGATCACCGCATCATCGCCCACGCTCAAATGGTCCGCGACAGAGGCCGCACCGCCGACGACCACGCGGTTCCCCAGCCGCGCGGAGCCCGCCACCCCGGACTGGCCGCACAGCAGGCAATCCCGCCCGATCACCACGTTGTGACCGACCTGAACAAGATTATCCAGCTTGCTGCCGCTGCCGATTTCCGTATCGCGGATCGTCCCCCGGTCAATGGTTGTGTTCGCGCCCACCTCAACATCGTCGCCGATACGAACCGCTCCCAAAGAATGAATGCGCACCCAGCTTTGCGGGGGCGCCTGCCCCGTATCGCCCATGGTTTCACGCGCATTTTCCGCGGCGGATTTTTCAGGCGTGACAAAAGAAAACCCGTCCGCCCCGATCACCGCACCGGGTTGGGCAATGAACCGGTCGCCGATCACGACCCGCGCCCCGACCTTCACCCCGTGCAGCAGCAGCGCGTCTGCTCCGATCCGCACGTCTTCGGCGATACAAACATGCGCGGCGATCCGTGCACGCGGGCCGATAACGGCCCCCGCGCCGATCATGGCGAAAGGCCCCACCGCGGCGCCGTCCCCGATCGTGGCGGAGGGGTCGATCACCGCGCTGAAATGAACACCGGGAGGGATCAGCGGCCCCACATCCATCAGGCGCGTCAGTCCGGCCATCGCGAAACGCGGGCGAGGCACGAAAATCGCGGCCTTCAGGCCCAGCGCCCGCCAGTCCGCCCCCCCCCACAGGAGCGCGGCATGCGCCTGCCCGGCCTTCAATCCCTCGGCAAATTTCGGATCCATCGCGAGGGCCAGATGCTCCGGTCCGGCCTGTGCAGGTTCCGCCGCCCCCTTCACCCGCAAGGCCAGATCCCCCTGTGCCTCAGCCCCAAGAGCAACTGCAATATCAGCAATGCGGTAGGTCATCGAACCCCTTCACGCCGGCCGGCGCCCTTTCGGGGTCAGATTTAGCCCCGAACCGCGCGCAGTTCCACCCCGGCGGCATGCAATGCCTTGAATATCCGTGCGTCACGCCCGTACAGATCCGGCAAGTAGCGCGTGCGCCCCTTCGGCTGCGTCACCGCCGTGCGGTAGATCAGGTGGACCGGCACCTGTGGGGTAAGTTCCACCACGGTTTCGTGGCCGGTTTTCAGGCGCGCATGAAACAGCCCCTGTGGATCGTTAGTCTGTTTGGAAAGCAACTCATAGGCAAACTCGAACGGATCGTTGAGCCGGATACAGCCGTGGCTGAAGGCCCGCGTTTCGCGGGAGAAAAGGCTCTTGGACGGGGTATCGTGCAAGTAAATGTTATAGCGGTTCGGAAACATGAACTTCACCAGACCCAGCGCGTTCCCGTCCGAGGGCGGCTGCTTGAGCGCATAGGGAAAGGTCTGCGGAGTATATTGCGAGAAGTTGACCGATCCGCGGCTGACGGTGCGCCCGCGCGAATCCACCACGCGCAGATGGCTGGCCGCATGGGGGTTTCTCTTGAGCAACGGCAGGTATTCCTTCACCGCGATGGAGCGGGGCACGTTCCAGGTCGGGTTGATCACCATATGCTCCATCATATCGGAAAATTCCGGTGTCTGGTGATCGGGTGCCGTTTTTCCAACGACGGACCGCGTGGCAAAAACCTCCTTGCCGTTTTCGATGATACGTGCGTGGAAATCGGTGATGTTGACCAGAACATGACGCTTGCCCCGGTTGGGACCAAGCCAGCGTTCGCGCTCCATCGCCACGACAACTTGCCCCAGCCGCGTCGTGGCGGGGATATTGATCGCCTCCAGTGTGCCGGGCCCGGCAACCCCGTCGGGGGTGAGCCCATGATCAAGCTGAAACTGCTGAACCGCCTTTTGCATCCCTGCATCATAAACCTGGGAGGCAGAACGCTTCATGTATCCCATGGCGATCAGCCGGTTGCGCAGAGCCACCACACCGGATCCGCCTGCACCGGGGCGGTAGACCCCGCCGGGCACTTTCGGACCCCAGCCGCCCTGCCCCAGCAGCCGTTCCAGGTGCAACTTCTCCTTCAACAGCCGCTCATATTCCGGTGTTTGCGGCACCAGTGCACGCATGTAGGCGCGTGGCGTACTTTTGGAAAAGGCGTCGATCTGGGCCAGCCGGTCGCGACGTGGCGCGGCGCGCTTGATCGCACTGACGACGCGCGCGGGCTCCAGGACCCCGGTCTGGATGTCTTGCGCGTACTGGAGAAACATACGGCTGGCAAGCACCTCGGCCTTGCCGCGCCCGGCATCGCTGCGGGCCGCCCGGAATGCGGCTTCCAGAACTTCCGGGTCATAACGAGCAACAGGAAGCCCATGCGCTCCGGCATCCTCCAGGGCCTGGATCAACGCTTTGCGCCGCGCCCGGTCACGGTTCCCGGTCCACAAGGGTTCATAGTTGCGCTGACGATAGAACTGTGTCAGCGCGGCATCCTTCGCGGCGGCCGTGGCCACCGCCTGGGCAAATGCCGCCTGCCCTGCCCATACCGGAACCGCCATCGTCGCCAGTGCGCCGAATGCCGCCGCCAGCAAGGCGCGGCGCGCCAGAACCGTTCCCATTGCACATCACTCCCTTTTCACGGGTCACCAGAGTGGGCAATCCGCGCACGCCTGTCCATTGGAAACGCGCACCGGTCCGGCCCGCCGGACACAGACAACAGATGCGCGTGGCGCGAAAGCCGCATTGTTGCGAAAATGTTCCGTTTCGGGCCGTCACGGCAAAAAATCGCCGATCTCACTTGAATGATTCGCGCCTTGCCCAATCGGGAGTTGGCCTGTGATTCCATTTGTGGCATAGAAAGAGACGGGGGACAGACAGAAACCGGCAGAGACCGGGCAGAATGACAGGCAGAGTTCACATGAAAAACAGGAAGATCGGCTTTACACGCCGTGGTGTGTTGCAGGCTTTTGCCGCGACGACTCTGACGGCTGCACCCACATACGCAAACGCACTCGGCTTTCTGCGTGGCGGCGGCGACATCCGGCGGATCAGAATGTATTCGGGCCGCACCGGCGAGAGCATTGATACGATCTACTGGATTGAGGGCGATTACATACGCGAAGCGGTCAGGGAAATCAGCTATTTCATGCGCGACTGGCGCAGCAACGAGGTCAGGGATATCGACCTGCGGACTATCGACGTGATGGCCGCCGCCCATAATCTGCTGGACGTGGATGAACCCTACATGCTGCTTTCAGGTTATCGCTGCCCAAAAACCAACGCAATGTTGCGGGCGCGCTCCCGCGGGGTTGCCAGAAACTCCCTGCACATGCAGGGTCAGGCGGCCGACCTGCGGTTGCAGTCACGCAGCGTCGGCCAGATAGCGCGCGCGGCAACGGCCTGCAAGGGTGGCGGTGTCGGGCGCTATTCGCGCTCCAATTTCGTTCACATGGATTGCGGGCCGGTGCGCACCTGGGGGGCATAAGGCCCCTGAAGACAGGCCATGGTATGTCAGGCGCGCTTCTGTGGTGCAGCGCCACACAGTCGGCCCGGTGGCTGCGCGGCGCAGACGGTCTAACATGTCCCCGTTTCCGCCTTGCTACAGGATACGGCCTGAATGCCCGCGAGGCGTATGCAGACCTCCGGTGAAGCGGTTTCCACGGATTGTACAACCCCTGCCGTAAACCGCACCGCCAAGGGGCGACTCCAGGCCATGGGGCTGCGTGCAAACCTGTTCGGAGATGCGCACCCTCAACTGCGAGCTCCGTCTCCGAATTGCCGCCCCTGCGCCGGCTTGCTTGCGCCGCCTGAAGCCAAGATCAGTATATTCCTTCTTTATATTAAATTGAATCTGAAAAACTTTTAGTAAAGATGCTTTTCCCTTCTGCGCGATAACGTACCCTGCGCGGGAATTTGCCGGTGACATAAAACTTTTAAATGACATTTACAACGCACCTCCGCTAAGCCGACACTCAGACAAGGGCGCAAGATTGCCCGTGGACCACGAGATGCGAAGGAGAGCGCGATGAAGATTGCAGTACTCGGTGGCGACGGTTTTTGCGGTTGGCCCACATCGCTTTACCTGTCTGAACAGGGCCACGAGGTACACATCATCGACAACCTCAGCCGCCGCTGGATCGACGCGGAACTTGGTGTCCAGTCTCTCACCCCGATGGATTCCATCCAGGAACGCTGCCGCATCTGGAAAGATGTCAGCGGGCGGACCCTGCATTTCCACCTGATCGACCTTGCAAAGGAATACGACCGCCTGCGCGACTGGTTGGCCGGGGAAAAGCCCGACGCCATAATCCATTTTGCCGAACAGCGCGCCGCGCCCTATTCCATGATCTCGGAACGACACAAGATCTACACCGTCGACAACAACGTCAACGCCACACACAATCTTCTGGTGGCGCTGGTGGAAACCGGGATCGATGCGCATCTGGTACATCTCGGGACGATGGGGGTCTACGGATACTCGACCATCGGGGCGCCTATCCCGGAGGGATATCTGGATGTCTCCATCGACACGCCCAGCGGCCCCAAGGGGATGGAGATCCTCTACCCGACAAAGCCCGGCTCCGTCTATCATATGACCAAGAGCCTCGATCAGATCCTGTTCCAGTTTTACGCCCAGAACGACGGGTTGCGCATCACCGACCTGCACCAGGGTATCGTCTGGGGCACCAATACGGATCAGACCAGGCGCCACCCGCAACTCATTAACCGTTTCGATTACGACGGCGACTATGGCACGGTCCTGAATCGCTTCCTGATCCAGGCGGCCATCGACTACCCTCTGACAGTGCACGGCACAGGCGGACAGACCCGCGCCTTCATCCATATCCAGGATACGGTGCGCTGCGTGGAACTGTCCCTTGAAGACGCCCCGCGGACGGGTGAAAGGGTGAAGATCTTCAACCAGATGACCGAAACCCACCGCATCCGCGATCTGGCGGAACTGGTGGCCAGGATTACCGGCGCGAAAATTGCCTATCTGCCGAACCCGCGTAAGGAAGCCGCTGAAAACGAACTTGTCGTCAGGAACGACCACTTCCTTGATCTCGGCCTCGCGCCCACCACGCTGGAGGAAGGCCTGCTGGAAGAGGTCGTCGAGGTTGCGCGCAAATTCGCCCACCGGGTGGACCGCAAGCGTGTGCCCTGTGTGTCGGCTTGGACAAAGGACATCGCCAAAACCGTCGAGCGCGACCCGGAAGGCAAACGTCTGAAATCCGTCTCATGAGCAGCGGATCGCAGCCCGCCGTTCCGGCAGGCCATCGTTTTGCCTATGTCACACTTGTAACCAACGCGGATTTCGCGCTGGGGGCCAGGGCATTGGTCCGATCCCTGCGGCTGAGCGGTACGTCGGCCGATATCGCGGTTTTGCATACGGGCGGCGTGGAGGCACGGGCGTTGGCCCCCCTTGCCACGCTGGGCGCACGGCTGCTCGAAACCGAGCTTCTGCCCACCTCGGATGCTTTCAACGCCGCGCATGGCCGCGATCGCTTGCACGGCCTGGCCCCGTTCACCAAAGGCGACAAACCAGCCTTCCACACACCGCTGGACAATTTCTGCAAACTGCGCCTGTGGCAACTGGATTATGAGCGCGTGGTATTTCTGGATGCCGACACGCTGGTCTTGCAAAACATTGACCGGCTCTTCGATTATCCGGAGTTCTGCGCCGCCCCGAACGTTTATGAAAGCCTCGCGGATTTTCACCGGATGAATTCGGGCGTTTTCACCGCGCGGCCCGCCGCAACCACGTTCGAGGCCATGGTGACCCGGCTGGATGCCCCGGGCACGTTCTGGCGACGCACAGACCAGACCTTTTTGCAGGATTACTTCCCCAACTGGCACGGGCTGCCGGTCTTCTACAACATGCTGCAATATGTCTGGTTCAACCTGCCGGGACTGTGGAACTGGCCCGACATCAGGATCCTGCATTTCCAGTATGAAAAGCCGTGGCAAACCCACGCCAAGGCCGAACGGCTCCGCCCGCTGATCGATCTCTGGCACGCCTATGCGGGGGACGGCCCGGTGCCTGACGCGACCAGCCTGCCCGGACCCGCCACATGAGGCTGGCCGTCACCGGCGGCACCGGGCTGGTGGGCCGTTTTATCGTGGAGGCCGCCCTGCGCGCCGGGGTTCGGGTAACGGTATTGTCTCGCACGACATCCGCCATTTTCTCCGCCCCCGTCGATCAACCGGGCTACAGCCTTGGGGAAGCTCCCAACCTCAATGGAATCGACGCACTGGTCCACTGTGCCTTTTGTCACCTGCCCGGCCGCTACCGTGGCGGTGAGGGGCACGACCCCGACGGCTTTGTCCGCGTCAATCTCGATGGTTCGCTCCGCCTGTTCGAAGCCGCCAGATCGTCCGGCGTGGGGCGGGTTATATTCCTTTCCTCGCGGGCGGTTTACGGTTCCTACCCGCCCGGCACGGAGCTGGAAGAAACCCTGCCACCCCGTCCCGATACCCTGTACGGAGAGGTCAAGTGGTGGACCGAACAGGCTCTGACGGCCATGACGGTGCCGGGATTTACTGCGCTGAATCTGCGTGCGACGGGCGTTTACGGCCCCGCCGGGCCGGGGCGGCAGCACAAATGGGCCGCCCTCTTTGCGGATTACCTTGCAGGGCACCCCATCGCCGCGCGGTGTGGAACGGAACTGCACGGCGACGACCTTGCCGCCGCCGTGATGCGGATTCTTGAAACTCCACCGGACGAGTTGAACGGCCCCTTGAATGCTTCCGATATCGTTCTGGACCGTCATGACCTTCTGGCCCTGGTGGCCGAGAAAACAGGCTGTCCACATCCCCTGCCCCCGCGCGCCGAAACGCCTGTCAGTGTGATGAGAACACGCCGCCTGCGACAACTGGGCTGGCAGCCCGGAGGGCTGGCCCGCCTGCGCGCCAGCCTGCCCGCACTGCTTAAACCGGGATCAGGTTCAGAAAGCTGAACAAGGCCGCCGACAGGGCCGCAGCCGCAGGAACCGTCACCAGCCACGCTGCCACGATGGTCAGAAAATGCGCCCGGCGCACGACCTTGCGACGCGTCCGCTCTTCCAGTGGCATGAGGGCGCTCTGCCGATTTTGCTTGAGCACACGTTCATGATACCACTCACGGAAAAAGCCCACACCGAAAATTCCGCCGATAGCGATGTGGGTCGAACTCACCGGCAACCCCAGCCAGGACGCCAGAATAACCGTGATGGCCGCTGCCAGCGCCACACAATAGGCGCGCATGGCGTTGAGCTTGGTAATCTCCCCGCCGACCATCCGGATCAGTTTCGGCCCGAACAGCACCAGCCCCACGGACAACCCAAGCGCCCCGATCAGCATCACCCAGAACGGAATCTGGACACGGTCGGACGCGCCGCCTTCCAGTACCGTATGCACGATGGCCGCCAGAGGGCCGACGGCATTGGCCACATCATTTGCCCCATGGGCGAAAGACAGCAACGCCGCAGACAGGATCAACGGCAGGGCAAAGAGTTTTTTCAGAGACTTGTTGCGGTTTTCCAACCCCACGGATTGCCGCGCGATCAACGGGCGGACAAGCAAAGACAGCACAACCGCCACCCCAAGCCCGATCAGAAGCGCGGTGCCGAATTCGACCTTGATGATTTTCTTGAGCCCCTTGAGCGCCATGTAGGTGGCAAAGGCCCCTCCCATGATGCCGATCAGCACCGGAACCCAGGTGCGGGCCGCGGCGATCTTGTCGTCGCGGTAGATGATACGATTGTTGATGAAGGCCAGGAACCCGGCCGCGATCAGCCCGCCCATGACCGGCGAAATCACCCAGCTTGCAGCGATGCGGCCCATCGTGGCCCAGTTGACCGCGGTAAATCCCGCCGCCACAATTCCCGCGCCCATCACCCCCCCGACAACCGCGTGGGTCGTGGAAACCGGCGCCCCAAGGACCGTGGCAAGGTTGATCCAAAGCGCCGCCGCCAAAAGCGCGGCCATCATCGCCCATATGAAGACCTGCGGGTCCGAAACCGCCTCGGGCGCGACGATCCCGCGCGAAACGGTCCCGACCACATCCCCCCCGGCCAACAAGGCCCCGGCGGTCTCGCAGATCGCAGCAATCATCAAGGCGCCGCCAAGGGTCAGCGCCTCAGCCCCCACGGCGGGGCCCATGTTGTTTGCAACGTCATTCGCGCCGATGTTCAGCGCCATGTAGGCCCCGATCACAGAGGCCGCGACGACAATCAGCCCAAGGGGTTGATGGCCCATCAGGATCGTCGCAACGACCCCAACCAATCCCATGAAAATCAGCGCCACCCCGGGCGGCACAAGTGGACGTGAAACGTAGATGGCCGCCTGCTCAAGCAGGTTGATACGGCCAAGGTCCTTGTCCAGGGTTTTGTATTGTTTGGGCAGATGCTCTGTCACACGCGCACCGGATCTTGTCATATTTCCGTCACGCACTGGCCCTAACCGGCCTTCCCCAAAAGCTCAACCGTGAATTCGTCTGTTTTACAACGAAAGTAGAATTATCCTAAGTTCAGGTTCTCCCACCATCTGCGCGGCACGCTGCGGAGGAACCCATTTCCGCCGCCTGCGGCCAGCCTCGGGGTAGTCGTTGGCAAGGGCCTCGACCTGCACGGGGAATACCGTCACATCGCAAGACAGACGTAAATTCCCCCTGAGGCATTTGGTATAATTGAACACCCCGACCGGCGTATCCTCAACCTTTCCCGAAACTCCAGCCTCTTCCCAGGCTTCCCGAAGCGCCGCCTCGGCCAGGGTTCGCCCTGCCATGGGCCAGCCTTTGGGCAGGATCCAGCGACCGCTGTCGAGGCTGGAAATCAACAACACTTCGCAGCCGTTTTTTCCGTCACGCAGGCAGAGTGCCGCCGCTTGCACCATCGGAGGGCGGCGCAACATCGGAGAAACCGCCGCCGCCACCATCAGCGGAAGGGAGCGCGGCTCCTGGGGAACGGACAACCTGGACAGTTTCACAAAGACCCTCTCTTTTTCGGGACCTGCCAAACCGGAGACCGTAAAGGTTGATGTCGACCTGCGGACCTGACGATACCTGCTTTCGGGTGCAATGGCGTTTTGAAAAAGTTTTGCGGATATTTTTTTATTAATCGTTACTTTTTATCCTGATATCACGAAACCCTGTCGCCACAACGAATTTTTCCGAACTGTCGGCCCGGCTCGCGGAGGGTTTGACGTTCGCCACCTTGGAGAATCGTTGCTTGAGAAGCTTCTGCAACTCCCCCTCGGCGCCGCCTGCCAATACCTTGGCGACGAAAGTCCCGCCCTCGTCGAGAACATCGAAAGCGAAATGCGCCGCCGCCTCGCACAGGGCGATGATACGCAGGTGGTCCGTTTGTTTGTGACCCGAGGACGCTGCGGCCATGTCGCTCATCACGACATCGGCGCGCCCGCCCAGCCACACTTTGACCTTGTCATCGGCGCCATCCTCAAGAAAATCAAGCTGGTGGATCTCTGCCCCGGGGATCGGTTCCACCTCCTGCAAATCGACACCCAGGACCCTGCCCGCGGCCTTTCCTTTCCTGTCCCCCAATGCGTTCACGCGCGTCACGGCCACCTGACACCAGCCGCCGGGTGCACACCCGAGGTCGACCACCCGCGCACCGGGCACCAGAAAGCGAAACCTGTCGTCCAGCTCCCGGATCTTGAACGCCGCGCGTCCGCGATAGCCTTCGGCCTTCGCCATCCTCACGTAAGGATCGTTCAACTGTCTTTCCAACCAGCGGGTGGAAGACAAGCGCCGCCCGCGCGCGGTCTTGACCCGAACCCGCAAGTCGCGCTGCCCGCGCCCGCTGCCCTTCTTTTCAGGCATCACAGCCCCCTTTTGCCTAGGCCCCGCGTCATGGCGCAAAACGCGCGTGCAGGCAATGTCAGACCTCTTCGTTCAGCACCCCGTCAGCACACATCTGGGCATAAAGCAGACCTTCGCGCAAACCGCGGTCGGCCACGGAAATCCGGTCGGTCGGCCAGATCCGCATCAGCGCCTGCAGAATCGCCGCACCCGACATGATCAACGCGTGCCGGTCGCGCCCGATCCGGGGGTCGCTGCGACGTCCGTCGGGCCCCATGGAGAGATAATCCTTGATCACCTGATCGATCTGTGACGAGGTCATGCGCAAGCCGTCCACCTTGGTCCGATCATACCGCTTGAGCCCCAGATGGCTGGCTGCCACCGTCGTAACCGTACCGGAGGTTCCGATGATCTGGAAGCCGCCCCCCACGGAATCGGCGCTGTAGGGGCTGAATTCCGCCAGGTTTTCCTCAAAAAACCAGCTCATCAAGGCGAAACGGGCATTATCGTCCTCGACATCGGCGAACTGGTCCTTGAGGGTCGCAACCCCGAGCGGAACCGAGATCCAGTCCACCACGCGGGCGGCGGGGCGCGCATCGGAGGCCTGAAAACCCGAGTGAAGACGCATGATCGCCCGACGGCGCTCCTGCTGGGGAACGCAAGCAAGGTCGATCCAGACAAGCTCTGTCGAACCGCCCCCTATGTCGACGACCAGAACTTGCTCTGCCTTTCGCGACACCAACGGTGCGCAGGACACGACGGCCAGGCGGGCCTCTTCCTCCGGCGGGATGACTTCCAGACGCAGGCCGGTTTCACGCCGCACAAGGCGGATGAACTCCCGAGCGTTGCGGGCCCGGCGGCAGGCCTCCGTCGCGACAAGGCGCATCCGCACCACGGAATGTTTGTCAAGCTTGCTCCGGCAGATGCGCAGGGCCTGCACCGTCCGTCCGATGGAGGCGCGGCTCAGCCGACCGGACGCCTCCAGCCCGGTGCCGAGTTGCACCGATTTCGAAAAACTGTCCACCACATGAAACTGGTTGCCCTTTGGCTGGGCAATCAGCATGCGGCAACTGTTTGTGCCAAGATCCAGCGCGGCATAAAGCCCCGCCGGATCGGGCGGACATGGCGCGGGGGTTACAACCGCTTCCGGGAACGCGCCCGCACCAGTGGGACGCATGGGCGCCATCGGATCGCCCTCCAATTCGAGTTGCGACAAAGTTACCTGTCCGTGTCCGCCGGTGCAATGCCTCTCGGAGCACAACGCCTTCAAGAAGATGTTGCAGATTTTTCCACCGCCGCGCGCTGGCAAAGCGATGCGGGCTGGCCTATCCCTTCAACGGGTCGCAACCTGCGCCCATCCCGTCGATAACGGCCGAAACTGCGGCAATCCGCCAGATTAGAACCGAAGTACGGAAGAAGGGGAATCAGTCATGCCTGAGGTCACTATCGTTTACTGGCGGGACATTCCGGCCCAGGTGATCGTGGGCAAGGGGCGGCGCGCGGCCAAGCGCGTCCTGGACCCGCGCTTCGAACAGGCGATCGATCGTTGCGCCATGAAGGCAGGGGCGCGCGACAGCGGCGCCTACCTTGCCGAATGGCGCAAGGCCATACCGTTCACCGCCGAAGGGGAGGCCGCCGAACTGGCCGAGGCCGAGGCGAAAAAACTTGAGGCCATCTACCCGCCCGACCGGCTGCGCGCCCTGATCGAATCTTCCGGCTGGAACACCCCATGAAAAAGGTCTGGGAGGCAGGGATGGGAATTTTACCGTTCACGAAACACAACCGGGTGCCCAGGCAGGCCACGCAGACGGAGGCCTTCCTGCAAGGCCACTCGATCGAGGTAATGCCACGCACGGCGGCGAAAATAGAGGATTTCCGTCAGATCCTTCCCGCGGGCACGCGGGTTTACATTGCGCATCTGGCCGGAACTCCGATCGGGGACATGGTCGCCACCGCCACCCGTCTGCGCACGGAGGGGTTTGAACCCATGCCCCACATTCCTGCGCGGCTGATTTCAGACACCGCGATGCTGGAAGACTGGATCGCCCGCTATCAGGGAGAGGCCGGTGTACGCCAGGCACTGGTACTGGCCGGTGGCGTTGCCCGGCCCGAAGGGGCTTTCCACTGCTCGATGCAGCTGCTGGAAACCGGGGTCTTTGACCGGGCCGGGTTTACCCGTCTCCATGTCGCCGGGCACCCGGAGGGCAGCCGCGATATCGACGCCGACGGTTCCGACCGGCGGGTGATGGAGGCCCTGCACTGGAAACAGGCGTTTTCCGAACGAACCGACGCAAAGATGGCCATCGTCACGCAATTTGCCTTTGACGCCGATCCGGTCATCGCCTGGGCCGGACGTTTGGCGGCGGAAGGAATCGGCCTGCCTGTCCATATTGGCGTCGCAGGTCCGGCCAGACTGCAAACGCTGTTAAAATTCGCGATTGCCTGCGGGGTAGGCCCCTCGCTGAAGGTGCTGCAACGCCGCGCCCATGATGTATCCAAGCTGGTGATGCCGTTCGAACCGACCGGTTTCATCGCCCGGCTGGCGGCGTACAAGGCGGCGCACCCGGATTTCGGGATCGAACGTGTTCACTTTTTTCCGCTGGGCGGTATCGTCGCCTGCACCGGCTGGGTTCAGGCCCATACCGGCGCGGCCCGCCCGGCAACACAACCTTGAGGAGTCCCATGACCCGCACCGTGCTTGAATCCCGCTCCAAGACCGTCACCATCGGATTTGACGAACCGTTCTGCGTGATCGGCGAGCGCATCAACCCCACCGGCCGCAAGAAACTGGCGGCGGAACTTGAAGCCGGGGATTTTTCCACCGTCGAGAAGGACACGCTGGAACAGGTTGCCTGCGGGGCGATGGTATTGGATGTGAACGCGGGCGTTGTCTACAATTCCAACCCCAACCCGAACGAGACCGAACCACCCCTGATGCGGCGGATGATCGAACTGGTGCAGGACCTGACCGACGTGCCGCTTTGCATCGACAGCTCTGTCCCCGCGGCATTGGAGGCCGGGCTGGGGATCGCACAGGGGCGCCCGCTGGTCAACTCCGTGACCGGGGAGGAGGATCGCATGGAAGCGATCCTGCCGCTGGTCAAGAAATACAATGTGCCCGTGGTGGCCATCTCCAACGACGACACCGGAATTTCCGAAGATCCGGATGTGCGCTTTGCCGTGGCCAGAAAGATCGTCGAACGGGCCGCCGATCACGGAATCCCCGCCCATGACATCGTTGTGGACCCCCTGGTCATGCCCGTGGGCGCGATGGCCAGCGCCGGTCAACAGGTCTTTGCCCTTGTCCGCCGTCTGCGTGAAGAACTGGGCGTGAACACCACCTGTGGAGCATCCAATGTCAGCTTTGGCCTGCCCAACCGGCACGGCATAAACGCCGCGTTCCTGCCAATGGCCATCGGTGCCGGCATGACCAGTGCCATCATGAACCCTTGCCGACCGGTCGAAATGGAAGCCATACGCGCCGCGAACCTGCTGATGAACCACGATCCGAACGGCGGAAGCTGGATCGGCTTCAGCCGTATCCTGGACGCCATTGCGACGGGAACACCCTTTCCGGAGGCCTCCCGGGCCGCCAGCGCCGCAGGCGGCGGGCGCGGCGGACGCCGGCGTCGCAGAGGTTAGAAAGCGCAATCTGAAAGTGTATCACTCTTGAATTTTCATTCCTGAATGGTGCCCGGGGGCCTATTTCAGGTGTGAACGATAAAAATTCTTGAAAACTTGATGCTTTTGCTGGCACAACGAATTATTCTTGGAGGAACGCCAATCATCAGATTTTGGTGTGACGGAAATTGAGAGAGTGGGAGACTCAGAACATGGTGGCCTTTATCAAGAGCAAGGCCTTCGCCTTGGCTGGTGTTTTACTTGTTGCTGGTTGCGCAGGATCCTGGCAAACCAATTACGATACATCGGTGAGCTCTTCGGTATCCAAAAACTGGCGGTTTACGTCCGTTGACGTTCAGGTTCCCGACAGCCTGACGACGTCGGAAGAAAACAGTCTGACCCCGAATTACGACATCATCTGGCAGGAAGAACCCCTTGGGAACAGCACCCGGCATGCCCAGGTTGACACGATCATGACCGAGGCCGCCAAAAAGGGCGTGGCCGGTCTTCGGGGGAGTCAGCCGGTCAAGCTTGTGATCGTACAAAAGGAATTCCACGCCCTCACCAAAGCGGCGCGGTACGGTCAGAACTGGGGCGGTGTGCACAACATCAGCTTCACGGCACAGGTGTTCGACTCGCGCGGCAACCCGCTGACCGAGCCCGAGATGATCCAGGCAGACCTCGTGGCGCTGACCGGCGCCCGTGCGGTTGAGGCGGAATCCCGCGGCATCACCCAGCGCAAGCGCATCGTCGAACATGTATCGAAAGTGATTGCCGGCTGGCTTGGAGCAACGTCCGAAGACCGGCGCACAAGGTTCAGCCAGGTCGGTCGTTAATCGCAACCGGGCTTTTATACCCCCGCCGGTTTTCCGGCGGGGGTTTTTCTTGTGCGCGTGTAGCGTTACCTTCACCGCCGGGCGCAGCAAGAGGTTTCCATGCAACAGACTGATCCGTTGGTGATTTTTACCCCGTCCGGCAAACGAGGCCGGGTTCCGCGCGGCACACGGATTCTGGATGCCGCACGCAGCCTTGGCGTCGACCTGGACAGCGTCTGCGGCGGGCGCGGGATCTGTTCCAAATGCCAGGTGCAACCGGCCTTCGGCCGCTTCGACAAGCATGGCGTCATCGTGGCGGAGGATGCACTGTCCTGTTTCAATGCCGTCGAACAGCGATACGACGAAAAACGTGGTCTCAAGGCCGGGCGGCGTCTGGGCTGCCAAGCCGAGATTCTGTGCGATGTGGTGATCGACATCCCCCCCGAAAGCCAGGTCCACAGGCAGGTAATCCGCAAGGCCGCGGATGCGCGCCCCATCGTGATGGACCCAGCCACCCGAGCCCTGATGGTAGAGGTCGCCCGCCCGGACATGCATGAGCCGAGCGGCGACATGGAGCGACTCAACGCCGCGCTGAAGGCCCAATGGAACGTATCCGCCGCGACAGCCCCCCTACCCGTTCTGTCCCGTCTGCAAGAGGCTCTGCGCACCGGGGGCTGGCAGGTGACGCTTGCCTTGCATCAGCCCGAAGGCACGCCCCCGCGCGTGCTGGAGATCTGGCCCGGATTTTACGATGGCGGTCTTTACGGGCTGGCGATTGACCTTGGCTCCACCACGATCGCGGCACATCTGACGGATCTCTCATCGGGGAAGGTTCTGGCCTCGACCGGAGCAATGAACCCCCAGATCCGTTTCGGCGAAGACCTGATGAGCCGTGTTTCCTACGCGATGATGAACCCCGGCGGCGCGCGGGAGATGACCCGCGCCGTGCGCGAGGCCCTGAACGGATTGGCCCGCGACATCATCGACCAGACCGGCACCGACCCCCGCGCAGTGGTCGAAGCGACGTTGGTCTGCAACCCGGTGATGCACCATCTTCTTCTGGGGCTGAACCCGGTGGAACTGGGACAGGCACCCTTTGCGCTGACGGTATCCGGCGCCCTGTCTCTTGACGCGGCGCATCTGGGGCTGAGCGCCCTCAATTCCGCCGCCCGTGTCTACATCCTGCCCTGTATTGCCGGCCATGTGGGGGCGGATGCGGCCGCAGTGGCCCTGAGCGAGTCGCCCCAGACATCGGAAGATCTCGTGCTCATCGTCGATGTCGGCACCAATGCCGAAATCCTTCTGGGGGACCGGCAGGGTGTTCTTGCATGTTCCTCCCCGACCGGCCCGGCCTTCGAGGGGGCCCAGATCAGCAGCGGCCAGCGTGCCGCCCCCGGCGCGATAGAGCGCGTGCGAATCGACCCCATCACCAAGGAACCCCGCTTTCGCGTCATCGGATGTGAATCGTGGTCCGACGAACCGGGCTTCGCCGAGGCCATGGCCGAGACCGGCATCACCGGTATCTGTGGCTCCGGCATCATCGAGGCCGTGGCCGAGATGCGCATGGCCGGGCTGGTGGACAGCTCCGGCCTGATCGGGTCCGCGGCGCAGACAGGCACCCCCCGTTGCCGGCCCGAAGGGCGCACACATTCCTACGTGCTGTTTGAAACGGAAGACCAGCGCATCGCCGTTACGCAAGGCGATATTCGCGCCATCCAGCTTGCGAAATCGGCCCTGTATGCCGGGGCGCGACTGTTGATGGACAAACGGGGCGTGGACAAGGTGGATCGGGTGGTACTTGCCGGGGCCTTCGGGGCCCATATCAGTCCGAAACACGCGATGGTTCTTGGCATGATACCCGATGTCCCGCTGGCCAGGGTTACATCTGCCGGGAACGCGGCAGGTACCGGGGCGCGCATTGCGCTGTGCAACCGTATGGCCCGGCGCGACATCGAAGCCATCGTGCGCGGGATCACCAAGGTGGAAACGGCCATGGAACCCCGTTTCCAGGAACATTTCGTTGCCGCAAACGCCCTGCCCCATGCCAGCGACCCGTTCCCCGAACTGGCCAGGGACGTGCAACTGCCACAGATAAGCTTCAATTCCGCCCATACAGAGGGCGGACGCAGACGCAGGCGGCGCGGGTGAAAATCACAGCTTTTTGGCGCTTGACGCCACGCGGCGGTTTCATTACCTGATGCGTGCCAGGCGGGTGTAGCTCAATGGTAGAGCAGGAGCTTCCCAAGCTTAAGACGAGGGTTCGATTCCCTTCACCCGCTCCAGCCCGTTTTCCCGAAAATACCCAGCGCGACTAAAGCTTGCGAAGGATTCCGATCATCCTCTGGGTGGAGGGATCAAGCTGTGCCCCCCCCACCCCGGTTTCCAGAACCGGCATGATTTCACGTGCCAGCGCCTTGCCAAGTTCCACCCCCCACTGATCGAACGGGTTGATATCCAGGATCGCCGCCTCCACGAACACCCGGTGTTCATAAAGCGCGATAATCTGACCAAGAACCCCAGGGGTCAGTTGTGGATAAAGCAGTATCACCGAAGGCCGGTTGCCCGGACACTCCCGGTGGCGGGCCTGCCGGTTCAGATCCGCCTCGGGAACGCCTGCCTGCGCGACTTCCGCACGGGCGGCATCCAGCGTCCGCCCCAGCATCAGGGCCCGCGCCTGCGCAAGCGCCGCAGATACCAAAAGCCTGTGATGTTCCTCAAGCTCCGGCTCATGGCCGCGCGCGGCAACAAGAAACTCACACGGGACGATCTGCGTGCCCTGATGCAGCATCTGAAAGAACGCATGCTGCCCGTTGGTCCCCGGCTCTCCCCAGACGACCGGAACCGTGGGCTGCGCCACCGGCAGACCGGACAGCGTCACGCGCTTGCCGTTGCTTTCCATCTCCAACTGCTGAAGATAGGCGGGCAGCCGCGCAAGCCGCTGATCATATGGCAACACCGCGCGGGTGGCATATCCACAAACCTGCGCGTGCCAAATCCCCGTCAGCGCCAGAAGGATCGGCAGGTTCCGCGCCAGAGGGGCGGTACAAAAATGGTCGTCCATGTCCGCCGCACCGGCAAGAAAGGCCATGAAGTGACGCGGGCCGATCGCGATCATCAGGCTCAGCCCGATCGCCCCCCAGACGGAAAACCGCCCGCCGACCCACTCCTCGAAAGGGAAGACATGTGCCGGCGCAATACCGAACTGCGCAGCCCGCTCCGGTGCGGCGGTGACGGCAACGACCTGTGCCATCGGATCGGCCACCCGCGCGCCCATCCAACGCAGAGCGGTCCGCGCGTTGGTCATGGTTTCAAGCGTGGTAAAGGTTTTCGAGGCAAGGATCAGAAGCGTCGTTTCCGGGTTCAGCCCCGCAAGCGTATCATGGATCTGTGCCCCGTCGATGTTGGAAACAAAATGACAGCGCGGGCCGTCCGCATAGGGGGCCAATGCTGCGCGGGCCATCGCCGGGCCGAGATCCGACCCCCCGATCCCGATATTGACGATATCTGTGACCGGGCCGCCCTGCCCCGTAATCCGCCCCCCGCGCACATCATCGGCGAACCCTGCCATTCGTTGGCGGGTTTCGCGGATTCCGGGAAATATATCCTGTCCCGCAAGGGACAGCGCCCCCTTTTCCTGCCGCAGCGCGACATGCAGCGCCGGGCGCCCCTCGGTGATGTTTATGGCCTCCCCCGCGAACATGGCCTCACGCCGGCCGGCAACATCCGCGCCCTCTGCCAAGGCGAGCAACAGGTCAAGCGCGGACCGATCCAGGTTCGTTTTCGAAAAATCGAGATGAATATCCCCCGCGCGGGCGGAAAAATCCGCCATACGGTCAGCGTCGTCGAAAAGCGCCAGGATCGGACGAGACCGCATATCGGTCACGTGCCGGTCAAGCGCCTTCCATATATCTTTCAAACCATCCCGCTTCAAATTTATGCCCTGGCCCAATGCACGGTCGCGTCTTTCAATACGGCAAGTACCGGGGCCTGCAAAGGGTCGGAAAGAAGATCCGCGCGCACAAGGGCCTCCCGCTTGTTCTGCCCAAGGATCAGAACATGCGTCGAAAGCGCCCCGCGCAGTACCGGCCCCGAAAGGCTGACGCGTGCGGGTCCCGGTCGGGGGGGGCGGGTTTCCACGACCGGCGGCGCCTCCGGCGCCAGAGCGAATTCCAGGTCGTCCGCACCGGGAAAGAGCGAGGCCACATGGCCGTCCTCCCCCATACCCAGCACCAGTACGGAAAGCGGCAGATAACGCGCGACCCGGTCGTTGACCCCCATCATGCCGTCCGCCCCCGGTCGCAAACCGATAAAACACGCCTTTTCTGCATGGCCTGTCAACAGACGACGGCGCACAAGCCCTTCGTTGGAACGCGGATCGCCGGGGGGAACGAGACGCTCATCGGTGGGCAGGATGCGCACCCTGTCCCAATCGAGCGTGACACCGCAAAGATCGTCGAAAAACGGCCCCGGTGTCTGCCCGCCCGGGACCGCAAGGCTGGCCCAGTGCCCATGGGACAGGGCCGTGGTCAACTCCCCCGCCACGATATTGGCAAGGTTGATCGTCAGCATTTCGGAATCTGCGTATTCGATCAGCTTCATGGTTTGATCTCCCGCCAGCGGCGCCGGTCACGGCGCATCAATTCCATCGCGGCCTCCGGGCCGGCAGAGCCGGGCGCGTAGAGGTCCGGGGCCGGACCGTCCTGCCATGCCGCGATCACCGGGTCGGTCCAGGCCCAGGCGGCCTCGACCTCATCGCCCCGCATGAACAGCGTCTGATCGCCGCGCAAAAGGTCCATGATGAGCCGTTCATAAGCATCCGGCAAAACGTGCGCAGACCCCAGGGCCCGGGCAAAAGACATGTCCAGCGGAACTTCGACCAGGCGCATTCCACCGGGTCCGGGCTCCTTGACGGTTACCTTCAGCTTGATGCCTTCATTGGGTTGCAGGCGTATAACAAGGACGTTCGACCGCTGCCCGGGCTGTTTTCCGAAGATCGAATGCGGCGGATCCCTGAACGTGATCGCGACTTCGGAACTGCGGGCCTTCAGCCGTTTGCCCGTGCGCAGGTAAAATGGCGTCCCCTTCCACCGCCAGTTGGAGATCTTCACTTTCAACGCGATGAAGCTTTCCGTATCGCTGTTGCCGACAGCCGCATCCTCCGCGTATCCCGGCCTCTCACCGGCGGTATATTGCCCCCGCACGATGTCGCCGGGCTGTACCGGTTCCAGGGCGCGGATGACCTTGAGCTTCTCATCGCGCAGCGCATCGGCATCGAAACAATGGGGAGGCTCCATCGCGATCAGGCACAAAAGCTGCATCATGTGGTTTTGTACCATGTCCCGCATCGCGCCGGCGCGGTCATAATAGTCCCCACGCCCGGCGACACCGCCGGATTCGGCGACGGTGATCTGGATATGATCCACGTACTGGGCCTTCCACAGCGGCTCGAACAGCATGTTGCCAAAGCGCACGGCCATCAGATTCTGCACCGTCTCCTTGCCCAGATAGTGATCGATACGGAAGATCTGGCGTTCCTCGAAATGCCGGGCAAGCGTCGCGTTCAACTGGCGGGCGCTGGCAAGGTCGTGGCCGAAAGGCTTTTCCACCACGATCCGGCAGGCGGGGTCCGCAATGCCGTGGGCGTAAAGCTGTCTGGCAAGGTCGCCGAACAGCTCCGGCCCGACAGAGAAATAATAAACATGCCCCACCGCCGGACGAATCCGGGTGACCAGGGCTTTCCAGCCCCGGTCACTGCTTGCGTCGATCGGGCAGAAAAAAACCCGGCCCAGAAACCGCGCAAGGCTGTCTGCATCCTGCTGGTCCGCCGGGACATGGGCGGCAATTCCCCCGGCCACTTGCGCACGAAAGGCCGGGGCGTCCATTTGCGCGCGCGCGGCCCCAATTATCTGTGCGCTTTCGGAAATCTGCCCCGCGCGAAACCGCCGATAAAGCGCCGGCAGCACCTTGCGCTGCGCCAGGTCGCCGGTAGCGCCGAAAACCACAAGATCGAACGGCCCGACAGGCTGGACATAAGTCTCCATCGACATGTTCCCGTTTGCCGGGATCCTGTCTATCACGCCCCTAAACGGGTGCAACGGTACGCAAGGTCTCAGGCTTCGAGTTCCGCATCCCAGTAGAGAAAATCCATCCAGCTCGCATGCAGGTAGTTGGGGGGAAACTTGCGGCCCATGTTGCGCAACTCCTCGGCGCCGGGCTGGCGCGGCGGCTTGCGCAAGGCCATCCCCGCCTGCCGCAGACTTTTCGATCCTTTCTTGAGGTTGCAGCGCGAACAGGCCGCCACGACATTTTCCCAGCTTGTCACGCCACCGCGGGCACGTGGCACGACATGATCGAAGGTCAGGTCCCCCGTCGCGCCACAATACTGGCAGGAAAACTCATCCCTGAGGAAAAGATTAAAGCGCGTGAAGGCCACGCGCTTTTGCAGTTTCACGTAGTCTTTCAGAACCACGACCGACGGTATTCGGATTTCCATCGACGGGCTTCGCACGACCTGATCGTATTCCGCGACGATATCGACCCGGTCCAGGAAGGCGGCTTTCACAGCCTCCTGCCAGGGCCAAAGGGAAAGTGGGTAGTAGGACAGCGGGCGGTAGTCGGCGTTGAGAACGAGCGCGGGGTGGTGTTTCAGCCCTGAAGGCTCCCTTACGAAACTGGTCCTGAAATTACCATCCATCTTGCGCGACTCCGCATCCGCCCTGACGGCCCTCGGGGGCCCGGGGACGGGACGCACCCGCCCCAGCTTATGCTGACTATATATGGCGTATGTGCCATGACAAGCCCACATATGCGGTGGGCATGTCAAACATGGATGGCAAAAGCGTGACAGATACGTGAAAACCGCGTCGCGATGGGATCAGCGCGGCAGCTTCAACTGCTCCTGCATGAAGGCCAGCGCAACGCTCAGCCCGTCAGGGGCGATACCGTGGCCGGTGCCTTTCATGACATGGGCATAAACATCGAACCCCGCTCCTGTCAGGGCTTCCCCCGCCTCGGGCAGAGAGGTTACGGGCACGACCTCATCCGCATCGCCATGCACAAGAAGAACGGGCGGTCTGGAAACGGTCTCCTCCGCCAGAGCCTCCGGGGTCAGAAGACGGCCGGAAAACCCCACGATCCCGCCGAATTCGGGCATATGGCGCGGCGCCACATGCAGCGCCATCATCGTACCCTGCGAAAACCCGAACAGGATCGCCCTTTGCGGCGTCAGCCCCTCTTCGTCCAGCAGTTCGCCCAAGAAGGCGTTCAGGTCATCGACGGCGCGGCGCATCCCGGCTTCGGCGTCTTCTTCGGAAGACCCGTCGATCCACGGGATCGGAAACCACTGGAAGCCAAAGGGCGCCCCCGCACAGTTTTCCGGCGCATCGGGGGCGATGAAGGCCGTGCCCGGCATGTGCGGTGCCAATGGGTCGGCAAGCCCCAGCAGATCGGCCCCGTTCGCACCGTATCCATGCAGGAACACCACCAGAGATTCCGCCTGCCCTCGCGCCGCGCCGCGTCGCCCGTACTTCAATACCCGCGTCATCGAATGCCCTCCCGGTTCTTTTCCACCCGGTAGTAGGCCCAAAGCACGTTGGCTGCAACGGCCCGCCATGGGGACCATGCCTGTGCCATCTGCCGCAAGGCACGCTCCTTGGGACGCTCTGACAGGTTGAACAAAAGTCGCGCGGCCTCTTGCAGGGCGAGGTCGCCCGGCGCGAACACATCCGCCCGGCCCAACGAAAACATCGCGTAAATCTCTGCGGTCCAGCGCCCGATTCCCGGAACCGCGACAAGCGTTTCAACGACCGCCTCATCCGGAGCCTCGCGCAGAGTCCGATAGTCAATCCCGGCCCCGGCCAGCGCCTTGCCATAGCGCACCTTCTGCCGGCTGAGCCCGGCGGCCCGCAAGGTGGCTTCATCTGCGTCCAGAACCGCCTGCGGTTCCGTCAGGCCCGCCGCCTGCAACCGGCTCCAAATGGCCTCCGCCGCAGCGGTCGAGACCTGCTGACTGACAATTGCGCCAAAAAGCGCCTCAAACCCATCTGGGCGGCGGCGCAGCGGAAGCGGCCCGGTTTGCCGCAGTGCATCGGCAAAAAGTGGTTCCACCTGCGAAAGCCATGCGCAGCCCTCGGCCAGGCAGGCCCCGGTTTCGATGACGCGCCCGATCATGCCGCCCCCATACAAGAAAAAACCGCGCCCCAAGGCGCGGTTTCAGACTGGCGGGATCGGTGGAAAAAGTCCACCATCGCGCAGGATTACATCCCCAGCGCGCCCTTGACCTGTTCAATCACCGCACCGATGAGGTCGGGGTTATTGCGGGCCTGCTCCACAGCCTGTGCGAGACCCAGCTTCTGCGCCTGATCAAGGGCGCTGTCCTGGATCATGGCGATAACCTTGTCCGCGTCGAACCCCTCAGGCGAGAGCAACGCACCCATGCCGGAGGCACCGTCGGCAGCGGCTTCCGCAGCCTCGCCAGCAGCTTCCGCGGCTTCGCCGACGACCTCTTCTCCGGCGGCTTCGGCGGCTTGTTCCGTCCCGCCGGTCATGTCGCTGACGGCTTCTTCCACAGCAGCGGCCGTATCGGAAACAGCATCCGTCGCGGCATCTGCGGCACCTTCAACCGCATCGCTGGCGGCGTCGACCGCATCCGCAGCCGCATCCTTGGCGGCATCGACAGCATCGGTGGCCGCGTCCTTGGCGGCATCGACAGCCCCGGCCGCAGTATCCTGCGCCTGATCCGCAGCCTCTTTCACGGCGTCGGTTGCGGTCTCCATCATCGACTTGCCTTCCTCGGCAGCCGCTTCAGCGGCCTCACCGGCGGCATCGGCCGCAGTATCGGCAGAATCGGTTGCGGCCTGCGTGGTGTCGGACATGGCTTCAGTCGCCGATTCGGTGACATCGGCTTGCGGCGCAACGACTTGTGACTTGTAATACGCGTATCCACCCACCCCGATCGCAGCGAGAATGGCGATGGTGATAACGGTCTTTTTCATACTAATCTCCTATGCGGCTTCTGCACGCTCCCGGGACAGCATCCTCTTACACCTCCCGAAGTGCAAATGCACGCTTTCATAAATGGCAGGTCTTTGCCAAAAGCAACCTCGAAAGCGGCTTGAAACAACATAAACCCGCGGGTAATTTGCCTTCACTCTCAAGTTTCACGGCAAAAAGGAACAACACCATAGCCCGCAGACCGCACAACGCGCCCCCGACGCGCGATACCGGCCCCCGTATAAACGAACGAATCCGGGCCCCGGAGATCAGACTTATCGGTGCCGATGGCGAAAATATCGGCCTAGTCAGCCCCACACACGCCATGGAACTGGCCAGCCAGGCCGGGCTTGACCTGGTCGAGATTTCGCCCAACGCCACGCCCCCGGTTTGCAAGATCATGGACTTCGGCAAGTTCAAGTACGAACAGCAAAAGCGTGAATCCGAAGCCCGCAAGAAACAGAAGGTGATCGAGGTCAAGGAAGTGAAATTCCGGCCCAACACCGATACGCACGACTACGATGTCAAGATGCGCAACGTCGTGAAGTTCCTTGAAAAGGGTGACAAGGTCAAAGTCACCCTGCGCTTTCGCGGGCGGGAGATGGCCCATCAGGGCCTTGGCCGGGAACTCCTGGAACGCGTCGCCGAAGACGTGAAGGAGATCGGGAAGGTCGAGAACATGCCCAAGATGGAAGGGCGGCAGATGATCATGATGATCGGTCCGCTGACCAAGTGAGATTTCCAGTCCCCCGGCCTCGCACCGGGGGACTCTCAGACCATGGCGGCCACCGCGCGGCGGGTCATCACCCCGGCCAGATGGGCGCGATAGGCCGATGAGCCGTGAAGATCCTCGATCATGCCTTCGGGTGGAAGGGATACCCCCTCCAGCGCATCGGGCGCAAATCGGGCGCTCAGCGCCGCCTCGGCTTCGGACCAGCGGAAAACACCCTCTTCGGAAACGCCGGTGATCGCGACGCGGACCGATCCCGGAAACCGTGCGACGAAAGCTCCGGCCAGGGCGAAACGGGACGCCGGGTGGTCGAACTTCCTGTAACAGGCCGCCTGCGGCACCGGGAAACGAACCCGGATAATGATTTCGCCGTCCTCCAGCGCAGTTGCAAACATCCCTTCGAAAAAGTCGTCCGCCGCGATTTCGCGGATATTGGTGCAGATCACCGCACCGGACCCCAGGACCGCCGCCGGATAACAGGCCGACGGATCGTTATTGGCGAGGCTGCCGCCGATGGTCCCCCGGTTGCGCACCGCCGGATCGCCGATTCCCCCGGCCAGCGCGGCCAATGCGGGGTATGCCCCGGCCTGCCCGGCCACCATCGCGTGGGGCGTCGCCGCCCCGATGGTCAGGGTTTCTCCCTCCAGATCGATGCCGCAGAGATCCGGGATCGCGGCCAGACTGACAAGCCGTGACGGTGCCGCCAACCGCTGCTTGAGCGCGGGGATCAACGTCTGTCCGCCACCCAGAGGCTGGGCATCCTCAGCCTTCAGGGCGGCCAGCGCGGCCTCCAGCGTGACGGGACGGTCAAGGTCGAAACTGTACATTGCGTGGCCTCCCTTTCAGCGCATCGCCGCCCACACGCGCGATGGCGTCAACGGCATGTCGATATGGGTAATATGTTCATAGCCGCCCCGATTCAGGGCATCGACCACCGCATTGACCAGCGCGGGCGGGCTGCCGATGGCACCGGCCTCTCCGCAGCCTTTGACACCCAGCGGGTTGTGGGTACAGGGCGTCTGGCAGGAATGGTCCACCGTGAACGAAGGCAAATCGTCCGCGCGCGGCATCGCGTAATCCATGTAAGAGCCAGACAGAAGCTGCCCGTACTCGTCATAGACCGCCCGTTCCAGAAGCGCCTGGCCCAACCCTTGCGCGATCCCGCCATGAACCTGCCCGTCGACGATCATCGGATTGACGATCGTGCCGAAATCATCCGTGGCGACGAAGGAGCATACCTCCACCTTGCCGGTCTCCGGGTCCACTTCCACCTCGCAGGCATAGGCCCCGGCGGGGAAGGTGAAGTTGTTGGGATCGTAAAAGGCCGTCTCCTCCAGCCCCGGCTCGATCTCCTCCAGCGGATAGTTGTGGGGCACGTAAGCCGCCAGCGTCACATCGCCCCAGGCCACGGACTTGTCCGTGCCCGCGACGCTAAAGGCACCGTTTTTCAACTCGATGTCTTCCGGCGCGGCTTCCATCAGGTGGGCGGCGATCTTCTTCGCCTTGGCGATGATCTTTTCCGTGGCGCGCACGATGGCACTGCCGCCGACAGCCAGACTGCGCGAGCCATAGGTGCCCATGCCCATCGGCGTATTGGCGGTATCGCCATGAACAATCTCCACCATGTTTTCATCAAGGCCGATCATGTCCGCGACCACTTGCGCAAAACTGGTTTCATGCCCCTGCCCGTGGGAATGACTGCCGGTCATCACCACCAGCCCTCCGGTCGCATTGACGCGCACGGTCGCGGCCTCGTAAAGCCCCGCCCGGGCCCCCAACTGGCCGACGAGATGGCTTGGGGCGATACCGCAGGCCTCGATATAACAATTCACGCCAAGACCGCGCAGCTTGCCCCGTGCCGCACTTTTCGCACGACGGGCCTCGAACCCGGCGAAATCCGCAATCTCCACCAGCTTGTCCATCGTGGCATGGTAATCTCCGGTATCGTACTCGACCGCGACCGGGGTGGCATACGGAAACTCGGTAACGAAATTCCGCCGCCGCAATTCTATCGGATCTATCCCCATCTCGCGCGCGGCCTTGTCGATGACACGCTCCAGTTGGAAAGTCGCCTCCGGACGTCCGGCGCCGCGATAGGCGTCAACCGGAACGGTGTTGGTGAAGACGGCCTTGACGTTCACGTAGATCAGCGGCGTGCGGTAATTCCCTGCCATCAGCGTCCCGTGCAGCCATGTCGGCACCGAAGGCGCAAAAGTCGACAGATAGGCCCCCATATTGGCGTGGGTTTGCGTGCGCAGGGCCAGAAACCGGCCGTTCTTGTCCAGTGCCAGTTCGATCTTCGTCACATGATCGCGCCCATGCGCATCCGACATGAAGCTTTCGCTGCGCTGGCACGTCCACTTTACCGGCCGACCAAGAGCCTTGGCCGCGAAGGTGCAGAAGGCTTCCTCGGCATAATGAAAGATCTTCGACCCGAACCCGCCCCCCACATCGGGGGCGACGACACGCAGCTTGTGCTCCGGGATGCCCAGAACGAAGGCGCCCATCAACAACCGGATTACATGCGGGTTCTGGGACGTGGTATAAAGCGTGCTGTCCCCGGTCGCCGGGTTGAAATCTCCGATGGCAACCCGCGGTTCCATCGCGTTGGGGATCAGGCGCTGGTTCACCAGATCCAGCGTCGTGACGTGATGGGCCGTGGCAATGGCCTTGTCGACATCCTCACGATTATTTTCAACAAAACCCCAGTCATAACAAAGGTTTGATGACAATTCTTCATGCACTTTAACAGCGTCTTCCGCCAGCGCACCGCGCAGATCGAGCACCGGGGGAAGCTCCTCGATATCCGGCTGCACGGCCTCTGCCGCATCTCGGGCTTGCTCAGGGGTCTCTGCCACGACAACGGCGATCGGATCGCCGACATGGCGAACCTTGCCGGTGGCCAGAACCGGGTGCCCGGGTTCCTGCATCGGGTTACCATGGCGGTCTGTCACCTGCCAGCCGCAGGGCAGCCCGCCGACTCCCTCCAGATCGATCGCCGTGAACACCCGGATCACACCGGGCATCTTTTGCGCGGCCGATATGTCGACCCCCTTCAGCCGCCCATGCGCCACCTGGCTGCGCACAAAACAGGCATGCGCCTGACCGGGCAGGTTGATGTCATCGGTGTACCGGCCCTTTCCGGTCAGGAACCGTATGTCCTCGCGCCGCTTGGAACTGGCGCCAATACCATGATCTTTGGGCATGTCGTTTCCTCCCTGAAACGCGGCTTATTCAGCCGCCACCCCCTGCCCCGAAGCCGCCAGGATCGCTCGCACGATGTTATGGTAGCCCGTACAGCGGCACAGATTGCCTGACAGATAGGCGCGAATCTCGGCCTCAGTGGGTGTGGGGTTTTCCGCCAGAAGTGCTGCCGCCGACATCACCATGCCCGGCGTGCAGAACCCGCATTGCAAACCGTGATAATCCTGAAACGCCTTCTGAATCGGCGACAGCGACCCATCGGGATTCGCCATGCCTTCGATCGTGGTGATCTGCGCCCCATCGGCCTCCTGCGCGAAGATCGTGCAGGACTTCACCGCCTTGCCGTTCACATGAATCACGCAGGTTCCGCACTGGCTGGTATCGCATCCGACATGGGTGCCTGTCAGGCCAAGGGTTTCGCGCAGGAACTGTACCAGAAGGGTACGCCCTTCCACCTGGCCGGAAACGGCCTTGCCGTTCACGGTCATCGAGACCTCGGTCATCGAACTCCTCCCTTTTGCCGAAAGTAAAGCACGGCTCCGGGGATTTGAGAACCATTGTTTTACCCCAGCCGAAGCCGCTGGACGACCTGGGCCATTACCGAGGTCGCGATCTCCGCCGGAGTGCGCGCCCCGATATCCAGGCCGACAGGCGCATGGATGCGGCAAAGCTGCGCCTCCCCCAGACCGGCGGCGCGCAACCGCTCCAACCGCTTCGCATGGGTACGGGTCGACCCCAGACATCCAAGGTAGAACACATCGCTTTCCAGCGCGACACGGATGGCCGGATCATCCAGTTTGGGGTCGTGCGTCAGGGTGACGACCGCCGCGCGCGCATCCAGCCCAAGCGCGGCCAGCGCCTCATCTGGCCAGTCCTCCACGATAGTTTCCCCCGGAAAGCGCGCCTGCGTTGCAAACGCCGGACGGGGATCTATCACCACCGGGTCGAACCCGGCCAGCCGCGCCATGGGCACCAGCGCCTGTGCGATATGCACTGCGCCCACAACCGCCATCCGAAGCGGCGGATTGAAAAGCGCAATGACCCGCGCCCCGTCACAGCCCGAACGGTCAGCCCGCAGGCGCGCGGCGATTTCACGGTCCTCCGGCCCGGCCAGACGGCGGGCCCAACTTTCGGTATCGACCACATAGGCAATCGGGCGACGAAGCGCGCGGGCGGCAACAATTTCCTCCAGCAGGCCCTCTGAAAGGGCGGCGACAGGTTCCAAAAGCACCCGGATGCGCCCGCCACAGGCCAGCCCGACGGCAAAAGCGTCTTCGTCCGCCACACCGAAAGACAGCAGTCGCGGCGCCCCATCGGCCAGCGCCGCCAGCGCCTCGGCCACTACCGCGCCTTCGACACACCCGCCGGAGACGGACCCCGCCATCTCCCCCACGCCCGAGACCGCCATCTGGCTGCCCGCCGGACGGGGTGCACTGCCCCAGGTCTCAGCCACCGTCGCCAGAACGGCCCCCTGACCGGATCTGTGCCAGCACAATGCGATTTCCGGAATGGCATTGATTTCCTGCATCGGTTTTCCCCCCTTGCGATCATGACGCGCAGCGCCGCAGAACGCAAAGGAAACGCCGTGGGGAGGGAGGCCCCACGGCGCTGGAATATGTCCCGGAAGGGAGAACCGGGACAATCTTTGACCAGGGCGGTGGGAACGTCCGCCGGGCCAATCCTGTGCCGGGAAAGACACAGGGGTCGTTTCCTTGAAGATCCGCTGGGAAGGCGGCCGGAAACTACATATTTTTAATGTATGTTTTTGCGGCGCCTCACTTTGATCCAGATCAAGCTGACGTCCGGGTCACAGAAGCGTCATCATCCGGGCATGCACGCCCGCATCTCGGGGCTGGCCGATCGCATGGGCCAGATCCTCGATCGCGCGGAGGTTGTGACCGGGGCGAAAACTGTCCACATGAGGAAGAATTGCCTTTATTCCTCTGGCTTTCGGCGCGAACCCTTCCCAGCGTAAAAGTGGGTTTATCCACACAAGATGTCGGCAGGAAAGGCGCAACCTTTCAACTTCCCGCGACAAGATGTCAGGCAAGTCGCGATCCAGCCCATCGGTGATCAGCACCACGACCGCCCCCCCGGCAAGAACCCGGCGAGACCACTTCCGGTTGAACTCCCGGATTGCGCTTGCGATTCGCGTACCCCCGTCCCAGTCCCGCGCCTCAGCCCCGGCAGCGGCAAGGGCGGCATCGGCATCGCGTGCGTGCATCTGACGGGTGATGTTGGTCAGCCGGGTCCCGAAGGTAAAGGCCTGTACCTTGCCCCAGCCCGGCCCGGGACGGCTGGCCACCGCATGCACGAAATGCAGCACCATCCGGGCGTAAGACGACATCGACCCGGAAATATCGCACAGCACGACAAGGTCCAGCGGCCGCCTGCACCGATCGCGGCAGGCAAAGCGGCGGATTTCCCCCCCCTGCCGAAGCGACGCGCGGGCGGTCGTGCGCCAATCGGGCAACCTTCCGGCAAGCTGCGGCACAGTGCGGCGGCCGAGTACCGGCGGAACCGGCAGGCGGAGGGTTTTCAGCATGCGCAGGGCGCGGGCCTGTTCCTCACCGGTCATCTGTTCGAAATCGAGCGTCTTGAGCCGCTCCCTGGCGGACCAGGTCCGGCTGGCCTCGATCTCCCTCACCTCGGGCGGCGGCGGCATGTCGGGGGGCCGACGCTCCACCCCCTCCAGCAGCGCCTGCGCCGCACGGCGTTCCCCGGGGCGGGCATGGTGCTCTTCGGCGACGCCCCGCATCGCGGGCAACAAAAGGGACATCATGTGCTCAAGAAACCGGGGGTCGCGCCAGTAAAGGCGAAAGGCCTGCGCGAAAACGGCGCGGTGTTCCGGACGATTGGTAAAGCAGGCTTGCAAAGTGTAGTAGAAATCCGCCCTTTCGGTGAAACCCGCAGCCTGTACCGCCTCGACCGCGCGCACGACCTGTCCCGGCCCGGCGGGCAGCCCGGCCACCCGCAGGGCGCGGGCGAAATGGGCGATATTTTCCCACAGGCGCGGCGTATCCGGCAAATCCGCCCCCGTCACGGCGCGGTCTCTGCACGCAGGTCATCGAGGATCCGCCGGGCTTCGCTGCCCTGGAGGCGCTGTATGTCGTCCTGGTATTTCAGCAGTGCACCAAGGGTATCGGCGATCACCTCCGGCGACAGCGCGACCACGTCAAGCGCCAACAGGCACTTGGCCCAGTCCAGGGTTTCCGCGACACCGGGACGTTTGAACAGGTCTTCTGTGCGCAGGCGCTGGACGAAGGCGACGACCTCACGCGAAAGCGCCTCGGCCGCCTCGGGGCAACGGGCGCGCAGAATCCGGAGCTCGCGCGCGGCATCCGGGTAGTCGACCCAGTGATAAAGACACCGGCGCTTGAGCGCGTCATGCACCTCCCGCGTGCGGTTCGAGGTGAGGACCACGATGGGCGGGGTCTGTGCACGCTGGGGGCCAAGCTCGGGGATCGTGACCTGGAAATCCGACAGGGCCTCCAGCAGAAACGCTTCGAAAGGTTCGTCCGTGCGGTCGATCTCATCGATCAGCAGCACCGGCGCACCGCCGGGTTGCGGGCGCAGGGCCTCCAGCAGCGGACGCGCGATCAGGTACTCCTCGCGGAACAGCTCCGCCCGAAGCGCGGCACGGTCTTCGGCACCCACGGCCTCGGCGGTGCGGATGGCGATCATCTGTGCCGCAAAGTTCCATTCATAAACGGCGCTGGAGACATCCAGCCCTTCATAACATTGCAGCCGGATCAGGCGCCGCCCCAGACCAGCCGCAAGCGCCTTGGCGATTTCGGTCTTGCCGGTGCCGGCCTCGCCCTCCAGAAACAACGGACGTCCGAGGCGCAGGGCCAGAAACACCACTGTCCCCAGTGCGCGGCCACACACATAGCCCTGCCCGGCCAGAATCTTCTGCACCGCATCGATCGAACCGGTCGCCTCTTGCATCCGACATCCTCCCTGCGGTCATGCTGCACGGGCGGACAGATGCGTCAAGGGCGTTGCAACCACTGGCCGGCTGTGGCCAACTGCACGGGAAAGGAGTTGCCCCATGTCTCTCGATCTCTGGCTCGCGTTTCTCGCCGCTTCGGCGCTGCTGCTCATGATCCCCGGTCCGACGGTTCTCCTGGTCACGAGCTATGCGCTCAGCCAGGGACGGCGGGTGGCGGTCGCAATGGCTCTGGGCGTGGCTTTGGGGGATCTGATCGCGCTCAGCGCCTCGCTGGCCGGCCTTGGGGCGCTGGTTCTGACATCGGCGACCCTTTTTACCGTGCTCAAATGGGCCGGAGCCGCTTACCTGGTGTATCTTGGGCTGCGGCTTTGGCGCAATCCACCGGTTGCCGACACGGGCGAGATGGCGCCCAAACCCGCCCGCGCAATCTTTTGGCATGCGGCGGCGGTGACGGCGCTCAACCCGAAATCGATCGGATTCTTCATTGCCTTCGTGCCGCAGTTCCTGCGCCCCGAAGCCCCCCTCGTACCACAATTCGCGATCATAACGGCCAGCTTCGTGGCACTTGCCGCATTGAACGCCCTGACCTACGCGCTTTTGGCAGACAGGTTGCGGGCAAGGCTGCGGCCCGCGATCCTGCGCCGGATAAGCCGCGCGGGCGGCGGTGCCCTGATCGGAATGGCCGCGCTGAGCGCAACCGCAAGCCGAACCTGAACTTGCGTTTCCTCGCCGTCCTGACCGTCAAGAACGAAGCCGCCTTCCTGCTGGAGTGGCTGGCCCATCACCGTGCGATCGGGTTTACCGATTTTCTCGTGTTGTCAAACGATTGCGAGGACAGCACCGACAGGATGCTGGACCGGCTTCAGGAAATGGGCTGGCTGACCCATGTGCCCAATCCCGGCCCCCATGACAAGGGCCCCCAATGGCAGGCGCTGCGACTGGCCAGCGCGCACCCGCTGTTCGCGCAGGCCGATTGGGTGGCGATGCTGGACATCGACGAATTCGTCAATATCCATGTGGAGGATGGGTCCCTCGGCGCACTTCTTTCGGCCCTGCCCAAGGCAAGCGCGATCACCCTGACGTGGCGGTTGTTCGGCAATGCCGGAATCGTGCACTACGAGGACAGGCCGATAACCGCGCAATTCACCCGCGCCGCACCACGCGTGATGGGCTGGCCATGGCGCGCTGCCATGTTCAAGACTCTGTTCCGCAACGATGGTCTCTACGCCAAACTCGGGGTGCACCGCCCGCGGCAGCCCAACCGCGACCGCCTGGGCGAGGCCCGCTGGTTCGACGGATCGGGCCGCCCGCTCGGCACCGCCTTTCACAAATCGCGTGTTTTCAATGATTTCAACCAAGATAATTATAAACTGGTTCAACTGAATCATTACGCGCTGGGCGCGATGGAAAGCTATGTTCTGAAAGCCGCGCGAGGGCGCGCCAGCCATGCCGACCTCCCGATGGCGATGGATTATTGGGCAGAGCGCAACTTTTGCACCGATGAAGACAACTCAATCAGCGCAACAGCCCCGGAGCGCACGGCCCAGCTTGACCATCTGCGATCCGACGTCCCCCTCGCCCGCCTGCACGAAGAGGCTGTCGCCTGGAGGCGGCGGCGCTTTGAAGAGCTGATGACAGAGGAACCCCTGCGCGCCTTGTTCGGTCGCCTGATGCTCACCCCACCGGCCAGGCCCCTGTCACCAGAAGCCAGCACCATCATCCTGAAATACGGACTGCGTGCGCGGAAGGATCAGACCATGTAACGATCCCGGAAAATGTGCCGAACCACATCCTTCCGGGTCAGACCACGGGCAGCCAGTTCGGCATCCGTTGTGTGGTTCAGATGATCGATCTGACGCATGCGCGGGTGGTTTTCCATCATCCGGGCCAGCCGTTCGACAACGGTGTTCAGAAGCGGCGTGTGCCCGCCAGAGATGTTTGTATGTACGACTGCCATTTCGGAAACTCCTGCCGAATAGGTGTTTCCTCCCCTGTGGCGGAGGTAGCGGTTGGCAGCCTTGTTTTCCAGTGCCAAAAGGCCGCAACCCGTTATGCGGCAGACGCAGGGTTACTTGAATGGCTGGGCCGGGGTTGCCGGCTGTTTGCGGGCACGGCGGCGCGGCGCCGGGTTCGGGGCGGGCGCGGATTTCGCAACGGCCGGGCCCGGGGCCGCAGGCTCAGCCGGCGCGAGTGTCTCGGAAGCGGCTCTTGCAGGGGCCGGGGTCGCGGTGGGTTGCGGCGAAACCCTGGCGGCAGCGCGGCGTGCGGGCGGCGTGCGCGTGGGGCGCACGGGTCTTGCCACTGGGGGGGGTGTTTGCGGCGTGTGCAAAAGCGCAGGGCTGAAAACACGCATCATCTCCACCCAGGTGCAGATCAGACGCAACTGGGCCTCATATGAGCTGTGCCAGAATTTGAAGGCGGTCGAGCCAAAGGCAAACGGCAAGGCAAGCGGGGACAAGGCTGGCTCCTTCCATCTTGGGTCATGGAAACACAGGACTTTGGACGGGAGCATATCACGAATGCTGCGTTGCGGCAAATTCCTTTTGCGAGCGCAGCACGCGCGCGGCAATTGCGCCCCCCCACAAGCCCCCGGTTTTCACTGGAAAGCCCCCCGGCAAAGGTGTACGCCCCAGGCATGACCCAGACTCTGACGCTTCGCCGCCCCGACGACTGGCACCTGCATTTGCGCGATGGCGCAATGATGGAGGGGGTGCTGCCTGAAACCGCGCGCCATTTCGCCCGCGCAATCGTGATGCCCAACCTCGTGCCGCCGGTTGTCACCGCCGACGACGCCCGCGCCTACCGTGGGCGTATTCTGGCCGCGCTGCCGGGGGGGCTGCGTTTCACACCGCTGATGACGCTCTACCTCACCGAGGCGACCGATCCGGACGACCTGACCGCCGCCCATGCAAGCGGGCTGATCGCCGCGGTCAAGCTCTACCCGGCCGGGGCGACGACGAACTCGGCCTCCGGCGTGCAGGATTTCGACAAGGTGCGCCCCGTTCTCGAAAGGATGGCCGAGATCGGCTGCCCCCTGTGCGTTCACGGGGAGGTCACTGACCCCGAGATCGACATCTTCGACCGTGAAACGGTGTTCATCGACCGGGTACTGGACCCGCTCCGCCGCGCCATTCCCGATTTGCGCGTGGTGATGGAGCACCTGACCACCGCGCAGGGCGTGGCCTATGTGCAGGCCTCGGACAGCAACCTGGCCGCGACCGTCACACCCCACCACCTGATCATCAACCGCAACCATATCCTTGTGGGGGGGGTAAAGCCGCATTACTATTGCCTGCCTGTCGCGAAGCGCGAAACCCACCGGCTGGAACTGGTCAGCGCGGCGACCTCGGGCGATGCCCGCTTTTTCCTGGGAACCGACAGCGCGCCACACACCGACCCGAACAAGGAATGCGCCTGCGGATGCGCGGGGATATTCTCTGCCACCAATACGCTGTCGTGCCTTGCCGAGGTGTTCGATGGCGAGGGGGCGCTCGACAAGCTGGAGGCCTTTGTCGCACTGAACGGCCCGGCCTTCTACGGCCTGCCCGCGAACGAAGAGACGATCACACTGGTCAAGGGCGCCCCCGTCCCCTACCCTGCGAAGATCGAAACCGGGGCCGGGCCGGTGACCCTTTTCGATCCGGGCTTTCCTTTGCACTGGCGCGTTCAAGAGACCTGATCCGGACCAAGTGAAATGATTCCCACAACCTACCCCGACAAGACCGAAATCGCACGGCTCAGCGCACGGATGCTGCTTGAAATCGGGGCGGTGCATTTCAACGCGAAAGAACCGTTCACCCTGGCCAGCGGGCTGCCCTCGCCAACCTATATCGACTGCCGAAAGCTGATTTCTTATCCGCGCATCCGGGCAACGCTGATGGATTTCCTGACCGTCACCGTCATGCGCGAAGCCGGATTCGAAGCCTTCGACAACATCGCCGGCGGCGAAACCGCAGGCATCCCTTTTGCCGCGCTGGTGGCCGAGCGGATGGCCCTGCCCATGACCTATGTTCGAAAGAAACCGAAAGGCTATGGCCGCAATGCCCGCATCGAGGGGGCGATGACCGAAGGTCAACGCGTTTTGCTGGTGGAAGACCTGACCACCGACGGGGGCAGCAAGATCAGTTTTGTCGATGCGATCCGCGACACGGGGGCGACCTGCGCGCACACGGCTGTGATCTTCTATTATGGGATTTTTCCCGAAACCGAAAAGACGTTGGACGCGCATGGTGTAAAACTGCACCATCTGACCACATGGTGGGAGGTTCTGGCAGAAGCGCGCACATGTGCGCGCTTCGACACGGAAACGCTTGAGGATGTCGAATCGTTCCTCAAAGCCCCGCGGGCATGGCAGGACAGCCGGAAAAAGGGCTGATTTCTCCTCCCTTACAAGGTTTTTCCGCCACAAAGACCACAATCCGTTGACGTCCCGCTCCAGATTCCCGCAATATGTTGCGGTAATCTTATTCACAGCTTATCCACAGCTTATCCAGATTGCCTTGGCCCCGCGCGGCACCCTATACCCCAAAGCCGGGGAGAAACGGGGGCAGTGATGAACACGATCGAAAAGATTCGGCAGGAGGAAGAGACCTCCGCCTTGCCGCACAACATTGAGGCCGAGCAGCAGCTTCTTGGCGCGATCCTGACGAATAACGAGATTTTCGACCGCATCGCATCCATCGTGAAGGCGGTTCATTTCTACGAACCCGTCCATCAGCGCATTTTCGAAATCGCAGCCGCGCGCATCCAGAAGAACGCGCTGGCCTCGCCGGTCACCCTCAAGGCTTTCATGGAAGAGGACGAAGGGCTGCGCGAACTGGGGGGCCCCGCCTACCTGGCCCGCCTGGCAGGGGCCGCGATCTCATCTTTTGCGGCGCGGGATTATGCCCAGATGATCTACGATTTCGCCATCCGACGAGAGCTCATTACGCTTGGGCACGATATCTCCGATCGGGCGGCGAAGGTGGACATCAGTTCAGACCCCAAAGCCCAGATCGTGGAGGCGGAGCAGGCCCTCTACAAGCTGGGAGAAGAAGGCCAGAGCGGCAGCGGCTTTCAGTCCTTTCTGAAGGCGGTTACCGACGCAGTGAACGTGGCCAATGCCGCCTATATGCGGGATGGCGGCATGGCGGGGATTCCGACCGGGCTGGCCGATCTCGATACCAAGCTGGGCGGGCTGCATAAATCGGACCTTCTGATTCTCGCCGGACGCCCCTCGATGGGCAAGACGTCGCTGGCGACCAACATCGCCTACAACATCGCCAGGGCCTACAAACGCGGTCGCCTGCCCGACGGCTCCGAGGGCGCGGTGGACGGCGGGGTTGTCGGCTTCTACAGCCTTGAGATGAGCGCCGAGCAGCTCGCCGGGCGGATTCTGGCCGAAGCGTCGGAAATCAGCTCTCACAAGATCCGGCAGGGCGACATGACAGAGGATGAATTCCGCCGCTTTGTCGAAGCCGCGAAGGCGTTGGAATCCTGCCCGCTTTATATCGACGACACCCCTGCCCTGCCGATCAGCCAGCTTGCCGCCCGCGCCCGGCGTCTGAAACGCACCCACGGGCTGGACGCGCTGTTCGTGGACTACCTTCAGCTTGTGCGCCCGGCCAGCGCCAAGGACAGCCGCGTGAACGAGGTCAGCGAAATCACCCAGGGACTCAAGGCCATCGCCAAGGAACTGGAGATTCCCGTTGTGGCGCTATCGCAGCTTTCGCGCCAGGTGGAATCCCGTGACGACAAGCGCCCGCAACTGTCCGACCTGCGCGAATCCGGCTCGATTGAGCAGGATGCCGATGTTGTGATGTTTGTCTACCGGGGCGAATATTACAAGGAACGCGAAAAACCCGGTGAGGAGAATGGCGACGCCATGCAAAAATGGATCGAGGATATGGGGCGTCTGCACGGCAAGGCCGAGGTCATCATCGGCAAGCAGCGCCATGGCCCGATCGGGACGGTCGATCTCTCCTTCGAAGCGCAATTCACCCGGTTCGGCAACCTTGTAAAACCCTGGCAGGAAGATGCGGACGGCGCGGGCTTTCGGTAGCCGCGCGCGTTTCCTGCTTGACCTTGGGCGCGCACAGGCCGAAACCACCGCCATGGCTACGGGTTTTCTCACGATCGATCTTGACGCGCTTGCGCGCAACTGGACCGTCCTGGACAAAGCCAGCGGCGGCGGGGTTGAAAGCGGCGCGGTGGTAAAGGCCAACGGGTATGGGCTTGGGGCCTCCGCGGTGGCGCGTCGGCTCGCGCGCGCCGGGGCGCGGCGGTTTTTCGTCGCCGCCGCCGAAGAGGGGGCGGCGGTGCGTCGGGCGCTGGGTCCGGGGCCGGAGATAGGCGTCTTTGGCGGGCATATGGCAGGCGATGCCGACAAGCTGCGCGCCCACGGCCTGGTACCGATGCTCAACTCCATCGAACAACTGACCCGTCATTTCGAAGCCCTGCCCGGGCATCCGTTCGGGGTTCAGATCGATTCCGGGATGAACCGACTGGGCCTGGAACCCGCTGAATGGGCCGCCGTCCGTGAGATCGCAATCTCTGCCGCGCCGCGCCTCGTCATGAGCCACCTGGCCTGCGCGGACGACCCGGACCATCCGATAAACGCCAGCCAGCTGAGGTGTTTTCGCGAAATGACCGACGGCTGTGGCATACCGCGTTCTCTGTCCGCGACCGGAGGCATACTGCTGGGGGCGGATTACCACTTCGAGGTCACGCGCCCCGGCATCGGCGTTTATGGCGGCCGCCCCTTCGAGGGGGCCGAGCCGGTCGTGACGCTGGATCTGCCCGTGATCCAGGTTCGGGAGGTGATGCCCGGCGAAGCCGTGGGATATGGCGTGACCTGGAAGGCCGAACACCCCACCCGCGTCGCCACCGTAGCCGCGGGCTATGCCGATGGCATCTTCCGCTATTTTGCTCACCAAGGGCGAATGATGCATCACGGTACCCCCTGCCCGATCCTTGGCCGTGTGTCCATGGACCTGATAACGGTTGACGTTACCCATCTTCCCGAAGATCCCGTCAGCCTTCAGCTTCTGGGCGAAAGCCAGACCGTCGACGACGTGGCCGATGCCGCCCGGACGATCGGATACGAAATCCTGACATCCCTCGGCGCGCGCTATGGGCGCCGATACCTTGGGGGGGGCGCCTGATGCTGCTGACCCCTGTTGCCACGATCGGCCGATCGACACTGGCAATGCTGAGCGGCATCGGCCGGATCGGGTTGTTTTTCCTTGCCACATTGGCCGCGATGCTGCGCCCGCCCTTCTATCTGCGCGAATTCGGCCATGCCCTTCTGACCATCGGTTACAACAGCCTGCCGGTCGTCGGGCTGACGGCGCTTTTTACCGGCGGCGCACTTGCCTTGCAAATTTTCGCGGGCGGCAGCCGGTTCAATGCCGAGGAGGTCGTTCCCTCCATCGTCGCCATCGGCATGGCACGGGAACTGGGGCCTGTCCTGGGCGGGCTCATGGTTGCCGCGCGGGTGGCCAGTTCCATCGCGGCCGAGATCGGCACCATGAAAGTGACAGAGCAGATCGATGCGCTTGTCACCCTCTCCACCGACCCGATGAAATATCTCACCGTTCCGCGGGTCCTCGCCGCAACGCTGAGCGTGCCGCTTCTGGTGGCCGTTGGAGATTCCATCGGTATCTTTGGCGGCTATATCGTGGGAACCGGAAGGCTCGGGTTCAACCCGGCGGCCTACCTGAAAAACACCACCGACTTTCTTGAAGTCTGGGATGTGACTTCCGGCCTCATCAAGGGGGCGGTATTCGGATTTCTCGTGGCACTGGTGGGGTGTTATTTCGGAATGAATTCGGGCCGCGGCGCACAAGGCGTGGGACGGGCGACGAAATCCGCCGTCGTGACCGCGTCGGTGCTGATCCTGGCTGCCAACTACCTGCTGACGGAGCTGTTCTTTACCGCATGATCGAACTTCGCGATGTCCATAAAGCGTTCGGCGCCAACAAGGTTCTGCGGGGGGTCAACCTGACCATCCCCAAGGGCGAAAGCATGGTCATCATTGGTGGATCGGGAACCGGGAAATCGGTATTGCTGAAGTCAATCCTCGGATTGGTTCATCCCGATCAGGGAAAGATCCTGATCGATGGGCACGATGCCGCAAAGGCAGAGCGGGAAGCCTTCCTCGCCCGTTTCGGCATGCTGTTTCAGGGCGCGGCACTTTTTGACTCCCTGCCGGTGTGGCACAATGTTGCTTTTCGCCTGCTGCGCGGCAAGAGCAGGCTCGCACGGGACGAGGCACGTGACATTGCCATTGAAAAACTGCGCCGCGTGGGCCTGAAGCCCCAGGTTGCGGATCTTTTTCCGGCGGAACTTTCGGGCGGGATGCAAAAGCGCGTGGGTCTTGCCCGCGCCATTGCCGCGGACCCGGAAATCATCTTTTTCGACGAACCCACAACCGGCCTTGACCCGATCATGTCCGGCGTCATCAACGATCTGATTCGGGAAATCGTCGTCGAAATGGGCGCGACCGCCATGACCATTACACACGATATGTCCTCGGTCCGGGCGATCGCGGACGACGTGGCCATGCTGCATGACGGAGTAATCCAATGGGTTGGCCGGGTCCAGGACATGGACAATAGCGGCGACCCGTACTTGAACCAGTTCATCCACGGACGTGCCGACGGCCCGATCGAGGCGGTTCGGTGACAGCCCTGCGGATGGCGAACCTCGCACTGCTGGTGCTGTTCCCGCTCTCATGGTTCGCACCGCTGCTGCGTGCAGGCTTGTTGCCTCTTTTCGGGCTGAACGAGATTTCGGTAATCTCCGGCATTACCAAGCTTTGGCAATCGGATATGTTACTTGCCGGGCTTGTCACTCTGTTCGCACTCATTGCACCGATGGCCAAAACCATAGGCATAACGCTGGTTCACTATGCCCGTGTTTCCCCGCGCGCGATGCCGGTGTTGCAGGTTCTGGGCAAGCTGGCAATGGCAGATATTTTTCTGATTGCCCTGTACATCGTCATCGTCAAAAGTGTGGGACTGGGCCGCGTAGAAACTGCGTGGGGACTTTATCTTTTCACTTTCTGCGTCCTGCTGTCTCTGGGCGTTTCGCACCTGACAGCCAGGACGCTGAAAGTCCGCTAACCTAACGCGTCCTGCCTTCGGCGAGGATATTTTAACCAAAGCAAAACCTTTTTTTTGCTACCCTCTGCACACGGTACAGGCGGGGACGCCGATGGCCGTCCAAAGCAAGGCGCTCCGCCCGATGGCCCGAGGCCCCTAGGGCGGAGCGTTTCTGCGGCCTTGAGCTTGCTTTGGCAAAATATCCCCGGGGGGCGCGCTTGCGCGCGGGGGCAGCGCCCCCTGTCCCGCGCCGCTTGCACCGGCGGCGGCGCTGGGGCAGGAAAGGACATGGCCAAGACAGACACATCTTTCACCTGTTCCTCCTGCGGGGCAGTCCACAAGAAATGGGCCGGGCGCTGCGATGCGTGCGGCGCGTGGAACATGATCGTCGAAGAAGCCCCGTTATCCGCCGGGCCTGCATCGAAAACGCTGGGGGGCGTGCGGGGGCGAAAAATTTCTTTGCACGACCTGAGGACCGAAGAGGTTTCTCCACCGCGCGCGCGCTCCGGCATGGAGGAGTTCGATCGGGTTCTTGGAGGCGGCCTGGTGCCATCCTCAGCCATTCTGGTGGGGGGGGATCCGGGGATCGGAAAATCAACGCTGCTGCTTCAGGCCGCCGCAAATTTTTCTCGTAACGGTTTGTCCTGCATATACTTTACGGGAGAAGAAGCCAGCGCGCAGGTCCGGATGCGCGCGCAGCGTCTTGGTCTTTCGGATGCGCCTGTCAAGCTGGCGACGGAAACCAATTTGCGTGACATCCTGACAACGCTGGACGCTGAGCGTCCAGACCTTGCGGTTATCGATTCGATTCAGACAATGTGGGCTGATCATGTGGAAAGCGCCCCGGGGAGTGTGGCCCAGGTGCGCGCCGCTGCGCATGAGTTGACAAGCTTCGCCAAGCGGCGGGGCTCAGCGGTGATGCTGGTGGGACATGTCACCAAGGAAGGCCAGATTGCCGGCCCTCGTGTCGTGGAACACATGGTTGACACTGTTTTGTATTTCGAGGGAGAGCGCGGCCACCAGTTTCGCATCCTGCGCAGTGTCAAGAACCGCTTTGGCGCGGCAGATGAGATCGGCGTATTCGAAATGACCGGCCAGGGGCTCGCGGAAGTTACCAACCCCTCGGCGCTGTTTCTTTCGGAGCGGGAAAGCCCGGCCCCCGGATCCGCCGTATTTGCGGGGATAGAGGGCACGCGCCCGGTCCTGACCGAGGTCCAGGCGCTGGTCGCCCCCTCCCCGCTGGGCACGCCGCGCCGCACCGTCGTGGGACTGGATGCCGGGCGGCTTTCGACGACACTTGCCGTGCTGGAGGCGCGGTGCGGGATCCCCTTTGCCGGGCTTGACGTATTTCTGAACGTCGCGGGGGGGATGAAAATCAGTGAACCCGCCGCCGACCTGGCCGTTGCCGCCGCGCTGTTGAGTGCACGCGAAGATATAGCCCTGCCGGTCGATTACGTCTTCTTTGGCGAAATCTCCCTGTCCGGGGCGCTCAGACCGGTGGGACAGGCCGAAAACAGGTTGAAAGAGGCGCAGAAACTTGGTTTCAAAACAGCCGTGGCCCCGGCGCGCAGCAAGCTGGGTCCGCCCACCGGCATCACGGTGCGGCAAATGCCGGACCTGACCGCCTTCGTGGGGGAGATGTTCGGCGCAGGTTAGCCGCGGAGGAAAACACGATGGAAGGTTTTACGCTGGTCGATGGTGGCGTCGCCGTCGTGGTTCTGGTTTCAGCCCTTTTGGCTTTTTCGCGCGGGTTCGTGCGCGAAGCGATGTCGATCGCGGGCTGGATCATCGCCGCGGTGCTGGCCTTCACCTTTGCCCCGGATGCCGAACCCCTGATACGGGAGGTGCCGATCCTGGGCGACTTCCTGCGCGACAGTTGCGAGATCAGCATGATTGCCGCTTTCGCGGCGGTCTTCGCGCTGGCGCTGGTGATTGTATCGCTTTTTACACCGCTGCTCTCCTCGATGATACAGCACTCGGCCCTTGGCGGCATCGATCAGGGATTCGGTTTCCTGTTCGGTGTGGCACGGGGGGTGCTCCTGGTTGCTGTTGCGTTCCTGATCTATCAGGCCGTCGTCAGTTCGCGCGACATCGCGGTGGTTGAAAACAGCCGCTCTGTCGAGGTGTTCGACAGTATCACCGCGAAAATCGCCGAGCGTGACCCCGAACAGGCCCTTGGCTGGCTGACGCGCCAGTACGACCAGCTTATGACGGCCTGCGAAAAACCCACGCGCTAGTCGTAAATTCCCATGATCCTTTCGTGACACTTGCGGCGCAAGCCCTTAGAGAAGGGCCAATCGCGTTCAAAATGGAATCGGAGCCGTGGCACTTATGCGTGAGATGCCCCCCAGCCACCCGTTCGATGATGACAAGCTCAGGGAAGAGTGTGGCGTATTCGGTGTCACTGGCGTTGCCGAGGCCGCCAACTTTGTCGCCCTTGGCCTGCACGCCCTGCAACACAGGGGGCAGGAAGCGGGCGGCATCGTCAGTTACTGTCCCGAAGAAGGGTTCAATTCTGCCCGCCGGTTCGGCTACGTGCGGGACAATTTCACCAAGGCCAGCCTGATGGGCACGCTGCCCGGCAGTATCGGAATAGGGCATGTGCGCTACTCGACCGCCGGCTCCAAGGGCAATACCGCCATTCGCGATGTACAGCCTTTCTTCGGTGAGTTTTCCATGGGCGGCGCGGCGATCGCCCATAACGGCAACATAACCAATGCGGCCGCACTGCGGGCGGAACTGATCGACCGCGGCTCGATCTTTCAGAGTTCGTCGGACAGCGAGTGTATCATTCATCTGATGGCCCGTTCCCTTCAGCGCAACATCCCTGAGCGGATGAAGGATGCCCTGCGCCGGGTGGAGGGCGCGTTCTCCGTTGTTGCCATGACCCGAACCAAGCTGATCGGCGTGCGTGATCCTCTGGGCGTACGCCCGCTTGTGCTGGGCAAGATCGGGGACGGCTGGGCGCTCAGCTCCGAAACCTGTGCGCTGGATATCATCGGGGCGGAATTCGTACGCGAGATCGCTCCGGGGGAAATGGTCGTGATCTCCGCAGAGCACGGCGTGGAGAGTTTCCGCCCGTTCGAACCTTCCCCGTCACGCTTTTGCATCTTCGAGCATGTCTATTTTTCACGTCCCGATTCCATCCTTGGGGGGCGCTCGGTTTATGAAACCCGGCGCCAGATCGGCGTCGAACTGGCCCGCGAAGCGCCGGTAGAGGCCGATATCGTCTGCCCTGTCCCCGACAGCGGCACGCCCGCCGCGATCGGGTTTTCCCACGAAAGCGGCATCCCATACGGCATGGGCATCATCCGCAACCAGTACATGGGCCGCACCTTTATCGAGCCGACCGAGCAAATCCGGAATATGGGGGTGCGCCTGAAACTGAACGTCAACCGTGCCCTGATTGCGGGAAAACGGGTGATCCTGGTCGATGACAGCGTCGTGCGTGGCACCACCAGCCGCAAGATCAAGGAAATGATCCTCGATGCCGGCGCGAAAGAGGTGCATTTCCGCATTGCCAGCCCACCGACCGCCTGGCCATGCTTTTACGGCGTCGACACTCCGGAACGCGAAAAGCTTTTGGCAAGCCACATGACCGAGAGTGAAATGCGTGACTACCTTGCCGTGGACAGTCTGCGCTTCATCTCTCTTGACGGGCTTTATCGTGCCGTCGGCGAGGCCGGAGGCCGCGATTCCACCTGCCCGCAATATTGCGACGCGTGTTTTTCGGGCGATTACCCGGTTGCCCCCCGTGACATGATCGAGAAGGGTTTCCGGCTGAAAGCGGCGGAATGATCCTGCGTCTGCGGCCCCATCATTTTCTTTGTGTACTGGGCTTTCAGGGGAAAGGGTACGATGACGGGTTCGCCGCCAACATGGCTCGCATCGTCGCGATCCTGCGCGCGCCGCAGGGCGGCAGCACGATGATAGAAGTCGTGTCCCGGATCGATGATATCTGCGCCCCCTGCCCGCACCGGGCTGGCGCATCTTGTGAGGCGCAGGAAAAGATTTCCCGCCTCGACAGGGTCCATGGCGCGGCGCTGGGGCTTTCGCCGGGGGACCGGCTGTCATGGGGGACGGCCCGGGATCGCATCCGCGCCACCATCCGCCCCGAAGATCTGGGGCACCTTTGCCCGGACTGCCAGTGGCGCCCCCTGGGCCTTTGTGAAGCCGCCCTGGGTGCGCTGCACCGCAGTTGATGCCACGGGGACGGCCCGGCCCGCCAGAACCCGTACCAGTTTTACGCCGACTTGTTTTGTCGCGGGATCAACACCGCCGGAAAGGATGGCGTGGATGGCGCAAACTTCCTTTCAGCGTGCCAAACCTCCGTTTTTTGACGGATCGCGGCGGCATGTCGGGCGATTACCCTTGAACTGGCGGGGCAATAGTGAAAATTACCCGCCATGACACAGACAGATCCAACCCGAACTGCCCTTGTTACCGGCGCATCGCGCGGCTTTGGCGCCGCCGCCGCCGAAGAGCTGGCGCGCGCCGGCTATCATGTCATCGCCGTCGCCCGGACCCAGGGCGGGCTGGAAGACCTGGACGACCGGATCAATGCGGCGGGCGGCTCCGCTACGCTTGCGCCGATGGATATTGCCGAAACGGATGCGATGCGTCACCTTTGCCGGTCCATCTACGATCGTTGGGGCAAACTGGACTTGTGGGTTCATGCCGCCATCCAGACCCCGGCCTTGTCCCCGGCCGAACAGACCGATGCCGGCATGTGGGACCGGCTTGTCCCCACGAACATGCACGCCACGGGGGTACTGATCACCTTCCTTGGGCCGCTTCTGCGCGCGGCAAAGGGCACTGCGGTTCTGGTTGACGACTCTGCCAGCGGGCCTTTCATGGCCGCCTATGCCGCCTCGAAGGCTGCGCAGCGCGCGCTGTTCGATTGCTGGGCCGGAGAATACACCCGTCTGGACGATCTGGCGGTCAGACGTTTTACTCCTGCGCCGATGGCCACGAACCACCGCAGGCGGTTTTATCCCGGTGAGGACACGTCTGCCCTTGCAGAACCGGGAGAGGAAGCCCGGCGCATGGTCCACGAACTGGAGCTTGCGTGACTTTTCAGCCGCGCCGGGGCGATGATCGCCCCGCACGCCCTGCGCAGCGCTTTACGCCTCCGGCCGGTTTTACTAATCAAACCCGAAAGGCAGAAGGGCAGGCATGCGCATTCTCATCACCAATGACGACGGGATCAACGCCCCCGGCCTGAAAGTGCTGGAGGGCATCGCCAGTGAAATCGCCGGCGAAACCGGTGAGGTATGGACCGTCGCCCCCGCCTTCGAGCAATCCGGCGTGGCCCACAAGATTTCCTATACCCACCCGATGATGATCGCCAAAATGGGGGAGCGGCGCTATGCCGCCGAAGGCTCGCCCGCAGATTGCGTCCTGGCCGGGCTTTACGACGTGATGACCGAAACCCGCCCCGACCTGGTTCTTTCGGGCGTCAACCGGGGCAATAACGCGGCGGAAAACGCGCTTTATTCCGGTACGCTGGGGGGAGCTATGGAGGCCGCGCTTCAGGGACTGCCGGCGATTGCGCTGTCACAATATCTGGGGCCGCAGACGTTCCATGCCGATGACCCGTTCGAGGCTGCCGCGGTCCACGGCGCGGCCACCGTGCGCGCCCTGCTGGACCATGGCCAGTGGGACAGCGCGGATTACCGGCTTTTCTATAACGTGAACTTCCCGCCACTGCCCGCCAGCCGGGTCCGGGGCCTGCGTGTGGGGGCCCAGGGCTACCGCCGCGATGCCTCTTTCGGGGTGGAACCGCATACCGCGCCGTCCGGCAGGCGGTTTCTCTGGATCAAGGGCGGCGCACAACACCTGCCCACCGCGCCCGGCACAGACGCGGCGCTCAATCTCGAAGGTTACATCTCTGTGACCCCGATGCGCGCGGATCTGACCGCCCATGACAGCCTCACCCCCCTTCGAGAGGCCCTTGAATGATCGACGACGCCGAGCGCAAGATGCAGTTCCTTTTCGCACTGCGCTCCAAGGGCGTAACCGACACACGCGTTCTGACGGCGATGGAACGGATTGATCGCGGCGCTTTCGTGCGCGGAGTTTTCGCCAGCCGCGCCTACGAGGACATGCCCCTGCCCATCGCCTGCGGCCAGACCATCAGCCAGCCTTCCGTGGTGGCCCTGATGACGCAGGCGCTTGATGTACGCCCCCGCGACAAGGTGCTGGAGGTCGGGACCGGCTCGGGCTACCAGGCGGCTGTTCTCAGCCAGCTTGCGCGGCGGGTTTACACGGTCGAACGCTATCGCCGCCTCGCGCAGGAGGCACAGCAGGTTTTCGAACGCCTCGACCTGAGCAACGTCACCGCCATCGTCGGCGACGGATCGCACGGTCTGCCGGAGCAGGCCCCCTTCGATCGCATCCTCGTCACCGCCGCGGCCGAGGACCCGCCGGGGCCGCTCTTGGCGCAACTGCGCGAAGGCGGTATCATGGTGCTGCCCGTGGGACAATCGGATACCGTGCAGCATCTGATCAAGGTGACCCGAACCCCCGACGGGCTGGATTACGAGGAACTGCGCCCGGTGCGTTTTGTGCCGCTGGTGGAAGGACTTGGAAAAGAATAACCGCGAAACGCGGAGCATGAGGAATATTCGAGCCATGCGAGCTTCAAACCGTTCTCTTCGCCCGGTTCTGGGCCTGTCGCTGACCGTTCTGGCGGGCTGCAACACCACCGGTTTTGACCTTGACTTTCGCAACCCGGGCGGGCCCGGCACTTCCGAGGCAGTGCGCACCCAGACGGCCCCGCGTCCCCGGGCGGACGACCGGGGTATCATCTCCTACCCGAATTATCAGGTGGTCGTGGCCCGCGGCGGCGATACCGTGTCCGCCATTTCGCGCCGCCTTGGCCTGAACGCCGAAACACTGGCCCGGCACAACGGGATATCCCCCGATGTACCGCTGCGCGCGGGCGAGATCCTGGTTCTGCCCCGCCGGGTGGCGGAACCCTCCCCCGCCACGGGGGCGCCGTCGACCGGGCCGCTGCGCCCGAATGAAGAGGTGGACATCACAACCCTCGCGGGGGAGGCTATCCAGCGCGCCGAATCCACTTCGCCCAAACCCAGCCCCACACCCCGCGCCCCCGCCAGGGCGGAGCCCGTGCGTCACAAGGTCGAACGTGGGGAAACCGCCTATTCGATCGCGCGGCTTTACAACGTCACCGTGCGCTCCCTGGGGGAGTGGAACGGCCTCGGCCCCGATATGGCCCTGCGCGAAGGGCAGTACCTGATCATTCCCGTCGCCTCCGAGGCGCCGCCGCCACGCACGGCGAACACCAGCCGCCCGGGCGCCGGGTCCGCGACCCCCACACCGCCAAGCGCCACCGCCCCCCTGCCCCGCGACGAAGCCAAGACAGCCGAAAAACCGGCCGCGCCCGTTGCCTCCCCTGGCCTTTCGTCGGAAAAGACGACCTCCACCCGCATGGGCTTCCCGGTCAAGGGCAAGATCATTCGCGCCTACCAGAAGGGCAAGAATGAAGGGATCGACATCGCCGCATCTGCCGGGGGGCCGGTGGTCGCGGCAGCGGACGGCGCGGTGGTCGCGATCACCCGCAACACCGACCAGGTGCCGATCCTGGTCGTGCGCCACCCGGACAACCTGCTTTCGGTCTATGCCAATATTCAGGACATCGCCGTGCAAAAGGGCGACAGCGTCAAGCGTGGCCAGACCATTGCCAAGGTACGCGCAACTGACCCGGCCTTCGTGCATTTCGAGCTCCGCAAGGGAATCGACAGCGTGGACCCGATGCCCTACCTGCAATAACGTTTTGGGCTTTCCCGCCGGGCCCTGCGGCGATATGCCCAAGACATGACAGACATCAGCCTGACGCCCCCTGATCGCGCCCACCGCAATGTCATCGTTCTGGTGGCCGCGCAGGCGTTCCTTGGGGCACAGATGCCGATGATCTTCACCATCGGCGGGCTGGCGGGGCAAACCCTGGCCCCCGACCCGTGCTGGGCAACGCTTCCGATCTCACTGATCGTTCTGGGTTCGATGCTGACGGCCGCGCCGCTCTCGGCTTTCATGCAGAGATTTGGGCGGCGCGCGGGGTTTTGCCTGGGCGCGGCCGGGGGTGCGGCAGGCGCGTCGGTGGGGGCGTTGGGCCTGATGGAAAGCTCCTTCATCCTGTTCCTGGCAGGGTCGTTTCTGACCGGGGTCTACATGTCGGCACAGGGGTTCTATCGCTTTGCCGCCGCCGATACGGCCTCGGACGCTTTCCGCCCAAAGGCGATTTCCTACGTTCTCGCCGGGGGGCTGGCGGCAGCCGTCATCGGGCCGCAACTGGTCAAAGTGACGGCGCAGGCAATGGTGGTTCCGTTTCTGGGCACGTATCTGTCCGTGATCGCGATCAACCTCGCCGGCGCGCTTTTGTTCCTGTTCCTCGACATTCCCAAGCCTCCGGCCCCCACGGCGGACATGCCTTCAGGCCGCAGCCGGATGGCGCTTTTGAAAACTCCGCACGTTGCGGTGGCAATCATCTGCGCGATGGTGTCTTACGCATTGATGAACCTGGTGATGACCTCGACGCCTCTGGCAGTCGTCGGCTGCGGATTCGATACGAGCCTGGCCGCCGATATCGTCACCGCCCATGTTTTGGCCATGTATTTGCCCAGTTTTTTCACCGGGCACCTGATCGCCCGCTTCGGGGTGGAACGGATTGTCGCCCTGGGGCTGGCCATCCTCGGCTCTGCCGGGGGCGTGGCGCTGATGGGGGTCGAACTGGAGCATTTCTTCCTTGCACTGGTGCTGCTGGGCGTGGGGTGGAATTTCGGCTTCATTGGCGCAACCTCGATGTTGGCCGGTGCCCATGCCGCCGAGGAACGCGGCTGCGTGCAGGGGATGAACGATCTTCTGGTTTTCGGCGGCGTTACCCTGGCCTCGCTGGCCTCGGGCGGGTTGATGAACTGTTCGGGCGGCAGCGCACAGGAAGGCTGGATGTCCGTCAACCTCGCGATGGTGCCTTTCCTGGCACTGGCCGGAGGGGCCTTGATCTGGCTGGTTTTGCGTCCGCAGGAAGAGTGATCACCAGCGCCCTGAAAGGCTGCGCAAAATCAGCCCCCCGCGCCGGATGAATTCCGCCGGGGCAAGGGTCCCGTTCGCAACCCGCGCGGGATCTGCGGCGGCGGCCTTTAACACGGCCTCCGAACCCCACCCGGCCAAAAGTGCCGGGGCCGCTGTTGGGGGGACCTGCGCGCGGGCCCGACGCGCGCGGTGCAGGCGCGCCAGCGCCCGGCGGGAAAGCGCCGCAACCGCCTCTGCACGGTCATCCACCAGCGGAAGGCATCCACGCGACGCCAGCTCCGGGACCGCGCGCAGCCAGTTGGCCACGCCCGTGGCAAAGGCGAAATCACGCACGACGGCTTCCCCCTCCCCAACCCCGAGCGCCCGCACCGCAGCCCACATCAGGTGGCCGGACGTGGCCTCAATATGGGCGTCGAAAGATGCCGCATCGGCAAAAGACTCCCGGTAGATATCCCACCGGCGGGCCGCGACCAGGCCGTCCAGCAGGCGCGCGGCGTCGGGCGGCAGTACGCCGGCCAAAGGGACAGTGACCTCGTGGCGGCGCACCGGTGCGCCAGATGCGATTTCCTCCAGCGCATCGCGCCACCATTGCAGGCGCATCTCGGCGATCAGGGCCTCCTGCGTAAGCCACGGCGCACGCGCCACCTCCAGGTTGAAGGCATAGATCGGCAACAGAACCGCCCGTGCCACCGGAGAGGCTGCCATCGCGGCGCGGAACCTGTCCGGGTCCCCTCGCCGGACCATGTCGGCACAAGCCTCAAGCGTCATGGATGGGCGCCCCGTCCCGGATGAGCTTCCAGGTCACCGCATCCAACAGGGCCTCAAAACTGGCATCTACTATGTTGGCCGATACCCCGACCGTCGACCATCGGCGCCCGCTGCGGTCGGCGCTGTCGATGATGACACGGGTGACGGCCTCGGTCCCGCCATCGGTGATACGCACTTTGAAATCCACAAGCCGCATGTCGTCGATATAGGCCTGATACGGCCCCAGATCCTTGGCCAATGCGCGCGACAGCGCGTTCACAGGCCCCCGGTCATTGCCCTCGGCATCAAGGCTTTCGGAAACGGAGAGCTTCTTCTCCCCCGCGACCTTGACCACCACGACGGCCTCGGAAAGCGTCACCATGCGGTCATACTTGTTCTTGCGGCGCTCAACAGTCACACGGTAACGCTTGACTTCGAAAAAGCGGGGGATACGCCCCAGCACCCTCCGGGCGGCAAGCTCAAAACTCGCTTGCGCCGTATCGTAGGCATATCCGGCCGCTTCGCGCGCCTTCACCTCCTCGAGAATCGTGGAAAGGCGCGGATCGTCCTTGTCCACCTCAATCCCGGCTTCGGCCAGGCGGCGGCGCAGGTTCGACTGCCCGGCCTGGTTCGACATCGGGATGATACGGGTGTTGCCCACGGTTTCGGGGCGAACATGTTCATAGGTCGACGGGTCTTTCAGGATTGCGCTGGCATGCAACCCGGCCTTGTGCGCAAAGGCCGACCCACCGACATAAGGCGCGCTTTTGAGGGGAACGCGGTTCAGGATGTCATCCAGCAGACGCGAGGCACGGGTCAGCCCGGCCAGCGCCTCGGGGGTGACGCCGGTTTCAAACCGGCCGGCAAAAGGCGCCTTGAGCAGCAGCGTGGGGATCAGCGTCGTCAGGTTGGCATTGCCACATCGTTCGCCCAGACCGTTCAGGGTGCCCTGCACCTGCCGGACCCCGGCTTCCACCGCGGCAAGGCTGGCAGCCACGGCATTGCCGGTGTCGTCATGGGTATGGATCCCAAGCCGCTCTCCGGGGATGCCCGCGGCAATGACCTGCCCCACGATCCGCCCCACCTCATGGGGAAGCGTCCCGCCATTGGTATCGCACAGAACGATCCAGCGCGCGCCCGCATCGGACGCGGCTTTCAGACATTCCAGCGCGTAAGCCGGATTGGCCTTCCAGCCATCGAAGAAATGTTCCGCGTCGAACAGCGCCTCGCGCCCCTGCCCCCCCACATGAGCCAACGAACGGGCAATGTTTTCGACATTTTCCTCCAGCGTGATGCCCAGCGCGGTGCTGACATGGAAATCGTGGGTCTTGCCGACAAGACACACCGCCGCCGTGCCCGCATTCAGGACCGAGGCGAGAACCTCATCGTTTTCGGCACTGCGCCCCGCACGCTTGGTCATGCCGAAGGCGGTCATGCGGGCGCGGGTCGCGGGGACGGCCTCGAAGAAGGCACTGTCCGTGGGGTTCGCGCCGGGCCAGCCGCCCTCGATGTAGTCGACGCCCAAAGCGTCCAGAACCCCGGCGATCTTGCGCTTTTCGTCGGTGGAAAACTGCACGCCCTGCGTTTGCTGACCATCGCGCAGGGTCGTGTCATACAGAAAGAGGCGTTCGCGGGTCATTGCCCTGCTCCCTCCTCTGCCCTGCAGGCCCACCCATCGCGGGGCGAAGGCTTCACACCCACCCCGCCGGGCCGGGGGGCATGGTTCTTTGTTACGCTTCGGTTCATTCCAGCCCCTTCAGCCTTGCGGGGTCGAAACCGGAGGTCAGGTCGTAGGTGTAGCTGCCGTCCTTGTTTTCTTGAATCCTGACCCCGGCTGCGTTCAGCCCGTCGCGGATACGATCCGCTCTGGGCCAGTCCTTTGCCTGTCGCGCTTGCCAGCGTTCAGCCATAAGCGCCTCTATCTTTTCGGTCGCCAGCGGATCGAGATCCTTGCTCTCAAGCCAAGTTCCAAGCTCTGGCGTCAAAAGACCCAGCAGGTTCGCACACCCCAACAACTGAGATCGCATCTGACCGGAAACCTCGTGCGCGTGGCTGGCAAAGAAATGCAACTGAGCGATGGATCCGGCCGTGTCGAGATCGTTCTTCAACCGGTCCAGAAACATCGGGTCAAGCTCTGCGGCCGGTTCCACACCTTCGGTCAAGTGCCGCCACTTGCGCAGCACGGCCTCGGCCTCACGAGCTTTTTCCGCTGTCCAGTCCATCGGTTTTCGGTAATGGGTGGAAAGAAACACAAACCGGATCACCTCCCCCGGCACTCCCCGATCCAGCAGGTCGCGCACGGTGAAGAAATTGCCCAGCGACTTGGACATTTTCTTTCCCTCGACCTGCAACATCTCGTTATGCAGCCAGAAATTGGCGAATGCCCCCTCCGGGTGCGCACAGCAGCTTTGCGCCACCTCGTTTTCATGATGCGGGAAGATCAGGTCATTGCCTCCGCCGTGAATGTCGAAACTGTCCCCCAGCAAGTCGTGGGACATGGCGGAGCATTCGATATGCCAGCCAGGCCGCCCCCGGCCCCACGGGCTGTCCCAACCGGGAAGGTCTGGGGTGGAGGGCTTCCACAGCACGAAATCCATCGGGTCGCGCTTGTATGGCGCAACCTCGACCCGGGCGCCGGCGATCATGTCATCGACCGCACGCCCTGAAAGTTTGCCATAGTCGGGGTAACTGGCCACGGAAAACAGCACATGCCCCCCGGCCTCATAGGCATGGCCAGCCCCGATCAGATCCCCGATCATCGCGATCATCTGGCCGATATAGGCCGTCGCCCGCGGCATGTGGGTCGGTTCCAGCGCGCCCAGTGCCCCCATGTCCTGCAAGAACCAGCGCGTCGTTTCGGCGGTTATTGCGGAAATTTCGCGCCCGGTCGCGGCCGCGCGCGCGTTGATCTTGTCATCGACGTCGGTGAAGTTGCGTACATAGGTGACGTGACCGCCCCCGTAGACATGGCGCAGCAGGCGGAACAGCACGTCGAAAACCACCACCGGGCGGGCATTGCCCAGATGCGCCCGGTCATAAACCGTCGGCCCGCAGACATACATGCGTATATCGGCCGGGTCGATCGGGGAGAAATCCTGCTTCGTCCGGGTCCGGGTGTTGTAAAGCCTGATAGAACTCATGCGTCCAAAATCCTTCACGCGCGTGTCGGCGGGTTTGGCACATTCGGAAAGGGATGAAAATACGAAGACCGGCCCGCCTGACGAATGTCAGCCGGTAATGCAGCAGGTAATGTGCAGACCGATGTTCATACACCTTGCCTAGCACCCCCCCCTGGCCTTGCCAAGTCCAAAGCACACACCTGCGGGTCGCCGCTGGACAGCCCTCCACCGCGCCGTTAGCACTTCGAAAAACCAAGGGAGTGAAAACACATGCAGATTTCCGAAACAAAGGCCATCATCACGGGCGGCGCCTCCGGTCTTGGGGCGGCAACGGCGCGGGCGCTTTGCGCCGAAGACGTTGCGGTGACGATACTCGACCGGGACGCGGCGCGGGGCGCGGCACTGGCCGCCGAGATCGGCGCCGGCTTTCAGCCCGTGGACGTGACCGACGAAACCTCCGTCGCGCAGGCCATCGGACAAGCCGTAGAGCAGATGGGCGCCATTACCGCCTGCATCAACTGCGCTGGCATCGCCACGGGCGAACGTACCGTGGGCCGGGACGGGCCGCACAGCCTTGAGGCCTTTCGAAAAACCTTGGAAATCAACCTAGTGGGCAGTTTCAACGTGTTGCGTCTTGCCGCTGCGGAAATGGCCCGCAACACGCCTGACGAAGAGGGGGAGCGCGGGGTCATCGTCAACACGGCCTCTATCGCGGCCTTTGACGGGCAAAAGGGGCAAGCGGCCTACGCAGCCTCCAAGGCCGGCATTGCGGGCATGACCCTTCCGGTCGCGCGCGATCTTGCCGGGCTGGGGATCCGCATCATGGCAATTGCGCCGGGCGTGTTCCGAACCCCCATGCTGGAAGGACTGGGCGATGAAATCATGGATGCACTTGCCGCGGACGTCACCGGCCCCAAACGCCTTGGGTATCCGGGCGAATATGCGGCCCTGGTGCTTCATATCATCCAGAACGGCTACCTCAACGGTGAGGTGATCCGCCTGGATGGCGCGCTGCGCATGCGCTAACCGGCCTTGTCCTCCAGCGTCAGCCACTCTTCCTCGGCTGAGGCAAGGGCTTCCTGCCGCTGTGCCAGCGCCTCGGAGACCTTCTTGAATTTCAGCGGATCACGGGTGAACAGTTCCGGATCGGAAAGAAGCGCCTCCAACCTGGCGATCTCGGCCTCCAGCCGCCCGATCAGGCCGGGAAGCTCCGCAAGGCGATGCCGTTCGGTAAAGGTCAGCCCCTGACGGGGCTGTCTTTGCGGGGCGGCCCTGGGCGGGGTGGGCTTTGCCCTGGGTTTTTCCGGCGCGGCATCGGGCTGACGCTGGGCGCGATAGTCGGACCACCCACCGGCATAGACGGTCGCGCGGGCATCGCCCTCCATGGCGATTGTCGTCGTTGCCACACGGTCCAGAAAATCACGGTCATGGCTGACCAGCAGCACCGTGCCGTCATATTCGCCCAACAGATCCTGCAACAGGTCGAGCGTTTCCACATCCAGATCGTTGGTCGGTTCGTCCAGCACCAGAAGGTTGCTTTGCCGGGCCATGATCCGGGCCAGAAGCAGGCGCGCCTTCTCCCCCCCGGACAGGGTCCGGACAGGGGCACGGGCCTGCGCCTCGTCGAACAGGAAATCCTTGAGATATCCCACCACATGCCGGGGCTGGCCGCGGACCATCACCTGGTCCGCCTGTCCGGAAACCCGCATCTGCGCATCTCCGGTCAGGCTTTCCCACAGGGTCATGTCCGGATCGAGCGCGACGCGATTCTGATCGAAGAGCGCCATCTCGACATTGGCCCCAAGCGTCACCTCGCCGGTATCGGGCGGCAACGCCCCTGTCAGCAGGTTCAGTAACGTGGTCTTTCCGGCCCCGTTGGGACCAACCAGTGCGACACGCTCCCCCCGGTGGATTCGCAGCGTGAAATCATGCAGGATCTGCCGCCCCCCGAATGTCTTTGAAATCCCGCGGGCCTCGATCACCCGCTTGCCGGATTTGGGACCGCTTTCAAGCGCCATTGCCGCCGCGCCCTGACGCCGGATCGTCGCTGCTCGTTCGGCGCGCAGATTCTGCAAGGCCCGCACCCGGCCCTGGTTGCGCTTGCGCCGGGCAGAGATTCCCTCCACCGCCCAGCGGGCCTCCGCCCTGATCTTGCGATCCAACTTGTGCCGGGCAAGGTCTTCCTCGGCCCAAACCTTGTCGCGCCAGTCTTCGAACGCGGCGAAGCCCTGCTCCTGCCGGCGTACCACGCCCCGGTCGACCCACAGCGTCGCGCGCGTCAGCGCCCGCAGGAAGGCCCGGTCATGGCTGATGATGACAAAGGCATTTCGGGTTTCGGAAAGCTGCCCTTCCAGCCAGCCGATGGCCTGGATATCCAGATGGTTCGTCGGTTCATCCAACAGCAGCAGCGACGGCGCCCCGGCCAGCAGGCGGGCAAGGGCCGCGCGGCGGCGCTCCCCGCCCGAGGCGGCGGCGACTTTCGTCGCCGGGTCGAATTTCAGCCCTTCGGCAACCATCTCGACCTTGTAGGCGTCGCTTTCGGGCAGATGCGCGGCGGCAAATGCCCCCAGCGTGTCGAACCCGGCCAGATCCGGGTCTTGTTCCATGTAACCAACCGTCGTTCCGGGGGCCAGAACGCGCCCGCCGGTGTCCGGCTCCACCACCCCGGCGATGACCTTCATCAGTGTGGACTTGCCGGATCCGTTGCGCCCCACCAGCGCCACACGGTCGCCCGGCTGGATGACAAGATCCAGCCTCGCGAACACCGGGTTGCCGCCAAAGGTCAGGGAGATGTCAGAAAGCTGTAACAAGGGTGTGCGTGCCATGGCCGGGGCGTAACCGGGTGCGCGTATTCCGTCAATCGCCCATTGCCTTCGCCCGCTGCGCCCTAGATTGCGCCTCATGATCCCGTTCGATAACAGTTACGCCCGGCTTCCCGCCCGGTTTTACACCCGGCAGCCCCCCACCCCCGTGCGCGCGCCGGCGCTTCTTGTCCTGAACGCCCCTCTCGCCGCAGAGCTGGGCCTGCCGGATACGCTGCGCGGTCCGGAAGGTGTGCAGATTCTGGCGGGCAACCTGGTGCCCGATGGCGCGGCCCCGCTGGCGCAGGTTTATGCCGGACACCAGTTCGGCGGTTTCGTTCCCCGGCTGGGCGATGGACGCGCGATCCTTCTTGGCGAGGTGATCGACCGCAACGGTCAGCGCCGCGACATCCAGTTGAAAGGCGCCGGCCCCACACCCTACAGCCGCATGGGCGACGGCCGCGCGTGGCTGGGCCCGGTCCTGCGGGAATATCTTGTCAGTGAGGCGATGCACGCGCTGGGGATTCCCACCACCCGCGCGCTTGCCGCCGTTGCCACAGGCGAAGACGTTTACCGCCAGACCCGCCTGCCCGGCGCGGTTCTGACCCGTGTGGCCGCCAGCCACATCCGGGTGGGCACGTTCCAGTATTTCGCTGCCCGCAACGATACCGAAGCCCTGCGCCTGCTAACCGATCACGCACGCCAACGGCATTTTCCACAAGCGGAAACCGCGCTGGATTTTCTAAAGTCGGTCATCGCGGCGCAGGCACGGCTGGTTGCGCAATGGATGGGTGTGGGCTTTATCCACGGGGTCATGAACACCGATAACATGGCCGTTTCCGGCGAAACCATCGATTATGGCCCCTGTGCCTTCATGGATGGCTATCACCCGGAAACGGTGTTCAGTTCCATTGACGCGCAGGGGCGCTATGCCTATGCCCGCCAGGCGGATATCGCCGTGTGGAACCTCGCCCAACTCGCCACGGCGCTGTTGCCGGTTCTGGATGAAAACCGCGAAAACGCCGTTAACCTGGGCACAAGGGCCCTGAACGGCTTCCCCAACCTGTTCCGGCAGGCATGGCTGGATGTCTTCCGACCCAAGATCGGACTGTCCACCGACGACCCCGCAGACGCGGAGCTGATCCACCGCCTTCTTGACCTGATGGCCGCTGAACGGGCCGATTTCACCAATACGTTCCGTGCACTGGCAGAGGGAGAGGCACCGCTGAAAAACCGCGCGGCGTTCGCATCATGGCAGGCGGAATGGCAGGCCCGGTTGCGCCGCGACACCCCCGGTGGCGTCGAGCGGATGCGCCGCGCCAACCCGGTTGTGATCCCCCGCAACCATCAGATGGAGGCCGCGATCGGCGCAGCGGTCAGGGGCGACATGTCACAGTTCATGAAGTTTCTGAGCTCTTGCATTCAACCGTTTGCTTCAAATCATTTTTCATATGAATTCACAAAGCCTCCGGCAGCCGGGGAAACCGTACGCCAAACCTTTTGCGGCACCTGACACAGCCCGCACCGCGTCTGAAAACGGTAGCATCCGGTCCACACAGCGGATAAACCCGCGCGAAAGACCTTTCGGAGGATCGCGATGCCGGAGACGATCATCGACCGATGCGAGGCCCGCGGCCTCCGCCTGACCGAGCAGCGCCGGATCATCGCGCAGGTGCTGCAAGACAGTGCCGACCATCCCGACGTTGAGGATCTTTATGCCCGCGCCAGCGCCGTGGATGCGAAGATATCTCTCGCCACGGTTTACCGCACTGTCAAACTGTTCGAGGAAGCGGGCATCATCGAAAAGCTGGAGTTCGGCGACGGCCGTTCCCGCTACGAAGACGCAGAGCGAGATCACCATGATCACCTGATCGACCTGAGCAATGGCGCGGTGATCGAATTTGTCGATCCCGAGATCGAAGCCCTGCAAGAACGGATTGCAAAAAAGCTGGGCTATCGCCTCAAGGGCCACCGGCTGGAGCTTTACGGGGTCCCGCTCCGGAAAAAACCCCGGAACTGAAGGCAGCCCCCTTCCCTTCCGGACACGGGCAGGCTACGGCTGGGAAAACCTCCCACGAAACCTGCGAGTCCCGAAAATGGAAAACCTGCGCGGCATTGTGCTGATGGTCGCCGCAATGGCGGCGTTCGCCGTTGAAGACATGTTCATCAAGATGCTGTCGGGGAACCTGCCGGTCGGCCAGATTTTGGCAACCCTAGGCGCGGGTGGGGCGTTGATCTTTGGGATAATGGCCCTGTCGCGCGGACAGCGGCTGTGGTCGAAGGCGCTCTTGAGCGGCCCGGTCATACTGCGTAACTTCGGCGAACTGTCTGGAACCTTCGGCTTCGTGATGGCCCTGGCCCTGACGCCGCTGTCCAGCGCGAGCGCGATCTTGCAGGCCACCCCCCTTGTGGTAACGCTGGGCGCGGCAATTTTCATGGGCGCGCAGGTCGGCTGGCGGCGATGGAGCGCCATCGCCGTGGGCTTGCTGGGTGTGCTGGTGATTATACGCCCCGGCCTTGAAGGGTTTGAACCGGCCTCTCTTTTCGCTGTACTGGGGGTGATCGGCCTGGCGATCCGCGACCTTGCCACCCGTGCCACCCCCCGCAGCGTGGGCAGCCTGCAACTGTCTTCTTACGCCTTCGCAATGCTGATCCCGCTTGGGCTTGCAATGCTGGCTTTCGGCGAAGGGGCACGCCCGGTCGCTCCGATGATGTGGGCGCAACTGGCCGGCGCGATGCTGGCCGGGGCGCTGGGCTATTACATGATCGTCGAGGCCATGCGGATCGGGGAAATCGCCGTTGTCACGCCGTTTCGCTATACACGACTTGTCTTTGCCCTGTTCATCGGTGTTCTCGCCTTCGGCGAACGGCCAGACACCATGACCCTGACCGGGGCCGGAATCATCATTGCCTCGGGGCTGTATACGTTGTGGCGCGAACGCACCCTTTCCTTGCGCGGTGCCCGACGCTAGAAAGCACGTGAAGTCACAACACCAAGATACAGGACGGCGCATGAGTACCATCATCGACATTATCGGCCGCGAAATCCTCGACAGCCGGGGCAACCCCACCGTTGAGGTCGACGTTCTTCTCGAAGATGGCACGATGGGCCGCGCCGCAGTCCCATCGGGTGCCTCCACCGGCGCACATGAGGCGGTGGAAAAACGCGACGGCGACCGGAACCGCTATATGGGAAAGGGGGTTCTGGAGGCCGTGGCCGCCGTCAACGGCGAGATTGCGGAAACGCTCATCGGTTTCGACGCGACCGAGCAGGTCGCCATCGATCAGGCGATGACAGCACTGGACGGTACCGACAACAAGGCCCGACTGGGCGCAAACGCTATCCTGGGCGTGTCGCTGGCCTGCGCCAGGGCGGCGGCGGATTTCACCATGCAGCCACTTTATCGCTATATCGGCGGCACCTCGGCGCGGGTTCTGCCGGTGCCGATGATGAATATCATCAACGGCGGCGAACACGCCGACAACCCGATCGACATCCAGGAATTCATGATCATGCCGGTCAGTGCGGGCAACATTCGCGATGCGGTGCGCATGGGTTCCGAAGTGTTTCACACGCTCAGGAAGGAACTCTCCGCCGCCGGGCACAACACCGGCATCGGGGACGAAGGCGGCTTCGCGCCGAACCTGTCTTCCACCCGTGAGGCGCTGGATTTCATCCTGCGCTCGATCGACAAGGCAGGCTACAAGCCCGGTGAGGACATCTGCCTGGCGCTGGACTGTGCCTCGACGGAGTATTTCAGGGACGGAAAGTATCAGATGAAAGGCGAAGGGCTGAGCCTCGGCGCCGCGGAAAACGTGGATTACCTTGCCGGGCTTTGCGCCGATTACCCGATCGTCTCCATCGAGGATGGTTGCGCAGAGGATGACTGGGACGGCTGGAAGCTGCTGACCGAAAAACTGGGCAGTTCGGTCCAACTGGTGGGAGACGACCTGTTCGTGACCAACCCCATCCGCCTGGCCGAGGGAATCGCGGCAGGGGTTGGAAACTCCATGCTGGTAAAGGTGAACCAGATCGGCAGCCTGACAGAGACCCTTGCTGCCGTTGAGATGGCCCATCGCGCGCGCTACACCAACGTCATGAGCCATCGCTCCGGGGAAACCGAAGACACTACCATCGCCGACCTTGCCGTGGCGACCAATTGCGGTCAGATCAAGACCGGATCTCTGTCGCGCTCCGACCGGCTGGCGAAATACAACCAGTTGATCCGCATCGAGGAAATGTTGGGCGACACGGCTGAATACGCAGGCCGCTCAATCCTGAAATAAGACGGTTGCGCCGCCTTTGGGCGGCGCACCGCTTCAGATCACGGCGCGGAAAATACCGCGGGTATTGTCCTGTTCACGCAGGGCATCCAAAAGGGCGCGCCCGTCCTTGGTGGGGTGGCCAACGTCATCCAGCCATCCCCTGCTTTGGGCCGCATTGTGCGGGGCCATGCCATCGTGCCCGCAGTGGCGGGCAAAAGCGACGATTCTGGCGCACATCTCTTCGATCGGCATCTCATGTCTCCTTCGGGCAAAACGCGAAGCAGCGCGCACCGACAGGGTGCGCGGAGGAATCCGCGTCTGATCAATTCCGGAAAATGCGGCACCGTGGTGCCGACGCGCCCTGACTAGCACCTTCGCCGCGGTGCGGCAAGAGGGCGCAAGAAATTTTTGCCGCAGCGCAGCATACAATAGTATTCTGAAATCAGGGCCTTAGTGGCTCATTTTTCCGCCACTGACCGGCATACGCACACCCGTTGTCCCCGGCGCGGACAGCGGCATCCCCCGCATGGCGCGCACAGAGAGAAAGGCAAAGGCCTGGGCCTCCAGCATATCGCCATTCAGGCCGACCGCCTCCACCGGCAGGGCGGGTATGCCGGTACGGCAGGCCAGCGCGCGCATCATCACGGGGTTCAACCGTCCGCCCCCCGTCACCAGCAGGCGTGCCGGAACAACCGGGCAATGTTTCAGCCCGCGTGCAACGCTGGCGGCAACGGCCTCGGTCAGGGTGGCGGCGGCATCCGCGTCCGACAGGCCCGCAACGGCATCGGAGAGGTGCGGGAAATCGTTACGATCCAGGGATTTCGGGGGGCGGCGGGTAAAAAACGGGTGGCACAGGAACTCTGCGATCGCATTTTCCTCAACACGGCCCTGCGCGGCAAGGGCCCCGCCGTCATCGAACGGCAAAGCCCGGCGGGCCTGCATCAGGTCGTTCAGCGGCGCATTGGCGGGGCCGGTATCGAAGGCCAGAAGCGCCCCCGGACTTTCCGGCGCAGGCCGGCTCGGGTCCACCCAGGTCAGGTTTCCCACACCGCCGAGATTCAGAAACGCCACCGGTCCCCCGGCCTTTATCCACTGCGCACAGGCGAAGTGAAAGAACGGCGCGAACGGTGCGCCCTGCCCCCCTTCGGCCATGTCGTTGGTACGAAAATCCCAGACCACCGGCACACCAAGCCCCTGCGCCAGTGCCAGTCCGTCCCCCGCCTGGTGAGTTCGCCCGCGGGCCGGATCATGGGCCAGCGTCTGGCCATGAAACCCGATGACATCCACATCCTTGAAAGACCTCAGCACCTCGCGGTGGGCAGTGTCGACAACCGCGGCGGCCCTTGCCACGTCCGGCCCGCCCGGCCATTGGCCCAGGGCGGCGCTCAGGCAGGCGCGTTCATCATCGGAATAAGGGCGGTAGGCGGTTTTACCAAACCCAACGATGCGCAAGCCGTCGGTTTCCACCACCGCCGCATCCACCCCATCCAGCGAAGTGCCCGACATCGCCCCCAGGGCGCGCATCGTCGTGTTTCGCATGGCCTTTCCCTTCCTTGCCGGTGCGGCTATATCACAGACGAAAATCCAACCAAGGAAAAGGGCAAATGACATACCACCCCAAATCCGACTTCCTGCGCGTGATGATCGAGCGCGGCTTCCTGGCCGACTGCACCGATTATCAGGGCCTGGACGAAGCTCTGATGGCGGGGGTGGTTCCCACTTATATCGGCTATGACGCCACGGCGCAGTCCCTGCATGTGGGGCACCTGCTAAACATCATGATGCTGCGCTGGTTGCAGAAGACCGGGCACAAACCCATCACCCTGATGGGCGGCGGCACAACAAAGATCGGCGACCCTTCCTTCCGCTCGGAAGAACGCCCCCTGCTGACCCCGGAACAGATCGACGCCAATATCGCGGGCATGAAACAGGTTTTCGCCAAGTACCTGAGCTATGGCGAGGGCGCGACCGATGCGATCATGCTCAACAACGCCGAGTGGCTGGACGATCTGAACTATCTCGACTTCCTGCGCGATATCGGACGGCATTTCTCCGTCAACCGAATGCTGAGCTTCGAAAGCGTCAAGTCACGGCTCGACCGGGAACAGTCGCTCTCGTTCCTTGAATTCAACTACATGATCCTCCAGGCCTACGATTTTCTGGAGCTCAACCGCCGGTATGGCTGCGCGTTGCAGATGGGCGGCTCCGATCAGTGGGGGAACATTGTCAACGGGATCGACCTGACGCGCCGGATCATCGACCGGGAGGTATTCGGACTGACCTCGCCGTTGCTGACCACCTCGGACGGGCGCAAGATGGGCAAATCCGCCGGCGGCGCGATCTGGCTGAATGCCGGAATGCTCAGCCCCTATGAGTTCTGGCAGTTCTGGCGCAACACGACCGACGCCGATGTGGGCCGGTTCCTGAAACTCTACACCGAGTTGCCGGTGGAAGAATGCGACCGTCTTGGCGCACTGGAGGGCAGCGATATCAACGCGGCAAAAGCGATCCTTGCCAACGAGGTGACGCGCCTGTGCCATGGCGCTGCGGCGGCCGAAGCCGCCGCAGCCACCGCGCACGAAGTCTTTGCCGGGGGGGGCGTTGGGGACGATCTGCCCACGCTGGTGCTGAGTACCGAAGACCTGGGCGATGGCATTTCCGTGGTGCAGCTGATTACCCGCTCGGGACTGGCCAGAACGGGCAAGGAGGCCAAGCGTCTGATCGCGGATAACGGTGCGCGCCTGAACGACGCACCGCTGACCGATGCCGGACTGATGATCGACGCCGCCGCGCTGGCGGAACCGATCAAGCTGAGCGCCGGCAAAAAGCGTCATGCCCTGGTCAGGCTGGTGGAGTAGAATGGGCCTTTCAGACCCAGCCGCTACGATCTTGCTGCCTCGTGTGGACTTTACGGGCACAAGGGCCCAGGACACATGATCAGGAAGTGACGACAGCGCGGACACGGGCAGAAAGAAACACCGCCCGGATCTGTCATGGCGTTTTACGGTCTCCGGTCTGTGAAGCGAACGCGCTGTTTTCGACCTCGTGGCGCGGGATATACAGATCCTTGCGCGGGGATCGCCCCTTTTCCGCCCTGTCATGACGGGGAGCAGAGGCGATCCCTTTTCCTTTCAAAGGCGGCATGCGACCTCTCCGCGCCCGGCCTGGACGCCTCACCCCACCAGCCGCCTCTCAAGGAATGTCTCACCCAGACACCTTTGCCGCGCACCGGTGCAGCCCACGAATTGAAGAATTTCCCCCGCCAACACACCCGATCGTCATCCCACGGGCAGTCATGGAACTTCGGAGGCAAGACGTCAGAAGTGCCTCCCTTGTCGCGGCTGCAAGAAAAGGTCGCTCATATCGCCGCCTGCGATTTCGAAACGTGAATCACCGCGTTCCGGTGCAATCCCCCGACCTTAGGGCGCGGTATTCGCTTTCCTGTCGTTCTGTCCAACGGACGATGAGAATATAGCCCTCTTCGGTGCTGCTCTCCTCAATCACGACCTCCTGTGCATGCAGCCAGGCCCGCGCCCGGCCCTGATCGAAACCCAGATGAAGGGTTTTCTCGGCCCTGGGCGCGGTCAGCAAGGCGGAAACGCGGCTCAGCAATGGCGCAATCCCCTCTCCGGTCAGCGCCGACAGGGCAAATACGTTTTCCTGCCGTTCCGCGCGTGTTTCCAGTGCCACGCGTGTCTCGCCCACCTGGTCGAGCTTGTTCCAGACCTCGATCACAGGCACCTGTTCGGCCACACCCAGATCCTGCAAGATCGCCTCTACATCCCGCGCCTGCGCATCGGTTTCGGGTGCGGAAATGTCCCGCACATGCAAGATCACGTCGGCCTCCAGAACATCTTCCAGCGTGGCGCGGAACGCCGCCACAAGCTGTGTCGGCAGATCGGAAATGAACCCCACCGTATCGCTCAGGATCGCCCGCTGGCCGGACGGCAGGGTCAGCCCCCGCATCGTCGGGTCGAGCGTGGCAAAAAGCATGTCCTTTGCCATCACCTCCGCCCCAGTCAGACGATTGAACAGCGTCGACTTTCCCGCGTTGGTATACCCGACCAGCGCCACAGTGGGAAACGGGATCTTGCGCCGGGCGGCACGGTGCAAATCGCGGGTTTTCACCACCTTGGCAAGCTGGCGGCGCAGGCGTGCGATCGACTCGTCGATCGCACGGCGGTCGGCCTCGATCTGGGTCTCACCGGGGCCGCCCACGAACCCAAGTCCGCCACGCTGGCGTTCAAGATGGGTCCAGGCGCGAACCAGGCGCGTACGCTGATACGACAGTGCCGCCAGGTCTACCTGCAACACGCCTTCCCGCGTGCGGGCACGATCGGCAAAAATTTCAAGGATCAGCCCGGTCCGGTCGAGGATCTTGACCTTCCAGGCGTGCTCCAGATTCCGCTGCTGAACGGGCGTGAGCGGGCCGTCGACCAGGACCAGCTCAATATCGTTTTCGCCAAACCGGGCGGCAAGGTCTTCGATCTTGCCGACACCGAACAAAAAACCCGGACGTGTCTTCGCAAGCGGTACGATTTCGGCGCCGCAAACCTTCAGCCCCGGCAACGCAGCGGCGAGGGAAACGGCCTCCTCCAGCGCGGGGTCGGCGGCGCGGCGGTGGCGATGCGCAGTAATGTCGGGGTGCAGCACCCAGGCACGTGTGGTCCGGGGGCTATGGTCAAGCAGGTTCGGGCTCAATCCTCACCGTCATACAGATTGATCGGTTGCGCGGGCATGATGGTAGAGATCGCATGCTTGTAAACAAGCTGCGACTGCCCATCCCGACGCAACAAGACACAAAAATTATCGAACCAGGTAATCACGCCCTGGAGCTTGACCCCGTTTATCAGGAAAATCGTGACCGGAACCTTTGTCTTCCGGACATGATTAAGAAACGCATCTTGCAAATTTTGTCTGTCGGCAGCCATGCTTTTCGCCTTTTTCTGTTTGTCCTGCCACGGGCAAGATTTCCCACTGAGATTATGGAGTGCCCCCGCGCGAGTTTCCAGCCCCTCCACCGGAAATTTTAGCATCCGCAGAAACATTCGTCATATCAGTTTCGCCAGAACTCCGGATTGAAGAGCGCAACAATCACAAGCGTTTCCAACCGGCCCAACACCATTGCGCCACACAGAATCATCTTTGCACCGTCCCCGAGCGCGGCATAGCTCAACCCCGGGTCCACCCCCGCACCGGCAAGGGGGCCGGTGGTCGTCAGCGCGGCCACGGTCAGGACCATCGAGGACTCGAAATTCAGCCCCGCCGCAGAAAGCAGCACCATCACCAGCGCCACGGATAGCGCGAACATCATGAAAAACAACCATGCGATATAGGCCCCTTGCCGTCGGATTCGCCGGGCAAACGCCCCCGCCCCCCCGACCGAAGACGGGTGGATCAGCTTTTCCATCTCCCGCAGGCCATGTTTGTACAGGGCATAAATACGCAACAGCTTGACCCCCCCGGCGGTTGTGGCAACCCCGCCACCGAACACCGCCAGACCAAGCAGGATCATCCCCGGCGTTTGCAAACCGGACCACTCCCGCGAAGCCGACCAGTCCGCCGAAACGAACCCCGTCGTCGAAAGAAACGACAATACCGTAAACAGGCTGCCCCAAAGCGCGGAAAAGGCAGCGCCCAGATTTTCCTGCATTGACACCTCATAGGCACCCAGCCAGTGACGCGCGAACAGAAACAGCGTAACCATCAACGTAATCGCGAGACCGATACGAAACTCGAGATCGTCGCGCAGCCGACGCCACCCTTCGGCCCGAAAATCCAGCATGAAGGTTTGCCGGGAAATCGCGAAAAGAAAAAAGAAAAACAGAAATATCTCCCCGGCGATTCCACTTCTTGCACCTTCCATACCCCCGACCGGAGAGATGCCCGAACTGGCCATTGTCGACATCGCGTGACAGATGGCAACGAAGGGGCCCTCTCCCCCGACCAGCAGCAACAGCCAAAGACCCGCCGTCAGCCCGCCATAAACCGGGAAAAGTTTTGGCGCGAACCTGATCAGGCGTTCCTGCGGATCCCCGCTCATCGCGCCAAGTTCCTGCTCTGACCGGCGTTGTTCACCAGCCCCCCCCAGCGCCGCGGTGACCTCGAACCCTCCCAGGTTCATCGGGGCGAGGATGGCAAGCGCGGTCAGCCACAAAAGAAACCCCCCCAGCCATGCCACCAGCGCCCGCCACAGGTGCTCTGCCGGGGTCAGGCGGGCGGGAATGTCGAAAAGCGTGGCGCCCGTCGTGGTGATGGAAGACACCATCTCGAAATAAGCGTTCAGAAAACTCGTATTTCCCACGGACTCCTGGAACGGGACCGCCAGCATCACCGGCAGCGCAAGATAGGCTGCCAGCATCGCCAGAAGATGGCTGCGGCCACGCCGCTGGGGCCGGCGCCCGGCCGTGGCCATGGCAATCAGCACGGTCAGGAACAAAAACAGCGTCCCCCCGTAGAAAAATGCCCGCCAGGCCTCCCAGTCGCGCATCGCAAGGCCCAGGAATGCGGGTAAATACATGGCCGCCGCCCCGATCCCCATCAGGATCACAAGCAGCGGCAGGGATGACAGCCGATGCATCGGCCTAGAAGAAGTCGATGGAGACCTGCAACAGGCGCTCCACCTCGGGCACATCGGCGGACAAGGAGAAGATCGCGACCACGTCGCCTTCCTCGATCCGGGTCGAGCCGCTGGGCCGAACCACCTTGCCCTCTTTCGTCAACGCCCCCACAAGCGCACCTTCGGGAAAGTCGATGTCCCGGATGCTGCGGCCCGCCATGGGCGAGGTGGAAAGCACCTGCGCCTCGATCACTTCGGCTTCGGCATCCCCAATGGAATAGACCCCCCGCACCCGGCCATGTCGGATATGGCGCAGGATCGAACTGACGGTCGTTGCCCGAGGGTTGATATAGGCATCGACGTCCAGCGGCCCCATCAGAGGCACCAGGGATGGGTCGTTGACCAGGCAGATCGCCATCGGACAACCGGCCATTTTTGCGCGTACCGCCACCAGAAGATTGGTCTTGTCATCGTCGGTGACCGCCAGAACGGCATCCGCACGGTCGATATTGGCCTCATCGAGCAATGCCATGTCCAACCCGTCACCGTTGAGAACGATGGTGCGTTCCAGCGCGTCGGCGGCCGCCTCGGCACGGGCGCGGTCCCGCTCGATCACCTTGGCACGGACCCGTTGGGGGCCTTTTTCCAACGCCTGCGCCACTGTCAACCCGACATTGCCGCCCCCGATGATCACCACCCGCTCCTGTTTGCGGGATTCCTTGCCGAATATCTCCATCGTCCGCTCCACGTCCTCGACATGGGAGAAGACATAGGCCTGATCCCCTTCGAACAGCTGGTCGCCGGGCTCGGGAGAAAAAAGCGCGCCATCCTTGCGTCGTATCCCCACCACGATCGCCCGCAAGGTGGAGAACAGATCGCTCAACTGACGCAGCGGCGTGTTGAGTACCGGGCAGTGGGCCTCCAGCGTGATCCCCAAAAGCTGGGCCTGCCCTTGCAGAAAATATTCCGTATCGAAAGCCGAAGGCGCGGCAAGGCGTTGGAGCGCGGCCTCGGCAACCTCGCGTTCGGGGCTGATGACCACGTCGATGGGCATGTGGTCCCGGCGGTAAAGATCGGAATAGATCGCCGTGAGGTAGGACTGCGCACGCAACCGGGCGATTTTCCGCGGAACCGCAAAAACCGAGTGCGCCACCTGACAGGTGACCATGTTCACCTCATCCGAATAGGTCGCGGCAATGATCATGTCCGCATCGCGCGCGCCCGCGCGTTCAAGGATGTCTGGGTAGGATGCGTGGCCCACGACGCCCTGTACATCCAGCGCCTCGGTGGCGCGGCGGATCAGATCGCCGCTCATATCGACGATGGTAACGTCGTTCTTTTCGCCGGACAGGTGCCGGGCGATCTGCCAGCCGACCTGCCCTGCCCCACAGATGATGACTTTCATGCCAGGTTTCCGCTTGCGAAGCCGGATTCATCCTTTGCAGATGCCGGGAGGGCGGTCAATCTTCGCGGCCTTCGGGTTCCAGATGCGCCGCCCGCCCCCTGGTCCGCGATGTCGTGGAAACCCCAAGCGATTTCAGCTTGCGATGCAAGGCAGAGCGTTCCATTCCCACGAAGGTCGCCGTGCGTGAGATATTCCCCCCGAATCGATTGATCTGGGTCAGAAGGTATTCTCTTTCGAACACTTCGCGGGCCTCACGCAGGGGCAACGTGGCCAACACCCCCGAAAGCATCGCCCGCCCCTCTCCGGGCGGCTGGCTTTCGGGCAATTCCTGCGCCGTGATCGGCCCGTTTCCATCACCGAGAATAAGCACCCTCTCCAGAACGTTCTTGAGCTGGCGGATATTGCCCGGCCAGGCCATCGTCTGCAAAAGCGCGACCGCCTCGTCGCTGAGCTGGCGCCGTGCAAGCCCCTGGGCACGGTGGAGTTCCTCGATGAAGTGAACCGCCAGAAGGGGAATGTCTTCGCGGCGATCCTCCAGCGCGGGCACCACGACCGGCACCACGTTGAGCCGGTGGTAAAGTTCCTCACGGAAACGGCCGGCGGCAATCTCCGCCTGAAGATCCCGGTTGGTCGAGGAAATCACCCGCAGGTCCACACGCACGTTATCGCTGCTGCCAAGACGTTGAAACTGCTGATCGACAAGAACGCGCAGGATCTTGGACTGGGTTCCCGGCGGCATGTCGGCAACCTCGTCGAAAAACAATACACCGCCATGGGCCTGTTCCAGCAGGCCGGGCTCCACCCTTCGTTCGGCGCCCGAGCGTCCGAACAGAACTTCCTCCATCCTTTCGGGCGCAATGGTAGCGCAGTTGACCGAAACGAACGGCCCCTCCGCCCGGTTGGAATTGGCATGTATGAACCGGGCGGCAACCTCCTTGCCGCTGCCCGCCGGACCGCTCAGCATCACCCGGCCATTGGAGTTGGTCACCTTTTCAAGCTGGCTCCTGAGCGCCCGAAACGCCGGGCTGTCGCCCACCATTTGGGCGGAGCGCACATCCCTGCGGCGCAGTTCCTGATTCTCGCGGCGCAGACGGGCAGCTTCCATCGCACGACTGATGACGACGGTCAACTGGTCGATATTGAAAGGTTTTTCAATGAAATCGTAGGCTCCCTGTTTGATTGCGGCTACCGCGATCTCGATGTTGCCGTGGCCGGAGATGATCACCACGGGGATGTCGGGGTTGTCGCGCCGGGTTTTGGTCAGGATATCGATCCCATCCATGTGGCTGTCCTTGAGCCAGATATCGAGAATCATGAGCGCGGGCGGCTCGGCATTGATTTCCTTCAGACACTCGTCCGCGTTGGCGGCCAGACGCGTGGTATAGCCTTCGTCGCAGAGAATTTCGGAAATCAGTTCCCGGATGTCGCGTTCGTCATCGACAATCAGAATGTCGCCCATGAAGGTCTCCTCAAACAGCCACCGGCGCCGGAGGGCGGGTCAGGGCCTCCTCTTGCACCGGCAGACGAATTTCGATCAGCGCGCCCGCAGGCGCCCCCTCGGCAAAGGGGTGCGCATCCAGAAGCGCCAGCCCACCGCCATGTTCTTCGGCAATTTTCTTCACGATCGGCAGACCCAGCCCGGTCCCCTTGTCACGCGTGGTGACGTAGGGCTCCAGAAGCCGGGTACGATCCGAAGGCAGGCCGGGGCCGTTATCGGCCACTGCAATCACGGCACACCCACCCTCCAACCGCAGGGACACATGAATTTCAGGATGTTTTTCATCATATTTTTCAAATGCCTCTCCAGCATTCTTCAATATATTCGTCAAGGCCTGCGAAATCATCGTGCCGTCCACGTCCGCCATCACCGCGACATCGGGAAAGGATGTCACGAAACGTACACCCGGTTGCCCGGCTTCCTGCAAAAGCACCGCGTCGCGCAACAACACAGCCAGATCGGTCGGCTTGCGTTCGGGGACCGGCATGCGGGCGAACTTTGAAAATTCATCCACGATGCGGCGCAGATCATTGGTCTGACGAACAATGACATCGGTCAACTGGTCCAGCGCCTCGGCCTGATCGCCCAGCGGGGCGCGGAACTTGCGCTTGATGCGCTCTGCAGAGAGCTGAATCGGCGTCAACGGGTTCTTGATTTCGTGGGCGATACGCCGCGCCACATCCCCCCACGCCGCCATACGTTGCGCGGTGACAAGATCGGTTACGTCGTCAAAGGCCACCACGTAGCCTTCCGGCGCCCCTTCAGAGTTACAGCGCGTCGCGATACGGACCAGCAGGGTTTCCAGGGTGCCATGGCGGGCCAGGCGTAATTCTTCCTGTGCGACGTCGCGCCCGCTCTCCCGCAGCCTGTCGAACAGCGGGGCGAACTCGGGCACCGTCCCGGCAATCGGCCGCCCTTCCGCCCCATCTGTCTCCATTTCCAACAGGATGCGAGCCGAACGGTTCATGAAATCGATCCGCCCGTCCGCGTCCAGGCCGATAACCCCCGCCGTAACCGAGGACAGAACCGAATCGAACAACCTGCGCCGGGCCTCGATCTGGCGGTTGGTGTCCAGCAAGGCCTCGCGCTGAAGTTTGAGCTGTCCGGTCATCTGGTTGAACAACCGTCCCAGCATGGCGATTTCATCCTCGCCTTCCTCCTCGAGGACACGCACGTCCAGATCGCCCGAGCCAACCCGCTGCGCCGCGCCCGCCAGCCGCCCGACAGGCCTCGACAGACGTTCGGCAAACCAAAGACCCAGCCAGATCGCGGCGAGGATCAGGATCACCGCGAACCCGAGATAGAGCAGGCTGAACTCGAACAGCAACCGCCCGCGCTCGCTTTCCAGTTGCCTGTAGAACCGTGCCGTTTGCTGGGTATCGTCCAGCAGGCTCAGCAATTCGCCATCGACCGTCCTGGAAATGTAAAGGTAACGATCCGCGAATTCCTCCAGTGCGACCAGGGCACGGAATTCGTTGTTGTCCCAATCCTCGATGATCACCACGTCTTCGGACCGGGCCCGCCGAAGCTGCGCGGGATCGGGCTGTTCGTAATCGAAAAGATAGGATCGTTCCCCCCGCGCCTGGATAGTACCGGCCCCGTCGATCACATAGGCTTCCTTCAGCCCGCGCTGCACACGTGATTGCCCTTGTGTCAGCAACTGGCGGATCTCGCCGTCCGAAAGGAAATAAGTCGCCTGACGGGCAATGTTCAGATACCCGGCAAGCGCCAGCGCATCCTGCGAAAGGTCCTTTCGGTGCTCATCCTCATACGCCTCGGCGGCGGAAAGCGATGCGCCCACCACCTGCCGGACCCGGTCAGAGAACCACCCCTCCAGCCCGACATTGATGGTCAGCCCCGCGAACACGGCCACCAATACCGTCGGCAGCAACGCAATCAGGGCGAAAACGCCGGTCAGCCGCAGGTGCAGCCGCGACCCTGCCGAACGCCGCCGCCGCGCCGCAACCATTTGTATGACGCGGGCAAAAACCAGCGCCGCGACCAGAAGCGCGTACACGAGATCCGCCAGAAGTATGACGCGCAACCCGTTTGAACTCGCCCCAAGCTCCAGCGGCCCAAGCATCAGGAAGGTGGCCACCGCCAGTATGGGCCCCAGCAGGACAAGGCTGAACGTGGCCAGAGTCTGTACACGCTTCTGTCGGCGCAGACGCAGAAGCCTGTCAAGATTCGGTCGTGTTCTCGCGCGCGCCACGTCTGCCTCTCGCCGCCTTGCGTGGGGGATGCGTCCACCGGGCCACGCTGATGTTGCGAATTTACATCAACTTGCGGCGCCGTGTCACGCGGATATCCAGATCGTTGATCTTTTTCCGCAGCGTATTTCTGTTGATCCCCAGCAACTCGGCACAGCGGGCCTGGTTGCCCCCCGTGGCATCGAGGGCAATCTCGATCAGCGGCGCCTCCACCTCGCGCAGGATGCGCGGATACAGCCCCGGCGAGGGCAACGCACCGCCGTGCAGATCGAAATATCTCCGCAAATGCCTGGCGACGGAGGCGGACAGCTTGTCGCTCTCTCCCCCGGTCAGGGGTTCAAGCCTGGGCTGACGGCCAAGCAGGGCCTCGACTTCCGCACGGGATATGACCGGCTCCGCACTGGTGACAACGAGGCTGCGCAGGGTATTTTCCAACTGGCGGACGTTTCCGGGCCAACTGTAGGCACGAATCAGCTCCAGGGCATCAGCGGACAGGCGCCGCGACGGTGCGTCCCGTTCCGCCCGGCCAAGAAAATGGGCCGCCAGCAGGGGAATGTCTTCAACCCGCTCACGCAGGGGGGGCAGAGACAGTGTAACCCCGTCCAGGCGGTAGAACAGGTCTTGCCGGAAGTTCCCGGCCTCCATCCGCGCACTCAGATCGCTCTGGGTGGATGCCATGACCCGCGGCGCCCCATCCCCGAAACTGTCCAGCATTCGCACGATGCGGCCCTGCGCCTCCATCGGGAAGTCGGCGATCTCATCAAACAGGACCGACCCTCCGCGCGCCCGCGCGACAAGCGTCGAAGGGCCCTCGGCCCCGTCAAGATCGGCAGCCGTCGCGACGACGAAAGGCAGCGCGCGACGGTCTGAAAGATCGTGCAGCGCGCGGGCCAGAAGCGACTTTCCGGTCCCGGACTCGCCAGACACAAGTACCGGCAGATCGGCATTGAGCACCCGCGCGACAAGGCGGTAGATCGCCTGCATCTGCGGAGTGCGCCCCACCAGCGGCAGGTCGTCCTGCTCGGTCAGGGGGACGGGGCCTTCCTCGCTCGAGGCCCGGCGGCGCTGGCTTTCCAGGGCGCGGGCGGCACGTTTCATCAGGTCAGGCAGATCGAAGGGCTTTGGCAGGTAGTCATAGGCCTCTGCTTCGGCGGCCTGAATGGCAGTCATGATCGTGTTCTGGGCCGAGATCACGATCACTGGCAACCCCGGCCGCAATTCGGATATGCGCGGCAGCATCTCCAGCCCGTTACCGTCGGGCATCACCACGTCGGAGATGACCAGATCGCCCTTTCCCTCTCCGATCCAGCGCATCAGGGTCGTCAGCGCACTGGTTGCATGTACCTTGCACCCCGCGCGGGTCAGCGCCTGTGTCAGCACCGTGCGGATCGTGCGGTCGTCGTCGGCAACAAGGACAGTTCCGTCCATCAGTCTTCATCCTTCGTTGGCTTGGGGGCGATGGGCAGGGAAACGCGGAACACGGTGTGCCCGGGCACCGAATCCACCGTGATCCAGCCGTCATGCTCTGAAATGATCTTGGAGACGAGCGCCAGCCCAAGGCCGGTCCCGTTCTCGCGCCCGGAAACGAACGGGTCGAATATGTCGGCGGCGATTTCCGGCGGCAGGCCCGGGCCATTGTCGATGATCTCCACCTGAAGCGGTATGGGTTTGCCGCTGCCGTCGGGATGGCGCAGCCGCAGGGATTGCTCATAGAACGTGCGCAGGCGAATCCTGCCCCCCTGTGCGCCCGCGGCCTGTGCGGCATTGCGCAACAGGTTTTGAAACACTTGCAAAAGCTGGTCCCCGTCCCCCCATGTACAGGGCAGTGAGGGGTCGTAATCGTCCTCGATGACCATGTTCGCGGCAAACCCCACCGCCGCCGATCGCCGGGCCCTGTCCAGCACATCGTGAATGTTCACGGCGTGGCATTCGGGCGGGCGGACATTTCCGAACTGCTCGACCTGCTCCAGAAGCTTCACGATACGACGGCTTTCGGCAACGATCAGATCGGTCAGTTCAAGGTCCTCCCCCTTAAGGGTCATCGAAAGAAGCTGCGCCGCTCCGGTGATGCCTGCCAGGGGGTTCTTGATTTCATGGGCCAGCATCTCCGCCATGCCAATAGCCGATTTGGCTGCGGTTTTCACCGATTGCGCACGCCCCAGACGGCCGGCAATCTCACGCGGCGAAACCAGGACCAGGATCCGCCCGGAACGATCGGAAAGCGGCGCGATCTGGATGCTGCACAAAACCGGCGCACGCTCGCCCGAACTCACATCCACATCATTGATGAACAGCGGGGCCTGATTGGCCCGCACGCGGGAAAACGCTTCGTCCAGGGGGGCATCCACGGCCAGCCGGTCCCACAGGGGGGCTCCCGCAAGAGCCTTTTGGGTCGCGTTGAAGAACAGTTCCGCCGCGGGGTTGAGCGCCTCGATCCGGTCCCGCCCATCCAGAACCAGCCCCGGAACCGGTAATGACGGCCAGATCAGTTCATCGGGCGGGCTCATGCGGCGATACCCGCGCTCAGCGCCTCTGGCAGCAGGCGCAGAACGACAGCCGGATCACGCTCTGTCAGCAACTGCCTGCGTACAGGCGCGGGCGTTGCGACCGTATCCATGTACCAGCCAAGGTGCTTGCGTGCGACCCGGATGCCAAGCTCCGCCCCGTAGAAGGACAACATGGCCTCGTAATGCTCCGCGACCACCTCCGCCAACGCGGGACCGGCAGGGATTTTCGGCGCCGGCGTTCCGTAAAGCCGTGCGGCGATCCGGGCCGGCAGCCAGGGGCGGCCCTGTGCGCCACGCCCCACCATCACGCCATCGGCCCCTGATTGCTTCAGCGCCTTCCGGGCGGTCCCCGCATCCACGATATCGCCATTGGCGATCACGGGGATCCGGACCGCGTCCCTGACCGCGCGGATCGAGGCCCAGTCCGCACGGCCCTTGTAAAACTGACAGCGCGTACGGCCATGAACCGTGACCATGGCGATACCCTCCGCCTCCGCCCGCCGGGACAGTTCCGGAGCGTTCCTTGACGTGTCGTCCCAACCCAGCCGGGTTTTCAGCGTCACCGGCACCGAAACAGCCCCCACCACCGCCCGGATCAGCGCCACCGCATGATCGAGATCGCGCATCAGAGCGGAGCCGGAATACCCATTTACCACCTTCTTCGCCGGGCACCCCATGTTGATATCGATGATCCGGGCGCCCTGCCCCTCCACAAAACGTGCGGCCTCGGCCATCCAATAGGCGTCACGACCGGCAAGTTGCACGGCGGTGTTATCGGCACCAAGGCCCAGTTCCGCCCGTTCGCGGATACCGGGCCTGGCCCGCACGACATCCTGGCTGGCAACCATTTCCGAAACCACCAGCCCGGCACCGAACCGGGAAACCAACCGACGGAACGGAAGATCGGTAACGCCTGCCAGCGGGGCGAGAAAAACCGGCGGAGAAACTGTCCTGGTTGCAATCCGGATATCCAAGCGCCCAATCCTTGTGCAGTTTTTCAGAGATTTAGCCCCAGGCAGGCCCGACCGCAACGAAACTGCCCGAGAAACCGCCCCCGAAACCTGTTTCGCCTGTTTTTTAGGCGTTTTATCGTGGTCCGAATGCCCCATTGCCCTACATCGCGCCACCGCCTAAACAGACGCAAACCAGTTTCGGGGGACGCATGCAGACCACCGCGTTGATTGTGGCCGCGGGCCGGGGGACCCGCGCCGGAGGGGATAAACCCAAGCAGTATCAGCCGCTTGCCGGGCGCGCGGTACTGGCACGCACGGTGATGGCTTTTGCCGCGCATCCGCGGGTGTCGCAGGTTGTCGTGGTCCTTCACCCCGAAGATGACGCCCTGTTCCGCGAAGCCATGGCCGGGCTGGAAATCCCGCTGACCACCGTCAAGGGCGGCAAAACGCGGGATGCTTCTGTCCAGGCGGGACTGGCGGCGGTGTCCGAGGGGCAGCAGGCGGTGCTGATCCATGACGGGGCCCGCCCACTGGTCGGCGCGGCGCTGATCGACCGGGTGCTGGACGCGCTGAGCGAACATCCCGGGGCGGCCCCGGCCCTGCCGGTGACCGACGCGTTGTGGAAAGGCGAAAACGGCAAGGTTGCCGCGCCGCATCCACGTGCGGGGCTGTTGCGCGCACAGACACCGCAGGGGTTTCACCTGCGCGCGATTCGCAGGGCCCATGCTGAACATACCGGCGGCGCGGCGGACGATGTCGAAGTGGCGCTGGCCGCCGGTCTTGACGTTGCCATCGTCGAAGGGGATGAGGACAATCTGAAAATCACCCATCCGGGGGATTTCGCGCGCGCAACGCGGATCTTGCAGGAGAGAAAGATGGATATTCGCATCGGCAACGGTTTCGACGTACACGCGTTCTGCGAAGGCGACGGGGTCATCCTGTGCGGTGTTACCGTGCCTCATGACAAGGCGCTCAAGGGACACTCGGACGCAGATGTGGGCATGCACGCCGTGACCGACGCCATCTACGGAGCACTGGCCGAGGGGGATATCGGCCAGCATTTCCCGCCTTCGGACCCAGAATGGAAGGGCGCGGCCAGCGATATTTTCCTTAAGCACGCGGTGGAACTGGCCGGCAGGCGGGGCTACCGTATCGCGAATGCCGACCTGACGCTGATCTGCGAACACCCCAGGATCGGCCCCCATGCCAGCCGAATGCGCGCCGAGATGTCCCGCCTGATGGGGGTGGCGCAAGACCGCATGAGCGTGAAGGCAACCACCTCGGAGCGGCTGGGCTTCACCGGTCGGGAAGAAGGTATCGCGGCACTTGCCACCGTGACTCTGGTGCAGGAATGAGCCGCCTTGTCGCGACCTTGTTCGGTGTCGGCCACCTGCGCCCCGCGCCGGGAACGTGGGGGTCGCTGGCGGCGTTGCCATTGTTCTGGGTCCTGCACGTTCTCGGCGGAGTGGCGCTGGTCGTCCACGCGACCATCGCCGTCACGGTGATCGGGTGGTGGGCGGTGGCACAGGCCACGTACGGCACCGCCGACCCGGACAAAAGCGAGTTCGTGATCGACGAGGTGGCCGGGATGTGGGTGGCGCTCTGGCCCGTCTCCATCGGCGCCACCCTGGCCCGGGCGGACATTCTGGCGCTTTATCCGGGCTGGATCGCGGCGTTCTTGTGCTTTCGCCTGTTCGATATCGTCAAGCCCGGCCCGATCGGCTGGGCCGACCGCAGGAAAACGCCCCTTGGCGTCATGTTGGATGATATTTTTGCCGGAATTGCGGCGGCAACCGTGGTACTTATTCTTGCGTTCCTATGGCACAAATTCCTGATGTGAGGTCCCTGGCCGGCATTCTCCTGCCGCTGGCCCGCGAGCGTGGCGCAACGATCGCCACCGCCGAAAGCTGTACCGGCGGCCTGATCGCTGCCGCGATTACCGACGAGGCCGGCTCTTCCGCGATTTTCGATCGTGGCTTCGTGACCTATTCGAACATCGCCAAGCAGGACATGCTGGGCGTACGGGAACAAACCCTGACCGAGCATGGCGCCGTCTCGGAACGGGTCGCGGCAGAGATGGCCGAAGGTGCCCTGATGCGTTCGAAGGCCACACTGGCGGTATCCGTGACCGGAATCGCCGGCCCCGGAGGATCGGACAACAAGCCCGAAGGACGCGTATGGTTTGGTCTGGCCTGTCAGGGCACTGTCCATACCGAAATGCTTGAGTTCGGCCCTCTTGGTCGCGCCGGGGTGCGTGCCGCCACGCGCGACCATGCCTTGCGCCTGCTGATCGCTGCACTGGATCAACGCTTGCCGTAAAGATCCTCGGCCCGGCGTTCAAAGGCACGTACGATGCGCTGCATGGCCTCATTGAATACGGCGCCGATGACGCCCTGAAGCACACGGTTCTTGAACTCGAAATCCACGAAAAATTCCACCGCGCAACGGTTTTCTTCAACGTCGCGGAATTTCCAGTAGGATTTCATGTGACGAAACGGACCATCAAGATACTCGGTATCTATCCTGAGGTCGTCATGCCACAGTCTGACCCGGCTGCCAAACCGCTCCCGGAAAACCTTGAAGGAAACAACCAGATCGGCCTTCATCAACTCCCCCCCCTCTATCGGCGTCAGAGACCGGATGCGTGCCGCCGCCGTCCAGGGCAGAAACTGCGGATAGGATGCGACATCGGCCACCAGATCGTACATCTGTTGCGCGGTGTAGGGCATTTCGCGGTTTTCGGTATGGGTCGGCATGCGCTAAGGGGGGTTACTTCACTTTGGGGCGCCATTTGACCCGTCACAGCGCCAAGATCAAGGGTAAGTCATGCCTCAAGACCCATATGTCATCGACGAGATGATCTCCGCCAAGACCATCGCCGCGCGCGTCGAGGCGCTGGCAGGTGAAATCAGCGCCTGTTTTTCCGATACCGATAAGCTTGTCGTGGTGGGGCTTTTGCGAGGCTCCTTCATCTTCATTGCCGATCTTGTGCGCGAACTGTCGCTGCCGGTCGAGGTCGACTTCCTGGAAGCGTCCTCCTACGGCAGCATGACGGAAAGCTCCCGCGAGGTCCGCATCCTGAAGGATCTGCGCGGAGAAATCGCGGGCCGCGACGTCCTGGTGGTGGAAGACATCGTCGATACCGGCTACACCCTGCATCATGTGCGCCACCTGCTGAGTGCGCGAAAGCCCCGCAGACTGAAGGTTTGCGCCTTGCTGGACAAACCCGCCCGGCGCGAGGTGGACATGTCTGCGGATTGGGTCGGATTCGACATCCCGGACGAGTTCGTGGTCGGCTACGGGATTGACTATGCCCAGAACAACCGCAACCTGCCTTATATCGGAAAGGTGAGGTTCACATGAATTACCGCTGGCTTCTGCGGGCAAAACGCTGGGCCCAGAACCCGCCCAGCGAAGGCCGGGTAAAATTCATCGCCGCGATCATCCTGCTGTGCGCGGCGCTTTTCGCCATCGACAGGCTGGTCGGCTGGCCCCAATGGCTAACCCCCAATCAGGTGCCCCGCGGCAGGTTCTAGGCCAGACCCAGCTTTTCAAGCCGCACGGCACGCAGACGGGCGAAATCCTCCCCCGCGTGATAGCTTGACCGCGTGAGCGGCGTGGCAGAAACCATGAGAAACCCCTTGCCGTAAGCAGCCTTTTCATAGGCCCTGAACGCTTCGGGAGTGATGAACTCCGCCACCGCGTGATGTTTCGGGGTGGGTTGAAGGTACTGCCCGATGGTCAGAAAATCCACGTCCGCCGCGCGCAAGTCGTCCATCACCTGATGCACGGCACTCCTGTCTTCTCCCAGCCCGACCATGATGCCGGACTTGGTAAACATCGCCGGGGAGATTTCCTTCACCCGTTGCAGCAGACGCAAACTGTGGAAATAACGCGCGCCAGGGCGCACCTCGGGGTAAAGGCCAGGCACCGTTTCAAGGTTGTGGTTGAACACATCGGGCTTTTCCGCAACCACGGTTTCCAGCGCAGAGGGGGCGCATTTCAGAAAATCGGGGGTGAGAATTTCGATCGTCGTCTCCGGCGCGCGGCGACGCACCGCGCGGATCGTCTGGGCGAAATGCTCTGCCCCCCCGTCTTCGAGATCGTCCCGATCCACCGACGTGATGACCACATGCTTCAGCCCCAGTTTCGCCACCGCATCGGCCACCCGTCCCGGCTCGAACATATCGAGAGCTTCGGGGCGGCCCGTCGCGACATTGCAGAAGGTACAGCCACGGGTACATATCTCCCCCATGATCATCATCGTCGCATGACCGTGGGACCAGCATTCCCCCACGTTCGGGCAGCCGGCCTCCTCACACACGGTCGAAAGCCCGTGCTGACGCATGATCCGGTGCGTGTCCCGATACCCCGCCCCGCCCGGTGCGCGGACCCGAATCCACGCCGGTTTCTTCGGCTGGGCATTATCCGGACGGTGGGCTTTTTCCGGGTGGCGCTGGGTGGGGTTCTTCAGATCGCGCATGGGGTACCTCTGTTTGTGCGCACTACTTAATCCGATGCGCCCAAAATGTAACGCCCAAATTCCATCTTTCCCGAGGAGAGGCGGTTGAGGAGCGGTTGGAATTGTCCTAATGCTGCAATCGCAAAATACTGGCCGCGAGCCAACATGTTCAATACCGGAGCACCCAAATGACCCCAGGTTTTCGCCTGCCCGACGTGACCTTCCATACCCGCATTCGTGATGACAGCGTCGACGGCCCGAACCCCTTCCGCTGGGAAGACAAGACCACTGCCGACTATTTTGCCGGCAAGCGCGTGGTGCTGTTTGCCCTGCCTGGCGCCTTTACCCCGACTTGCTCGACCTATCAGTTGCCGGGGTACGAGAACGGATTCGACGATTTCAAGGCCCTTGGGATCGACGACATCTACTGCCTCAGCGTCAATGACAGCTTCGTCATGAACAAATGGGCCGAATGGCAGGGCATCAAGAACATCAAGGTCATCCCCGATGGCGCGGGCGAATTCACCCGCCGTGTCGGTATGTTGGTGCGCAAGGACAATCTCGGCTTCGGGTTGCGGTCCTGGCGCTACGCCGCAGTCGTCAGGGATGGTGTGATCGAGGCCTGGTTCGAAGAGCCGGGCCTGTGCGACAACCACGGCGAAGACCCTTATGGTGTCTCCTCGCCTGAAACCGTTCTGAAATGGCTTCAGGACGACGCGCGCGAGAACGCCGCGTGATTTTCGGGCGCCGGAGTATTCCGGCGCCTTTTTCTTTTCGCGGCGCGGGTGATACGCTGTGGCAAAGGACACGGAAATGGCCGCCTCCCCCCACCCCAGGAAGGGCCTGCGGCACGTTCAGCAATTTCTCAAGCAAATCGTGTACGGTGGCAATGACGGTATCGTCACCACCTTTGCCGTGGTTGCCGGCTTTGCCGGCGCTCAGGCCGAAGGTGCCGCCCAGATCGGGGTTCTGGCCGTTTTGCTGTTCGGGCTGGCAAATCTGTTGGCGGACGGGGCCTCGATGGGGCTTGGCGAATACCTGTCCAGCCGCGCCCGGCAGGATCTCTATACGACGCGCCTGTCCTGCGTGCGGGAAGACATCCGCCGCGATCCGCCCGCCGCGCGCGGTCGTCTGGCCAGAGTTCTTCGGCAGCGCGGCCTGTCGCGCAGCGATGCGGAGGCCACCGCCGCGATCGTGACCCGCTCCCCTACCGTGCTGGCGGAAATGTTGATGACATATGAAGACGGCCTGACCCATCCGGGCTCGGATCGCCCGGTCGTAAACGGTTTGTTCACGTTTTTTTCCTTTCTTGTTTTTGGTTCGATCCCGCTGATCCCATATTTCCTCCACCCCCCGACCGAAACCACGTTCCGGTTGTCGGTCGGGGCAACGGGGGTTGCGCTGGGCGCACTGGGAGTTTTGCGCTGGCACGCAACCGGCGAAGGGCTGGGCCGCACCGTAGTGGAAACAGTTCTGGTAGGCGCTCTGTGTGCCTTCATTGCCTACGGTGTTGGCATGGTCATCGGCGCCATCTAACCGATCAGGCAGGCCGCCTCGCCCTGACGTTCATAATGGCGCTTGAGACGCTGAAGCGCGATGCGCAACACGATCTTGCCGGACCGCGCCGACCAGCCCATGTGGCGCTCGGTTTCTTCCATGCCTTCCAGAAAACAACAGCAGCGCAGCACCACATCGCCAAGACCCGGCCCAAGGTCACGCAGTGCTGCGGCAACCCTTTCCCGCGCCGCAGCTGGGCCGCGCTGGGGGCTGCCACTATTGAAACCGCCCCGATCCGCCCCGGTCAGGAACCTGTCCCAGTTCTGGGTAACGCGCGGCCCCATCTGGGCAATCTCGAAATCCTCACGCAGACGCTCTCCGGCGACGACGAGATCGGTGGACAGGAACGGCCGTCCCTCGCGGTCCTTGCGACGGGCCAGCAATGACAGTGGCGATTCCGCCATGTTACAGCGGATACGCCGGGGGGCGTCTGCGCCAGGGGCGTGGATCTTTCGGGTGCCGGTCTCTCGCTGTTGGGCGGCAAAGGGGCTTGGCGCGTCGTGGCCGGCGACCGGGGCGGCCTCATCCGCCGCGCACATCCGCCTGAACGCCGCGCGCCCGGCGGGCGTGATCGTGTAGGTCATCACCCGGCCGCGAGCCAAACACCTGATCCAGTCCTTGAGGGCGAAAGCCTCGGCGACGGGGCGGTCCAGTACCGCAACGCGCACCGGCTTGCCCTCGGCGATGGTACGCATCACGACTGCCTTTTCCATGTCACGGCCAATCACCAGCAGCGCGCCGGGTTCGGTCAGGCGGGAAAGAACACGGCGGGCCTCACGCTGGATCTGAGTGTCGTCGGACAGGTCGGGGCTGTGGCGCAGGGGGGCGATCATGTCGGTTTCTCCTGTTTTGTTCTGATGAAAACGATGAAATGCGCCCAGACGGAACAGTGCCGCATCGATCAGGGGATCATCGCGACGCTGCTCCCAGCGCCGCACCTGCCGCAGGATGGTCGAGGCGTGGCAGCCCGCACGCCGGGCCAAGGCCTGAAGCGAACACCCGCCCTCCACATGATCGAGGTAGTGACACACGGGACGGGGGACCCAACGCGGGGTCAGACCGGGACAGTTCTCCATGGTGACCTCTTTTCTCGGACGGCGAACCGGTGCCTGATCCACGTTAAACCCGGTTACTGTTCCGTTAATGAAACGCACAATTCTAAGCATTGTTTTTAAATGATAAACTTCTCTTAAACCTCCGTGCTCTGGAGAGGCCGAACGCGCAACACCCCCCAAACCCGTGGCATCATTTGCCGGTCACGAAAAAGCCGGAGACCACGATGGACGACCTGCTGAAATCCCTGCGCGAGATGCGCCGCCCCCGCCTTCTGATCCGTGCCGCCCGCTGCGGGCTGTCCGATTACCGGCGCGAACGCGACCTGCCGCGCATTCCCGGCCTGGCCGGAGGCACCCCCGCGCGGCAGTTGGCGGAGTTGATGGCGCGCGAAACGCAGATAAATGACGCCCGCAGTACGGGCGGCGCCACTTATAACGCGGCGCATCATGTGGAGGTGATGATTGCCCTGATGGCCGAGGCGCGGGAGTTGCTTGCCCGCCCCTGTCAGCCGGTTCAGGCAGAGACGTCCAGTTCGGCCTTGCGTCGTGTGGCGTAATCGTTCAGCGACTCATGGATCGCCGCATCCAGCGGGGGCGGCTGGTACTGTGCCAGCATCTTCGCCGCGCGGTCGCGGGCCAGCACCATCGTATCGCGGGCGCCTTCCTCGTCCCATGTCTCGAATGCCTTGTAATCGAGCAGATCACTGCGCCAATAGGCCTCTCGGAAATGGGCCTGGGTATGCGCGCAGCCAAGGAAGTGGCCGCCGGGGCCGACCTCACGCAGGGCATCCATGGCCTGGGCAGCCTCGTCCAGGGCCACGCCCGCCGCCATCTTGTGCAGCGCCCCAAGCTGGTCGGCATCCATCACGAACTTCTCGATACTGGCAACCAGCCCGCCTTCCAGCCAGCCGCAGGCATGCAGCATGAAATTGACCCCGCCCATGAGCGCCGCATTCAGGGTATTCGCGGTTTCATAGGCAGCCTGCGCATCGGGCAGTTTCGATCCGCACAACCCCCCGCCGGAGCGAAACGGCACCCTGAGACGCCGCGCCAACTGGCCCGCGCCATAAAGGATCTGGCTGGCCTCTGGCGTACCGAAGGTTGGCGCGCCGGAATTCATGTCGATCGAAGAGACGAAGGCTCCGAAGATCACTGGTGCTCCGGGACGCACAAGCTGGGAATAGGCGATTCCGGCAAGGGCCTCGGCCAGAACCTGCGTCAGCGTTCCCGTGACGGAGACCGGCGCCATCGCGCCGCCCACGATGAAGGGCGACACGATACAGGCTTGATTCGCCCGTGCATAAACCTCCAGCGCACCCATCATCGTGGAATCGAAGGTCAGCGGAGAGTTGATATTGATCAGCGACGTCATCACCGCGTTCCCGGCGACGAAATCGCGACCGAACAGGATTTCGCACATGGCCACCGAATCGCGGGCCCGCGAAGGCTCCGTGACCGCGCCCATGAACGGTTTGTCCGAAAGGGTCATATGCGCCATCAGCATATCGAGGTGCCGCTTGTTCACCGGAATATCGGTGGGCTCGCACACGGTTCCTCCGGAATGGTGTAACCATTTCGACATGTAGCCAAGGCGTACGAACTTGCGGAAATCCTCCATCGTGGCATAGCGCCGACCGCCGGCGCTATCGCGCACGAAGGGCGGGCCATAGACCGGCGCCAGGACAAGGCTGCGCCCGCCGATCCCGACGCTGCGCTCCGGGTTTCGGGCATGCTGAATAAAGCTGGCGGGCGCGGTGGCACACAGCTTTCGCGCAAGGCCGCGGGGAAGACGCACGCGTTCACCCCGCACATCGGCCCCGGCCTCGCGCCAGCGGGTCAGCGCCGCAGGGTTTTCCGAAAACACGACGCCGATTTCCTCCAGCACGGTTTCGGCGTTGTGCTCGATCAGTTCCAGCGCCTCGGAAGAAAAAAGATCGAAATCCGGTATGTTGCGGGTGATGAAGCGGGCAGTTTCCACCCCCGTTGCGCTGCGGGCCGCCCTGCGGGCTGCGCCGCCTCCGCTGCGTGCGCGGCGGGCGCTTCGGCTCGGTTCCGTTTCGGCCATATTGGTCCTCCCGCTTTCCTGTTTCGGGTTTTAAAGCCGAACCGCCCGCACCACAGCCCGGTTTGCGCCCTTTCCCGTCCAATCCGCGACATTGCGCGGGCTCTTGCGTATGGGCACGGACGCCCCTATCAGAACGCCATGACCAGCACATCCCACGATACCCTTCTGATCGTCGATTTCGGCAGCCAGGTGACCCAGCTTATCGCCCGTCGCCTGCGCGAGTTGAACGTCTATTGTGAAATCCACCCGTTCCAGAACGTCACCGACGCGGTGCTGGACACGATGGCGCCCCGCGCCATCATCCTGTCGGGCGGGCCGGCCAGTGTGCCTGACGAAGGCAGCCCGCGCCCGCCACACAAGGTATTCGGGATGGGCGTGCCGGTGCTGGGCATTTGCTATGGTCAACAGGTGATGATGCAGGTGCTGGGCGGCAAGGTGACCCGCGGCGACGGCACGGCGGAGTTCGGGCGCGCCTATGTCGCCCCCACCGACGCGCGGCTGGACCTTCTGGAGGGCTGGTTCGACGGTGGACGGGAGCAGGTCTGGATGAGCCATGGCGACCATGTCAGCGACATCGCGCCGGGGTTCGAGGTGTACGCCACCTCCCCCAACGCGCCTTACGCCATCACCGCCGATGCGGCACGTCAGTTCTATGCGGTTCAGTTCCACCCCGAGGTCCACCACACCCCGGGCGGCCGGAAGCTTCTGGAAAACTTCGTCCGCATCGCGGGGTTTGCCGGAGACTGGACCATGGGGGCCTACCGGCAGGAGGCCATCAGGCAGATCCGGGACCAGGTTGGCGACAGGAAAGTCATCTGCGGACTGTCGGGCGGAGTTGATTCCTCGGTTGCGGCGGTGCTGATCCATGAGGCCATCGGCGATCAGTTGACCTGCGTCTTCGTGGATCACGGCCTGCTGCGTCTCAAAGAGGCCGAAGAGGTCGTGGGCATGTTCCGCGATCACTACAACATCCCTTTGATCCACGCCGATGAGTCGGCTCTGTTCCTAGGGGCGCTGGAAGGCGTCGCCGACCCCGAGGTCAAGCGAAAGACCATCGGCAAGCTGTTCATCGACGTATTCCAGAAATACGCAAACCGGATCGAGGGGGCGGAGTTCCTCGCCCAAGGGACGCTTTACCCCGATGTCATCGAATCCGTTTCATTTTCCGGCGGCCCTTCGGTCACCATCAAGTCGCACCACAATGTCGGCGGGCTGCCTGAAAAAATGGGGCTGAAACTGGTTGAACCCCTGCGGGAGCTTTTCAAGGACGAAGTGCGCGCACTGGGGCGGGAACTGGGACTTCCCGACCATTTCATCGCCCGTCACCCCTTCCCCGGCCCGGGCCTTGCCATCCGCTGCCCGGGAGAAATCACCCGCGAAAAGCTTGAGATCCTGCGCAAGGCGGATGCGGTCTACATCGACCAGATCCGCAAACATGGGCTGTATGACGAAATCTGGCAGGCCTTCGTGGCCATCTTGCCCGTGCGCACGGTCGGCGTCATGGGGGACGGGCGGACATACGATTACGCCTGCGCCCTGCGCGCGGTCACCAGCGTGGACGGCATGACCGCCGATTACTACCCGTTCAGCCACGATTTTCTTGGTGAGACCGCGACCCGCATCATCAATGAGGTCAAGGGCATCAACCGTGTCACCTATGACGTGACATCGAAGCCGCCCGGAACCATCGAGTGGGAATGATTTCCCCGCGCGGGATATGGAAAAACCGGCCAGCCCCTTTTTGGATGCGCCAGGCTTCCCAACTCTTGGGGGTTGTATCCGTCTGCAGGGTCTGGCCCGACTTTCCCGGGAATTGGGGGTCATGGTGAATCGACGGTAAAATCTTCCGTGGTTACGACACCACAAGGGCCGGCGAACCGGCCCTTTTTTCTTATTCCGCGGGAAGGGCCCGCACCCTGGCCCGCCGGGCCTCGCGCGTTTTCCTGAGTTTCTCCTCGGTCTGACGAAGGTTGATATAGGCCAGCGCCAGAACAGTACCGATCGTGCCGAGCATCAAGGGGCCGATGATATCCATTTGAGTTCCCTTTCCTGTTGTGTGTTTTGTACCCGGGTTACGGGCCGGGTGCGGCATCGGATCACATTGATGCGTATAAATCGTACTGTTTTCAATTGCATACACTCGTGCACAAAAGGCAATCCCTTGCGTGCAAAAGAAAAACGGGCACTCTCACGCCCGGATAAAAGAAAAGTGAGCTCTCAGCGGATCAGCCAGATCACAAGCAACAAAAACCCCAAAACCCCCGCAACACCTGCATGGGCAAACAGGACGCTGGCCAGAAACAGGGCCAGAAACACCCCGCCAATCACGCTGAACTGTGTCGCCAAGGACTGACGCGCAAGGCGCCTTTCCACCTCATCGGCACAAAGACGGCGCCATAGCGAAGCCACGATCACCGCCGCCATACGGCGGGACCAGCGTGCGGCGGCCTGCAACATCCCCTGGATCATGACAGCGATGTAGCAAAACCCCGGCCCCTTGCATAGACGGCGTTACACCCCATAAAGCGCGCTGTACTTGGCCTCAAGGTAATCCAGCAACGGCTTTTCGGTCGGGGGAAAACCGCAGGCGTGTTCAATCACATCGGCAGGAAGATAAAGCCCCCCGTGCCGCTGAACGGTGTCGCGCAGCCAGGAGGTAACCGCAGTGACCTCCCCTTGAGCGAGGTCCGCGTCCAGAGACGGCAGCGCGGCGCGCATCGCGAGGTGCAGACATCCCGCATAGACATTGCCAAGCGTATAGGTCGGAAAATACCCGAACAGCCCCACTGGCCAATGCACATCCTGCAACACACCGTTTGAGGGGCGGTCCACCGCCACCCCGAAATCAGTGACGAACCGAACGTTCCAGGCCTCTTCAAGGTCTTCGGGTTCCAGCTTGCCAAGGATCAGATCCCGCTCCAGATCGAAGCGCATCATGATATGCAGGTTGTAATGCACTTCATCGGCCTCGGTACGGATAAAGCCCGCATGCACACGGTTAACCGCAGCGTAAAAGGCCTCTGCCCCGCCGGTAACCCCGAACAGGTCCGCCATCCGGCCATATAGCCAGCCGGTAAAAGCGCGCGACCGGCCAAGCTGGTTTTCGTAGATCCGGCTCTGGCTTTCATGCACACCCATCGAAGCCCCCTCCCCGAGCGGCGTCAACGCATAGGCCGGATCGATTGCCTGCTCATAGGCGCCGTGCCCGACCTCATGCAGAACCGAATACAGGCAGCCCAGGGGCTCTTTCTCATCCACGCGGGTGGTGATGCGCACATCCGCCCCGGACCCGGAGGTAAAAGGGTGCACGGACCTGTCCAGCCGGCCGTGCCGCCAGTCATATCCGAAGCGCGTGGCGATCTCACGCGACAGGTCTATCTGGATCGCACCGTCGAAATGCCCGCTCAACCCCGGCTGGCCGCGCTCTGTGCCCATGATGCGTTCGCGCAACTGCACAAGGCGCGGGCGCATCCGGTCAAACATCCCGGCGATGCTGTCGGCCGTCGCACCAGGCTCGTAATCGTCCAGCAAGGCATCATAGGCCTCACGCCCTTCCGCAAGGGCGGCGGCTTCCTCTCGCTTGAGGCGCACCACCTCCCGAAATACGGGCAGGAAATGGCCGACATCGTCGGCTGCGCGCGCTTCGGCCCAAATCCCCTGCGATCGGCTGGTAACATGCGCGATCTCGGCCGAAAGCGTCCTTGGCAGGCGCGTCGCACGGGCATAACTGCGTCGGATATGGCGCAGTTGCGCCCGGCCCACGGCATCAAGTGCCGCCTCGTCGATCGCGTTCAGCCATTCACCGATGCGCGGCTCCGTGCGCCGGGCGTGCAGGACAGTCTCCAGCGCGCCCATTTCCTCGGCCCGCTGTTGTGCGGCACCACGGGGCATCATGGTTTCCTGGTCCCAGCCAAGGCGGCCCATCACCTGTGAAAGGGCTTGTGTCTCACGCTCATGGGCGAGCAGGTCGTCATAGGCGGTCATGCGCTGCCCCGAATGGATTGCGCAACCGGATACTGCGCCAGAAAGCGGGCCCGCAAGATCAGCCCCCAAGCCAGGACCGCACCGATCTGGTGTGTCAGCGCCATGTGCCACTGGGCCGCGTAAAGCACCGTGCCCACGCCCAGCACCACCTGCCCGAACAGAATCACCATCATCCAGTCGAACGCACGCCGCGTATGCCGGTTGGCAGAGCGCCGTGCCTTCAGCCACGCACCCAGACCCAAAATTGCCACGCAATACCCCAGTATACGATGGAAAAACTGTACACTGCCCGCATTTTCAAAAAGGTTTGTCCAAACGGGCGTCAGGGTGAACATTTCCGGCGGCAGGATCCCTCCGGCCATCAACGGCCAATCGGCAAAGCCACGCCCCGCATCCAGTGCCCCCAACACCCCGCCCAACAGGACCTGTACAAAGGCCAGGTGCATGATCCCGGTCGCCAGGCCGAACGCGCCCGTGTCACGGGCGCGACGGGCCTGCAACAGTTCAACCTCCGAGCGGCGCAGCCTGAACCCCAACCACAACAGCACCCCGACAAGCCCATAGCCCATCCCCACCTGCACGGCGGCGGCATAGGGGTCGGCGAGCCCGCCCGCATGGCGCAAAATGCCCGCACCCACAAGCAGCCCGGACAACAGACCGATGCCAAGCACCCGCAGGGTCCAGCCCTTGGGCAACTTGCGAAACATGAGAAACCCAAGGAATCCCAGCCCCCAAAGCACAAGGATCAGCCTGTCCAACTGGCGCTGGCCCCAGTTCCACCAGTAAAGCGCGGAATAGCGGCCCGGATCCGCCCCGGTCTGGGCGTAGGCCTCCTGCGCGTCCTGCATCCGCGCGCTGTCCAGCGGCAGCCCCCCGTAAAACGGATGCCAGCCGGGGATATCAAGGGCCGTACCGCTGACGCGCGTCACACCGGAGGTCACGACGAATACCATCGCCACCACCGCCAGCAACACCAGCCAGATACGTACCGCCCCCCGCGCCCCCCGGCGCGCGGCCCGGTCGATCGCACCGGGCTGAACCAGCGGCTTTTCCACGGGGGCCTCGGTTCCGACTTCTTCAAAAATGCTGCGGGTTTTGCTCATGGCTCACCTTTCCATGTTCGCAGGCAGGTTAGGCGCGCGCCCGAATACCCGCAAGCTAGTCCTGACGGTCCCGGTGCCGCACCAGTTGTCGCAAGAGGCCGTGAAAAACCTGCACGTCCGAGCGGGTCAGAGGCAACCGGCTCCACAAGTTTCGCAAGGCCAGCTTCATGCCCGGCGCCTTGGATTCGGGAAAGAAGAACCCGGCCTCGTCAAGGCGGGTTTCATAATGCTCGGCCAGTTTTTCGACTTCCAGCGCGGTGGCGGCATCGGCCCCGGCCATCTCCATCCGCTCAGGCACCGCGCCGGCAGTCTGCCGCCGCCACTCATAGGCCGTCAGCAACACGCACTGGGCCAGGTTGAGGGAGGCGAATTCCGGATTCACAGGCACCGAGATGATGGCATTGGCCCGCGCGATGTCATCGTTTTCAAGACCCGCACGTTCCGGCCCGAACAGAACGGCGACACGTTGACCCCGGGCACAAAAGGCGCGGGCCTGTTCCATCGCGCGCTCGGGCGTGACGATGGGCTTGGTCAGCCCTCGCCCCCGCGCCGTGGTCGCAAACACGTAGGTACAATCGGACAGCGCCCCGGCGGCGGTCTCGAACACGCCGGCATCGTCCAGCAACCGCCCCGCTCCGCTGGCCAGCGCGACGGCACGCGGATTGGGCCAACCGTCGCGCGGGGAAACCAGGCGCATCCGGTCTAGCCCGAAATTCAGCATCGCACGCGCGGCGGCGCCGATGTTTTCGCCCATTTGCGGACGAACAAGCACGAATGTCGGCTGGAGCGGTTCTTCCATGGGCATCCCCTGATCGCTTGGGCGCCTGATACGCGGGCGCGCGCCGCGGTTCAAGCCGTAGCCAAGTACGAAAAACCCCGCTATAGCAGCGCAACGAAGGACAGGAGCCCAAAATGGCCGAAATCGAGCGCCCGCAGATCTACCTCATCACCCCGCCCGAGTTCACGCTGGAAACCTTCCCGGACCGGCTTGCCGCCGTCCTGGATACGCATGAGGTCGCCTGCCTGCGGCTTTCTCTTGCCACGCAGGACGAAGACCGCGTCGCCCGCGCCGCCGACACCCTGCGCGAGATTGCCCATGCCCGCGATATTGCCATTACCATCGAGACCCATGTCGGGCTGGTGGAGCGTTTGGGTCTGGACGGCGTGCATCTGACCGATGGCGCCCGCAACCTGCGCAAAACGCGCAAGACGTTGGGGGCGGAGGCCATCGTGGGCGCATTTTGCGGCACATCCCGCCATGATGGGATGAACGCCGGCGAAGCCGGGGCCGATTACATCAGCTTCGGCCCGGTCGGGCAAAGCGCCCTGGGCGATGGTTCCCACGCGGCACGGGACCTCTTCGCGTGGTGGTCCGAAATGATTGAATTGCCCGTGGTGGCCGAGGGCGCGCTTGATGAGGACGCCATCAGAACCCTTTCTCCTGTAACGGATTTTTTTGCCGTCGGCGAAGAAATCTGGCGTGAGGAGAATCCCGCCGCCGCCTTGGGCAGGTTGATCGCCGTTATGTGAAAGAGGCGCGCACCGCATCTTCGCACGCCTTGGCCAGTGCCTTGCGGTCAGGGTAGTCGGAAACCTTCAGCGGTGCGTGATAGATCACCTTAACCGTCCCCTGCGGATGGGCTGCCAGTACCTTCAGAAGGTGCCGGCCAAAGCCCATATCCCCCCACCACCCATAGAACCGGGCATCCTGCCCGCAGGGTGCTGCATAGACAATTCCAACCGGCTGAACATGCATGATATCGCGCAGGTCTTCTGTGAAGAATGCAGCAAAAAGTGTTGTTTTGAAAGGTAAAACCCTCAATCCATCGGTTGAGGTGCCCTCGGGAAAGAACAACAGCTTGTGGCCGGCCTTCAGGCGGGCTCCAAAAAGCTCCGTCTGGGCCCTGGCTTCCTTTGGGTTCCGCTTGATAAACACGGTTCCTGTCGCCCGCGCCAGCCAGCCGATTCCAGGCCAGTTGGCGACTTCCGCCTTGGAAACAAAATAGATTCGCTTGCGCGCGTTCAGCGTAAAAATATCCAGCCATGAGGCATGGTTTGCCACCACCGCGCCACGCTGACGCATCTGCGTCCCCTCAACGCGATACGCGATACCGAGAATGATAAACGCCATGCGGCAGACGAACTGGGTAATGAACGGCGTTATCGGGCGCTTCCAGCCAAAGATCGGCCGTTCAACCAGTCGAACAAGTAGCAGCACCCCAAGGCACCCGAAGGTTACGCTCCCCAACGCCGCGCCGCGCCAGAGAACCCGCAACCACCCCCGCGCGCCGATCTGCGGATCCGGCGGCGGCGCCTCCCCGACCCAGACGGTCATCCGGCATGCCCCCTGGTGTAATAGGCACGGTACTTGGCATTCATCCGCGCGGTGTCCATCAGCAGGCAGATATCGATGGTATTAAAGTCATGGTCGACAAAAGCCCCCTCCCCCACGAAGCCGCCCAACCGAAGGTACCCCTTGATCAGCGACGGCATCGCCAGCATCGCCGCGCGGCGATCGATCCGGTCCGGCGGCAGCAAATCCATTGTCTGGAAATGATCGGGCTGTGTGCGCACCCGCAGCCAAGGTGGTGCAAGGTGATTGTGATGCAGGTAAGACAACGGCTGTGCCAACGCACCTATGTCGGTACCGTGAAAACTCGCCACACCGAACAGAACTTCTATTCCGTGCTCCAGCACGTAATCCGCCAGCCCGTTCCAAAGATACACCAGCGCCGTACCACCCCGGTATTCCGGGTGAACGCAGGACCGGCCAAGCTCCAGCAGCCTGCGCCCGCTCTTTTTCAGCGGCGTCAGGTCATATTCGTCCTCTGAGTAGTAGCGCCCCATTTTCAGGGCCTGATCGCAGCGCAGCAGGCGATACACACCGACCACATGGTCAAGCGCAGCCCTGTCCCGGCGTGTATCCACCAGAATCAAATGATCATAGAACGGGTCGAACCGGTCTTTCTCAAGCCGTTGGTCGTGATCGACCAATGCACCGCTGCCCCCCAGTTCGGCAACGAAGACATTATACCTCAGCCGTTGGGCGGCGCGCAGGTCTTCGGGAGTTTCAGCCAGTCGCAACTGGAAATGGGGGTCTCGCGGCAGCATGGGCGGATGTCGTCCGTTCTTGGCGTGGGGGCGTTCTAGGCACACGGAGGCTGTATTGCAACATCGCCGCAGTGACTTGCGCGTTAATGTCCCTTTAACGTTCCTGCTTCAGGTTACGCCCAAAACCCGATCAAGAGGCAGAAACAGGCATGAGTTCCACCCGCGCCCCGTCAATCACCACTTTCCCCGCATGCTGGAAATTCACCGTGACGCGGTGTTGCGCAACCGACTGCACCTGCCCCACCCCCCAATCCGGGCGGGCGGGGTGGCGTACCAGCGTTCCGGGTTCGAGGATCGTGTTCATCGGCAACATCTGGGGGGCTCCGCATTCGGGGGCACACGCATGACAGACCTGACGTCCCTTGTCGGCTCGCGCATTTGCCATGACATTATCAGCCCTCTCGGCGCAATAGGCAACGGGGTGGAGTTGCTCTCCATGGGGGGGGCGGGAACATGCGTGCCTCTCGACGGACCTGAACTGGAAATGATCTCGCAGAGCGTGGAAAACGCCAATACCCGTATCCGGCTATTCCGGCTTGCCTTTGGCGCCGCCCCCGCGGGGCAGGAGGTTCCCGGCCGGGAAGTACAGGAGGTTCTGAGGGGGGCGTTCAACGGCCCGCGTTTGTCAACCCGTGCCGACTTGCCCGCCACCCTGCCCCGGGCCGAAGCACGCCTGATTCTGCTATCCGCCATGTGCCTGCAAAGCGCCCTGCCGGTAGGCGGTACTTTGCGCATCACGCCACAGCGCGGCGGCTGGCAGGTCGAGGCCACCGGGCCCCGCCTTGAACTCCAGGATCGCCTGTGGGCTTGCCTGCGCGGTCAAGGGGCGGTGGAAGACCTCCGCGCGGCAGAGGTTCAGTTCGCCCTGCTGCCCCGGGCCGCAGAGGAGGCAGGCCGGACCCTTCGCCTGGAAACCGGCCTGGATCGTGCCGTGCTACGGTTTTAGGCCCGTGTTATTCCCGCCCCCTCCACAAGGTACTTGAAGCTGGTCAGTTGCTCGGCCCCCACAGGGCCGCGCGCATGCATCTTTCCCGTCGCAATGCCAATCTCCGCCCCCATGCCGAACTCCCCCCCGTCCGCGAACTGGGTCGAAACGTTGCGCATCAGGATCGCACTGTCGAGTCGGCTGAAAAACGTCGCGGCGGCGGGATCGTCCTCGGTCATGATGGCGTCCGTGTGACAAGATCCATAGGTACGGATATGGGCGATCGCGGCGTCAAGATCGGGGACGACCCGCGCAGCGATATCCATGTCGAGATATTCGCGCCCCCAATCCTGCGGGGTGGCGGGACTCGTTCCGGGAATATGCGCCAGGTCCTTATCTGCATGAACGCGCACCCCGGCCTCTACCAGCATCGCGATGACCTCCGCCCCAAGCGTCTGCGCGATATCGGCATGAATCAGAAGACACTCCGCAGCCCCACAAATACCCGTGCGCCGGGTCTTGGCATTCAGGACCACGTCCAGCGTTTTGCGCGGATCTGCCGCCTTGTCGATATAGATGTGGACGATCCCTTCCAGATGGGCGAAGACCGGCACACGCGCCTCACGCTGGACCAGTCCGACCAGCCCCTTTCCGCCGCGCGGCACGATCACGTCGATCGCATCGGTCATCGACAGCATCTGGCTGACCGCAGCCCGGTCCCGCGTGGGGACAAGTTGAATCGCGTCCGCGGGCAAGCCTGCGGCACGCAACCCCTCAAGAAGGCACCCGTGCAGCGCCCGAGAGGAATGAAAGCTTTCCGAGCCCCCGCGCAGGATCACGGCGTTCCCCGCCTTCAGGCACAACGCCCCCGCATCGGCGGTGACATTGGGCCGGGATTCGTAGATCACACCGACCACCCCCAGCGGGGTACGCACACGGCGAATATGCAGACCCGTGGGCTGGTCCCATTCCGCCAACACCCGCCCGACGGGATCGGGCTGGGCGGCGATGGCGCGCAACCCGTCCGCGATGCCTTGCAGACGGCCTTCGTCCAGCTTCAGGCGATCCATCATCGCCGGGGTCAGGGCCTTTTCCCGACCATAGGCCAGGTCCTGCTCATTCGCGGCGAGAACTTCTGCCCGGCGCGCCCGGACGGCCTCTGCTGCGGCCAGCAGGGCCCTCTCCTTGGCGTCGCCCGAGACACAAGCCAGGATCGAGGCTGCAGCACGGGCCCGCGCGCCCATATCGGCCATTACAACGGAAATATCTGCGTGGTCTTTCATGTCGCCATGTCATCCCTGTGTACCAGTGCCGCCCGTCCGGGATAGCCCAGAACCGTCTCGATTTCATCAGACCGGCACCCGCGAATCAACTGCGCTTCAGCCGCCGTGTATCGCACCAGCCCCATCGCCAGCATCCGCCCGGACGGATCGGAGATTGTCACCGGATCGCCACGCCCGAAATCCCCGGCCACATCCGTAACACCGGCGGGCAGCAACGATTTACCCCGTGCCAGTGCCGCCGCCGCCCCCGCATCCACACCGATCCTGCCGCGAGGCTTCATCGCCGCGATCCAGCGTTTGCGCGCTGCCTGCGGGTCCCCTTTGGGGCAAAACCATGTACAGGCGGCACCACCTTCCAACGCCGTCAGCGGGCGCAGCACGCCACCCTGCGTGATCGCCAGCGCGCATCCCGCACCGGTCGCTGTTTTGGCAGCCATCAGTTTGGTCTTCATGCCACCTTTCGACAATCCCGACCCCGCGTCGCCGGCCATCGCCTCGATCTCAGGGGTGATCTCCTCTATCAGGTCGAACCGACGCGCTGCGGGGTCCTCGGCGGGGTTGGCGGTGTAAAACCCATCCACATCCGACAGCAGCACAAGATGATCCGCCCCCACCGTTACCGCAACCTGCGCAGCCAACCGGTCATTGTCACCAAAGCGGATTTCATCCGTGGCAATGGTATCGTTTTCATTGACGATGGGAACAACACCCAGCCCCAGCAACGTTTCCAGCGTAGCACGGCTGTTAAGATACCGTCGCCGGTCGGCACTGTCCTCCAGCGTCACCAGCACCTGCGCGGCCATGATCCCGTGGGGGGCGAGGTCCTCCTCATAAGCACGGGCGAGCCGGATCTGGCCGACCGCTGCGGCCGCCTGCGACTGCTCCAGTGGCAGTGCGCCCTTGGGCAACTTCAACGCCGCCCGCCCCAGCGCGATGGACCCCGAGGACACGATCACCACGTCGCACCCGCGTGCCTTGTACATGGCGATATCCTGCGCCAGTGCGCGCAGCCAGTCCTCTCGCAGGGTTCCGGTGGTACAATCGACCAGAAGAGCCGAGCCGATCTTGACCACAAGCCTTTTGGCGGAGGTCAGGGATGCCATGGGGTGTCCTCCTGCCCGGTCGCCTTCTGGCGCAGCCGGTCCTCATTGATCCCGGAGCGGATGGCACGCAGAACTTCGCTCACCCCTTCGCGCGACACCCCCGACATCAGCAGAACCGGCCCCCCCACCGCAACCGCCAGTTCGGCCTGTTTTTCAGCACGCGCGTCTTCATTCAGCGCGTCAATCTTGTTCAGAACCGTGACACGGGGCTTGTCGGCAAGGCCGCTGCCATAGGCGGCCAGTTCCTCCACGATGGTCTGCCAGTCCTCCACCGGCGTCTGCGACGTCGCATCCACAAGGTGCAGCAGCACCGCACACCGTTCCACATGGCCAAGGAACTGATCCCCCAGCCCGCGCCCCTCATGTGCGCCCGCGATCAGGCCGGGAATGTCCGCGATCACGAATTCCACCCCATCGACTCCGACAACCCCAAGGTTGGGATGCAGCGTGGTAAAGGGGTAATCCGCCACCTTCGGCCGCGCATTCGACGTGGCCGCAAGAAAGGTGGACTTGCCCGCATTCGGCAACCCAAGCAGTCCGGCGTCGGCAATCAGCTTCAGGCGCAGCCAGAGTGTGCGTTCCCCCCCCGCAAGACCCGGATTCGCCCGGCGTGGCGCCTGATTGGTGGCGGTCTTGAAGTGGAGGTTCCCAAAACCGCCATTACCACCCTTGGCCAGCAGTACGCGCTGGCCCAGCTCTGCCATGTCCGCAACGACCGTTTCCTGATCCTCCTCCAGTATCTCGGTGCCGACAGGGACGCGCAAAACGATATCCTCGCCGGACGCGCCAGTTTTCTGGCTGCCCTGCCCCGGACGCCCGTTCCTGGCAAAGAAATGCTGTTGGTAGCGAAAATCGATGAGCGTATTCAGCCCATCCACGGCCTCGGCCCAGACATCGCCGCCACGACCGCCATCCCCCCCGTCGGGGCCCCCATACTCAATGAACTTTTCCCGGCGAAAGCTGACGCAGCCAGCCCCCCCCGCGCCGGAGCGGATATAAACCTTCGCCAGGTCAAGAAACTTCATGGATTGCCTCGAACTCTCTGCGAAACAGGCGATAGTGTATATTCGGCGCCGGCTCAACCCGCGCCAGCGAACGCCCTGCCCCCTGCCCGACCCGGCGAAACCCCAGCCGACGCAATACCCGGCCCGAGGCCGGGTTGTCGGCAAAGTGATCGGCGGTCACGACATCAAGCCCGCCAAAACGAACAAAACAGGCGGAAAGGAACGCCCGCAAGGCCTCCGTCGCGTATCCCTTGCCCCACTGGCCGGGGGCAAGAAAATAGACGCAGGCATGAGGCGCACCGGCAAGGCCCACAGTGCCGATCAGCGGCCCGCCCTTCAACACGACGCCCAACCGATGTGCCGGGGTTCCCCGAAACCGTGCCCGGGCGATCCACTGACGGACCTCCGGTTCCGGCCACGGGCTACGCAAGGTGCCAAGCATCGGCGCCACCCGCGCATCCCCGCCAATCCGCGACAAAACAGGCGCATCGGACGCACCCAGCGGGCGGAGTGTCAGGCGCGGCGTCTCGATGGGACAGAACTCCGCCGCGCCCATGGTTCAGGCCAGTTTCTTGAGATAGGTCCAGGTGGAGACCTGCGCATTACGTGCAACCGAGAAAGCCTCCGCATCACCGATATAGTCGAATCCGGCATTGGTCAGCACCCGGGCCGAACCGGGATTGTCCTGAAAGACAGACGCGAACACCGTCCGGTTATTCTGCGGATTGGCCGCCAGCAGGGCTTTCACCGCCTCCGAGGCGATCCCCGTGTTCCACATCACCGGAGCGACCCAGTAGCCGATTTCGGACTGGGCATCGGTCATGCGCTTGAGGCTGATAACCCCTAAAAGTTCCGAAAGGCCGCCAGAACTGCCATCCATGACCCAGACATCTTCAGTCCGGTCAGGCGTCTGAACTCGTGTTATGAACGCTTCCGTCGCACCGGGCGGCAGGGGATGCGGAATGGAAGAGGTAAAACGCGATACCCGCAAATCCCCCGCATACATGTTCAAAAGGCCGGCATCCGATTTGCGCACCGGGCGCAAGACGAAACGATCGGCTTCAATCGCGGGCTGCGTGACAATGGTATCCAGTTTCATGCCTTCCCTCCTCAGAAAAGCGCCCGTGCGGACAATGCGCCCGGACCGGTATGACAAATGGCCATCGCAAAAACGACCTGCAAGTTTTCCCGGCAAATCTGCGTCAGGTTTTGCAGATCACCGAAACGGACACCCCCAGACACGTCCGCTTTTTGAAAACCTTCGAAACGAAACGGGGGACCGGCTTTGCCGATCCCCCGTGATTTCTTACCTTTTCGGGTTTCGGCTTATTCAGCGGCCTCCATCGCCGGGAGAACCGAAATGAACGTGCGGCCCTTGAGGCCCTTGTGGAAGGTTACGGCGCCTTCGGCAGTCGCAAAGATGGTATGATCCCTGCCCATACCCACGCCTTCGCCCGGCCAGAACTTGGTGCCACGCTGACGCACGATGATGTTCCCCGGAACAGCGGCCTGTCCGCCGTAAAGCTTCACGCCCAGGCGGCGACCGGCAGAGTCGCGCCCGTTCCGTGAGGAACCGCCTGCTTTCTTGTGTGCCATCTCGCTCTCTCCTTTGCCTTAGCCTTTGGCCAGTTCTTTGGCCTGTTCGATCCAGCCTTCACGCTCGATCCGGCCCTTGAAGGACAGCTTCTGATCCATCGCGGCCACTTGCTCGGGCGTCCAGGCTGCGATCTGGGCGAAGGTTGTCACCCCCGCCTCGTGCAGCTTTTTCTCCAACGCCGGACCCACGCCCGACAGTTTCTTGAGATCGTCCCCGCCCTTGGCGGGCTTGGGCGCCACAGCCTTCGCGGCAGGCTTTCCCGCATCGACGGAACCGGCCCCGACCGCGGTTTTCACACCGGTCTTGTCGGCCCCTTTTTCCAGGATCTCCGTGACCTTCAGAAGGGTCAGTTGCTGACGGTGGCCCTTCGTCCGCTGGGAGCTGTGCTTGCGGCGACGCTTGACGAAATGAATGACCTTTTCGCCTTTGATCTGGTCGATCACCTCGGCCTGGACGGCCGCGCCGGCGACAATCGGCGTGCCGACAGTGCTGCCAACCATCAGGATTTCATTGAACTGGACTTTTTCACCAGCGTCAGCCGCAATCTTCTCCACACGCAGGATATCCCCGCTCTGGACCTTGTATTGCTTGCCGCCGGTCTTGAGGACCGCAAACATTGCCGTTTCCTTTTTCTGCCGCGTCCTGTGGCCCCGCCTGTGGCGGCGTTGTTGCCGATGCGCCTTCGGACAGCGTGCCCTTGCCGGGCAAAATGAATGATTCGCCGGAACAGGCCATGCCCGCCGGAGCCGACCTTATCCGGGATCATTTCCGCCAAGTCAAGGGCTCAGGTATCATCACCCGCCAGATCGCGTGCCACCGCCAGGCCAAGCTTGTAAGAGATTGCCACGAACATCTCCTCATACCCCGAGAAAAGCGCCGCGTTCAGCGCCCGCCCCGCCGGCGTTCCGGAAAACTCCAGGTAACGGCGCAGGTCTTCCTCGGACAAGGAGGCATAGGCCATCGCAAGATATGAAAGCACCCATTCCCGCGTTTCGGCCCGGATTTCCGGTTCCTGAACCCAGGTTTCACGCAGCATCCACCCCTCGGTCAGCGCCTCGCCGAAGGCGCCGCCATCGGACATACCCCGCAGGAAGGCATAGTTCGAGTTGAGCGCCCCAGCCACGTTGGCCTCGACAAGATCGTTGGCTTCGGAAAACTCTTCCAGCAGCGCGAGGCGCGGCGCGCCGTCGGCCTGCATCTGCTCCAGCAACCGGATACTGGCCTCTTCCACCGTCTCGTCGAGCCGGGCCTGCCGGGCAGAGACTTCCAGATCCACGATACGTGCCCCGATCGTGGATCGGAAAAACGCCACCGAGGCGTCCATTTGCTCCAGGGTCATTCCCCGTTCCAGCCCCCCTTTCAGGGTGTCCAGCATCGCCTCCGCGTCATGGGCGCGCGATACCGCCTGCGACCAACCCGGTGCTGCGCGCCCCTCGAACAAATCTTGCCGGATATCTTCCCCCTGGCGAAGCCCCTCTTCCCGCATGACACCGATCAGCTTTGGCAGGTGCAGCACGGACACCAGCGCCTCAAGCGTATCGGTGGCGCGGGCCGGTACGGCAATCAGCAACGACAGGGCAAAACCAAGAACAACCGATCTTAAAACCATAACCCATGGTTACCATCTTCGCGCAAGAAGCCAAATGAGAACCCTGTGAAGCCCCACAAGCCTCGCTGAGAACGGAGGATCGTGGCTCCTTGGGCCCAGCCTTCAAATCCTCGACCGTCTCGCGCTTGCGCCACTTCGCGACGGTCTTCGGATTGATCCCGAGTTCCCGGCTCAGCGCCGCGGTCGAAGCTTGCGATCGCTGTATTGCCGC
>NZ_QAAA01000004.1 GCF_003046545.1 Rhodovulum imhoffii | reverse complement strand
TTGCGAACATTGCGAAACGCACTCCTTCTCTTCGGATGCGTATCAACTCGCAATGGCTGATCCCGTCGGCAATGTGGGGCGGCGACACCGCTTACATGAATGCGGTATTGTTGTCGGCGACGTGCTGGGCGAGAGCTTCAGGATCGAGTGCACGTCTTGTTGTGTCGATGGAAGCTTTGAGGTCTTTGACATGTGCGGCGAACTCGGTGCGCTGCGCCATGACATCCGAGTGTCAATCGGCATTGAATCGTGACCCCGTATCGGCGCCCAAAATTGACCCCCTCGGAGCTGAGCTGGCCCGGCGCTGCGTAGTCTCCATGTAACGCAGCGGCGACGGGCCAGCAGGGTGCCGTTTGCTCTATGCGCGGTTCTTGAAGCGCCTGGCCTGCCCCCATCGGGTGGTCCGGTTTCAGTCTTAGTGCATGATTGGCCTGGGCGCTACGGTTGGGGTGGCCGGCGAAGTGTCTCGGATGGCGGAGCCGGCCCCTGCACGACCTCGGGAGCCGGTGGGCGGTCCCCCAGCGACGAGTGCGGGCGCTTCGTGTTGTAGTGATGGCGCCAGCTCTCGATGACGATCTTCGCCTCGGCGAGGCTGTAGAAGATCTCGCCGTTGAGGGGTTCGTCCCGCAGCTTCCCGCAGGATCAGTTTCTCGAGCGTCGGATCAGAGACGGCCTTACGGAGCCGCTCGTTCTCTTTCTCCAGTTCCTTCAGCCGCTTCAACTGGTTCGCCTTCAGCCCACCAAACTCCTTGCGCCACCTATAGTAGGTGAACTGCGTCACGCCAATCGACCGAACCGCCTCGGCCACCGACCGTCCTTGCGACACCAAAACGTCGACCTGCCGGAGCTTCGCGACAATCTCCTCGGGCTTGTGCTGCTTCTGGGGCATTCCTTCATCCTCCAACTGGCTCGAAAGTCTACTTCAGGGAGGACCACTCTTCAGGGGGCAGACCAACCGCCTGTCCGGAAAGGGTGGTAATTTGCCGACCGGAGTCACCCGTCAGGCCGGACATTGCCGGGGAACCGGCCCTCCGGGCTTTGGGTTTCGTGCCGCGGCGCTTCGGCTTTTACCGTTTCCATGGGGTGGCGCGCGCCCTGTCATGCCATCCCACAACAAAAAGGCCCCGGCTGATGCCGGGGCCGGAAACCGCGTGGCGCTGTCTCAAACCTGCGAAAGGCGCTCGATCTCTTCTTTGATGCGCAGCTTCTGTTTCTTGAGTTCCACGATATGCAATTCGTCAATGCCGGGGCTTCGCTGGGCCTGTTCCACCTTCTGTGAGAGGGCCTGATGTTTCTTGCGAAGTTCCTGCAGATGCGAACCCATGCTCATGGTTTAGCTCCTCTCCCGAAGTGACATCATACCGTTATAGTGCACCATGATTCTCGTGCCGTGTCACGTCCTTGAAATTCCGAAATTCAGGCTTAAGGCCGCTCAATCCCCGGGCCACGGCAGCGCGGCGGCCTGACGCAGCACTGCCCGCACCGGCGGCGTGTAGCTTTCACCATCCGTTTCGTGGCGCGCGCCCATGTGCAGAACCAGCGGCGGCAAAAGCCGGAACGCGCCGCGCGCGCCTTTGCGCGCACGCAGCACACCCAGCTTGGCCGCCCGTCCCTGACGCGGGGCCAGCGGCAACAACTCTGCGCTTCCCAGCCTGTCGTCAAGGGCTTGCATCAGGTCCGGCAGACGCTCGACTCTCTGGATAACGGTCAGCCAGCCTCCGGGCACCAGCCGCCGCGTCGCGACATCCATCCACTGCGAAAGGGGTGTCTCCTCGCCCAGCGCCGCCTCCCGCCCCGGATCGCAAGCGGCAGAGCCGCGGGTCCGCAGGTAATAGGGGGGGTTTGCAAAAACGTGATCGAAACTCTGCCCCCTCAGCGACGCGGGCAGGTTCGTGATGTCGGCGGTGACGATCTCCATCTTCACGCCGTTGCGTGCCGCATTGGTCCGGGCCAGCCCGGCATAGGGGAGCTGCCGCTCTATGCCGGTCAGGCGCAGGTCCGGCACGCGCACCGCGAGACAAAGGCTCGCCACACCCGCACCGCACCCCAGTTCCAGCACGCTCTGCCCCGGTTTCGCGGGCACGGCAGCGGCCAGCAAAACCGCATCCGTCCCGGCGCGATACCCCACGGCCGGCTGGGCGGCCCGCACCCGCCCGCCCAGGAAATCGTCCTCAGTCATTCGGGGGCAGATCGACCCGGTTGTCACGCAGCACCACGCGGGCACGGGCCAGGTCACCGTCGCGCACCATGATGCGGCGCGGCAATACGCCTATGGATCCTTCGAGGACGCTCATGTGGACATCCATGGGAAAGCAGTCTATCTCCTCCCCCTGAAGAAGCGCCGAGACGAAGGCCAGAAGCGTCGGGTCATTGGTGCGGATAAGTTCTTTCATGAGACCGACATAAGGGCATATTTCCCCCTTTGTCGAGCAACCTGACGAGAGCGTGATGGGCCTGGATACAGCCGCAACCAAACCGCATGAGCGCCTGGCAGATACGCTGCGCGACGAAATGACCGCCGTCAACGCCCTGATCCGGGAGCGCATGACATCGGAGCACGCGCCGCGCATCCCCGAGGTCACGGCCCACCTGATCGAGGCGGGGGGCAAACGTCTGCGCCCGATGCTGACCCTCGCCGCCGCGCGGATGTGCGGCTATGAAGGACCGCACCACATCCACCTTGCCGCAACGGTAGAGTTCATCCATACCGCAACGCTGCTCCATGACGATGTCGTGGACGAAAGCGGCCAGCGCAGGGGCCGCCCCACCGCCAACCTGCTGTGGGACAACAAGTCCAGCGTGCTTGTGGGGGATTACCTGTTCGCGCGGTCCTTCCAGCTGATGGTGGAACCGGGCAGCCTGAAAGTGCTGGACATCCTGTCCAACGCCGCCGCCACCATCGCCGAGGGGGAGGTGCTGCAACTGACCGCCGCGCGCGATCTGTCCACCACCGAGGATGTTTACCTGAAGGTAATCCGGGGCAAGACCGCGGCGCTTTTCGCCGCCGCGACGGAAGTGGGCGGGGTGATCGCCGGCGTACCGGAAGATCAGGTGCGCGCCCTGCACACCTATGGCGACGCGCTGGGCATCGGCTTCCAGATCGTCGACGACCTTCTGGACGTGTCCGGCGACCCCAAGAGCACCGGCAAGAATATCGGCGACGATTTTCGTGAGCGCAAGCTGACGCTGCCGCTCATCAAGGCGCTGGCCCGCGCCAATGAGGACGATCATGCCTTCTGGAAGCGCACAATTGAAAAGGGAGACCAGCGCGAGGGAGACCTTGAACATGCCCTGACCCTGATGGAGCGCCACGGAACCATCGAAGACACCCGCCGGGAAGCCCTCGCCTGGAGCGCCCGCGCGAAAGACGCGCTGACCCTCCTGCCCGATCATGAAATTCGTGAGATGCTCTCCGATCTGGCCGATTACGTGGTAGCCCGGATCAACTGACTTAGATCACCCGGCCTCGCTATACGGCGCGCAAGCCTGAACCCACCACCTGCCGTGCAGCCTTTGCGCGGCGTTCTGCGCCGCCGCCTGTGTACCATAAATCCCGAAGCAGGTTGCGCCCGACCCTGACATCCGCGCCAGAAGGCATCCCGGCGTGGCGGCCAGCGCCTCCAGCACGTCGCCGATCACCGGCGCATGGAGGCGAGCGGGCGACTCCAGATCGTTGCGCTGGACCTTCAGCCATCCCGCCAGATCCGCTGCCGTATTCCAGCCGGGCAGGTCGGGCATCGGCGGGTTGGTCTTTTCCGCAAGCGCCCCGAACACCACGGGCGTCGGCACCTCCACCCCCGGATTCACCAGCACCAGCCCCATCCGCGGCATCTCGGGGGCGGCAGAGATGACCTCCCCCACCCCCCGCATCCGGACCGGACGGGGGCACAGGCAGACCGGAACATCGGCCCCAAGCGCCAGAACCGCCTCCGCCGCAGGCAACGGGCGCCTCAAAAGCGCGGCCAATGCACGTAGCGTCGCCGCTGCATCCGATGACCCCCCTCCGATTCCCGCGGCAGCGGGCAGGTTCTTTTCCAGCGTGATCGCCACCCCCGGCCCGTCGAACAGGGCCGCCGCCTGAAGCACGAGGTTGCGCCCATCCGTGGGCACACCCCCGGCGCGGGGCCCGGTGACCATCAGGCTCAGCCCTTCTGCGGGCGCACATATCAGGCGGTCGCCCGCATCCGCAAACACCACGAGACTGTCGAGCAGATGGTATCCGTCCGCACGCCGGCCGGTCACGTGCAGGGTCAGGTTGATCTTGGCGGGGGCGAAAGCCTCGACCGTCATTGCGGGTGCAGGGGGTCGGCCCCCTCGTCTTCCAGAACCGCATCCAGCCCGATCTCCAGCTTGCGGCGGATACGCGCGGCGTCCGGGTCTTCGGGTTCGAAAGACAATGCCCGGCTCCACTGAAACCGGGCCTCACGTTTGCGGCCCACAGCCCAGTACACGTCGCCAAGGTGATCGTTCACGATCGGGTCGACGGGCTCCAGCTCCACGGCACGCTCCATGTGAGAAACGGCCTCCTCGTATCGGCCAAGGCGGTAAAGCACCCAGCCGAGACTGTCCGTGATGTAGCCGTCATTGGGACGCGCCTCGACCGCCTGTTCGATCATCGCCAGGGCCTCGTCGAGGTTCCGGTGCATCTCGACAAAGGAGTACCCCAGGTAATTCAGAACCTGCGGCTGCCCCGGCTCCAGGTCCAGCGCAGTGCGAAAGTCGGCCTCGGCCTTGTCCCATCGTCCTTCGCGCTCATGGGTGATGCCGCGGGCATAGTAAACCACCCACTGACCCGCCTCTCGCCCGGGCAGAAGTTCGATCGCCCGGTCATAGGCGCGGGATGCGGCGTCGAACATCTCTTTCTGACGCAGGGCATCGCCAAGGGTAACATGGACGATGGGAACATTCGGATACGTCTCGGCCAGGGCCTGAAGAACGGCGATGGCTTCCTCCTCGGCGCCGGAACGCTGCAACGCATCGGCCCGGCCCAGTTCCGCAGCGTAAAAGGCAGGGTCGTCACGCGGAACGCTTTTGTAAGCCTCGACGGCAAGGTCGTATTGGCGCTGGGCCTCGAACAAACCCGCAGACATGAGCTTGGCATCGGCGTGCTGCGGCGCAAGATACTCAGCCACCCGGGCATACATCAGGGTGAAGCTGTCCATTGCATTGTCGGAAAGCGCGCTGGCGACGGTATAGAACACTTCCGCAATTCCGTCGCGAGCCGTCCGGACCGTATCGAAGGGAATCGTCTCCCCCGCATCCAGACGCGCACGCAAGGCGACAAGCCCCGGATCGGCCTCGGACCCGAACATCTGGTTCAGCACTTCCTGTGCTTCTTCGGGCCGCTCCAGCAGGCTGAGAATCGAAGCATGGGCGAGCAACCCCCGCCGGGTCGGGCGTACCGGCCCGGCTGCCTCCCCCGCGAGGATGGCGTCGGCGCTTTCCAGATCGCCCACCATCGCAAGGGCCAGCGCCTTGTGATAAAGCCCGAAGGACTGCAACCCGGTTTCCGCCGCCGCCGCGTCGAAGATCTCCAGCGCCTGCGACATCCGGCCCAATCCCACCAATGCCCAGGCCCGGCTGAGCTGATCGACAAGGGGGCCAACGCCTTGCTCCGCATCCAGTCCATCCAGAATGCCCTGGTAATCTTCCCGCTGCGCGGCATCGGCCAGCAAAACCATCTGCATGACGGAACTCCGCGCCCCGGAGGCCCGCAACTGCCTGGCCAGCGGCAGCGCCCGATCGAGATCCCCCAGCCCCAGATGCGCCATGACCGCATTTTCAAGAAGGCGCTGGTTGGCGCTGTCGGCGCGCAGGGCCTCGTCATAATAGCGGGCCGCAGCACGGAAATCGCTTTGCATGCTTGCATGGCGCGCGGCCAGATACGGCCCGGACAGATCGGTCACCCGCGCAAAGGCCGGCGCGGCCAAAAGCGGCATCAGGGCAAGGGCAATCAGGCGGGATGGACGCAAGGTGGATCTCCGGGTTATCTGCGGCGAAGGTAGAGCCCCGGCTGCCCCAAGGCAATGCGGGGCAGCACGCAAGCCGCCCCGTTTTCGCCCGGACCGCGTAAAAGTTTACATGTTCGGATAGTTCGGCCCGTCGCCGCCCTGGGGTGTCGTCCAGGTGATGTTCTGGCTGGGGTCCTTGATGTCGCAGGTCTTGCAGTGCACGCAATTCTGGAAATTGATGACGAAGCGTGCCTCTTCGCCCTCTTCCTGCACCACCTCATACACCCCGGCCGGGCAATAACGCTGGGCCGGCTCATCGAACTCGGGCAGGTTCACGGCGACGGGCACCCGCGGATCGGCCAGTTTCAGATGGCAGGGCTGACTTTCCTCGTGATTGGTCATGGAAAATGACACGTTGGTCAGCCGGTCAAAACTGATGACGCCATCGGGTCTGGGATAATCGATCTTGGGAAAATCCCTGGCCTTGCCGGTGGATTGCGCATCGTTCTTGCGGTGGCTGAGCGTCCCGAAAGGGTTCCAGCCGGTCAGGTTGGCCATCCACATATCAAAGCCGCCCAGCGCCGTGGCCAGTGCCGTACCATAGCGTGACCAGAGCGGCTTGACATTCCGCACACGCTTGAGATCCTTCGCGATTCCCCCTTCGTGCAGGGCGGCGTCATAATCTTCCAGCACATCTCCTGCACGCCCGGATTTCAGCGCCGCGACGGCGGCTTTCGCCGCCTCGATGCCCGACAGCATGGCGTTGTGGTTGCCCTTGATCCGCGCCACGTTCACCAACCCGGCCGAACAGCCCAGCAACACCCCCCCGGGGAACGCCGCCTTGGGCACGGACTGGTACCCCCCCTCGGAAATCGCGCGCGCCCCATACGCGATGCGCTTGCCGCCCTTCAGCAGATCCGCCACGATCGGGTGGTGCTTGAAACGCTGAAACTCCATGTAGGGATAAAGGTGCGGGTTCTCGTAGTTCAGGTGAACCACGAACCCAAGAAAAATCTGGTTGTTCTCGGCGTGATAGATAAACGATCCGCCGCCGGCATTGTTGTTCAGCGGCCAGCCCATGGTGTGGGTCACGGTGCCTTCACAATGTTTGGCGGGGTCGATCTCCCACACTTCCTTCATGCCGATGCCGAATTTCTGGGGCTCACGCCCCTCGGACAGGGCGAATTTCTCGATCACCTGCCTGGACAGCGACCCGCGCACCCCCTCGCCCAGGAAAACGTATTTGCCGTGTAGCTCCATCCCCGGCTCATAGGCGGGGCCGGGGGTGCCATCGGCGTTCTTGCCGAACTCCCCCGCGACGACCCCCTTGACCGCTCCATCCTCGCCCCAGACAAGCTGCGAACACGCCATGCCGGGGAAGATCTCCACCCCCAGTTCCTCGGCCTGCTCGGCCAGCCAGCGGCAGACATTGCCCATTGAAACGATGTAGTTGCCGTGATTGTTCATCAGCGGCGGCATCAGCCAGTTCGGGAACCGAACCTTGCCCGACTCGCCCAGAAAGACGAAATTGTCTTCTTTCACCGGCACGGCGACCGGGGCGCCACGCTCCTTCCAGTCCGGGAACAGGGTTTCCAGACCGACGGGATCCAGAACCGCGCCCGAAAGGATGTGCGCCCCGACCTCGGAGCCCTTCTCAAGCACCACGACCGAAAGATCGGGGTCCAGTTCCTTCAGACGGATCGCCGCCGACAGGCCGGCCGGACCGGCCCCGACGATCACAACATCATACTCCATGGATTCCCGTTCGATTTCGGTCATGTGCTTTCCTTTCTCGAACGGCGCGGGGCCGCCCTACCGTTTATGGTCACCGAACCGTTATCGCAGGCAACTGTCCAGCGTCAATCGCGACGCAACATCATTTCGCTGCTGCGCGGCATGATGAAATATCAGTCGCCCCCGCCAGCGGCTTTATCGGCTCCTGTTTTGGCCGCTTGCAAAGGATCGCCGAATTTGGTTGGGTCAGCGGAACCCGGTTTCCCAAACACTCGCGATGGACCGCATGGAAAAGATACCAATGACCCGCGCCGGTCATACGGCGCTTGATGCAGAACTCAAACACCTCAAATCCGAGGAACGCCCCGCCGTCATCCGGGCGATTGCCGAGGCGCGCGAGCATGGCGACCTGTCGGAAAACGCGGAATATCATGCCGCCCGCGAAAAGCAGAGCTTCATCGAGGGCCGCATCAAGGAACTCGAGGGGTTGCTGTCCCTCGCCGAGGTGATCGACCCGGCCAGGCTCTCCGGTGCGATCAAGTTCGGCGCCACTGTCACCCTGGTGGACGAGGACACGGACGAGGAAAAAACCTACCAGATCGTGGGAGAGGCCGAAGCCGATATCGAGAGCGGCCTGCTGAACATCAAATCGCCCCTGGCCCGTGCCCTGATCGGCAAAGAGGAAGGCGACAGCGTCGAGGTCCGGACCCCGGGCGGAGAGCGCAGCTACGAAGTGCTTTCCATCCGATACGTCTGACCATGGCGGGGGGGCCGTGGCAAGACCCGCCCGATCCGGACCGCCGCGGGCCGGATCGGGCAAGCCTGATCGCGCTGGGACTCAGCCTGTTGTGGCTGGGGATCGGCGCGCTGGCCCTGGGGCCCGGCGGCATCAGGCCCCAGGGGGCGCCGGGCATCGTGCTGACGGTGCTGCTGCTGGCCGTGCCCGTGGCGTTAATCTGGATCGCGGCCCGCGCCGTCGGCACCGCGCGGGAATTGCGGGCCGAAAGCGCCCGGCTCCGCGCCCGCATGGAAACCCTGCCCCCTCCGAAACCGGCCCCGGTGCACATGCCTTCCCGCCCGCTCCGACCGGCGGCCCATCCGGATCCGGACCCACGCCAGACGTCGCTTGCGCTCAACACGCCAAGCCAGCCGGACAGCCCGCCCCTGCCCGCCGCGGACTTCCTTCGTGCGGTGAACTTCCCCGTTTCCACCACCGACAAGGCGGGATTCCGGGCCCTGCGCCTGGCGCTGGACACCCCCGGCACCGCACAGCTGATCCGCGCGGCACAAGACATCCTTGAGCTTCTCAGCCAAGCCGGGCTTTACATGGATGATCTTTCCCCCGCACCCGCCGACCCAACGCTGTGGCGACGCTATGCCCGCGGGGCACGCGGGGCGGAGATTGCCGGAATGGCCACGATGCAGGCCCCCGATACGCTGTCCCTGATCGCAGCACGGCTGCAATCCGACCCTGTGTTCAGCGACGCGGCGTTGCACTTTCAGCGCCATTTCGAACGTCATCTCACCCGCTTTGCGGCCGATGCCACCGATGAGCAACTCACCGGGCTGGCGCATACCCGCAGCGGGCGCGCCTTCATCCTGCTGGCGCAATCGGCGGGACTGATCGGCTAGACGCCCGGAACCCGCGCCGCGCAGGCCAGGTCCACAGGCGTATTCAGGTTGAAAAACGGGTCCGGGTCCGCCTCCGGGAAAGGGACCTCCACCGCGCCGATCGCGGCAGCCCACACGCCTGCCCGGCGCTGACCGCCCTCCAGATCGGCACGCAGGCGCGCGGCCAGCATCACAGGCCACAGACCGAAAACCGGATGCCGCCGCCCCCCGCTGAAGGGGATGGCCGCCCCCGGTCCGGCCCCGGCCAGCTGTGCGACCAGATCCAGTGGCAGAAACGGTGCGTCCACCGGCACGGACACCACATGAGTCGCCCCGCGCCCGGAAGCCCAGAGCATCCCTGCCAAAAGGCCGGCCAAAGGCCCCACACGCCCCGGAACCGGATCCGGCAATACGGTCCACCCGGCCCTCCCGTCGCCTCCGGCGACCGCCAGTTCCGCCACCTGAGGCGCCAGCCGCCCCGCAACACGTTCCAGCAAGGTCACCCCGCCAAGCCGCACCCCGGCCTTGTCGCCCCCCATGCGCCGCCCCTGCCCGCCGGCGAGGATTACCCCAAAAATCACATTCGCTCCCTGGTTGCATCGCCACGACTTTTGCCATACCTTTGGCCAAGTATTTCAGACCATATACCCGACCCCATGCGATCTTCACCATCTTTCTGGCTTGGCGTTCGCCATGGCGCCCCCTTTACCCTTGTCATCGTGCCCTTTGCGTTGCTGTTCGGCATCGTCGCCACCGAAGCCGGCTTGAACATCGCACAGGTGATGGGCTTTTCCGCGCTGGTCATCGCGGGGGCCGCGCAATTCACGGCCGTCCAGATGCTGTCGGACAACGCCCCGACGGTGGTCGTATTGCTGGCCGCGCTGGCGGTAAATCTGCGAATGGCAATGTATTCCGCCGCACTGACGCCGCATCTTGGGGCCGCTCCGCTCTGGGCCAGGGGGCTGATCGCCTACATTCTGGTCGATGAAACCTACGCGCTGGCCGCCCGCCGCTTCGAAACCCATCCCGACCAGCCGCTGGGCCACAAGATCTCCTATTACTTCGGCACCTGCGCCACGGTCGCCCCGTTCTGGTACGCGATGACGCTGCTGGGGGCATTGGTCGGGCAAGGCATCCCGCCGGAATTCGCGCTGGACTTCGCCTTGCCCCTCACCTTCATCGCGTTGGTCGCCCCGGCACTGCGCACACCCGCGCATGTGGCGGCGGCGGCGGTATCCGTGGCAGGGGCGCTGGCCTTGTCAGCCCTGCCTTACAACATCGGGCTGCTGATCGCGGCGGCAGCGGCAATGGCAACAGGCGCACAGGTGGAACTCTGGCTGCAAAGGCGAACGGCATGGACCCGCAAATAACCCAGTCCGGCCCCGAAATCTGGACCATCATCGCCATCCTCGGGGTTGGCACGTTTCTGATCCGGTTCTCCTTTTTGGGGCTGGTGGGACGGCGCGGGTTGCCCGCCTGGGCGCTCCGCTACCTGCGCTATACGCCCGTGGCCGTTCTGCCGGGGCTGATCGCACCCATGGTTTTGTGGCCTGAGGCCACAGGCGGCGCACCCGACCCCGCGCGCCTGCTGGCCGCCGCCGTCACGATGGCGATCGGAGTTCTGACAAAAAGCCTTCTGTTCGCCGTGGCAGGCGGGGCGGCGACGCTTTACACCGCGCTCTACCTCGTCTGATCTTTATGCTGACGCACCAGTTTGGTGGCGTTATCGTCCGGGTCGTCATCGAAGATTTCGACCGTCTCGACACCGGGCAACTGGCCGTAAGCCTGCATCACACGTTCCGGGTACCAGGTTACGGGAATGCTCTCGAACCCCGGCAACTGCCGCAGGATCGCGCTGGTGGATTGTGCGCACATCATTTTCGGCACCGCGCCGTAGCCCCTGACCAATGCCAGCGCACGCTCCGCCACCTGGGGAGTCACCCGCCGGGTCTGCTTGACAACGTGGAACGTTTCCCGCGCGTGATAATCCTCGTAGAATTTCACGAAGATGGGCTTCATCCCGTGGTGCACATCGTTGCGCTCCGGCGCATTGCGATGATACCAGGTGCCGGCCGGATCGAAGACCACGCGTTCCGAGGCGCTGACCATCAGGGCCGAGTGCCCCCCGCCGCCGGTGCGGTTGCTGATCATGGTGTAGAGGGTGATCTCGGGCGGGCCATCGTGACGATAGCGGGCCACCTTCACCGCTTCGTCCGGGGCCCAGACGGGTTCCGCCCCGCAGGCAACCAGAAACGGCAGAACAAGAAACAGAATCAAGCGCATGGGATCACTCGTCAACGGCGTTTCGAAAGGGCATAGCCCCTTCGCACTTGCCTGTCACGCGACAAGTTCCCGTCAATCCCGCTCCAGCTGTTCAGCCAGACGAAAACCGATGCGCCGCGGGCGTTCTTCGCCGTCCTGGCGGGGAACCGCGCGCAGCATCACATTGAGCTGGCTGACATGCTGCACCAGCTGCGTGCGCGTTCCGGTCATGTCACTGCCGTAAAAGGTCAGAATGTCCGGAGCGAAATAGCCGATCCCCTCAATCCGCATGACCCCGGCCTCGCTTCCCGCAAAACCCATGGCAACCTCATGCTCCTCGTCAAGCTGTTCCTCGAAATTGCGGATGTAGAGGATCAGTCGTTCATAAGCCCATTCCGAGGCGCTTTTCTGCTCCACCGGCTTTCGGGCAACGGGCTCCGGCAGGGGTTGCTGTTCGGGCGATGCCGGCGCGTCGGGATCCGTATGGGCCGCACGGGCGCTGGGGTCAGCCATCGGTGGCATCCTCAATCTGGAACAGATAGGCCCCATCCGCCCGCTGCCAGCGGCGGACGCGGCCGGTCAGGTACATATGATTAAGGTGGCCGACAGCTTCGGCCAGCGCAAGGGTGTATTCCGCCTCCCCGATGGGGCGGCGGAACAGCGGCGCAAAACACGCGCAGGCCGTCCGGGGCTGGCGCAGAAACGCGGCCAGCCGCATCAGCGCGCTTTCGTGGTTCTCGATCATCTGGGTCAGGCGCAGGGGCAACCCTGTGAAAGGCAGCCTGTGCCCCGGCAGAACGATATGATCCTCCCGCGCGAAACGCGAGAGCCGGGCACAGCTCCCAAGCCAGTCGGCCACCGGGTCGGCCAGCGGCTCCGTCGCATAAACCCCCAGATTGGGCGAGATCGACGGTAAAAGCTGATCCCCTCCGATCACCAGAGAGCAATCCCGGCTCCACAGGGTCAGATGGTCGGGCGCGTGCCCCTGCCCCAGACGTATATCCCACTCACGCCCCGCCGCCCGCAGGACATCGCCTTCGCCCAGACGGCGAAAGCCCAATGGCATCGACGCGACGGTATCGGAAAAGTTGAACGGCCGTTCCCGCGAACGCCGGGCGTAAAGCGCCGCATCCATCCCCGCACCGCGCCAGAAGGCCAGCGTCTCAGGCGCCGGATGCGCCTGTTCATCCAGTTGCAGCATCCGTGCGAACAGCCACGCGGTGCGGGTGATCCACAGATCCGCTCCGCGCGCCTGGAACCATCCTGCCAGACCGACATGATCGGGATGGTGGTGGGTCACGATCACCCGCGAAACCGGCTTTCCCGCCAGCGGCCCGGCCAACAGCCCTTCCCAGATTTCGCGGCTGCGGCGGCTGGAAATGCCGGTGTCGACGACCGTCCAGCTTTCGCCCTCATCCAGCGCATAGACATTGACGTGGTCCAGCGCCATCGGCAACGGCAGGCGCAGCCACAAGACACCCTCGGCCACCTCGACGGCCGCCCCCGGCTCCGGGGGTCGTGGCCACGGCGAATGCAGGGGGCCGGCGTCTCTCACCCGGCCAGGTCCTCTGCGGACAACGCGTAAAGCCCTGCCGCGCCCGTGCGGGCATGCGCCAGATGAGCGGTGTAATCCGGCAGCAGGCGGGTGATGAAAACCTCCGCCAGCCGGGCCCGGACACTCCCGCCGGCCAGCGCGGCCTTCAGATGGAAATGCGCCCCCAGCACCCGCGCCCATGCGGCCAGGAACGGCACCGCGCCCGCGAAGCGGTCATTCATCTCCTGTGTCAGCAGGAACTCGGTCGCTTCGCGCAGGGATTCGGCGGCATTCCAGACCGGTTCGGCCAGATGGGGCAGGCCGGTCCGGGCGGATTCGGCGGTCTGCTCGATCTCCTCCAGCAGGCGCCACGCGGCTTCACCGCCATCCATCATCTTGCGTGCGACGAGGTCCATCGCCTGGATGCCATTGGTCCCTTCGTAAATCGCGGTGACGCGCACATCGCGCAAATATTGCGCCGCGCCGGTTTCCTCGATGAACCCCATGCCGCCATGCACCTGGATGCCCAGAGACGCGACATTGACCCCCGTATCCGTCCCATAGGCCTTGGCGATCGGCGTCAGGAAGGCCGCGCGGGCGGCCCAGGCCTCATCCCCGGTGGCGTGCTGCATATCTGCCGATACGGCACAGGACAGCGCGATGGCACGGGCGGCGAAAGTCTCGGCCCGCATCGTCGCCAGCATCCGGCGCACATCGGCATGGTCTATGATCGCCCCCTCGCCCAGCGGCGTCCGGCCCTGCCTGCGCTCCTGCGCGTAGGCCAGCGCCTGCTGGAAGGCGCCTTCAGCGGCACTGACACCCTGAACACCCACCCCAAGGCGGGCATTGTTCATCATCGTGAACATCGCCGCCATGCCCTTGTGCGGCGCGCCCACCAGCCATCCGGTGGCACCGTCATATTCCATCACCGCCGTGGGGCTGCCATGCAGGCCCATCTTGTGTTCGAGGCTGACCACCCGCAGGCTGTTGCGCGCGCCAGGGGCACCGTTCTCGTCCGGCAGGTTGCGCGGCACCAGAAACAGGCTGATGCCCTTCGTCCCCGGCGCCCCGTCGGGCAAGCGCGCCAGCACAAGATGGCAGACGTTTTCCGCGAAATCGGCATCCCCCCAGCTGATGAATATCTTCTGTCCCGTCACGGCATAGGTGCCGTCCCCATTGGAGGTCGCCGTAGTGCGCAGCGCACCCACATCGCTGCCGGCCTGCGGTTCGGTCAGGTTCATGGTCCCGATCCAGTCACCGGAAATCAGCCGGGGCAGGTAGAGCGCCTTGATCTCGGGACTGGCATGATGATCCAGCGCCTCGATCTGACCCTGCGACAGCAACGGGCAAAGCTGAAGCGACAGGCAGGCGCTTCCCATCATTTCGCCCACGGCGGTGGCCAGGGCCAAGGGCAGGCCCATCCCACCGTGCTCCTGCGGGGCGGAAATTCCGATCCAGCCGCCTGCGGCGATGGCACGATATCCCTGTGCAAAACCGGGCGTGGTCCGCACGACGCCACCCTCCAGCACCGCACCCTGCTGATCTCCGGCGCGCTGCAGCGGCGCGAGAACCTCTTCGCACATCTTGGCGGCCTCGGTCAGGATGGCAAAGGTCATGTCCGGCGTCGCCTCGGCAAAGCGTTCAGTCGCGGCAACCTGCGCAAAATCGACGACGTGATCGAAAAGAAACTGGTAATCGCCAATCGGCGCGCGATACGGCATGATGCACTCTCCTGCTGTCGGCTTGAGCCCTGTCGGCGACGGCGCTATGTCTGCACCTGCGCTGCAATCAGGTTAATGCAGCGCCACAGCCCATCAAACCCAAACGCGACGTCACGAAAGCCCCGCAATGCCGACACTTGCCCTCGCCCCGACCCCCGACGGACTGAACCGCGCCGCCGGAATGCTGCGGGCGGGGGACCTGGTCGCCTTCCCGACGGAAACCGTCTACGGGCTGGGGGCGGATGCCCGCAACGATATCGCCGTCGCCCGCATTTTTCAGGCCAAAGGCCGCCCAAGGTTCAACCCCCTGATCGTGCATCTTCCCGACCTCGCCGCCGCCCGCGAAATCGCGGCTTTTCCCGATGAGGCGCTGCGGCTGGCTTCGGCCTTCTGGCCCGGTGCGCTGACGCTTGTGCTGCCGCTGAAGGGAACGGCCCTGTCGCCGCTGGTGACCGCCGGGTTGGATACCGTCGCCCTGCGCGTTCCCGACCACCCGGTGGCGCACACCCTGCTGGAGACCTTCGGCGGACCCGTGGCCGCGCCCTCGGCCAACCCTTCGGGAAAGGTCAGCCCAACCCGCGCGGCACATGTGCTGGAGGGGCTGTCCGGCCGGATCGAAGCGGTCGTAGATGGCGGCCCCTGCCCGGTGGGGGTGGAATCCACAATCATCGGCTTCACCCCAACACCGGCTCTCTTGCGTCCGGGCGGCCTGCCGGTCGAGGCGATCGAAGCCTGCCTGGGGGGGGCGCTCACCCGTCATGCGAAAGGGGCAAGACCCAATGCGCCGGGGCAGCTTGCCTCCCATTACGCGCCGGCGGCGGCGGTGCGGCTGGGCCGGACAACGCCAGAACCGGGGGATCTGTGGCTGGGTTTTGGCCCCACGCCGGGTGCAGATCTGAACCTCTCCGAAAGCGGCGACCTGGTCGAAGCGGCGGCGAACCTCTTTCACCACCTTCGCTCGCTCGATGCGCGGGCCGCGCCGGGCCAGGGCATTTCCGTCGCCCCCGTACCCCCGCATGGCCTGGGCCATGCCATCAACGACCGGCTGCGCCGCGCCGCCGCGCCCCGCTAGGCGCGACCGGCATCGGCGGACAGAAGCAGCGGGTCGATTCCCAGCGTCCTGAGTGCCCGTTCCCACTTGCCGCCATCCTCGGGCGCGAAGACAAGCTCCGGGCTGGCCGCGCAGGTCAGCCACCCGTTCCGAAGAATCTCGCTTTCCAACTGCCCCGGCCCCCACCCTGCATAGCCCAGCGCCAAAAGCGCCGTGCCCGGACCGTTGCCCCCGGCGATATCCTCAAGCACGTCCAGAGTCGCCGTCATGGCAAAGCGCCCATCGACATCGAGCGTCGCCTCGGAGCGGGACTGATAATCCCCCGAATGCAGCACGAAGCCACGCCCATGCTCAACCGGGCCGCCGAAATAGACGCGGATATCGCGGATCCCGGGCGCGCGGTCGATCTCAAGCTGGGTCAGCAATTCATCGAAGCTCAGATCCGGCAGCGGCTTGTTCACGATCAGCCCCAGCGCCCCGTCCTTCGAATGCGCACACAGGAACACCACGCTTCTTTCAAAACGCGGATCGCCCATACCGGGCATTGCAATCAACAACTGCCCGGTCAGTTCGGTGTACTGGGATGCCTCCATCATGGGGTAAGGATGCGCCTGTGGCGGCCCGGACGCAAGGTGGCGTGCAGGATTCGCCCCAGCTCTCTCGCCGGAAAGTGATTTCGTTTTCGCGCGGAGCTGCCTAATCCTTTTGAAATGATACATACCCGCCTCATATACGTACTTGCCCTCGCGATACTTGCCGCAATGCCGGCCAGGGCTGAGCCGCCGTTGCGGGGGTCACTCGTCCCCGCCCCTCCCGCAGCGGACGGAACGCCGATGGCGGGCCTCCGGCTGGATCTGGAGCCGGGGTGGAAAACCTACTGGCGGATTCCGGGCGAGGCGGGCATCCCGCCCCGGTTCGACTGGTCGGCCTCCGAAAACCTGAAAGGGGTCCGCATCCACTGGCCACGCCCGATTCTGTTCACCCAGAACGGTATGCGCAGCCTCGGCTATGAGGAAAAGGTCGTCCTTCCGCTGGAACTCACCCCCGCCAACCCTGACGCGCCAATGCACCTGCGGCTGCGCATCGGCATGGGCGTGTGCAAGGAAATCTGCATGCCCCTCACGCTGGAGCTTTCCGCACGCATCCCCGCGGATACCCCGCCGGCCGCGCTGAACGCGTGGATGGCACGCAGGCCCCTGCCCGCCGGCGCCGCGCATGTGAAAGGTGTGAAATGCGCGCTCAGCCCCGCCCGGACCGGCCTGCGCCTGACAGCCGAAATCGAGATGCCAAGCCTCGGCGGGCAGGAAACCGCAATCTTCGAGCTTCGCGGCGCCGGGGCGTGGCTGTCCGATTCCCCCACCCGGCGAACCGGGAACCGCCTGTCCGCAGGAGCAGACCTTTCAGGCGATACGCTGATCGTGGATCGCTCTGCCCTGCGTATTACCGTTCTGGGCAATGACACCGCCGTGGAAATTCTCGGATGCAGCGGGGGCTAAGCCCGTCGCGCCAACAACCAGACCGACACGAAATAAAGCCCTGTCAAGCCCAGCGCCGCCCCCGACAGGAACAGCCCCACCCCCGCGATCATCGGCATCCCGGCCAGTTGCGGCGCCATCGCCACCGCCCATCCGGGCAGAGCCCCGGTCACCAGAACCGGCCCCAGGGTTGCCGAGAACACCCCGGCCACCACCCCTGTCCCGGCCAGCGCCACCCGTGCCAGCCCGCGGGCCCGTCGGGGGGACCGCAGGGCCAGACGGTAGGCCTTCATCTGGCGCGCCACGTCCCGCTGCATCCCCAGAAGCGCGGGCACCACGATCAGCACCAGCACCACGCCGAACCCCAGCCCGTAAACCAGGGTGATGACCGTCGGTTTGAGAAACTGCGCCTGCTGGGATTTTTCGAACAGCAGCGGCGCAAGACCCAGCACCGTGGTCAGCGTGGTCAGCAGAACGGGACGCAGGCGATCGGCCGTGGCATCGATGATGGCAGGGAACAGACCCCGCTCCTTCGCGTAATCGTCGACGGTCGTCACAAGCACGATCGAGTCGTTGATGATGATGCCCGTCATCCCCAGCACCCCGACGACCGTGAACATGGACATCGGCACATCCCACGCCGCGTGGCCATAGATCGTGCCCACCAACCCGAAGGGGATAACCGCCATGACAACCACCGGCCGCGCCCAGCTTGAGAAAATCCACGCCAGCGTCAGGTAGATTCCCAACAGGCACAGGATCAGCCCGGTCAGGGCATCGCGCAGAAAATCGTCTTCCTGCTCGCTCAACCCGGAAAGCTGCCAGGACACTCCGAAATCGGTGGACAAGGCAGGCAGGATCTCGACCTCCAGCAGGCGGGTGATCTCGGCGGCGCGGGCCGGGTTGTCTTCGGAAATATCGCCGGTGACCGAAACCACCCGCAGCCCGTTTTCCCGCCGCACGGTGGAAAACCCGGTGCTCGATTCGACGGTCACGATATCGGCCAGCGGCAGATAGGCCCCGCCGGGGGCGCGCAACTGTGTCCGCACAAGGAAATCGGCGGTCAGTTCGCTGCGGGGGAGTTCCACGCGAATACTGGCGGAGCGCGGGCCGTCCGGATAGGTCGCGGCCTCTATCCCGTTCAGGCGATGGCGCAGAACCCGGCCAAGCTGTTCGATGGTGAAGCCCAGCGCGCTGCCCTGCGGGGTGAGTTCGAGAAGAAGTTCTTCCTTGTCATAGGCCAGCGTGTCCTCAAGCGCGGAAACTTCCGAAAACTGCGCCAGCCGCGCCTTAAGCGCCTCAGCCGCGGATTTCAGCGTACCGGCCCCGGCACCGTAAAGCTGCACGTCCAGCGCATCCCCGCCCGGGCCGGAACGCCAGCCGCGGAAACTGACGGTTTCCGCCAGCGGATGCTGGCGCACCTCCTTTTGCAAGGCCTCCACGAAATCGAAGCTGGAATAAGGGCGCAGGTCGGCATCGATCAATTCCACGGCGATAGACCCAAGCAGGTCCGTATCCTTGGCATCGGCCCCGGAAAGACCGCGCCCGGTATTCCCCCCCACCTCGGCGATCGCGTAATCCAGCGGGTCGCGTCCATGTTCCTCCGCGAAACGCGCGGCAACGGCCTGCGTGGCACGCTGCATCTCGCGCATCATCTCCAGCGTGTCCTCACGCGATGCGCCCGGCAGCATGGCAAAATTGCCGGTAACCGAGCCCTGCTCCGGCGCGTTGAAGAACCGCCACGGCACATCGCCGCGAATAACCTGCCCTACCTGAACCGCCAGCAGCACGACAACCAGCGCCATCACCGGGTACCGCGCCGCGATCACACCGGCCACCATGGGGCGGAAGGCCCGCTCCCGCACGATGCGGAACCCCCGGTTCACCAAACGCGACGGCGCATCGTACCAGTGCTGTCTGGCCGAGTGCGTCAGCGCATGAGCCATATGATTGGGCAGGATCAGGAAACACTCCACCAACGAGGCCAGAAGCACCACAATGACCGTGAAGGGGATATCCGCGATCAGATCGCCAAAACGCCCCCCCACCGCGACCAGCGCGAAAAACGCGATCACCGTCGTCAGGGTCGCGGAAAAGACCGGAGCGGCCATGCGGAAGGCGGCGTTTTCAGCCGCCTGCACAGGGGTCTCCCCCAGCCGCCGGGCACGAAAATCGGCGTGCTCCCCCACGACGATGGCGTCGTCCACCACGATACCCAGCGTGATGATCAGCGCAAACAACGAGATCATGTTCAACGTCAGTCCGGCGGCATACATCATCGCGATGGTTGCCAGCATCGCCACCGGAATCCCCATTGCCACCCAAAAGGCGGTGCGCGCGTTCAGGAACAGGAACAACAGCGTCAGCACCAGGAAAAGCCCCAGGGCGCCGTTGTCCAGGAGAATGTCGAGCCGCCCGGAGATGTAATCGGCACGAGTCCGGATCAGGTCGATCCTGACGCCCTTGGGCAGGGTTTCGGCCATTTCGCGGACGACATCCTCGACCTGCCGTTGGATGGCGATGGCATCCCCCCGGTCGGATCGGTCCACCCGCACGGAAACCGCCGGCGCCTCCCCGACGAAATAGGCGCGTTCCCGGTCCACGCCTTCAACCCGAACGGTCGCAACATCCCCCACCGTCAGCTTGGACCCGTCGGGGTTGGCGCGCAGCACCAGTGCGGAGATCTGCTCTGGGCTGCGCTTTTCACCGCCGGTGCGCACGCGGGCATTGGCCCCGCTCACGTCCCCCGCGGGGGCGGTATCAACGGCCGCGCCGATCACTGCGGCAATCCCGGCCATGGTCACATCGTGGCGGATCAGTTCCGACGAGGGTGTCTCCACGATGGTTTCCGGTGCCGCGATCCCACGGATGGTGGTGCGCGTAACCCCAACCGCGAACAGACGATCGGTGAATTCGTCGGCAAGACGGGCCAGTTGTTCCACCCCGACCGGTCCGGTAATCACCACGTCCGTCACCCGGTCGCGCCAGACGCCGCGCCTGACCTCCGGCTCTTCGGCGTCCTCGGGCAGGTCGTTCACACCGTCGACGGCGCTCTGGACCTCATCCGTCGCGCGCCCCATGTCCCAGCCCGGCTCGAATTCCAGCGTGACGGAAGCCCGTCCCTCCCGAGATTGGGCGGTGCTGCTTTCCACCCCTTCGACTGCGCGCAGGACAGGGTCGAGAACCTGCACGATTCCCCGGTCGACATCTTCGGCGCCCGCACCTTCCCAGACGACCGAAACGCTGACCGTGTCCAGGACCACGTCGGGAAAGAACTGCGCGCGCATCCGCGGTGCCGCGGCCAGGCCCAGAACGATCAGCACCACCAGCAGCAGGTTCGCCGCCGTGCGGTGACGGGTAAAATAGGAAATGATGCCGCGCGCGCGGACGCCCCGGCTCACTCAGCCCCCCATCCGTTCAAGGCGCGCCACGGTGGCGGCGGAAACGCGGTCTTTCATCAGTTCGACCCGCACGCGGGCCTTGTCCTCCTGCGCCAGCGCGGGCGAGGCATCCAGCGCCGCCAGCAGACGCGCACGGCGCTCGGGCGTCAGGGCGACCATGCCTTCGGAGTCAGGCGCGGCAGAGGCCCCCGGCCGCAGGGGGCGGATGCGAATACCTTCCCCCAAAAGCGGAGAGCGTTCGGCCACGACCTCCCGACCGTAAAGATCCGGGGCGCGGACGATAACATCGTCGCCCTCCCGCCGCAAAAGCTCCACCTGCATCACTTCGAGCCGGTTTTCCGGACCCAGCGCCAAAACCGTATGCGCCGCATCGACCGCCAGGGCAGGCAGGCGGGCGACATGTTCAAGGGGAGGTTCGTGGATTTTCACGGTAACGAAATCGCCGGGCCGGAAACCGCGCGCCCGGTCGAGCCGGGCAAACAGCAACCGCCCGGTCTGCCCTTCGGCGACGGCACCGCTTTCGCGACTGATCTGCCCCTGTGCCGTCAGGTCGGCGCCGAACACATCCAGCCGCGCAGTAACCCCAACCGGGCGCAATCCGCCCGCTTCGTCCAGCAGGCGGCTGAATTGCACGGTCGAAACCCGGAACGCGACCTCAAGCGCCCGCGGGTCGATCAGATCGGCGACGCGTTCGTTATTGGCGACCAGCCCGCCTTCGATCAGCGCGACGTCGTTCAGCGCCCCGGAAAAGGCGGCGTAAAGCTCCGTGTCTTCAAGGGCGCGCTGCGCATCCGAAAGCGTGATCCGCGCCCGCTCCAGCCCGGTACGGGCATTGTCCAGCCGCGTTTCGGCCTGCGCCACCGCCTGTCGGCGCGACACCACCGCCTGTTTGGCCGCTGCCGAGGCCAACTCCGCCGTTTCCACGGCCGCATCGGTGCCGACCCCCCTCTGCTTGAGATCGCGCTGCCGGTTCAGGGCCTTGTCCCGCAGGGCGGCCTGTTCCTCGGCCACGGCCTGCTCATCGCGGGCAAGATCGAGGGCGCGAGTGGCCTCACGCAGTTCGGTTTCGCCCTGCGCCAGTTCTGTACGGGCCACGGCCAGCGCCGCCTGCGCATCTGCCGGATCCACCCGCAACAGCAGATCCCCCTGCGCCACCTGACCGCCTTCCTCAAAATCCGGGTGCAGCGTCACGACCGTACCCGCCGCCTTGGCGCGCAGTTCCAGCGTGCGGCGGCTGCGAACCTCCCCGAACACGGTCATCACCGGGGACACGCGCCCCGCCTCGACCATCACGACATTCGCGGCGGTGATCCTTTCGCGCGCCGGGCGGCTTTCAGGCGCGTCGGTCAACCTGTCCTGAACGGCCTGAAAGACGGACTGCCCCGCAAAGGCCAGCAGCCCGATCGTAACCGCGAACATGAACAGCCCCACAAGGCTGCGGCGCAGAAATCGCATTCTTCATCCTTCCCGGCAACATGGTCCGGCTGCTGCCTTAGATAGGGCTGTGGCGCACATCTCCAAACACGGCATACTACGCGGGTTGTGGCTATTTCCGTCGCAAATGTTCGTCAAGTCTTGGTAAAATCTCGACAAAGTTACAGGGCTGGTGGCGATAATCGAACTGCGGACGCAGGATTTCCTCCCACGCGTCGCGGCAGGCACCGGGGCTGCCCGGCAGCGCGAAAAGATAGGTCCCCTGCGCGACTCCGCCCGTGGCGCGGCTTTGTACCGCCGAAGTCCCGATCTTCCGCACCGATACAAGGGTGAAGACCGTGGCGAAGGCCTCGATCTCCTTTTCATACACGTCACGGTGGGCCTCCACGGTCACGTCACGACCGGTCAGGCCGGTGCCGCCAGTGCTCAGCACCACGTCCACCTGGGGGTCGGCACACCAGCCACGCAACCTGGCGACGATCGCATCGCGGTCGTCGGGCAGGATGTCACGGGCGGCCAGCAGGTGCCCGGCCTGCGCGACAAGATCGGTCAGGATCTGGCCGGAGCGGTCCTCCTCAAGGCTGCGAGTATCGCTGACGGTCAGCACGGCGATACGCAGCGGGATGAATTCTTTCATCAGGCTTTCTCCAGCAAGGCAAGGCGCAGCGCCAGCGCCCCGAAAATCAGGGCCGAGACCACACCCAGCCCCCGCTGCACGCGGGATGAGCGCAGCCGCTCCCGCGCGGCCCCGGCAAACACCCCGACCAGCCCGTTCACCACGAACCCTCCCAGCGCCAGAACCGCCCCCAGGACAAGAAACTGTGGCAGAATCGCCCGTCCCGGATCGACGAACTGGGGCAGGAAGGCCAGGACGAACAGAATCACCTTCGGATTGGTCAGGTTCACCACCAGCGCCTGCATAAACGCCCGGCGGGGGGAGGCAGGTTCCACCGCGCGCGCCACAGGGGCGCGCAACACCCCGACAGCCAGCCACAGCAAATACCCCACACCCACCCAGCGGATCACATCGAACATCCCCGGAACCGTGGCGACGACCACGCCCAGCCCCAGCCCCGCGGCCAGAACATGAACCATGACCCCCAGCGCGATCCCCGCATCCGCCGCCAGCGCCGCGCGCGGTCCGCCCCGCAGCCCCTGCCCAAGGCAGAACATCATGTCCGCCCCCGGCGTCAGGTTCAGCGCGATGGCGGCAGGAACAAAGGCCAGAAGCGTCAGCGGTTCAACCATCGGCGGGGTCCCCCCTCAGGCGGGCCTGAAGCATCAGAAGGTCGCGCCACGCCTCCCGTTTCGCGGCCGGGTTGCGCAACAGGAAGGCAGGATGGAACATCGGCAGGGCGGGCAGGCCCGCGACCTCCGCCCAATTGCCGCGCAAGCGGGTGATGCCCTTGCGCCCCAACAGCGCCCCGCAGGAATGGTTGCCCATCAGCACGATGACCTCGGGCGCGGCCAGTTCGATATGGCGGTGCAGGAAAGGCAGCATCATCGCCACCTCTTCGGGCTGGGGGTCACGGTTCTGCGGCGGTCGCCATGGCAAGACGTTGGTGATATAGAGCCCGTGCTCCGCGGCCCGGTCCCGGCCCAGGCCGATGGCGGCGAACATCTTGTCCAGCAACTGTCCGGCGCGTCCGACAAAGGGTTTGCCCCGGATGTCCTCGTCCCGCCCCGGCGCCTCGCCGATGACCATCACCCGCGCCGCAGGCGTCCCGTCGGCAAAGACGAGACTGCGCGCCCCACGCTTGAGATCGCAGCCTTCGAAGGCGGCCAGCGCGGTGCAAAGCGCCTCCAGCGTTCCGGCAGCGGTTGCGGCCGCGCGGGCCCCCGCGACAGGATCGTCTGCGGGAGGGGACACCGGAGGCGATTGCGGAGCCGCGACCGGCTGCGTCTCTTCCTCGTATCGGTTCACGGGGGCATCGCCGATCGCCTCGCTCACGCCGAGTTCGACCTGCCACTCCAGCAACGCTTTCGCGGTATGGAAATCCAGTCCCGTATCCATACCGTCAGGCTAGGACGGGACGCGAACCGGGGCAATGGGCATCACGTCCCTTGCGGGGGGGCGATGCGCTTTTTATAAGCATCCAGACCAACCCGGAGGCCCCATGACATTCCGCGCTCGCCACCTTCTGGGCATCGAGGACCTCAGCCCCGACGATATCCGCATCATCCTTGACCTTGCCGACCAGTATGCCGATCTCAACCGCCGGCCCCGCAAACACAGCGATGCGCTGGCGGGAATGACCCAGATCAACATGTTCTTCGAGAATTCCACCCGCACCCAGTCCAGCTTCGAACTGGCGGGAAAACGCCTGGGCGCGGACGTGATGAACATGGCGATGCAGGCATCCTCGATCAAGAAGGGCGAAACGCTGATCGACACGGCGCTGACGCTTAATGCCATGCGACCGGACCTGCTGGTGGTGCGCCACCCCCATTCCGGTGCGGTGAACCTGCTGGCGGAAAAAGTCACCTGCGCGGTGCTGAACGCTGGCGACGGGCGCCATGAGCATCCGACCCAGGCCCTGCTGGACGCGCTGACCATTCGCCGCGCCAAGGGGCGGCTGCACCGGCTGACGGTGGCGATCTGCGGCGACATCGCCCATTCGCGGGTGGCGCGCTCCAACATCCTGCTGCTGGGCAAGATGGAAAACCGCGTGCGCCTGATCGGCCCGCCCACGCTCATCCCCACCGGCGCGGCGGATCTGGGGGTCGAGGTCTGTGACGACATGGCCGAGGGGCTGAAAGGCGCGGATGTGGTGATGATGCTGCGCCTCCAGAAGGAACGGATGGATGGCGGCTTCATCCCGTCGGAACGCGAGTACTACCACCGCTACGGGCTGGACGCCGCAAAGCTGGCCCACGCCAGGGACGACGCCATCGTCATGCATCCCGGCCCGATGAACCGGGGGGTGGAGATCGACGGCACCCTGGCCGACGACATCAACCGCTCCGTCATCCAGGAACAGGTGGAGATGGGTGTCGCCGTGCGCATGGCCGCGATGGACCTTCTGGCCCGCACCCTGCGCGCCGAACGGGAAGGGGGCACCTATGCATGACCCGGCTTACCGCGTCCCCCTTGCGGACGGAGAGCATGTGATCGAAAGCTTTCACACCGACCGCGCCGCCTACATCCGCGACCATGTCCTGATGGCCGCCATTGGTGGGGTGGGGGCGATGGCGGGGATGTACCTGATGGGAAACCCGGATTTCTGGGTCGGCGCGGTGGCGGCGCTGGCGGCTGTCGCCGTGCGCGGCGGATACCTGGCGTCAGAGGATCTGTCCGCCCGCTGGGACCTGACCGGCACCCGCCTGATCGGGCCGCAGGGGCGCGCGGCGCGGCTGGCCGAGATCGAAAAGCTCAACAACCTCGGCAGCGCGATCCAGATCGTCACCCGCTCCGGCGACAAGCACCTGATGAAATACCTTGCCGACAAACCCGCCGTGAAGGCCCGGCTGGAGGCCGCGATAAGGACCGCCCGATGAGTACCCTGTTCACCCAAGCCCGCCTGATCGACCCCGAGACCGGATCCGAAACTCCCGGCTGGCTGCTGGTCCGGGACGGGGTCATCGCCGCCACCGGGACCGGCCCCGCCCCCGACGCAAACGAGACCATCGATTGCGCCGGGCACTGCCTTGCCCCCGGCATCGTGGACCTGGGCGTGAAGGTTTGCGAACCGGGGGAGCGGCACAAGGAATCCTTCGGCTCGGCTGGCGCGGCGGCGGCGGCGGGCGGCGTGACCACCATCGTCACGCGGCCCGATACAGCCCCGGTCATCGACAGTCCCGAGGTGCTGGAGTTCGTCACCCGGCGCGGGCGCGAGGCGAGCGCGGTACGCATCCGCCCCATGGCCACCCTGACCAAGGGCCGCGAAGGGCGCGAAATGGTCGAAATCGGCTTTCTCCAGGATGCCGGGGCGGTGGCCTTCACCGATGACGCGCGGGTGGTGGAAAACACCAAGGTTCTCAGCCGCGCGATGACCTACGCCCGCAGCCTTGACGCACTGATCGTCGGCCACCCGCAGGATCCCGGCCTTTCGGCCGGGGCCGTGGCGACAAGCGGCAGGTTCGCTTCTCTCAAGGGGTTGCCCGCCGTTTCGCCGCTGGCGGAGCGTATGGCCTTCGACCGCGACATGGCGCTGGTGGAAATGACCGGGGTGAAATACCACGCCGACCAGATCACCACGGCCCGCGCCCTGCCCGCGCTGGAGCGTGCGAAAGCCAACGGCCATGACGTGACCGCGGGGATTTCCATCCACCACCTGACCCTGAATGAACTGGACGTGGGCGACTACCGCACCTTCTTCAAGCTGCGCCCGCCGCTGCGCGCCGAAGACGACCGCGTGGCGCTGGTCGAGGCCGTCGCCAGCGGGCTGGTGGATGTGGTCTGTTCGATGCACACCCCGCAGGACGAAGAATCCAAGCGCCTGCCCTTCGAAGAAGCCGCCGCAGGCGCGGTGGGGCTGCAAACGCTGCTTCCCGCCGCGCTGCGGCTGGTGCATGGCGGGCATATCGCACTGCCGGTTCTGTGGCGCGCACTGTCCCTGAACCCGGCCCGGCGACTGGGACTGGAAAGCGGCCGGCTGGGTACCGGCGCCCCGGCGGATCTGGTGCTGTTCGACCCCGACGCACCCTTCGTGCTGGATCGCTTTACCCTGCTGTCGAAATCCAGAAACACACCCTTTGACGGCGCGCGTCTGCAAGGCCGGGTGCACGGTACATGGGTCGGCGGACATCGCGTTTATGGGGAGGAGGCATGATGCCAGGTCTCGAAAGCCCGATCCTGCTTCTGGTTCTGACAGGTGTGCTTGCCTACCTGCTCGGCGCAGTGCCGTTCGGCATCGTGATGGCACGGTTGTTCGGGCTGGGGGATCTGCGGCGGATCGGGTCCGGCAATATCGGGGCCACCAACGTGCTGCGCACAGGAAACAAGCCCGCCGCCCTGCTGACGCTGGTTCTGGATGCGGGCAAGGGGGGGATCGCCGTCCTGGCCGCCCGCGCGCTGGTCGGGGAAGACGCCGCCCAGCTTGCCGGGTTCGCCGCGTTTGTGGGCCACATTTTCCCGGTTTACCTTGGTTTCAGGGGCGGCAAGGGGGTGGCGACCTTCCTTGGCACGCTTCTGGCGCTGGCATGGCCCGTTGGGCTGGCGGCCTGTGGCACATGGCTGGTGACGGCACTTATCGCGCGGATCTCCTCTCTCTCGGCGTTGGTCGCGGCGGGGCTTGCCCCGCTGTGGATGCTGGCGTTCGGGTATGGGAACATGGCAACCCTCGCCATCCTGCTGGCGGCGCTGATCTTTATCCGTCACGCCGCCAACATCCGCCGCCTGATCGCCGGAACCGAGCCCAAAATCGGCAAGGGCTGAGGCCTAGTAGCTGAACGCGTCGTAGATCCGGGTCAGATCCCCGGCCCATTCGCCGGTGTAATACTCCAGCAGTTCGTCCGCCGGGGCCTTGCCGGTCTCCACGCTGTCCTCCAGCGCATGCAGGAAGTGACGTTCGTCCTGAACCATGCCACCCAGGCCGGGGCGGGCCCGGGCCTTGAGGCCGGACCTGGCGATATTCAGCACGTCCTGCGCCAGAGCCAGCATGGATCGCCCGCCCACCTGCGCCTGAAGTCCGTCGCGGGAAGCCGAAACGCGCCATTCCTCTCGGGTTTCTGCATCCCAGCCCCTGACCAGGTCCCACGCCGCATCCAGCGCCCCCTGATCGTAGGTCAGCCCCACCCAGAAGGCGGGCAAGGCACACAGACGCCGCCACGGGCCGCCATCGGCACCGCGCATCTCGATGAATTTCTTGATCCGGGCCTCAGGAAAAATCGTCGTCAGATGGTCGGCCCAGTCGGACAGGGTCGGCATCTCTCCCGGCAAGGCAGGCAACTTGCCGACAAGGAAATCGCGAAAGGACTGGCCCAGCGCGTCGATATACCGGCCGTCGCGGTAGACGAAATACATCGGGACATCCAGCGCATAATCGACCCAGCGTTCGAAACCGAAACCCTCTTCGAACACGAAGGGCAGCATGCCGGTGCGCGCCGGATCGAGATCGCGCCACACGCGGGAGCGCCAGGATTTGTGCCCGTTCGGCCTGCCCTCAAGGAAGGGGGAATTGGCAAACAGCGCGGTCGCCACCGGCTGCAATGCCAGCGCCACCCGGAGCTTTTGCACCATATCGGTCTCGGACGCGAAGTCGAGATTCACCTGCACCGTACAGGTCCGGTACATCATGGTCTTGCCCATGGTCCCGACGCGATCCATGTAATCGGTCATCAGGGCGTATCGGCCCTTGGGCATCACGGGCATGTCCCCATGCCGCCAGATCGGCGCGGCCCCCAGACCGATGAACCCCACCCCGACCTCGTCGGCGATGCTCTTCACCTCGCGCAGGTGCTCGTTCACTTCGTCGCATGTCTGGTGGATGGTTTCCAGCGGGGCGCCGGACAGTTCCAATTGCCCGCCGGGTTCAAGGCTGACATTCGCGCCGCCCTTCTCCAGCCCGATCAGGTGCGGCCCCTCATGGATCGGCGCCCAGCCGAAACGATCGCGCAGCCCCTCCAGAACCGCCCGCACGGATCGCGGGCCGTCATAGGGGATGGGTTTCTGGCTGTCCTTGCAGTAGCCGAATTTCTCGTGCTCGGTCCCGATCCGCCAGGCGTCACGGGGCTTGCATCCGGACTCAAGGTATTGCGCAAGCTGGTCATGGCTTTCGATCGGGCCGCCGCCGGATTGAGGAATGGACATGTCTGAGCGGCCTCCGGGCTGTTTGTCTGATGGGTGCATGACCCGTGCCGAACGGTCAAGTCAAGGCCGGGCCGGCCCGCCGTCGCCAAACCGTGACCGGGCCGTCAGAAGCTGGACGCGCCCGCGCTGCAAGAAACACGACCGGGCGGGCCCCGGGCAGGCTGACGAAAGCGTCGAACAAATCCCCGCCCCCCGTGGCATCGGCGGGGATCGTCAGGGTGGGCAGCCCATCCTGAAACAATTGCCAGAATCGTATGTTGCGATCATCGAAGATCACACGGATCTCCGTCAGTTCGCTGAGCGCGGCAAACCCGCCCGCCTGCGCGAGATAGCTGATCTGTCCTTCCCGGACCTCGACCATCCCGGGGGCCTGCCCGCCCATACCAAAACGCAACCGCCGCAACGCCACCCAGATCATGGACCCGCCTGCCAGAACTACGACCGCGCCCAATACGTAAAACAGCGCCCCGCCACGCGACGCCAACCATACCCCCAGGCCCAGCGCACCCGAACCGATCAGCACCTCCCGCCACAACAACAGGCGTGCAATGGCTTGCGCGCGGAAAAAACTCATTCCCAGTCTCCCAGCGCCTGTTGCCAGACCGTCAACGCCGCCACCGCCGCCGTATCGGCGCGCAGGACCCGCGGGCCAAGGCTGACGGGATGGCCAAAAGGCAGTGCGCGCAGGCAGGTCCGTTCAGCTTCAGAAAAGCCGCCCTCGGGACCGATGAGAATCGCCCAGGGGCCGCGCGGCACATCGCCAAGTGTCCGCCCCGCCCCCACTAATGCCTCATCGCAGAACATCAGGCGGCGCCCTTCGGGCCAGGCGGACAGCACGGCGTCCAGGCGTGTCAAATCCGCCACCTCGGGAACGAAGGTCCCGCCGCATTGCTCGGCGGCTTCGACGGCATGGGCCTGAAGCCGGTCCCGACGGATACGGTCACTGTTGGTGAAATCGGTCTGAACCGGGCAGATCCGGGCGGCCCCCAGTTCGGCCGCCTTTTCAACGATGAAATCCGTGCGCGCCTTCTTGATCGGCGCGAACAGAAACCACAGGTCCGGCGGCATCTGCAACGGCCGCGTCCGGTGCCGGCAGGTCAGCATGCCGCCGCGTTTGCCGGCCTCCGTCACCTCGGCCAGCCACTCTCCCGCCTGCCCGTTGAACACCAGCACATGTGCCCCGGCCCCCAGGCGCATCACGGAAAAGAGATAATGCGCCTGCTCCCGCGACAGAGGAACGGTTTGCCCCTGCCCCAAAGGCTGGTCTAAAAACAGCCTGACTTTTGCGACATCCTTCATGAGGGCCAGTGTTATGTCCCAACCCCAAGAAATGCCAGTGCCTTCGGACCAGGTCGCCGACGCCGTTTCGGGCAACTGGGTCGACCGGCGCGCACCGGAATGGGCGCGCCCCTACCTGCGCCTGTCGCGCGCGGACCGGCCGATCGGAACATGGCTTTTGCTGATTCCCTGCCTGTGGGGCGTCACGCTGGGCGCCGCCGCCACCGGCTTTCGCTGGGGGGACATCTGGATCGTTCTGGGCTGCGCCATGGGCGCATTCCTGATGCGCGGCGCAGGCTGTACCTGGAACGACATCACCGACCGCAACATCGACGGCAAGGTGACGCGCACCAGGTCCCGCCCCATCCCCGCCGGGCAGGTCAGCGTGAAACAGGCCATGGCATGGCTGGTGATCCAGTCGCTTCTCGCATTCTGTATTCTGCTGACGTTCAACGCCGCCGCGATCGGGCTGGGGCTGCTGTCGCTGGTGTTTGTCGCCATATACCCCTTTGCCAAACGGTTTACCTACTGGCCACAGGTTTTCCTGGGGCTGGCATTCAACTGGGGGGCGCTTCTGGCCTGGACGGCCCATACCGGTGCCCTGGGCTGGCCGGCGGTGTTCCTGTACCTGGCGGGCATCGCCTGGACGATCTTCTATGACACGATCTACGCCCATCAGGACAAGGAAGACGACGCCCTGATCGGTGTGAAATCCACCGCGCTTCTGTTCGGGGAAAAAACCCCCGAACGCCTGCAACAGTTCATGATCTTCGGCAGTATCCTGATGGTGCTGGCGGTGGTTGGCGGGCTTGTGCATGGGGCCGGCTCAACCGCCGCCTTCGTAGGGGTTCTGGGGGTTTTGGGCTTCGGCCTTCATCTTTACTGGCAATTGTCGCGCCTGAAGCCCGATGACGCGGATGTCTGCCTTGCACTTTTTAGGTCCAACCGGGATGCCGGGTTGATTCCAGTGGCATTCTTTACCCTCGCCATCTTCTTCTGAAACGCGGGGTCCTGCCCCGCCAAACCAACGGAGCGCCCGATGCGCCTGCCCAGAAATCCGGTCGTTCTCCTGCCCGTGATCGCCGCCGCCGGCGGTCTGGCTTTCCTGACCGCGACACTGATCGTCAACCGCATCGAGCGCGGGGCACATACCGTCGTATCGGCGGCGCTGAGCGCCGAAGACATCGGCTGGGCCGAAGTGGCGGTGGACGGGTTGCAGGTACACCTGTCAGGCACCGCCCCGGACGAGGCCGCGCGGTTTCGCGCCCTGACCGTTGCGGGCGGCGCGGTGGACGCAACCCGACTGCGCGACAAAATGGACGTGACCCCCGGCCAGCCCCTGGCCAACCCTGAATTCTCGCTGGAACTTCTTCGCAACACCCGGGGCATTTCCATGATCGGGCTTATCCCCGACGGGCCCTATCGTGACAGCATCACTCAAACCGCCGAAGCCAGCAGTGGCGGCCAGCCTGTCGGGGACATGCTGGAGGTCGCCTATCACGACGCACCGGCAAGCTGGCCCCTGGCCCTGAACTTCGCGCTGGAGGCCCTGGAAATGCTAGACAGCGCAAAAATTTCCGTCACTGCGGAAAAGGTCACGATCACGGCGCTGGCAAACAGTGCCGGCGACAGGACCCGGCTTCAGACCAGTCTGGCCCGGAAAGTCCCCGAAGGCGTCATCGCCGAGATCGAAATTTCCGCCCCCCGCCCGGTCATCACCCCTTTCACCCTGCGCTTCGTGAAGGACACGGAAGGGGCGCGGTTCGATTCGTGCACCGCCGATTCCGAGACCACCGCCCAGGCGATCGCCGACGCCGCGCGGGAGGCAGGGCTTGAAGCTCCGGCGCGCTGTACGCTGGGGCTGGGGGCGCCGTCCTCGGAGTGGGGCAAGGCCGTCACCAGCGGTATCGCGGCGGTAGAGCAGTTGGGTGGCGGCAGCGTAACCTTCACCGATGTGGACGTGTCGCTCATCGCACCGGCAGGGGTCGATGCGAAGCTGTTTGAAACCGTAACCGGCGATTTTCAGGCCGCGCTGCCCGGGATCTTCTCCCTGCAAAGCACCCGCCCCGACCCCACGCCCGAGGGGGCCGGGCCGGCACAATTCCTGGCAACCCGCAGCCCCGAAGGTCAGGTGCAACTTCGCGGACGCATGCCCGACGAAGCAAGCCGCACCGCCACGCTCAGCTATGCCAGAGCGCAGTTCGGGCCAGATCAGGTCCAGTCGGGCCTGAACCTCGACCCGGAACTGACCGAGGGCTGGTCCCTCCGGGTGCTGGTCGGGCTGGAAGCGTTGTCACTGATGAAAAACGGCGTGCTGACAGTACAGCCCGACCTGCTGCGCCTGCGCGGTGTAACCAACGTGGAAAACGGACAGGCGCGGATCTCCGGGATTCTGGGCGAGAAACTGGGGTCGGGGCCCTTCGACCTGAACGTGACCTACGAAGCCCCCCCCGCCCCCGAGGACGACCGCTCACCGGAACGCTGCGTGGCCCGCATCAACGACATTCTCGCACAGACCAAGATCACCTTCTCCACCGGCTCGGTTGACCTGAAGGGCCCCTCGCTTCAGGTGGTGGACCGCATCGCCGATATCGTGCGCACCTGTCCCAACACAAAGATGGAAATTGCGGGCTATACCGACGACCGGGGGCGGGACGAACTGAACCAGCAGATCAGCCAGCAGCGGGCCGATGCGGTTCTGGCCGCGCTGATCGCACGGCGCGTTCTGACCGCCGGGATCACGGCGCGCGGCTATGGAGAAGAAAACCCCATCGCAGACAACGACACCGAGGAGGGCCGAGAGGCCAACCGCCGGATCGAGTTCCACCTGCTCGGCGATACAGAAAACACGGGCTCAAGCCAAACGGAGACCACGGATGAACCGAACTGAATTCATTCTCGTGACCACGGCCATTCTTTTCGTGACCTTCCTGCTGGGCTGGGCGGCCTCCTGGCTGTTTCATCGGGTCAGCCGGGTGACGAAGGCCGACATGGGGGAACTGGACAAGATGGCCCAGGCCGTGCACGAGGCCGAGGAAGAGCGGGACCAGGCCGTGGCCTACCTGCATCAGATGGAGGCCGATCTGAAAAACCGTCTCCACCAGGCCGAGGCCGAGGCCCGCGCCGCGATGGAGGGCCTGCGCAACGCCCGCGCCGAAATCGAGCAATTGCGGGGCTGACGGAAAAGCCCGGCCGGGGTCGGGCTTTCGATCAGGTCTCGTCCTCGTCATCCTCATCGGTGTCGGGAAGGTTGAAAAAGCTTTCCGCATCCGGCAGTTGTTCTTCTTCGCGTTGCGACCCGCCGGTGAGAGTGAAGGTTTCCAGCCCGGAAATCGCCGACGGCATGCGCGGCTCGGCCTCCATCTCCAGAGATTGCTCGGTCGATACCAGCTTGCGACGCTCATCGTCGGTCATCAGACCGCCCTCGGCCGCCTTCTTACGGGCCGCTTTCTGAACCACGGCATCCAGTTCAGACTGTTTGCACAGGCCCAGCGCCACCGGATCGATCGGCTGGATGTTGGCGATGTTCCAGTGGCTGCGATCCCGGATCGACTGGATCGTGGGCTTGGTCGTACCGACCAGCTTGGACACCTGCCCGTCGGTCAGTTCCGGGTGGAATTTCACCAGCCACAGGATGGCCGCCGGGCGGTCCTGCCGCTTGGACAGAGGCGTGTAGCGGGGACCGCGACGTTTTTCTTCTCCCACGGAGGCAGGATTGAATTTCAGCCGCAGCTTGTAAACCGGGTCTTTCTCGCCCTTCTCGATCTCGGACTGCTCAAGCTGGTTGTTGGCCACCGGGTCAAAGCCCCGCACGCTTCCGGCCACGTCACCGTCGGCAATCCCCTGCACCTCCAATTCGTGGAGGCCGCAGAAATCGGCAATCTGCTTGAAGGTCAACGTGGTGTTGTCCACCAGCCAGACCGCAGTCGCCTTTGCCATGATCGGCTTGTTCATGGGCGTCACTCCTTTGCACATAGCTCTCCCGCGCCGGGAAAACGGGTGCGCCGGTCTGGCGCGGGTCGTCGTTTTCGGGGAGATTGGGCGCGTTATAAACCGACATGTCCACGGAGAAAAGCGAAAATGCGCTGGCTTGTCCTTCTGTTTCTGAGCGCATCCCTGGCCCGGGCGGGCGACGACCGCGCCGGGGATTTCGACTATTACATCCTGTCGCTGAGCTGGTCGCCCACCTGGTGCGCCCTGGAGGGCGCGGCGCGCAACAGCCCGCAATGCGAGCGCCCCGGCCTGGGGTGGGTTCTGCACGGGCTCTGGCCGCAATACGAAACTGGCTGGCCCAGCGATTGCCGCACGCCGGCGCGTGACCCCTCGCGCCGCATGACCGCCGCGATGGCCGACATCATGGGGACCTCCGGGCTGGCCTGGTACCAATGGAAGAAGCACGGGCGCTGTTCGGGGCTGAGTGCGGCCGACTACTTCGCTTCCGCCCGCCGTGCCTATGACAGCCTGACCCGGCCGGAGGTCTTCCACCGCCTCGACCGGACCGTGAAATTGCCTGCCAACGTGGTGGAAGAGGCCTTCCTGAAAGAAAACCCCACCCTGCGCGACGAGATGATCACCCCGACCTGCAAGGCGGGCTACATTCAGGAAATCCGCATCTGCCTGACAAAAAATCTTTCCCCCCGCCCCTGCGGGCGGGACGTGGCGCGGGACTGCACGCTGGACAATGCCCGGATGGACCCGGTGCGCTGAGTTACCGGCTCAACCCACCATGAAGTGTCGGCACGTCCAGCGCCGAAAAGCCGTAGTGGCGCAGCCAGCGCAGGTCGCTGTCGAAAAAGGCGCGGAGGTCGGGAATACCATATTTCAGCATCGCCAGCCGATCGATTCCCATACCGAAGGCAAAGCCCTGCCATCGGTCCGGGTCGATGCCGCCAGCCTCCAGAACCTTGGGGTGCATCATGCCCGACCCAAGAATTTCCATCCAGTCATCCCCCTCCCCGACCTTCAACTGGCCATCGGACCAATTACAGCGCAGGTCGACCTCGGCCGAGGGTTCGGTGAATGGGAAATGCGAGGCACGAAACCGCAACTCCACCTCATCGACCTCGAAAAAGGCGCGGCAGAATTCCTCCAGAACCCATTTCAGGTTGGCCATGGAAATATCGCGGTCGATGGCCATACCCTCAACCTGGTGAAACATCGGCGTATGGGTCTGGTCATAGTCGCACCGATAAACCCGCCCCGGCGCGATGACCCGGATCGGCGCGCCCTGATCCTGCATCGCGCGGATCTGTACCGGGCTGGTATGGGTGCGCAGCACATGCGGCGGGCGGTTGTCGCCCTCGATCCGGGACATGAAGAAGGTATCGTGCTCCTGCCGGGCGGGATGCTCCGGCGGAATGTTGAGCGCATCGAAATTGTACCAGTCGCTTTCCACCTGCGGGCCTTCGGCCACGGCAAAGCCCATATCCGCGAAGATCGCGCTGATTTCCTCGGTCACCTGGCTGATCGGGTGGATGGTCCCCGTGCGGCGCGTTCGCCCCGGCAAGGTGACATCCAGCCACTCGGCCTGAAGGCGGTCGTTCAGGGCGGCATCGGTCAGCGCCGCCTTCTTCGCGGCCAGCGCGGCGTTGATCTCATCCTTAAGGGCATTGAGCTTCGGACCCATCCGCTGGCGCTCTTCGGGGCTCATCTTGCCCAGTTCGCGCATCTTCAGGCTGATCTCACCCTTCTTGCCCACGGCCTGAACACGCAAATCCTCCAACGCGGATTGGTCGGCGGCGGCGGAAATGGCCTGAAGATATTTGCTGCGCAGATCGTCCATGAGTGTTCTCCGAAACCGTTGCCGACTGACTACCGGCCCCGCCCCCGAAGGGCAAGACGGTTAGCTCCGTTTCGGCGGCAGGCCCATCGGAAAGGCCGACTTGCGCCCCCGCACCGCCAACGGGCGGCGCGACAACCGCACCTGCCCGTTGGCGGCAGTGACCTGCGTGGGCGGATCTGCCCTGAGATGTTTTTCAACCGCCACGATGGAATCGTAAAACCGTATGCCGCGCATCTGGCGGGCCATCTCGTCGAAGGGAAAGATGGCATCCTGATCGGTGTACCAGCTATGCATGCGGTCGATCAGGCCCTTGGCGAATTCGATGAAGCTGGCCGGTTCGCGGTAACCGCCGCCAAAGCCGGGCCAGTAACTGGTATGGGTATCCTCGACCATGTAAACGCCCCCATCGCGCAGATGGGGCCAGAGATGTTCGAAACTGGTGATCTGCTGGTGCATGAAATGGCCGCCATCGTCGAGAATTGCATCAAACGGACCATGGGTTTCGCCAAGCCGGGCCAGAAACGCCGGGTCTGACTGGTCGCCGATCTCCACGAAGGTTTCCGGCTCGGCATGTTTGCGGCACGCCGGGTCGATATCGGCGAAGACCAGATGCGCGCCCGTGCCGAAATAACCCTTCCACATCGGGATCGAGCCCCCGTTCCATATCCCGATCTCCAGGAACCGCGGGGCACGGCCCCGGAAACGACCGAATTCACGGCCGTAAACCTCGAAATAGTGCAGCCATTTCGACACCGCACGGGCATCGGTGCGTTTCAGGTACTCGGCGAAATACGACATTTGCCCTCAAAGAAAAAACCGCGCCTGAGGCGCGGTTTTCACTGTGGCGGGCGTGGCGCACTCAGGCAAGCGCGGCTTTCGCCTTTTCCACGATCGCACCGAAGGCTTCGGGCTCGTTCACGGCGAGATCGGCCAGAACCTTGCGGTCCACCTCAATCCCGGCGGTGGTGAGACCGTTGATGAAGCGAGAGTAGCTCAGCGCCTCGTCATGGGCACGAACGGCGGCGTTGATCCGCTGAATCCACAGCGCGCGGAAATTGCGCTTGCGCTGCTTGCGGTCACGGGTCGCGTACTGGTTGGCCTTGTCGACGGCCTGGGTCGCGGTGCGGAAGGCGTTCTTGCGGCGGCCATAGTAACCCTTGGCGGCCTTGATGACCTTCTTGTGGCGGGCATGCGTGGTGGTACCACCTTTGACTCGGGACATGATCAGGCCTCCTTAGCGCGCGTAGGGCATGTACGTGGACTTGACCACTTTCTCATCCGGGGCCGACAGAACCGTCGTGCCGCGGGCGGTGCGGATGAATTTCGTCGTCCGCTTGATCATGCCATGACGCTTGCCGGCCTGACCGGCTTTCACCCGGCCTTTCGCCGTCACCTTGAAGCGCTTCTTGGCGCTCGACTTCGTTTTCATCTTGGGCATTTCCGCCTCCTGTCTTTCTGAGGGGTTGTAACGCGACTCGGCATGCCTCTGGGCCGGTCGCGCCGGTTGAAGTGGCGCGTATACGCGTCCGGTCTTGTTCTGGCAAGGGCTTAATGCACGATGCGGGCAATGATGCGGATTATCGCGTCGGGCACCTCGGTTGGGGCAAGGGTGTAATTCCCCGTCTGAACCGCGAAAAGCAGGCTGACCGCCCCAAGCCCGAACCAGATTCCCGGGGCCAGGAAGGACCCGCCATCCGCCCAGGACAGGATCGCGCCGGGCACACTGAGGATGAGGGCGAACGCACCGAAAACAAGGCAGAGATCGGCAAGCATCTCGTCACGTCACTCCGGTTCGACGTTGTAGATGAGGCGCTCCTCACAGGGGGCGACACGCAGGATGTTGGTAGACCCCGGAATATTGAAGGGCAACCCCGCAATCACGATGATCTGGTCCTCCCCCTCTCCGTAGCCGCCCTCCCGCGCCGCGCGGGCGGCACTGACAACGGCCATCTTGAAACGATCGACCTTTTCATTGAAATAACAGTTGATCCCCCAGCTCAGGCACAGGCGGCGCCCGGTTTCGGTGCTGGGGGTCAGGGCGAGAATCGGCACGCGGGGCCGTTCGCGGGACGTTTTCAAAGCCGTGGTCCCGGATTCCGTGAAACAGCAAATCGCCTTGATATCGGTCGTTTCGGCGATTTCCCGCGCGGCGGCAACAATGCCATCCGCCACGGTGGAGCGGTCCGCCTTCCGCGTCGATTCTATGATCGCGCGGTATGTCGGGTCGCTTTCGACCTCGATGGCCACGTTGTCCATGGTGGCAACGGCCTCTTCCGGGTATTGCCCGGCCGCGGATTCGGCCGAAAGCATCACCGCGTCGGCCCCTTCGTAAATGGCGGTGGCAACATCGGAAACCTCGGCACGGGTGGGTATCGGGCTTTCGATCATGCTTTCCAGCATCTGCGTGGCAACGATCACCGGCTTGGCCGACTGGCGGCATTTGCGCACCAGATGTTTCTGGATTGGCGGGACGCTTTGCACGGGCATCTCAACGCCCAGATCGCCGCGCGCGACCATGATGCCGTCGGAGACGTCGAGAATCTCGTCGAACGCCTTGAGCGCCGCGGGCTTCTCGATCTTCGACAGGATCGCCGCGCGATCGCCGACGATCTCGCGGGCCTGAATCACGTCCTCGGGGCGCTGCACGAACGAAAGCGCGATCCAGTCGACACCCAGATCCAGCGCAAAGGCCAGATCCGCGCGGTCCTTTTCCGACAGCGCGGCAACGGGCAGCACCACATCGGGCACGTTCACGCCCTTGCGGTTGGAAATGGTGCCCCCAACGACAATCTCGCAATCGGCGAAATCGGGGCCGCAGTCCAGCACCCTGAGCCTCAGCTTGCCGTCATTGACCAGAAGCGTCGCACCGGGCTCCAGCGCCTCGAATATCTCGCGGTGGGGCAGTTGCACGCGGCGCGCATCTCCGGGCACATCGCTCAAATCGAACCGGAAACGCGCCCCGTCCTCCAGATCCACGGCGCCGCTGGCAAACACGCCGCACCGCAGCTTGGGACCCTGAAGATCGACAAGAATGGCGATCGGGCGGCCTGTGTCCTGCTCGATCCGGCGGATGATCTTGTGCCGCGCGGCAATCTCGTCATGGGTGCCGTGGCTCATGTTGAGACGGAACACATCGGCCCCGGCCTCGAACAAGGTACGGATCATTTCGTAATCATCGGACGCTGGACCAAGGGTGGCCACGATCTTGAGGTTGCGTAGACGTCTCATCCTGCCCCATTCACATTTACGGCGCTTGCGCGTGTTTGATCCCGATATGGACGAAATCCAGCCTTCTGGCAACTGGCGTCCGGTGCGCAACTGTCGTAAGGGGAAGATGACTCCGAAAGATGACACCCGATGACCTATCACCCGTTCCAGACCATCGGAGAGGCGCGAACCTCCCGTTGGCTTATCACCTGTGACCATGCCACAAGCACCGTTCCGCCCTGTGTCAATGGTGGCACGCTGGGGCTGCCCCCCGCCGACATGACCCGCCACATCGCCTTCGACCCCGGCGCGGCGGGGGTCACGCGCCATCTGGCGGCCCTTCTGGATGCGCCCGCTGTCCTGAGCAACTTCTCCCGCCTCGTGATCGACCCCAACCGTGGCGAAGACGACCCGACACTCATCATGCAGCTTTACGACGGTTCCGTGATCCCGGCCAACCGTCGGCTCGACCCCGCAGAGCGCGACCGGCGGCTGGAGCGATTCTACCGCCCCTATCACCGGGCCGTGGCGCGGCTTGCCGCCCGACAGGCCGGAACCCTCTACATTGCCATCCACAGCTTTACGCCCTGCCTGAAAGGACGCCCCTCCCGGCCCTGGCATATCGGGGTCTTGCACGCCGATGACACCCGCCTTGCCCGCCCGCTGATTGACAGATTGCGCAGCATCCCCGATCTTTGCGTGGGGGAGAACGAACCCTATGGCGGCCACCTGCCCGGAGATTCGGTAGACCGCCACGCCGTGACCGCAGGCCGCCCCAATGCACTGATCGAACTGCGCAACGACCTGATCGCGCATGAGGACGACCAGCGCGCCTGGGCCGAACGCCTCGCACCGATCCTGCAAGCCGCCGCCCGCGACGCGGGCCTTTAACCGGAGGAGACCATGGAAGACGCCACCCGTACCCGGATCGAGGCCGCCGCCTTCCGCCGCCTGCGGCGGCACCTGATGGAAGACCGGCCCGACGTGCAGAACATCGACCTGATGAACATGGCGGGATTCTGCCGCAACTGCCTGAGCCGATGGATTCAGGAAGCCGCCGCCGGGGAGGGGCTGGACCTGTCCAAAGACGCCGCCCGCGAAGCCTTTTACGGAATGCCCTACGAAGACTGGAAGGCCCGCCACCAGACCCCGGCCAGCCCGGAAAAACAGGCCGCCTTTGCCCGCGCCTTCGCCCAGAACGTCGGCAAGGACATCGACTGAGGGAGAACACGGGAGAGGAGAGAAAAGAATGACAGGATGCAACGCCCGGCCCCGACCCTGATCCAATACCTTCCCAAGTTCCTGACCGTCATGGCCGAGGGCTACGGCCCCCGCGCCTTCCGTGCCGATGTCATCGCCGGGCTGACGGTGGCGGTGGTGGCACTGCCCCTGTCCCTGGCCATCGCCATCGCCTCCGGCGTGCCGCCGGACCGGGGGGTCTTCACCGCCATCGTGGGCGGGTTTCTGGTGTCGCTTCTGGGCGGCAGCCGGTTCCAGATCGGCGGCCCGGCGGGGGCATTCATCGTGCTGGTCATGGCCACAGTGCAGCGCCACGGGCTGGACGGTCTGGCACTGGCAACCTTCCTGTCGGGTATCTTTCTGGCCCTGGGCGGGATACTTCGGCTGGGCAACTTCGTGAAATACATTCCCTATCCGGTAACCGTCGGGTTCACCGCCGGGATCGGCGTCATCATTCTGGCCAGCCAGATGCGCCCCTTTCTTGGCCTCACACTGGACGGCCCCGAACCCGGCCCCTTCCTGGAAAAACTGCCCGTGCTCTGGAACGCCCTGCCCACGCTGAGTACGCTGAACCTCGCGCTGGGTCTGGGCAGTTTCGGATTCATCCTCGTCATGCGCCACATCGCGCCGCGCTTTCCGGGAATGCTGGGGGCGATTGCGCTGGCCGGGCTGACGGTCTGGGCTCTGAACCTGCCGGTGGCAACCATAGGATCGGCCTATGGCGGGCTGGCCTCGGGGCTGCCGATGCCAGCCCTGCCCGCTCTTTCGATGGACAAGGTGCGGGCGGTGCTGCCGGATGCCCTGGCCTTCACCCTGCTGGGGGCGATCGAATCGCTTCTTTCCGCCGTGGTCGCGGATTCGATGACCGGGCGGCGCCACCGCTCCAACGCGGAACTGATCGGACAAGGGGCGGCCAACATGGCCTCGGCCTGCTTCGGGGGGTTCTGCGTCACCGGAACCATCGCCCGGACCGCCACCAACGTGCGCGCGGGCGCCCGCGGGCCGGTCGCGGGCATGATCCACGCGCTGGCGCTGCTGCTGATCATCATGCTGGCCGCCCCGCTGGCCAGCGCCATCCCGCTGGCCGCGCTGGCCGGAGTGCTGGTGTCGGTGGCACTGCACATGATCGATCTGCGCGCCATCCGGACGCTGATACGCACCGCGCGGGCCGAGGCCGTGGTCCTGTTGGCAACCCTTGCCATGACGGTGCTGCGCGACCTCACGGAAGCCATCATCACCGGCCTGGCCCTGGGGGCGCTGGTGTTTCTGCACCGCCTTGCACAGATGAGCGGCGTGGACGCCACACTGGACGAAACCAATACCGATTCCCGCCCCAAGGACCGGGGCGAAGGCCGGCAAACCATCGTTTTGCGCCTGACGGGGGCGTATTTCTTCGGATCCGCCCCGGTGATCGAATCGGTTCTGGACCGGATTTCCGCCCAGCCCCGCCGGCTGATCCTCGACATGGCAGACGTCCCGCTATTGGACATCACAGGCGCGCACAGCCTGTCGGGATTCATCCGTAAGGCGCTGGACCGCAACATGCGCGTGACGCTGGTGGGGTGCCGTGCCCAACACCGGAAATTGCTGGAAGCCGCCGACCTGCCTGCAGACGCCGGTTTCGCACAAAGCGTGGCCGAGGCGCGGGAAAGCTGACCGCCTAGCGGTTCTGGAGGTAGGTCTGATAAAGCCAGATCAGCACCATTGCCCCCAGAACGGCCCCCACAAACCCGGCGGCAAAACCGGTCAGCGCCAGAAGCAGCCGCAAAACGAACCCGCCGATCAGCGCACCAAGCACACCGATGGAAACGGTCGCCAGAACATCGGCTTCGACATTCATCAGCCGGGTGGCGATGAACCCCGCCCCGGCACCGACGATAATGAGAAAAACAATACCCATGGGAAGACTATGCCGTGGGGGGGCAGATTCGAAAAGGCGGCTTAGTCAACCCTCTCGGGAAGGCAAAACCCGCGCAAAAATTCCCCGGCCTGCATGACGCGCTTGCCCTGACGCTGGGCCTGCACCACCTCAACCACACCGGACCCGCAAGCGATGCGCAACCCTGCCAATACCTGCCCCGGCGCCCCATGGCCAGGCAGCGCGCGGGCCCGCAGAAGCTTGACGCGCTCCCCCCCCATCTCACACCACGCGCCGGGAAAGGGCGACAGACCATTGATGTGGCGGGCGACGGTCTCGGCCGGCCACGTCCAGTCCACCCGCGCTTCGGCTTTGTCGACCTTGGCGGCATAGGTCACGCCCGCGTCCAGCTGGGGCGTGGCGGGCAGCGGCAGATCGGGCAGCGCCTCCACGATCATCTCCGCACCCATCCGGGACAGGCGGTCATGCAGGTCACCCGTTGTCTCCGCAGTGCCTATGGGGGTGGCGCGGCGCATCAGCACCGGGCCGGTATCCAGCCCGGCCTCCATCTGCATGATGCAAATTCCGGTTTCCGCGTCCCCGGCCATGATCGCCCGATGGATCGGCGCCGCCCCCCGCCAGCGTGGCAGCAGCGAGGCATGGATGTTAAGGCACCCGAACACAGGCGCCTCCAGGACCGGGCCGGGCAAAAGCAGACCATACGCCACCACAACCGCCACGTCGGCCTCCAGCGCAGCAAAGGCGGCCTGTTCCTCCGGTGCTTTCAGGGAAACCGGGTGCCGTACCGGCAACCCCAAAGATCCGGCGCGGGCCTGCACCGGGCTGGGGCGATCCTTCTTGCCCCGGCCCGCCGGACGCGGCGGCTGGCAGTAGACGGCGGCGATATCGTGCCCCGCCCCCACCAGCGCCTCCAGCACCGGGACGGAAAACTCCGGCGTTCCCATGAAAACCACACGCATCAGCGGCCCCATTTCGTGGATTTGCGGATCAGCCTGTCGCGCCTGAGCCGCGACAGACGATCAAAATACATCTTGCCGTCCAGGTGGTCGATCTGGTGCTGAACCGACGTCGCCCAGAGATGGACGAAATCACGCTCCTCCACCTCGCCCGCCACGTTCAGAAACCGCACCGTCACCGCACGCGGGCGGGAAACGGTGGCGGACACGCCGGGCAGGCAGGGGCTGGCCTCGTCATGATCGCGCAGTTCGACCGACGCGTGGACGATCTCGGGGTTGGCCATGCGCACCGCCCGGCCGCGTTCGGCCGAAGCATCGACAACCGCCAGACGCAGCATCACCCCGATCTGCGGCGCCGCCAGCCCCACGCCGGGCATGGCCTCCATCGTGTCGATCATGTCGTCCCAGTGAACACGGATTTCGTCCGTCACGGCCGCGACCGGGGCGGCGGGGGTACGCAGGCGCTTGTCGGGCCAGGACAGGATACGGCGCGTCATGGGCCTCAGACCCGGGCGAGCTGACGCTTGAGCTTTTTCGTCCGGCGCGTGATGACCTGACGCTTGAGCGCCGAGAGATAATCGATGAACAGGACGCCGTTCAGGTGGTCGATCTCGTGCTGGACACAGGTGGCCCAGAGGCCGGAGAAGCGATCCTCTTTCGCATCGCCGGACGGGTCCGTCCACTGCACGACAACCTGCGCCGGGCGGGTAATTTCGGCCCAGGTGTTGGGGATGGACAGGCACCCCTCTTCATGCACGTTCCTGTCCTCTGATTCCCACACCACCCTGGGGTTGAACATCGTCAGCGGGCTGGGGGGGGCTCCCTCATCCTTGGCACAATCCAGCACGATCAACCGATGTGACTCCCCGATCTGCGGCGCCGCCAGCCCCACGCCGGGGGCGTCATACATGGTTTCCAGCATATCCTCGGCCAGCTTCTGCATCCCGGCGTCAACATCCGTGACGTCGTCAGCCACCTGTTTGAGGCGCGGATCGGGGTGGATCAGGATCGGTAGAATGCTCATGGGGCGGGTTTAAGCCAATCGCACCGGCCCTGCAATGCGGCAAACGCCTTGCGTCCCCTGCGCCAGAAGATAGCCTGATCCAAATATCAGGAGGCAGATATGAGTTTCGACGAAATCATCGACCGGCGCGGCACCCACTCGATGAAATGGGACATGATGGAGACGATCTACAACGTCCCCGCCGGGGATGGTCTGCCGATGTGGGTGGCAGACATGGACTTCCGCCCGCCCCGCTGCGTCAGCGACGCGGTCCGGGCGATGGCCGATCACGGAATCTACGGCTACCACGGTGACAACCGCGCCTATCACGACGCAATCCGCTGGTGGATGCAGACCCGTCACGGCTGGCAGGTGGCGGAAAACTGGATCTTTACCACCCACGGGCTGGTCAACGGAACGGCCCTGTGTGTCGACGCTTTCACAGCCCCCGGCGATGGCGTGGTTCTGTTCACACCCGTATATCACGCCTTTGCCCGTGTCATCCGCGCCGCCGGGCGCACGGTGGTGGAGTGCCCGCTGATCAATCGTGACGGCCGCTACGAAATGGATTTCGCCGCCTATGACACCAGGATGACCGGCAAGGAACGCATGGTGATCCTGTGCTCGCCCCATAATCCCGGCGGGCGCGTCTGGACCCGCGCGGAGCTGGAGGCCGTAGCCGCCTTCGCCCGCCGCCACGATCTGGTTCTGGTCAGCGACGAGATCCACCATGACCTTGTCTATCCCGGCCATACGCATCTGCCGGTGGCGGCGATCGACGGCATCGCGGACCGGCTGGTGATGCTGACCGCGACAACCAAGACCTTCAACATCGCCGGCTGCCACACCGGCAACGTCATCATCGCCGATGACGCCCTGCGCGCCCGTTTCACGGCCCGGATGGGGGCAATGGGGATGTCGGCCAATTCCTTCGGCATCGCGATGGCCACCGCCGCCTATTCGCCCGAGGGCGCACAATGGGTCGAGGCGCTGATGGGCTACCTCCAGGGCAACCGGCAGATCTTTGACGCCGGCATCTCCGGGATTCCCGGCCTGCGCTCCATGGCGCTGGAGGCGACCTACCTTGCCTGGGTGGACTTCTCCGGAACCGGCATGGAGCGGGCGGAATTCACCCGGCGCGTGGAACGAACCGCCCGTATCGCCGCCAACCACGGCCCCAGCTTCGGCACCGGGGGGGAGGATTGGCTGCGGTTCAACCTTGCCACACCGCGGGCAAATGTGGAGGACGCCCTGCGCCGTTTGCAGGAAGCCTTCGCGGACCTGCAATAGCGCACAGACGCTGCGCCCTTTCCCGCAGGCCGGTCCCCCCTATCTTCCCGGAAAACGGGGGGAAAGATGGGACAACTGGTCAAAGGCACATGGCAAGACGGCTGGTACGATACCGACGCTACCGGCGGGCACTTTGTGCGGGACACCGCACGCTTTCGCAACTGGATCACCCCCAACGGGGAGCCCGGCCCCAGCGGTGCGGGCGGATTTGCCGCCGAAAGCGGACGCTATCATCTCTATGTCAGCTACGCCTGCCCATGGGCGCACCGCACACTGATCTTCCGCGCGCTGAAGGGGCTGTCACCCCACATCGGCATCTCGGTTGTCCACCCGGACATGCTGTCCGAGGGCTGGACCTTCGCCACCGGCTTTCCCGGCACCACCGGAGACGACCTGCACGGCCTGTCCTTCCTGCGGGACATCTACATCCGCGCGCGGCCGGACGCCTCGGGCCGGGTGACCGTCCCGGTGTTGTGGGACAGGGCGCAGAACACGATCGCCTCGAACGAGTCCGCCGAGATCATCCGCATGTTCAATACCGCCTTCGACGACCTCACCGGCAACCGGGACGATTACGCCCCGACATCTCTGCGACGTGAAATCGACCGGATCAACGCCCGGATCTATTCCGATGTGAACAACGGCGTCTACAAGGCCGGGTTCGCCACCACCCAGACCGCCTATGACGACGCCGTGACGGCCCTGTTCGAGACGCTCGACTGGCTGGAGGCCCGCCTGACGTACAACCGCTACCTGCTGGGCACCCACCTCACGGAGGCCGACTGGCGGCTTTTCACCACTCTGGCCCGCTTCGACGCGGTGTATCACGGACATTTCAAGTGTTCGCGCACCCGTCTGGTGGAGTTTCCCAACCTCTGGGCCTACACGCGCGAACTCTATCAATGGCCGGGGGTGGCCGAAACGGTGCATTTTGACCATATTTCCCGCCACTATCACTACAGCCACGCGACGATCAACCCGAACCGGATCGTACCTGTGCCCCCCTGCACGGACTGGACCATCCCCCACGCCCGCGACCACCTGTTGGCAGCCTGACAGATCTGCCGCACCGTGTTACCCTGCGCGCCGGAGGTTCCCCGATGCGCCCGATCCTGATTGCTATATGCCTGGCCTTTCCGGCCACGGCTGCCTCCCCCTGCGGGGGCGGGTTCCCCGCCTTTCTGAACGACCTGAAAGCCGAGGCCCGCAGCCGGGGCCATTCCGCCGCAACTGTGGAAGCCTTCTTCGCCACGGCCCGTCCCGACCCCGCCGTGCTGCGTGCGGACCGGGAACAGGGCATCTTCCAGCGCGACTTCATCGATTTCTCACGACGCCTGATCAGCGCCAACCGCATGGAGGCCGGTCGCCGCAACGCCGCCACGTGGGACAGCACCTTCGACCGCATCGCACGCGACTATGGCGTGCCGCGCGGAATCCTGCTGGCGTTCTGGGGGTTTGAGACCGATTACGGTGCGGTACAGGGGGATTTCAACACGCTCAACGCGCTGGTCACGCTGGCCCATGACTGCCGCCGCCCGGAGCTGTTCCGCCCGCAGGTTCTGGCCGCGCTGGAGCTGTACGAAAACGGCGATTTCGACCCAACCCGCACCACCGGCGCATGGGCCGGAGAAATCGGCATGGTGCAGATGCTGCCTCGCGACATCCTCGAAAACGGTGTCGATGGCGACGGCGATGGGCACGTCCGGCTGAAAACCTCCGCACCCGATGCGCTGATGTCCGGGGCGAAAATGCTGCGCAGTCTCGGCTGGCGCGCGGGGGCCCCCTGGCTACAGGAAATCACGCTGCCCGGCGAGCTGGACTGGTCGCAAACCGGGCTGGACCACAGCAAAACCGTCACCGCGTGGGAGCGCCTCGGCATCCGTCCGCGCACCGGAACGCTGGGGTCGGGGAATCTGCGCGCCTCGGTGCTTCTGCCGATGGGGCGCAAGGGGCCGGCCTTTCTCGCCTACCCGAATTTCAGTGTGTTGTTCGAATGGAACAAAAGCTTCGTCTACGTCACCACGGCAGCCTATTTCGCCACCCGGCTGGAAGGCGCCCCCATCTACAACGCCGGCACCCCTGACCCGGGCCTGAACGGCACCGAAATGAAGGCCCTGCAACAGAAACTGACCCGGCGCGGGCACGATGTCGGGGGGGTGGACGGCATTCTGGGGGCGAAAACCCGCGCCGCCGTACAGAAGGAACAACAGCGCCTCGGCCTGCCCGCCGACGCCTGGCCCACCCGCACCCTGCTGAACCGGCTTTAATCCCAGTCGATAAAATCCTCGAATTCCTCAACCGCTATGCGCCACCAATCCAGCGTATCCTCGAAATTCTTCGCGCCGACACCGTCGTAATCGAGGTTCACCGGCATCTCCAGCCGCGGATCGCCTTCGTCATCCAGCACCGCGCGGCCGAACAGCTTTTGCATGTTCCAGATATTGATCTGCTGTGCGGTCATTGGATCTTCCTTGTCATAAGCCGCAAGGAACAAAAGCACGCTACAGTTTTCATGGCCATCGCATCCATGGAACACGATGTGGAAGTTGGTCTTCGAAACGCGGCCGGAAATTTCCGGGTCATCATGGGAATCCGTCCCAAGCGTGGCGGAAAAACCATAAGCCTGAACCGCCTCCAGAACCTGCTGCGGGTTTGCCGCCATCACGTTCTCCGCGGCGGCGGGCGCGGCCATCAGGCCAAGGAAAACCGGCGCACAAAGGCGAAAAAATGAACGCATTCACTGTATCCTTTCAGGGAAAGACCAACATCGGCAGGAGAAATGCCGCCGCCCTGCCCGCCAAGACCGCACGGCGCCCCGGCAAAGTCAAGCCTAGGCGACCAGGCTTTCCGCCTTGCGCAGATCCACGCTGACAAGCTGGCTGACACCCTTCTCGGCCATCGTCACACCAAACAGGCGGTCCATCCGTGCCATCGTCACCGCATGGTGGGTAATGATCAGGAAGCGCGTATTCGCACGGCGGGTCATTTCATCCAGCATGTCGCAAAACCGGGTCACGTTGGCATCGTCCAGCGGCGCATCCACCTCGTCCAGCACGCAGATCGGGGCGGGGTTGGCCAAAAACACCGCAAAGATCAGCGCCAGCGCGGTCAGGGTTTGTTCCCCCCCGGACAGAAGCGACAGCGTGGCAAGTTTCTTGCCCGGCGGCTGACACATGATCTCCAGCCCGGCATCCAGGGGATCATCGGATTCCACCAGAACCAGTTTTGCCTCGCCGCCGCCGAACAGATGGGAAAACAGCAGCGCAAAGTTGGTATTGACCTGTTCGAAAGCGGTCAGCAGGCGTTCGCGCCCTTCGCGGTTGAGACTGGCGATACCGCTGCGCAGCGCGGCAATGGCCTGCTCCAGGTCGTGCTTCTCGGCGCTGAGGGCATCGTGCTCCTGCTGCACCTCGCGGGCGTCTTCCTCGGCGCGCAGATTGACCGCCCCCAACGCATCGCGCTGCCGCTTGAGCCGGGAAACATCCTGTTCCAGGGCCTCTGCATCGGGCATCTGCTCCGGGTCGGCGTCAAGGCGTTCCAACAACGCTTCGGGGGTTGTTTCCATCTCATCGGCAATGCGTTCGGCGGCATGGTGAACGGTCTCGCGGGCGGCTTCGGCACGGGCCTCGGCACGGGCGCGGGCCTCGCGGGCCTCACCGGCGGCGCGTTCGGCATCGCGGGCGGCAATCTCGGCCTCGCGCAGGTCCGTTTCGGCCCTGCCAAGGGCCTCGGAGGCCGCACTCCGGCGCGCCCCGGCCTCTTCCAGCGCAGTGTCCAGCTCTTCATGCTCGACGGCGAGCGCCTCGGGCAGGGCCTCTGCCTCCTCCAGATCGCCCTGCGCGGCGGCCCGCCGTTCGGCCAGTTCGGCGACGCGGGTTTCCGCACTGTTCAGCCGGTGCCGCCAGCCGCTGAGTTCCTGGGTAACCTGCTGGCGCCGTTTAAGCCGCGCTTCCCCTTCGCGCCGCAGTTCTTCATGGGCGGCACGGCGGGCCATCATCGTCATCCGCGCGGCCTCCACGGTGGTCCGCACATCCTCCACCCCGGCACGTGCCGCCCCAAGGTCAGGCAGGTCCGTCAGGGCGGTTTCGGCCTCGCTCAGGTTCTTGCGCGCGGCAAGCGCCTCATCCCTGTGGCGGGCGGCGGCAAGGCGAAGCGATTCCAGCTTGCTTTCGGCAATCGCCCGGTCGCTTTCGGCACGGGTCAGCGCCCGACCCGCCTCGGCAAGATCACGATCGGCGGCACGGCGTGCCTCCCGCGCAATGCGGTCGGCCTCCCCCGCATCGGCAAGGCGAAGCCTGAGATCTTCATGCGCCCCGATAGCCTCTTCGGCACGCGCCTCGGCCATATCCAGATCGGCGCGCAGTGCCTCCAGCCGGTTGATCTGCTCCAGCCGCAGGGCGGCGGCACTGGGTGCATCCTCGGCGGCGGCGCGGTAGCCATCCCAGCGCCAAAGGTCCCCTGCCATTGAAACCAGCCGCTGCCCCGGCTGCAAGCCCGGTTGCAGACGCACACCCTCTTGCGTGGAGACGACCCCGATCTGGCCGATACGACGGGCAAGGACATCGGGCCCCTCGACATGGGCGGAAAGCGGCTCTACCCCCGCGGGCAAGGCTTGCGGCACATCATAGCCCGGCAGCACCGCCCAGCCGGTCCCGCCCGCACCGGAAATTTCAGGCGCGCGAAGATCATCGGCCAGGGCCGCGCCCAGCGCCTTTTCATAACCCGGCGCAACGCGAAGACGGTCCATCACCTGCCCTTCGCCCGTCACCTCGCGCGCGACCAGACGGGCCAGGGCCGTCACCTCGGCCCGCAGGGCATTCGCCGCGCCCTCGGCCTCGGAACGGGCGGCTCGGGCGTCGGACTCGGCGGCCTGCGCGGCCTCGCGCGCTTCATCGGCGGCGCTCAGGGCGGCCTCGGCCCCTTCGGCACGGGCCTGGGCGACCGCCTGCGCTTCCCCTGCCCCTTCCGCAGCCCCGGCCGCGGTGGACAAAACCTGCCGGGCGGCTTGCGCGGCCGCGTCGGCACGGGCGGCTTCGGCCTCATTGTGGCTCGCGGTTTTGGCGGCATCATCACGCAGACGCTGGGCGGACTGGTGCCGCGCGGACAGGCGCGCGACTTCCTCGGTCAGATCGGAAAGCGCCGCTTCCCGATCCTGCAATACCTCCTGCGCCTCATCGGCAGCGGCGGCGGCGGCGGCCAGTGCCTCTTCATGGCCCTCCTCTGCCCGGGCAAGCTGATCCTGTTCCCACTCCAACTGCGCGATGCTGTTGCCCGCATCGCGGTTCAGGCCCGTTTCACGCTCCATATCCGCAGTCAGCTGGGCGATGCGGGCGGTCAGGGTCTGAACCGACTGGCGGGCGCGTTCCTCCCGGTCTTTCAGGGTGTCCCGCTGGACCTGCAACCTTTGCACGATGGCCCCGGCGATGGCTTCTTCCTCCCGCAGGGGGGGGAGTGTTTCGTGCCGTGCATCGCGGGCCGCCCCGGCCTGACGTGCGGCCGTCTCGGCGCGGGCCGCGGCGGTGAGGGCCTCACGCAGGGCACTCTCTGTCCCGGCGCGGGCGGCATCGGCCTCTTTCCAGCGACGATAAAGCAGCATCCCCTCGGACAGGCGCAGCAGCCGCCCGATTTCCCTGTATCGGGCGGCCTGTTTTGCCTGCCGGGCCAGTTGAGACAATTGCGCCGCCAGTTGTTCGATCACGTCATCGACACGGGTCAGGTTGGTCTCGGCGGATTTGAGTTTCAGCTCCGCCTCGTGCCGGCGCTGATAAAGGCCGGAAATTCCGGCGGCCTCTTCCAGGATTCTGCGGCGGGCGGAAGGCTTGGCATTGATCAGTTCGCTGATCTGGCCCTGCCGCACCAATGCGGGGGAATGTGCCCCGGTCGAGGCATCCGCGAACAGCATCTGCACATCGCGGGCACGCACATCCTTGCCGTTGACCTTGTAGGCGGAGCCCGCGTCGCGGGTGATGCGGCGCACGACATCCAGCAAATCCGCCTCGTTGAACCCGGCGGGGGCCAGACGCTCGGCATTGTCGATCTGCAGGGACACTTCGGCGAAGTTGCGCGCGGCGCGACTGGAGGTGCCCGCAAAAATCACATCTTCCATCCCCCCGCCGCGCATCGCGGTGGGGCGGTTTTCCCCCATGACCCAGCGCAGGGCCTCCAGCAGGTTGGACTTGCCGCACCCGTTCGGCCCGACAACGCCTGTCAACCCTTCGGCGATCACCAGGTCGGTGGGGTCGACGAAGCTTTTGAAGCCGTTAAGCCTGAGCCGGGAAAATCGCAATTTCTGCCCGCGTTCCTGATTCTGTTGCTGTTAACATTTTTTGGGCATGGCAGGGCCGAGTCAAGAAAAACACACCCTATATGGGAAAATGAAGGATCTTTTCCACAACATATTGGTTTTCGGTTGTCCCGACGTCAGGGCGCGCAATAGACGGTTGCACGCACCAAAGCCGGATCGCCGCGCAGGGTACCGGGCACCACGATGCAGCCCGTCGCAATTTCGATCGCCTCGTGGGCGCGGCGCATCACGCCGTCGCGGCGTTCCCGGTTCAGCCGGATCGCCTGCGCCTTTTCGTTGCGGCGGCGGACGGAGAACTCCGACCCGTCCACGGTCACGCGGGTGGCCGGGGCAGGGGCGAAAAACGGACCGGGGCTGTCGCATCCGGCAAGGGCAGCAACCGCCGCGAGGGCAAGGAATCGCACAGGATTTGTCATGCCGCGATTTCACCGCGTGAGGGTAAAGGCCCGGTTAACTGCGCCCCTGCCCCATTTCCCGGGCGCGGGTCAGGGTCAGCGCCGGCGAGAGCGCCTCCGGGTCCAGCCGCAATTCGATCACGAAAGAGGTGCCGCAAGCCAGCGCCTGCGCCAGCGCCGGGGCGAACTCCGCCTGTTCGGCGACGACGGCACCCTCCGCCCCGTAAGCGCGGGCCAGCGCGGCGTAATCCGGATTGACCAGGTCCGTACCGCTGACCCGGCCCGGATAGCTGCGCTCCTGATGCATGCGGATGGTGCCGTAGCGGCCGTTGTTGGCGACGATCACAACCACCTTCGCGCCGTACTGCATGGCGGTGGAAAACTCATTCAACGTCATCTGGAAGCACCCGTCCCCGGCAAGGCACACGACGGTGCGGCCCGGATGTTCCAGCGCCGCGGCGATGGCAGCCGGGAACCCGAACCCCATGCTGCCCGATGTTGGCGCAAGCTGGGTGCCATGGCGCCGAAAACGGAAATAACGATGCAGGAAGGCAGCATAATTGCCCGCCCCGTTGGTCAGGATCGCATCCTCTGGCAAAATGTCGGACAGGGTCTGGATGACGGCCTCCATCCGGACGGCACCGGGGGTCTGCTGCGGGAGGGTCCAGGCTTCCTGATCGGCCCGGGCGGCGCGGGTCCAGTCCGCCCACGGGCCGGGGCGGGCCGCTCCCAGCGCCGCAAGCATTGCCGGTGCCGCAAGCGCAATTCCCGGATCGGGGCGAAAAACCCGGCCCGGCTCATCCGGGTCCGGATGGACATGTACCAGCCGCTGCCGGGGGGTACCGGGGGCCATCAGGGTATAGCCGCCGGTGGCGGTGTCCCCCATGCGCGTGCCCAGCGCCAGAACCAGATCCGCCTGCGCCAGACGCTGGCCCAGCGCCGGGTTCATGCCCACGCCAAGATAGCCCACATAATTGGGGTGGGTGTTGTCCATGTAATCCTGGCGCCGGAACGTCGTTGCCACAGGCAGGTTCGCGGCCTCGGCAAACCGCACAAGATCCGCCGCCGCCTGCGCCGACCAATGCGGCCCTCCCACGGCGACGAGGGGGCGTTCGGCCTGCGCCAGTGCCGCCAATACGGCCTGGGCCTGCGCAGCGGTGGCTTCCGCCAGCAGGCGCGCGGGGGGGGGCACATCGGCCACTTCGGCGGTGGCACCCAGCATATCCTCCGGCAGGGCCAGCGCCACCGGACCGGGGCGCCCCGACGTCGCGACATGAAACGCGCGTGAGATGTATTCCGGCAGGCGCGCGGTCTCGTCCACCTCCGCCACCCATTTCACCAGCGGGCCATAGAAGGCGCGGTAATCGAGTTCCTGAAACGCTTCCCGGTCGCGGTCAGAACGGGCGATCTGGCCCACGAACACCACCATCGGGATGCTGTCCAGCCGGGCAACGTGCAATCCGCTGGCGGCATTGGTCGCACCGGGGCCGCGGGTAACGAACACTGCGCCGGGCTGCCCGGTCAGCCGCCCGTGGGCCGCCGCGGCCATCGCGGCACCGCCCTCGTGCCGGCAGACAACGTTCTGAATCCCCACGTCGTAAAGCCCGTCCAGTGCGGCAAGGAAACTTTCCCCCGGCACGGAAAACACCCGCTTTACCCCCTGAAGTGCCAGTTGATCCGCCACTATGCGTCCGCCATGCCGTACCATGTGTCCCCCCATCCGGTTTGGCGCAGGGTGCGCCAAGCCCGGCGCGGGGGCAAGGGCTTGCCTTGCGTCCGTTTCGCCTTACCCTCGCCGCAAAGGAGGCTTCCATGACTTACACTTTGCTTGGCATATCCGGCTCCCTTCGGAAGGGGTCTTTCAACACGCACCTGCTGCGCGAGGCCGCGCGCCATTTCGGGCCCGCGCATTTTACGCTGGCCGACCTGCGCGTGCCGCTTTACGACGCCGACCTCGAAGCTGCGGAGGGCCTGCCCGCAGAGGTCGCCCGCCTGGCCGGGCTGATCTCGGGCGCCGACGCGGTGGTGATTTCAGCGCCGGAATACAACAGATCGATCAGCGGGGTTCTGAAGAACGCGCTCGATTGGGTCAGCCGCGTGCCGGGGGGGCCATGGGCGGGCAAGCCCGTGGCGATCCTGTCGGCAACGGCGGGACGGTCGGGGGGCGAACGCACGCAATACGCGCTGCGCCTGTGCCTGACCCCTTTCGGCGCGCGGGTGTTGACCGGGCCGGAGGTTCTGGTCGGTCAGGCCGCAGACCAGTTCGACAATTCCGGCCGCCTGACCAATGAGATCAACACCAATGCGCTGGCGGCGCTGATGGCAGCCCTGCGCGATGAGGTCGCCCGGTGAAAGACAGGATGGACCCGGCCCGGGCTCAGGCGCTTTGCGCCACTCTCGACCTGCCCGCGCCGGGGCCGGACCTGCCGCCCTTCTTTCACCATATCTATTTCTGGGAGGCCCACCCCCCCGAAGCCCTGGGGCGGGACGGCCACCCGGCCGTAGGCGGCACGATCCCCGACATGGGATTGCCGCGCCGGATGTGGGCGGGCGGGCGGCTGGAATTTCCCGCCCCCCTGCACAGCGCCATCCCGGCCGAAAAGACCACCACGATCGAAAACACGGCCCACAAGCACGGGCGCAGCGGCCCGCTGGGCTTTGTTACCCTGCGTCACGAAATCCGCCAGAACGGAACGCTTTGCGTGCGGGAATTCCAGGATCTCGTCTACCGCACGGACCCGGCGCCGGACACCCCGCGTCCGGTCCCGCCCCCGGCCCCGGACGGGGCAGAGGAGACGCGCCCGGTACAGTTCAGCCCGACCTTGCTGTTTCGCTACTCGGCGCTGACCTTCAACGGCCATCGCATCCATTACGACCGGGATTATGCCCGCGATGTGGAAGGATATGACGGGCTCGTCGTCCACGGGCCGCTTCTGGCGCAAATGTTGATGCTGATGGCGGCCGAGGCCGGGCCGCTGACACGGTTCTCCTTCCGCGCCAGCGCGCCCCTGATGGACCATGAACCCGCCACGCTCTGCCGTGCGGGACCCCGTTATTGGGTGTGCGGGCCGAACGGTCGGCTGTGCATGAGCGCAGAGGCCGGCTAAGCCGCCAGCCCCCTGGCCCCCATATCGAGGAACTTCTTGCGCCGGTCGGCCGTCAGCGCGGCGCGATCCATGCCGTTCATTTCCTCCAGCATGGCCTTGATGTTGCGACCGACCGACCGGACCGTGTCCTCACGTCCGCGCTGTGCCCCGCCCAAGGGTTCGGCGATAACGCGGTCGATGACGCCCAGCTTCAGCAAATCCTGCGCCGTCAGGCGCAGGGCTTCGGCCGCCTCGCGCATCTTTTCGGCATCCTTCCACAGGATCGAAGCACAGCCCTCCGGCGAAATGACCGAGTAGATCGAGTGCTCCAGCATCGCCAGCCGGTTCGCCGTGGCAAAGGCCACCGCACCACCGGACCCCCCCTCCCCGATGATGACGCCGACCAGCGGCACTCCGAGTTGCAGGCATTTCTCCGTCGAACGGGCGATGGCTTCGGACTGGCCGCGCTCCTCCGCTCCCTTGCCGGGATAGGCGCCGGGGGTGTCCACCAGCGTGACAACCGGCATGTTGAAACGGTCCGCCATATCCATCAGGCGTACTGCCTTGCGGTACCCCTCCGGGCGGGCCATGCCGAAATTATGCTCCAGCCGGGTTTTGGTATCGGCGCCCTTTTCATGACCGATGACCACCACCGGGCGGTCGTCGAAACGGGCGATGCCGCCCATCACGGCATGGTCGTCGCCAAAGGTCCGATCCCCCGCCAGCGGGGTATATTCGGTGAACAGCGCCTCGATGTAATCCTTGCAATGGGGCCGGTCGGGGTGGCGGGCAACCTGGCATTTGCGCCATGGAGAAAGGTTCTTGTAAAGATCGCGCAGCAGGTCGGCCGCCTTCTTGTCCAGCGCGGCGGCCTCCTGTTCGACGTCCATTTCCTCGTTGGCGCGGGCCAGCGCACGCAATTCCTCGGCCTTGCCTTCGATCTCTGCCAGCGGCTTTTCGAATTCGAGATAGTTCATCACCGGGGCTCCTTGCTGCTGGCGGGATATATGCCGCCCAGGCGTGGATTTTGCAACGGCGGCCGGCACCGCCGCCGCGCTCAGCCCATCTGGTAGCCGGGGGTGGACTGCGAAATCGCCTGCTCCTCCGCATTCATCTCCGCCCCCACGGCCTCAAAAAGCGGCGTGGAAAGGTAACGTTCCCCGGTATCGGGCAGCATCGCGAGAATCACCGAGCCCGGTGCAGCGGTTTCAGCCGTTTTCAGCGCCGCGGCAAAGGTCGCGCCCCCGGAAATGCCGGTCAGTATCCCTTCCTTCGCGGCCAGATCCTGCGCGCCTTGCACCGCATCCGGCCCGGCGATGGAAAGAAGAGCGTCGTGGAATCCCTTGTCGAGCGTCTCCTGCAAAACCAGCGGAATGAAATCGGGCGTCCAGCCCTGCACCGGATGGGGGGTGAAGGCGGGGTGGCTGTGGGCGGCCTCGCCACTTTCGGTGCGCCCCTGTGCCACACCGCTGCCCACCAGAGGCGCGGCTTCGGGCTCGGCCAGAATGATCTTGGTTTCCGGGCGGCCCTTGCGCAACACGCGGGCAACCCCGGTGACCGTACCGCCGGTCCCATAGCCGGTGACGACATAATCCAGCCGCTGGCCTTCGAAATCGGCAAGGATCTCACGCGCGGTGGTGGCCTCATGGATGTCGGCATTGGCACCGGTTTCAAACTGGGCGGCCAGGAACCAGCCGTTCTTTTCCGCCAGTTCCTGCGCCTTGCGATACATGCCCGTAGCCTTGTCGGCCCTGGGCGTCAGCACCACCTTGGCGCCCAGCATCCGCATCAGCCTGCGCCGCTCTACAGAGAACGTCTCTGCCATGGTGATGACCAGCGGATACCCCTTTTGCGCACAGACCAGCGCCAGCCCGATACCGGTATTCCCGCTGGTGGATTCGACCACCGTCTGGCCCGGCTTGAGGCGGCCGTCGCGCTCGGCGGCCTCGATGATGTTGACGGCGAGCCGGTCCTTGACCGAGGCACCGGGGTTGAAGAACTCGGCCTTCACGTAAATCGTGACATGCTCCGGACCAAGATTGTTGACGCGGATCACCGGGGTGTTCCCGATCGTGTCAAGAACACTGTCATAGAGCCGGCCCCGGCCCTGAGTCGTACGGATGGCGGTATCGGCCATGGAGATCTCCTTCGCTGATGCGGCACGGGCCGCTTTGCCCCGAATGTAACCCTCCGCGCCGAACGACGCACGGGGGGCGGAGAATTAAGAACGATGTCATCGGTGCGGGCACGCGTCCGAACGGCGGTTCCGCAAACCCCGTGGCACAAAGAAAAACGGGGCCGCATGGCCCCGCCGTCCCGAATGAAAATCCGGTTACCGCCCGGCAATCATCTCCGCCTGTTTCACGATCACCTCAGCCTGCTTGATCGAGGCGATATCCACCAGACGGCCCTTGTAGACGGTCGCACCGGCGCCTTCGGCCTTGGCCTTTGCCATCGCGGCAAGGATTTCCCGGGCTTCGGTCACGGCGTCTTCGGAGGGGGTGAAAACCTCATTCGCCAGCGCCACCTGACTGGGGTGAATGGCCCATTTTCCAACCATTCCCAGTGTGGCCGAACGGCGCGCCTGGGCGCGGAAGCCCTCCTCGTCGCTGAAATCTCCAAACGGACCATCGACCGGCAGCACGCCGTGGGTCCGGCAGGCGGCGACAATCGCGGCCTGCGCCCAATGCCACGGGTCAGACCAGTATTTCTGTCCCTCGCGGTGCATGTAGTAGTTTTCCTGCGTACCGCCGATGCCGGTCGTCTGCATCCCCATCGAGGCTGCGAAATCGGCGGCGCCCAGGCTCATCGCTTGCAGGCGCGGCGAGGCGGCGGCAATCTCCTCTACATGGGCGATTCCGGCGGCCGTCTCGATGATGACCTCGAAGCTGATCCGCTTGCGGCGGCCTTTGGCAACCTCGACAGAACTGACCAGTGCATCCACCGCGTAGAGATCCGCCGCGCACCCCGCCTTGGGGATCATGATCTGGTCCAGCCGGTCCGAAGCGTTTTCCAGCAGGTCCACGACATCGCGGTACCAATAGGGCGAATCGAGCCCGTTGATCCGCACGCTGAGCGTCTTGCCCCCCCAGTCTACGTCGCCGATGGCCTGAATGACGTTCTTGCGGGCCTCGGCCTTGTCGTCGGGGGCGACGCTGTCCTCCAGATCCAGGTTGACGACATCCGCCGCGCTGGCGGCCATCTTGTCAAAAAGCGCCGGTCGCGATCCGGGGCCGAACAACTGGCAACGGTTCGGGCGGGCGGCAGGGGTGGGCTGAATGCGGAAGCTCATGGCGCGGACCTCTTGGCAACGATGTTTCAAGTGTAGGCGGATTTCAGGTAGATTATTGCCGGTCTCACTTCAAGCTGCGATTTGCAGTCGCAGCACGCTTCGCGGCGGCGCGGCATCAGGGACAAGTCAAGGCGCGAGAGACGCCATATCCGCAGAAAACTTGTGCAAAAAGATTATTTTTTCGAAATTTCGTGCAAAAAATCATATTTTACGCCGCAGTTTGAGAATTCATTCCCGGCGGGAATGCTAGGGTCTCGAAGCCTCAAACCACGGATCAAACCACGGAACGACCGCGATGATCAAAACACCTTATCTGCTGTTTCTGGGCGACGCCCCCGACTCTCTGGCCGCAAAGGTCGCGCAGGGCATCCGGGACTGGCGCCCCGACAACGCGATCGGCCAGTTCCGCATGGAAGGCTGCAAAGCCGATATGGGCCTGCCCGACATGACCCTGGCAGAGGCGAAAGCCGCCGGCGCGCAGACGCTGGTGATCGGCGTGGCCAATCGCGGCGGGGTTATCAGCCCGCTCTGGAAAAAGGTGCTGGTCGCCGCGCTGGAGGAGGGCTTCGACCTGGCTTCCGGCCTTCACAACCTTCTGCGCGACGAGCCCGAACTGGTCGCCGTGGCCGAGGCCTGCGGCCGGGCCCTGCACGACGTGCGCATCCCCGAGGTCAAGTACCCCATCGCCAACGGCGAAAAGCGCAGCGGCAAGCGTTGCCTTGCCGTGGGCACAGACTGCTCGGTCGGCAAGATGTACACCGCGCTGGCAATGGACAAGGTCATGAAGGCGCGCGGGCTGAAATCCAGTTTCTGCGCCACCGGGCAGACCGGGATTCTGATTACGGGCAAGGGTATCCCGCTTGATGCGGTGGTGGCCGATTTCATGGCCGGGGCGGTCGAATGGCTGACCCCCGACAACGACCCGGACCACTGGGACATGATCGAGGGGCAGGGCAGCCTGTTTCATGTCTCCTATTCCGGTGTGACGATGGCCCTGATCCATGGCGGCCAGCCCGACGCGCTGATCCTGAGCCACGAGCCCACGCGGACGCACATGCGTGGCCTGCCCGGCCATGCCCTGCCCACGCTGGAACAGTTGCGCGACACCGCGCTGCCACTGGCACGCGTGGCCAACCCGGCCTGTGAGGTGGTCGGCATCTCGGTCAACACCGCCGCCCTGCCCGAGGACGCGGCACTTGCCTGTCTCGCCGAGATCGAGGCGCGCATGGGCCTGCCCGCGGTGGACCCGTTCCGACAGGGCGCGGAACGTCTGGTGGATGCCCTGGCGGCGCTGTAAGGTCCGGACATGGAACTGAAAGTGACCTGCGACACCTTCCCCATGGCCGGGGTGTTCACCATCGCGCGCGGCTCCCGCACGGAGGCGCGCGTTCTGACTGTGCGGGCCCGCGCGGGAAATGCCACCGGACGGGGGGAATGCGTCCCCTATGCCCGCTACGGAGAGACCCCGGACAGCGTGAGCGCGCAGATCAACGCTCTGCCCGCCGCGCTGACCCGCGAGACCCTGCAAGAGGCCCTGCCCCCCGGCGCGGCCCGCAACGCGGTGGATTGCGCCCTCTGGGATCTGGAGGCAAAGCAAACCGGCACCCGCGTCTGGCAACTGGCCGGCCTGCCACCGCCGCGGCCGGAGATCACCGCCTTCACCCTGTCTCTGGACACACCGGAAAAGATGCGGGCGGCGGCCGCGAAACATGCCCGCCGCCCGCTTCTGAAGATCAAGCTGGGCACCCCCGACGACATGCCCCGGCTGGAGGCGGTGCGCGCCGGGGCGCCCGGGGCGCGTCTCATCGTGGATGCGAATGAGGGGTGGACGGCGGAGGTCTATTCCGAGCTTGCGCCCCATCTTGTGCGGCTGGGGGTGGAAATGGTCGAACAGCCCCTGCCCGCCGCGCAGGATGGCATGCTGGCCGAGATTGCCCGCCCGCTGCCGGTCTGCGCCGATGAATCCTGCCACGACCGCGCCACCCTGCCGGGGCTGAAGGGCAAATACGACCTCATCAACATCAAGCTGGACAAGACCGGGGGCCTGACAGAGGCACTCGCCCTGAAGGCCGAGGCCCACGCGCAGGGTTATGGCATCATGGTCGGGTGCATGGTTGGGTCCAGCCTGGCAATGGCCCCGGCGACCCTGGTGGCCCAGGGCGCGGCGGTGACGGACCTTGACGGACCGCTGCTTCTGGCCGAAGACCGACCCAACCCCCTGACGTTCGACGCGGACGGCGTCCATCCGCCCACGCCCGCGCTGTGGGGCTGAGGCGCAACAAAAGGAACTGACATGAGCCGGACAGTTTACGTGAACGGGAACTACCTGCCCGAAGAAGAGGCCACCGTTTCCATCTTTGACCGCGGCTTCCTGTTTGCCGACGGCGTGTATGAGGTCACCTCAATTCTGGACGGCAAGCTGGTCGACTTCGCCGGGCATGCCGCCCGGCTGGAGCGGTCCCTGACGGAACTGGACATGCAAAGCCCCGTGTCCATGGAAGCGTTGCTGGATATCCATCGCGAACTGGTCGCCCGCAACGGCATCGAACAGGGGATGGTATATATGCAGATCACCCGCGGTTCCGACGGCGACCGGGACTTCGTGTTCCCCGACCCCGAAACCACCAAACCCTCCCTGGTGCTGTTCACCCAGGCCAAGGAGCTGGTGGACACCGAAGCCGCGCAAAAGGGCAACCGGATCATCTCGGTCGAAGATATCCGCTGGGGCCGGCGCGATATCAAAACGGTGCAGTTGCTTTACCCCTCGATGGCCAAGATGATGGCCAGGAAGGCCGGCGCCGATGACGCATGGCTGGTGCAGGACGGCTTTGTCACAGAGGGCACCAGCAACAACGCCTATATCGTGAAGGACGGCAAGATCATCACCCGCAACCTGTCCAGCGATATCCTGCACGGGATCACCCGCACCGCGGTTCTGAAATTCGCGCGCGAAGCCCAGATGAAGATCGAGGAACGCCCCTTCACCATCGACGAGGCCAAGGCCGCGGACGAAGCCTTCACCACCTCGGCCTCGGCCTTCGTGATGCCGGTGGTCTCGGTGGATGGGGCCACGCTGGGCGATGGGGCCCCCGGCCCGGTGGCCCGCCGCCTGCGTGAAATCTATATCGCCGAAATGCGCAAGGCGGCCATCTGACCCCCGCAAGGGGTTACAGGTTTGCCTCCACCCGGAACGTATCGGGAATCTCATCATGGCCGTCCAGCACGAGGTCGGCCATGATCCGCGCCACTTCCGGCGCAAGACCGATGCCGATCTTGAACCCGCCATTGGCGACGAAATGACCGGCCCGGCCCGGCCACGGGCCCAGCATCGGCGCGATGGAACTGGCGCGCGGGCGGATCCCGGCCCAGCGCTCGATCACCGGGGCCCGCGCCAGCGCCGGGCAAACCGCACGGGCACGGGCAATCACGTCATCCAGCCTTTCGTCGGTTGCGAAAGGGTCGGTGAAGTCCCGTTCGGAAGTTGAGCCGACGGCAACCGTGCCATCCGCATGGGGGACAATCAGAACGCCGTCGGCATGGATTTGCGGCACCGGCCCGGCATCGTGCCCCAGGATCGCCGCCTGCCCCTTCACACCGTTTCCCACCTGCGCCCCCAGCTCCGCCGACAGCATTGCCAGCCCCGGATACCCCGTGGCCCAGATCACCCGCCCCTGTTGCGGGCCTTCGGCACCACAGCAGACTTCGCCACCTTCGGCGACAATCGCGCGGGCCAGCGCGGTGCAGGCTGCACGCGGGGCGATGCGCGCGCTCAGCGTGTCGAACACCAGCATCCCGGTGGGGGAGCGCGGCACGAAAACCCCGCCATCGACCGCGGGCACCACGGACCAGCGCGCCTTGCCCTGCCACAGATCTTCCGCCTGCGCGGCACGGGCCTGCGCGCGTTCAAGGGCCGCCTCTGTCCCGATCGGCTGATAGCGGCCAAGCCGGGCATAGCCGGTCCCCTGCCCCGAGGCGGCCTCCACCCCGGCCCAGAAGGCGTGCGCCGCGATCAGGCTGTCGAACTGGAACGCTTTTTTGGCGTTCCACTGCTCCGGAACATGGGGGGACAGCGCGCCCACCGGCGTGCCGCTGGCGCCCGCGCCGGGATGGGACCACTCCACCACCCGCACCCGGGCCCCGCGCCGTACACAGACCCAGGCCGTCGCCAGCCCGAACACCCCCGCCCCCATCACCGTGATATCGACCGTTGCCATTGGCCGCGCCCTCTTTCATCTTTCCCGCGACGGTCTAGGACATCCAATGCACGATCACCAGAGTCCCATCCTGTGGCAGGACAACGGCGTGCCGGTTTCGGCGCGCTTCGACGACCCTTATTTCTCGCTGACCGACGGGCTGGCGGAAACCCGGCATGTGTTTCTGGCCGGCAATGGTCTGCCGGGGCGGTTTCGCGCCGGTTTTCATATTGCGGAACTGGGCTTCGGCACCGGGCTGAACCTTCTGGCGGCGCTGATCGCGTGGCGGACGGCAGGGGCGCCGGGTCGCCTCCGCTTCACCAGTTTCGAGGCTTATCCCATGCCGCCCGAAGACATGGCCCGTGCCCTTGCCGCCTTCCCCGAGGCCAGCGCCGCCGCCGCGCCGCTTCTGTCCGCGTGGCGCGCGGGCGGGCGGCGGGTGGACACCGCCGACCTGAGCGCGGAGATCATCATCGGGGACGCGCGCAAAACCCTGCCACACTGGCAAGGAAGGGCGGATGCGTGGTTCCTGGACGGGTTCTCCCCCGCCAGAAACCCGGAACTCTGGGAGCCCGGCCTGATGGCCGAGGTCGCCCGCCATACCGCCCCCGGCGGGACTGCGGCCACATACACGGCGGCGGGAGCCGTGCGGCGCGGACTGGCCGGGGCAGGGTTTGAGGTCACCCGGCTGCCCGGTTTCGGCCGCAAACGTCACATGACCGCCGCACAGGCCCCGAAATGACCGCATCCCGCCTCGGGATCGCACTGATGGTCGCCACGACCTTCGTCTTCGCGATGCAGGACGGGATCTCACGTCACCTCGCGGCGGAATACAACGTGCTGATGGTGGTGATGATCCGCTACTGGTTCTTCGCGGCTTTCGTAATCGTCCTGGCCGGCCGCCGCGCAGGGGGCGTGCGGGCCGCGGCCGCAACATCCCAGCCTTTTGTGCAGATTTTTCGCGGGCTCCTGCTGGCCGGCGAGATCTGCGTGATGGTGAGTGGCTTCGTTGCGCTGGGACTGGTGGAAAGCCACGCGGTCTTCGCCTGCTATCCGCTTCTTGTCGCCGCGCTTTCGGGGCCCGTGCTGTGCGAAAAGGTCGGCTGGCGGCGCTGGACGGCCATCGGGGTGGGGTTTGCCGGGGTGCTGATCCTGCTCCAGCCTGGGGTGCGGGTGTTCGACCCCGCGGCGCTGATTCCGCTGGCGGCGGCGTTCATGTTCGCACTCTACGGGCTGTTGACCCGCTATGCCGCAAGGCGCGACACCGCACTGACCAGTTTTTTCTGGACCGGCACGACCGGCGCTGTGGTGATGACGGCGGCGGGGTTGTCTTTCTGGCAGCCCATGGCCACACCCGACTGGGGCTGGATGGCAGCGTTGTGCATCACCGGGGCGACCGGGCATTTCCTGCTGATCAAGGCATACGAGGTGGCGGAGGCCAGCGCCGTGCAACCCTTTGCCTACCTGCAACTTGTGTTCGCCTCCGCCCTGGGGATCACGGTCTTCGGGGAAACCCTGGCCCTCAACGTGGCGATGGGCGCGGGGCTGATCGTGGCGGCAGGACTGTTCACAGTGCTGCGCTCCCGGCCTAACGCGCCTTGAGGTCCCGCGACAGGCGCATGGGCTGGGTCTTGCCACTCAGCCGGGCGCGATAGATGGCCATCGACTCGGTCACACGCATGACGTAATTGCGGGTTTCGCGGAATGGAATCATCTCGATCCAGTCGATGACATCCACGCCCGCCTCGCGCGGATCGCCCCGGCCTTCGATCCAGGCAGTCACGCGCGATGGCCCGGCATTGTAGCCGATCGTCGTAAGCACCGGGTTTGTCCCGAAGGTTTCGCGAAGGTAGGCCAGATATGCCCCCCCGAGGCGCGCGTTATAAGCGGCATCGCGCGTCAGTGCCGCGGGGCGATATACGGTTCCAAGCCGCAAGGCCATGTCACGTGCCGTTGCGGGCATCAGTTGCATCAGCCCGCGCGCGCCCGCCGGGCTGGTTACCGCCGGATCGAACTCGCTCTCCCGCCTCGCGATGGACAGCACAAGCTCCTTCGGCACGCCCTCGGGCGCGGCGATGTCGGGCAGGGGAAAATAGGCCTGCGGCAGCACCACACCCTGACCGGCCGCCACCTTCGCCACCCGCAGGGCGATATGTTCGTCAGGCAGCGATAACGCCAGCGCGGCCAGCCCGGCCTGGTCGGTGGCGCGGAGGTTTTCCGCGATATGGGTAAAAAAAACCTCCGCAAGGTTGCGCTCCCCCGCCGCGTGAAGCGCCAGCGCGGTCTTCACAACCGGCCGCGCCTTGAGATCGGGCACCCCTGGCAGCGGCCCGGTCGCCGCCAGCGCCGGGTCCATCGGCAGGCCGGCGCGCTCGGCGGCGAGCTGGCCGTAAAAGCTCGTCTGGTGGGCGGCGCCCTGGGCATACGCGGCACGCGCCTCTTCGGGGCGGCCCAAAGCCTCCAGCGCCCGCCCCTGCCAATATCCCGCCCGGCCAAGACTTATCGGCGTTTCCACTGCCGCGGCAAAATTCCCGAAATGGCCCAGAGCGGTCTGGGGTTCCTCGAGCAGACGCAGGGCAATGAACCCGGCAAGCCATTCGAGATCCGCGTAGTCGGAGCCCTCCACCAGGCCATGACGGGCGGCAAGGGCATAGGCGCGCTCCGGACGGCCTTCGCGGGCCTCCACCCGGGCGAAGATTCGCCGCCAGTTCCCCCAGCTTTGCGCCCGTCCCAACCCATCGATCCGATCGCTTTGCATGGCGAGTATCGCGATGGCCTCGTCATTGCGGCCCTTCCGGGCGCGCCACTGGAAACGTTCGAATGCCAGCCCCGGATCGCGTTCCAGTTCAGGGGGCACGGCCCCGATCAGGACATCGACACCGGGGGCCATGTCGCGCAGGGCAAGGCGGGCACGGGCCAGCGACCGCCACCCCTCCGGCACCAGCGGCAGCATGTTGAGGGCCGAGGCCCTCTTCCCCTGCCAGAGCATCGCATCCAGCCGGGCAATGTGATGGGAGGCAAGCAGATCGGAGAAAAGTCGCAGGAAATCCGCCTGCGTATCCGGCCCCATCGGCAAGGTGCGCCACGCCAGAACCGCTTCGGCCTGCGCGTCGCCCTCAAGCCCCTGCGCACCCTGGGCCTGCGCAAGGCGCAGCGCGCCCGCACCCGTCAGCGGCCGGGCATTCGCAAAGAATTCCAGAACCCTGGCGGCGGGCAGGTCCGGCGGCATCTTCTGTTCCGCATCGGCGCGGATGCGGTCCAGCCCGGGCCAATCGGCATGACGGGCCAGAAAATCCCGGCAGGCGGCAAAATCGCCCTCACCCGCACGCAGGGCCCGCCATTCGACGAGGGCTTCCGCTTCGGGGCCGGTTTGCCCGGCAAGTGTGCGGGCCTCGGCCCATTTGTCCGCCCGGACAGCGGCCATCACCTGCGCCAGGTCGGCGGTGGCAGGCCCCGCGAGAAGGGCAAGCATCATGGGGAAACAGGCAACAATTCGCGCGAACATGGAAGAAACTCTCATAACCGGGTCCAGACCGGCAATACACAAACTTGGCAACATCGGCAGGCCGCTATAGGTTCCTCGCGCGTGGTCGGCGCGAGTCGCCCTGAACAAGAACCATATGAAAGGAGCGTGTCATGATCAGAGGGTCCATTCCAGCCCTGGTGACGCCGTTCAAACACGGCGCCCTGGATCTCGACACGCTCAAGGCGCTGATCGAGTGGCACCTCGGGGAAGGCACCCACGGCTTCGTCCCCGTGGGCACCACCGGTGAAAGCCCGACCCTGACCCATGCCGAGCACGAGACCGTGGTCGAGGAGGTCGTGAAAGCCGTCGGCGGCCGCGCCCCGGTGATCGCCGGGACGGGGTCCAACAACACCGCCGAGGTGATTCGCCTCACCCAGCAGGCGGAGAAATCCGGCGCCGACGCGGCACTGGTGGTGACCCCTTATTACAACAAGCCCACTCAGGCCGGGCTGATTGCGCACTTCACCGCCGTGCACGACTGCTGCAAGCTGCCGGTCATCATCTACAATATCCCCGGTCGTTCGGTCGTGGACATGACGCCCGAAACGATGGGCGAACTGGCGAAACTGCCGCGCATCATCGGTGTGAAGGACGCCACCGGCGATCTGTCCCGCGTTCCCAGGCAGCGGATTTCCTGCGGGACGGATTTCCTGCAACTGTCCGGCGAAGACGCCACCGCGCTGGGGTTCAACGCCCATGGCGGGCGGGGGTGCATCTCGGTCACGGCCAACGTGGCACCGCGCCTGTGCGCCCGGTTTCAGGAAGCCACGCTGGCGGGGGACTATTCCGGTGCGCTTGCGATTCAGGACAAGCTGATGCCGCTGCATATCGCCATCTTTCTCGAACCCGGCGTGGCGGGGGCAAAATACGCGCTGTCGCGGCTGGGCAAATGCACGGAAGACGTCCGCAGCCCGCTTGTCCCCGTGACCGAGGCGACAAAGGCCCGCATCGACGCGGCAATGGAACATGCGGGGCTTTTGTAATGCCCAAGCCCCTGCGCCCCGGAGAGCTGAGGCTGGAAACCGCCCCGCCGGAGGGGCCGGCCCTGCGGTTCATCGGGCGCATCCGCTCCCCTTGGGGGCCGGGGGATTGCCCGCGCAACATCTCCCGCGCCCGTGAGACGGGGCGGCCCGCGCGGGTGGAACTGGACCCGGCCTACACCCCCGCCCTTCTGGGACTTGCGCCCGGGCGGGCGGTGATCCTGCTATACTGGATGGATGACGCCCGCCGAGACCTGCTGCAACAGGCCCCGGCCCATCTGGACGGGCCGCGGGGCACCTTCGCGATCCGCTCCCCCAACCGTCCGAACACGATCAGTCAGTCCACCGTTATGCTGACGGGCGTGGATGGCGAAACCGGCGTTCTGGAGATCGACGCGATCGACTGCTACGATGGGACGCCGCTGCTGGACATCAAGCCGTGGATGCCGCGCATCGACACCCCGCCCCAAGCCCCTGGCGCGCAAGCGCATAAACCCCGGCGCTGAGTTCCAGTACGGTCATCTCCTCCAGGCTGACCCAGCGGGCCTCAAGCGCATCGTCGCCCGCGACCGGCGCCCCCGCGACCCATTCACACCGCAGGGCGACCAGAACGAAATGGTATCCCCCGTCCCCCTGAAGTGCGTCCAGCGCGGTCAGCACCCCGCCCGCGCGGGCGGTCACGCCGGTTTCCTCGGCCAGTTCGCGCAGGGCGGCGGCGGCCAGGGTCTCGCCATGTTCGATCTTGCCGCCGGGAAAGCCCCAAAGTCCGGCATCGGGCGGATTCGCCCGGCGGACCAGCAGCACCCGGCCTTCGCGGGCCACAACCGCCAGAACGGCGGGTACGGGATGGGTCGTCATGTCCTGTCCTTTTTCCTGGAAGAGGCCACCTTTCCTCGGACGGCACAATCCCCTATATCCGCCCATCATGGCCAAAGCGAACTCAGACCCGAACTACAAGGTAATCGCCGAGAACCGGCGCGCACGCTACGACTACGCCATCGAGGACGACCTGGAATGCGGGATCGTACTCGAGGGGTCGGAGGTCAAGGCGTTGCGCAAGGCACAGGCGAATATCGCCGAAAGCTACGCCAGCGTCGAAGACGGGGGCCTGTGGCTCATCAACGGCTACATCGCCCCCTACGAACAGGCCAGAACCTTCGGCCACGATGAACGCCGCCGACGCAAACTGCTGGTGTCGCGCAAGGAACTCGCCCGCCTTTGGTCCGACACCCGGCGCAAGGGCTACACGCTGGTCCCCCTGGTGCTGTATTTCAACCACCGCGGCATCGCCAAACTGAAGATCGGCATCGCCAAAGGCAAGAAGACGCAGGACAAGCGCGCCACCCAGGCCAAGCGCGACTGGCAACGCCAGAAACAGCGCCTTCTGAAGGAGAACGGTTAGCCTGCCGCCTTGTCAGCGCCACGGACGCGAATTACACGGAAATGAACATGCGCATCGCCGGGGAGGTACTCGATGGTTAACGATGATCCCAAGACTCTCGTCTCCACCGACTGGCTGGCGGCGCATCTGAACGATCCCGATTTGCGGGTTCTGGATGCCTCCTGGTACATGCCCGACGCGCACCGCAACCCCCGCGCCGAATACGACAACGCCCACATTCCCGGCGCACGGTTTTTCGATATCGATGAAATTTCCGATCTGCGCTCCGACCTGCCGCACATGGCGCCACCGCCGGAAAAGTTCATCGCCCGGATGCGTGCGATGGGCATCGGCGACGGGCACCAGGTGGTGGTCTATGACGGGGCGGGCCTGTTTTCCGCAGCGCGCGTGTGGTGGACCTTTCGCCTGATGGGCAAGACCGACATCGCCGTGCTTGACGGCGGGTTTCCGAAATGGCTGGCCGAGGGCCGCGAGACCGAAGACCTGCCCCCAACGGTCCGCGACCGCCACATGACCGTACAACGCCAGGCCGGGCTGGTGAAAGACGTCACACAGGTGGCAGCGGCCTCGAAACTGGGCGATCATGAGATTCTCGACGCCCGCAGCCCCGGCCGCTTTGCGGGGACCGAAGCCGAACCCCGCCCGGGCCTTCGCGGCGGGCATGTGCCCGGATCGCGGAACATTCCCTTCCCGGCGGTTCTCACCGAAGACGGGACGATGAAAGCCCCCGACGCCCTGCGCGCGGTGTTCGGGGGGGCGGGCGTGGACCTGTCGAAACCCGCCATCACCACTTGCGGCACCGGCGTGACCGCGGCGATCCTGTCGCTGGCGCTGGAACGGATCGGCCACCGCAAGCATGCACTCTACGATGGCTCCTGGACGGAATGGGGCATGTACGGGGATCTGCCCGTCGCGACGGGCGGCGCCTGATGTTTGCCGGGCTGAGCGCACAAAGCCCCGACAAGATCATCGGCCTGATGCAGGCTTTCCGCGCCGACCCGCGGACCGACAAGGTGGACCTTGGCGTTGGCGTCTACCGCGCGCCGGACGGCACCACACCGGTCATGCGCGCCGTGAAGCGGGCAGAGCAGCGCCTGTGGGAAGAAGAGGCCACCAAATCCTACACCGCGCTGGAAGGCGACGCGGGCTTTCATGCGGCGCTGTCCGGGCTGCTTCTGGGCCCCCCCCCGGAGGACCGGCTCGCCTACGCGGCCACGCCCGGCGGAACAGGCGCTGTACGCCAGGCGCTGGAACTTCTGGCACGCGCCAATGCCAGTCTGTGCGTCTGGCTGCCCGGCCCGACCTGGCCCAACCATCCCGCCATCATCGACCATCTCGGCCTGAAGCGGAGGGAGTACCGTTATTACGACCCGGCCACGCAGTGCGTCGATTTCGACGCGATGATGGCCGACCTCGCCCGAATCGGCCCTGATGACGTGGTGCTGCTGCATGGCTGCTGTCACAACCCTACCGGCGCGGACCTGACGCTGCCCCAGTGGCAGGAAATCACCGCACATCTGGGCCAGACCGGCGCGCTGCCACTGATTGACATCGCCTATCTCGGATTTGGCGACGGCCCCGAAGCCGACGCCCAGGGCCTGAGCCACATCGTGGCCACCCTGCCAGAGGCGCTGATCTGCATGAGTTGCTCAAAGAATTTCGGCCTCTACCGGGAACGGACGGGCCTGCTGATGGCGCTTTCGCCCAATCTGGCCACGCGCGACATCGTGCAAGGCAACCTGAGCAACCTGAACCGGCAGAACTTCGCCTTTCCGCCCGATCATGGAGCACGGCTGGTGACGATGGTGCTGAACGACCCTGCCCTGCGCCGGGACTGGCTGGCCGAACTGACAGAGATGCGCAACCGCATGCAGTCCCTGCGCGGGGCCCTGGCCGAGGTGCTGCGGGCAGAAAGCCGCTCTGACCGTTTCGGGTTTCTCACTGCACAGCGGGGGATGTTCTCACTGCTGGGGGCCAGTACGCCACAGGTTGCGGCCCTGCGCGAAACCCATGGCATCTACATGATCGGGGACAGCCGCATCAACATCGCCGGGTTGCCCGAAAACGACCTGCCCCGCCTGGCCCGCGCGTTTCTCGACGCTGGGCTTTGAAACGACAAACCCCCGTGGCCAGGCCGCGGGGGTCATCGTTGTGGGGCATGTGCCCCGGTTCGCATGTCAATCCGACAGCTTTTAAAGGAGCCCTTCGCGCTGGGCCTTCTTGCGCGCCAGCTTGCGGGCGCGGCGGATGGCCTCGGCCTTCTCGCGCGCTTTCTTCTCGGACGGTTTCTCGAAATGCTGCCGCAGCTTCATCTCCCGGAAAACGCCTTCCCGCTGAAGTTTCTTCTTCAGGGCACGCAGCGCCTGGTCGACGTTGTTATCGCGAACGCTTACCTGCATGTGGTTGTCACCACCTTTCTTGCTGGAGTTTCGGAAATTGCAGGAGGTGGCCGTATAGCAAAGCCTGCCTAAGTTGTCTATAGTCCTTCCCCGTCAAGAGGAGCACGCAATGACCGAACACGCCACCACCATGGATGAGATCAAGACCAACCTGCTGGATGCGGCGCTGATTCACGTGCCCTTCGATGGCTGGAGCGAAACGGCCTTCCGCACCGCGATTGCCGATTCGGGTGTGGATCCGGCGCTGGCGCGCGCGGCCTGCCCCCGCGGCGCGGTGGATCTTGCCGTGGCCTTTCACCGCCGCGGCGATGACGAGATGGCCCGCCGCCTGTCACAGATCGACCTGGCCGCGATGCGCATCCGCGACCGGGCGATCACCGCCATCCGCTTCCGGCTGGAAGCCATGGAAGACAAGGAACTGGTCCGCCGGGGAACCACCCTGTTCGCGCTGCCGCAACATGCGGGCGACGGGGCCAGGGCCGTGTGGGGCACCGCCGACCGTATCTGGACCGCCCTCGGGGATGGCTCCACCGACATCAACTGGTACACGAAGCGGGCGACGCTCTGCGCCGTTTACAGCGCCACGGTATTGTACTGGCTGGGCGATGAAACCCCCGGCCATGCCGCGACATGGGAATTCCTGGACCGTCGCATCGGCAACGTGATGCAGTTCGAAAAATTCAAGGCACAGGTCAGAGGCAACAGGCTTCTCAAGCCTTTCCTCGTCTGTCCCAACTGGATGGCGGGTCAGGTGAAGGCACCTCATGCCCGCCGCCCGATGCCCGGTCAGATAACCCCCCAGACTGCGGAGTAACGATGTCCCGGACAGAAATGCGTGCCGTCGAGTTTTCCCGGCCCGGCGGCCCCGAAGTCTTGCGCCCCACCACACGCCCCGTTCCGCAACCCGGCCCGGGGGAAATCCTGATCCGGCTGGACTGGGCCGGGGTCAACCGGCCCGATGCCCTTCAGCGCGCCGGGCTTTACAAGGCACCGCCGCAAGCCTCGGATCTGCCGGGGCTGGAGGGCGCGGGAGAGGTCGTTGGGCTGGGGGCCGGGGTGTCCGGCTGGACAACCGGAGAGCGCGTCTGCGCCCTTCTGCCCGGTGGCGGGTATGCCGAGTATGTCATCACCCCCGCCGCCCATGCCCTGCCCATCCCCGCCGGCCTGACCGCGAAAGAAGCCGCCTGCCTGCCGGAGACCTTCTTCACCGTCTGGTCCAACGTGGTCCGGCGGGGCGGCCTGACCGCAGGGGAACGGTTTCTTGTTCACGGCGGGTCCTCGGGCATCGGAACGACGGCGATCCAGCTTGCCCGCGCGTTTGGCGCACGGGTATTCGCAACCGCCGGTTCCGGCGAAAAATGCACCGCCTGCGAAAATCTGGGGGCGGAGCGCGCCATCAACTACCGGGAGGAAGACTTCGTGGAGGTCCTGCGCGCGGAAGGGGGCGCGGACCTGATCCTCGACATGGTCGGCGGGGACTACATCCCCCGCAACGTCAAGGCGCTGGCCGATGACGGCCGGCTGGTGAACATCGCCTTCCTGCAAGGTCCGAAGGCGACGCTGAACTTCGCACAGGTGATGCTGCGCCGCCTGACACTGACCGGCAGCACCCTGCGTCCGCAATCGGACGCGGCGAAGGCCGCCATCGCGAAGGACCTGCGCACACATGTCTGGCCCCTGCTGGAAACCGGACGCATCGCCCCGGTGATGGATTCCGAATTTCCGCTGGAGCGGGCCGCAGACGCCCATGCCCACATGGAGAGCAACACCCATATCGGCAAGATCGTTCTGAAGGTGTAGCGGCGGCCACGGGCCGCCCTCTTTCCCCTCCGCCGGCTTTGGGCTAAGCACGACCCCAACCGCTTTTCCAAGACAGGCGCCGATCCGATGAAATTCACCCTCTCCTGGCTGAAAGACCACCTCGACACGCAGGCCCCCCTTGACGACATCCTCGACGCCCTGACCGACCTGGGGCTGGAGGTCGAAGGCGTGGAAAACCCCGCGCAGGCCCTGGGCGCCTTCACCATCGGCAAGGTGCTGAAGGCCGAAAAGCACCCCGATGCCGACCGCTTGCGCGTGTGTCGGGTGGCCACCGCCGCGGGAGAGGCCCAGATCATCTGCGGCGCCCCCAACGCGCGCGAAGGCATCACCGTGGTCGTCGCTCAGCCCGGCACCTACGTCCCCGGCATCGATACCACCATTCAGGTCGGCAAGATCCGGGGCATCGAAAGCCACGGCATGATGTGTTCGGAGCGGGAGATGATGCTCTCCGAGGAGCATGACGGCATTATCGAACTGCCCTCCGGAAAGGTCGGGCAGCGATTCGTGGACTGGCTGGCCGAAAACGACCCCGCCAGGGTGGACCCGGTGATCGAAATCGCCATCACCCCCAACCGTCCCGACGCGCTGGGGGTGCACGGTATCGCCCGGGACCTGGCCGCGCGGGGTCTGGGCACGCTCAAACCCGTGCAGGTCACGCCCGTGGCGGGCACGTTCCCCTCTTCCATCGGCGTAACCATCGCGCCCGAGACACAGCAAAAGGACTGCCCCGTTTTCTTCGGGCGCGTCGTCCGCGGTGTGAAGAACGGCCCCTCTCCGCAGTGGTTGCAGGACCGGCTGCGCGCCATCGGGCTGCGCCCGATTTCGGCGCTGGTGGACATCACCAATTACTTCACCGTCGACATGAACCGCCCGCTTCATGTCTTCGACGCCGACAAGGTGCGGGGCGACCTGCGCGTCCACCCGGCCGCAGGCGGGGAGATGCTGACCGCGCTCGACGACAAGGACTATACCCTGCATCCCGGAATGGTCGTCATTTCCGACGATACGGGCGTCGAAAGCCTTGGCGGCGTGATGGGGGGGGCGAAAACCGGCTGCACCGACGACACCGTCAACGTCTTCCTCGAAGCGGCCTGTTTCGACCCGGTCCGCACCGCGATGACGGGCCGCGCGCTGAAGATCAACTCCGACGCGCGCTACCGTTTCGAACGCGGGATCGACCCGGCCTGGACGGGGGACGGGTTCGAGGCCGCAACGCGGATGATTCTGGACCTGTGCGGCGGTGAGGCGTCCAAGCCGGTCGTGGCCGGGGCGATCCCCGACACCGCGCGCGCCTACCGGCTGGATACCGACCGGGTCACCCGCCTGGTCGGCATGGAAATCCCCGCCGAAGATCAGCGCGCCACGCTGACCGCGCTGGGCTTCCGGCTGGAAGGGGACATGGCCCATGTGCCCAGCTGGCGCCCGGACATCCTGGGCGAGGCCGACCTTGTCGAGGAGGTCACCCGCGTGGCCTCGCTGACAAAGCTTCAGGCAAAGCCGATGCCGCGCGCAACCACCCGCGTGCCCACCGGCATTCTGACACCGCTGCAACGCCGGACCGCCACTGCCCGGCGCACCTTTGCGGCGCTGGGATATAACGAATGCGTCACCTATTCGTTCATCGACGCGGCCAGCGCGACGCTTTTTGACGGCGGGTCCGATGCGACGCGGCTGGAAAACCCCATCTCCAGCGAAATGAGCCACCTGCGCCCCGACCTGTTGCCAGGTCTGGTACAAGCCGCTGCACGCAACCAGGCGCGCGGATTTATGGACCTTGCGTTGTTCGAGGTCGGGCCTGCCTTTGAGGGTGCCGAACCGGGCGAACAGCACGTCCAGGCCGCCGGGCTTCTGGTGGGGGCCTCCGCGCTGCGCGACCCGCACGGATCGCGCCGTCCGGTAGACCTGTTCGATGCCAAGGCGGATGCGGAGGCGCTGTTATCCGCCATCGGCGCGCCGGCCAAGGCGCAGATCTTGCGGGATGCCCCGGCCTGGTGGCATCCGGGACGGTCCGGACGTATCTGCCTCGGGCCTCAGAAGGTCATGGCCGTATTCGGGGAACTGCACCCAAAGGTGCTGCAACAGATGGATGTGAAAGGCCCCGCCGTGGCCTTCACGATCTATCTTGAGGAGCCGCCCCTGCCGCGGCGCAAATCCGCCACCCGCCCCGCGCTGAATGCCAGCGACCTTCAGGCAGTAGAACGCGATTTCGCCTTTGTTCTGGACGCGAATGTCGCGGCACTCGACGTTGTCAACGCCGCCGCCGGAGCCGACAAGACCCTGATCGACGAGGTGCGCGTCTTTGACGAATTCATCGGCGGCAGCCTTGGCGAAGGCCGTAAATCCCTGGCCATCACCGTACGCCTGCAACCGACGGGAAAGACCCTGACGGAAGCGGAGATCGAAACCGTGGCACAAAAGATCGTCGCCAAGGTGGCCAGGGCCACCGGTGGAACATTGAGGGGCTGATGCTGACCGACCGTACCGGGGCGGGACGGGAACTGGCCGAAAAGCTGGCCAAAGAGCCTGTGGATGCGCCGGTGATTCTGGCTTTGGCTCGGGGCGGCGTGCCCGTGGCGCTGCCGATCGCGCGGGCACTGAACGCACCGCTGGACCTGGCCTTCGTGCGCAAGCTGCCGATGCCGGGCCAACCGGAGCTGGCTGCGGGCGCAGTGGTCGAGAGCGGCGCGCGCGAGGTTGTATTCAACACCGGCCTGCTGGCCGAAGCCGGGCTGGAGCAGGCGTATTTCACCAGGGCAGTTGCGGCTGCGGGCGCTGAAATCGCCCGTCAACGGGCCGCCATCCTGGGGGACCGCGTGCCGCTGCACCTGTCGGGTCGCACGGTAATCGTGGTCGACGACGGTATCGCCACAGGGGCAAGCATCCGCGCCGTGCTTCAGGCGGTTCGGCGGCGCGGGCCGGTAGAGGTCTGGCTGGCCGTGCCTGTCGCCCCGCAGGAAATGCTGTGGCAGTTGCGCGGCTGGGTCGACCGGCTGGTCTTTCTGGAGGCCCCCCGCACCTTCCACGCCATCAGCCAGCACTACGCCTGTTTTGCCCAGATAAGCGACCGGGAGGTCCGTACGCTTATGGTGCCGGGGGGTTAATCCTTCGGCGGCTGGAGCAACCCGCGCCGGACCGCCGGGCGGGCAAGGAACCGCTCCAGATACCCCGGCAGGTTGGCAAAGCCGTGCCACCCGACCAGGTCGGCCGCATCGTAGGGGCCCAGAAGGGTCCGCAGCCACGGCGCAATGGCGATATCGGCGATGGAATAATCCCCGCAAATCCATTCCCGTCCTTCAAGCCGGGCCTCGAGCACCCTGAGCAGCCGGGTCGATTCCGCCACGTAGCGGATGCGCGCGGTCGGGTCGGGTACATCCTTGCCACCAAATGCCACAAAAAAACCCATCTGCCCGAACATCGGGCCGACGCCCCCGATCTGGAACATCAGCCATTGCAGCACCTCGGAACGGGCGCGGGGGGCGGTCGGCAGAAAATGGCCGGTCTTCTCGGCAAGGTAAATCAGGATCGCACCGCTTTCGAACAGCGGCAGCGGCGCACCGTCCGGTCCGTTCGGGTCGATCAGCGCGGGAATCTTGTTATTTGGGTTGAGTGACAAGAACTCCGGCGTGAACTGGTCGTCCGCCCCGATATCGACGGTGTGCGCCTCATAGGGCAGGCCGGTTTCTTCCAGCATGATCGAGGCTTTCACCCCGTTCGGCGTGGGGTAGGAATATAGCTGGATCGCCCGCGTATCGCGCGGGGGCCAGCGACGGGTAATCGGAAACATGTCAAGTGCGGTCATGGCGTTCCTTTCCTGTGCAGGGTGTTTTTGCGCCCCGGCCTGAGAAAATGCAACCGCCCCGGAAAAGACCGTGTTAAACTGATCGCCAATCGCGCGAAGGAGACATGTGAATAATGTTCAAGGAATTCAGGGCGTTCATTGCCAAGGGCAATGCCATGGACATGGCTGTCGGCATCATTATCGGGGCTGCATTCACGGCCATCGTGACTTCGGTTGTCGATGACCTGATCAACCCGATCATCGGGCTGCTTACGGGCGGGGTGGATTTTTCCAACCAGTTCATCGTGCTCAGCGGTGCGGGGAATTACCCCTCCCTTGCGGCGGCGCGGGACGCGGGCGCGGCGGTCTTCGCCTACGGGGCGTTCCTGAACGCGGTGATCAACTTCCTGATCGTCGCTTTCGTCGTGTTCCTGCTGGTGCGCTATGTCAACAAGATCAAGGATATGGCCTCGAAAGGCGGCGCGGCCGAAGACACCCCCGCCGGCCCGACTCAGGAAGACCTGCTGACCGAAATCCGCGATCTTTTGAAGCGCGCATAGGATCTATATCTTGAGTGCGAGCGCAGGGGACAGCACGTCTTTCTCCTGCGCCTTGCCCACCGCAGCATAGGTCAGCTTCCCTGCGTGAGTGTTGAGCCCCGCCAGCAGATGCGGATCCTCTGCACAGGCCTGCCGCCAGCCCTTGTCCGCCAGCGCCAGAAGGAATGGCATCGTGGCATTGCCCAGCGCCACGGTTGCGCTGCGCGCGACCGCACCGGGCATGTTCGCCACACAGTAATGCAAAATGCCGTCGACCTCGAACACCGGAGCCTCGTGGGTGGTGGGGCGTGACGTTTCAAAACACCCGCCCTGGTCGATGGCGACATCGACCAGAACCGCACCGGACTTCATGCGGGTCAGATCCTCCCGGCGCACCAGCTTGGGGGCCGCCGCGCCGGGAATCAGAACCGCCCCCACGACCATGTCCGCAACCGCCAGCATCTCTTCGAGGGCGCCGCGCGAAGAATAAAGTGTACGAATCCGCCCGCCGAATGTCTCATCGAGGTAGCGCAGCCGGCGCAGGGACAGATCCAGCACCGAAACCTCGGCCCCCATGCCCACGGCAATGCGCGCCGCCTGGGTGCCCACCACCCCGCCACCGACCACCAGGACTTTCGCGGGGGGAACTCCGGGCACCCCTCCCAACAGCACCCCGCGCCCGCCATTGGCCTTTTGCAGCGCCCAAGCCCCCATCTGCGGGGCCAGCCGCCCGGCGACCTCTGACATCGGGGCCAGCAACGGCAACCCGCCATGGGCGCCGGTCACGGTCTCATAGGCGATCGCGGTGACCCCACTGTCCAGAAGGTCCTGCGTCTGGGCCGGGTCCGGGGCAAGATGCAAGTATGTGAACAGAACCTGCCCCTCGCGCAGACGGGCGCGTTCCACGGCCAGCGGTTCCTTGACTTTCACGATCATCTCGGCGCGGGCAAAGACCTGCTCTGCGGTTTCGGCAATCGCAGCGCCTGCGGCGATGTAATCGGCATCGAGAAACCCCGCGCCTTCCCCCGCACCGGCCTCGATCAACAGCTCGTGGCCATGGACGATGGCCTCCCGCACCGCGTAGGGTGTCATGCCGACACGAAATTCTTGCGGCTTGATCTCTTTCGGGCATCCAATACGCATGGTTTTTTCCCAAATCCGATGCATTTACAATAACAGCTTGCCGGTTTTCAGCGCGAAGTTTTTTTGAAATCGTTATTTTCAGCTTTGACATCCCAAAAGATCTTCGCACCATTCCCTGAAATTTTCGAAGGATTGTGCAACTTCATGGATCTGGACGCGACGGACCGCCGTCTTCTGAAAGTCTTGCAAAGACAAGGGCGGATTTCCAACGCCGACTTGTCAGAGCGTGTGAACCTCTCCCCTTCGGCCTGTCACCGGCGTGTACAGAGGCTGGAGAAGGCAGGGTTTATCCGCGATTACGTTGCGCTGCTGGACCCACGCAAGCTGGGCCGCCCGACAACCGTGTTCGTGGAGATCACCCTGCGTGGACAGGCCGACGAAACGCTTGAATCCTTCGAAAAGGCCGTCGCCCGGATCCCCGACGTGCTGGAATGCCACCTGATGGCCGGCAGCGCCGATTACCTGCTGAAAATCGTCGCCGAAGACAGCGAAGATTTCGCCCGCATTCACCGGCAATACCTGACCCGGTTGCCGGGCGTGGCGCAGATGCAATCCTCCTTTGCGCTGCGCACGGTGTTCAAGACCACGGCACTGCCGGTCTAGGGCGCGACAGCGCGCACCCTTGCGCCGCCGCGCAAGGCGGCCCAAACCCACCCCGAAAGGACCGCAGATGACAGTTTCGGAACAGGACAGGCGGCAGGCGATCATCCGCGCCTGCCTGGACATGAACCGGCTTGGGCTGAACCAGGGCAGTTCGGGTAATATCAGCCTTCGCCACGCAGAGGGACTGCTGATCACGCCCAGCTCCATCCCCTACGAAGCGCTGGTCCCCGAAGACATCGTGTTCCTTGGCATGGACGGCACGCCCCACGGGTCGCGCAAGCCCTCCAGCGAGTGGCGCTTTCACCGGGATATCCTGCGCGCCCGCCCGGAGCTGAACGCGGTGGTCCACGCGCATGCCCCCTATTGCACGACGCTGGCCATCCAACACCGGCACATCCCGGCGGTGCATTACATGGTCGCCGCCGCGGGGGGCGATAGCATTCGCTGCGCACCTTATGCCACTTTCGGAACACAGGCCCTTTCCGACGCGGTTCTTGAGGCGCTGAAAGGGCGCAAGGCCTGCCTGATGGCCCACCACGGAATGCTCGCCACGGAAGCCAGCCTCGAAAAGGCGATGTGGCTGGCGGTGGAGGTCGAGGCGCTTGCCCGCCAGTATCACGGCGCGCTGCTTTTGGGGACCCCGCCGGTTCTGACCCGCGCCCAGATGGCCGAGGCCGTCGCGCAGTTTTCCGCCGGCTATGGGCAGGCGCAGTAACCGGCCCCCACCCCGTGGGAACACCCTTTCGCGGGTTCGGGCGATACGGCCCAGACCCCGTACCGCGCCGGACAGTGCGGGCCCGATCGCGCGGGCGCGCCGCCGGGGACGCGGCCAGTCGGGACTATATCGGGGCCGGGCTTGCCTGCGGGGGAGGGGATTTCATGGCCCGCCCGAGGAACGGCCAGTCATCTTTCTTCCGGAGTGACGATAAGCGCCCCGCCTTGCACGCACGGCAAAAACCCGGGCGCAAGCGCCCGGGTCAGGATCAGGGTCTGGCTTTTTCAGCCCTTGGCGAATTCCGGGTAGGCCTCAAGGCCCAGTTCCGCCACATCGATGCCATTGGCCTCCTCCTCGGGGCTGACACGCAGGCCGATCGTCGCCTTGAGAACCGTGAAGGCCACGAAACTGAGGACAAACACGAAGGCTCCGATCGAGACAAAGCCCAGGAGCTGTACGCCATAGGTCACATCCGGGTTTGACCAGGCCGCGACAAACGTGCCCCACAGCCCCGCAACCAGATGCACCGGGATGGCCCCGACAACATCGTCGATCTTCAGCTTGTCCAGCAGGGGCACCGTGAACACCACGATCACACCGCCGATGGCCCCGATCAGGGTCGCCTCGGTCAGGCTGGGATAGAGCGGCTCTGCCGTGATGGCGACCAGCCCGGCCAGCGCACCGTTAAGCACCATTGTCAGATCGACCTTGCCATATCGCAGCTGCGTGAGAACCAGCGCGGCCACCGCACCCGCGGCCGCGGCTGCGTTGGTGTTGGCAAAGATCCGGCTGACATCGGTTACATCGCTGACCGTTCCCATGGCAAGCTGGGACCCGCCATTGAACCCGAACCAGCCCAGCCACAGGCAGAAGGTGCCCAGCGTGGCCAGCGCAAGGTTGGAGCCCGGAAACGGCTGTACCGACCCGTTCTTGCCGTACTTGCCGATCCGCGGTCCCAGGACGATAGCGCCGGCCAGCGCCGCGAAGCCGCCCACCGCATGCACCAGCGTGGACCCCGCGAAATCGGAGAAGCCCATTTCAGACAACCAGCCGCCCCCCCAGACCCAACTGGCCTGGATCGGGTAGATCAGCCCGGTCAGCACGACCACAAAGGCGAGGAACGGCCAGAGCTTGATACGCTCTGCCAGTGTTCCGGAGACAACCGAGGCCGCCGTGGCGCAGAACATGATCTGGAAGAAGAAGTCCGACCCCGCCGAGGCGTACCCCAGGTCCGCCGCTTCTGGCGCAAGGCCCACAGGCTCCAGAGAGGTCACACCAAACGACCCCAAAAGCCCCTTGATCATCCAGCCGTCATCATCGGGGTACATGATTGCATACCCCATGAGATAATACATGATGACCGCGATGGAGAAGAGACTGATGTTCTTGGTCAGTTGCGTCGCCACGTTCTTGGACCGGACCAGCCCGGCCTCCAGCATGGCAAAACCCGCAGCCATCCAGAACACCAGAAAGCCGCCGACGAGAAACAAGAACGTTGTAAAGATATAAGCCGTCTGTTCGCCCGGCACGGCGGACGGCGCGGCCTCCTGCGCCAGCGCCAGCTGCGGGGCCAGCGCCAGCACGGCGAGGGGGAGGAATTTCATCGGTTTCATCTGTCTTGATCCTTTCCTGGGGTGCTGCTTACACGGCGTCTTCGCCGGTTTCGCCGGTGCGCACCCGCACCGCCTGGTTGACGTCGAGCACGAAGATTTTCCCATCGCCGATCTTGTCGGTCTTGGCGGTACGGGCGATGGTCTCAAGCACCTGGTCGGCCATTGCCGACGGCACCACGATTTCCAGTTTGACCTTGGGAACGAAGTTCACGGCATATTCCGCACCGCGATAAATTTCGGTGTGACCGGACTGAGAACCAAAGCCTTTGATCTCGGTCACCATCATGCCGCGCACACCGATGGCAGTCAGGGATTCCCGGACCTCCTCCAGCTTGAATGGCTTGATTGCTGCAATGATCAGTTTCACGTCTTGCCCCTTCCGGTTGGCAGGCTGCCCTGCGGGATACCCCCGATTGGGGGGCCGAATTGGGGAACGCTCAAGAAACAGGCGCCTGCCGGTGTGCTGCAGCGCGGCAATGTTGCACATCTTTTGCACAATACGCGACAGGTGACTAAAATTTAGGCGGATCTGAAACCGCGCTGGGTGCTCCACAATCCGCGAAAGGCGCGCTATGGTGTCCCAAAAATTAGAGGCGCCCAGCATGAGCAGCACCGGCAGACGCAAACCGCCCCTCGTGGCTGACCGGCGACCAAAGAAACGCCGCAAGCCGGCCAAACCCGCCAAACCCGCCAGGCGCACACGTACCCCGCGCCGCGCCGCGAAACCGCGCCGGGGGGTGGTGCGGCGGCTTTTCGGCTGGGCCTGGCGCCTGGTATGGGGGGTGACCCTGCGCGCCGGGTTGGCGGTGGCACTGATCCTGGGGCTTTCGGTGGCCTACATGTCCACCACCTTACCGCCGATCTCTGCCCAGTTGGACGGGCGCACGCGTGGATCGGTCACCATGCTGGACCGGAACGGAGAGGTCTTCGCCTGGCGGGGCGAACAGTTCGGCGGGCAGATCACCGCCGACACCGTGGCGCCAGTGCTCAAGCATGCGGTCATCGCGACCGAGGACAAGCGCTTCTACCGCCATTTCGGGCTCAGCCCGCGCGGCATCGCCAGTGCGATTAGCATCAACCTGTCGGAGGGGCGCGGGCCGCTTTCCGGGCACGGGGGGTCGACCATCACCCAGCAGACGGCGAAACTTCTGTGCCTTGGCGTGCTCTATGACCCGGATAAATGGAAAAACGAAGCCGAATATGAAGCCGACTGCCGCCGCACCACGCTGTGGCGCAAGGCGAAAGAGGCCGTCTATGCCATGGCGATGGAGGTGAAATATTCCAAGAACGAGATCCTGACGATCTACCTCAACCGCGCCTATCTGGGCGCCGGCGCACGCGGGTTCGAGGCCGCCGCCCAGCGTTACTTCGGCAAGTCCGCCAACCAGGTCGATGCCGCCGAAGCCGCGATGCTGGCCGGGCTTTTGAAAGCCCCCACCACCTACGCGCCGACGAACAACCTGCAACGCTCCCGCGATCGGGCCAACCTGATTCTCGGCCTGATGGAGGACCAGGGCTACCTGACCCAAGCCGAGCTTGAGACCGCCCGCGCCACCCCCGCCGAACTGTCCGAAGCCGCCGAGGCGCGCGCGGGGGGATATTTCGCAGACTGGGTCATGGGGATGGGGCCGGATTTTCTGACCCGTGACACCACCGAAGATGTCGTCCTGCGCACGACATTCGACCCCGCGCTCCAGCGCAGTGCGGAAGAGGCGCTGAAACATATCTTTGAAACCAGAGTTAAAGAAGGGTCAAAAGCGCAGGCGGCAATCGTGGTGATGTCCGCCGACGGCGCGGTGCGCGCCATGGTTGGCGGGCGCAAGACGAAAACCGAGGGGGCCTTCAACCGTGCCACCATGGCGCTGCGCCAGACCGGGTCTTCCTTCAAACCCTTCGTCTACGCGGCGGCCCTGGATCTGGGCTTCACGCCCGATGCCACGGTGGTGGATGAACCCGTCACCTTCAACGTGCCCGGCTCCGGCCCGTATTCGCCCCGCAACTATGACCGACAATTTCGCGGACGCGTCACGCTGACCGACGCCCTGCGCCACTCTCTGAACGTTCCGACGGTACGCGTGGCCGATTCCGTCGGGCTGGAGAACGTGCGCAAGATCGCCGCCGATTTCGGTATCGAAAGCGATCTGGCTGCCGGGCCGGCAATGGCATTGGGCGCGTCAGAATCCACCCTGCTGGAGATGACAGGGGCCTATGCGGGAGTTCTGAATGGCGGCAGCTCGGTCGCGCCCTACGGGCTGGTGGACCTGCGCCTGAAAGGTGACGGGACCCCCCTGATGGGACAGTCCGGCGGAATGGGAGAGCGTGTGATCTCCGAGCGCGCAGCGCGCAGCCTGACCTACATGATGTACAGGGTCATCGAGGACGGCACCGGCCGCCGCGCCAAGCTGGAGGGCCGGCAGGCCGCCGGAAAAACCGGAACGACATCGGCCGCACGAGATGCGTGGTTTATCGGTTTCACCGCCGATTACGTGGCCGGGGTCTGGATGGGCTACGATGACAACACACCCCTGAGCGGAGTTACCGGCAGCAGCCTTCCCGCCGAAATCTGGCGCGAAACCATGATCCGTGTCCACAGGGGGCTGCCCGCCCATCCATTGCCGATGCTGGTGCCCGAACCGCCCCGCGCCCCTGCGCGCGACCCCGTCCCGCGACAGCGGTCGCGCGATCACGAAGCAGAAAACATCCTGAACCAGGTGTTGCGGAACCTGCTGGGCAGATAGGCCGGTCAGCCTGCCGTCTTGAGATCGCGAATCAACGCGTCAAGGTTACCGCCACGGCGGTCCAGCATCGCCCCTATCTCTGTGCGTTCGGTGGCAAGGATGTTCACGCCCTCAATATAAAGATTGAAAAACAGGTTCTTGCCGCTGCGGTCGGAGACAAGGAAGATCACGTCGATCGGCGCTTCGCCACGCAGGTAGGCGGTGGACTTGACTTCGTAAAAGCTTTTGACCGGACGCGCCTGTTCCACGCGCAGTTCCCCGCCGATAAAACGGCGGAACTCACGCCCATACTTGCGCGAGATATAGCCACGGAACGCGGTGGTGAACGCATTCATCTGCGCCTGGCTGGCTGAGCGGGCGGCGACGCCCAGCGCGCTGCGGGCAATGATGGGCACATCCGCGTAGCGGGTAAAGATACGCTCGAACTCGGCATACATCTGGCGCTCGGACCGGCCGGAGTTGATCACCGTGTTGATCTCCCCCACAAGGCGATTGACCAGGTCGCTGGCCTGCCCTGTGCTCAACCCATAGGCAGGACGAAAAAATGCCGCTCCGGCAAAGACGGCCAGAACCGCGCGTCGGCTGAAATTACTGTTCATAAGGGTCCTCATACGGGTCAAAATAATCCGGCGCTTCACCCCCCCCCAACTCATGACGGCGATTCTGAAGATAGAGCGAGCGGGCCTGAGCATAACTGTCGGCACTCTCATATAGAACAGAATCCACGGCGTCGGAATAGGTGTAGCGTTCACCAATCTGTTCCCCGACCCAGGCCACACGCCCGGCGGTGCGCGCCGCGGGTGTCAGCACAAGACTCATCGGGTTGAGCACCGCATCAACGACCTTGCCGACGACGTCACGCTCCGTCGAAGGCCCCATGAGCGGCAGTTCGACGTAATTTCCGGCCCCCACGCCCCAGACATGCAGGGTTTCGCCAAAATCGGCCTTTTTCTCATAAAGGCCGATGCTGCTGGAGGGGTCGAAAACCCCCGCGATCCCGATGGTGCTGTTGAACAGGAACCGCCCGGTGTTTTGCAGCGCCTCGCCGGGGCGGGCCTGCAACAGGTTGTTCACCACCGTGCCGGGCAGGGACAGGTTATCGGAAAAATTGGACACCCCCTGCCGCACCGCCCCGGGCACGATACGTCCATATCCCTGCGAAACCGGGCGGACGATCTGACGATCGATCGCCCGGTTGGCGGCATGCACCTCACGGTTCTGCGCCTCATAGGGGTCGGCAATGGCGCCCGGCGGTTCCGAGGTTGCGCAGGCGGCCAGAAACAGCAGCGCGGCCGTGACGGAAAGGCGGGCGGTCTGGGGGAGAAACGGCAATTTTTCCTCGCCTGATAAAGATACACCGGTGGTTGAGCGTACTATACAGAATGATGCGGGCGCGAAAAGACACGCCCACATGCCCAGCGTACAGCCTGCCACCGCATCCGCAAGGGCAAAGCCTTGCAAGAAACGCGGGGCGTTTTCTTTTCGGTTCACACATTCGCAACACTCGCAGGCATTTCTGCGGTTTCCCTGCCGGGATGGCCCGGCTAACGTCACCCCGGACAACGACAAGGAGACCCCGATGACCGGCACCCTCGAATCCCGCCTCTCGGCACTGGGCGTGACCCTGCCCGAAGCCCCCGCCCCGGCGGCCAATTACGTGCCCTACGTGATTTCCGGCAACCTCGTCCATGTCTCGGGACAGGTCTCGATGACGAACGGGCAACTCATCACCGGCAAGCTGGGCGCCGATATGGACGTGACCGCCGGTGCAGCCGCCGCGCGGGCTTGTGCGATCAGCCTTCTTGCACAGGTCAAGGCCGCCTGCGGCGGCGACCTGGACCGCCTGCACCGGGTGGTGAAGCTGACCGGCTTCGTCAACTCCACACCCGAGTTCGGCGACCAGCCCAAGGTCATCAACGGCGCGTCCGATTTCATGGTCGAAGCGCTGGGCGATCCGGGCCGCCACGCCCGCTCGGCCGTCAGCGCGGCCGCGCTGCCCTTTGGCGTCGCGGTCGAGATCGAAGGGATCTTCGAGATCCGATGACCGCCCTGCCCGCCGCGTTCAGGACCACGCCTCTGGCCCACCGCGCCCTGCACGGCGCGGGCTTACCGGAAAATTCCCTGGGCGCGATCCGCGCGGCGGTTGCGGCGGGGTATGGCATCGAGATCGACGTGCAGCCCTCTCTGGATGGGGCGGCAATGGTGTTTCACGACTACGACCTCAAGCGTCTGACCGGGGAAAGCGGCCCCATCGCGGCCCGCCCCGCAAAGGCGCTTGAGGCTCTGTCGCTGCGCGCGGGCGGCCCCATTCCGACGCTGGAGCGCGTGCTGGAAGATATCGCGGGCCGTGTGCCCTTGCTGATCGAGGTCAAGGACCAGGACGGCGCGATGGGGCCGAACGTGGGTCCTCTGGAACGCGCCGTGGCCCGCGCGCTGGTGGGCTACCGGGGCGCAGTCGCGGTGATGTCCTTCAACCCTTACGCGGTCGCCGCGCTGGCCGACGCCGCGCCCCACATCCCCCGCGGCCTGACAACCTGCGCCTTCACCGCCAAACACTGGCCCCGCCTGCCCGCTGCCACCCGCCGCCGCCTGCGCGCCATCCCCGATTACACGCGGGTGGGGGCAGGCTTTATCTCTCACCGCTGGGCCGACCTGCCGCGCGTGGCGGAGTTCGCCGATCGCGGGGCCTTGCTGTGCTGGACGGTCCGTAGCCGGGCTGAGGAAACCACCGCCCGGCGGGTCGCCCATAACGTAACCTTCGAAGGCTACCTGCCTTGACGCGCGCCTGCCCGGGCCCACCTTTCCCCACGAAAGGGGCACCCCATGGATGCCGAAGCCATTTTGATCGAGGTGCATGACGCCATTTCCGCCATACCCGCCGCGGACTGGGATGCCTGCGCCGGCCCGGACACCCGACGCCCCGACGACCCGTTTACCACCCACCGCTTTCTGCACGCGCTGGAAGAAAGCGGCTCGGTCGGTCCGGGTACGGGGTGGACGCCCCACCACCTGGCAGTGCGCCAGGGCGGGCGGCTGATCGGGGTCGCGCCCCTTTACGCCAAGACCCACAGCCAGGGGGAATACATCTTCGACCACGGCTGGGCGCAGGGTTACGAAGCTGCGGGCGGACGCTATTACCCAAAGCTGCAAATCGCCGTGCCCTTCACCCCGGCAACCGGGCGGCGCTTTCTGACCCGTCCGGGCGCGGCACAGGCCCATGCGGCCCTGGTACAGGGCGCCGTTCAACTGGCCGCCGAGAACGGGCTGTCCTCACTCCATGTCACCTACTGCACCGCGCAAGAGGCCGAAGCCGGCGCGCATATGGGGCTGCTGCACCGGGTCGGCCAACAATTCCACTGGCACAATGCCGGTTACACCGATTTCAACGCTTTCCTCGCCAATCTCTCGTCACGCAAGCGCAAGACCCTGCGCCGTGAGCGCGCCAGGGCACAGGGGTTCGGCGGCACGATCCGTCAGCTTTCGGGCGACGACATCAAGCCCCGCCACTGGGACGCCTTCTGGCGCTTCTACCAGGACACCGGCGCGCGCAAATGGGGCCGCCCCTACCTGACGCGGGCCTTCTTCGAAATCGCCCATGACACCTTGCGCAACGACATGATGCTGGTGCTGGCCGAGCGGGACGGCACCCTCATCGCCGGGGCACTGAACTTCATCGGCCGGACCCGGCTTTTCGGGCGCTACTGGGGCACGGTGGAGGACCACCCCTGCCTGCATTTCGAATGCTGTTATTATCAGGCTATCGACTACGCCATCGCCCACGGGTTGTCGGCGGTGGAGGCAGGGGCGCAGGGCCTGCACAAGCTGGCCCGCGGCTACCTGCCGGTGCAAACCCATTCCCTGCACTGGATCGCCGACCCGGGCTTGCGCGCTGCCGTGACCCGTTTCGTCGAGGCCGAGCGCACCGCCGTGGGTGACGAAATCGAGGTGCTGACCGCCTACGGACCATTCCGCAAAACGCACCCGGAGGAACAGCCGTGATCCTGACGGAAAACCAGCGCAACGCCCTGCTGCGCCCCTTGCTGGGCTCGGGCTGGACGCTTGCGCAAGACCGTGACGCCCTGACCCGCAGCTACGTTTTCGAAGACTTCGTCGCCGCTTTCGGCTTCATGGTCCGGGTGGCACTGGCGGCCGAAAAAATGAATCACCACCCGGAATGGACGAATGTCTACAGGACCGTCCATGTCACGCTGACGACCCATGATGCCGGCGGACTGACCCTGAAAGACGCAGAGCTGGCCCGCCGGATGGATGCTCTGGCTTAAAGGGCGGCCAGAAGGGTCTGACCGGCGGAGATTTCGCACTCACCGGGGCTGGGCTCCTCGTTCAGCACCGTCACAACGCCGTCCTCGGCCACCAGCGCATAGCGTTTCGAACGGCTGACAAGCCCCACGGGCAAGGCCTCGAAATCCATGCCGATGGCCTTGGTAAAAGTGCCCTCGGCATCGGAAAGCATGGCGATCCCCGCCGCCCCCGCCCCGGTTGCCTCCGACCACGCCTGCAACACGAACGGATCGTTCACCGCGATGCAGACGACCTCGTCCACACCTTTATCACGCAAGCCGGGCAACGCCCGAATAAAGCTGGGGACATGCGCCGAGTGGCAGGTTGGCGTAAACGCGCCGGGCACCGCGAAAATCACGACCTTGCGTCCTTTTGTCAGGCTTTCCAGCGTCACCTGCTCGGGCCCGTCGGCGCCCATGCGGGTGAACTTGGCTTCGGGCAGGCGGTCTCCGATGGAAATCGTCATGGCGCGGTCTCCTTACACATTGCCATTGGTTTCCCCCAGCAGATAGGGTTTCAAACGCATCTGACAAAGCGAAAGTTCCCATGGCCCATATCGTCATCACCGGCGCGGGGCAGGCTGGCGCGGCTCTGGCCGCCAGGTTGCGCGCTCTGGAATTCCCCGGAGACATCACCCTGATCGGCGCGGAACCCGTGCCCCCCTATCAGCGTCCGCCGCTGTCCAAGAAATACCTTCTGGGTGAATTGCCACTGGAGCGGCTGTTCCTGCGACCGGAGGAATTCTATGCCGAAAACGCCATCGCCCTGCGACTGGGCCAGCGCGTGGACGGAATCGACCCGACCGCGAAAACCGTCACCCTGGGGGAAGAGGTGCTGTCCTATGACCAGCTTGCCCTGACCACCGGCGCGCCGGCGCGCCGCCTTCCCGCCGCTCTTGGCGGCGACCTGCCGGGCGTCCATGTCGTGCGCAGCCTTGCGGACGTGGACACCATGGCCCCGGAATTTCGCAAAGGTGCGCGGGTGTTGATCGTGGGGGGCGGCTATATCGGCCTGGAAGCCGCCGCCGTCGCCGCCAGCAAGGGTCTTCATGTCACGCTCATCGAGGCGGCGGACCGTATCCTGCAACGGGTCGCCGCGCCGGAAACCTCGGCCTGGTTCGCGGCCCTGCACCGGGGGCACGGCGTGGACCTGCGGGAAAGCACCGCTCTGGTGCGTCTGACCGGCGACGATCGCGTGCGCCACGCGGACCTGACCGACGGTACGACGCTGGAGGTCGATTTCGTCATTGCCGGAATCGGCATCGCTCCCGCCACCGACCTGGCCGAGACCGCCGGGCTGGCCTGTGACGGCGGCATCGTGGTTGACGAATTCGGCCAGACCAGCCTGCCCGGCATCTGGGCTGCGGGCGACTGCGCCGCGCAGCCCTGTCGTGGCACGCGGCTGCGGCTGGAAAGCGTACAAAACGCCATCGACCAGGCCGAAGCGGTCGCCGCAAACATGCTGGGCGCCGACAAGCCCTATCGGCCGCAGCCCTGGTTCTGGTCCGACCAATACGACGTCAAGTTGCAAATCGCCGGGCTGAACCGCGGCTATGACCACGTCATCATGCGCCCCGGCGCACGCGACGGCAGCCTCAGCCACTGGTATTTTCAGGGGGAGACCCTGCTGGCCGTAGACGCGATGAACGATCCGCGCGCCTACATGATCGGCAAGCGGCTGATCGAGAACGAAATTTCCCCCAAACCCGAAAGCCTGGCCGACCCGGACAGCGACCTCAGGGCGCTCTTGCCGTGAGAATCATCGCCGGACGGCACCGGGGCCTGCGGCTGGCCTCGGTCGGGGCGGGGGATGCGGGCGTACATCTGCGCCCGACCACCGACCGGGTGCGGGAAAGCCTGTTCAACCTGCTGCTCAACGGCGGCTACGGCAATCCGGTGGCGAACGCGCGGGTGCTGGACCTCTTTGCCGGCACCGGCGCACTGGGGCTGGAGGCCCTGTCCCGCGGTGCGGCCCATGTGACGTTCGTCGAGGACGGTGCCAAGGGACGCGCCCTGATCCGGGAGAACATCTCCAGATGCCGGGCCGAGGGTATGACGAAGCTTCATCGCCGCGATGCCACCCGCCTGGGCAACGCGCGGGGCGCCCCGTTCGATCTGGTCTTCCTTGACCCGCCTTACGGAAAGGGGCTGGGGGAACGGGCGCTGGCCGCAGCACAGGCGGGCGGATGGCTGACAGCCGGAGGCCTGATCGTCTGGGAAGAAGGGGGCGAAATCCTGCCCTCGCCGGGGCTGAACCTGCTGGATCAGCGCCGCTACGGCGACACACGCGTTTCCATCTTGCGGGCAGGCGATCTTGCGCCCTGAACCACGGGCGCCCATCTGAAGGGAAACCGAGGATGCCGATGCCCCACCTGCCCCCTGAAACAGACGCAGCCCTGAAACGCGCCGCCCACGCCTATTTCGCCGCCTGCCGCGCACGCCTGCCCGGTTTCGTGCAGGAAACCTTCGGCCTGCGCGGCAGCCTGCGCCTGCACCGCCACGCGCTGGGGTGGGATGTGGCGAAGGCCCCCGTCAACCTCGCGCTGTCGCCGGTGCTGATCTCCTGCCGGTTGGGTGGGGCGCTGGCACGGCGGCTGGGGGCACGGCGGCTGGGCACGTGGCTGTCCACCCGCCGTATCCTGCTGCCGACGCAGGTGACAAAGGCGACGGAACACGCCATCCTGACCGGCCTTCTGGACCTGCCGGCCCCCGGTCATGACCACAACGCGCTGGCCAAAGCCCTGCGCGCCGAACCCGCGCTGGCCGCCTTGTTCGAGCAGCCCGGCAGCCCCCTGCGCCGCGCCCTGTCGGATTACACCGGAACCCGCTCTGCCGTGGCCGAGATGACGACCGCGCTGGGCACCATGGGCACGGGGGCGCTGGCGCTGCACAGCTTCACACCGGGAATGGTATCGCTCGCACCCAGGGTGGCGGCGGGGCTGGCCCAGCAGGCCGCGATTGCCGCGTTTCCCCTTGGCGGGCTGGCCGGGTCGATGTGGTACGGGCTGTTCCCGGCGGCGGCCTCTCCGCCGATGATCGGGGGGGCGCTGGCGGCGCTGGTGATTCTGGGCGCGGTTGTTACCGCCTTCGCCGGGGTTCTGGCGGATCCCGTGCAAACCGCGCTCGGCCTGCATCAAAGACGCCTGAACCGCCTGATCGACGCGATGGAAGATGCCTTCACCGGCGATGGGAAGCGGGCCTTCGCCGCGCGGGAGCATTACCTCGCCCGGCTCCTGGACATGTCAGACGCCGGGATCGCTTCCATGCGGTTGCTGGGTTAGTCGGCGCGGGCAGCTTCCACGGCGCGGCGGGCATCTTCGACCAGCGCCGAACCTTCCAGACCACGGGCGGTCATGTCTTCCACCCACTCGGCGATGACCTCATCCCCAAGCGCGCGGATACGCGCGGTCTGTGCCGCATCCAGCGTGGCAAGCGCGTTTCCCGCGGCCCCCATCGCGGCGCGCCCCTCGGTATCGCCCCGATCATAGGCCCGCCCGGCCATGAGCGAGGTTTCCAGCCCGGAATTGGCGTCAATCACCGCACGCAGATCTTCGGGCAGGCTTTCATATCTGGCCCGGTTCATCGCCCAGATGAAATAGAGATTGTAAAGGGACTCCGCCCCTGCCACATCTGTGTGACTATCCGAAAGATCGTCGAGTTTCAGCGCCGGGGCCATTTCCCAGGTGATGACACCCCCATCGACAACCCCCTTGGCCAGCGCCTCGGGAAAGGCGGGCACCGGCATACCGACAGGTACAGCCCCCAGCCGCTTCAAAAGAAGCGTCGCCGGGCGGGAAGGGCCGCGCAGTTTCAGCCCCTCGAAATCGTCCGCCGTTTCCAGGGCTGGGCCCTTTTTATGTACGATGCCGGGGCCATGCATGTGCACCGCGATCAGCTTTACATCGGCGAAGTCATCCAGGAGGTGGCGTTGGGTGTAAAGCCAGGCCGCATGGCTTGCCTCCTCGGCGCGCTTTGGGGTGAGGAAGGGCAACTCCATCGCCTCGGCCTCGGGGAAACGACCGGGCTGATAACCGGGGATGACCCAGCCGCCATCGATCGCACCGTCCCGGATCAGGTCATACTGGCTGGTAGGTTTGCCGCCCAGTTGCATCAGGGGATACAGTTCGATCTTCAGCCGCCCGCCGGACTCGGCCTCGACCTTTTCGGCCCAGGGCTGCATGAAATATTTTGCCGCCGGCGCCAGGGGCGAAACGAAATGCTGAAAGCGCAGAGTCACCTCCTGCGCGGCGGCCGCGGAGGCGGTCAGCGCGAATAACGCACCAAGGGCAAGGCGAAGCATGGTCATCTCCTTTGCGATGGTCCTCTTCGCACTTAGCGCAGCGGCGCGGTGGCGGCAAACCTCAAGTCGCCTGGAAAAGCGGAAAAGTCACCCCAAGGGCCCAGGCCAGGAAAAGCCCAAGCCCAAGCCCCACCGCGGCAGGCCGCCCGCTGGCCCGGCCGACCCAGCCCCCGACCGTGCCGAACAGCAGGAAGAACACCAAAACCACCGGCAAGATGATGAGCAGGAAAAACAGCCGCTCGAAATCCAGCGCCACCGCCAGCCCGAGAGAGCCCAGAAACGCCCCCCGCGCCAGCACGCCGCGCCACAGCGGTGCGCGCCCCCCCTCCACCATCAGCGAATCCGACAGCATGAACGGCACGGCACCGGCCGCCATCGCCGCGATGAGAACCAGTCGCTCGGGCGTGGGAAAGAAGGAACTGACATAGCGGTCCATCGCCATGCCGAACACGCCGATACCGAAAAACGCCACCAGCCCCGCAAGCCCGAGAATCCGCAACGCCTCGTCGCGGCCGGGTCGGCGAACCTCCCCCCACCAGACCAGAAGGCCCAGCGCCAGCGCACCATAAAGGGCAAAATGCAGCGCAAGATAATCCGCCACCAGAACCGGCAGGAACCGTGTGTCAAACGGCCAGAGCATCAGCGGCACCGCCACGGCGGGGACCAGCGCCACGCACAGGAACCGTCCGCGAGACAAGGTCGCGGGGCGCGCCGCGCGGGACTTGCCGCCCAGCCGGGCCAGCGGCCAGGCCAGCGCAACGATCCCCACCAGCAGCAGAGCGATCCAACCGCCGCGATCCGCGACAGGCCCGGCGCTTTCGCGCCCGAAGGCGGCGTCAAGCCAGGCGCGGGTTTCCCGCATCGTCGTGGGGGCGTAGAGCACGCCGACATGCTCCACGTTCGGGGCCAGAACCGCACGCCGCCCGGTGCCCTGGGCGGGGTCACCGATCGTCTGCCCCATATCGGCTTCGGGGTCGGAAAGCCGAAGAACCCGCAGGGCCTCCCGCGCGAGAAAGCTTTCCCATGCGCCCGCCACGATCAGCAGGTTGCGGGGGCTGTCGGGGGTGACGGCTTCGCTGAACATCGACACGGCCACCGTGGCCTCGATCCGCGGATCGGCCAGCGCCTGACGGATCACGATATCGGAAGCCATGGAATGCCCCAGAATCGCCACCCGCCCCTCCGCCCAGGGCTGGGCCAGCGCCGCGTCCGTCACCCTGCGGGTTTCGGCCTTGAGCAACTGCGTCGTGCCCTCGATCCGGTCCAGGTCGCCCGACATCGGCATCCGGTTCCGGCCATGGCCCTCGTAATCGAAGGCCACCGCCGCGTATCCCGCCCGCGCCAGCGTCAGGGAAAAGCTCTCCATCAACTGCCGCGACCCTGCAAAGCCGTGGGAAATGATGACCACCGGCGCGGGAACACCGTTTGCGGGACGATAGACCGTGGCGGGGGTGGGGCCGGGCAGAGGCCCGATCACCAGCCCGGCGCGGTCGGCCTCAAGCCTCCAGACGGAAAGCACGATGGCCACCACCGCGAGAATGGCAACCAGCCATTGCGCGGGCGTCAGGCGGCTCAGCCCCATGTGGGGTGGAACTTCCCGGCGGGTGAGAGTGTGAAAATCTCACATCCGTCGGCGGTCACGCCGATCGAGTGTTCGAACTGTGCCGAAAGGGATTTGTCGCGGGTCACTGCCGTCCAGTCATCGGACAGGATCTTGGTTTCCGGCCGGCCGAGATTGACCATCGGCTCAATGGTGAAGAACATGCCTTCCTCCAGAACCGGGCCGGTGCCCGGACGGCCATAATGCAGAACGTTCGGCGGCGCGTGGAACACCCGTCCCAGCCCGTGACCGCAGAAATCGCGCACGACACTCATCCGGTGGGGTTCCACGAAGGACTGGATGGCATGGCCGATATCGCCGAAGGTGTTGCCGGGGCGGACGGCCGCGATCCCCTTCATCAGGGAATCGTGGGTCACCTCGATCAGCCGCTCCGCCTTGCGGCTGAGCTTCCCGGCCACATACATGCGTGAAGTGTCCCCGTACCAGCCATCGACGATTACGGTCACATCGATATTCAGGATATCGCCGTCCTTGAGCGTCTTCGAACCGGGAATGCCATGGCACACCACATGATTCACGCTGATACAGCTGGCATGCTGATAGCCCTTGTAGCCGATCGTGGCCGAAACCGCGCCCGCGTCTTCGACCATCCGGGTGATGACGCGGTCCAGTTCCCCTGTCGTCTGGCCCGGAAATATCAGGGGCGCCATCGCGTCGAGAATCTCCGCGGCCAGTTTCCCGGCCTTGTGCATCCCCGCGAAATCTTCGGGGGTGTAGAGGATGATATTGTCCTTCGTCCGGCGGACGCGCGTACGATCGTCCAATGCGCTCTCCATTTGTCTTTGCGTCACAGATAGGCCCCTTGTCCCGGAAAGACCAGAGCAACCCCTATGCCGGTGGCGAAAGGTTCACGTTCAGCGGCTGCGCGAGCGTGACTTCCTGAGACGTGATCCGGGCGGCATGACACAGGACCTCGACCCCTGCCTCCAGCGCGGCGCGGGCCGCACGGGCATAGGTGGGGTCAAGATCCGCGGCAAGCCGGAAGCGGGTGCAATCGGTGCGCTGCACGAGATAGAGAACCACCGCCCGGTGCCCGGAGCGCGCCATTGCCGCCAGATCGGCCATGTGTTTCGCCCCGCGGGCGGTAACGCTGTCGGGAAACTCGGCCCAGTCGCCGTCACGGCACAGGTGGACGTTCTTCACTTCTACATAAGCGTCGGGCAGACCCGGTTCGCTGAGCAGGAAATCGACCCGGCTGCGGGCCCGGTATTTCACCTCGGACCGAATACCGGAATAGGCCGCAAGAGGCCCCACCCGGCCCGCGCGCAGGGCCTCACCCACCACGCGGTTGGGCAGGCTGGCATCCACCCCCGCCCAGTGGCCGTCCGGCAGTTCCGCCAACCGCCAGCCATAACGCAGCTTGCGGTGCGGGTCGTCGTTGGGTTCCAGCCAGATGCGCAGGCCCGGCGTCTTGAGCCCCAGCATCGCACCGGGGTTGGGACAGTGGGCGGTCACCACGGTGCCGTCCTCCAGCGCCGCGTCCGCCAGAAATCGATTGTAACGCCGGATCAGGCGCGCAGGCACAAGAGGGGTTGGAAAGCGCATGCCCCGCCCCCTATACCCTTCCCATCGGGTTCACAAGGAGGTGCGACATGGCCAATCCAACCGCCGCCATGCTGGTGATCGGGGATGAAATCCTCTCCGGACGCACGCGCGACGCCAACATGCATTTCCTCGCCGGGGAACTTACAAAGCACGGTATCCGGCTGGCCGAAGTGCGGATCGTGCCCGATATCCACGACCGCATCGTCACGGCGCTGAACGCTTTACGGGACGGGCACGACACGGTGTTCACCTCCGGCGGGATCGGCCCCACCCATGACGACATTACCGCCGATGCGGTGGCGGCGGCTTTCGCCCTGCCCATCGACGTGCGTGAGGATGCCCGCGCCCTGATGGCGGATCACTGCGCCCGCACGGGGCGGACGCTGAACGAAGCGCGCCTGCGCATGGCCCGCATCCCGGAGGGTGCAACCCTGATCGACAACCCGATCTCCGCCGCGCCCGGCTTCACCCTGGGCAACGTTCACGTGATGGCCGGGGTGCCGTCGGTCTTTCAGGCGATGGTCGCATCGGTCCTGCCGGCGATAACGGGGGGGGCGCCGCTCTTGTCGCAGACCCTGCGGGTGGATCGCCCCGAAGGCGACGTGGCCACCGCGCTGGGCGATCTTGCGGCGCGTTTTCCCGAACTGTCGATCGGCTCCTATCCCTTTCAGCAAAACGGTGCATTCGGAACGAATGTCGTCATCCGGGGAGGCGATTCAGGGAGGGTTGACGCTGCAATGGGGCAGCTTTGCGCCCTGTTCGGAGTGCGCACATGACCCTGTTCCACGCGCAGGAGCGCACATGGCCCGCACCCCGGACGCGCTGCGGCCCCTTTACGTTGCGATCCGCGCCCGGCGCGGGCAGGCGGGCCAATGCCGCCACCGCAGACGGCCCGTTCGACATCGCGGCGGTGAAACGGGCGGAGGCGGCCATGGCGGCGCAAGGGCCGCTTTTCCTGATTCGGGGGGAGAGCGACGGGGCACTCGACCAGACGCTGGAAACGCGGGGTTATGTGTGCAGTCAACCCTCGCTGATCCTGGCGGCGCCGATCGGAACCGTTGCCACCACCCCCCCACCTCTCGTCACCGCTTTCACGACATGGGAGCCGCTGGCCATAACCCGTGAGATCTGGGCGGAAGGGGGCATCGGCCCCGCGCGGCAGGCCATCATGGCGCGGGTGACGGAGCCGAAAACCTCTGTCCTGAGCCGCCACCGCGACCGCGCCGCCGGCGCGGCCTTCGTCGCCGTGGCAGGCGGAACCGCGTTTTGTCACGCGCTGTATATCGCCCCGGACCGGCGCATGGGCGGCGCGGCCCGGAACATGCTGCGCGCCGCCGCCTTCTGGGCGCGTGCGGCGGGCGCGAAGACCTTCGCGGTGCTGGTCGAAAAAGAAAACGCCCCGGCACGGGCGCTGTTCGCTTCCCTCGGGCTGGCGGCTGTGGAACAGTACCATTTCCGCAGCCTGGGAGACCCCGATGACAGACAGCCCGACCCGGCTTGACCTGCCGCCCGCCCCCCTGCCCGACGACACCCGCGCCTATTTTGCGCTATGTGCGGAGAAACTGGGGCTGATACCCAATGTGCTGCGGGCCTATGCCTTCGATGTTTCGAAGCTGAACGCCTTTACCGCAATGTATAACGACCTGATGCTGGCTGAAAGCGGGCTGACCAAGCTGGAGCGTGAGATGATCGCTGTGGTCGTCTCCTCGATCAACCGGTGCTGGTATTGTCAGGTGGCCCACGGCGCAGCGGTGCGGGAGTTGTCCGGCAACCCGGTCCTGGGCGAACAGATGGTGATGAATTACCGCGCTGCGGCGTTGACGCCGCGCCAGCGTAAGATGCTGGATTTCGCCGCCCACCTGACCGAGCACAGCCATCGCACCGAGGACCACCACCGCGATGTCCTGCGCGCCGCCGGGTTTTCCGACCGCGACATCTGGGACATTGCCGCCATTACCGGGTTCTTCAACATGACGAACCGTATCGCCTCCGCCACGGGGATGGAACCAAACCCCGAATACCACGGCAAGGCACGATGAAAACCGCGTTGCTGACCGTGCTGCCGGCGCCGGCGCTGGCTCTCTCCCTCAACCTGCCGCCGGGGGCGGAACCGGTTGTCGACACGACATCCCCCGCGACAAGCCATGCCCTCGCCGTGGGGGCGTGGCAAGCGGGCAAGCTGCCCACCTTGCATGCCGAGGGCACGGTAACGCGCAAGGTCTGGCATGTTCAGGGCCAGATGGCGACACAACCGGTCATGGCCGCCCTGCGGTCCCAGCTTGTCGCCGGGGAATACCTGGTCATTTTCGAATGCGACACCGATGCCTGCGGGGGGTTCGATTTCCGCTACGGTCTGGATGTGACCCCCGAACCCGACATGCACGTGGATCTGGGCGATTTCCGGTTTCTGTCCGCCCGGCGCAGCGGCACGGAAAAGCCGGACTATGTCAGCCTGCTGATCAGCCGTGCCTCGACGCGAGGCTTCATCCACATGACCCGCATTGCTGCGGACAACGAGGCCATCCCCCTGGAAACGGAAACCTTCGCCCCCTCGGGCAGTCTGGCCGACCGCCTTGACCGTAGCGGACACACGGTGCTGGAGGATGTGCGCTTCGTCACCGGGGCCTCGGGGCTGGAAGGGGAGGATTTCGCCAGCCTGCGCGCACTGGGCGAATACATGATCGCCCACCCCGAAGCGCGGATTGCGCTGGTAGGGCACACCGATGCGGTGGGCGGGTTGCGAGGCAACATCGCTCTTTCGCGGGCCCGGGCACAGGCCGTGCGGACGTGGCTGCTGAGCCGCTTTGACCTGCCCGCCGCCCGGATCGAGGCCGACGGCGTCGGCTACCTCGCCCCGGTCGCCAGCAACAAAACCGAGGACGGACGTTCCAGAAACAGAAGGGTCGAGGTCGTGATGACCTCGACCCAGTAGAGTGCACCGAAAAGCTTCATCTTCGTAGATTACGCCCTGCTTAACAGATAAGCGCGGCCATGTCTTCAAAGCTGTTGCAGACCCGGTTTACCCGCGCCGGGTTGCGGTAAGGTTAAAGTCACAGCTCCGCCGCAAGCCGCGCGCCCTGATCGATCGCCCGCTTGGCGTCCAGTTCCGCCGCAACATCCGCCCCGCCGATCACATGGCAGGATACGCCGCGCGCCTGCAACATCCCGGCAAGGCTGCGCTCCGGTTCCTGGCCGGCGCACAGAACGACCGTGTCGGCAGGCAGAAGGCGCGGTTCTCCGCCTTCGGAAATTTCGATGCCGCTTTCCGTGATCCGATGGTAGTCGACGCCGGAAACCATTGCCACGCCTTTCATTTTCAACGTCGCGCGGTGAATCCAGCCCGTCGTCCTGCCCAGCCGTTTACCGGGTTTTTCCGCCTTGCGCTGCAACAGGGTGACATGACGTTGGGGCGGCGCGCGCCGCGGCCCTTCCGGGGCCAGACCGCCACGGTGCTGTGCAGGATCGGCCACGCCCCACTCCGTGCGCCACTCCTTCGGATGAAGGGTGGGGCTGTCTGCGGTGACCAGAAACTCCGCCATGTCGAACCCGATACCACCCGCCCCCACGATGGCCACGCGCGCCCCGACTTCGGCATCTCCGGCCAGTACATCGATATAGCTTTTCACATGGGGCAAATTCTGTCCTTCGATCCCCGGATCGCGTGGCACCACCCCGGTGGCAACGATAACCGAATCATAGCCCTCCAGCGTCTCGGGTGTGGCGGACTGCCCCAGCCGCAGATCGATGCCAGCCCGCGCCACCATGGTTTCGTACCACGCAATCAGGCCGCGAAACTCTTCTTTCCCCGGAATCCGGCTGGCCATGTTGAGCTGCCCGCCCAATCGCCCCGACTTGTCGAAAAGCGTCACCTCATGCCCCCGCTCCGCCGCGACCAGCGCCGCCGAGAGCCCCGCCGGCCCCGCCCCCACCACGGCAATACGCCGGGGCGTTTCGACCGGAGCGTAGCGCAACGCGGTTTCATGCCCCGCACGCGGGTTCACAAGACACGAAGATACCTTTCCACTGAAGGTATGATCCAGACAGGCCTGGTTGCAGGCGATGCACGGGGCGATTTCCGCGGCGCGGCCCGAAGCCGCCTTGGCCACGAAGTCCGGATCCGCCAGGAACGGACGCGCCATGGAAACCATGTCCGCACATCCCCCGGCCAGCGCCTGCTCGGCCACATCGGGCATGTTGATCCGGTTGGAGGTGATGACCGGAATCCCCACCTTGCCCATCAGTTTTTGCGTCACCCACACAAAGCCCGCACGGGGCACGGAAGTGGCGATCGTGGGTACCCGTGCCTCGTGCCAGCCGATGCCGGTGTTCAGGAGCGTCGCGCCCGCCTGCTCGACGCGCCGGGCCAGTTCGATCACTTCCTCGAAGGTAGACCCCCCGGGCACCAGATCCAGCATCGAAAGACGATAGATCAGGATGAAATCCTGCCCCACGGCCGCACGCACCCGGCGCACGACCTCCAGCGGCAGGCGCATGCGGTTCTCATAGGACCCGCCCCAGCGATCCTCCCGCCGGTTGGTGTGGCGCACAAGAAACTGGTTGAGGAAATATCCCTCGGAGCCCATCACCTCGACCCCGTCATATCCGGCCTCGCGGGCGCGGACCGCAGCGGTCACGATGTCGCAGACCTGTTTCTCGATCCCCGCCTCATCCAGTTCGCGCGGCTTGAAGGGAGAGATGGGCGACTTGATCGCGCTGGGCGCAACGCAGTCCGGGCCGTAGGCATAGCGCCCGGCATGCAGAATCTGCATCGCGATGCGTCCGCCTTCGGCATGAACACGGTCGGTCACGCGGCGGTGGTTGGCGATGTCGCCGGGGGTGTATAACCCCGCAGCGCCGGGAAACACGCCGCCTTCGGGATTGGGCGCGATACCGCCCGTCACGATCAAACCGACCCCTCCCCGGGCGCGTTCGGCGTAAAACGCTGCCACGGCGTCCCAATCGCCGCGCTCTTCGAGCCCGGTGTGCATGGACCCCATCAACACCCGGTTTTTCAACGTGACGAAGCCCAGGTCCAGCGGGGCCAGAAGATGCGGATACTCGGTCATGGCGGTCCTCCCGTCGCGAAGGTGCGCAGGCCCGCGCCCCTTGTCACGCGCAACGCCGCGTCAGCGGGTGCCGGGTGACGCGACGGCGTTTCAGTCCTCGCGCAGATGGCGGCGGAAAGCCGCCTTGAGCATTTCCAACTCCGCCCGCAACAAATCCAGGTCGGCCAGCACATCCTGCTCCAGCGGTTCGCCCGCCCGTATTGCCAGGCGCGCCAGCGTATCGCCCCGCGCGCAATCGCGCAGGATCAGCGTCTGGACTCCGTCGGACAGCACTTCCGACGGAATCACGAGCGCCATGCGCCAGCGGTTCTCACCGGCGGGATCCGCCTTGGGAGTTGCCAGGATCTTTCCGTTATGCAGCACATCCAGCACAGGGGCGGTTTTGCCGGTCAGCAGTACGACCCACTGGCCCATCTCGAGGCGGGAAGTTTCCACCACGGCCATCAGAACTCAGCCCTCGGACGACGGCTGAGGACAAGGTCGGCAAGGATCACGCGGTTCATGCGCGGGCGATCAAGGATCACGTCAAGCCACATGGAATCAATCCGTTTCTCGTTCAATTCATGGTAGGCGAGGTCGAATTCGACCGTCATGTCGGGGCCTTCCGGCAGGTCACGGGTGATCTGCTCCACGTTGGGGCCATGCAGGATGTTGAGACGCATAAACCCCGCCTGCGGCGCTTCGGCCTCAACACGGGCATCCACCTGCACGATATGACGGCGCTTGAGTCCCTGTACGGACTCGGGCGGGCAGTCGACCACCAGCGACAGGAAGCTGCCGTCAAAACCGAACACCTCCAGCACCAGCCCATACGGCGCACGCGCAAGACCGGGCACTTGCCGCAGGCAGAGATCAAAGGTTTTGGCATCGTGAAAAAGCTTTGCATCCCTGCCAAGGTGAAAGCGGTCCGCAGGGTTGACAACACCCTGCGGCCAGACCGGGCCGGACCAAAGGTCGGGACGATGCACCCAGTCGCTGCCCGCCGGCGCCTGCGGCACCGAGGCCGGGCGCTGGGCCGCATCCAGCCGGGCGGCGGCAAGCCCCGTGAAACGGTCTATCCGCTGCCGTTCCGTCGCGGCGAGGCGGCGCAACTCATGCAGGACGGGAAGGGACAGGACCGTCACGCTGTCACCCGCCTTGCGCCAGCGCCGCATCTGAAGTTTGTGCAGAAAACTGTCCAGAACCGATTTAACCATGAGCCTTCCAAAACACCGGGTTCAAATTCTTCCGGCCAGAGCCATAGAAGCAACTGCCCGGCGTCTTGTAAACGGATCAGGCGCGTTTTCCCCCATCTGCCTCATGTGCTGGCGGCCCGAACGGCACGGGCAAAGCGTTGCAGCAAAGCGGCCCCATCGGCCTTCGACAGCGGCTTGTCCGCGAAAGGCACCACCTGCAAGGTTACCATGTGACCGTTCAACACCATAACCCCGCGCCAGCTTTCCGTCCCGATGTCGTCATAGGGCAGCGGCCCGTCATGGCGCAGGTGCAGAATGTGCATCCCGTCCTGATGGGTCATGCCCAGAATGCGGACACTCCCGGCCCGCCCGTCCCAGGAGACCGCGCCGCGCCCGGCCTCGGAGCGGAAAAACCGCGAAAACGCCGACGATGGATCCTTGAGCACCACCCCGGTCAGCGGCCGTGGCGAAACCGCGGCCATCAGAAGCGCGGCCTGCCCCGGAGGCGGGGAGCCGGTCCCGCCCAACGCCTCACATCCGGCCAGCATGTAAACCTGTGCCTCCGGCTTGACACGGCGCGACTTGCGGTCGATGCAATACCCCTGCGGTCCGGCGATGGAAATACCGGTGGTGCCCACGACGGCCCGCGTCGGCGCTTTGCCCCCCGCCCCGCCTTCCAGGCACCCCCCGACGGACAGCACCGCCACAAGGGCGGGCAACAGACGCGTGCGGGGCAGACGCGGCGTGCGAAACGGCAGGAGCGTCATATTTTGGAATCCTTCTCGCTTGGCGGCTCAATAGCCGCCCCGCCCGGCAAAGACAAGCGTTTGAACCCCGCCCACACCGCCCCCGCCCTTTGCCCCGAAAGGACCCGCCTGATGCCGTATGCCGCCCATGACACGCTTTGCGCGCCTGCGCGCGCCATCCCCGGATCTGGCGCATCGGTGCGGGAATCGCCCTCATCGGGCTGGTCTGTCTGGGGCCGATCCATGGCGCCTTCAGCCTGATCCCCGGAATGATGGGGAACGCGCGGCGGCCTCGGCCTTCGACAACGTCTTTACCCAAGCCCTGATCAGTCGAGACACCCTTCTTTTGCTGCTGTCCTTTGCCGGTCTGGCGGTCGGCACGGTGCTGGCCGCACGGGTTCTGAACGGGCGCGGGTTTCCGGCCTGACCGGGCCGCTGCCGCAGGCGGCAACCGATTTCCCGCGCGTTTTCAAAGGGCTGTCGGTCCTTTGCCTCTTGGTGGGCGTTCTTGTGCCTTCCGGGCCGGTTTGCAGCCCAATCTGGACACGGAAATGTGGTTGCGCGTGCTGCCGCTGGCCTTGCCCGCCATCCCGATCCAGACCGGGTCGGAAAAGCTGTTCTTCCGCAGCTGCCTGCAACAGCAGCTGACCGCACGGGTACGCGCGCCCCTGATCTGGCTTCCAGTGCCCTCGGCTTTGTTCGCGATAGGCCATTACGTCCCGGAAGATGCGGGGGAAAATGCCCCGGCAATGGTGCTTTGGGCGGGGGCCTTCGGGCTGGCCGCGGCGGACCTGGCAGCACGAACCGGCCCCCGGGCGCGGCGGTGGGGGTGCATTTCGCGAACGACGTTCTGGCGATCCTGTTCGTCTCATTGCCCGACCCGGCATCGGGGCTGGCCTTGTCTACATACCCGTTAACAACGGACGATGCTGGCCTGTTGTCCCTGATCCGGATCGGCCTTGCCATGATCGGGGTCGGCTGGCTGACATGCCGGGCCGTCTTGCGGATGTAAGTTGCCCCCCGGCGTGCAAATGGATAGCGTGTGCAAAATCTCAGGCAGGTCTTCAATGCCCAGTCCCGAATTCGATACCTACATCGCCCCGGCCCGGCTTTACGCCGAACCCTGGCGCCTGTTGACCGGGCTTGGGGTGATACTCCTCATCTACCTTGGCGGCTTTTCCATCATGCTGGTAGGGGCCTACCCGGTGCTTGGGCCGCTGGGATATTTCGGCTGGATGCAGGGGCTGACCACCCTGGAAACGCCGGGGCACGTGCTGTTCTTGCTGGCCAGTTTCCTCGGCATGGGGCTGGGGGTACTGATCGCCACGCCCGCCCTGCATTACCGTGAGCCGGGCAGCCTGTTCGGCGCTTTGCGCGACACCCTGCGCGGGTTTTTCCGCACGCTGCTGGTTCTGGTCCCGATCTATGGCCTGCTGACCGGCGCGGCGATTGCCCTGCTCCCCCCCGAGACCAACCTCGCCCCGGCGCAGTGGCTGCGGCTGTTGCCGGTGGCGGTAGCGCTGTTGTTTATCCAGACAACATCAGAAGAACTTCTGTTCCGCGGGTACCTGCAACAGCAACTGGCGGCGCGGTTTGCCGCACGGATTGTCTGGATGGGACTCCCCGCGCTTTTCTTCACCGCGCTGCACTTCAACCCCGATGCGGGCTCCAATCTGCCTTTGATCCTTGTTTCGACCTTTCTCTTCGCCCTGTCGGCGGCAAATCTGACCGAGCGCACGGGCAACCTCGGCGCGGCAATGGGCTGGCATTTCGTAAATAATTTCAATGCCCTTATGATTATTTCTCTCAAGGGGTCGATCACCGGGCTGTCGCTTTTCGTGACCCCCTTTGACATCTCGGACACCGCCATCGCCCCCTATGTGTTCGTCTTTGACCTGATCGTGCTCGTGGTGGTCTGGCGCATTCTGCGCGCGGTGCTTTGATCCTGCGCAGGTGATTGCAATTCAGACCCGCCCGGCTTATTTCACGGCGCAGACCGAGCGGAGGGCGCCCACCCCATGAACTGGATCAACAACTATGTCCGGCCCAAGATCAACTCGTTGTTCTCGCGCCGCGAAATGCCTGACAACCTGTGGACCAAATGCGACGACTGCGGAACGATGCTGTTCCACCGGGAACTGAGCGACAACCTCAACGTCTGTACCAATTGCGGCTACCACATGGGGATCACCCCGCGCGACCGCTTCCTGACGCTTTTTGACAACGGCATGTTCACCGAGGTCGAGGTGCCCAGACCCACCCCGGACCCGCTGAGTTTTCGCGATCAGAAACGTTACCCCGAACGGATGAGATCCGCCCAGCGCAAGACCGGCGAGAAAGAGGCGATGCTGGTCGCCGAAGGGGAGATCGGCCGCACCCCCGTCATCTGCGCGGCACAGGATTTCAGCTTCATGGGCGGCTCGATGGGGATGTATGTGGGCAACGCCATCATCGCCGCCGCCCAGCGCGCTGTAAAGCTCAGGCGTCCGCTGATCCTGTTCTCTGCCGCCGGGGGGGCACGGATGCAGGAAGGCATTCTCAGCCTGATGCAGATGCCACGCTCCACCGTCGCGGTACAGATGCTCAAGGAAGCCGGCCTGCCCTATATCGTGGTTCTCACGCACCCGACCACCGGCGGGGTCACGGCCTCATACGCGATGCTGGGCGACGTGCATATTTCCGAGCCCGGCGCGCTGATCTGTTTTGCAGGCCCGCGCGTGATCGAACAGACCATCCGCGAAAAACTGCCCGAAGGCTTCCAGCGCGCCGAGTACCTTCTGGATCACGGCATGCTGGACCGCGTCACCCCGCGCACGAAGATGCGCGAGGAACTGATCACCATCACCCGCCTGCTGATGGGATTGCCCCCCGCCGTGCGGGGCGACCTGCCGCCCCCGGCAAAGATGTCCTCGGGCGGGATGCAGGACGACGAAAGCGACCAGCCCGTCAGCCGCGACCAGCCCCCCGTACGTCCCGACAGCCAGGCGCCTGTCGAGGGAAGCGACGATTCGTGACCGCCCCAAGCGACGCGCTGCTGGCGCGAATGATGGAATTGCATCCCAAGGTCATCGACCTGACCCTGGACCGGGTATGCCGGCTTCTGACTGCGCTGGACAATCCGCAAACCCGGCTGGCCCCGGTGGTGCATATCGCCGGGACCAACGGCAAGGGATCGACCCTGGCGATGATTCGCGCCGGGCTGGAAGCCGCGGGCCAGCGTGTCCAAGCCTATACTTCGCCACATCTGGCACGATTTCACGAACGCATCCGGCTGACGGACGGGCTGATCGCGGAGGAGGCGCTGAGCGCCGTTCTGGAGGACTGCTCCCGTGCCAACGGCGCCACACCCATCACCTATTTCGAAATCACCACCGCCGCAGCCCTGCTTGCCTTTTCGCGCAACCCCGCGGATTACACCCTGCTTGAGGTCGGGCTGGGCGGGCGGCTGGATGCCACCAATGTGGTCGACCGTCCCGCGCTGACGGTGATTACCCCGGTCTCCATCGACCACCAGCATTATCTTGGCACCACGCTGGCCGAAATTGCCGCCGAAAAGGCCGGCATTCTGAAACGCGGCGTGCCCTGCATCGTCGCCCCGCAGGCTGACCCGGCACTGGACGTGATCGAAGCCCGCGCCGCCCGGCTTGACGCCCCGCTGATGACCTTCGGTCAGCACTGGCATGTCGGGGAAGACCGCGGGCGATTGATCTATCAGGACGAACACGGCCTGCTGGACCTGCCACTGCCACGCCTGATCGGGGCGCACCAGGTCTTCAACGCGGGCACGGCGATTGCCGCCTTGCGTCGTCTCGGTTTTGACGAGCCTGCGGCAGAGGCCGCAATGACGAAGGCCGACTGGCCCGCGCGCCTGCAACGGCTGCGCCACGGTCCGCTGACGGACTCCGGGGCAGAGGTCTGGCTGGACGGCGGGCACAACCCCGCCGCCGGGGCCGCACTTGCCGAGGCCCTGACACGCCTGCCGCCGCGACCGCTGCACCTTGTTTGCGGGATGTTGAACACCAAGGATGTAAGAGGTTACATGCGCCCGCTGGCCGGGCAGGCCCACAGCCTGACCGCTGTGTCGATCCCCGGCGAGGCCGCAACCTTGCCCGCCAGCGCCACCGCCGAGGCCGCCCGCGATGTCGGGTTGCCCGCCACGACCGCGCCCGACCTTCTCACGGCTGTCCGGCGAATCGCGAAAGACAATCCGGGCGCGCGCATCCTGATCTGCGGGTCGCTCTACCTCGCCGGGCAGGTATTGCGGGAAAACGGCTAGGTCTCTGCGGCCCAGTCCGCGCCCTGCATCTCGCGCAGGCGGCTGGCGGTGCGCTCAAACTCGAACGCGCCCTCGCCTTCCATATAAAGCATCTCCGGCTCAGCGGCCGCCGAAACGATCAGGCGCACGCGGGCCTCGTAGAGCGCATCGATCAGCGTAACGAAGCGGCGCGCTTCATTGAAATTCTCGCTGGAGAGGCGGGGAATCTCCTCAAGGATCAACACCCGCACGGCCTTGGCGATGGCCAGGTAATCGGCCGGGCCAAGCGGCTGGGCACACAGATCCCAGAACGTCGCCCGCGCAACCCCGTTGCAAAAGAACGGCAACTCCACCGCGCGACCCTTGACCTTCAGGATCAGCGGCGCGCGCCCCTCCCCCGCGAAATCGCGCCAGATCTCGTCGATCGCAGCGCGCGCCAGCCTGTCCGCCGGGGTGAAATACACATCCGCCCCCGACAGCCGATTCTGCCGGTAATCTGTGGCAGAGGCCAGGTGCTGAACCTCCAGCCATTCTTTCAGGAGCGCGATGAAAGGCAGGAACCGTTCGCGCTGCAACCCGTTCTTGTACAGATCGTCAGGCACGCGATTCGAGGTTGTGACCACCGTCACCCCGGCTTCGAACAGCAACTGAAACAACCGCCCCACGATCATCGCGTCGGTAATGTCGGTGATCTGCATCTCATCGAAACACAAAAGCCGCAGGTCCGTGGCAATATCGGTGGCAACAGGGGCAAGGGCATCATCCTTGCCGCTTTTCCGGGCCGCGTGCAGCCCGGAATGAACGTCCTGCATGAACGCGTGGAAATGCACCCGGCGCTTGCCCGTTACCTGCACGGTATCGAAGAACAGATCCATCAGCATGGATTTTCCGCGCCCGACGCCGCCCCACAGATAAAGCCCGCGCACCCTGTCAGGCGTCTTTGCCTTGCGGAACAGGCCGCGCCTGGGCGCCGATGACGGGCTTTCCAGAGCCAGCCGGATACGTTCCAGCGCCGAAAGAGCCGCCACCTGCGCGGGATCGGCATAAAGATCCCCCGCCTCGACACGAGACTGGTAAACATCGCGAAGCGTCATGGGCGGCTATCTAGGCCGCGAACCCGGGAAAGGAAAGTGCTTAGCCCGCGCCCCGCCATGCGTTCAGAATATACCGGGCCGTCATCAGGTCCAGATGCGCACCGCCGCCGTTCTTGAACAAGGTGATCGCATCCTCCGACGGCCGGGCAAATCCTCCCGATGGCAGGTCGTAGAAATCGGCCACGATGTCGGCGCGCGTGATGGTTCCCTCTGCCAGCGGAATCTTCATCTCCCCGATATGGTCAAGCGTGGTCGCCCGGCTGTCCACGAACAGCGCCGCACGGGTCAGCGCAGCATCGTCGGCCTCACGCATATCGGGGCGAAAGGCCCCGATCAGATCCACATGCTGGCCTGGCTGCAACCAGGCCCCCCGCAGGACAGGTGTCGTGCTGAGCGTCGCGCAGGTGACGATGTCCGCACCCCGCACGGCGGTTTCAAGGTCATCGGCAACCGTTGCGCCATGGGTCCGGGCGAACCGCGCCGCCCCCTCGGGCGAGCGGTTCCAGACCGCGAACTCCGCCCGCGGAAACAGGCTGCCATAGGCAGCCCGCAACGCCCCGGCCACAGCCCCCGCCCCCACGATCAGGATGTCGCGGCTGTCCGGCCGGGCCAGCTTCGCCGCACCCAGAAGGCTGTCGCCCGCGGTTTTCCAGCGCGTGACAAGATGGAAATCGATGATCGCCTCCAGCCCGCCATCGGCGTCGGAATAAAGGCTTACGCCGCCATTCACCGCCGGTTTGCCCGCCTGCGCGTTGCCGGGAAAAATCGTGGCCGTCTTGACCAGCGCGCCCAGCCCGTCGATCCACGCCGCCCGGTTCAACAGCGTGTCCTCCCCGCGATATAAAAAACTGTCGCCAATCTCGGCACGCGGCAGACGGTGCCCCGCCTCCAGCGCGCCGATCAGGCCGGGCCAATCCAGCAGGGAGCCCGCACTGGCGGGGATCAGATCAGGCGGCATGGGGGCCCTCATGGGGTAACAGGCCCTCCGCCATCAGCCGCGCGGCCAGATCCGGTGCACCGGCAAACAGATGCGTTTGCCACCCTCGCGCCCGGGCGGCGGCAATATTTTCCGGGCGGTCATCCGTAAAAAGCAAGGCCTCGGGCGGCAGGCCGCAATCTTCCTCGACCGCCGCATAAATCGCCGGGTCCGGCTTTGCCAGCCGCAATGCGCCGGACAGGTAGGTGCGGTCGAATTCCTTCAGCACCGGATACGCGGCGCGGGCGAGATCGAACGGGCCGAGCCCGAAATTCGACAGCGCAAAAACCGGCACGCTGCGCGCCTTCAATGCCCGCAACAGGGTCGCCGTCCCCGGAATGGCGGGAGACGCCATCTGAAGCCACGAATCATGCCAGAGGCGAATCTCCTCGGAATATGCCGGGTGTTTGTCCGCCAGCGCGCAGACGGTCTCCCGAAACGGTGCGCCAAGATCCAGGGCCGCGTTCATCCCCTCCAGATCCACCGCATCGAACAGCGCCGCCTGCCGGGCGGCACCCAGCCGCGCCCGGTAAAACCGGACGGGCTGCCAGTCAATCAACACGCGACCGATGTCAAAGACAACGGCCTTCATCCGCAGAGCGCTTCGGCGTGAAAGGCGACATGGTCTTCCATGAAGGTGGAAACGAAGAAGTAGCTGTGGTCATAACCCTTTTGCAGACGGAACGCGCCGGGATGGCGGGTTTCGGCCATCGCGGTAGCAAGAGACTGGGGCATCAGCGCCTCGATGAAAGGGTCGTCTGTCCCCTGATCGACAAGGATCGGCCCGTCGAACCCCGCTGTGCGCAAAGCCAGCGTGGCATCATGGCGTGCCCAATAGTCTCCATCCTCTCCCAGATAGGCATGGATGGCCTTTTTGGCCCAGTCCGACTGGCTGGGGTTGGCAATCGGCGCAAGTGCCGAAACGGAGGCGAATCGTCCCGGACAGGCCATCGCCAGTGTCAGCGCCCCATGCCCCCCCATGGAATGACCGCAAATGGCCTGGCGCTCCTCATCGATCTGGAAGGTGTCGACCAGAAGGCGCGGCAGTTCCTCGGCCAGATACCCCCACATCTGGTAGTTTTCGGCCCAGGGATTTTGGGTTGCGTTCACATAAAATCCTGCGCCCTGTCCAAGGTTGTAAGCCTCGTCGTCGGCGACGCCCTCCCCCCGCGGGGAAGTGTCGGGAAAGACCAGCGCAAGACCCCGTTCGGCGGCCCATTGCTGCGCCCCGGCCTTTGTCATGGCGTTTTCGTGGGTGCAGGTCAGACCCGAAAGATACCACAGCACCGGCACCGGGGCGTGGCGGGCTCTCTCAGGGAGGAAGACACCAAAGGTCATATCGCATTTGCACAGATCAGAGCGGTGACGATACACCCCCTGAACGCCGCCAAAGCACTTGTTTTCAGACACGGTTTCCATCCGATCAACCTCCAGCTGCAAGACCCGGTGCGCCCGGCGTAACCCGTCGCGCCCCGCCGGGCAAGCTCAGCGCATACCGACCAGCGCGATCACTGTGGAAATGGTAAGGATCGACAGCGAGGTGGAAAGAAAAATCGCCGTCGAAACACGTTGCGGGGCAACCCCGTAATGCTGGGCGAGAATAAACACATTCCCCGCCACCGGCAGGGCCGCAGCGGCAATCATCACCCCGGCGGCGTATGGCTCTACCGGGATCAGGACCAGTGCCGTGAGCGCCACCGCCGCCGGATGCAGGACAAGCTTTGCAAAGGCCAGCCACGCGGCCACCTCGATGCGTTCAGCCGACTTGGTGGCCAGAGACGCCCCAATGGCAAACAGCGCGCCCGGTGTCGCCGCAGCCCCCAGAATGGTGACGAAATCGTTCAGGGGCTGGGGCATCGGCAGGCGCAGCCCCGACCACGCAAGCCCCAGCGAGATCGACACGATCATCGGGTTTTTCAAAAGCCCGGCCCCCACCGTCCGCAGGATCGCCGGAGACATCCGTCCATCGCGGGCCCCGGTGATGAGAATCACGATCAGGCTGCCGAAAACGATCAGGTCGACCGCCAGCATCAGCATCACCGGGCCGATCGCATCCTCTCCCAGCAAAAGCACCAGCATCGGGACGCCAAGAAAGCCGACATTGCCGATGACGGCGCACTGGGCCTCGACCGCGGCCTCATCGATGCCGCGGCGGCGAAGCAGTGCGACCCCTGTCGCCAGCAGGTAGACCGCCCCCGTCGCTGCAAGATAGGCCAGCACGAAGCGCCCGTCGAAGACCTCTGCCAGGGTCAGGTTCGCCGAGAAGCGAAACAACATTGCCGACAGCGCAAAGTAGAAAACGAACCGCGTCAGGTAGGCCGTGGCCTCAGGCGTGAAGAAACGCGTCCGGCCCGCCCAGTAGCCAAGGGCGATCAGCGCAAAAAACGGCAGGGTTTCCAGAAAAACGGACAGCATGAAAGCCCCCTAGCACGGGGCGCGCCGCATGGGAACGGCTTACCCCGACCCGATCAGCACCCCCGCCGCAAAGACCAGCGCGCCCCCCAGAACCACCTGAAACGCGGCCCGCAGGAAAGGGGTATCCATGTATTTCTTCTGAATCCACGCGATGGCCCAAAGTTCCACGAAGACCACGATCATGGCGATGATCGTCGCGGTCCAGAAATGGGGAATAAGATAGGGCAGCGCGTGCCCAAGCCCGCCGATGGCGGTCATTACGCCCGAGGCGATGCCGCGCTTGATGGGGGAACCGCGGCCCGAAATTTCGCCGTCATCAGAGGCCGCCTCGGTGAAACCCATGGAAATCCCCGCCCCAACCGAGGCAGCAAGCCCGACAAGGAATGTCGTCCAGGTATCCTGCGTGGCAAAGGCCGTGGCGAAGATCGGCGCGAGCGTGGAAACCGAGCCGTCCATCAACCCCGCCAGTCCCGGTTGAACCCAGGTCAGTACGAACTGGCGATGGGCGGTGCGGGCCTCCTGCTCCCGGCTGTCTTCATCGACATGTTCGCCCACCAGCTTGTCGGCGGCGGCGGTATGGCCGGCCTCGGCGGCGGCAAGATCTCCCAGCAGCTTGCGCGTGGTGGCATCTTGCGTACGCTGGGCGGCCCTGGTGTAGAAATTGTGGGCATCGCGCTCCATCATCTCGGCTTCTTCGCGGATACGCTCGATCCCCAGGTTCTGTATCAGCCAGACAGGGCGGCGCGCGTAATAGCCGGAGACATGCTCCCGCCGGATCAGCGGGATGACATCGCCAAACCGCTGTTGATGCATTTCGATCAGGCGGCGGCGATGGGTGTCTTCCTCTGCCGCCATATCCTCGAACACCTTGGCGGAGTCCGGGTAATCGGCCCGGAGCTGTTCGGCGTAGATGCGGTAAATGCGGGCGTCGTCCTCTTCGGACGAAATCGCCAATGCAAGGATTTCCTGTTCGCTGAGATCTGAAAAGCGGCGGCGCTGGCTGACTCCCGGAATCATGGGAACTCCTATATTTGGAACTATTCTAAAATATCGCTGAACAAGGGTGGATCAACCCCGTTTTGCCCCGGCCCCGATATCGGGACCACCGGGCCAAACGCCGCGTCTAATCCAACCGCCGCAGCTGCAGCTGGTTGCCCACGCGCCGCGTCTCGAATCGCTTCAACTCCTTTACAAGTTCGGACAGCTTGCGTTTGCCGTAGGTGCGGGTGTCAAAATCGGGCATGTCGGCGGTGATGTACTGGCCGATCTGGCCCAGCGTGTACCATTCGTCCTCTTCCTGATTGATCTTGTCCATCGCGCGCAGGATCATCTCGCTCACCTCCATGGGCGGGCGCTTGCCGCTGACGGGGGCGCCTTTATGGGGAACGGGATCGTCCACGATATTCTCGATCAGGACAAATCGGTTGCACACATTGCGCAGGCTAAGCGGTGTCTTCGCCTCACCGATACCGATCACATCCAGCCCCTGTTCGCGAATACGGCTGGCCAGGCGGGTAAAGTCGCTGTCCGATGAAACCAGAACGAACCCGTCGAAACGGCCGGAATGAAGGATATCCATCGCATCGATCACAAGCCCGATATCGCTGGCATTCTTTCCACGGGTATTCGCGGTTTCCTGATGCGCGACAAGACCCAGCGAAAGCACTTTTTCTCCCCAGGGTTTCAGCCGGTCCGACGACCAGTCGCCATAGACGCGGCGCAGGGCAGGCTCCCCAAACGCGGTGACTTCCTTGAGAATCGCCTCGGCATGGCGGGCAGGGATGTTATCGGCGTCGATAAGAACAGCAAGAACGGGAGTATCTTTGGCCATCTGAAGCTCCGTCAGGGGTGGGGTGTCAACGTTTTGAACAGGATCAGCGCGTCCACGAACCCAAAGCGCGGGTGATCAAACGCGCCAGGCAGGCGCCCCACACTCCGGAACCCGGCCCGCTCCCAAAGCTCCAGAGCCCGGGTATTGCTGGACACGACAAAATTGAACTGCATCGCGCGATACCCCCGCGCGCGGGCGGTGTCCAGCGCGTGATCCAGCATCGCCCGCGCTACGCCCTGCCCCTGTGCTGCCGGGGCGGTCGCAAACCCGCAATTGCACACATGCGCGCCGCCGCCCTTCTGATTGGCACACAGGAAATAGGTCCCCAGCACCTCTCCCGTCACGGCCACGAACGCCTCATGCCCCCCGGACCAATACGCCAAAGCATCCGCGCGGGAAATGTCACGGGGCAGGCAGTAGGTCTCCCCGGCGCGGAATACGGGGCGCAGGATCTCCCAGATCGCATCGTCGTCTGCTTGCGTGGCCGGACGGATTCGCATCATACGTCCCCCACACCCGGACGGGAGCCGATTCCGGCCTGCATCGGATCGACCCCCATCTTGCCCTGCCCGATCTTACCCTGAATGTCCCCACCCGCAACCACGGGGGGGACGCTGCGCCCGCGCGCCGCGCCGGAGGCAGCAGCCTTGTACCTGCGTCTGGGGACACACCGGACCGGGCCGGTGGAGTTTTCCGCCCCCGCGGATACGCCGGGGCCGCGCCCTCCCCCGCAGCCGACATGGCGGGGCCGGTCGTAAGATGCGCCTTCGGGCGCTTTTGCACCGGCGGTCTCGGGCAGGACGGCAAAGGCCGTCGCGACTCGGGTTCTCATGGCATTCCCCTGTTCGGAGCGCGATGTTGGCAGGGAACAGGACAACTGCCAACCCAACGCATCTAGGCCTGCAACGGTTGAGACCGGTTCTTCGCATGGCGCTCCGCCAGTTTGCGCCCCTGGCGGCCAGTGACAAACAGGCGCGCCGGATCGGGCAGGCGGTCATGGTCCAGCGTCGCCAACTCGGGGAACAGGGTGAATATCTCCTGCCGCGCTGCGGGGGAAAGCGACTTCAGCGCCTGCGGCCCGGTGTAAAGGGATTCCGCCTCGGCCCCGTTGGCAAAGACGATCTCATGCCGGTCGAAAAGCAGATGGAAATACTCCGCCCCGTGCGCGCCGCCGGCAGGCTCGACCCCGTCGACGGACAACAGGTGCTTGGCCGCGACAAGCACCTCCTCCACCTCGAACATACGGCCGACGATACGGGAATTCACCAGCACCCGATGCTGGGGCGACACCAGAAGATCCCGTGACGGCCGCCCCACACCCAGCGCCCCGGCACGGATGCGGATCGGGCGCAGGTTTTCCTGGGCGGCAAGTTCGCGCGCGCCAAGCCGTGTTCCACCAATCCAGCGCAGCGGGCGCGCACCGTGGTCCTTGGTCAGAACGCGGTCCCCCTGGCGCAGGTTCTCGACAGGAACCGGGCCGCCTTCGGTTTCGATCAGCGTACCGCGGGTAAAGCAGATGGGGGCCTCGATCTCCTTGAAATCGACGGTCCATGTATCGGTGCCGTCGGTGACCCGAATCGTTCCCGTCCAGGAATTGCCGTCCGAATCCATCTTCCCGCTGTAGGATCCGGCGACCTTTTTCAGACCATTCAGGTCAATCTTGTCATAGTCGTCAGCATCGTCCGGGGCGCTACTGCCGGAGCCGCCATCAATGAAGAACGTGTCTCCCGCCCCGGTCTGACCGGTGTCGAGTGAGAAAGTATCCCGGTCGCCGCCCCCCTCGGCGCGGTCGCCGGATCCGACCACCAGAAGATCATTGCCCGCACCCCCGTCAAGCGTATCGGAACCATCCCCGCCATCGAGAATGTCAGCCCCCGCGCCGCCTTCCAGCGTATCGTCCCCGGCCTCGCCGTAGAGCACATCGTCGCCGGCACCGCCGAACAAAAGATCCGCCCCGGTACCGCCATACAAACTGTCGTTTCCGGCGTCGCCCGAAAGCGTATCATTGTCGGCAAGCCCGAACAGCCGGTCGTTCCCGTCACCGCCGTAAAGGGTGTCCCTCCCTTCATCGCCGCGCAGAACGTCATCGCCGGCTCCGCCATCCAGAAGGTCATCGCCCGCCCCACCGGACAGGCTGTCATTGCCGCCCATGCCGCGCAACGTGTCGTCCCCGCCCTCACCAAGCAGGGTATCGTTGCTGTCCGGAAAGACATAAAGCGTCTTCGTCTGGCCACCGCTTGCGTCGATTCCGTTATCCAGCGGATCAAGGAAAGTCTGTACCAGCGCACCGGTTTCCGGGTCCACCACGACATAATTGGCGCCCCGGACGACATCCACGACATTACCGCCAGCCGGCAACCCCGAGGCAACCAGAACAAGCGTGCCATCGGGATTGATGTGATAAAGATCGACCGGCGTTCCATACGCGTTGGAAATCTTCACCGGGGATGTCGCCGCCCCCGCCGACCAGGCGACATCGGAGGCATAGGCGGTCACGTCCAGAGTACTTTGCGCCGTGCCGCCGACCCGCGTTGCACCCCCCGAGGTCAGGACACCGTACTGGTCCCCGACGAGGCTGTCATTGCCGTCCCCCCCCCGCAGCAGGTCCCAGCGGTTGCCGCCATAGATCGTGTCGTGCCCCTCCCCGCCAAGAAGGGTATCCACGCCCGCGCCGCCATCGAGAAAGTCATTTCCATCCTGGCCGTAAAGTTTGTCTTCCTGCCCCTGGCCAAAGAGGAAATCATCGCCCGTACCTCCGAAAACAGTGTCGGCCTGCGATCCGGCGAAGACGGTGTCGCTCCCGCCGCCGGCGGTTATGCTGTCTTCGTCATCACCGCCGTGAATCTCGCTGTTGCCGTCGCCCTCGATGATGACGTCTTTACCCGTACCGGCGTAGATGAGGTGATCTCCGGGATCGGCCACGACCGTGTCATTGCCCGTACCGGCATAGATCGTATCGTTGCCCCCGTCGGAAACGATGCTGTCATTCCCCGCCCCTGCATCGATATAGTCGTTTCCGGGCGGAGGCGGGGCAGTGACGCCAAAAGACACATCGCCGATGCCGACCTCCCCGTGCGCATCGTAAAAGACGACCTCATCATCGTCGACCCGGACATAGCCATCCCCGTCTTCCAGAATCACCTGAATGGACGTGACTTCCCCCAGAACCCGGACGGTCACATCCCCCGTTCTCCATCCCCCCTGAACGCTGTTGCCCGAAACCCTGTGCCCGATGTCCAGCCCCGTGAACTCGACCGGCAGCCGGTTCCCGTACTGGTCAAGCGCGATGATGGTGACCTTGTCTTTCCAAGCCCCCTCAACATCGTCCCACTCCCCATCGTCAAAATCGCCGATCACGCCGGCATCGACATCGAAAAGCGTGAACGTCGCATCCTGAACCGCGGTATCGAAACTGATCGTCGTTGTATGGGTCGCGCGGGACAGGGTCTGACTGGGAATGTAATAGCTGCCCGCCGCGTGCTCGTTCCACTCGACACGCCCCCCCGACGGACCTTCGATGGTCACCGCGACATCCGTTCCCCCGGCCGATACGGTCGTGCTGGCGTCGCCATACCTGTCGGTCGTGACATCCGACCAGTCCAGAATGCCTTGGGCCGTGTAAACACCCCGATCGCCGTAGACGACGTCATCGCCCTCACCGGAAAAGATACGGTCATCCCCGCCGCTGCCGAAGACGGTGTCATCGCCCGGTCCGGACTCGACGGTATCGTCGCCGCCATTGGCCTGTACGACGTCATCGTCCGACCCATCGGGGGCGTCCTGATTGTCGATCCGGTCACGTTCGGGGTCAGACCCATAGCCGGCATGAATGCTGTCCGAACCGGACGTACCGTCGACGATGTGAGGTCCTGTCGCGTTTTCAAGCGTATCGTGGGGAATGTCTGCCATGTCTTTCAATCCGGTTTTGACAACGGTTCCGCCGCGTGGCGCGGATTCCGCCGCGTGGCGGTGTCGAACTTAAGGGCTTGGGGTTGTGGGGGCGTAAACACCGCTAAAACGGGACGAAAACCATCCCTTCCGGTGGAAGGGGAAACCGCACACCGAGGTCCGTCAGATATGGAGTCTTAAAACAAACCGCTTCCCTGCGCGTCAGGCGGGCCGGTATCGGCGCACACCCAGCGCAGTCGGTAACGTAGGCTATGCGTGTGCGTTCTCACGTCGTCTCTCCGCGTCACGGCCTTTCAACTTTCACGCTTGCGACGAGAGGTCAACAGCCCTCTGGGGAAAAAAGATCGACCTTACCACTTTTAGCCGAGTTTCGGCAAAACATTGCAAAACAAACAAAAATTGAAGCTATTTTGGAGCATAACCTGAAAGCCGGCACATACCTTCAGCCCACTGCCGCCTGTTCATCCTGTCTTTGCCGCACAATTGCACGCTTCGAAATCAGCGACGCCGAGATCACCCCAACCGTCACGATCCCGATAATGATCGTGGACAGCGCGTTGATTTCCGGGCTGACCCCAAGCCGCACGGAAGAAAATATCTTGATCGGCAGGGTCGTCGCGGACGGTCCCGCCGTAAACGAGGCGATCACCAGATCGTCCAGCGACAGCGTGAAGGCCAGAAGCCACCCGGCGATGACGGCCGGGGCAATGATGGGCAGGGTCACGCTTTTGAAGGCATCCCACGGCGTGCACCCCAGATCCAGCGCCGCCTGCTCCAGCGACTCGTCGAAGGTCGCCAGCCGCGAGGACACCACGACAGACACGTAACACATGGAAAACGTCGCATGGGCCAGCACGATGGTGATCACGCCACGCTCCAGCCCCACGGCAATAAACAGCAGCAGCAAAGACAGGCCGGTGATGACTTCGGGCATCACCAGCGGGGCATAGATCATGCCTGAAAACAGGGTTCGCCCGTAAAACCGCCCCGCCCGCACCATCACGAAAGCCGCCATCGTCCCCAGAACCGTCGCAATGGTGGAGGAGAACACTCCCACCCTCAGCGTCACCCAGGCGGCATCCAGGAAGGCCTCATTGCGCAGCAATTCACCGTACCAGCGGGTGGAAAACCCTGCCCAGACCGTCACCAGTTTCGACGCGTTGAAGCTGTAGACGATCAGGATCAGCATCGGGATATAAAGGAACGCAAAGCCCAGCGTCAGCGCGACGATGTTGAACCAGCTCAGCCGTTTCATCGGTTGGCCTCCCGCTGTTTCTGCTCATTGCGCTGGAAAAGGATGATCGGCACGATCAGAAGCAAAAGCAACACGATGGCCACCGCCGAGGCCACCGGCCAGTCGCGGTTGGCAAAGAACTCCTCCCACAGCACCTTGCCGATCATCAGCGTTCCGGACCCTCCCAGAAGCGAGGGGATCACAAACTCCCCCAACGCGGGGATAAACACCAGAAAGCACCCCGCCACCATGCCGGGACGGGCAAGCGGAAAGGTCACGGACCAGAAGGCCGACAGCCGCGAACATCCCAGATCCTCGGCCGCCTCCAGAAGGCTTTCGTCCATTCTCTCCAGCGTCGCGTAGACCGGCAGGATCATGAACGGCAGGTAGGTATAGACGATGCCGATATAGACCGCGATATCGGTGTTGAGCAGTGTCAAAGGAGTCCCGATCACCCCCAGCCCCATCAGGGCCTGGTTCAGAAAGCCTTCGTTCGACAGGATGCCCATCCACGCGTAAACGCGGATCAGGAAGCTTGTCCAGAACGGCAGGATGACCAGCATCATCAGCGCCGGGCGCCACTCCTGCGGGGCGCGGGCCATGGCATAGGCAATGGGAAACCCGGCCAGAAGGGTCAGAAAGGTCGAGATCAGTGCAATCCGCAGGCTGGACAGGTAGGCCTTCCAATAAAGATCGTCTTCGGAGAGGAACCAGAAATTCTCGAGATCAAGCGCCGCGAAGAACCGTTTCACACCTGACCACCCCTGGGAAAAATCCATCGTCGGGGTGTAGGGCGGGATCGACAGCGCATAATCGGACAGCGCGATTTTCAGGACAATTCCGAACGGCACCAGGAACAGGACCAGCAACCAGAGATAGGGAACCCCGATCAGAACGCGGCGGGCCAGCATCTGCGCCTCCTACTCCGGCAGGACGATACCGGCGGTATCGGTCCAGGACAGCCATACATCGTCTTCCCAGGCGATACCCCGGCGGGAAATGCGCCGCACATTGGCCATCTGGCATTTCAGCCGCACCCCGTCCGGCAAAAGCACCACATAAGTGGACATGCTGCCCAGATAGGCGATGTCTTCGACCTTGCCGCGCACCTTGTTGTGCACCGCGCCGGGGTCATCCTTGGAAATGGTGATCTTCTCGGGGCGTATCGCCAGCGCGCCGGGCCCGCCTGCGGACAGCCCCGGTGCGGCGGTACCCCGCAGAGGGGGCTTTCCCTCGGCCCAGACGATTTCCGCGATATCGCCGTCGACCGCCGCGACATGTCCGCGGATGATGTCTATATCTCCCACGAAATCGGCAACGTAAACCGAGTTCGGTGCTTCGTAGATGCGGTCGGGCGTATCCACCTGCACCAGCCGGCCATGGTCCATTACCGCGATGCGGCTGGCAACGGTCATCGCCTCTTCCTGGTCGTGGGTCACGATCACGAAGGTTGTCCCGGTCTTCTCCTGAATATCCATCAGTTCGAACTGGGTCTGCTGGCGCAACTTCTTGTCCAGCGCCCCAAGAGGCTCGTCCAGCAGCAAGAGCTTCGGCCCTTTCGCCAGCGCCCGCGCCAGCGCCACGCGCTGGCGCTGGCCGCCCGAAATCTGATGCGGCTTGCGCCGGGCGAACTTGCCAAGCTGGACAAGACGCAGCATCTCCTCCACCCGGCCGGCGATCTCGGATTTCGGCATGTCGGAGCGTTTCAACCCGAAAGCGATGTTGTCATATACCGTCAGGTGCGGAAACAACGCGTAGGACTGGAACATCATGTTCACCGCCCGCCGGTTGGGCGGCACCCCCTTCATGTTCTGCCCGGCGATGGTAATCGCCCCCTCGGACGCGTCTTCGAACCCCGCCAGCATGCGCATCAGCGTGGTCTTGCCACAGCCCGACGGACCGAGAAGCGCGAAGAACTCACGTTCGTAGATGTTCAGGTCGATATTGTCGATCGCGGTGAAGTCGCCGTACCGTTTCGTGACGCCCTCAAAGCGGATCAGGGGGACGGCATCAGCTTTTTTCCAAGGCGCGAAGGCCGTATCGTCAAGGGATGAAGTCATACGGATTACCCAAACGAAAAGCGCGGCGCCCAGGAGCGGGCGCCGCCACTATCACGTACCGGACTTGATGCGTGTCCACATCCGCGTGGCGCTGCGCTGTACCTTCGGCTCCCACGCCCGGACGGTGAAGAGTTTGTCCAGCACTTCGTCGGTCGGGTAGATCGCCGGATCGCCGATCACGTCGGGCTCAAGAAAGGCCTGTGCGGCCTTGTTGCCGTTGGCGTAATAAACATAGTTAGACGCGGCGGCCATGTTCTCGGCCTCCATGATGAAATTCAGGAACTTGTGCGCCCCGTCCGGGTTGGGCGCATCGATCGGAATGGCCATCATGTCGAACCACATCTGCGCCCCCTCCTTGGGCGCATGGAAGGCAATCTCCACTCCATTGTCGGCCTCGGCCGCGCGGTCCCGGGCCTGAAGCACGTCTCCCGACCAGCCGATCGCCACACAAATATCCCCGTTGGCCAGCGCGTTGATGTATTCGGAGCTGTGGAACTTGGCAATATAGGGCCGGATGGCGGCAAGAACCGGCTCGGCCTTCTCGATGGTATCGGTATCCTGCGCATCCGGGTTCTCGCCCAGATAGGCCAGCGCGGCAGGGATCATCTCGGTCGGGGCGTCCAGCATGTGCACACCGCAACCGGCCAGCTTTTCCATGTTGGCAGGGTCGAAGACCAGCTCCCAGCTGTCGATGGGCGCGTCTTCGCCCAGAACCTCGCGGACCATGCCCACGTTCACACCGATCCCCGTGGTGCCCCACATGTAGTTCACGGCGTACTGGTTGCCGGGATCGTAAATTTCGACCCGCTGCTTGACCATATCCCAAAGATTCCCGGCATTTGACAATTGCGAGAAATCGAGCGCCTGAAACGCCCCCGCCGCGATCTGGCGTTCCATGAACGACGCCGACGGCACCACCACGTCATAGCCCGAACCGCCCGCCAGCAGTTTCGTCTCCAGCACTTCGTTGCTGTCGAATACGTCATAGATCAGATCGACCCCGGTCTCGGCTTCGAACTTTTCCAGCAGGCTCTCGTCGATATAGTCCGACCAGTTGAAAACGCGCACCTCCTCGGCCCCGGCGGTTCCGGCAGCCATGGCCAGCACGGCAGAAAGCATGATTCTTGTCTTCATTCCGACCTCCCTTGCGCGATGCAGAATATGATCATATTCATCTTCGGGCAAGCGGTGGCCCTGCGGATGCAGAATCAGCCCCCCGCCCTCGTCAAGAATTCACGTTAGCGCATCGGTGGCCCATGCCAAGCCCAGAGATGAAAACCCCCGAGCATGAGGCGATCTATCGAAAGGTCCGCGGGATGATCCTGTTCGGGGCGCTGCCGCCCGGCCAGGCGGTGACGATTCAGGGGCTGTGCGCGGTGACCGGCGCAGGCGCGACCCCGGTGCGTGAGACGATCCGCCGCCTGACCGCCGAAGGCGCGCTGGAGGCGCTGGGCAACCGGCGCGTTTGCGTTCCCCGGACGACATCGGAAAAGCTGGCGCAGATCCACTTCCTTCGCCGCCACCTGGAACCCGAACTGGCCCGGCTCGCCACGCCGCACATGACCGACAAAGAAATTCATTTCATTGAAGAAAAGGACAATGAAGTAAATATTGCCATCGCCGCCGGGGACGCGGGCGGCTACCTTGAGGCCAATTACCGTTTTCACTTCGGCCTCTATGCTGTGGCAGGCGCGGATGTCCTGCACCATACGGCACTGTCCCTTTGGGTGCGAATGGGCCCATCCCTGCGCGTGGTTTGCGGGCAGGTGGGCACCGCCAGCCTGCCCGACCAGCACCGGGCCGTGCTTGCGGCGCTGCGCCGGCGCGATCCCGCCGCCGCCGCGCGCGCCCTCCTGGACGATATCGACCAGGGCTACACGCTGGTTGCGCGGACCCTCGGCGAAACGCAGGAGCCCCTGTCATAATTCAGACATCCCACCCAAAATATGATCAGAAATCTTACGGCCTTCCCTCCCGAGATATCGATGGACATCCTGACTGCGAACGACACACCCGGCCACTACCCGCCGTCCTATTACGCCGCGCGGGCCACGCCGCTGCCGCCCTTTCCCGCCGCACAGGGGGCGCTGCACTGTGACGTCTGCGTGGTGGGCGGCGGCTATACCGGCCTGTCGGCGGCCCTGCACCTTGCCGGACGCGGCTACGACGTACTGCTGGTGGAAGCGCAGCGGGTCGGCTTCGGAGCCTCGGGGCGAAATGGCGGACAGGCCGGACAGGGCCAGCGCCTGGACCAGGAGGAGCTGGAGAAGATACTGGGGCAAGAGCACGCCCGCGCCCTGTGGCGTCTGGCCAACGACGCCGTCGCACTTGTCCGCGATCTCGCCGGTCGGAAAGAAGTGCGCACCACGTTTCACCCCGGCGTGATCCATGCCGATCACAAGCCGCGCCATGCCCGCCACAGCCGCGCCTATGCTGAAAAGCTGGCCACGGATTACGGGTATGACAAGATCCGCTTCCTCGACCGGCGGGAAATCCGCGCGCGGGTGGCCTCACCGCTTTACCATGGTGGGACTCTGGACATGGGCGCGGGGCATCTGGACCCGCTGGAGTTCGCGCTGGGCCTGGCCCGGCTGGCCAAAGCCGCAGGGGTGCGCATTCATGAGGGCAGCCGCGTGCTCCATATCGAGAAGGGCGCCCCGGCCCGGATCGTCACCGACACCGCCAGGATCACCGCCAGCCACGTTGTCCTGGCCTGCAACGGCTATCTGGGCAAACTGGAACCGCGCGTCGCACACCATGTCATGCCGATCAACAACTATATCGTCGCCACAGAACCTCTGGGCGCGCGGCAGGCGGAAATCATCCGCGACAATACCGCGGTGGCCGACAGCAAGTTCGTCATCAACTACTTCCGGTTTTCCGACGACCACCGGCTGCTTTTCGGCGGCACGGAAAGCTATGGCTACCGCTTCCCCCGCGACATCGCAGCCAAGGTCCGCAGGCCGCTGGCGCAGGTGTTTCCGCAACTGGCCGATGTCCGGCTGGATTACGCGTGGGGCGGCACACTGGGCATCACGCTGAACCGTATGCCGTATTTCACACGGCTTTCGGGCAATATGCTCAGCTTGTCGGGCTATTCCGGGCACGGCCTGGCATTGGCGACGCTGGCCGGGCAGATCGCCGCCGAAGCCATCGCCGGACAGGCGGAGCGGTTCGACCTGATGGCCAGTGTTCCCACCCTGCGCTTCCCCGGCGGCCCGGCCCTGCGCCATCCGCTTCTGGTGCTGGGAATGATCTGGTTTTCCCTGCGCGACCGTTTGTGAAGGAGTCCCCATGTCCGCCTATGCCGGAACCGGCGCCCATGCGCCCAGTTACTATGCAGCCACCGCCAACACCAGACGTCTGCGCCCGGGACTGGAAGGCGCGCAAAGCGCCGATATCTGCGTTGTCGGGGCGGGGTATTCAGGCCTCTCCACCGCGCTGCACCTGGCAGAGCGGGGATACGACGTGGCCGTGGTGGAGGGCGCGCGCATTGGCTGGGGCGCGTCCGGACGCAATGGCGGGCAGATCGTGAACGGGCTGAACGCATCCCTGAAAACGATCGGGCGGCGCTATGGCGCGGAAACCTTGCGTTTCATCGCCGGGCTGGTGATGGAAGGCGGGGACATCATCCGCGAAAAGGTCGCCCGTTACGATATCCGCTGTGACCTGAAACCCAACAACATCTTCGCCGCCTGCACCCGAGCCCAGATGCGGGACCTGCGGGAGCGCCACGCGCTGTGGCGCAGTCACGGAATTACCAGCCAGCATCTGCTGACACAGGAAGAGATCCGCGCCCATGTCGGATCCGGGGTCTACGCTGGCGGAATGCTCGACGAAAAGGGGGGCCACATGCACCCGCTGAACCTCGCGCTGGGGGAGGCCGACGCGGTCGAATCCCTCGGCGGGCGGATTTACGAGATGTCCCCCGTGCTGAAGGCCGACACCGGGATACCGATGGTACACACCGCCCGCGGCACGCTGCGGTGCAAGACGCTGGTGTTGTGCGGCAACGCCTATCTGGGCCATGTCGTGCCCGCGCTGGCGCCACGGGTCATGCCTGTCTCCACCCAGGTCATGGCGACAGAACCGCTGGGCGAAGACCGGGCCCGTGCGCTGCTGCCCGGCGATGCCTGCGTGGAAGACATTCGCTATATCCTCGACTATTATCGCCTGTCGGCGGACAGGCGGCTCCTGTTCGGTGGCGGCACGGTCTATGGGGGAACCGACCCGCAGAACATCACCGCCAAACTGCGCCCGAACATGCTGAAGGTATTTCCCCAACTCGCAGACGTGAAAATCGACCACGCCTGGAGCGGCAACTTCGCGCTGTCCTACAGCCGGGTCCCCCAGATGGGGCGGCTTGGCACAAGCACCTACTTCGCCCACGGCTACAGCGGCCACGGCGTTACCGGCAGCCATACCTTCGGCCGTATCCTGGCCGAGGCCATCGACGGGGACCTGACCCGCTTTGACGTGTTCGCGGGCCTGCCCTGGCTGCCCTTCCCCGGCGGGCGGGCGCTACGGGTGCCTTATTCGGTTCTTGGGTCATGGTATTACGGGCTGCGCGACAGGCTGGGGCTATGAAGCAGGCGCAAGGGGTTTTCTGCGGCATTGACGCGACATGACATTTTGTCGCTCTTGTGTTCCGGAAATTACCCGGACACCCGTGTTAAGCTAGTCTTTCAATGGGTTGAATTACGAGGAGAAATTACATGATCCACCCGAAGATGCCTTCGGTGTGTGCTGCATTGTGCTGCACCGCCGTTGTCGCAGGGGCACCCGTGTTCGCAGGCGGTCTGGCCCCCAACGTGGAAGAACCTGAAATTATTAGTGCTGCGCCGATTGCTTTTACGATTTTTGAAGGTGTGTATGCAGGGGCATCCCTGGGTTTTGCGTTTGGCGGGGATGACCGTGTCGGTTTGCGCGATCCGGTCCCGAAATACAACGCCGGCAAGCTGGAGCTGGGCGGCGTGCTGGGAGATCTGCATCTGGGCTACCGCTGGCGCAACTACAATCTCGTCTATGGCGGCGAGTTGGGCGTGAGTTTCGGGAATGTCGAGGACTCGACCACCGACAAGGGTGTGAAATCCGAATCCTCCCTGAACACGGCCATCACCCTGCGCGGCAGCGTGGGCCAGATGGTGCGGGACGACACTCTGCTTTACGGTTTCGCCGGTCTGTCACGCGGCAGCTTCGATTACAGCGTCAAGGGGACCGATGCCGGTGGAGACATCGGAATTGACGATGACTTCGACCGCACGGGTTATGTGCTCGGCGTCGGGATGGAGCGCGCAATGAGCGAACGCTGGTCCGTACGCGGTGAATTGCAATACAGCAATTACGGCAAGGAAAAACTGACAGGCCCCAACGATCACGCCACCTACGCAACGCCCGATTACTTTTCTCTGAACCTGGGCGTGAATTTCCAGTTCTGACCGAAGGTCTTCTTCTTGATACTCCGGGCCGACCCGCAGGATCGGCCCGGATCCGCCTGGCGCGACCGTTTGCAGATCGGCCGCCCGCGAGAGGAGTCACGGGCGGCCGGAGACCCCATGATCAGGGGATGCAGGGAGGAGATCCACCCGAACAGGAGAAGTGGGGTCTCGCGCCATGCTTATAGCAAATCCCCGGGTGTCAAGGCTATGGTTCCGGTATGTCGAAAAATCCGGCTCTTCTGCTCCCCAAACGGACATGACGTGACGTGAAAATCCTCTGGCGGTTCGGGCCCCCAAAAGCCGCATTGACGCCCACGAATACAACCTTAATGGATTGTTGCGCTTGCAGACACCCGCAAGACGTTAAATTTCGTTGCCGATTGCAGTAGACCGCGCAGGCGGGGACCGTACTTGAAAACGATGCAAACCACGAGGGATCATGACCGAAATTCTCAATCAGATCAGCTCATTCGTCTGGGGGCCTCCGGTTCTCGTTCTGCTTCTGGGCAGCGGGCTTTACCTGACCTTCGGGTTGGGTTTTCTGCCTCAGCGCAAGCTGGGCTATGGTTTCCGGATGATGTTCCAGGGCCGCAAGGCCATGGAAGGCCACGAAGGCGAGATCACCCCGTTCCAGGCGCTGACCACGGCGCTGTCGGCCACAATCGGCACCGGCAATATCGCCGGGGTGGCCACCGCCATCTTTCTTGGCGGGCCGGGGGCGGTGTTCTGGATGTGGCTGACCGCGCTTGTCGGCATGGCCACCAAATATGCCGAAGCCGTTCTGGCCGTGCGCTACCGTGAAAAGGATGGCCGCGGGCGCTGGGTCGGCGGACCGATGTATTATATCCGCAACGGGCTCGGCCCGCGCTGGGCATGGATGGGCTGGCTCTTCGCCCTTTTTGCCACCGTCGCCGCCTTTGGTATCGGCAATACCGTTCAGGCGAACTCGGTCGCGCACGCGGTAGAGGGCACCTTCGGCGTGTCGCCCTGGATAACCGGCGGGGTTTTGGCAACCCTGACCTTCGTCGTCATCATCGGCGGCGTGAAACGCATCGGCGCCGTGGCCGAGCACCTTGTTCCGCTGATGGCGGTGCTTTACATCGCCGGCGGCCTCATCATCCTGGGTGCCAATATCGGGGACGTTCCGGCGGCGGTGCAAATGATCGTGACCGATGCCTTCACCGGGACGGCAGCCACCGGCGGCTTTGCCGGCGCAGCGGTCATGGCGGCGATTCGGTTCGGGGTGGCGCGCGGCATCTTTTCGAACGAGGCCGGGCTGGGCAGCGCGCCCATCGCCCATGCCGCGGCGCAAACCAACGATCCGGTGCGCCAGGGCCACGTTGCCATGCTGGGCACGTTCATCGACACGATTCTGGTGTGTACCATGACCGCGCTGGTCATCATCACCACCGGCGCGTGGACAAGCGGGGAAACCGGGGCCCAGCTTTCGGCGCTGGCCTTCGGACAGGGCCTGCCGGGCGGCGAATGGATCGTCAGCCTCGGACTGATCATCTTCGCCTTCACCACCGTTCTGGGCTGGTCCTATTACGGCGAACGCGCGGCGGAGTTCATCTTCGGCCCAGGCATCATCCTGCCCTTTCGCCTGCTTTGGGTGGCGGGGCTGGTGGTTGGCGCGGTCGGCAACCTTGGCCTGATCTGGATCGTCGCCGATATCATGAACGCCCTGATGGCAATTCCGAACCTGATCGCGCTGGTGCTGCTCAGCGGCACGGTCTTTGCAATCAGCCGCGATTACTGGCGCAACCACGATTAAGCGCCTCACCCCGCCCCGTCCGGGGCGGGGTCCGAAACCCGCGTGTTGATCCGGCCGGACAAAGCCCGTAACCAAGAAGCAACGCTTTCATGAACGGGTTTCCAAATGACCAGCCCCCATTTCACCGTTACGCCGAATACGTGGGAATTCCTGCGTGACCCGATGATCGCCCCAACCGGGTTTCGCGAATATGACGCGCGCTGGAAATACCCGGAGGAAATCAACCTGCCCGGCATGCAGGCGCTGGGGATGGGGCTGGGCACACAGATGCGCAAACGGGGCATCGCCCCTGTCATCGCCGTCGGGAACGACTATCGGGACTACTCGCTGGCAATCAAGCACGCACTGGTTCTGGGCCTGATGCAGGCCGGCATCCAGGTCAGGGACATCGGGCCGGCATTGTCGCCCATGGCCTATTTCGCGCAGTTCCATCTTGACGTCCCCGCGGTGGCGATGGTCACCGCCAGCCACAATCCCAACGGCTGGACCGGGGTCAAGATGGGCTTTGACCGCCCGCTGACCCACGGCCCCGACGAGATGGCCGAACTGCGCGATATTGTCTTGTCCGGCAGCGCGGAGCCGCATCCCGGCGGCGGCTACGAGTTTGTCGACGGTGTGAGGGAGGCATATCTGGACGACCTCGTGGGCGATTTCCGCATGACCCGCCCGCTGAAAGTGGTGTGTGCCACCGGGAACGGAACGGCGTCTGCCTTCGCACCGGAGCTGTTCACACGCCTGGGCGTGGAAACAATCGAAAGCCACAACACGCTCGATTACACCTTCCCCAACTACAACCCCAACCCCGAAGCCATGGAGATGCTGCACGATATGGCCGCAACGGTGAAAGCCACCGGCGCGGACCTTGCGCTGGGCTTCGACGGCGACGGGGATCGCTGCGGCGTTGTCGATGACGAGGGCGAAGAAATCTTTGCTGACAAGGTGGGCGTGATTCTGGCCCGTGACCTGTCACGCCTTTACCCGAACTCGACTTTCGTGGCGGATGTGAAATCCACCGGGCTTTTCGCCTCGGACCCCGAATTGCAGGCCAACGGCGCCCACGCCGATTACTGGAAAACCGGCCACAGCCATATGAAGCGCAGGGTAAAAGAAATCGGCGCGCTGGCCGGGTTCGAAAAATCGGGCCACTACTTCCTGGCGGCCCCCATCGGACGCGGCTATGACTGCGGCCTGCGGGTGGCTGTCGAAATCTGCAAACTGATGGACCGCAACCCCGGCAAATCCATGAGCGATCTGCGCCGCGCGCTGCCCACGACCTACGCCTCCCCGACCATGTCGCCTTACTGTGCCGACACCGAGAAATACGACGTTCTCGCACGGATCGTGGAAAAGCTGGTCCGCAAATTCGAGGCCGGGGAAACGCTCGGTGGCCGTCCCATCCGCGAGGTCGTGACCGTCAACGGCGCGCGGGTAATCCTCGACAACGGAAGCTGGGGTCTGGTGCGTGCCAGTTCCAATACCCCCAACCTCGTGGTGGTCTGCGAAAGCAGCACCAGCAGCGGGGAATTGCGCGCCATTTTCACGGAACTCGATGGGGTAATCCGCACCGAGCCCCAGGTCGGCGATTACGACCAGACGTTTTAACGCAATCGCTTGAGCAGATCGAGGCTGGCATAGCCGTCGGGAACCAAGCCGGCGGCGCGCTGATAGGCGCGGATGGCCGCGATCGTGTTCGGGCCGATCTTGCCGTCGACCCCGCCGGTGTTGAAACCGGCGCGGGTCAGGCGCTGCTGCAACTCTTTACGCTCGGCGAATTTCAGCGCCCGGTCGCCGCGCGGCCACTTGGCCTGGATTGGCCCCTTGCCCTTCAGCCGGTCCGACAGGTGCCCGACCCCGATCACGTAGGCATCGGCGGCATTGTAGCGTTCGATCACCTTGAAATTGTCGAAAATCATGAAGGCCGCACCCCGCGCCCCCCCTGGCAGCAGGATCGAGGCTTTCCCGTAATCAGGCACAGGGCGCCCGTTCGTCCCACGCACCCCCATCGCCGCCCACTGGGCCGGGCTGCGGCGGGTGCTGCGGTTGGCCATCCTGAAATCGAACCCGCGCGGTAGCACGACCTCAACCCCCCAGGGCTGCCCTTTGCGCCAGCCGAACCGCGACAGGTACGCCGCCGTCGAGGCCAGGGCATCGGCAGGGTTGTCCGACCAGATATCCCGCTTGCCGTCGCCGGTAAAATCCACCGCATAGGCAAGGTAGGAGGTCGGGATAAACTGGGTGTGCCCCATCGCCCCGGCCCAGGAGCCCGTCATCTCACGGGGGCTGACATCCCCGGCCTGGATGATCTTGAGCGCGGCGACCAGCTGCTGTTCGAAGAATTTCCCACGCCGCCCGTCATAAGCCAGCGTCGCCAGCGCCCCGATCAGCGGGGTGGAGCCACGATACTCCCCATAAGCGCTTTCCAGCCCCCAAATCGCGACGACAACCTCCTTGTCCACGCCATAGCGGGCCTCGATCTGGTTCAGCAGGCGGGCGTGCTTGCGCAGCGCCGCTTGCCCGTTACGTACGCGTGCATCCGACGCCGCGCTGTCGAGATATTCCCAGATGGTTTTGGTAAACTCCGACTGGTTCCGGTCCTTGCGGATGATCTCGGCGTCATAGCGTACGCCCTGAAAGGCGTAATCGAAGACACGGGAGGAAATACCCTGCGCCATCGCGCGCCCCCGGAACCCCGCAATCCAGTTCTGAAAGCCGTGGCTGGATGTGGAGATCTGCGCGGCCTCCATCAGTGCGGGCCGCGTCTCGGGCCGCGGCGAGATTTCGGGCGCACCCCATGCCACCCCCACCGTCAGCGTCGCGACAAGGCCGACTGCCTGTGTCAAAGTTTTCATGATTTCACCTGCTCGCACCGTTCTGGTTTTGGGCAAGTGTACATCCGGCGCGCGGTTTCTCAAAGCGCCGCGCACGACCCCGCGCGAAGTCTCGCCAAAACGTGAGCCTCAGCGCCGGGTGCGGGCCAGCTTTCGTCGTGTCCTGGCTGTCTTCTTCCTTGCCCGCACAACCTTGCGGCGTACCGGCTTACCCCCCGTGCTGCGCCCCTTGGGCAACGGCTTGCCATCCAGTTCCAGCAATTCCAGCAACACCCCCCCGGTGATGGGGACAGCCTCGGACAGGCGCACCGTCACCGGCTGGCCGAGGCCGATCTCGATACCGCTGTCGGCACCCATCAGGGTCTGTGCCTCTGGGTCGTGGTGAAAATACTCATTTCCCAGATCCCGCATCGGCACCAGCCCATCGGCCCCGGTGTCATCCAGCTTCACGAAAAGGCCAAACCGCGCGATCCCGGACACACGGCCGGAGAACTCGTTTCCCACCCGATCGGAGAGATACGCGGCAAGATAACGGTCCGTCGTGTCCCGTTCCGCCATCATCGAACGACGCTCGGTCTCGGAAATGTGCTGGGCCGTTTCCTCAAGCGCGTCGGTTTCGGCAGGGGACAGCCCGTCTTCGCCCCAGCCATGGGCGGCGATCAGCGCCCGGTGGACGATCAGGTCGGCGTAGCGTCGGATGGGGGAAGTGAAATGCGCATACGCCTTCAGCGCCAGCCCGAAATGGCTGAAATTCTCCGGGCTGTAATACGCCTGCGTCATCGCGCGCAGCGTGGACAGGTTGACAAGCTCGGAAAACTCGGTGCCCGCAGCCTGCTCCAGCAGGCGGTTCAGGTGGCCGGTCTTCAGCACCCGCCCCTTGGCCAGCGTGAAACCGGACGCCTGCGCCACCTCGCGCAGGGCCTCCAGCTTATCGGGGTTGGGTTCTTCGTGCACCCGGAACAACAGCGGGCTGCGCAGACGGATAAGCTCCTCGGCCGCCGAAACATTGGCGAGGATCATGAATTCCTCGATCAGGCGATGGGCATCGTAACGGTCCTTGAAATTGACCGATTTCACCCGCCCGTCCCCGGACAGTTCGACCCGCCGCTCGGGCAGGTCCAGGTCCAGCGGCTGACGGGCTGCACGGGCCTTCCGCGCGGCGGCATAGGCAGCGTAAAGCGGGCGTATCGTATCATCAAGCAAAGGCGCGGCTGCCTCGCCCGGCATACCGTCCATGGCCTCCTGCACCTCGTGATAGGCCAACCGGCCGACGGATTGCATCAGCCCGCGGGCGAAGCGGTGCGATATCTTGTGCCCGGCGGCGTCCAGCTTCATGCACACAGCCATGCAGGCACGCGGCACACCCTCATTCAGGGAGCACAGGTCGCTCGACAGCCGATCCGGCAGCATCGGCACCACCCGGTCGGGAAAATAGGTGGAATTGCCGCGCTTGCGGGCCTCCCGATCCATCGCGCTGTCGGGGGTGACATAGTGGGCCACATCGGCAATCGCGACCCAGACGATATACCCCCCCTCGTTCTTCGGATCACCGTCGGGCAGGGCCAGAACGGCATCGTCAAGGTCGCGGGCATCGGCCGGGTCGATGGTGATGAAAGGCAGGTGGCGCAGATCTTCCCGCCCGCCAAGCCCCGCAGGCTTGCAGCGATCCGCCTCCGCCATCACGGCGTCGGGAAAATGATCGGGAATGCCATGCTGGTGAATGGCAATCAGGCTGACGGCCCTGGGCGCGGTCGGGTCGCCCAAGCGGTCCACCACGCGGGCCCTGGGAAGCCCCATGCGGGCGCGCGGGCCGACCTGCTCGGCCTCGACCAACTCACCGTCCTTTGCGTCCAGCGTCGCACCGGGGGCGACCGCCCACTCCTTGTCTGCCCCCTTGTCCACGGGGACAATGCGACCGCCTTCGGAAGATTTGCGGAACACTCCCAGTATCCGCACCGGGTTGGTGCCGATGCGGCGGATCAGGCGGGCCTCATACTGGTAATCCTCATCACGCACCTCCGCCAGACGGGCAAGGATGCGGTCGCCGCCGGCCAGTGCCGGCTCGGCCTTGCGCGGAATGAACAGGACGCGCGGCTCCGGCCCCTCACCGTGCCATTCCAGCGGGCGCGCGAACATCTCACCCGCGTCGTCGGGCGGCAATATTTGCAGCACCGTGACCGGCGGCAGCTTTTCCGGATCACGGTAGGTCTTGCGTCGTTTTTGCAGGTGGCCTTCGTCCTCCAGTTCCCGCAGCAGGCGCTTGAGGTCGATACGGTCAGATCCCTTGATTCCAAAGGCCTTGGCAATATCACGCTTGGTGGTCAGGCCGGGATTGTCGGCGATCCAGTTGAGAATCTCGGGTTTGGAGGGGATGCGGCTCATGTCCCTGCCCTACCATGCGCCTTGCGCGGCGTCAGCCTCTATCGCGTCACGAGTTGGCGAAATAGTCGGCCAGCATCCGGGCATAAATCTGCTTGAGGGTTTCGATCTGCGCAACCTCAATCCGTTCATCGACCTGATGCATCGTTTTGCCGACCAGGCCAAACTCCACGACCGGGCAAAAATCCTTGACGAACCGCGCATCCGACGTGCCGCCGGAGGTGGACATTTCGGGCCGCCGGCCGGTTTCGGCCTCAACCGCACGGGCGACCAGCGCGGACAGATCCCCCGGCGGTGTCAGGAAGCTGTCCCCCGACACCCTGGTTTCCAGCGCAAAGGAAATGCCGGTTTCTCCGGCCACGGTTTCCATCTCGGCACGCAGCCAGTCGGTCAGGGAGTCGGGGCTGTGGGTTTCGTTGAAGCGGATGTTCACCGTGGCATGGCAAACGCCGGGGATCACATTCGCCGCCGCGTTCCCGGTATCCACCGTGGTCACGGCAAGTGTGGAAGGGTCGAAATGCGCGGTGCCCTCATCCAACCGTGCCCCTGAAAGACGCGTCACCAGCCGGGCCATGGCCGGCAGCGGATTCTTGGCGCGCTCCGGGTAGGCGGCATGCCCCTGCACACCCTGCGCGGCGAAATATGCCGTGATCGACCCGCGCCGCCCGATCTTCATCACGTCGCCCAGGGTCTCACGGCTGGTGGGTTCGCCCACCACGCACAGCGCCATATACTCTCCCTCGGTGGCCATCCAGTCCAGCAGCGCCACCGTGCCATCCACGGCATCGCCTTCCTCATCGCCGGTGATGGCCAGCACAAGCGCGCCGTCGGGCGGGGTTTCGGTGACGAAATCGATCGCCGCGGCAACAAAGGCCGCCACGCCTGATTTCATGTCGGTCGCGCCGCGCCCCCAAAGCAGACCGTCACGAATTTCCCCGCCGAACGGATCCACCGTCCATCCGGCGGTATCCCCCACGGGCACCACATCCGTGTGGCCGTTGAAGCCGAAGGTTCGCCCATGCCCCTTTGCGCCCCAACGCGCGAAGAGATTGCTGACACCGCCCCGGTCCACCCGGTGACATGTGAAGCCGGCTTCTGTCAGGTGCCCCTCCAACAGCATCAGCGCGCCCCCCTCCGTCGGCGTGACGGAGCGGCAGCGGATCAACTCGGCGGTCAGGGCGACGGGGTCGGTGACAGGCATTTCGGGCTCCTTTATCGGTCGCACCAGCGATAAACCGCGCCACAGCCGGACGCAACGCGGCGGATCAGTCGAAGAACGGGTCCATCTGCGCCACGATCACCGCGTTCTCCGCCAGGGCCCGGTCCATCAGCGCGACCTCTTCCGCGCCGATCTCATGGCCCTGGGCGCGGCGGTCCCCGGCAGTCCCGTGGCCGGTGACATCCAGCGGGGCCAGCCCGGCCTGTTTCAGCACCGCCACGGTTTCGCGGACCGCCTCGGCCTCATCCACGCCGGAGGCAAAGCAGATCAGCCCCGCGCCGGAAGCCTTGTCGGGCAAACCGTCCCCGGCCTTGCGCCCGACTTCGACCACCAGCGTAAAGACCTGCTGCTTTTTGGAGGGCTTGTCAGTCACGCAGCAACTCGTTGATGCCGGTCTTGGAGCGGGTCCTTGCGTCCACCCGCTTCACGATCACTGCACAGTAGAGGTTCACGCCCCCTTTTGACGGGACCGAACCGGACACCACCACCGAGTAGGGCGGCACCTCGCCATACATGACCTCACCGCTTTCGCGATCCACGATCTTGGTGGACTGGCCGATATAGACGCCCATGCCCAGCACCGAACCCTCTCGCACGATCACGCCTTCCACAACCTCGGACCGTGCCCCGATGAAGCAGTTGTCCTCGATGATGGTGGGACCGGCCTGCATGGGTTCGAGGACCCCGCCAATGCCGACGCCACCCGAAAGATGCACGTTCTTGCCGATCTGCGCACAGGAGCCGACGGTCACCCAGGTGTCCACCATCGTCGCTTCGTCGACATAGGCCCCAAGGTTGACAAAGCTGGGCATCACCACCGCGCCGGGCGCGATATAGGCCGACCTGCGGACAACGCAGCCGGGCACCGCGCGAAACCCGGCGGCTTTCCATTCCTGTTCACCCCAGCCCTTGAACTTGCTGTCGACCTTATCCCACCAGCCCCCGCCCTGGGGGCCACCGTCATGCAACTCCATGTCCTTCAGGCGAAAACCCAGCAGCACAGCCTTTTTGGCCCACTGGTTCACGTGCCAGTCGCCATTCTCACGCCGTTCGGCGACCCGCAGCACCCCGCGGTCCAGCGCGTTGAGCGTTTCCTCGATCGCCTCGCGGGTTTCCCCGCCGGTCGCGGGGGTGATTTGATCGCGCGCATCCCACGCGGTTTCGATGGCAGATTCGAGTTGGGTGGTCATGGGCTCCTCCGGCAAAGATGTCTGGCGTCTCGGCCTTCAAGGCTATAGACGCTCCTTCCAAACGGCGCAATGCAGGCAATCCCATGACCGAGTCGACCAAACGCCCGTTCCGCAATGCCCAGCAGGACATTCAGCGCAGCCGGGTGATCCCCGATACACCGCAGACGCGCGCCCCGGCGTACCGGCTGGCGTTCAACGATACGGATTTCCTGCTCCGCGACGAGCTGCGCCCGCTGCGCCTGCACCTGGAACTGCTCAAGCCCGAATTGATCATGTCGGAATACGGAGTGGAGAGCACCGTCGTCCTGTTTGGCGGCGCACGCATTCCGGCACCGGATCAAAAACGTGCCGCCCGGTCCGAAACGCTGGCGGATCTCAGCCGCTATTACGACGAGGCGCGCGAGTTCGCCCGCCTGATGACCCTGCGCAATGGCGACGCACAAGGCCGCCACAACGTGATCGTCACCGGCGGCGGCCCCGGCGTGATGGAGGCCGGCAACCGCGGCGCGGCGGATGCCGGGGGCGTTTCCATCGGGCTGAACATCCTGCTGCCGCATGAACAGGCCCCGAACCGCTATGTCACGCCGGAGTTGAGCTTCAACTTCCATTACTTCGGCATCCGCAAGATGCACTTTCTGCTGCGGGCCGCCGCAATCGCGGTGTTCCCCGGCGGCTTCGGCACGCTGGACGAGATGTTCGAAAGTCTGACCCTGATCCAGACCGGGCGGATGGACCCGGTACCCTTCCTGTTGTTTGGGGAAAGCTTCTGGCGCAAACTGGTGAACTGGGACGCGCTGGTCGAGGCAGGAACCATCGCCCCCGAAGACCTGGAGCTTTTCAAATTCGTCGAAACCGCGCGCGAGGCGGTGGACTATATCGAACGCTGGCAACCGCCCCGGCGCGACTGACCCCTTGCGGCAAAGCCCGCAGGGCGCTAACAAGACGCGTCCGCACGGGCGGACCAAGTCGCCGCAACCTTGTCAAAACGGGCACAACCATGCACCGCGCAGTTCTTCCCGGCATTCTTGCCATGGCCGCTATCGTGGTGGCCTCCAATATCCTCGTCCAGTTCCTGTTCGGCCAGTGGCTGACATGGGGGGCCTTTACCTATCCGCTCGCCTTTCTGGTGACCGATGTCATGAACAGGGTGTACGGCCCCCGAACGGCCCGAAAGGTGGTATTCGCGGGTTTTGTCACCGGGGTGATCTGCTCCTTCGTTGGCACCCAGATTTCCGGTGAGTTCGGCCCGCTGGTGACCCTGCGCATCGCGCTGGCCTCCGGCACCGCCTTCCTGACCGCTCAGGTGCTGGACATCGTCATTTTCGACCGCCTGCGCGAAGGGCGCTGGTGGCGGGCGCCGGTGGTCTCCACGCTGATCGGGTCTTCCGTGGATACGGCGCTTTTCTTCACCGTCGCGTTTTCCGCATCTCTCACGGTCCTGGAACCCGCCAACGATGTCGGATGGGCCAATGAGGCCCTGCCGCTTCTGGGCGTCGGCCCGGTTGTCCCGCTATGGGCATCGCTGGCGGTGGCGGACTGGTGTGTCAAACTTGCCCTCGCTTTGGCCGCACTGATTCCTTTTCGCCTGATTGTCAGGCGAATGACGGCACAGATTGCGTAAAATCTTTTGACTTCCACTAAATCTGTGGCACGCTTTAACCATCGGCAGTCACAGAAAGGAGGTGGTCCAGTGTCCAGAGTGATGTTGGAGACAGGTGTTGGAACAGTCGGGGGGGCCGTGGCCTGAGGGCAATCCCAAAGTCAGAACACCCCCGATTGGGCCTCTTGCTCTAACCGGCCCATCTCCCTGATCTCGGAAGGGTCGCCCGTGGCGACCCTTTCTTGTTTTCCGCCATAGCGTTATCTTGCCCCATGCGCATCACCGACGAGATCACCCTTTCCGACTGGGAACTGACCGAGGTCTTTTCCCGTGCGTCGGGACCCGGCGGGCAAAACGTGAACAAGGTTTCCTCTGCGGTGGACCTGCGCTTTGAGGCCGCCCGAAGCCCGAATCTGCCCGCTCCGGTAAAGGCGCGGTTGAAGCGCCTGGCCGGTCGGCGGTGGACGAAAGAGGGCGCGATCCTGATCCAGGTGGACGAAACCCGCAGCCAGGCCCGCAACCGGGAGATTGCCCGCGAACGCCTTGCGGAGCTGATTCGCAAAGCCCTGATCACCCCCGGGAAACGGCGCCCGACACGCCCGACAAAAGGTTCAGTGGAACGGCGGCTGAAAGCAAAGAAGGCGCGGGGCGAGATCAAGGTAATGCGCAACAAGGTCGAAGACCCGAACGGCTAACCCCCAGGCACGGCAGGTACAGCCAATCCAGCACGCCGGAACCGCGCGCTGGCGCATTCTTTCAGGGCGGGGATCAAACCACCGGCGCGTTGGGCACCTCGGGATACGACCGCCCGGGCACGACAGATGTCGTGCCCACACAGGCGGGCGGCCATCCAACCGCGCCATGCCCGAAACGGTTGCCCCCGCCCGCCCCGGTTTTCAGGTCAGATTACCCGGTCCACCATCATGCCCTTGATCTGGGCGATGGCCTTGGCGGGGTTAAGATTTTTCGGGCAGGTCTTGGTACAGTTCATGATCGTGTGGCAACGATAGAGCTTGAACGGATCTTCAAGCTGATCCAGGCGCTCACCCGTGGCTTCATCCCGCGAGTCGATGATCCAGCGATAGGCATGCAGCAGCGCGGCGGGGCCCAGGTATTTGTCCCCGTTCCACCAGTAAGACGGGCACGAAGTCGAGCAGCAGGCGCACATCACACACTCATACAGGCCGTCGAGCTTCTTGCGGTCTTCGATCGACTGAAGCCATTCCTTGACCGGGGTACTGGTCTTGGTTTCCAGCCAGGGCATGATCGAAGCGTGCTGGGCATAGAAATGCGTCAGGTCGGGCACGAGATCCTTGACCACCGGCATGTGCGGAAGCGGATAGATTTTCACCGTTCCGTTGATCTCATCCATGCCTCGTGTGCAGGCCAGCGTGTTCACCCCGTCGATATTCATCGCGCAGGACCCGCAGATCCCTTCCCGGCAGGAGCGCCGGAAGGTCAGCCCGGGGTCGATTTCATTCTTGATCTTGATCAGCGCGTCCAGAACCATCGGACCGCAGGTGTCGAGATCGACGAAATAGGTATCGACCCGCGGGTTTTCGCCCGCATCCGGGTCCCAGCGGTAGATCTGGAATTTTCTCAGGTTGGTTGCCCCCTCGGGGGCCGGCCATGTCTTGCCCAGCTTGACGACAGAGTCCTTGGGGAGTCGCAGTTGAACCATGCGATTTGCCTTCCTGTCCAGATCCTTCAAAAGCGCCCTTCTTATGGCGCATGCCGCGGTGTACTGCAAGAAACCGTAACCCCCGGCCCATCTTTTTTCATCATTTTTGCGCGGCAAGGGACAAGGGCGTTCGTGATCCTGCCTGTGTCCCACAGGCCCGGCACGGTGCACACCGCCGACCCGCCGGGGTCATCCGCCGTTCCTTACGGCGATGCGGGAGCGGGCGGGCGGCCCCGGATGGGCGGCCCGGTCTTTCGCCCAGGGACAGCCGGGGCGGGATCGGCAGGCTTACCTTTGTTGACAGGACGGAGGAGGCATGTTCACATCCTGAACGATCGTTCAATTCAGGTCTGGCATACTTCCGGGGAGGGGAAGCATGCTTTCAACAGGAAAAGGAAGGACCCGTCCCGGCGACTTCAGGTGGGAGATCCCGGCGCGGTTCAACATCGGTGTCGATATCTGTGACCGGTGGGCCGCGAAACACCCGGACCGCACGGCAATTCTCGACATCGACGACCAGGGGGGCGAACGGACATTCACCTATGCCCGGCTGCGCGCGCAATCCAACCGCCTGGCAAACGCGCTTGTTACCCGCGGCGTGGCGTCGGGGGACCGTGTCGCGGTTCTGATGCCTCAGCGGGCCGAGGTCGCCATAGCCCATATCGCGGTGCATAAACTCGGAGCGATCAGCCTGCCGCTTTTCGCACTGTTCGGCCCCGATGCCCTGCTCCACCGGCTACATGACAGCGGCACCCGGACCGTGATCGCCGACCGGGCGGGCGCGGAAAAACTCTCCGCGTTGCGCGACCGGCTGCCCGCGCTGGCCCATGTGCTGATACTGGACGACGACGGCCCCGAAAGTTATCGGGCCGCACTGGCGGAAGCGGATGAGGCGTTCACCCCCGCCGACACCGCAGCGGACGATCCGGCGTTGCTGATCTATACCTCCGGCACTACCGGCAACCCCAAGGGCGCCCTGCATGCGCACCGGGTATTGCTGGGGCACCTGCCCGGCGTCGAGATCAGCCACGACTTTCTTCCCCAGCCCGGCGACCTGATCTGGACCCCGGCGGACTGGGCCTGGATCGGCGGGCTTCTCGATGTTCTGATGCCCGCGCTTCATCATGGGGTTCCGGTTGTGGCGCGCCGGTTTTCCAAGTTCACCGCAGAAGCCGCCTTCGGCCTGCTGCGGGAAAAACGCATCCGCAATACCTTCCTGCCGCCCACGGCCCTGAAGATGATGCGCCGCGCGCCGGAGCATCTGGCCGATGGCCTGTGCCTGCGCTCTGTCGCCTCGGGCGGAGAGCCCCTGGGCGCGGAACTGCTGGAGTGGGGGCGGCGGGTTTTTGGTGTCGAGATCAACGAATTTTACGGCCAGACCGAATGCAACATGATCGTCAGCGCCTGCGGCGTTCAGGAACCCGCCACACCCGGCGTGATGGGGGCGCCGGTTCCGGGCCATGACGTGCGCGTCCTGGACCATGCCGCCCGCCCCTGCCCGGATGGCACCGAGGGCGTCATCGCCGTGCACGCACCCGACCCGGTGATGTTCCTGCGCTACTGGAACGCACCGGAGGCAACGGAAGCCAAGTTCGCCACCGGCCCGGGCGGGCGCTGGCTGCTGACCGGCGACCGGGGGGTGATGCGGAACGGCAAGATTCGTTTCATCGGGCGCGACGACGACGTGATCTCTTCGGGCGGTTACCGCATCGGCCCCGGAGAGGTCGAGGATTGCCTGATGACCCATCCCGCCGTGCACCTGGCCGGCGTCATCGGCGTGCCCGACCCGCTGCGTGGCGAAGTTGTTGCGGCTTACATCCAACTGGTGGAAGGGGCCGAACCCTCTGATGCGCTGGCCACGGACATCGCCGACCGGGTCCGGACGCGGCTTGCCGCCCATGAATATCCGCGCATCGTGCGATTCATCGGCACGATGCCCCTGACCACAACGGGAAAGATCATCCGCGCGGAGCTTCGCGCCATGGCCCGCGCCGGGTCGCCCCCCTAGAGCCGACAGGAGCAGACCGTTCCAAACGGCAAAAAAGCCGGGTCGGCCATATCGCGGATCGTTCCCGACGCACTTCCCATGCGCCCCTCCGGACCCATCCGACCGCCCGGGGGGCGGGCAGACAGGGCTGCCTCTCCCGGCCGGCGCCACCTCCGGGGGCCGGTCAATCCGGGCGCAAGCCGTCCATCACAAGATTCCCCCTGCCCTGAATCGCACAGGATTTCGCGGCGATGCCCCGCGACCCGTAAAGAGCGGCGGGCGGGGAGACCGTGGAGCGCCCCCCGCTGCACCAGCCCGGAGCGACCGCGCAATCCCACCTGTCGGGACGTTCTTTCGGAAAACCTTGCCAAGGGAGCTTGATCGACCGGGAGCAGACGTTAAGAGTCTGCCGAAGACCATTGCGACCACGAAAGACCCGATGCAGCCGACAGGACGGCCCGTATACGTCATGCAGGAAGTCTCCGGTCCGGGCATCCGAACGGACTCGGAGGAAAGGCATGAACAGATGGCCGAGCCCCTTCCCGATCTTTACGTCGTGCCCAGTTCGCGACCTCTTTTCTATACGCTGATCTCGATCCTTTCCTCCCCCTACCCGGCTGAAATCGTTTATCTGGCCGATTACGCCCCGATCCCCGAGCAGGTCATCGCGCGTTTGCACGCGCTGATGCCGCAAACCCCGATCCTGATACGTCGCGACTGCGAGGCCGCGGAAGAATTCGCATCCCTGCCGGGGGGGCTGCCGGCAATCTTGCGGCGGAACTGGGCCCCACGCCCAGGGGCCTGGTTCGCAGGTCCGGCGGCCCACCCTCCGGCATGGCTTCGTCCGGCCTACCGGGACGCGTATATCTTTACCACGGGCCATTTCCTCCCCAAGACGCTGCGCCACCGCTGTCAGCGCATCATCTTGCGCGAAGAGGGGCTGGGCACCTACCACTCCCTTCCGATCAGTTTTGGCAAGGCCCTTCTGCGGGGGCTTTGGGGGCGATCTCCGCGGTATCATTTCATGGGGGAGGAACCCTGGGTTGACCGGATCGAGGTCGCCGCGCCCCAAAGCCTTCCCCCCGCGCTTGCGGCCAAGGCCAGCCGGCTGGACATGACCGGACTGATTCAAACCTTGCCTGAGCGCACCCGCCACGATCTGGCCCGTGTCTTTTGGTCCGGGTCGCCGATATCCCGCATCGGCGCGACAGCCGTGATCCTGACCCAGCCGATCGACCGGCCGGGCCTGTGTTCTCCCCGGGAGAAGGAAGTTCTTTACGAACGGATGGCCCAGATCCTGCGCAGGCGCGGGTATCGCGTGCTCATCAAGCGCCACCCACAGGAACATGCCCGGATCGACGGTCAGAACGGGGTGCCGGCCTTTTTCCCGATCGAGGCCTGGCCCTGTTTGTCGGATGAACGCTTTGCACTGGCGGTTTCTCTTTGCAGCTCGGCGCTGGACCGTCACGGCCCGCTTTTCGCATGCCGGAGCCTGCAACTGGTCACCCCCGAGGCCTTCGCGCGCGGGGATCTGAGCGGCTGGGATGCACGTCTCGAAACGGCTCTGACAGAAGGTCTCTCTTGAAAACGGCGCGGGCATGGCGCGCGTTGCGGCGCGAAGGCATGGCCGGGGTCTGGGCCCGCATGCGGTATCGCCGATCCCGTCGGGGTGCGGTCGCTCTGGCTCCCGTGCAGACGCCGATCCGGGTCCGGGGGACAAGCGGCGATGCCCTGCAAGATGTAAAACAGGCGCTGGCGGCTCTGGGTGTCTTGCATGGCGAAGGTCAAACCCCGGCGGCACACGACCTTTACGTCATCTCCGCGTCCAGCCACCTGCCCCCCCCGACAAGCGGCAGCCTTTTGCTGACATCCCCCGAGATTGCCGGGACCCTTGCGCCATCGCTCGCACGTCGGGCAGCGCAAGACGCCACCGCCATCCTGACCCCCGGCGCCGGATTCGACGCCCTGGTCGGTGCCGGCGTCCCGCCAGGCCAGGTCTTCGTTCTGCCATCGCCCGGCGAATCAGGCGAATCGCACGACATGCTGGCAGCGGGGCTGACCCGCTGGCTGGTCGCGGCCGGAGGCATCTGCGCAAAGGGATTGACCCCGGAGGTATTTCCCGCGTTACGCAATCTTTCCCCCCAGAGGGCCCTGTGCCTCAGCCTTCCGGAAACACCGGCGCGGCGGCGCGCCTTTACGGATCGCCACGGGACATCGTTCACCCTCTTCGACGGTATCCGTCTCTCTCCCGGCTGGCACGGGGCGGCTTTCAGCTATGCGACCATGGCCCGCGCGGCGCTTGCCCAAGGGGTTGTCCCGCTCACCGTTTGCGAAGACGATGTGGCGCTTGCCCCGGACTACGCGGAGACCCTTCGCGCCGTCCGCGCCTACCTGCGTCAGACCGACTGGGACATATTTTCCGGGCTGGTCACCAATCTGGCCGGAATCCGGAAAACCCCGCGCGCCGTCCTTCGGGAGGGCCATACCTTCGTACACCTGGACCAGACAATCGGGATGGTCTTCAACATCTACAACCGCCGGGCGCTGGAGCGTCTTGCGGATTGGGCACCGGACCGCGGCGGGATCGGGACGAACAGCATCGACGCCTGGCTGGGCACGATGCCCGGTCTGCGCGTGGTGACGACATTGCCGTTTCTGGCCGGACATCGCGGCGACCTCACCTCCAGCATCTTCGGCTTCAGCAACCGTCGCTACGACAGCATGATAAAGGCCAGCGAACGCCTTCTGGCCCGACGTTCCAGGGTGGTCTCCGACGATGGACATACCGCCCCATCGCGCCTAGTGTCCGAACGCGAGTCGGAGCCAGGGGGCTGAAAATGCAAAGCAGCTTGACCATAGTCATGTATCATTACGTTCGTGACTTTGCCCGCACACGTTATCCCGGCATTCGCGGCCTCGATTTCGCCGGGTTCCGGCGACAACTGGATTACCTGCAATCGCATTACCGGATCGTACGGGTCGAAGATGTGGTGGCTGCGGTACGCGAGGGTCACGCATTGCCCCCGGACGCGGCGCTGCTGACATTCGACGACGGATATGCCGAGCATTACAACCTTGTCTTTCCGGAACTGTATGAACGCGGCTTGCAGGGGTGTTTTTATCCGCCTGTCGCCCCGATCCGCGACGGCGTTTTGCTGGACGTGAACCGGGTTCATTTCATTCTTGCCGCAACCCTTGAAAACCCCGCGCAGGTTTCGGAACGAATCGATGCCGCGATCGAAGCGGCCGACCCCGCACTGGGGTTGCAGCCGGTCGCGGCCTACCGGGCAGACTGGGCACACCCCAACCGGTTCGACGATGCCGAAACGATCTATATCAAGCGCATGTTGCAAACAGTTCTGCCCGAAGACATGCGCAACCGGGTAGCACAGGACTTGTTCGCACAATTCGTGACCGCTGATGAACCGGCTTTCGCAAGCGAGCTTTATATCAGCACACAACAGGCACGGCTGATGCAGTCCTGCGGGATGGCATTCGGCTCCCATGGTGCGTCTCACTATTGGCTCAACCGGATTCCACGCGCGGTGCAGGAGACGGAAATCGATACCTCGCTGGATTTCCTGCGTGAAATCGGTGCCCCGATCGAGGATCACTGGGTCATGTGTTATCCGTTCGGCGGCTGGAACGAAGAGCTTCTGGACGTCCTGCGCAGCCGGAAATGCACGCTGGGTCTGACAACGGAAGTTGCAACCGCCGATTTATCCCGAAACGACCCGTTATTGTTGCCGCGTTTCGATACCAACGATTTTCCCCGCTGAAAACCGAACCCGTTGTCCTGCCCCTGATACGGGCAAAAATGAAAAATAATAGAAGACGCCGAATTGTGCCGCCGGCACCCGGCCAGCCTTAATGGAAGTGAAGATGTTTGGATTCCTGAAACGGCTCAGACTTAAGGGCCAACGATTTCTGCAAATGAACCCGATTCAGCGGCGCGAGGCGCTCAAGCGACGGCTGGGGCCGGGCGTGGTGCGCAATGTACGGGCGCTCAAGGCCCGTCAGCTTCGTATGCGCATGGCCTCGGCGGAACGCCTTGCCGGCATCGAAGCCTCGCACAAGGTGCTTTGGAAAGGCCCGGCAAAAAAACAGGGCTGGGCGGCGGTGAAAGCCCGGATTGAGCAACTCGCCGAAACGCTTCCGGAGCAGATGGAGAACTTTGTCGAAACCGGATTGCGGATGGATGACAACCCTCTGATCCTGATCAACATGGCCCAGCATCCGCTTTCTGCATCAGCCATGGCGCGAATCCTGGCGAAGGAACGGACCGCCCTCTGGCCCGAAATAGACACGCGCATGAAAACACGGGGAGATTATGCGGCGGCCTTCCTTGTGGCGACCGCGATGACCGCAGACAACGCCGCCCTGGATCAGGCGCGCGCGCGCATACCCGATATCATTGGCGATCCCTTTTCACAGATCATCGACAGCTATGGACAACGCCCCGCCGACAGGTCCAGACATGTCGAGCCCGTTCTGCGCGGCCTGAAACGCAACGGCCTGCGTCAGCCCAAACGTCATCGCCTCGTCATCGCGAATACCTTGTCCGACCCTGCGGCCTTCCTTCCTCTGCTGCGTGGGGCAGAGTGTGTCACGCTGATCGGATTGAAAGACACCTTTGGCAAGGCCGAATTCGCGCCGTACCGGGACTACCCCGGTGTCGGGGAAATCATGGTTGAACATATCCGGACCCGCATCACCCGGTTCTGCCAGAACTACATCGACATCAATGTCCAGGTCCGGAACGCGGCACAAGACATCGCACAAATGATTTCCCGCATTCCCGACCTCGTCCCGGAAGGGGACATGTCGAGCATCGAACTGGCGATTGCGGATCACCTTTTCTTCCGGATGCTGCGTCTCAGAGCCACCGAAGAGCTTTTGAAGGATCCGGATTTCGATCACATCGTCGTGGCCTTCACTGGCGTCTCTGCCGCGTCGGAATTCGTGATGACACTGGCCGGGGTGAAGGGCCTGACATCAGATCCGCGGGTGGAATTCATGTCCCTGGATCACTCGATCTCCAAGCGGCTGGATTTCCATAACTTCCTGACGACGATCCTGAACGGGCCGCGAATTCGACAGCAGGCCATGGCCTGGCTGCCAAAAGAACTGGATATACCGGATCAACTCCGGCGAAATGCAGCCGTGATGGCAAGCCCCCTGCCCGACCGGGCGGTCGGGCGGGTTCCGAAACTGCCATCCGTCTTGGTCGCAACGACAGCGAACCCCGCTTACATCTCTGCAACGGCCGGCTACGCGGCGGCCCTGCAGGAAGAATTTCCCACCGGGATCGTCGTCTCGGGAGGGGGGGGTGAGCATATTCACAAGGAAATCGAAAACACCGGAGCCCCGGCCAACGAACTTCCGTTCCACCTTCTGCGCACGCAGTACATCCTTGAGAAAACGGCTTTCAAACGGTGGATGTCCGGCCAGTTGGCACAATACTGCCTGCGCCGCAGGCTAAACGACACGATCGCGCATCTGATCGCGAGTGGGCTCGAATACATCTCCAAGAATCTGATCCAGTCGCAGATTCTGTATGGGTTGGTTCTGGATGAGTGGTTCGATCGCATGGCACGGGAACGCGGTCTGCCCGATGTCATCGTCCTGACGACCTGCCGGTCCCCCTCCACACTCCAGATCGCGTCCACAGCGCGCCGATACAAGGTGCCGACACTTTCCGTGGAAGCACATGCGCTGAACGCCAACTACAGCCGGTACGCGAAGGTCTCCAGCGACTATTACGGTGTCATTTCCGAACAGTTCCGAACCGATGCGGAAAACGGCTTTGGCATTTCCCGGGACCGCACCCGCGTCATCGGCACGCCGCGTATCATCATGCGCCAGATCCGCCCGGCCGCAGACGCACGCGCCGAACTGGCCGCGGACGGCGAAGTCTTTCCCCTGCGCTCCGGTGTGATCAGTTTCTTCAGCCAGCCGTCGGAGTGGGGCCATGTCTCCAATGTCTGGAGGATGATCCTCCTTTCGGCACAGGAACTTGGCGCAACCGTGCTTCTCAAGCCCCATCCCGAAGAAACCGAAACCCGGCGCGAGCAATACATGAGTATCGCCCGTCAAATCGGCGCGGAAAAGAATGTTCACATGTTCACCTCTTCGCCCGATCTTCTCATCGAAGCCTCAGACGTGGTTCTTACGGGCTACAGCACAGCCGCTGTAGACGCCGCCATTGCCGGTCGCCCGGTCATATGCGTGACATATGGCGATGTAGATTACCCCCTGGCCCAGCATGAGTTGATCCATGCGCCGTTGGTTCGTTCCCAGACGGAACTTTGCGAAGAAATCCGCAAACGATTGTCAGACCCCGCGGCAAATGAGGAGGCGCAGGCTGCGTTTCTGGCCGCCGAGCCGCAATTTGTGGAAGGCCCCGCGGAGCGACTGTGCCAGTTCGTGAGAGACATCGCCCGCGAACCGTCTCTGAGAGGTCCCCTGGAAGTCCCCTCGCATCTTTTCCTGGATCCGCCCTACCCAACCTTCTCGGTCTAGAATGGGACCCTGAAAAAGGACCCGTGCCTTCGGTCCTGCTTCACCTTCGGCAACGGAGGTGAGCCTCTCCCGTTTTCATCTGTCCGGACACGAGAGGAAGCAAATGCGGCCCCCTCCGCTCAACGCGCCGCGCAGCGTTGCGCGTGTGGATGCAGGGGGGGCACGGCGCCTTCCGAGGCAAGGCGCCGAATCGCCATGGCGCGCCCGGACGGTCCGCCCCCGCATACCGTGTTCAGACCGGTTCCATGCGCCCGAAACCGGGGCCACCTGACAGTACGGGCCGTCTGGCCCGCCCATCGGCAGGGATTTTACACGCTGCGGTATTGCATCGGCTGGTTCGGGCGATCCTGATCGGAATCGGCGCGGAAAAGACGCAAGGGTTTGTCCCCTGAATCGCCAAACATCTTCCAGGACAAGGCAATTTGGGTATTTCGGGCCTCAAAAGGCGCAAAATAATTCGGCAGGATCAACCCATCGTAATCGTCGGGCGACATCCACCCACCCCGATCCAGAATGTCCTTATCAACCCCGGTTTGCATCAGGTCGATATATTCCGCTCCAACAGCGCGGAGTTCGCGGGTCAGCAAGGGGCCGGCACACGCCAACCAGTCCGGTGCTCCGATCATGTCCACAATGCGCAACAGTCGCGCGCCTTCCGCATCGACCGCACGCCAGACGACAAGGGCCTCAGGGATATTCCCCCGCTCGACGACCCGAAGCGTATAGTCATACCAAGGATGGTCGATATATCTTTCCCGGATATAATCCGTCGATTTGGCCGGGATCTGCGCGCCCGCCAAGGTGGCTATGGCCCCTGCGTCCGCCGGGAGGAACGGGCGTAAGCGATACCCCCCCGCCGGACCGAATGCCGGGCGCGCTCCGGGCACACCCTGCGCAATTCGGAAAGTGGCAAGCTCCGGATCGAACAGTGCGGCGTGGTGCAGTTTGTCCAGCGTGTAGCCCAGCGCCCGATAGATTGGGCCAACCATGTCCGAGATGCCGATCGCCCCGATCAGACGCGGTTTCAGCAAGGATTGGACGGACTTCAGAAGACGCAATCCCAAACCCGGCGGGGCAATGTCGTCACGAACCTTCCACAAGGCCAGCAAAAGATCATCATCCCCCAACGCCGGGTCGAACCGGCCCATAGGGATGAAGCCCAGAACCCCCAGAACCCTTGCCGTGCCGGAATCCTCGACCTCTTCAGCAAGAATCATGTTGATACGACCGTCGCGCTGGGCATATTGCCAGTCGAAAACCTCTGGCTGATCCACGAAAACATGACGCGCAGACCAATAATCGCGGACGAACGCGATCAGCGAATCCCGGTCGTGTTCTTCAGCCAGGCGTGTGCGAATCCGACCCATCGCGTTACGCCGTGCTGCCGCCGTCGACCGTCACCACGGACCCGGTGACCATCGCGGCTTCGTCGGACATCAGATAGGCCACCGCCCCAACCACATCGGCAGGGCGGGGAAGGCCCAAAGGTGCGCGACGCCGGATCGAGTTCAGTTTTTCCCCCTGCAGGCCCGCTGTCATGTCCGTTTCCATATAGCCCGGCGCCACACAGTTCACGGTTATTCCCGCCCGGCCCAGTTCCCGTGAGAGCGACCGGGTGAACCCTTCGATCCCGGCTTTCGTTGCCCCGTAAACGGCCAGCCCGTTATATCCTGTTCGGGCGATGATCGACGAAATGTTGATGATCCGCCCCGTACCCTGGGTCAACATCGAGCGGCAGGCATATTTGGACATCAGGATCGGGGCTTCCAGATTCACGCGGATCGCCCTGGCAATCTCCGAAGCGTGCTGTGTCGCAAGCACCCCGTCCGCCCCCAGCGCGGCATTGTTGACCAGCCCGTAGAGCGGACCAACCTCACGCGTGATCCCCCTTACCAGCGCGGGAATCCCATCGAGGTCCGACAGGTCATGCCGTCGAAAAAAAACACGCGCCTCATTGGCGGCAACCAGGGCCTCGAACTCCGGCGACGGGGTGCGGCCAAGGCAGACAAGGTGGGTGTCCGGCTCTTTCAGAAGGCGCCCGGTGATGGCAAGGCCAAGGCCACGGGTGGCCCCTGTGACAAGGATATTTCGCATTCAGTTGGACCTTTCGATCTTTCCAGCGGCATTGGTGCGGAACTGATCGACCATGCGAAAGACCGCGGGGACCTTGTGCCGGTCCAGCCGGGCTGCACACCAATCCCGCAAAGACGCGCGCAGTTGTGTTGGGTCGCTGCCCGGTTCGGGGTGCACATCGGCAGCGACGAGTGCCCCCATGATCGGGTTCGTCTTCGCATAGACGCGCGCCATGTGAACCTCAGGATGCGTCAGGAGAACGGTCTCGACCTCCTCAGGGACAACCTTGTCGCCGCCAACATTGATCACGCCGCTTCCGCGCCCCAGAAATACGATCCGGCCGCCCCGGCGCGCCACCAGGTCGCCGGTGTCGACCCACCCGTCACAGGCAATGTCACCGCCGCCGACATAAGCCGGTCCGACGCGGTCATTGTGGACGAAAAGCCGCCCGTCCTCGACCTTCAGGCTGATCCCCTGCGGCGGGTCGGTCAGGTAGCTCTCGGGAAAACCGGCCTTTCCATCGGTAACGGAAAACCCCACGCCTGCCTCGGTCGATGCGAAGATATGGCTGATACGTGCCTCGGGAAACGATCGGGCAAGGGCCCGAAGCACCGCATCATCGGCAATTTCCCCCCCCAGCGTCACCTGCCGCAGCGCCAGACCGTCGACAGCCCGCGACATCAGGATCTTGCGCCACAGCGTTGGCGTCGCGCTCAGATGGGTGCACCCCTCGGCAGAAAGCAACGCCAAACGGTCATCAAGCGGGCTATCGGCTTCCGGCACGACCAGCCTCGCCCCCGAAAGAAGGCTTTGCAGCACAACCTGAAGCCCGGCAAAACGGGTGTAATCGTAAAGCAGCCCCCAAACCTGCCCGGTTCCGCGGGCCCGGTCTTTGCGGGTGGTACGGGACAAGCTCTCCAGGGAGTGTTCAACGAGCTTGGGGCGCCCGGTGGTTCCGGAGGTGGTCATGATCCAACGGGTTGAGCATGTCTCCGGCGCAGACCGCAGCCCCGCAAGCTCCGCCGGATCGCGCAAAACCGGCAAATCGCTTCCATGCAAATCCGTGCGATCCGTGATAATTGCATCCGCGGACACGCCCGCAAGCGTACAAAGCGTAGCCTCATCAAGCGATGGCGACGACAGAACAACCGCATCGACAATACCATCCAGCGCCGCCAATGCGACAAGCGCCTCCGAAAGATCGGAAAGATTCAGAAAAACCCGCAACCCGGTCGGGGAAAGCCGCTCGCGCAGCGCCCCGGCCCGCGCGGCCAGATCTCCATAGTCTTGACGTCCCCACCCCCCGACCAGCGCCACATTGTCGGGGCGCATGCCGCCGATGTGATCAAGCAGGGTCATGGCGGCCTCTTCGTTCAGGCAGGTTGGTTCGCGACGTAGAAATCCACAAATTCGCGGAAGGTGCGGGGATAATACGCCTCGGTCGACAGGCTGAAGGGGTCATAGTCCAGTTCTTCTTCCAGACGGGTCACCAGGATGGCAAAGCCAAGAGAATCCAGCCCGGTCTCCAGGAGCACTGTCTCATCCTTGAGTTCGGGCGCCGGTGCGCCAGCATTCTGCGTGCCATATACTTCGGCGAACAGGGCACGGATCGATTGTTCGATGTTGCTGGCATCGCTCATGGGAAATCCCTTTTTCAATGAAAATCAGTGTGACCGGCATCAGGCAGCTACCATGCGCTCAACCCTCCGTCAACGATGAGGTTCTGGCCGGTGACATAGCTGGCGCGGTCGGAAACGAGAAAGGCAACCGCATCCGCAATTTCATGGGGTTCCCCCATACGACCCATCATCGTCCGCGCACTGTATTTGCCAACGAACGTATCGTTTTGCCCACTGAAAATACCGCCCGGCGTGACCGCGTTCACCCGCACACCCTGCGCGCCCCAGTAGCTGGCCAGATATTTCGTCAGCCCCCAAAGGCCCGCCTTCGAGGCGGAGTAGATCGCAGGCGTGTTTATCGCGCGCCCTTCGTAAAGCGACCCTTCGTAGATGCGCTGATCGGGGGCGACGATGCCATAGATCGACAGGGTGTTGACGATCGCCCCCTTCCCCCGCTGCGCCATCGGTGCCCCGAACTCCTGCGCGCACAGCATCGGGGCAGTCAGGTTCACGCCCATCACCTCGTTCCAATCCTCCAGGGGGAAAGACTCGAAGGGGGCAAAGAAATTGTCGCTCTTTGCCGCGGCATTGCACAGCAATGCGTCCACCGGCCCCAGATCGTCGCGAATCCGCGCGTGCAAATCGCGCAGCGCGGCCCGGTCGGTGATGTCGCAACCGTAGGCCACAGCGCGGCCCGGGCCTTGTCCCTTCGCAGCGGCGCTGTGGGCAAGGTCTTCGTTGCGGTCGACCACTGCAACTTCCCAGCCATCGGCACTCAGCCGTTCCACCATTGCCCTGCCCAGAATTCCCCCGCCTCCGGTCAGAACGGCAGTTCCTGAAACGGTCATTTCTTCTGCTCCTTCTGCGCCAACCGGTCTTGCATGAACATTTCGACCAACCGGAAATCGATTTCGCTGTCGATATCGATCGACCGCTCACGCGGCATCTCGTACAGACGCGTCCGGCCCTCCCACAGCCCCTTCGACAGGGACGCCCGGTGCCAGACATAAATCGACGCGTTCATCGAAAACACTTTCGGGGCCACCTGCCGGGACGTGACGCCTTCCGGCAACGCCTTGACCAGCCGGATATTCCCGTCAGGCTTCGTTTCGACCATGTTGAAATAGGGGTTCTTGTCGGATGGATAGGCAGTGATGACGCAATCGGTCCGATCATCCAGCAGCGCCGCGGCATTCTCGATGTCTTCGACCAGCCGCAACGGCGAGGTCGGGTCCAGATCGATGATCCGCGTGACAGATACACCAAGACTTTCGACCTTTTCCACCAGATGCACGATCACCGGGATCTTGGCCGCCTTCGATGTCGCCAGCTCCGCGGGGCGCAAACAGGGGACTTTCGCACCGGCAGAACGGGCAATCCCGGCAATCTCCGTGTCGTCGGTCGAGACATATACATCGTCAATCGACCCACAGGAGAGGGCTTGTTCTATTGTATGAACGATCAAGGGCTTGCCCATCAATGGGCGGATGTTCTTGCGCGGGACCCCAACAGAGCCGCCTCGGGCACAAATCGTACAAATCGTGGTCATGGGCTTTCGGTTCCTTCTCCTGTGCCCTGCGGTGTGCCGGCCTCACGCGCGGCAAGCGCCAGCCGCGTACTGGCAATCCCGTCCTGAAGGTTCTGCAGCGGTGCCGGCCACCCGCCGGTTTCGCACGCGGCCCCGATATGGGAAATCATGTCGATATAGGTCTGGCCCACATCGAAGCCGCCGGGCTGTTCGGCCAGAACTTGCCGGCCCTGGGGTGTCACCAGTTCGACCTTGCCGCCAATATCCCACAGGATGGCGGCCTTGTCCCCGACGATCTCGTAATGGCGCAGCCGCTGGCGGGCCACATAATCCAGCGTGACCTGGACGATCGGCCCTGCCTGCCGAGGGGGGGACATCACCATTACCGACACATCGTTCGACTTCAGCCCCAGCGCCGACAGCCGCCCCGCCTGCGCGAACCGCAGATCCAGGTCGCCAAAGAACCACCGGGCCACGTCGATCTCATGGACAAGATCCAGCTCAACCCCTCCCCCGCGAGCGGCATCGGCAGAGTAGGACGCCCGGTAATCGGTCCCCTTGCGCCAGTCCCCCAGCCATTGCCCCGCGGCAAAGGCCGCCCGCACCACGGTCCCCAGCGCACCTTCCCGGATCATGTCGCGGATCAGTTGCAAGGATGGCAGGTAACGGAAATTGAACCCCGACACGCGCACCGCAGGCGGCGCGCTGTCGAGAAGGTCGAGGATCAGGTCGCAGTCATGGGTATTGGTCACGATCGGCTTTTCGACCAAAAGATTCGTTCCCCGGGCGATCAGGCCCGGCAAAACGTCGATATGGTTGGCCGAGGGTGAGGAAATCACAGCAAGATCATGATCCCCGGCAATCGCTTCTTCCCGGTCGGTAACGATATGTGCACCAAGCCGATCGCATAGACGATCGGAAGAGGGCCGGTGGCGCAAGACTGTAAACGACGCCTCGGGATATGCCGCCGCGAGATTCGACATGTGCCGCCGTCCGATCGACCCAAGCCCGACAATGAGAAACTTGCGCCCCATCGCCTCAGACCCCGGATTTCGGCACACGCGCCGGAATTCCGCAAACCGTCACGCCGGCAGGCACATCCCGTATGACCACGCTTCCCGCACCGATCACCGCGCTGTCTCCGATACGGATTCCCTGCCGAACGACAGCCCCCGCGCCGACCAGAACGTCGCGGCCCACATGCACAGACCCCGCCAGATGCGCCCCTATGGCAACATGGGTATTGGCCCCCACCTGGCAATCATGATCAACGACCGCCCCGCTGTTGATCAAAACTCCCTCGTCCAAAGCCGCGCCGACCGACACCACGGCCCCGGCACATACCACGGTCCCCGGCGCAAGATGCGCAAAGGCTGAAACCGATGCGGCCGGATGGCAAACAACCGAAAGCCGCGCCGGGTCAAGCGCCGCCAGGATGGCGGACCGCAGTTTCGCGCCCGCGCTGTCGACAAAACCCAACCCCAGCGCCAGATCATGCCCGGCACCGACAAGGTCCGAAATGATATCGTCCGTCCCCAGCCATGAACCCAGCAGAGGATGGGTCCGGCCCTCTGCGACCGGCGCAACGTAACCTGCAAGCCGCCGCCCGGACAACACCAGGGCCTCGGCCACCACACGGGCATGGCCGCCCGCCCCGAGAACCGCGACAGGGCGTACGCGGTCACCCATGAAGATGCGCCTCGGTCAAGGGGGTGAAGGCGGCGATATCGCAGGCCAGCGGCAGCCCCGTCACCATACCGAGCAAGGCGGGTTTCAACCCGGTTCCCGGGCGCATGACACGAAGATCTTCGGCACGCAGAACATGGCCTTCCGGCAGATCCCGCACGACGACAATCGACCGGCGCGCAACTTCGGCGGTTTTAAGTTCGGCCGCAGTCGGACGTTTGTGGCCATCTCCGATTGCCGCCTCGATCGTACGGATTCCTTGGACAAACGCGCCAAATTCCACAGCTTCCATCGAGGCGAGATGGTCCGGCCCCGGCAAGGTCTTGTCCAGCGTGATGTGCTTTTCAATCAGCCTGGCGCCACGCGCAACGGCTGCAAAAGAAATCTCTGCCCCCTCGGTGTGGTCGGACCAGCCCACCGGAACACCGAACGCGCGCGCGAGCGTGTCCATCGCGGCAAGATTGCAATCCGCGGCGTCTGCCGGGTAATTCGACACACAATGCAGCAGCGAAACCTCCGGGGCACCGTGTGCCGCAATCGTATCCAGCGCCGCTTCCACCTCGCTCATGTTCCCCATGCCGGTCGACAGAAGAATCGGCAACCCCTTCGCGGCGATGTGCGCCAGCATCGGCAGGTGGGTCAGGTCGCCCGAACTGATCTTGAACGCACGCACACCCACGCGCGCCAGCAGATCCGATGCCGCCTCGCTAAACGGCGTGGACAGAAACTCGACCCCGGTCGCCTTACAATGATCCGCCAGTCCGGCGAATTGTGCCTCGGTCAGTTCCAGCGCCTTGAGCATTGCGTACTGGCTGCCGCTGTCGCCGGTATTCGCAACCTGATACTCGGCCTTGCGGGCATTCGGCGTGACCAGTTCATCGGCGAAGAACGTCTGGAACTTGACAGCATCCGCGCCCGCCTCTGCCGCCACATCGATCAGTTCGCGGGCCATGTCCATCGATCCGTTATGGTTCACACCGATCTCGGCGATAATGAAACAGGTCATGGCTTACATCCTCTGATCCAGAGACTTGGTGCTGACGACATGGCTGTGGGCGAAATCCTCCTCGACCTCTGCAATCAGGGATTTCAGATGATCCACCGTCAGACGCTGCGCCCCGGACCCGCCGCCGATTTCCCGAAGCCGGGCAAGGAATGTGGGAAAGGCCTCCGGATCGCCCGGCGCAAGATACGGAACGCGATGAAGTTTGGAAAACCTCGTTTCCATCAAGGTTTCGTTCTTCGCCACGAACTCCTCGTAGGGTTTCTCTCCGGCCGTGTCGAGAGGGGTCAGAAGGACCGGCCATTTTCCCTGCGCGGCCAGGGCATCGACATTGCTCAGCGCCTCGTCCTCATCTCGGGTAAAAAAGGGCACCAGCCCGTGCTCTTCGAGAAACCACACCGCTACATCCTCGAGAAGCTGCAAATGATCGTCGGGGTTCAGAGCCGGAACGTGGATGTTGCCATCCTCCCCCCCCAGGCCCGCCAGCGTGCATAGATGCCCGGATTCCGGCAGCGCCACGAAGAAGCGGCGGCACCCTTCGGGACAGGCCATCGGCTGGCGTGCGGCCAGCCGATGCTGCCAGCTTTGAAGAAGCGACCCGTTCGACAGCGCCACGTTCGCAAACCGGGCCGAGGTGATGGCCAGCCCCTGACGCCAGCCGATAGCCGGCGAGAACAGCGCATGCTCCATCAGGCGCTTGGTTGCCCCCATCATCGATGACGGGTTCGCCGCCTTGTCGGTCGAAACGCAAAACAGGCGCTTCAGCCCCCCCCGGTCGGCAAGCAGTTGCGACAACCCCACCAGTTTGAGCACGTTGGTATCCAGCATCGCGAGAATGGAATACGGGTCCTTCTCGGACCGGACATGCTTGAGCGCGGCAAAGTTGAGAACATAATCGTAATCCTCCTGCGCGGCGAACCACAGGCGGAAGGGAGCCCCCGCATAATCGAAAGGCAGGGTAAGCAGGTTCTCGGCCAGGACCGGCTCGGGCGAGGAGCGCAGATCGCGGACAAGTTCCGCCAGACCGTTCTCGTTATGATCGATGACATGTACGGTTTTCGGGGCAAAGCGCAGGATCGTCTTGAGTGTCTGCGACCCGATCGACCCGGCCCCCCCGATCACCAGGATACGGCTGCCCCGGATCTGTTCTTCGAGTGCCGCGGCCTCGGCACGCAGATCATCCGCAAAAAGGCTTTCTGCACGGCCGACGATGCGGCAATCCAGCGCATTCAGGCGCAGAGCGGAAGACAGGTCGGTCATGAGGGCATTCTTTCGAAAATGGTTTGTGCGCGTTCGTAATCCGCGATGTTGCCGATGTCGATCCAGCGGCCGGGATGAACATGTGTTCCCCCCTTGAGGCCATGGGCGGACAGATCGGAAAACAGCGTCGGGAGATCGTAGAATTTCATCTTCGGCACCACCGGAAGCACGGACTTTGACAACAAGTACATACCGGCATTGATCTGGTAGTCGAATGTCGGCTTTTCCTCGGCGGAAATGAAATTCCCCTCCGGGCCGCTGTGTACCACACCGTAAGGAATGGTGTAGTGATGCTGGCGCACGACCATGGTGGCATCCCAACCCCGGCTGCGGTGGGTCTGGCAAAGGGTCTCCACGTCCAGGTCGTTCAGAAGATCGCCGTTGAGCACGAGAAAAGGATCCGACAACAAATCCGGCGCAATCAGCCCCAGCGCGCCTCCTGTCCCCATGCGCATCGTTTCATGGACATAATCTATGCCGACACCAAGGGATTGCCCATCCCCGTAATGATCGATGATCATACCGCTGAGGTAATTCACCGAAAGCACGAAACGCTGCACGCCCTGGTCGCGCAGGTGCTCGATTATATGGGTCAGCATCGGCCTGTCGCCCACGCGCAACAGGGGCTTGGGGCAATGTTCCGTCAAGGGCGCAAGGCGCGTTCCAAGCCCTCCGGCCATGATCACGGCAGTCGTCGCACCGGCATCCGCCACAATCCAGAGAACGTGCAGAGCAACAAGGCGGCCCTCCTCGACCTGCGGCAAGCTTTCGACGCCTTGCTTCGCCATGTAGGATCGCAATGCGACAGGGTCGAGCGCGTGGTCGAGTGTTTTCGGCCGGCGGTTGCAGGCGACGGAAATGGGGTCTTCGAGGTTTCCGTCCCCGGACAGATGCCGGCGAATGTCGCCATCCGCGGCCAGACCGACCAACATTCCGCAATCGTCGGTGACCGGCAAAGACCGCAGACCGGCATTGCTCATGATACGCATCGCTTCGCGCACGGTGCTGTTCGCCCGCGCGGTCGCGGCGGCCAGGGCATCACCGGTATAGCTTTGGAGTCTCATCGCAGTGACACCCTAGCTCCACTGTAATTTTCATCAAACCACGAAAAACGCTTGGGCTGCGAAAGCTTGCCCCAGTCAAGCGCGCGCAGCACCGCGAGCACACGAAGATACGCACGCCCGTCGCCATAGATGTTGTTTTCAGGGTCCAGCGTCGGCGCCAGCGCGGTGGCCTGCGCCATCGCGGCGCGGATGCCGTCACGGTCGGGCCGGGCGTGAATGACGTTTTCACCGCGAAGCCGCCCGCGCTGCCGGTCCCCGATATCGACAACCGGCAAGCCGAAGCTGGCGGCCTCGTAGATCCCGCTGGACGAGTTGCCAACCACCATACCCGCATGCGCCATGGCCGAATAGAACCAGCCGGACCCGAAATTGCGAACCGCGAACTGTCCGGGATGGCTGGCAACGGAGCGCTCGATCGCGGCGATGATATCGTCAGCGCCTGGGTCGGCATTGGGATAGGTGTAGACGACCTGCATCCCGCTTTCCGCCAAAGCGGCAACCATGCCCTGTGCCATGACCGGCGTCACTTCGGGGGCCATGGTTTCAGGGTGCAGCGTCGACAGGACGTATCCACGCTGCAATCCGGGCATGCCGAAGTGCTCCGACATCTCGTCCAGAGGCTTGGGCGGCTGCCGGCGAATTCCATCAAGGCCGAGCGCCCCGGTGGTAAATATCCGCCAGGGCTCCTCGCCCATCTGGTGAATGCGGCGGGCAAATTCCGGCACATCGCAGAAGTGAACCGCCGCAAGCTTGGTCAGGGCATGGCGAAACATGTCGTCTATCGCCCCCTCCGTGATCGACCCACCCGAGATATGACCGACGGGCAACCCGAAGGGGACCATTGCCATACCCGCCGCACAGGCTTCGAACCGATCGCCCAGAACCAGGACCAGGTCAGGCCGCCGGCCATCGACGATGGCTTGCGCGGCGACCTCCCCAAACCCATGGAGTTGCTCGCCCATGTTGCGGGTCGTGCCACGCGGCACGTGGTCAAACGATCCGGCAATGACGCGCCCCCCGACCGGCAGGCCGCTGGCGTCTATATCCGCAACCGTCATGCCCCCGGCCGGGTCGAAATGCGCCCCGCCCACCCACAGGGTCAGACCGAAATCGGGGGCGTCATGCAGGGCCTCGCATAATGGCCGCAGGATCGAGAAATCCGACCGGCCGACCGTAACTACCGCAATATGACGCCGCGCTTCAGTCATGAACGTTCCAGAACTCTCTGGCGGCCGTCAGAACCCGATCGAGATCCCCATCCGTGAGATGGGTCGAGCATGGAAGCGGAAAAATACGCGTCCACAGATCGTCGACAACCGGCATCGGCGAAGCCAGTGCAGTGCGATAGGGGGCCTGAAGATGGATCGGTTTCCAGAACGGCCGCAAATCGATCGCGGCGGATTGCATGTGCTCACGAAAGCGCGACGGCAAGGTCGCGTCCGGTCCGCTGTACCAGAACCCGGAAAACCAGTGGACGCTGCGCCCCGTCGGCGGCTCCGGGAAGGGATGCAGGCTTTGGTACCCCCCGGCAAAATCTGCGTAGGCATTGCGAATTCGCAGCTTGGCAGCCAGGAAGTCGTCCAGCCGCTCCAGTTGGGCAACCCCCAGGGCCGCCTGAACATTGGTCATACGGAAGTTGTAACCGATCTCATCGTGATCGTAATCCCGTCCCACCCGCGCGGTGGAGCAAAGATGCCGGATGCGGTCGATCAGCCCCTTGTTCCCGGCGATCGCACCGCCGCCGCCGCATGTGACGGTCTTGTTTCCGTTGAAGGAATAGCAAACCGCGTCCACCCCGGTCGCGGCCAGCGGGGTATCGTCCGGTCCTGCCGCGCCGATCGCGGCAGCGGCATCGACGACCACCTTCAGGCCGTATTCCCGTGCCAGCGCGACGGTGGCGGCAAAATCCAGTGTCGCCCCCATGATCATCACCGGCATCAGGGCCTTCAGGACCTGCCCGCTCGTGCGGTGGCGGCGCCCGCCGGGGGCCGGCTCGGTTTCCGTTTCGATAAGATGGCGGCACCGATCAAGGTCCATTGTCCAGCCGGCCGCATCGCAATCCACCAGCCAGGGTGCCGCCCCCGCGTGGCTGACGGCATTGGCCGTGGCAATGAATGTCAGGGACGGTATCATGACCAGATCCCCCGCCCCGATTCCAAGCCCGGTCAGGGCCATCTGCAAGGCAACGGTGCCGCTACAGACGACGGTTGTCGCCTCCGCGCCGCTCAGTCTTGCCAGGCTGTCCTCAAAGCGGGTGACAAAAGGCCCGACGGAGGACACGAAGGTCGAGGAAATGCAAGCCTGCAGGTAGTCGGCTTCGCGTCCAAGAAGGTTGGGAATGGCCAGCGGAACAAGGGATGGTTTGCCGGTCATGCACCCAGCCTCCTGCAAATTTCTGAAACAACTTTCGGGCAACTGCTAACGGCTGGCATTGTGTTAAGCAAGGGTAAACGCCGCGCTTTCCGCCCCGCATCCTGCGCCGAAAAGACGACCAAGACAAACCTCCCTGATCCAATGAGCCCAGCGGGTCACGCCACATCCCGCTTCATGTTCTCAATGTAGAGGTCGTAGGCCGCCCGCAGCGGCGTGACATGAACCGGGCGTATCGCTTCGGTCCAGCTTTCGAAGAAAGCCGGCGCAACACCTGTCCCGTAGTGCTTCTGGACTGTTTCGAAATCCGGACGGTAGCGAACCATGATCTCTTCAATCTCGTCGACGGTGAATATCGTCGTATCCGGCTGCCCCGCAACCGCCGCCGGGGCGCAGCCCAGCAAGGCATCGATGTTCTTTTGACTGAGGCGGAAAACCGATCTCATCAACCCCGCCATGAGCATTCTGTCAGCCGAGGGGGAGACATTCTCCCGCTCCGCCACCTCCTCCGGAGCGACGGCGGGAATTCCCGTGCGCATCAGGAAATCCGTGATGATGCTCCCTGCACGAAGTTGTGTCTTCTCGAACGGTGCGACAATGATGTTTCTCCGCCCGAACCGGGTTTCGAAATACCCCAGCCTGGGCAGAACGACCCTGCGAACTGCCGGATTGTCGAGAAAGTCCCGAACCGACTGCGCGCCGGTTCCCTTTTTGATCCCTTGCTTGAACCAGGCTTCCAGAAACGCATCCGGGCGCCGGAAATAAACGACAAGGGTGATATCGAAGCCCTGAAGAACCCGAAGGATCGCATCCAGATCAAGACGCGCTGTCCCCGCGAAATGCCAATATCCTTCGTCCGAGATGACAAGGTTGGCCTCCGGGTTTTCGGCGACCATGTCCGCAAGCCGCTCAGCATCCCGGCAGGGCCACCCCGGGTAGATCCAGCCGCTGTCCTTGAGAAGATCCGCATTCTGCGAAAGCCAGGACTGAACTGTCGTCGTCGCCGTTTTCATCGTCCCGACATGGAGTATACACCGTCGTTTGCTGGCCATGTAAATTTTTCGCTCTGTTTGTTATCCGGGCTGTCACTCCGACACAGTATCGAAGGCCGCACGAGGACTGAATACGCGAACGCCATTTTCAATCTAATAATGCCTTTTCAGGTTCCTGCCGGGCGCCGCCCCATCCCCTGGTCACGAGATATCCGCCCCTTTCCCGAAAACCGGCTGTCACGCGGCGCCGTGACGCCGTAAGGTGCCGGCACCAGTGCCTCGGATCCAAGGTGTTTCCATGGGAAGCGACTCGCTTACCGCCCCTCCCCGCGTCGCCGTGCTCCTGGCCCTTTTCAACGGGGCCCGACATCTTCAGCCCCAACTCGAAAGCTATTGCGCCCAGACCCTGCGCCCGGCTGTCGTTCTCGCATCCGACGATTCACCGGGCGACGGAACCGCAGAGCGGTTCCGCCAGTTCGCACGCGCGGATCAAAGCGCCATTCAATGGAAACTCGTGGACGGACCGCAGCGCGGGCTGACGGCGAATTTCCTTTCGCTTCTCGCCCATCCCGAGGCCCACGCCGATTACATTGCCCTTTCGGATCAGGATGACATCTGGCTCCCCGACAAGCTGGAAAGCGCCGTGGCGATCCTGGCCCCCTACAGCCGGCGTCCGGCACTTCTGGGGACGCGCAGCTGGGAGTGGAATCCGAAGACCGGGCGCAAAATCCTCTCGCGCCCGATGCCAGCACCATTGAACTTTGCCCATGCACTCCTGCAAAACTTCGCGGGCGGGAACACAATGGTCCTGAACAGGGCCGCCATGGACCTGGTGCGGCGTGCCCTGCCCGGCATGCCGGTCCCCTCGGTGCATGACTGGTGGCTCTATCAGCTTGTCTCCGGGACGGGCGGCATGGTCCTGTTCGACCCCACACCACGCCTTCTTTACCGGCAGCATCACGGAAACGAGATGGGCGCCAGCAGCGGGATCGGCCCGAGAATCAGACGCCTCCGCAGCATGCTGGACGGCACCTACCGTGACTGGATCGGCCAGAATCTCGCCACTCTTCACTCCCATGCGGATTTGCTGACACCCGAAGCCCTCAAAATGCTGGAGCGGTTGACCGAAAATCGCGATGCAGACCTGATGAAGAGGCTGGCCCTGCTGCACGGAAGCGGATTGCACCGCAAGGGGTTTGCCAACCAGACCGCGCTTTGGCTGGCCGCCACTCTTCGAAAACTCTAGCCTTGGGGACCCCGTGCACAGGACATGACAATGACCGCCCGGTTCCGGCATACTGTGCGCCTCCGCTTGGTCATGGACATTGCGTGTATTAGAAGACCTCCGGGTCGAGACATGAAACCGCAAAACGCCCCGAGCCACACTTCGGGCGCAGCAGGCAAAGGGAAAAGCCATCAGGATTGCAAGCTACAACATCCGCAAGGCCGTCGGGCTGGACTGGCGCCGCGACCCGAACCGCATTCAGAACGTCCTGAGCGAAATCAACGCCGATGTCGTGGTGCTGCAGGAGGCTGACAAACGCTTCGGCGCGCGTGAGGGGGTCCTGTATCTCGACCGGCTCGCAGAGGATCTGGGCCTGAAGCTCGCCCGTCTCACACGCGGGGGCACCAGCCACGGCTGGCATGGAAACGTGGTTCTGGTGCGCCATCAGATTCCGGTCGCGTCCACCCGTCGGCTGATGTTGCCCAGCCTGGAACCCCGCGGCGCGGTTCTGGTACGCCTCGAGACCCCGCCGCTGGAGATCGTGGGCGTCCACCTGGCCCTGAACCGCCGCATCCGGGAACGCCAGGTGTCGCGGCTCTACCGGCTCGTCACCCGGTCCGGCCGACCCGCAGTCATCGCCGGAGATTTCAATCACTGGAACCCCAGGCCCGGCCTGCTGAACACGCTTGGCCGGGTCATTTCCCCAGGGGACAGTTTTCACAGTTCTGCGCCAATTGCGCAACTGGACAAGTTCATTCTTGTTGGTGACATTAGCCACATGGGGGCGCATGTGCATAAATCCGACATGGCGGCGATTGCATCCGATCACTTGCCGATCGTGATCGATATCGTACCGCCAAAAAAGGACACGCAGTGATCTATCTGGCGCTCGCCATCGTGCATGGCGCCCTGGTGTTCGGCTTTACCATGCGCATCCTGCTGCGCGACGACCTCTCGCCCCCGGCACGGCTCGCATGGTTTGTCGTGATCAACCTGGCGCCCTATTTCGGGGTTCTGATCTACTTCCTGTTCGGGGAGATCGATCTGGGCCAAAAGGCGCGCAAACGGCATGACGAAATCTTTGCCATGATCCGCGCCCACGCCGCCCCCTATATGGGGCGGTGCGAAGACGTGAATACCCTGATTGACCCGCTCTACCGCCCCGCCTTCCTTTATGGCGGCAGCATCAACGGGTTTTACCCCATGGGCGGCAACCGGGCGGAACTGCTGGAGGATGCGGCAGCGTTTGCCACCCGGCTGGTTGCCGATATCGACGCCGCGCAAACGCACGTACATGTGCTTTATTATATCTGGCTGGAGGATCAGACGGGAACCGAAGTCGCCCGTGCCCTGACCCGTGCGGCACAACGCGGTGTGACCTGCCGGGCGATTGCCGACGGACTCGGATCGCGCGGGTTGATCCGCTCACGCCTGTGGAAGGACATGAAGGTCGCCGGCGTGGACCTTGCCGTGGCCTTTCCGCTGGACAACCCGTTCCTGACGATGCTGACCAGCCGCATCGACTTGCGCAACCATCGCAAGATTACCGTTATCGACGGGCACATCACCTATTGCGGCAGTCAGAACTCGGCCGACCCGGAATTCCACATCAAGCCCAGATACGCGCCGTGGGTCGACATCATGATGCGGTTCGAGGGGCCGGTCGTGGCGCAGAACCAGTTGCTGTTCGCCAGCGACTGGATGCAGGCACGGGGGGAAATCCTTGACGGAATCGAGCTCAAGGCGCAACCGGTCGAAGGCGGATTCCCGGCGCAGGTCGTGGGCGACGGCCCGACCGAACGGCGCAGCGCCACGCCGCAGCTTTTCACCACGCTCATCGCCAGCGCCCGGCAAGAAATGATCCTGACCACGCCCTATTTCGTTCCCGACGCCACGGTGCTGGACGCGCTGATCGCCGCCGCCCACCGCGGCGTGCGGGTCGGTCTCGTCTTCCCCAAGAAGAATGACAGCTGGATCGTTGCCGCCGCCAGCCGCAGCTACTATCGTCGGCTGCTGGAGGCAGGCTGCGTCATACATGAATTCACCGGCGGGCTGCTGCACGCCAAGACCCTGACCATCGACGGTCGGGTGGCTCTGATCGGATCTTCGAACCTCGATCTGCGCAGCTTCGAACTCAACTACGAAAACAACATCCTGTTTCAGGACGAAACGCTGACGGACGAGATCCGCACCCGCCAGGCCAGCTATATCGCGCAATCCGAAGCGGTTTCATCGCAAGAGGTGGCGCAATGGCCTTTCTACGTGTGTATCTGGAACAATGCCGTCGCGACGGTCGGCCCAATCCTGTAATCGGATCAGGCTGTGCGCTGGGCCGCAACGCGGGCGGAAACCTCCTGGAGGCCATGCACGAGAGACACCCCCATGAACCCGTGATAGGCAATGGACGCGCCAAGGGCGTGGAGCATGTAAACCCAATCCTCCACGAAAGCGGAGACCGCCACCACCACCAGCGACGCCACCACCGAAATCACCAGAGCCAGCAGCATCGCCCGCCCGTTCGGCCCGAGCCTGCGGGCGACGATGGCGCGGCGCTCAAGCTCTGCGGCGCCGAACAGAAGCAGGAGCGAAAACGCAAGGTACAGAGCGAGGAGTTGAAACACGTCGGGCCCTTTCCCTGTTGCCGACAGAAGCGGATATTCCCTCAGCCTACCCCCGTCGCCGCAGAACCGCAATGAGACGGAATGCACCGTGCCCGGCAACGCGCCGCCCCCAAGCCATGGGAGCGAACCGAACCCAAAGGCGCAAAACACCCCCGCCCCCGCGCCCCGCCCAAACCCCGTCTGCGGCCCGACCGCACCAGGGTCCGGCCCGCAGCCGACAGGCATTTCCCACCCGCATATCCGACAACTGCCAAAGGTTTTGCCCCGCTTGCCGGCGGGTTCGCATGCAATGGCGGGTATCGTCATACGGGCCGCCGGTCGCGATCAAACGATCACCTCCCGCGCCACCTGTTCCCCCACACCGAATACCCGCTTGTAACGGGCCACGGCATCGGCGGGCCCCATGGCCTTGTTGGGGTTGTCGCTCAGCTTAACGGTCGGGCGACCATTGGCCGAAACCGCCTTGCACACAAGGCTGAAGGGCGAAAGCGCATCGCCCGGAACCAGACCACGAAAATCGTTCGTCAACAGGGTCCCCCAGCCAAAACTGACTTTGGCACGGTCGCCAAATCGGGTCTGCAACTCAATGATCTTGTCCTCGTCCAGCCCGTCGGAAAAGATGATCATCTTCTCGTGAGGGTCCTCGCCACGGGCCTTCCACCATGCGATCGCGGTTTCCGCCCCCTCCGCCGGGTCGCCGGAATCGATGCGAATACCGGTCCAGCCCGCCAGCCAGTCCGGGGCGCCCTCCAGAAACCCCTTGGTGCCATAGGTATCGGGCAGGATGATGCGCAGGTTCCCGTCATGCTCCTCATGCCAGTCGGCGAGGACCTTGTAGGGGGAGCGGCGCAACCCCTCGTCGCTGTCGGCAAGTGCGGCATAAACCATCGGCAGTTCATGGGCGTTGGTGCCGATCGCCTCGATATCCCGGCGCATGGCGATCAGGCAGTTCGAGGTGCCGACGAACTTTCGGCCCAGCCCTTCGATCATCGCCTGTACGCACCAGTCCTGCCACAGAAAAGAATGGCGGCGGCGGGTGCCGAAATCCGCCAGACGCAAGCGGTCGAGGCGGCGCAGACGTTCGACCTTTTCCCAAAGCTTGGTCATGGCACGGGCATATAGAACCTGAAGTTCGAATTTTCCCATATCGGCCAGCACCGCGCGGGAGCGCAACTCCATCAGCACCGCCAGCGCGGGGATCTCCCACATCATCACTTCGGGCCAGGCCCCCTCGAAGGTCAGCATGTACTGACCCTCGCGTTTCTCGAGAAAATACGGCGGCAGTTGCAGATCCTCCAGCCACGCCATGAAATCCGGGCGGAACATCTGGCGCTTGCCGTAAAAGGTGTTGCCACGCAGCCAGGTGCTTTCACCCCGCGTCAGACGCAGGGTGCGAATGTGATCGAGTTGCTCACGCAGCTCGCCCTCATCGATCAGATCGGCAAGGCGGATATCCGTGCTGCGGTTGATCAGCGAAAACCTGACCTGCGTGTCGGGCTTGTTGCGAAAAACCGACTGGCACATCAGCAATTTGTAAAAATCCGTGTCCAGCATCGACCGGACGATAGGGTCGATCTTCCACTTATGATTATAAACGCGGGTGGCGATATCCGCCATCTTCAGGGCTCCAGCACCACGTTGGCATCCAGCATCGCGGTGCGTGCATCCTCTGCCGACCCATGCAGGTCGATCGCCCGGCAGGCCCCTTCCAGCACCGTCACCGCATAGCCCAGCCGCACCGCGTCCAACGCCGACCATTGCACGCAGAAATCGAAGGCCAGCCCGGCGATGGTCACGTGATCGATGCCGCGGCCCCGCAGCCAGGCGTCCAACTCGGTTTCGGTTTCGTGATCGTTCTCGAAAAAGGCCGAATAGCTGTCGACTGCGGGGTTGGCCCCTTTGCGCACGACGAAATCGGCCTTGGCGACATCCAGCGCCGGGTGGAAATCCGCGCCCGCGGTCCCCTGCACACAGTGGTCAGGCCAGAGAACCTGCGCCCCATAAGCCATGTCCGCGACACTGAAGGGCGCCGCGCCCGCATGGTTCGACGCGAAAGAGGAATGATCCGCCGGGTGCCAGTCCTGGGTCAGAACGCGATGGGGGAACTCTTCCATCAGGGCATTGACGCGCGTGATGATGGTATCGCCTTCAGGAACGGCAAGCGCGCCGCCCGGGCAGAAATCGTTCTGGATATCGACGACAAGCAAGGCTTCGTTGGCGGGTCGCATGGGCGGCCTCCTCGACTGGTTGCAATCTTTGGGTACGGGGCGGGGTTGCCTGCGTCAATGCCCGGACACGGCACGGTCGCAACGGCGCAGGCCCAAAAGCCTGCGATCAAAGCGAAAATAATGCAGTTCCAATACCGGTTGCGGCAATCTTTAGCAGTTCGCGCAGGCCCCTTCCTTCAGGCCGAAATCCGGGCGGGCCGGTCTTGGCGCATGCGCTTACGACCCGTCACGCCACGAAAACCTTGCACGAATGCCCCGGCTTCGGCCCCACGAAGGCCCTTGGAAGCGTAACGACCTGGCCGCCGGAATCCGCATTGTAACGACCTGAAAGCGACCGGCGCCCGCAATCCCCGCAACGCCCGCAGAGGCATAAAAGACTTGCATTGCCCACGGGCGGCCTGAAAGCCTGTAACCATCAGTTAAAAAAAAGTATAAGAGGATATTGCAACCCGGATGAACTCCGCTCTGAAAACCCATGAAGGTTCCTTTTCCTTCCCCGCGAAACGGCGACCAATACCGATCACGACCCGCTGCTCAGCCGCTTGTTTCGCCGCCGCCGTCTAATGAATGCACTCCGCTCAGGTTGAGGATATGACTCAAAGGAGACGCAAAGTCAGATCGGGAATCGCAGTTACCCTGGCGGCTTACGGGTTGATGATTGCAGCCGCCTTGGGTTTGGTTACCGGCTGCATCCAGATCGTTCAGGATTACAGGACCCAAACGAAACGCGACGAAACGTTTATTCAGAGCATTTTGCAGATTTCCTCCTCCGGCGCGGCAGAGGCGGCCTTTCAACTGGATTCGGACCTTGCAGCCGAAGCCATAAAGTCTCTGATGATTTACGATTTCATGTTTCAAGTCAGGATTTCCGATGAACGGGGGGCCGTTCTCGCGGAAGTCCGCCGTGCTTTTGAGCCCTCGCTTCTGGACCGCCTGACCCCTCTCTTCTCAAAACCGTTTCGGAACTACAGCATCGATCTGACAAATCAGTCGACCCGGCTGAATGTCGGAACGCTCGAGGTCATGGTGAACCAGAACACGCTCCTGAGCGACTTTTACAGCCGTTCCGTACGGTCGATGCTTTCCGGTCTTTTGAAAAATCTGATTCTGACTCTCATTTTGCTCAATCTGTTTTACGTGACCTTGTCCCGGCCTTTGAGCTGGCTGGCCGAAAAACTCAACCGCGTCGACCCCCGTCAGCCAGAGCCGTTCGACCTGCCCGGTTCGATCGGGAAAGCCGAAAACGAAGTCACGATGGTCGCACTGTCGGCCAACAGCATCCTTGCGGCGAGTCGCAAGCATCTGCAAGAACTGGAAGAAGCCAATAGCAAGGCCCTGAAACTTGACGAAAAGCTGCGACAGTCCGAACGGCTGTCGGTCGTTGGGCAACTGGTCGGCGGCGTCGCGCATGACTATAACAACATCCTTGCGATCATCCTTGGAAATCTGGAACTGGTCCGCCCCGAACGGCTGACGCAGGCGGAGCGCAAAGCGCTGGAACGTGCCCGAAGCACAGTGATCCGGGGGGCGGATCTTGCCGCACAACTTCTTGTTTTCTCACGCAAACAACCCTTGGCCCCTTCGATAATCCTGGCGGGTGATTTCCTGCAGGAATTGCACAAGTTTTCGCGCCCGGTTCTGGGTGAGCAGCATGAGTTCAACTTTGCCGCCGATCCTGATGTCTGGCCCTGCCTGGCGGATAAGCGACAGCTTGAGGCGGCGCTTTTGAATCTGACGATCAATGCCAGTCATGCCACACCCAAGGGGGGAAAAATCCTCATCGAATGCTTCAATGCCCGGCTCGACGCGGAATATTGCGCCACGGAAGACACTCTGGAACCCGGCGACTATGTGTGCTTCCGCGTCAGCGATACCGGCGAAGGTATGAGCGAAACCGTCATGTCACATGCCTTCGAGCCTTATTTCACAACCAAGCCAGAGGGGGAGGGCTCCGGGCTTGGCCTTTCCATGGTTTATGGTTTCGCCAAGCAATCCGGGGGGCACGTCAAAATACACAGCCAGGAGAATGTCGGGACCAGGGTGGAACTGTACCTGCCGCGCTCAGAGCAGGAGGCGGACGGGCAGATACCCGGTATGGCACATCCCCATATTGCTGCGGGCAGGGAGAACCTGTCGGGCAAGCGTATTCTTGTCGTGGAAGATCATCCCGATGTGCTGGAGGTGGTCAAAGATCACCTCGAGACGATGCAGGCCACCGTCATCACGTTCACGAGTGGGCAGGACGCCATCGCGTATGCGCAAAATAATACGCCCGTCGACATCGCCATTCTCGATGTGATTTTAACTGACAGCATGAACGGGCCGGATGTCAAAGAGGTGCTTTCGCAACTCTGGCCGGGGCTGAAAACCGTTTTCATGTCCGGCTACTCTGAGGGGATACTCGGAGAAACTGGCCGGTTCGACCAAAATACGATACTATTGCAAAAACCATTCAGCCGACAACGGCTCGTCGAAGTTCTGACCCAGTTGAATGAGGTGTGCGATGGCCCGTGATCTCCTGACAACATCGGCCGATGGCGTCTGCCGGACATGTGGCCAAAGCCAATATCCCCTCACACGGGCCATCCGCTCCGGGCAAACCGGTCCGGACGGGACAAGCCGTGCTCTTCCCCCCCTGAAGCCGCGGCACCCGCACGGCTTGCACGGGGCAACGCGACGAATTTTGTCTTCGCTGATCGTCTGTCAGGCCTTGATGGCGGGAATGTCGCCCGCAATCGCCGAAGAACCCCAGGCCGCGCAAGATGTTTTGAAAGTTCGTTTTCTGGCGGAGCGCAGCGTTGAACCCAAGGGGTTCATCCAGTGGTCCATCCTTGAACTGGCGTTGCAGAAAAGCGGGCGGCCGTTCGATCTGGATCTCAGTACGCTGCCGACCGCGCCCGACCGAACGGCCATGAACCTCACCATCTACGGCGATGAGGGAAACGTCATGTGGGGGGCTCCGCGCCCCAACCGCGAAATCGAAACGCTGGTTGTGCATGTCCCGTTGCTCAGGGGGATGTTTCAATACTGGCTGATCTGGGCGAAAAAGGATGAAATCGATCGCTTCGCCCAGATCAGGACGGCCGAGGACCTGGCACAATTCAGTGTGCTTCAGGGCCCCAAGTGGAGCACGATACCTGGCTTCCAAAAACACAGCATCTCCGTGGTGGAGGGAGATTTCGCGAACATGCCCGACATGCTCGCATCCGGACGGGCGGATCTGATGCCATATTCCGCCATCGGAACCCTGGGGATGTTCAACGGGCGCGAAGAAGAACTCGGTGTCGCACCGCTGCCGAATGTCATGCTGATCTGGCCCGGAGAACATTTCCTGATGGTCGATCGCAACAATCAGGATCTTCATGATGCCTTGAAAGAAGGCCTGTTGCGCGCCTTCGAGGACGGCTCCCATGCCGAGTTGCTGCGCACCCACCCGGAATCGAAGAACGCGTTTCGTGGTATCAACCTGGATGCGATCAACCTGATCTACCTGGAAAACCCGTATATGACGCCTGCCGCACAGGCCGCGATTGACGAATATGCCGTCAGCCCCGCAGAGGTTTTCGGCGCCAAGACCATTAATTAGCTTTTCGGCGCCTCCGGGAGCACACGGCCCCGTCACCTCAGGGCCGGGTCGGGCGACGGTTCCGCCCTGGAATGTGCCCGCCCAGGTTTGGCAAGAAATTCCTCCTCACCGCGACGCTGCCCAGCGCACGGATGACGCACGGCCCCGCAGCATTCTCCAGGTTCGCCGTCCGTGACCCTTCCGGACTTTCTCACGCCTGCGCGATTTTCTGCCAACGGGTCTTTAAATGTTTGGCCTTTTCGAGATAGGTTCGCCATGGAAAACGAAATCTTCGGGCAGGATTTCATCCGTTAGGCAGGCAATATACCGGAGGCAGCGAGTGAGCACTTCACAGCGGATAAGATACGGGCTGACCGGCGCCCTGATGGCGCTGACGGCTTTCGCGGCGCAGGCGCAGGATTCGTCGAACCGCGTCGCCGCCAACTCGGACTGGAGCGTCTTCGTCGAAGACAACCCGACCGAATGCTGGGGGGTTTCTGCCCCCAAGAAAACCGTGAACTCCCGCAACGGCAAGGTCGTCGAGGTTCGGCGGGGCGATATCCTTTTATTCGTGTCCTACCGGCCGGGGCAAAGCGTCAAGGGGGAGATTTCGTTTACCGGCGGCTACCCGTTTGCCTCCGGCTCGACGGTAAAGATGCAGATCGGCGACAAAAGCTATGACTTCTTCACCGAGGGGGAGTGGGCCTGGCCGGCCTCGGAAGCCGACCAGGCGGCGATCATGACCGCGATGAAAGGCGGGGCGGAAGCGGTCGCGACCGGCGTATCCTCACGCGGGACGACAACGAAGGACACGTTTTCCCTGATGGGGTTCACCGCCGCGGTCAACGAAGCCGCCCGGCGCTGCGGCGGCTGACCGGCGGGGTGTTTATTTCCCGCGCCGAATCCTGTACTGGGGTGCACTTACCCCGATGGAGATGCGCGAAATGACCGCGACCCCACCGATCATGCCCGAGGCGGTGACAATTCCGCGCAAGCTGCCCGAGGAATCCAGGATCAACCTCGTCGGACTGACGCGCCCGCAACTGGCCGAGGCCCTGAAAACCGCCGGCACACCGGACGGTCAGGTGCGTATGCGCGTCAGCCAGCTTTGGCAGTGGATCTATCAGCGCGGGGTACGCGATTTCGGCGAGATGACCAACCTCGCCAAGGATTACCGTGCCCGCCTGGCCGACCATTTCACCATTGCGGTGCCCGAGGTCGTGTCCCGCAATGTCTCCGCCGATGGGACGCGGAAATACCTCGTCCGTATCCAGGGCGGACATGAAGTCGAAGTGGTCTACATCCCCGAGACCGGGCGCGGCACGCTGTGCATTTCGTCCCAGGTCGGGTGCACGCTGACCTGCACCTTCTGCCACACCGGGACCCAGCGCCTGGTGCGCAACCTGACGGCGGCGGAAATTGTCGGTCAGATCATGATCGCCCGCGACGACCTCGGCGAATGGCCCGAACCCGGACGCCATCCCAAGGACGAAACCCGTCTTGTCTCCAACGTCGTTCTGATGGGCATGGGAGAACCGCTCTATAACTTCGATGCGGTGCGCGACGCGATGCGCATCACCATGGATGGGGAGGGGCTGTCGCTCAGCCGGCGGCGGATCACGCTGTCCACCTCTGGCGTGGTGCCCGAAATCGCCCGCACCGCGACAGAGATCGGCTGCATGCTGGCGGTGTCCCTGCACGCCACCACGGACACGCTGCGCAATCAGATCGTTCCGATCAATCGCAAATACAACCTGGAAAAGTTGTTCGAGGCTCTGCGCGCCTATCCGAAGCTGTCCAACTCCGAACGGATCACATTCGAATACGTGATGCTCAAGGACATCAACGACAGCGACGAAGACGCGCGCCGCCTTGTCAGGCTGATCGCGGGCATTCCGGCCAAGATCAACCTGATCCCGTTCAACGAATGGCCCGGCGCCCCCTACAAACGGTCCGGCTGGGAGCGGATCGAGGCTTTTGCCGACATCGTCTACAAGGCGGGGTACGCCAGCCCGATCCGTACCCCCAGGGGTGAAGATATCATGGCCGCCTGCGGGCAGTTGAAATCCGCGACCGAGCGGGCGCGCAAAACCCGCTTTGAGATCGCGGCAGAGGCCGGCCTGCCCCAACCCGAACGCATCGTCCGCCGTCCCAACGCGCCTGACGTGCACTGACTGAAAATCTCGCGATTGCGCCGGGCCCGGACGGCCACCGGCGTGACGGGATCTGGCCGTCGGTCTCTCCGAAACGGGACCGTGCCGGGTGACCCGACGGACCCGGTGTGCGGCCATGCCGGAAAGCGCGGTCTTTTCCGGTTGCCTGTCACCTCAGCCAGCCGGTGGCGGAAGGTCGCGCCCAATGAAAAGCCTCACACGCCGGACCCGGCCCGATGAGATTCGCCGGGCGGGCCTCGCGCCGGGCCGCCAAGATCCCATCCTTGCAAGTACGTTTCGCGCGGGCCCTCAATCCGCCCGGCAAGACACCACGCACTCGAACGGGCCGCACCTTTGATTTCACGATCGGCATCTCCCCTTCTGCCTCACACGGCGGTCGCGGAGGCGCGGTTCCCAGGCACGCTTTCCGCCTGCCCGGGAACCCGGCACAGGCGGGCTGGAAGGGCAAGCGCCGTTTTTCTTTGGCCCCTGCCTGCCCGGCCTAGCGTGTCAGCCCGGTATAAAGCTGGGGCAGACGCTCCGGCAGGCGCTCGACATTGTCCAGGATCAGGTAATTGCGCGGCCCGAAAATCTGCGACACGTAGGAATCAGCCCGCGGATCCAGGGTCAGGCAAAACGGAATGACACCATTGCGGGCGACCTCCTGCACCGCGGCGCGGGCATCCTGACGCAGGTATTGCGGGTCACGCACATCGATATCGGCCGGGGCGCCATCCGTGAGGACCAGCATCAGCTTCTTGGCGGCAGAAACCTGCCCCAGGTGATACCCCGCGTGACGGATGGCCGCCCCCATGCGGGTGGACAACTGCCCCTGCATTCCTGCCAGCCGGGCCTTCGGCATCTCATCCCATTTCTGGTCGAAATCCTTGTATCTCTGGTAAAATACGTTGTGCCGCCCGTCAGAACAGAACCCGTGCAGTGCAAAGGCATCCCCCACGGTATGGATTGCCTCGGCCAAAAGGACGGTCGCGCTCCGGGTCAGGTCCAGCACGGTCTGGTCCTGGCCGGCAGCGGGGTCGTTGGTGGATTCCGACAAGTCCAGCAGCGCCATTACCGCAATGTCGCGCGTCTTGCGCACCGTGCGCAGCATCACCCGCGGATCGGGCTGGCGGCCCATACGGATGTCGGTCAGCGCCTCCAGCGCCGCGTTCAGGTCCAGATCGTCCCCCTCTTCCAGCTTGCGGATACGCTGCACACCCTGCGGCTGCATGGCTTCCAGAAGGTGCCGCATGCGGGCGATGAGCTTGCGGTTCTCGGCAAGGATCTGATCCACCTTCGCCGGATCCCCCAGCCTGGGCCGTTTTTCAAGAACCGTCGCCCAGGCCGGGCGATTCATCTGGATCTGGTAGTCGAACTCGTCATAAGGCCTGGGCGGGGCGGTCGGCTCCTTGCCTTCCTTCTCGTTGAAGGAAATACCGTCATCATCGAAAAATTCTGTCGCGGAGACCCAGATTTCCTGGGCGTCATCGCCCGCGGTTTCCACCTCGACCTCGTTCACCATTTCGGAAACCGAGACGTATTTGCGCACCTGCTGGTCGGGAAGAAAAGCGGCTGTTTCCCAGTCGGCCTCTTCGACCTCCCAGAGGTATCGATTATCGTCGCGATACGGCGCGGATTGCCCGTCGCGCCAGGGGGAGAACGGCTGGCCCCGCAAACGTTCGGCCAGCTCCAGCCCAAGCGCCCGGATGGCGGCGGGATCGTTGAGGTCGATTGCGGCGAAAGCGTCACGCGCCCAGCGCGCGTGGGGCTCCTCACAGGGGGCACCCGGATCCAGCAGGGCCAGGGCGACGGCATCGAACACCGCCCCGATCCCGTCCTGCTGTGAGGTATGAAACCGGCGCCACAAATCCCGCAGCCGCGGGAAGCGGGCAATTGCCAATGCCTCGACGCGGGCATCCTCGAACAGGCCCACACAGGCTTGCTGCAACGCGTTCAGGGGGTCGGCATCCTGTCGCTCGGTGGTCGACATGACATGGGCGGCGGCATGGGCGGCAGCGGCGCGGTAAAGGTCCACCCCCGGCTGTCCGTTCCAGTCGTCATAGGCATCCGGCAAATGCAGGAAGAAATCGGCGATGAAGGGTCGCGCCCCCTCGCGGGTTTCGAAGTCGCCCGCGGTGGGGCGCATCAGGAAATCGCGCCCCCATAATGCACGCAGATACATCCCGATCCGTCGATGAATATCGACGAACAGGGTGCCCTTGCGTTCCTTCTGGACCATGGCACGGGATTCATCGCTCTCCAGCGCGAAATAACGGGCAAGCTCCTCAAAATTGCTGCGATGCGCCTGCGCACCCCAACTGGCCCAGCGGCGCAGGCCGCCCAGCGTCAGAACCGCGAGCAGATCCTCAAGCTTGTCCAGCATCGGGCGCAAGCCGCGCGGGGCCTGGCCCAGAAGCTGGTTGAGCAACTGCAGGTAGGAGCGGAACAGATCCGCATCGCCCAACCGCTTCGCGGCGACGGGCGCCGTGGCGATGATGCGCTCGATCACACCGCCGGAAGTACGGGAGGCAAAACCAAGGCAGCTTTGCGCAAGATCGGGGACGATGTCTTCGCCAAGATCACGGGCAAGCTGGGGAACGGTTTCGATCCAGACCACCGCGATATCCACGCCCCGGCCCATGCGATGCAGCGCCACGGCCCCCTTGATCCAGTTGTCCAGCCCGCGCGGGGAAAGCGCGCGCACCGCATCCGCCCAGTTGGCGGCCAGCGCCTCTCGCTGGGCCGGGGTCAGATCTTCGGTCAGGTCGGCATGGTCGGCAAGGGTCTGAGCCATCGCGCGCCCCCTTAAAAATAGGTTCCCACAGCGGCATCCAGCGCATCGCGCATGTCCGGGTCGTCGGTGATGGGCGAGACGAGCGCCATCTCACAAGCGGCAGGCGCGGCGATCCCACGCGCCATCAGGCTGCCCGCGTGGATCAGCATCCGGGTGGAAATGCCTTCATCGAGCCCGTGGCCCTTGAGGTTGCGGGCCCGTTCGGCGATGGAGACCAGCTTGTCGGCGGCCGCACTGTCCACGCCGGCTTCGTGGGCGACGATCTCTACCTCCACGCCATGCTTGGGGTAGCTGAAGTCCAGCGCGCCGAAACGTTGCTTGGTGGACTGCTTGAGATCCTTCATCAGGCTCTGGTAGCCGGGGTTGTAGGAGATCACGAGATGGAAGTCTTCGTGCGCACGCAGCAATTCGCCCTTCTTCTCAAGCGGCAGCACGCGGCGGTTGTCCGTGAGCGGGTGAATGACCACGGTGGTGTCTTGGCGGGCCTCGACGATCTCGTCGAGATAGCAGATCGCACCGTGGCGGGCGGCGAAGGTCAGCGGCCCGTCCTGCCATCGCGTCCCGTCCGCATCCAGCAGGTAACGCCCGACAAGATCCGACGCAGTCATGTCTTCGTTGCAGGCGACGGTAACAAGAGGTTTTCCCAGCTTCCACGCCATATACTCCACGAAGCGTGTCTTGCCACAGCCGGTCGGCCCCTTGAGCATGACAGGCATCTTTGCTGCGTAGGCCGCCTCAAAGAGGGATACTTCATCGTCTACGGCGCGATAATAGGGTTCCTGCGGAACAAGGTATTGCTGAAGGTCGTCGGTCATCTCGCTCACCCTTTGGAAGGCCGCCGCCCCGCTCGGGGCGGCGGAATGGCTTACACGGTCTTGCCGCGATAGATCACCATGCTGGCACCCTGACTCTGGGTATGGTTGTCGTACCCGATCAGGCGAATGTGGTTCTCCGGGTTGGCCGCACGGCAGGCCTCCAGTTCTGCCAGAATGGCATCCACATCGCTTTCGCCGAACATCGGCAGCTTCCACATGTACCAGTAGTTCGAAGTTGCGAACTGGGGCTCGGTATGTTCGATGGCCGGGTTCCAGCCATGCTTGACAATCCACTCCACCTGCTTGCGGATCTGATCGGCGTCCATTTCCGGCAGGTAGGAGAAGGTCCCCATCTTCCGGCTGGCCGGGTCGGACAGGCGCGAGGAATAATCCTGAACGTTGCTCATCTTGATGTCTCCTTTTCTCGGCTCAGCGGTGCTGGGTGTCCAGCTTGTCGACGGTGTCGAATTCGAACTTGATCTCCTTCCATGTTTCCATGGCGATCTTCAGTTCAGGGCTGGACTTGGCGGCGTTGGTCAAAATTTCCTTGCTTTCCTTCTCCAGGTTACGGCCCTCGTTGCGGGCCTGCACGCAGGCCTCCAGCGCAACCCGGTTCGCCGCGGCACCGGCCGCGTTACCCCAGGGATGGCCCAGCGTGCCGCCGCCGAACTGCAAGACCGAATCGTTGCCGAAGATCGACACCAGCGCCGGCATGTGCCAAACGTGGATACCGCCGGACGCGACCGGGAAAACCCCCGGCATCGCCCCCCAGTCCTGATCGAAGAAGATACCGCGATCGCGATCTTCCTTGACATAGCGATCCCGCAGCAGGTCGATCCAGCCCAGCGTGGCCTCCCGGTCACCCTCAAGCTTGCCCACGACAGTGCCCGAGTGCAGGTGATCGCCGCCCAGCAGGCGCAGAAGCTTGGCCAGGACGCGGAAGTTGATACCGTGGTTGGGGTTGCGGTCCATCACCGCGTGCATGGCCCGGTGGACATGCAGCAGCAGACCGTTGTCACGGCACCACTTGGACAGGGAGTTATGCGCCGCCCAGCCCAGCGTCAGATAGTCCGACATGATGATCGGGGTCCCGATCTCCTTTGCGAACTCCGCTCGCTTGAACATCTCCTCGACGGTCGGTGCGGTGACGTTCAGATAATGGCCCTTGCGCTCTCCGGTTTCGGCCTCGGCCTTTTCGATGGCCTCCTGGCAGAACAGGAACCGGTCACGCCAGCGCATGAACGGCTGGGAGTTGACGTTCTCGTCGTCCTTGGAAAAGTCGAGACCGCCCCGCAGAACCTCGTAGACGGCACGGCCGTAGTTCTTGGCCGACAGGCCAAGTTTCGGCTTGATCGTGCAACCCAGCAGCGGACGTCCGTACTTGTCCAGCTTGTCACGCTCGACCTGGATGCCATGCGGAGGACCAAAGCAGGTGGTCACGAACCACAACGGGAAGCGCACGTCCTCCAGACGCAGCGACCGCACCGCCTTGAAGCCGAACACGTTGCCGACGAGCGAGGTGAAAAGGTTCACGACGGACCCTTCCTCGAACAGATCCATCGGGTAGGCGACGAACGCATAGAACGCATCGTCATTGCCGGGCACGTCCTCGATCGCGTAAGCCCGGCCCTTGTAGTAATCCAGCTCGGTCAGAAGGTCGGTCCAAACGGTCGTCCAGGTGCCGGTGGAGCTTTCGGCGGCAACTGCGGCGGCGGCTTCCTCCCTGTCGACCCCTGGCTGGGGGATCACCTTGAAAACGGCCAGCACGTCGCTGTCCTTTACCTTGTAATCGGGTTCCCAGTATGTGGATCGGTACTCCTTCACACCGGCATCGTATTTCTTGGCAGCCATGTCGCCTCCTCCGGGGGTTATGCTGTTTTGGCCCTTCTTGGGACGGGCAAACTATGGCCCCTTGATGCAATAAGGCAAAATGAATAGTTTTTAGTAACAGAATATATGAAAGGTTATAGTATGCGCATCAGCTTACGTCAGCTTCAGGTCTTTCAGGCTGTTGCCCGCCATCTCAGCTACACCCGCGCGGCGGAGGAATTGAACATGACCCAGCCCGCCGCCTTCACGCAGGTCAAACAGCTGGAGGAAACGCTGGGCATGGCCCTGCTGGAACGGATCGGAAAGCGGATTCACCTGACCGAAGCCGGGCATGTGGTGCGTGAGTCCGCGCAGGAAACGCTCGATGGGCTGGAACGGATGCAGATGCAGCTCGACGACCTGCGCGGGCTGCGCCAGGGACGGCTGAAACTGGCGATCGTCTCCACCGCGCAATATTTCATGCCACGCCTGCTGGGGGAGTTCTGCACCGCCAATCCGGGAGTGGAAGTCGCCCTGACCGTTACCAACCGGCAAACCGTCCTTGCACGGCTAACCGGCAACGAAGACGATCTGTGCGTTCTGGGCACCCCGCCCGAGGGGCTGGACGTGGTTGCCACCGCCATCGCCGACAACCCGCTGGCAATTCTCGCCCGGCATGACCACCCGCTGCTACAGGCGGACGAAATCTCACCCCAACGCATCGCAGAAGAGCCGTTCATCCTGCGTGAGCCCGGCTCCGGCACCCGGCTCGCGGCGGAGAGGTTCTTTGCCGCACGGGGGCTGCGCCTGAAGATGCGGATGGAACTGGGCAGCAACGAGGCCATCAAGCAGGCGGTCATCGGCGGGCTGGGCCTTGCGATTCTGTCCCGTGACACCCTGGCGCTGGAAGGGCGCTTCGGGTTGCTGAAACCGCTGAACGTGAAGGGGTTTCCGCTGTTGCGCCAATGGCAGGTCGCCTACCCGCGGGGCAAACATCTTTCCGTTGTGGCCGAGGCGTTTCTGGAACACCTCGTTACCCATGCGCGCGCCGCCGCGCTGGCCGGGCCGCTGCCGCCGGGGGCCGACTCCATGGCCCCCCTGGCCTTGCCCGCCCGCCCGGAGCGATCTCAGCCCATTTGCGAAAGCAATTCTGCGTGACGCGCGGTATAGGCCGCGCGCACCTCGACGGGTGGACGCAGGTGCAGGCACAGGCCCGCGGACAGGTCCGGGTCCGGCTTCCCGAAGAAACGGTTCGCCTCGGTCGCGGAGAACCCGGCAATCTGGGTTGCCTCCAGCCGGGCGGACACCCGGTCGGCCCGCTTGATCTGCCGCTTGATCCGCACGGGCACCGTGGCGGGCAACCCGAACCGGATATGGATCGCTGCGGCCAGACGTGCGTCGAGGGCCCCGTACTCCGGCCCCACCGCCGCTTTCACCGGTGAAATCATGTCCCCGATCACGTATTCCGGCGCGTCATGCAGCAGCGCCGCCAGTCGCCATTTCGCCGGCGCCTGCGGCACGATCCGGGCAAAGATCTGCTCCACCAACAGGGAGTGCTCGGCAACGGAATACGGGTAATCGCCCTCTGTCTGACCGTTCCAGCGGGCAACAAAGGCCAGACCATGCGCGATATCCTCGACTTCGATGTCCACGGGCGTCGGATCCAGCAGATCCAGCCGGCGGCCCGAAAGCATCCTTTGCCAGGCACGGGGGTGTTTCATGGCGACTCTCCCTTGCGTTTCCGGTTGCCACAGCCCGCACACATTGTCGAGCCGCACGGGCAATGCTATGTCCACCGCAACGAAATCAGCAGGAGAATGCGCAATGGCGCAGGATTACATCGTCAAGGATATTTCTCTGGCCGGGTTCGGTCGCAAGGAACTGGACATCGCCGAGACCGAAATGCCCGGCCTCATGGCCTTGCGCCAGGAATACGGCGACAGCAAGCCGCTCAAGGGCGCACGCATTGCCGGAAGTCTGCACATGACCATCCAGACCGCCGTTCTGATCGAGACGCTGGTCCATCTGGGGGCGGATGTGCGCTGGGCTTCGTGCAATATCTTCTCCACCCAGGATCACGCCGCTGCCGCGATCGCTGCGGGGGGCACGCCGGTCTTTGCCATCAAGGGCGAAACGCTGGAGGAATACTGGGATTACGCTGACCGCATCTTCCAGTTTCCCGAGGGCGGCGCGAACATGATCCTCGACGATGGCGGCGATGCAACGCTTTACATCCTGCTGGGCGCTCGCGTTGAAAACGGAGAGGACAGCCTGATCGCCACCCCCGCCAGCGAGGAGGAAGAGGCGCTGTTTGCGCAGATCCGCAAGCGCATGGCGCAAACACCGGGCTGGTTTACCCGGCAGCGCGACATGATTCAGGGTGTCAGCGAAGAGACCACCACCGGGGTTCACCGCCTGTACGAACTGAAGAAAAAAGGCCTGCTGCCCTTCCCTGCGATCAACGTCAACGACAGCGTCACCAAGTCGAAATTCGACAACAAGTACGGCTGCAAGGAGAGCCTGGTGGACGGGATTCGCCGCGCCACCGATGTCATGATGGCGGGCAAGGTCGCCGTTGTCTGCGGCTACGGCGATGTGGGTAAGGGATCGGCCGCGTCGCTGCGGGGCGCGGGCGCCCGCGTGAAGGTGACCGAAGTCGATCCGATCTGCGCCCTTCAGGCCGCCATGGACGGGTTTGAGGTCGTGGTGCTGGAAGACGTGATCGACAGCGCCGACATCTTCATCACCACCACCGGCAACAAGGATGTGATCCGCATCGAGCATATGCGCGAGATGAAGGACATGGCCATCGTCGGCAACATTGGCCATTTCGACAATGAAATTCAGGTCGCCGCGCTGAAAAACCACAAATGGACGAACATCAAGGATCAGGTGGACATGATCGAGATGCCCGGCGGCGCCCGGATCATCCTGCTGTCCGAAGGCCGCCTGTTGAACCTTGGCAATGCCACCGGCCATCCCAGCTTCGTGATGTCGGCCAGCTTTACCAACCAGGTTCTGGCCCAGATCGAGCTGTTCACCCGCGGCGATGCCTATGAAAACGACGTCTACATCCTGCCCAAGCATCTGGATGAAAAGGTTGCACGCCTGCACCTGGGCCGTATCGGCGTCAGGCTGACCACCCTTTCCGAGGAACAGGCCGCCTATATCGGCGTTTCGCCCGAAGGCCCCTTCAAGCCGGAACATTACCGCTACTGAGCGTTTCGCGCGCCGCCCCGGTTCTCCGGGGCGGTTTTACATGTCCGGCACGGACAAAAAACTGCTTGCCCGCCCCTGCCAGCCCGTTAACCTGTTTTTCACTTTTCCCGCCACCGGCGGGCAGTGTTGTGACATCACCAAAGGGAGACGGGGAATGGGAAAACGTGACGATCTTATCGCGCAATATGCCAGCGATCTGAAAACCAAGTGCGGCATGCAGCCGGACATGGAACTACTGACCAAGGTCACCATCGGCTGCGGGCCCTCGATCTACAACGCCGACGCCGCCACCGTCGCCGCCACCCAGCCCAGCGAACTGGAAACGGTCAAGAACAACTTCCTTATCAAGAAGCTCGGCCTGCGCGACGGACCCGAATTGATGCAGGCCATCAACAAGGTCATCGACACCTATGGCCGGTCAGAGCGGAACAAGTACCGTGTCGTCGTCTATTACATGTTGGTCAAGCATTTCGGCAAAGAGGCGGCTTACGCCTGAATCCGCCGCTGCATCGGCATCAAAGGCTGCCTTCCGGCAGCCTTTCGCATTTTCTTCACGGTTTCAAACCGTCACGCCCCGCAACAGGTCGGCCTTCGCCACATCGGCTTTTGCCCCGGACAGCGTGACCTCGCCCCGGCGCAGAACGACGAAATCGTCGCCCAGGCCATAAGCGAACTCGAAGAACTGCTCGACAAGAATGATCGCCATATCGCCACGCACCCGAAGCTGGTCGATCACCTCACCGATCTGCTGAATGATATTGGGCTGGATACCCTCCGTCGGCTCATCCAGCAAGAGCAGTTTCGGCCGGGTCATCAGAGCGCGGGCGATGGCCAGTTGCTGCTGCTGCCCGCCGGATAAATCGCCCCCCCGGCGGGACTGCATCTGGCGCAGGACCGGGAACAGGCGATAGATTTCGTCGGGCACGAACCTCTCGGAACGCGGCAGGCAACTGAAGGCGGTTTCCAGGTTTTCGCGCACGGTCAAAAGGGGAAATATCTCACGCCCCTGGGGCACATACGCGATGCCGCGCCGGGCCAGCAGGTGCGCGGGCACCGGGGGAAGGTCTTCGCCTTGCAGCGACACGCCCCCGCCCGAGCGCGGATGGGTCCCCGAAATCGCCTTCATCAGGCTGGTCTTTCCGACACCGTTTGTCCCCATGACACAGGTCACCCGCCCGGCACGAGCCTCCATGGAGATCCCGTGCAATATCCGCGAATGCCCATAATGCAAGGTCAGGTCTGTTACCTTCAACATCTCACCGTCCCAGATAAACGTCGATTACATCCTGGTTCCTGGTCACGTGGTCCAGGGACCCTTCCGCCAGGACCGCCCCCTCATGAAGTACCGTCACACGACAATTCAGCCGGCGGATGAATTCCATGTCATGTTCGACCACCACAACAGCACGGGTTTTTGCCGCCTCGATCAGAAGGGCGGTCGTGTGCTCACGCTCCGATGAAGTCATCCCGGCCGCCGGTTCATCGACCAGCAACAGCCGTGGCTCCTGTGCCAGCAGCATGCCGATTTCCAGCCATTGTTTTTCTCCGTGGCTGAGCTCTCCGGATTTACGGTACAACTGATCCGCAAGGCCGATTTCCTCCGCAAGGGCCCGGACACGCTCCAGATCCGCGGCCTGCGGACGGTAAAACAAAACCGCCAACGGCCCACGGTCCTTCTTAAGCGCCATCAGAAGGTTTTCCTGCACGCTCTGGTCCTCGAACACTGTCGGTTTCTGAAACTTGCGGCCGATCCCTTCGCAGGCGATCCGCGCCTCGGACATGTTCAGAAGAGACCGGCTTTTGCCGCCCCAGACAATGCGGCCCTCGTCGGGCCTGGTTTTCCCGGTGACGATGTCCATGAAAGTGGTCTTTCCCGCACCGTTGGGTCCGATGATCGCGCGCAGCTCTGCATGGCCAATACTGAAGGACAGGTTATTGATCGCCTTGAACCCGTCGAAGGTGACAGACACACCCGAGACTTCCAGCAGGGTGCTCATTGACTGGCCTCCTTTTCACGCAGGCTGCCCGCATCGGGGCCAAGATTCGCTCCGTGACGCTCGGGGGGTTGGCGTTCGGTGACCAGGTCGAACAGCCCGCCGATTCCCCTGGGGGCGAAAAGTGTAACCAGGACAAACGACAGACCCAGCACGACAAGCCACCAGTCGACCCATTTGACGGTATAAAACCCAAGGGGTACATCCGGGGCCTGCCCGCCGGTAAACCAACTGGAAACAAGACTGACGAACACCGCGCCAATGACCGCGCCGTAGAGCCGCCCCCGCCCCCCGATCGCGACCCAGACCGCAAGGTAGATCGAGGCGATCGGGGCGATCTCGGCCGGGTTGATGATGCCCGCCTGCGGATAATAGAGCGCACCGGCAATGCCGGCGATCATCGCCGTCAGGGTAAAGACGACCAGCTTGTAACTTTCGACCGAATACCCAAGGAAACGCACGCGCGCCTCGTTATCCCGGATGCCGCGCATGACCGAGCCGAACTTGCCGCCGACCAGCCACGCCGCGAACACGTATCCCACCCCCAGCGCCAGCGCGGAGGCCCAGAAAAACCAAAGCGAGACATGCGATTGCGGGGCGTCGACGCCAGGAAGGTTCTGCAACCCGCTAAGCCCGTTGTTGCCCCGCAGACCGCTGTCGTTCTGGAACAGGTACAGCGCCAGGGCCAGTGTCATCGCCTGTGTCAGGATCGACAGGTAAACCCCGGTGACACGGCTGCGAAAAGCCAGCCACCCGAAGATCAGCGCCAGCAGCCCCGGCGCCATCACGACCAGCGCCAGTTGTAGTGTCAGGCTGTCGGCAAAGGCCCAGACGGGGGGAAAGTCGCTTGAACCGACAACGCCGAAAATCTGGTTGCCGATGGCGGCGGTAATCTCGGCCTCGGTGGGGGGGATGGGGCCTTCGGCCAAGGCCGCTGCCGCGATCTCGTGCGTGCGCTCATACATGAGCCACATGCCGATCATGTAACCGCCCAGTCCGAAAAAGGCGAAATGCCCGAGGCTGAGGATCCCCGTATAGCCCCAGACCAGGTCCATCGCGACCGCAACCAGCGCCAGACACAGTGTCTTGCCCAATATCTTGACGAAAGATGTCGAAACCAGACCCGTCCCGATGGCCTCCGACATGACCGTCACAAGTAACGTGAACAGCGCCAGAACGGACAGAAAGATCAGGACCGATGGGTTTCGTGCGGCAAAGCTCATGGGTTCAGTCCCCTGCGGCACGGCCCCTGAGCGCGACAATGCCGCGGGGCCGGAACTGGATGAAGAGAATGATGAAGGCGATCATGTAGGTCTGGGCGGCCAGCGTGTTGGACGGGTTGAACCATTCGATCCCTTTTTGCAGGAACCCGATCATGGTCGCTCCGGCAAGCGTGCCCCAGATATTTCCGACCCCCCCGACAACGACGGTCATGAAGCTTTGCACGATATAGTCGCCGCCGAGTTCCGACGTGACCTTGGCAAAAAGCCCGATGGCAACACCCGCGACACCCGCGATCCCCGAACCCAGGCCGAATGTCAGCACGTTGACCCGGTCGGGATTGATTCCCATGCTGGCCGCCATGCGCCGGTTCTGCGTCACCGCACGGATTTCCAGACCCAGGCGGGTGCGCTTTATGACGATCAGGAAGACCCCCAGGAATATCAGTGCCAGAACGGCGATCGCGATCCTGATATAGCTGATCGAAACGATATCGTTCAGCACCCATGCCCCGTCGAGCCAGGCGGGCGCGGTCAGTGGCCGGGCCTGCGTCCCGAAAATGTTTTTTGCCAGTTGTTGCAGGGCGATGGAAATGCCGAAGGTCGCCAGAAGGGTTTCCAGCGGGCGGTTGTAGAGCCAGCGTATCACCAACCGCTCCATGACCACCCCTGCCGCAAAAGTCACCGCGAAAGCCAGCGGAATCGCGACCAGGATCGAAACCGTATGGTTCGGGATCATCTGCTGAACGACAAATCCGGTATAGGCGCCCATCATGATGAACTCCCCATGGGCCATGTTGATCACACCCATCACACCGAAAGTGATGGCCAGTCCGATGGCGGCGAGAAAATAGATCGAGGCCAGTGACAAAGCGTCCAGCGTCAGGTCCAGAATCTGGTTTGCAGAGACCCTGGTTTCGATCTGGCCAAGGGCGGCGCGCGCGGCGCCGGTCACGGCGGGGGAGGGTTCGGCAAAAACCTCCGCGAACCGATGCGATGCCAGCGCCCCGTCGATATCGGCGTCATTGACTCGGGCCGGGACAAGCCCCTGAGCGACCAGTCCGTCATAGGCCCGCAGCCGGGCGGCGTCGGCGTTCAGTTGCGCCACGGGCACTCCGGCCACGTAGCCGCCGTCGATATGGCGCGCCAGCGAGGCCCGGATTTCCTCTGCCGTAATTCGTGCCGGCGCCAGCGACGCGGCAACCAGCATGTCATAGGCGGTATCCCGCGGAAGCGTTTCGTCGCCGGGGGCAACATGCCTGGCGATATTCAGTCCGCCGGGCAGGTCCCCCCCCGCGAACACACGAAGATCGGTTGCCACAAGCGGATTCAGCGTGGCACGCAAATCGACACCAAGATCTCCCCCCATGTCGCGGATCGCGGCAACACGTATCGCGTCATCGTCATCGAAAGCGATCGTGAGCAACCGTTCCGCACGGACCTTGCGGGCTTTCAGGGCCGGGTCCGTCTCATCGCCGATGGCGGCGCGCAACGGGGCCAGCGCCTGCCGGGACGGGGCGCGTTCGATCGCCGCCAATGCCTCTGCGCGGCGGCTCGGGTCGGGATCGCGCAACTGGAACCGCACCAGCGCCGCCCCCAGCATGGCGCGGACGCCACTGTTCGGCTTGACCTGTTTCAAGTCGGAATTGGCAAAGATGCCAACATCCGCGCCGGTATCGAAATCGTACAGGCGGCTGGTCTTCGCGTCGATCTCTTCGCCGCGAAAGAATACCCCGTCAGCCTTGCGCTGCCACATCCGCTTGGCTTGCCATGTCTGGAGTACATCCTGGGTCTGGGCCAGGCCGCTGTCGGCGACCGCGTCGATGGCCGGACCGATCGCCTTGCGCGAACTCTTCACGATCAGCTCTGCATGGGCTTGCAAAACCGCCTGCATGGGCGCGTCCTGTGCCCGCGCCGGCGCGGCGAAAGAGAGGGCGGCAACAACCAGCGCCGCCAGAAAAATGCGTACCATGTCCGGTTCCCATGACTGGTGAGGTGCACGGGGCACCTCACACTGTTGCCGCGCGATCAGTAGTTTGACAGCGTCTGAACACAGGTCTGGGTCTGGGTGTTGTACATCCCGCACCCAAGTGTCTGCCAGTCGGATTTCAGCACGGCCGATTCCGGCAGGTGATCGGTCCAGGCGTCGCCGGGCACTTCGGCGGTCTGGTAGATGACATCGAACTGCCCGTCCTCCTGGATCTCGCCAATCAGAACCGGCTTGGACAGATGGTGATTGGGCAGCATGACCGCGGTGCCGCCGGTCAGGTTCGGAAACTCCTGCCCGTACATCGCCGCCCGGACGGCATCCACATCGGTACTTCCGGCAGCGGTGGCCGCATTCACCCACATGTTGAAACCAATGTAATGGGCCTCCATCGGGTCATTGGTGACACGATCTTCCCCCATTCTGGCCTTCCATGCGGCGATAAAGGCTTCGTTCGCCTCGCCCCCGGCCGACTGGAAATAGTTCCACGCCGCCAGATGGCCGACGAGATTCGAGGTGTCGAGCCCCGAAAGTTCCTCTTCCCCGACGGAGAAGGCCACGACGGGAATGTCGTCGGCGGAAATTCCGGCGGCGGCAAGTTCCTTGTAAAAACCTATGTTCGCATCGCCGTTGATGGTCGAGATCACCCCGACTTTCTTGCCATCCGCGCCCAATGCCACCACATCGGCAACGATCTTGGACCAGTCGCTGTGTCCGAAAGGCGTGTAATTGACGAAGATATCCTCTGCCGCGATGCCCTTGTCCTGAAGATAGGCTTGCAAAATGTTGTTGGTGGTCCGCGGGTAGACGTAATCGGTGCCCAGAAGGGCAAACTTTTCCACGCCCAGCTCTTCAAGGAAGTAATCCGTGGCCGGGATCGCCTGCTGGTTCGGTGCGGCACCGGTATAGAACACGTTCCGGGACGATTCCTCCCCCTCGTACTGAACAGGGTAGAAGAGCAGCCCGTTCAACTCCTCGATCACCGGCAGAACTGACTTGCGGCTTACGCTGGTCCAGTTGCCGAAGATCACGTCGACCTCGTGTACGGTCAGAAGCTCACGCGCCTTTTCCGCGAACAGCGGCCAATCCGATGCCGGATCCACGACAACGGCCTCAAGCTCGCAGCCCAGAACACCGCCTTTGGCATTCTGTTCCTCGACCAGCATCAGCAGGGTGTCTTTCAGCGTGGTTTCGGAAATCGCCATGGTGCCCGACAACGAATGCAACACACCCACCCTGATCGGGCAATCGGCGGCGAAGGCCGGCATGGCGAAGGCCGAAGCCGCAACGGTGGCGGCAAACATGGAATTCAGAACTTTCATTTGTACATCCTCATCGGGAAAGGGCGAATTCCTTGCCTGAGGCGATCGAATTCCATACCACTTCCCTGCAGCTTCGTGTTGCAACCGTGTGGCGGCCGGGTCAGAGCACAACTTCTTCCGGTCGTCACACACCCTTTCAGCCAGTTTCCAGGGCCGGTCAGGCAACCGTATTGGGGCCGCATCGCAGCAATCCGGTCCATTGCGAAACATCGGACAGGTCGTGGATTCGGCCAAATCGCCAAAAGAATGACCATCTGCACGGGCAAACGCCCGTTTTTCGGGCAGCACGGTGTGCCGATCATGGCTGCCCACGCTTTTCTCTGGTGCGGATCGGCGGCCCTGCCAAAACGGTGACACCACGAAACACACCGAGGACCGCGCCATAACACGTACCGCACACCCCTTGTCTGCTTCTGTTTGCCCGGTTCAGCCCCGTGCGCAGGGCCGGGTTGTGCTTTCCTCGAAACACAGCGGCGGCCGCAGCGTTCTGGACCGGCTCTACCAGTCCGGCTCCCTGAAATGTCTTTTCCCGAAGGCTCCGGGCCCCGGAATGCAAGCGATGATCGTGAACACGGCCGGCGGAGTGACGGGGGGCGACAGCTTTGCGCTTGACGCCTGTGCCGCGGCAGGCACGACCCTCACCCTGACCACGCAAGCTTGCGAACGCGCCTATCGCGCCAAATCCGGCGAGACCGGCCGGATTTGCAATCGCCTGGCCATAGAGCATGGCGCACGGATCAACTGGCTGCCGCAGGAAACGATCCTGTTCCGGGGCTGCGCCATAAGGCGGCGACTGTGCATCGAGATGGCGGAGGACGCGACGCTCGTGATGGCAGAACCGCTTGTCTTTGGGCGCGCCGCAATGGGGGAGCGCCTGACATGTGGAAATTTCAGCGACCGGATCGAGCTGCGGCGCAACGGAAACCTTCTGTTTCTGGACGCAATGATGCTCGAAGGCGATATCGCTGCACGGCTGGCCCGCGCCGCAATCGCCGATGGCGCCGGCGCGATGGCGACGCTTCTCTACAGCGCGCCCGATGCCGAGACGCAATTGCCTCGCATTCGTGCGGCCCTGCCCGAAACCGCGGGCGCCAGTCTGCTCCGAAGCGATGTGCTGTTCCTGCGGCTTCTGGCCCCCGACAGCCACGCGCTGCGCCTTGCGCTGGTGCCGCTTCTGATACGCCTGAGCAGCTCCGACCTCCCCAGACCATGGATGATATGAGATGCGCCTGACTCCAAGAGAAACAGACAAGCTTCTGGTGGCGATGGCCGCCGAGATCGCCCGCAGGCGGCGCGCCCGCGGGGTCAAGCTGAACCACCCCGAAGCCATCGCCTTGATTACCGATGCGGTGGTCGAAGGGGCTCGCGACGGTCGTTCGGTCGCCGAAATGATGGAAGCCGGCGCCACCGTGCTGACCCGTGAGGACTGCATGGACGGGGTGCCCGACATGATCCCCGAAGTACAGGTTGAGGCTACCTTTCCCGACGGCACCAAACTGGTCACCGTCCACAACCCGATCCGCTGACAAGGAGACCTTCAATGCGATACGTTCTGCCGTTTTCCATTCTGGCGTCACCGGTTCTTGCGCATGATGGGGGTCATCTTCACCCCCATGGCAGTGAAACCTGGATATTGCTCTCGTTCCTGGCGCTTGCCGGAGCCGTCATATTGGCGGTGCGCAAATGATCCCCGGAGAAATTTTCCCGGCCGGGGGCAGCCTCACGCTCAACGAGGGGGCGGAGGTGACGACGCTGATGGTCGCCAATACCGGCGACCGCCCGGTCCAGGTGGGCAGCCATTATCATTTTGCCGAGGCCAACAGCGCCCTCGACTTCGACCGCGACACGGCGCGGGGGATGCGGCTCGACATTCCCGCCGGAACCGCCATCCGTTTCGAACCAGGGCAGCGGCGCGAAGTCCCCCTGATCCCTCTCTCCGGAGCGCGGCGGGTTTACGGGTTCAATCGGCACGTAATGGGAAATCTGTGATGCCGGCCAAAATCAAGCGCGGCGATTACGCCTCGATGTTCGGGCCCACCACGGGCGACAAGGTGCGGCTGGCCGACACGGATCTGATCATCGAGGTCGAACACGATCTCACCACCTATGGCGAAGAGGTCAAGTTCGGCGGCGGCAAGGTAATCCGCGACGGCATGGGGCAGTCCCAGGCCACGCGGGCCGACGGGGCCGTGGACACTGTCATCACCAACGGGCTGATCGTGGATCATACCGGAATCTACAAGGCCGATATCGGGCTGCGAGACGGACGCATAGCCAGGATCGGCAAGGCCGGGAACCCGGACACGCAACCCGGCGTGGATATCGTGATCGGTCCCGGAACCGAAGTGATCGCCGGTGAGGGGCGTATCCTGACCGCGGGCGGTTTCGACAGCCACATTCATTTCATCTGCCCACAACAGATCGAGCATGCGCTGCATTCCGGGCTGACAACCATGCTGGGGGGCGGCACCGGCCCGGCCCATGGCACGCTGGCAACCACCTGCACACCGGGGCCGTGGCATATCGGCCGGATGTTGCAGGCGGCGGATGCCTTTCCGATGAACCTTGCCTTTGCGGGCAAAGGCAACGCCAGCCTGCCCGCCGCGCTGGAAGAACAGGTCAGGGCCGGGGCCTGTGCTCTGAAACTGCACGAGGATTGGGGCACCACGCCCGCCGCCATCGACTGCTGCCTGTCGGTGGCCGATGACATGGACGTGCAGGTGATGATTCATACCGACACGCTGAACGAAAGCGGCTTCGTGGAGAACACGATGGCCGCCATGAAAGGGCGGACCATCCACGCCTTTCACACCGAGGGCGCAGGCGGCGGCCACGCGCCGGACATCATCAGGATCTGCGGCGCCTCCAATGTGCTGCCGTCCTCGACCAACCCCACCCGCCCCTTCACCGTGAACACGGTCGAGGAACATCTCGACATGCTCATGGTCTGTCATCACCTCGACAAGTCGATCCCCGAGGACGTGGCCTTTGCCGAAAGCCGCATCCGTCGCGAAACCATCGCCGCCGAGGATATCCTGCACGACATGGGAGCATTCTCGATCATCGCGAGCGACAGCCAGGCGATGGGCCGTGTTGGCGAAGTCCTGATCCGCACCTGGCAGACCGCCGACAAAATGAAAAGACAGCGCGGGCGGTTACCGGAGGAAACCGGCTCCAACGATAATTTCCGCGTCCGCCGCTATATTGCGAAATACACGATCAACCCCGCCATCGCCCACGGAATCGGGCATGAAATCGGCAGCATCACGGAAGGGAAACGCGCCGATCTTGTCCTGTGGACTCCGGCCTTCTTCGGCGTGAAGCCGGATATGGTCCTGCTGGGCGGCACGATCGTCATGGCACAGATGGGGGATCCGAACGCCTCGATCCCGACACCTCAGCCGGTCAGTTCCCGGCCCATGTTCGGTGCCTATGGGCGATCGGTGGAACACTCCGCCGTCACCTTCGTTTCCGCGGCCGCGCAAGAGGCCGGGATCGGCCATGAACTCGGGCTGTCCAAGACGACACTGGCCGTCGCCAACACGCGCGACATCGGTAAATCCGACCTCGTCCTCAACGATGCGACGCCGCAGATCGAGGTGGACCCGGAAACCTACGAGGTGCGGGCCGACGGTGAACTTCTGACCTGCCAGCCTGCCGGTACTCTTCCCATGACGCAAAGGTATTTCCTGTTCTGATGACAAACTATATCGCACAAAATATCCGGCGCGCAGGCGATTGGCACACCGGCTTCGAACACTGCGTCCTGACCTATGATGACAGGTTTTTGCGGCGCAAGGTCGTACGAACCGTGAATGGCGGGACGGTCCTTGTCGATCTGAAACATACCGTATCGCTCAATCCCGGAGACGCCTTCGAACTGACCGACGGGCGTTATATCGGGATAACCGCCGCCAAAGAACCCCTGTTCAGTGTGACCGGTCAGGATCTGACCCGGCTGGCCTGGCATATCGGCAACCGGCACACCCCGTGTCAGATTGGCCCCGACCGGCTCGTCATCCAGCAAGACCATGTGATCCGCGAAATGCTGGAACGTCTGGACGCATCCGTTGCGGAGATATTCGAACCCTTCCTGCCCGAAGGCGGTGCCTATGGCTACGGACGCACCCATGGCCACAACCACTGACACAGAACTCCTGACCCTTGCGCAGTGGTTTTCCCCGGCCTGCCCCATTGGCGCCTTCAGCTATTCCCATGGGCTGGAATGGGCGATCGACGCGGGCGATGTGGCAGATGCGGCAACCTTGCGTACCTGGATTTCTGATATCCTGCTTCATGGAACAGGCAAATCCGACGCCGTGTTTCTTGCCGCAGCCTATCGCGCAAGGGATACTCGGCGCCTCGCGGGGATCGATGCCGCCTGCCGCGCCTTCGCGCCCGGCCGGGAACGGCTCCTGGAGACGGAACTCCAGGGCGCCGCATTTTGCCGGGTGACCGAGCAGGTCTGGGGGAAACGGCTTGGCAATCTGGCCTATCCCGTCGCTGTGGGCCACGCCGCGTCCTTATTTGGCCTGCCACAGATCGCAACCGCATCAATGTATCTGCATGCCTTTGCCAGCACCCTTGCCTCCGTTGGCATGCGACTGATTCCCATTGGCCAAACCGAAGGCCAGCGGGTCATCCGCGATGTCGCACCGCTTTGCCGGACTGTCGCCGAAACCACCGCCCCTGGCGACCTGGAGACACTCTCAGGCACGGCCTTTCTGGCCGATATCGCCGCGCTGAGACACGAAACCCAGCATTCGAGGATCTTCCGCACATGACAAAATTCAACGGTCCACTCCGTATCGGCATCGGCGGGCCGGTCGGCGCCGGCAAGACAACCCTGACCGCCGCGCTTTGCGAAGCGTTGCGCGCGGATCATTCCATCGGGGTGATCACCAATGACATCTACACCAGGGAGGACGCCGAGGCCCTGATGCGCATGCAGGTGCTTTCCCTGGACCGGATCATTGGCGTTGAAACCGGGGGGTGCCCACATACCGCCATCCGGGAGGACGCCTCCATCAATCTGGCCGCGGTCGCCGAGATACAGGCGCGCCACCCGGACGTGGAAATCGTCCTGATCGAAAGCGGCGGAGACAACCTCTCGGCCACGTTCAGCCCGGAACTGGCCGACATGACGATCTACGTGATCGACGTGGCCGCCGGCGAAGAAATCCCGCGCAAAGGAGGCCCCGCAATCACCCGGTCCGACCTTCTTCTGATCAACAAATGCGATCTGGCCCCGCATGTCGGGGCCGACCTGTCAGTCATGGAACGCGATGCCGAAAGGATGCGCTCCGGTCGCCCCTTCGTCTTCACCTGCCTGCGGCAACGCAAGGGCGTGGGGGCCGTTGTGACGCATATTCAAGAGATCGGCGGGCTGGAAAAGCCGTCGCAGAGACATGCCCCGTCCCAGGTTTGATGCGCGAACGCTTTAAGGGTATCTGCGCCGGGCCCCACCGCGCGCGCTCCACATGTGCCAAAACTCGTTTTATCCGCCACTTCGGCATTGGAGCCGCCGATACGCCCTGGATTGGCGCGACCGGAACCGGCCCTGCCCCGGTTTCGGTCTGAAGCTTGCCCCCGGCGGGCGTCGCGCCAGGGCGCATCCGCGGGACCCGCAGGCCTTCAAACCGGTTCGCCGCCGAATAGCGCCAGTTCAACCCCGTCCGCCTTCAGGCACCGGCGCACCTCGGCGGCGATGCGGACGGCGGCAGGTGTGTCGCCATGCAGGCAGATGGTGTCGATCCGGGTGGGAACCCGGTTCCCGCTTTCGGTGATGATCGCACCCTCACGAACCATCCGGGATACCCGCTGGCCCGCAAGGCCAGGATCGTGAATGACGGCGCCGGGTCGGCTTCGATCGACCAGGCTGGCATCGTCGTTGTAGGCGCGGTCCGCGAAGATCTCGCATGCCGTGGGCGCACCAAGGGCCTGCGCCGCACGCTGTTGTGCCGTGCCCGCCAGAACCATGAGGACAATGTCCGGCGCAACCGACAAGGCGGCCCGATAACAGGCGGTTGCAAGTTCCTGGTCCTCGGATGCCATGTTGGCCAAGGCCCCGTGCAGTTTCACGTGGCGTATTCTGCCGCCCGCCGCCATGGCCATCGCCTGTGCCGCACCGATCTGATAGCGTACGAGGTTTTGCAAAGACGCGAGCGGCATATTCATCCGCTGGCGGCCAAAGCCATGCAGGTCAGGGAAACCCGGATGCGCCCCGATCCCCACCCCATTGGCCACCGCCGCACGCATGGTGGCCGCCATAACGTTCCAGTCCCCCGCATGAAAGCCACACGCGACATTGGCCGAAGTGACGATATTCAGCAGCGCCGCATCGTCGCCCATGGTCCAGGCGCCGTAGCTTTCCCCCATGTCGGCATTAAGATCCACGGTTTGCGTCATGAACTCCTCCTCAGGTGTCGGGCTCGCCACCGGAGACGACACCACTGATCAGTTGAAAGGAAAGCAGGTCGGCCATCCGGCGCGGGTCACGGATGAGCGGGCGGAGACGGCGGCGCAGCGCGGCCCGCGCCCCGGCGGCAGCCTGTTCAAGGGCAACCGCCTCATCCTGCCCGACAAAGCGAAACCACACCTCTGCCCCGGCTGGCGCCTGTGCCATCCGGGGCAGATCGCAGGGCACTACGGTTCCGATCCTTGGATAGCCGCCGGTGGTTTGGCATTCGGACATCAGCACAAAGGGCGTGCCATCCCCCGTGATCTGAATATCTCCCGGAATTATGACCTCGGACAGCACATTGCGCCCGCCCTCGACATGGAACCCGACCCCCTCGGGGGTCAGACGCACCCCCATGCGGTTGGCCCGTGCATCCCGGCGCAGGGGCGCCGAACAGAACCGCTCCAGGTCTGCGGCGGCAAAAAGATGGGTTTGGAAGCTGGCAACGATGCGCACGGCCCCCCCGGTGAAGCGGTCATCCCGGTCAAGCGTCATGCCGGTTTCCGTGCCGCCATCGGGTCCGATTTCCAGCCTGTCGCCCGCCGCCAGCACACCGCCTACCCCCGCCGACAAATGCGCCGATTGCGCCCCCATCAGGCGGTTGCCTTCAATACCCCCGCCGACATGCAGATAGCCATAGCAACCGTGCAGAACCGGACCGATCGACAACCGTGCACCCGCCGGCAAAAGATGGGACGCATTCCAGACCAGTGGCGCCCCATCCAGTTTCGCCCGCATCGGCGCCCCGGTCAGGGCAATGCGGATATCCTGCGTCGCTTCGAACTCTCCCCCCATCGCGGCCATCTCGACGACCACGGCTCCCGCCTCCTGCCCGAGCAGGGCCGCGCCCTCAAAAAGCGCCAGCCGGTCCGCCGCCCCCCCCCGCGACAACCCCACATCCAGGTACCCGCTGCGCCCCAGGTCCTGAAGCGTCAGGCCCGGCCCGGCCCGGTGGATCAGAAGCGACCGGCTCATCCTGCCGTCTCACAGGTCGCTCCGCCCCGCGGATCGCGGCGCAGGGTCTCAAGAGCCTCCGGACCAATCGGAACGAACTGCACTTCATCCCCCGCCCGCAACAGGAACGGCTCCGCCGCTTCGGGCTGAAACAACCGGATCGCAGTCTGGCCCACATGTTGCCAGCCCGTGGGCGTTGTGACCGAAAACAGCACCAGCTGCCGGATCGCCACCGCCAAGGCGCCTTCGGGGATGCGTTCGGTCAACTGACTCTGGCGCGGAATATCCCAGGCCGCGGGCAATTCACCCAGATAGGGCTGACCGGGGGCGAAACCGATGGTCTGCACCCGGACTCGCGCAGTGGACAAAGATGCGATGGCTTGCGTTTCGCTCATCCCCGCTGCGGCGGCCGCCTGCGCCAGTTGCGGGGCAAGGGCTGTGCCGAAAACCGTGGGGATGCGCCAGAACCGCCGCCGCCCTGGCAATTGGGCGGCATACCAATCCTGCGCTGCCAGAAGCGCGCGCACCTGCCCGGAGATCGTCTCATGGCTGACCCGAAGCGGATCGAACCGCAGATATGCGGAAACAAGGGAGGAAGACGTTTCCTCCATGCCATCCCAGTCCTGGGCCTCCAATGCCCCTCGAAAGGCAAGGGCGGCGCGGTTTGCGGGTTCGCTCAACCCGTCGGCAAAGCTGACCAGAAGGCCATCGACTCCGGCGCTTCTGACCACGGGAAACCGGCCCGGAAGATCCCCTGTCTCAGTCACATCCGATCCGGCAAGTAAGTGACGATGACGGGGAAAACCATGATGAGGACAAGCGCCACGATCATCAGGAAAAAGAATGGCAGCGCGGCGCGCGCCACCGTGAGGATATCGCGCCCCGTGAGGGATTGCAGCACGAAAAGGTTGAACCCCACCGGTGGTGTGATCTGTGACATCTCGACCACGATCACCAGAAAGATACCGAACCAAAGCGGGTCGATACCGGCTTGCAACACCATTGGCATGATCACCGAAGCGGTCAGAACCACGACGGAAATTCCATCAAGAAAACACCCCAAAATCACAAAGAAAACCGTCAGCGCCGCGAGCAGGGTGACCGTCGAAAGACCCAGGGAACCGATCGCTTCCGCCAGGATACGGGGAATGCCGGTAAAGCCCATGGCAACGGTCAGGAACGAGGCCCCGGCAAGGATGAAGGCGATCATGCAGGAGGTGACAGTCGCCCCCATCAGCCCGTCGACAAAGGTTTTGCGTGTCAGCGTTCCCGAGGCCCATGACAGCACCAGCGCAAGGACCACGCCCACCGCGGCGGCATCGGTGGGGGAGGCGATGCCCGTATAGATCGAACCGATGACCCCCCCGATCAGCAGGATCACGGGCAACAACCGGCGCGACCCGTGCAGTTTTCCCCTGAAGGTGGCCTTGAAATCCTCCACCGGCAACTTATGACGGTTCATCGCCGCCCAGATCGCGACATATCCGACGAACAGCGCGACCAGCAGAAGACCCGGCAAGATCCCGGCAATGAACAGCCTTGCGATGGATTGCTCGGTGGCCACGCCATAGACGATCAGGATGATCGAGGGCGGAATCAGCAGGCCCAGCGTAGCGGAGCCGGCCAGCGTGCCGATGACCATCCTTTCGGGATATCCACGACGCGACAATTCGGGGATCGACATCTTGCCGATCGTGGCCGCCGTGGCCGCCGACGACCCCGAAACCGCTGCGAAAATCCCGCACGCGAAGATGTTGACATGCAAAAGCTGGCCCGGCAGGCGGTTCATCCAGGGCGAAAGACCTGCGAACATGTCCTCGCTCAGCTTCGAGCGAAACAGGATCTCCCCCATCCAGATGAAAAGCGGCAGTGCCGCCAGCGCCCAGGAATTGCTGTGCCCCCATATCGTCGTGGCCATGACCAGCCCCAGCGGCGCATCCGAAAACAGCGCCATTGCGGCGATTCCGACCCCCAGAAGCGAGAAGGCCACCCAAAGGCCCGCGCCAAGAAAACCAAACAGCAAGATCAGCAGGACGATGGAAAGTACAGCGATCGACATGTCACCCCCCTATTCGCTCAGCAGACTTTCGTCCTTGCCTTCCCAGGAGGCCGCGCGACCGCGCAGGAGTCCGACCAGGTCATCCGCCAGGGCAAGGGTCAGAACGGCCAGACCCAGAGCGACAGGAAGCTGAGGCAGCCACAGCGGCACGGACACCATGCCGGAACTGCGATCGCCGAATTCGACGGATTCCCGGACAAGCTCAATCATGTACCAGGTTGCGTAGGCGCTCATCACAAGTGCGAGCAGAACGATGCTCACATCGAAGATCCGGCGAAGTCCGACCGGCAGGCGACCTGTCAGCAGCGTCACCCGGATGTGGCCCCCCTGGCGCAGCGTATAGGCAAGGGCGAGAAACGAAGACGCCGCCAGGAAAAACCCGGTGAAATCGGAATAGGACGGAATGGTCAGCCCGATCCCCTTGCCCACGACCCGGATCGAGATCTTGTCCGCGAGGTTCAGGCAAACTTGGGCAAAAACCAAAATCACGATGGCCAGGATAAAGATCGCCGCGAGCCCCCCGGCCGCACGATAAACATGGTCAAGACTGCGCCGCATGTCCGCCCCCCGAAATCATGCCAGGCGCGGTGTCGCGCCTGGCGCCGACGATCTGGATTATTGCTGATAAGCGCCCAGCAAGGCTGCGCCGGCGTCCCCCGCTTCAGCCTTCCAGGTTTCCAGCATTTGCACACCGATCGCACGCAGACCGGCCATCAGTTCTTCGGACGGCTCCACAACGACGATCCCGTTTTCCTTCAACGCGGCGGTCTGGGTCGCGGTCTCGGCGCGGCTCATTTCCCAGCCGCGCGCTTCGGCGGCGGCGGCGGCCTCAAGTATGGCGGCTTGCGTTGCCTCGTCCAGGCGCTGGAAAGCCCGCTTGTTCACCACGACGATATTCTTGGGAATCCAGGCCTGGATATCGGTGTAGTGGGAAACGAAATCCCATGCCTTGGAGTTCACGCCGGTCGAGGGTGAGGTGATCATCGCCTCGACGCGCCCGGTACTGAAAGCCTGCGGAATGTCCGGCACTTCGACCTGTGTGGGCGCGGCACCGGCCAGATTCGCGAATTCCTCAAGGGTCGCGTTGTAAGTGCGAAACTTCAGCCCCGCGAGATCGTCGACCGAAGTTATTTCCTTATTCGTGTAAAGACCCTGCGGCGGCCAGGGCACCGCGTAGAGCGCCATTACCCCCTGATCTTCCAGAAGCGCCTCGATCACGCCCTTCTGGGCCGCCCAAAGACGCTGGGCGTCTTCGTAATTGGTGGCCAGAAAGGGCATCGAATCGATCCCGAACGCGGCATTGTCGTTGGCCAGCAGCGAAAGAAAGAACTCCCCCGCAGGAACCTGACCGCTGCGCACGGCTTTGCTGATCTCGGGATGTTTGAACAACGACCCCGCCGAATGAACCTTGATCTCGAGGCCGCCATCGGTGGCGGCAGCCACATCCTTGGCAAACTCATGGATGTTGACAGTGTGGAATGTCGCATCCGGGTAAGGAGTCGGCATATCCCATGTCTCTGCCTGAACCTGAATCGCAAGCCCGACAAGGGCGGCAATCGGACCGCCCAGATAACGCGATACAAACATTTCAGTCCTCCCGTGAAAAGCTGTATTGACCATTTTCATACATAACGCTTACAAATTGTCAACGTATTGTTATATTGAGCCCCATCCCATTACTCACGCGGGGTATAATTTCCCTGCGCACACCCCGGCGGGCTCAAAACCAGAACCAGGAGCGTTGAAACTCGGCCGTCAAGGCCATAACACTGGTAAAACACTTACGTTTTGTATTTGAAAAGGTGTGGAAAATGACGGCAAACGCGAAAGATGCACGGCGGATAGTCTCCTCCCGTCACCTGGCCGAAGGTGACGGATGGGAACTGTCCGAGCTGGAATTCGGAATGATCATCGTCTTCAATGCCTTTTCACGCTGGATGATGCGCTGCATGTCCGCCTCGGGCCAACCCGATCTCAGCCCGCTCGACATCCTGATTCTGCACAATGTCAATCACCGTTCACGCGACAAGCGCCTGTCGGACATCTGCTTCCTCCTGAATATCGAAGACAGCCACACCGTGAACTATGCCCTGCGCAAGCTTCTCAAGGCCGGGTTGTTGGCATCGGAGAAGCGCGGCAAGGAAGTGTTCTATCGCACCTCCCCCGAGGGGGTCGCACTTTGTGAGGCATATCGCGACATACGGCGCCAATGCCTTCTGGACGGCCTGGCCTCTACCGATATTTCCGGTCCCGAGATGCGCGACCTCGCCCGCAATCTGCGCGCACTTTCGGGCCACTACGACCAGGCCAGTCGTGCCGCGGCATCCCTGTAACCAAACACCCCCTGTTGCGCAAATGCCCACTTAACCTTCTTTCCGTGCTATTTTCGGGAAGGAGGAACCACCCATGGGGCGATCATCGACAGCAAAGAAAGCTGCGCCGCGTGATACCGCCACCAAGCTTGCTCAGCAGCGCCTGAGCGTTCTGGAGCTGGCAAGGGAACTCGGCAACGTTGCCGAGGCGTGCCGCCAGCGGGACATGGACCGGACCAGTTTCTACGAATGGAAGCGCCGGTTTCAGACCCAGGGCTTCGAGGGCCTGAAGGACCTGCCGCCGATCCACAAGAGCCACCCGCAGACGACGCCTCCCGAGGTGGTGGAGCGGATCAAGGCTTTGGCGCTCGAGCACCCGGCCTATGGCTGCAACCGGCACGAGGCGAGGCTGGCGCTGGAAGGGACACGCGTGTCGTCGATCACGATCCAGAAGATCCTGCACGAGCACGGCCTCGGCACCAAGATCGAGCGCTGGTTGGCCCTGGAACGACAAAACGCAGCGCAAGCGATCGAGATCACCCCTGAGCAAGCCGCCTTCCTGGAGAAGCTGAACCCGTGCTTTCGGGAAAGGCATGTGGAATCAAGTGCTCCGGGCGAACTCCTGTCCGCGGACACT
>NZ_QAAA01000003.1 GCF_003046545.1 Rhodovulum imhoffii | reverse complement strand
TGCCCCTATCGGGTGGTCCGGTTTCAGTCTTAGTGCATGACGGGTCTCGGTGCCAAGGTAGATGCCTGCGGCGGCGCCTGATCCAATCACGGCGGGCCTGGCGCAGTGCCGGTCGGTCACGTTCCGCCGCGATCAGCCCTTTTTTATATGACAGCCCGGCGCGTTCGAGCGCGCGGTGCCGTGAGGAGAGTTGCATCTCCACGCCATGTGTCTCGACGAGGGCGGCGGCCAATTCCTTGAGCGTAATGTCCGGTCCGGCTTGCACGATCTCCAGCAGAAAATCCCGGTGCGGGGCGAGTTTGCCGAACTGACCGGCGGGGCGACCTTGTGGCCTGGGAACCGCCTTACCGTGTTCACGATGCTCCGCTGCCAATCGCACCGCCGTGGCTGCACTCACGCCGAACAGCCGCACCGCTGAACGGGCCGAGTTGCCCTCAGCGACGCAAGCGCAAATCCGTTCCCGAAGGTCCAAAGAGTAAGGTTTGCCCATGATCCACCTCCCAACAGAAGTGAACCGGAGAAAAATCTGGCCTGTGAATCCCAAGCCGAGTCCAATCAAACGCAAACCGCTTTAGGATCCGACATTCCAATCGTCTTCGAAAGCAACCGGGCCGATCGCCATCCAATCCGCCCGAATACGTGCGACCCGCGTGTCAGACCACGTCCGGAACACCAGATCAAACCCCTGGGCGGTGATGTTTTCCGAAGTGATATCCGCGCGTGGGTTGGTCTGTGCGTCCAGATCCCACATCGAAAACCCTACAAACACCGACGGCGCGTCGTGAAAAGAGCGTGAGAACTTGACCCACAGGCGTTTTTCCCTGGCACCGCGCCCGGTCCACATCTCACCACCATCCTGAAAGTCTGAGAAAAGGACGCGACTTCCCTGATCCAATCCTATGCGTCTGGCATCAAATATTCGCATCCGCCCCTCCCTAGAAGCAACTAATATTAAAAATAAAGGCTCTGCAATGCAGAGCCTTTATCAAATCCCACTCACCGGCTTGCGGACGGAGATATAAATCTCAAACTTGCGACTCAAACCCTATGTGACTGCCCATCGCGACCATGTCGGCCAGAATCTTGGCCGAGGCATCCACCACATCCGGGTGGGCCTGTTCGTGGGCAGCGCGGGCCTCGGCCACCATCTCGTTGATCATTTCCTGTGTCACGTCCTCAACCGGGTGGGAGCGTTCGGCCAGAACCGTCGCCCCATCGGCGTTGATTTCCGCGAACCCGCCCGTGACGATATACTTCTGGGCGCCCGTCTCGGTAAAGACTTCCAGAACGCCGGGGCGCAGGGTCGTAATCAGGGGCGCGTGCTCCGGCATCGCCGTCAGGTCGCCCTCGTTCCCGGGAATGACAACCTGCGTGGCCCGCACCGAGGCGACGCGGCGCTCGGGCGCAACCAGGTCAAATTGCATCGTATCGGCCATGTTGCCTCCTAAAACTGTGGCACCGGGCGGACTGCAGACCGCCCGGCCCCGTTCGCCTTATCAGGCAGCTTCAGCCGCCATTCTTTCGGCCTTGGCGACGGCTTCCTCGATGTCGCCCACCATGTAGAAGGCCGCTTCGGGAAGATGATCGTACTCACCGGCGACCACGGCCTTGAAGGACGCGATGGTTTTCTCCAGCGGCACCTGAATACCGTCGGCCCCGGTGAAAACCTTGGCCACGTCGAACGGTTGCGAAAGGAACCGCTGGATTTTACGCGCGCGGGACACGGTCAGCTTGTCCTCTTCGCTCAGCTCGTCCATCCCGAGAATCGCGATGATATCCTGAAGCGACTTGTAACGCTGCAGAATCCCCTGCACATCGCGTGCCACTTGGTAATGCTCCTCTCCCACGACCACCGGGTCAAGGATGCGGCTGGTGGAGTCGAGCGGGTCAACGGCCGGGTAAATCCCCAGTTCCGAAATCGCGCGCGACAGAACGGTGGTGGCATCGAGGTGGGCAAACGAGGTTGCCGGGGCCGGATCGGTCAGGTCGTCGGCGGGTACGTAGATGGCCTGCACCGAAGTGATCGAGCCTTGCTTGGTCGAGGTGATGCGTTCCTGCAATGCACCCATATCGGTGGCCAGTGTCGGCTGGTAGCCCACGGCCGAAGGAATACGACCCAGAAGGGCCGACACCTCGGACCCCGCCTGCGTAAAGCGGAAGATGTTATCGACAAAAAACAGAACGTCTGTCCCGGACTGATCCCGGAACTGCTCGGCCAGAGTCAGGCCGGTCAGCGCGACACGGGCACGGGCCCCCGGGGGTTCGTTCATCTGGCCATAGACCAGCGCAACCTGCGACTTGGACAGATCATCGGGGTTGATGACGTTCGACTCGATCATTTCGTGGTAAAGGTCGTTGCCCTCACGGGTCCGTTCCCCCACGCCCGCGAACACCGAGTAGCCCGAATGCACCTTGGCGATGTTGTTGATCAGTTCCATGATCAGAACGGTCTTGCCCACGCCGGCACCGCCGAACAGGCCGATCTTGCCGCCCTTGGAGTAAGGGGCCAGCAGGTCGATAACCTTGATGCCGGTGACGAGGATCTCCGTCTCCGTGGACTGGGCCGCAAAGTCCGGGGCGGGCTGGTGAATCGCACGCTTCTCAGGTGCGTTGACCGGACCCTTTTCGTCCACCGGCTCTCCGATAACGTTCAGAATGCGCCCCAGCGTGGCGTCGCCCACCGGCACCGAGATCGGTTCTCCCGTGTCGCGCACCTCGGCGCCACGAACAAGCCCCTCGGACGCATCCATGGCAATGGTGCGCACGGTGTTCTCGCCCAGGTGCTGGGCAACTTCCAGAACCAGACGCTTGCCATTGTTTTCGGTTTCCAGCGCGTTCAGAATCTCGGGCAGATCGCCTTCGAACTGAACGTCCACGACGGCGCCGATCACCTGGGTGACTTTGCCTTTTGCATTTGCCATGTCGTTTCTCCGGTTCCTTTAGAGCGCCTCGGCGCCCGAAATGATTTCGATAAGCTCTTTGGTGATCGCGGCCTGACGCGAGCGGTTGTACTCGATTGTCAGCTTGTCGATCATTTCGCCGGCGTTACGGGTCGCGTTATCCATGGCGGACATCCGCGCGCCCTGTTCCGAAGCGCCGTTTTCCAGCAGCGCCGAGAAGATCTGCGTCGCCACGCCACGAGGCAGAAGTTCGGCCAGGATCTCGCCCTCGGTCGGCTCGTAATCATAGAGCGTCGAGACCTGCCCGCCCTCGGGCGTGTCAAATACGGCGGGGATGATCTGCTGCTCGGTCGGGATCTGGCTGATTACGGACTGGAAGCGGTTGAAGTAGATCGTGGCCACGTCGAACTCACCGCCGTCGTAACGCGCCATGATGTCCCTGGCGACGTCCTGTGCATTGGCATACCCGATGCGCTTGACCTCACTCAGATCGACATGCCCGACGAAAAGCTGACTGTAGTCACGCTTGAGCTGCTCCCGGCCCTTTTTCCCGACGGTAAACAGCTTCACGGTCTTGCCGGCGGCGGTCAGCGCATCGATGCGGCCGCGAACCAGCCGCACGATCGAGGAGTTGAAGCCCCCGCAAAGTCCGCGTTCCGAGGTCATGACCACCAGCAAGTGCACCTTGTCGCTGCCGGTCCCGGTCAGCAGTTTCGGCGCATTGGCCGCCCCCGTCGCAGAGGCGGCAAGCTGAGACATCACGGCCCCCATGCGTTCGGCATAGGGCCGGGCGTTCTCGGCGGCGTCCTGGGCGCGGCGAAGCTTTGCCGCCGCGACCATCTGCATCGCCTTCGTGATCTTCCGCGTCGACTTGACGCTTTCGATCCGGGTTTTGAGATCCTTGAGGCTTGGCATCTGTCAGATCCTAACCCGCCGCTCAGGCGAAGTTCTTGGCGAATTCGTCGAGCACCGCCGCGATTTTGTCTTTCAACTCACCCTTCACCTTGCGGTCGTTTTTGGTGATGTCGTCCAGCAGGTCACGGTGCTTGTTGCGCAGGAAACTCAGCAAGTCGGCCTCGAACCGACCGACATCCTTGACCGGAAGCTTGTCGAGATACCCGTTGGTGCCCGCGAAGATAACACAGACGATCTCGGCGTTGGTCAGCGGCGAATACTGCGGCTGTTTCATCAACTCGGTCAGGCGCGCCCCACGGTTCAGAAGCTTTTGCGTCGCGGCATCGAGGTCGGAGCCGAACTGCGCAAAGGCGGCCATTTCGCGGTACTGGGCCAGTTCCAGTTTCACCGGGCCGGCGACCGATTTCATCGCATCCGTCTGCGCCGAGGACCCCACACGCGACACCGACAGACCGGTGTTCACGGCCGGGCGGATCCCCTGGTAGAACAGGTCGGTTTCCAGGAAAATCTGGCCGTCGGTGATGGAAATCACGTTGGTCGGGATGTAGGCCGACACGTCGCCCGCCTGGGTTTCGATGATCGGCAGCGCGGTCAGCGACCCGGCACCATGGTCTTCGTTCAGCTTGGCCGAACGCTCCAGCAGGCGGGAATGGAGGTAAAACACGTCCCCGGGGTAAGCTTCGCGCCCCGGCGGACGGCGCAGCAGCAGCGACATCTGACGATAGGCGACGGCCTGCTTGGTAAGATCGTCGTAGATGATCAGCGCATGGCGGCCGTTGTCACGGAAGAACTCGGCCATTGCGGTGGCGGAATACGGCGCGAGGTACTGCATCGGCGCCGGATCGGATGCGGTGGCCGCCACGACGATGGAGTACTCCATCGCACCGCTTTCCTCCAGACGCTTCACCAACTGCGCCACGGTGGAACGCTTCTGCCCGATGGCAACGTAAACGCAGTAGAGCTTCTTGCCTTCGTCGTCGCCGGCGGCCTCGTTGTAGGACTTCTGGTTCAGGATGGTGTCCAGCGCGACGGCGGTCTTGCCGGTCTGGCGGTCACCGATGATCAGTTCCCGCTGGCCGCGGCCGATGGGGATCATGGCGTCGACCGATTTCAGACCGGTGGCCATCGGTTCATGCACCGATTTACGGGGAATGATACCCGGAGCCTTCACATCGGCCACGCGGCGCTCGGACGCATCGATCGGCCCCTTGCCGTCGATCGGATTGCCCAAACCGTCGACCACGCGCCCCAGCAAGGCATCGCCGGCGGGCACGTCCACGATGGAGTTGGTTCGCTTGACGGTATCGCCTTCCTTGATCTCCCGGTCCGAACCGAAGATAACCACGCCGACATTGTCGGCTTCGAGGTTCAGCGCCATCCCGCGGATGCCGCCCGGAAACTCGACCATCTCACCGGCCTGGACATTGTCCAGACCGTGCACACGGGCGATCCCGTCCCCGACGGAGAGCACGCGGCCCACCTCTGCAACTTCGGCTTCCTGACCGAAGTTCTTGATCTGCTCCTTGAGGATCGCAGAGATCTCAGCTGCTTGGATACCCATTTATCGGACCTCTTTCATGGTGTTCTGGAGAGCGTTGAGCCGCGCCCGGACCGACGTGTCGATCATTTTCGAACCCAGCTTCACGACAAGACCGCCAATGAGGCTCTCATCGACGGACGCATTGATCTTGACATCTTTTCCGGCCTTGGACTTCAGCGCGGCGGCCAGCTTCCCGGACTGCGCCTCGCTCAGCGGTTTGGCGGAAACCACCTCCGCGGTAACCTCCCCCTTGTGCGCGGAGATCATGGCGCGCAGGGCGGTCACGAACTGCGGCAGCGTGAACAGCCGGCGCTTGGAGGCCATCAGCCCCAGCGTACTGGCCATTTGCTGTCCAAGGCCCATCTTCGACGCCACGGCGGCAGCGGCACGGGCCTGGTCCTCGCGCGTATAAACCGGCGAGGAAATCATCTTGCGCAGATCGTCGCTCCCGGCCAGGGCGGCGGCAAGCGCCTCCACATCGGCCTCAAGCGTGGTGAGTTCGTTGGATTCCAGGGCGAGATCAAAGATCGCCGTGGCATAGCGTTGCGCGATGCCTTGTGAAATCGAGGCTGGTTCGGACACGTCAACCCTTCCGATGTCAGTGGCCCCAGGGATGCCGCAGAAGACGGACGGGGCAGATCAAGTGGCGCACCCGGACGGGCACGCTTCCGAAATCGGCGTGGGTGTAGCAGAGCCCGCGCGTGCTAGCAACAGGCAAGAGCACCACAAAGTGAGAACCGGGCAATTTCTGCGCCAGCCTGCGCCGCACCGAACCCGTTGACAAGCACGACGGCTGCGGCAGATCGCGCTGCGGCGAACACGGGCACTCACGCCTGCCCGGTGCGCTTTTCTCTAGATTTTTCTGGGCAAGACGGGGTCTCTTCCCGGTGCGGGCAGACCATCCAGAACCCGCAGCGGGCGCGGGCGCGCTTCCTGCACCGTCCGTCCCGTGGGCCGATAGAGCCGCTTGGTCGCCTCGGTAATCAGGACGCCCCCGGCGTAAGCTCCCGCCATACGGCGCCCGGTCCCCTCCAGCATCTTCGCGGCCCGGAGCCAGAATCGCCTGTCGCTGGGCGGTGAAAACAGCGCCGCGCGACTGGCTTGCACCTCAAAGCCGTGATGGGCCAGTTGCGCCTCGAGCTGTCCGGGGCTGTAGGGCCGGCCGAAGCCGAACGGCGTCCTGTCGCGCCGTGCCCAAAGGCCGGAACGATTTGGAACGATGAACAACGCCCGTCCGCCGGGGCCCAGGACCCGTGCGGCCTCCTCCAGCACCGCGGCGGGGTTCTCGCTGGTTTCCAACCCGTGAAGCATCACCAGCTTGTCCACCAGCCCATCCTCGACCGGCCAGGCGGTTTCTTCGCACAGAACGGACACGTTGTCCTGCCCGGCAGGCCAGGGCATCACCCCCTGCTGCCCCGGCATCATCCCGATCACCCGGCGCGACTCCGCCAGAAACGGTCGCAAAAGCGGGACCGCAAAACCAAACCCGGCCACCGTCTGGCCCTTGGCCTCCGGCCACAGGTCGCAAACCTGCGCACGGATCGCACGCTGCGCCACCCGCCCCAGATTGGTGCGATAGTAGAAATCCCTCAGGTCACATACGTCCAGATGCATTGCGGCCCGCCCGCGGATCGGCAACTCTTGCCCTGAACATAGAGAACCCGGAGCGGATTGCCATGCCTGTGACCCTTCAAACCATTCCCTGCCTCGAAGATAACTACGCCTATCTGCTGCACGAGCCCGAAACCGGGGCGACAGCCGTCATCGACGCCCCCGAGGCCGCTCCGATCCAGGCCGCGCTGGACGCGAAGGGATGGCGGCTGAGCGACATCCTGATCACCCACCACCACCATGACCATATCGGCGGGGTCGAGACGCTGCGCCGCGCCTGCGGCGCGCGGGTAACCGGCGCGAAAAGCGATGCGCACCGCCTTCCGCCGCTCGACCGCGCGGTTGCCGGGGGCGACACGATATCGGTAGGCCGGGAAACCGCCACCGTGATCGGGGTGCCGGGCCACACGCTGGGCCACATCGCGTTCCATTTCCCGCACAGCCAGCTGCTCTTCACCGGAGACAGCCTGATGGCCCTTGGGTGTGGGCGGCTTTTCGAAGGCAGTGCCGCGCAAATGTGGGACAGCCTGTCCAGGCTCATCGCTCTGCCGGGGGAAACCCTGATCTGCCCAGGCCACGAATATACCGAATCGAACGCCCGCTTTGCCCTGACCATCGAACCCGACAACCAAAGCCTCCGGGATCGCGCCGCCCGGGTAAAGGCCACCCGCGCCGAAGCAGCCCCCACCGTCCCCGTCCCCCTGAAGGAAGAACTCGCCACAAACCCGTTCCTGCGCGCGCACCTGCCGGGTATAAAGGGCGCACTTGGCATGGCCAGCGCCACGGACATTCAGGTCTTTGCCGAAATCCGCGCCCGCAAAGATGCGTTCTGACCGCCGGCAAAACCGCCCGCAGAGTCTCACCAACGCCTCTTTTCAGTGATTTTTCGAAAAAAAACTTGAAGCGCGCCCGCAAAAACCAAACTCTAACCTTAAGAGGTCAAGGTCGGTCCGGGGCCTGCCCCTGCCTGGCCACATGAAAGGATCATATCGCGTGCCGTCGTTTTCGCATACGCTTGAGCAAGCCATCCATGCCGCACTGGCCCTTGCCAATGCGCGCCGTCATGAATTGGCGACGCTGGAACATCTGCTTCTGGCGCTGATCGACGAACCCGACGCCGCCAAGGTGATGAAAGCCTGCTCCGTCGACCTGGAAGAGTTGCGCAGCACGCTGATGGCGTTCGTCGATGACGAGCTCTCCACCCTCGTCACCGATATCGAGGGTTCGGAAGCCGTGCCTACCGCGGCCTTCCAGCGCGTGATTCAGCGGGCGGCGATTCATGTCCAAAGCTCCGGCCGGACGGAGGTGACCGGGGCCAATGTGCTGGTGGCCATTTTCGCGGAACGTGAATCGAATGCCGCCTATTTCCTTCAGGAACAGGACATGACCCGTTATGACGCGGTGAATTTCATCGCCCATGGCGTCGCGAAGGATCCCTCCTTCGGTGAGGCCCGCCCGATCACGGGCGCCAGCGAGTTCGAGGAAGCGACCCGCGACGACAGCGCCCGTGAAGAGCCCGAAAAGCGCGAAACCGCCCTGTCGAAATACTGCATGGATCTCAACACCAAGGCCCAGAACGGTGACGTCGACCCCTTGATCGGTCGCGATCAGGAAGTGGAGCGCTGCATCCAGGTGCTGTGCCGCCGTCGCAAGAACAACCCGCTTCTGGTGGGGGATCCGGGTGTCGGAAAGACCGCCATCGCCGAAGGGCTGGCACACAAGATTGTCTCGGGCGAAACGCCCGACGTTCTGGCCGGCGCCACGATCTATTCGCTCGACATGGGGGCGCTTCTGGCGGGCACCCGTTACCGTGGCGATTTCGAGGAAAGGCTCAAGGCCGTGGTCGCGGAACTGGAAGACCATCCGGATGCCGTCCTGTTCATAGACGAAATCCACACCGTGATCGGCGCGGGTGCGACGTCCGGCGGCGCGATGGATGCGTCGAACCTGCTCAAACCCGCGTTGCAGGGGGGCAAGCTGCGCTGCATGGGGTCCACCACCTACAAGGAATTCCGTCAGCATTTCGAAAAGGACCGGGCCCTTTCGCGGCGGTTCCAGAAGATCGACGTGAACGAACCCAGCATCGATGACGCGGTGAAGATCCTCAGAGGCCTGAAACCCTATTTCGAAAAACACCACGACATCAGATACACCTCCGACGCGATCAGGATGGCGGTGGAACTGTCGGCGCGCTACATCCATGATCGCAAGCTGCCCGACAAGGCCATAGACGTGATCGACGAGGCCGGCGCCGCCCAGCACTTGCTGACCGAGTCCCGCCGGCGCAAGACCATCGGCGCCAGGGAGATCGAGGAAATCGTTGCCAAAATCGCGCGCATTCCGGCCAAGCATGTCTCAAAAGACGATGCCGCGGTGCTGAAAGATCTCGAAGGCACGCTCAAGCGCGTCGTTTTCGGCCAGGACAAGGCGATCGAGGCCCTGTCTTCGTCGATCAAACTGGCCCGCGCCGGTCTACGCGAACCCGAGAAACCAATCGGGAACTACCTTTTCGCCGGGCCGACCGGCGTCGGAAAGACCGAGGTCGCCAAGCAACTGGCCAGCACGCTGGGGGTGGAACTGCTGCGATTCGACATGTCCGAATACATGGAAAAACACGCCGTCAGCCGCCTGATCGGTGCACCGCCGGGGTATGTCGGCTTCGACCAGGGCGGCCTGTTGACCGATGGCGTCGACCAGCACCCCCACTGCGTGCTGCTGCTCGACGAGATCGAGAAGGCCCACCCGGACGTGTTCAACATCCTGTTGCAAGTCATGGACCACGGCAAGCTGACCGACCACAACGGGCGGCAGGTGGACTTTCGAAACGCGGTGCTGATCATGACCTCCAACGCCGGCGCCGCCGAACAGGCCCGGGCCGCGATCGGCTTTGGCCGGGACCGGCGGGAAGGGGAAGATACCGCTGCGATCGAACGGACCTTCACACCCGAGTTCCGCAACCGTCTGGATGCGGTCATCAGTTTTGCCCCTCTGCCGAAAGAGACCATTTTGCAGGTCGTCGAGAAATTCGTCCTGCAACTCGAAGCCCAGTTGATGGACCGCAATGTCTCCATCGAATTGACGCGCGCCGCTGCCGAATGGCTGGCCGACAAAGGGTATGACGACCGCATGGGAGCGCGCCCGCTGGGGCGGGTCATTCAGGAGCACATCAAGAAACCCCTGGCCGAGGAACTGTTGTTCGGCAAACTGGCGAAAGGCGGGATCGTGAAAGTCGGCGTCAAGGATGGGAAACTCGACCTGCGGATCGAAGAACCGGAAAAACGCCGCCTCGGGGCGCGCAAGCCGCCGCTCCTGACGGCCGACTAGCACAACGGCTGCGGCGGATTTTTCACCTTTCGGTCAGCTTCAGCTCGATCCGGCGGTTGCGGGCACGGGCCTCGGGGGTGTCGCCCTGAGCGACCGGGTGATATTCTCCGAACCCCGTGGCCGCCAGATGCTCGGGCGGAAAATCGAGTGCGCCGATCATATGGCGCGCGACGGAAAGCGCCCGCGCCTGGCTCAGATCCCAGTTGTCCTCAAAGCGTGCGCCGGGGCGAACCGCCACATCGTCGGTATGGCCATCGACGCGCAGAACCCAGTCGATTTCCGGCGGAATCCGATCGGCAACATCGCGCAGCAGCCCCACCACATTGGCGATCTGGGCACGCCCCTCGGGCGAGAGTTCCTCGGAGCCGGGCTCGAACAGAACCTCAGAGGAGAAAACGAACCGGTCGCCCTCGATCCGCACCCCCTCGCGCCCTTCGAAAATCCTGCGCAAACGCCCGAAAAACTCAGAGCGATAAGCTTCAAGGTTTTTCGCTTCCTCGGCCAGCCGCTTGCGCCCGGCCTCCTCCAGATCGGCACGGGCCCGCTGTTCCGCAGCGACCTGCGCCAGTGCCGCGTTCAGTCGTGCACCCAGTTTTTCAACCTCGACCGTTGCAGCGGCCTCTCGGATTCCGGCCTCATCCAAAAGCGATTGCAAGCTGCCCAGGCGCTCACGCAAATCCGCCAACTGGGCGTTCAACAGGGCCAGCTTGCGCTGGTCCGCGATACGCATTTCCTGGCGTTGCGAAAGCCGTTTTTCCGCTTCGGCCAGAAGGACGGCGCGGCGCTCCGCCTCGGACTGGTGCGCGTCCGCTTCCCCCTGCGCGGCGGCCAGAAGCGTCAGCGTCTGCTCAGCCTTCCGGCGCTGTTCTTCCAGCATGAGGGACATCGCCGTCAGTTCGTCCTGCGCCCCCGACAGCTTTTCCCGCAAGGCGGCGGCAACGGCCGCTTCGGCAAGACGGGCTGCCTCCTCCTCGGAAAGAGCGTCCTCGGCGGCGGCCAGCCGGGCGGTCAAGGCATCGCTTGCAGCCCCCTCGGCTTCAAGACTCCGGCGCAAATCCTCTGTCAGCGCCTCCAGCGCCGCACGGCGAGCCGCTGCGAGGCGGACGGCCTCTTCCTCGGCGCTCAGCTTCGCGCTCAGTTCCTCCCGTTCGGCCAGCAGCCCCGCAACCCGATCTTCGAAACTGCCGATCCGCCCCTGCGCGGTCTCCAGTTCTCCGGTCAGGGCGGCAATGCGGGCATCGGCAGTCTGGCGTGTATCCTCCAGCCGGGTTTCCAGCGCGGCGCTGCGGGCACGTTCCACGCCCAGCGCCTCGGACAGCGCGGACAGTTCCGCGTCCAGGGCACTCAGCGCGGTTTCCTGCCCGGTAATGGTCTCACGCAGCATGAACTGTACGATCATGAAGATCGACAACACGAACATCAGCACCAGCAACAGCGCAGTCAACGCGTCGACAAACCCGGGCCAGATCGCCCCCAACCGCTGCCCCTTGCGCGAAAGAGCCATGGGTCAGCCCCACTTGTCCGGCTTGGGGCGCAGGGCACGGGTCAGCGCGCCCAGATCCGCCCGCAGACCGGACACCGCCTCCGCGCGCCCTTTGTCGATATCCATGTGCATCTGCGCCAGACGGGTCTCGATCGCCCGCAGATAGCCCTGGGTTTCAGTGGCCAGGCGCGCCTCTGTCAGGGTGACAAGGCGTTCCTGTGCCTCGGCGACGCGGGCAAGGGTCAGCCGGGCCTCGCTGTCCTCGGCACGATCCGCGGCGCCGTGCGCCTCCATCTGGCGGGACAACCGGTCAAGGCATTCGCTGAGGGTACTCATCCACTCATTGTTGAGCAGCAGCGCATCTTCTGCCCGGTCATAGGCTTCCTGCTGGGCGGCCAGTTGCTCGGCCAGCGCCGCCACAAGCGCGCTGTCAGGTGTATCCGCTTCGGTAAAACCGAGCAGGGTGATGGAGGACAGCCATTCCTCCAACTCGCGATAAAAGCGGTTCTGCCCGTGAGCGGCGAAAAGCTCCAGCAGCCCGACCACCAGCGACCCCGCAAGCCCGAGCAGCGAGGACGAGAATGCCGTTCCCATACCGCCGAGCTGGGCTTCCAGACCGGACATCAGGCGGGTGAACACCTCCACCCCACCTTCGCCGTCTTGCGGGGCCAGCGACCTGATCGTCTCCACAACTGCGGGCACAGTCGTCGCGAGCCCGTAAAACGTCCCCAGAAGTCCAAGGAAAATCAGCAGGCTGACAAGGTAGCGGGTGATGTCACGCGCTTCCTCGATCCGCGTGGCGACAGAATCGAGGATCGACCGCGCCGAGGTTGCCCCAATTCTCAGTCGCCGGTCATGGCCGCGCAACAACGCCGCCAGCGGGGCCAGAAGGCGCGGCACGCGGGTGCTGTCATACCCCGGTCGGCGGGCGGTGAAATCCTCGATCCAGCTGACCGAGCTTGTCAACTGAATCACCTGCCAGAAACAGGCCAGCACCCCGATCACGAAAACGACCCCGATCACGACGTTCAGCACCGGGTTCGCAAGAAATACCGGCGCCACCTTGGGCAGGGCCAGCCACGCGGCCGCCGCGAACAGCCCAAGCGCCAGCAGCATGAGAAAAATCTGGCGCCGGGGCTGGGAAAACTGTGGGGCCGCCTGCTGAGCCTTCTGCATGGAACTCATCCTGTCTGCGCAGGGCAAGCCTAGAAAAAAACCCCCGCTGCGACAACAGCTATCCGTGCGCGCACAGGCTGCGCACACGGGCACAAAGCCAGGCGAGGTCCGGATCTTGCAGGCCAAGCTCGTCAAGATGTGCGGCGGTATTGAACAGGTAATCCCGGTTCGGGCCCCGCCCGCCTGCGGCACGCGCGATGATCCGGGCCTGTTGTTCCAGGTCCAATCCGCCGGTATACTGCCGATGATGCGGGTCGATGACGTAGGTCACCGCACGCACGGTCACGCCGGGACACAACGTCACCTGCTGTTCGGTTTCGAGATAGGCCGCCGAGACGAGTTCCCGCTCCCGCAGGCGGGCAATCGTTTCTGTTTCGCTGCCCGGTTCCGCCCGAAACGCCAGCCCCTGGCACGACGCCCCCGGCGCGGCGTCCAGCGCCAGAACCAGCCCCGGTTCTGCCTCCGTCCCGCGGTGATGGATCGACCACATGCAAAAGCTGCGGTGAAACCCGTCCAGCCGTGCGATGTGCCGCTCCGCCACCGAAAAGCCCGGATCCCAGATGAGCGATCCGTAGCCAAAGACCCAAAGCGGTGCGTGCATGTTCTGGCCCTCCTGTTTGCGGGCCTGTAAACACGAATTCGGCATCGTGCGAAAGGGGGCCGTCATGCGCTGGCTCATGATCGGAAGTCTGGTCGCGATCCTGGCCGGGTCGGGGCTGTGGGTCCTGGGGGCGCACAGTGTGAAAACCGGGATGGACCACTGGGCCGAAACCCGCCGCGCCGAAGGGTGGCAAGCCGAATACGCGGCGCTGGACGTCACCGGCTACCCGCTGCGCTTTCGCGCCGCGTTCACCGATCTCGCACTGGCGGACCCGGAAACCGGACTGGCCTGGCAAGCGGCCGCCTTCGAGACCGATACCTCCGCCTTGCGACCCTCACGGGTTCGGGTGCTGTGGCCGGGAACGCAATACATCGCAACCCCGCTGGAGAAAATCGGCCTGTCGGCTTCCCCGGTGCAGGGCCTGCTGCATCTCAGCCCCGGCCCGTCGCTGGAATTGGCAAAGGCGGAAATGGTATTCAACGCGCTGTCGCTTGCCTCCGACCGGGGTTGGCAAGCTTCCGTAGGGGCGGCTCGCTTCTCTGCGGTCCGGACCGGACCGGCGACCTACGCCACCCATGCCTCTGCCACCGGCATGCGCCTGCCCAGCCGCGCGGTCGGGCTGCTGGACGACAACGGTGTACTGCCCGATCTGTTCGAAGGAGTCGAGATCACCGCGACCCTGACCTTTGACCGCCCGTGGGACCGCCGCGCGATCGAGGAGCGCCGCCCGCACCCCACCGGCCTGGCTCTGACCCGGCTGGAGGCACAATGTGGCAGCCTTGCGCTGGCGGCAACGGGCACGGTGGCCATCGCGCCCGACGGGATACCCAGCGGGGAAATCGCCCTGCGCGCCACGAACTGGCAGGAAATGCTGCGCGTCGCCGTCAGTGCCGGAGCCCTGCCTGAAAGCGCGGCCCGGCAAATGGAAAAAGGCCTCGGCCTGCTGGCCGGATTGTCCGGGCGGAGCGATACGCTGGACGCCCCCTTGCGGTTTTCGGGCGGCCGCATCTGGCTGGGGCCGATTCCCCTGGGCAAGGCCCCGGCCCTGCGCCTGCGCTAACGGCAGTACCGCCCCGCGCGCTGCGCGACATCGAGATGCAGGTGATCCTTGTGATAGCGGTCGGCCTCGGGGCCCAGGACGGTCTTGAAGGGGCCACAGGCTTCGCGATGGACCTGGCGCAGGATTTTCCCCGCAACCACATCGTTCCACCCCGACAGAACCGGGATGGACTTGCCGTTTTTCAGCACTATCGCGGAAATATCCACTGCCCGGCCCTTGGCATGCTCGGACAATTTCCCGCCGGGCCGGTTGTTGCGCGTGCGGCAGGCATAGCCGGCGGCCACGCGCAGTCCCCCGGCACCGCCGCCCAATCGCCGGACAGCGGGCTTCACACTGTTCTCAACCCAATCTGCCAGCGCCTGCGCAGCAGAACAATCCAGAACCGCAGCTGGCTTCAGTGCCACGCCGGAGACGCGGGTAACCCGCACCGGGCGGGCGATTTCACAGCCCCGCAGCCGCCCGGAAATCGGGGCAAGCGCCTCTCCCTCGATCTGGTGGCCGCCACAAACGCCCCCACGCGGAGCACGGGAAAGAACCCGTGTTTCAGCCTCGACAGGGCGCATTTTCACCGGGCGGGGAGACGGCCGAACCATGACGACCGGACGGAGACCGGCCGCCCCCTCGGGGCGGGGGACGGGGCGCATCGGCGCGTCGGAATACACCGGACCGGGAGACGTGCGGAATACCATCTCCACCGGGCGTGGAGAGGGACGCGGAGACCGATCCGGCGCGGCAAGCGCAGGGGCCGCCAAAAGCAGGATCAGTATACCGGACCAGATCATTTGCGTGCGTAGCCCCGGCCAAAATCCGGGGCATCGGTATCCTGACCGGCCTCGATGATCCCCCGGCGAATGGCGCGGGTCCGGGTGAAATAGGCGTACAGGTGATCCCCGTCGCCCGTACGGATCGCTCGTTGCAGTGCAAACAGTTCCTCGGTAAAGCGCCCTAGAATCTCCAGCGTCGCATCCTTGTTGTTCAGGAACACATCACGCCACATGGTCGGGTCCGAAGCCGCGATGCGGGTGAAATCCCGAAACCCGGCGGCGGAATATTTGATCACCTCACTGTCGGTGACCCGGCGCAAATCGTCCGCCACACCGACCATGGTGTAGGCGATCAGGTGCGGCGCATGGCTCGTGACCGCCAGGACAAGATCGTGGTGATCGGGGTCCATTGGCTCGGTATGTGCCCCCAGTGCGCGCCAATAGGCGCTGAGCCTCTCAACCGCGGCGGGGTCGCTGCCCTCCACCGGTACGATCAGGCACCAGCGGTTGTCGAACAGCTCCGCGAAGCCCGAACGCGGGCCGGAATGTTCCGTCCCTGCGAGAGGATGCGCAGGCACAAAGTGCACCCCCTGTGGAATGTGGGGTGCAATGGCCTCGATCACCGCGCGCTTGACGGAACCCACATCCGTCACCGTCGCGCCGGGGGCTAGGCGCGGGCCGATTTCCGAGGCGATGTCACCCATCGCGCCCACCGGCACCGCCAGCACGACGAGGTCGGCCCCCTGTACCGCCTCGGCGGCGGTGTCTGTGATGCGGTCGCACAGGCCGATCTCCCGCGCAGCTGTACGGGTTTCGGCAGAACGCGCCGTCCCCACGATCTCTGCCGTCATGCCGGCCCGACGCATGCCATGGACCATGGAAGACGCGATCAGCCCCAGCCCGATCAGCGCAACGCGGGTGTAGGGCCGGCTCATGCCTGGCCCTCCCTGAACTGCCGGATGGCGTGAACGACACGGCGGCAGGCGGATTCGTCCCCCACGGTGATACGCAGGGCCTCGGGCAGCTTGTACCCCGCGACCTTGCGAACGATCAGCCCCTGGCTTTTGAGATAGGCATCACAGGCATCGGCCTCGGCCGGATTGTCAAAGCGGGCCAGAATGAAATTGGTGCTGGAAGGGTCCACCCCCACACCCAGATCTGTAAGCGCCTCGGTCAGCCAGGCCCGCAGGCGGGCATTCTCTGACTGGCAATACGTGACATATCCCCGGTCCAGCAGCGCGGCACGGGCGGTTTCCAGTGCCGGCTGGCCCAGATTGAACGGCCCGCGTACACGGTTGAGCACCCCGATCACCTCTTGCGCGCCGTACCCCCAACCGACGCGCAGGCCGCCAAGCCCGTAAATCTTGGAAAACGTCCGCGTCATCACCACGGAGTTGCGCGCCTCGACCTGCGCGGCGCCGCCATCGAACCCCTCGACATATTCCGCATAGGCCCCGTCAAGCACCAGCAGCGCGCTTTCCGGCAGGCCATCGGCAAGGCGGGAGATATCATCCTCGGGCAACATCGTGCCGGTCGGGTTGGCCGGATTGGCGATGAAGACAAGCCGCGTGCGCTCCGTCACGCCGGCAAGCACCGCATCCACATCCACGGTCCGGGCACGCTCGGGCACCTCCACGGGTGTCGCCCCCGCAGCCAGCGCGCTGATACGATACATGGAAAAGCCGTGCTCGGTATAGACCACCTCATCCCCCGGCCCCGCATAAGCCTGGCAAAGGAAGGTGATGATCTCATCCGACCCCGCACCGCAAATCACGCGGTCCGCATCCAGCCCGTGCACTGCGGCAATGGCGGCGCGCAGATCTGCATGGTCGGTAGGCGGATAGCGGTGCAGCTGTCCCGCGATGCGCCGGAATGCCTCCTGCGCGGCCAGCGAAGGGCCGAAGGGATTCTCATTCGAGGAGAGCTTGACGACATCCGCAACACCCTCCACATGCGCCTGCCCGCCCTCATACAGCGCAATATCCAGAATACCGGGCTGAGGACGGACGGACATGGGGAACTCCTTCTTGGGCGTACCCCCCGTGTCTAGCCGGGTGCCGGGTGCAACACCAGAGTGGAAAGCATCCGCTCAGACGGTCTTGAGCCTGGGCGATGCGCGGCGGCTGCGCGCGTTGGCGTCAATGAATTCCAGCACCAGCGGACGGATGTTGTTACGCCAGCTTTTGCCCGCGAAAATACCGTAATGCCCGGCACCGGGCTCCAGATGGCTGGCCTTTTTCGCCTCCGGCAGGCCGGTCAGCAGATCCAGCGCCGCGATGCACTGGCCGGGGGCGGAAATGTCGTCATTGGCCCCCTCGACGGTTTTTACCGCCACATCGGTGATCGCCCCGATATCCACCTTGCGCCCGGCGACGGAGAAATCGTTGCGGGCGATCTCGCGCGTTTTGAACACGCGTTCGACAGTAGACAGGTAGAACTCCGCCGTCATGTCCATCACCGCGAGGTACTCATCGTAAAACCGGTTATGCTTGTCGTGATCCCCCGCCTCGCCCTTGGCGACACGCAGGATCTGTTCACTGAACGCACGGGAATGCCGCTCGGAGTTCATCGACATGAAAGAGGCCAGTTGCAGCAGCCCCGGATAAACCAGCCGCCCTACACCCGCGTATTTGAACCCGACGCGCTGGATGGCGATCTGTTCCAGTTGACCCATGGTGATACGGCTGCCGAAATCGGTGACATCGGTCGCGGCGGCGTCGGGGTCGATCGGGCCGCCGATCAGCGTCAGGGTCGAGGGCTGGGCCTCGGGGCTCTCGCCGGCAAGATGCGCCGTCGCGGCGAGGGCCAGCGGGGCGGGCTGACAGACAGCGATCACGTGGATGTCAGATCCAAGATGCTTCATGAAATCGACAAGATAAAGCGTGTAATCTTCAATATCGAACTTGCCGCAAGACACCGGAATATCGCGCGCATTATGCCAATCCGTGATGAATACTTCGCAATCGGGCAAAAGACTGGCCACGGTGGAGCGCAAAAGCGTCGCGTAGTGGCCCGACATCGGCGCCACGAGAAGAACACGCCGCGCCTTCGGCGGACGGCCATGAACCCGAAACTGGATCAGATCCCCGAAGGGGCGCTCCACCAGTTTCTCAACCGAAACGACATGGTCGCGCCCGTCTTCGGCCACGACGGTATTGATATTCCAGTCCGGCTTGGCCACCATCCGGGCAAAGGTGCGCTCGGTCACCTCGCCCCACGCCGCGACGAGTTGAAAGAACGGGTTGGGCACCATTCCCATCGCCGGATAGGACCCGAACGCCAGCGCCGACGCCCCCAACCACTGGTTGGTATTGCGCAAGCTCTCCATGACGTCGTAGGTGGCCATATATTTCATCCGCGCCCTCCGGGCTGTTCATCAAAGCGTTTTACCGGCTATGATCATAGCAATGGCACATCTCTGCTGCGAGTGCAAAATAGACTAATTTCACGGGAGGATTTTAAAAAGTGACGGCAGATTCCGACCCTCCGGCCGCTAACCTTGAGCGGCTAAACGAAAATATCGCAAAAATCGAAGAGCTTTCCGAACGCCTGATCAAGGCGGTTTCGAACAAGCGCGCCATCGATCCGAACCTCCAGGGGCCGGGGCACGACCTGTTCATGAAAGCCGCCGCCGCCTACATGGCGGAAGTGATGCAAAACCCTTCCAGGTTGATCGAGCACCAGGTCTCCTACTGGGGCAAGGCCCTGAAACATTACGTGGAGGCCCAGCACAATCTGGCCAGCGGCAAGCTGACCCCACCGCCCGACCACACCCCTGAGGACAGCCGGTTTTCCAATCCGCTCTGGCAGACGCATCCCTATTTCAACTACCTCAAGCAGCAGTACCTGCTGTCGGCGGAAGCGATCGGCACCGCGGTGGACGATCTGGAGGGGCTGGACCCGCGCGACGCCCGGCGGGTGGCATATTTCACCCGCCAGATCGTGGATCTGTTCTCCCCCGCCAACTTCCTGGGCACCAACCCGGAGGCGCTGTCCCGCGCGGTGGAGACCGACGGGCAATCGCTTGTGGACGGGCTGGAGAATCTGGTCCGCGACATTGAGGCCAATAACGGGGAGCTTCTCGTCACGCTTGCGGACAAGGACGCCTTCAAGGTCGGCGAAAACCTCGGCACCGCCAGGGGCGCCGTGGTCTTCCGCAACCGACTGTTCGAACTTATCCAGTACAGCCCCGCCACCGAAACCGTCCATGCGGAGCCGTTGCTGATCTTTCCGCCATGGATCAACAAGTTCTACATCCTCGACCTCAAAGAGAAGAACAGTCTGGTCAGGTGGATCGTCGATCAGGGCTACACGCTGTTCATGGTCAGTTGGGTCAACCCGGATGCCGGCTTCGCGGAGGTCGGTCTCGACACCTATATCGAAGAGGGCTACCTGACCGCGATCGCAGAGGTGAAGCGCCTCACCGGGCGGGAAAAGGTCAACGCGGCGGGCTACTGCATCGCCGGCACCACGCTGGCACTGACCCTGGCGCTGATGAAAAAGCGCGGCGACAGGTCGGTTCGCTCCGCCACATTCTTTACCACGCTCACGGATTTCTCGGACCAGGGCGAGGTGGGCGTGTTCCTCAATGACGATTTCATCGACGGGATAGAGCGCGAAGTCACCGAGCAAGGCTATTTGAGCAGCTTCTTCATGTCCCGGACATTCTCGTTCCTGCGGTCCAACGACCTGATCTACCGGCCCGCGATTCGCAGCTACATGATGGGCGAAGCCCCGCCCGCCTTCGACCTGCTGTACTGGAACGGGGATTCCACCAACCTGCCCGCGCGTATGACGGTGGAGTATCTGCGCGCCCTGTGCCAGCAGGACCGTTTTGCAACCGAAGGCCTCGAGATTTGCGGCGAGACGCTTCGGATCGGGGATGTGGGGGTGCCACTTTTCGCCGTTGCCTGTGAAACCGATCATATCGCCGCGTGGGACTCCAGCTTTACCGGGATCCGCAAGATGGGCAGCCGCGAGAAGACCTTCGTTCTGGCGCAGTCCGGACACATCGCGGGCATCGTGAACCCGCCCAGCAAGAAGAAGTACGGCCACTTCACCAATGACGGCCCGATGGAGACCCCGCAAAGCTGGCGCGCCGGCGCCACGTTTCACGATGGCTCCTGGTGGCCGCGCTGGGCCGCGTGGCTCAAGCGGCGCTCGGGCAAACAGGTCCCCGCGCGGGACCCCGCCCCCGTACTGGCCCCGGCGCCCGGCACTTACGTTCTGGCTGCGCCGGGTACCTGACACGGGGATTTTTCTGCGGCGCAGCAAAAAAGCTTGAAATGCTGCGGCGCAGCATGTATATGTGTCCCGTAAGCCCCGAACACCCTCGCTCAGGAGTACAGATCAATGGCGAATACGCAGGACTTTACCAAGATGATGCAGGACATGATGTCGGCGTTCCCGATGGACATGTCCGTGATGCAGGACGCTTTCAAATCCCAGGCCGGACTGGGCGAGAAGATGTCGAAAGTGGCGCTGGATGCCGCGGAAAAGTCGACCGAAATCTCGGCCAAGTGGACCAAGGACACCCTTGCCAAACTGGGTGAAGTGACCTCCGTCAAGGACGATGCCACGGACTATTCCAAGGCGATGACCGATTTCGCCTCGTCCTCGGCTGAAATGGCTGCCGAAAACATGGCCGCCTTCGCCGAGATCGCCAAGAAGGTCCAGATGGAAACCGTCGAGCTGATGCTGTCCGCAGGCAAGGACTTTTCCGAGGATGCCACTGCCGCCGTGCAAAAGGCCACCAAGGAAGCCACTGCCGCCGCCAAGAAAGCGACGGCCGCCGCGAAATAAACGGCGTTGCGTACAGTCTGGCGCCCCGGCACCCTCCCGGCCGGACGCGCCTTGGGCGGGCATGATGCCCGCCCTTTCTTTTTTTGCGGCTTGCGCATAAGCTTCTCTGCACCGCAAAATCGGTACCGACAGGGAGACACCCCCGTGAGCGAAGCCAACAAGCCGTTGCTGATCAAGCGCTATGCCAGCCGCCGCCTCTACAACACAGAAACGAGCGACTACGTCACGCTTGAAAATATCGCGCGCGTCATCCGCGAGGGGCGAGAGGTCAAGATCGTCGACCTGAAAAGCGGCGACGACCTGACCCGCCAGTACCTTCTGCAAATCATCGCGGAACACGAAAGCAAGGGTGACAGCGTCCTGCCCATCAACGTCCTGATGGATCTGGTGCGAAGCTACACCAGTTCCGCGCAAAGCGTTGTGCCCCAGTTTCTTGCGGCCAGTTTCGAAATGCTGCGCGACAGCCAGTCGAAAATGATGGAAAACATGGGCCGCATGAACCCGATCGCCGCCATGCCCGGATTCGAGGCGATGCAGGCCCAGCAGGAGGCTTTCCTCAGGGCGGTTTCCGGTGGATGGACCACCACCAGCGCCCCCGAGGCCGAAGCCGACGACAGCGAGGAACTTCGCGAAATCCGCCGCGAACTGGCGGAACTTCAGAAAAAGCTGGCGCGGCTGAACAAGTGAGTCCACGCTGCGATTAATCGCCTGTTAAGCATGTTTGGCTAAGCCCTCCCAAGGCGGCAAGTCATGCGCAAGGGGAACGGGCGATGAAGCAGGCGTTTATCACCGGAATAACCGGGCAGGATGGCGCCTACCTCGCGCGGTTGCTGCTTGAAAAGGGCTACACGGTGCACGGTGGGATGCGCCGCACCTCTCAGCCCGGTCTGACGAATCTGCACCGGCTCGGCATCGTTCGGGACGTGACCCTGCATGAGTTCGACCTGACCGAGATGACCGGCATCTTCCGCATCATCCGGGACGTGGAGATGGACGAGTTCTACAACCTCGCGGCCCAAAGCTTCGTCGGCACGTCATGGAACCTGCCGCTTTATACGTCCGACGCGAACGCGATGGCGGTGGCGCGCATCCTCGACACCTTGCGCACCCTGCGACCGCAGACACGCTTCTACCAGGCGTCCACATCCGAAATGTTCGGTCTGGTCCAGGACGCGCCCCAACGGGAAACAACCCGATTCCACCCCCGCTCACCCTACGGGGTGGCCAAGGTTTTCGGTCACTACATGACCATGAACTACCGGGAGAGCTTTGGCCTGCACGCCAGTTCCGGCATCCTGTTCAACCACGAAAGCCCCCTGCGCGGGAAGGAATTCGTCACCCGCAAGATCACCCACGCACTGGCAAAGCTGGCCCGCGGCGGGACCGATCCGGTGGTGCTGGGCAACCTGAACGCAAGCCGGGACTGGGGGTTTGCCGGAGATTACGTCGAAGGCATGTGGCGCATGCTGCAACAGGACGAAGCCGGTGACTACGTGCTTGCCACCGGCGTGACTACGACGATCCGGGATTTCGTCGGCCATGTCGCCGAGGCCCTGGGCATGACGCTGGACTGGACCGGTACGGGCCTGGAAGAAACCGCAACGGACATCAAAACCGGCAAGTGCGTGGCCACGGTCAGCGCAAAGTTCTTTCGCCCTGCCGAGGTGGAGATCCTGACCGGCGATGCCGGCAAGGCACGCGGGAAACTGGGCTGGGCGCCGACCGTCGACATTCGCACACTTGCCGAAATGATGGCAAAAGCCGATTACGACGCCCTCGCATGATCTTGTCCCGCGCGCTCTCCCGGTTGCGGGGGCGGCAGCCCCGGCACACAGCCCCCCCCGTCTTTCGCGGCTTCTTCGATGGCCTGCGGGAAGGGCGCCTGACCGGCTGGGCCGTACGGGCCTGTGACGGGTCGGGGGGGCTGCGCGTGGGTCTTTTCGCCGGGCCCAACCTGCTTGACACCGCCCTTGCCCGGGAAAACCGGGGCGACGTGCACAAGGCCGGGGCCGGGGAATCAGAGTGCGGTGTCTCCTTTCCGCTGAGTCCTGCGCTGCACGCTGCCGCCGATGCCGATGAAAGCCAGATTCATCTTAGGGTACTCGATGCGCCGGAGCAGGTGATTGGCCGGCTCGCCCCCGGAACGCTGCGCCCGATGAAAGACATCTGTGCACATCCGCATCTGTCGCGCTGCCTTGACCTGCTGGCCGGGGATTTGCCGGCGCTCGACGCCCTCGTGGCCCCGGATCACCCGCGGCCGCCCCTGCACCGCCATACACGCCTGTTCGACCCCGGCGATGACCAGACCGGCCTGTCGGCCTATCTCGAGTTCACCCGCCTGCGAATGCGCAAGGAGACAGAGTTCGACCCCGCAACCATCCCCGAAGACCGGGACCATTTCCTGCACTGGTACATTTCGGTCTACAGCCCCCGGCGGGGAGGGCTGCGCGTTCCCCTCTCCCGGCGCGAGGTGGATTACCTCACCGGCCCGGTCCATATGGGGGGTCAGCGCCATAACCTGCCGCGTGCCATGTGGTGGCGCCTGCTGGACAGCCCCGATACCGGGCCGATCCGCATGTCCTCGGCCAGGTGGCGCCGCCGCGCGGCCTACTGGTGGGCCGCCGAGGAAACCCCGCGCCTGTTCATGGAAGATTGCCTTGTTCCCGCAGACATGGCGGCGTTGCTACGCCACATCCCCAAGGCCTACCACGGGGCTGCCTACCCGCTTTCGGTGTTCATGGAGGAGTTCCTGGACGCCACCCCCCAGTTTTCGATGCTGAACCGCACCCGTGCGGCCGACCGGCAGCTTCTGACGCTGATTCTGGCCGCGCAATCGGCCCGGCGCCCCGATCTGCTGCGCTACCTGCCCCGGAATACGTTGACCACCCTGTTCGAGGGGGAGCACGCGCCCTTCTCCCGTTTCCTGGCCGCAACGGGCCGCCCGCCGCTGACGCGCGCACGTTTCGTAGCCGCCCTATGCCACAAGGGGTATGACCCGGAAACGGACACATTCCTTTCCTGCCTCCCGAAGGGGCGGCTGGAAGCCGCGCGCCGGCCTGCCGTGGTGGGGGAAAAGGTGGATGTTCAGGTCATCGGACCACTCGGCAAGGCCTCTGGGCTGGGGCAGGCGGCACGCCTGTCAGCGCGGGCCCTCTCACAGACCGGGCTGCGGATCAACGCGGTGGATTTCGCGCTGGACAACCCCGCACCCGAGGGGTTTTCCACCCCGGCGGCACATGCGGATTTCCGCCCGGCACGGATCAACCTGCTGCACCTGAATGCAGAATCGGTGCCGCTCGCCTTTGCTTACGGGGCAGACGTGTTCAGCGACAGCTACAATATCGGCTATGTCTTCTGGGAGCTGGACAGCCCCGCCCGGTGCCACCGTCTTGGCCTGAAGCTGCTGGATGAAATCTGGGTCGCGTCGGATTACGGCCTGCGCTGCTATCGGCCGCATGCCGGGATCCCCGTCCGCAACATGGGTATGAGTTTCGAACAACCGCCCAGAATCGATACCGGCGAAGCCCGTACCGCCCTGCGTCGCCGCTTCGCGATCGGGCGGGAAAGCTTTGTCTTTCTTCTTTCCTTTGACAGCTATTCCTTCGTACAGCGCAAAAACCCGATTGGCGCGATCCGGGCATTCCGCATGGCCTTTGCCGCGGACGAAGATGTGCGCCTGATCGTGAAAACTCAAAACCGCGACGACATCTGCGACCGTACACAGGAACGCATCTGGAAACAGCTTGCCGCACTGGCTGGCTGCGACCCGCGCATCCTGATCGTCAACGAAACCTTGCCCTATGAAACCCTGCTGCACATCAAGGCCGGCTGCGATTGCTATGTCTCGCTACATCGATCCGAAGGCTGGGGGTTCGGCATGATCGAGGCGATGAGCCTGGGCATTCCGGTGGTATGCACCGGGTATTCGGGCAATATGGACTACTGCTCCCCCCAAACCGCCTGGCTGGTGGACTCCACCGAAACCCTGCTCACGCCCGATGACTACATCTTCGTCGAGACCGGCCAGAAATGGGCCGAACCCGACATCGCCCATGCCGCCCGGCAGATGCGCGCGCTTTGGGCCGACCCTTTGGGCCGGGCGAACCGGGCCCGCACCGCACGGGACCGTGTGCGCAGGAATTTCGGAACCGAGGCTCTCGCCCGCCGTTACGGGGCACGTCTGCGGGAAATTCTGGGAAACCCCTCCCTCCCAAACAAGGGTTATTGCCCATGATCACGCCTGTTCTTCTTTGCGGCGGTTCCGGCACCCGGCTGTGGCCGCTGTCGCGCCAAAGCTACCCGAAGCAGTTCGCCCGGATCATCGGGGGAGAAAGCCTGTTCCAGGCCTCGGCGCGGCGCTTCACGGGGGCGGGTTTTGCCAATCCGGTGATTATCACTGGCGATGATTTCCGGTTCATCGTGACCGAGCAACTCGATGCCTGCGGAATCTCCCCCGCCTGCATCATGATCGAACCGGAGGGGCGCAACACGGCACCCGCCGCGCTGGCCGCCGCGCTGTTCGTCGCGGCACACGACCCAAAGGCCCTTATTTTGCTGGTGCCCAGCGATCACTCCGTGGCAGACGCGGAACTCTTCCGCGATGCCGTGACACACGGAATTGTCGCCGCCGCCAAAGGTCAGATCGTGACCTTCGGAATCACCCCAACCCGGCCTGAAACGGGGTATGGATGGTTGGAGGCCGGGGCGGAAACGCATCCCGGCGTGTTCCGGCTGGAACGGTTCATCGAAAAACCCGACAGGGCACAGGCAGAGACCTTGTTCAGGGATACGCGTCATCTTTGGAATGCCGGGGTGTTTCTGGCGCGCGCCGCCACGCTGATCGACGCTTTCCGAACCCACGCCCCCGAAATTTTCCATGCCGTCGAACCCTGCCTGGACGGCGCGCATCCAGACCTTCGCTTTACCCGAATCGCATCCGAGCCCTGGGCCAAAGTCCCCGAGAACTCCATTGATTATGCGGTGATGGAAAAGGCCCGGAATGTCAGCGTCGTGCGCTTTTCGGGGCACTGGTCGGACCTGGGGGGATGGGAAACCGTCTGGCAGGAAAGCCCGAGGGATGAGGCCGGCAACGCGCAGACGGGCAAGGCCACGGCACTGAACTGTGAGAATACGCTGCTGCGGTCGGAAAGCGGAGAGGTCGAGCTGGTCGGGATCGGGCTGAAGAATGTCGTCGCCGTTGCAATGCGGGATGCGGTCATGGTGGCGGACCTGTCGGAAACACAAAGCGTCCGGCAGGCGGTGCAAACCCTCAGGGAGCGGGGCGCGGCACAGGCGGCACAACTGCCTGTCGATCACCGCCCGTGGGGCTGGTTCGAAACGCTGGTTCTGGAAGAACGGTTTCAGGTCAAACGCATCCACGTCACCCCCGGTGCGGCGCTGTCCTTGCAAAGTCACATGCACCGTTCGGAACACTGGATCATCGTGGCGGGGACCGCCCGGGTCACCGTGGATGGCGCAGAAAAACTCCTGACCGAGAACCAGTCCGTCTACATCCCGGTCGGCGCGGTGCACCGGATCGAAAACCCCGGCAAGGTTCCGGTGGTCCTGATCGAGGTGCAGACAGGCGCATATCTGGGAGAGGACGACATCGTCCGCCATGAAGACCTGTATGCGCGGCAGGCTTGATTTAACCCTCCGCGACAGGCACGATCCGCCCATGAACATCGCTCCTCCGCCCTCTTTCGGGACTTCCGGGCAGGTCGCTTTCAACCGCGGGGAACTTGGTATGATCCTCTCGGTGTACGGGCGGATGGTTGCGGCGGGCGAATGGCGCGACTACGGCATTTCCTGCCTGCGCGGCGTGGCAGTATTTTCCGTCTTTCGCCGAAGCGCGGAATGCCCGCTCTACCGGATCGAAAAGCGCCCGGCGCTGCGCAACCGTCAAGGGATGTACACGGTTCTGGGAATGGACGGTCAGGTTCTGCGGCGCGGGAGCGATCTGAAAACCGTGCTGCGGGTGCTGGAGCGCAAGCTGATCCGCGCGGTGAAGTGATCACTCCGCCGCCAGCGGCATATCTCCCCGGCCGATTTCAACGATTTCCGCAAGGGCTGCGGTCATCAACCGCCGAAAGGCGGGAAAATTTCCGTTCGGGCGAATCCGGCTCTCGTTCATGTAAAGCGCACGATCGATCTCCACCTGCACGGCGTGGCGGTTTCGGGCGGGATGGCCATAACGTTCGACGATATAGGCCCCGGCAAAGGGCGTGTTCCGGGCCACCTGCAATCCCGCACGGCTGAAAACCCCGGCGATCCGGTCGACGATCTCGGGGTTGGCCGATGTGCCGAACCGATCCCCCAGAACCACCTCCGGGCGGCGTGAAGATGCATGGGAACACCCCTGGACCGCCTCGCTGGGCATCGAATGGACATCAATCAGAATTGCTCTCCCGAAGCGGGCGTGCGCCTCATCGAGCAGCGCCGAAAGCTGCGCGTGATATGGATACCAGTAGGTCTTCAGCCGGGTCCCGGCCTCTGAGTGGGATAGTTTGCCGCGGTAGATGACCCGCCCATTGGCCACCACGCGGGGGATCACCCCAAGACCGGAACTCACCCGCGGATTATAGCCCTGCATGCGCACCCCGGAAATGACCGCCGGGTCGAGATCCGTCGGCGCGCGGTTAAGATCGAGATACGCGCGGGGCATCGAAGCGGCCAGAAGCGGCGCGCCCAGAAGCGGCACCCGCGCAAGCAGCATGTCTATGAAGGCGTCCTCGGAAGAACGTACCGTGTGCTCATCCAGAACCGTCTGGCGCAGGAACGCGGTGGAGTAACTACGCCCGCTGTGAGGCGACGAAAACACCACCGATGTCGCCAGACATTCCGGACGGACAAGGGTAAAAGCCTTTTGCATGCATGCTCCTTCTTCAAAGTCGTTATAACGCTTTTCAGGGACATGCCAAAAGCCACTTGAACACCCTTCCGACTCCTTTTATAGACCTGCGAACCGACGCACCGGTGTGCGCGGACGGTATCGGGCGGTTAGCTCAGCGGTAGAGCACTACGTTGACATCGTAGGGGTCACTGGTTCGATCCCAGTACCGCCCACCATTCACTCCTTCCCTTCCGGGGCAGGCTGGCAGAAACCCAAAGGCGCGGGACGCGCCGCGATATGAGGAGAAGACCATGAAGGTCCGTAACTCGCTCCGCTCGCTGAAGCAGCGTCACCGCGATTGCCGCGTTGTGCGCCGCAAAGGCCGGATCTACGTCATCAACAAGACCCAGCGCCGCTTCAAGGCCCGCCAGGGCTGACAAGACCGCGACAGCGAAAAAGCCACCCTTGGGGCGGCTTTTTGGTTTTTTGAACCTGCGGATCAGCCATAGCTGCGCTGGTCGTCGATGACCTTGCCGTCGTTGGGCAGGCTGCCCGGCGGCACGATTTCCACCGTGCCTTTCAGCTTCAGAACCTCTGCCACGCTGGGGGCATATCGGGTCGCGTCCGTGGCTGGGGATTCGATTTTCACGGTCATCGCGTCCATCTCCCCGTCGCGGGTGGCAATGACCCGGACGCGGGTCACTTCCGCATGACGCGCAACCAGTTCGGCCACCTGCTCGGGCCGGACAAACATCCCCTTGATCTTCGCCGTCTGGTCGGCGCGCCCCATCCAGCCCCTGATACGCATGTTGGTCCGGCCGCAGGGCGACGCCCCCGGCAGCACCGCAGACAGATCCCCCGTGGCAAACCGGATCAGCGGGTAATCGGGGTTCAGAGTGGTCACCACCACCTCTCCCACTTCGCCATCGGGCACCGGATCGCCGGTTCCGGGGCGAACGATTTCGACCACCACGCCCTCATCGACAATCAACCCCTCCATCGCGGGGGATTCATAGGCGATATTTCCAAGATCGGCGGTGGCATAGCATTGCAGGCAGGTGATCCCCCGATCGGCATATTCCTGTCGCAAGGACGCAAACAGCGCCCCCCCCGACACAGCCGCGCGGCGCAGGCGGGACAGGTCCAGCCCCAGCGCATCGGCCTTGTCGAGGATCACCTTCAGATAATCCGGCGTCCCGGCATAGGCGGTCACGCCGATGTCGTGGGCCGCACGGGCCTGAAGCTCGGTCTGGCCGGTCCCGGCAGGCAGAACCGCCGCACCAACAGCCCGTGCCCCGCTTTCGAAGATCATGCCAGCCGGGGTCAGGTGATAGCCGAAACAGTTCTGGACAATATCGCCCTTGCCAACCCCAAGCGCATGCAGAAAGCGCCCCAAACGCCACCAGTTATCGGTAACGCGGCCCGGCTCATAGATCGGACCGGGGGACTGAAAGATATGGTCGAACCCTCCGGGTGGGCAGACGGTGAAACCGCCGAAAGGCGGGGCCTTGGCCTGCGCGCCGGTCAGTTCGGATTTACGCAGGACAGGCAAGCCGGCAAGCGCCGCACGCGAGGTGACGGCCCCGGCTTCCACCGTACCCAGCGTCTGCACAAAACCCGGCAGGGTTTTCGCGGCGGCCACCTGCGCGGGCAGGAACTCGGCCAGCGACGCGTCCCGCTGATCCGCGGAGCGGATTTCCCAATCGTCGAAATACGTCATGACGCCCCTCAGCTCAGCCAGCGTTTGCGGCGGCGATAGCTGCGCACCTCACGGAAACTCTTGCGGCCCTCATCGGACATGCCAAGGTAGAACTCCTTCACATCCGGGTTTTCCCGCAGTTCATCGGCGGGGCCGTCCATGACAATACGCCCGGATTCAAGGATATACCCATAATGGGCGTAGCGCAGGGCGACATTTGTATTCTGTTCGGCCAGCAGGAAGGTCACACCCTCGTTCTCGTTGACCGATTTCACAATCTCGAAGATCTGCTCCACGAGTTGCGGAGCAAGGCCCATGCTGGGCTCGTCCAGCAGGATCATGTCCGGGCGGCTCATCAGGGCGCGGCCGATGGCGGTCATCTGCTGCTCCCCTCCCGATGTGTAACCCGCCTGCGACTTTCGGCGCTCCTTGAGGCGTGGGAAATAGGAGTAGACCATTTCCAGATCCCGCTGAACCGCCGCGCGCCCGTCAGTGCGCGTGTAGGCGCCGGTCATCAGATTTTCCTCCACGGTGAGATGCTCGAAACAGTGGCGCCCTTCCATGACCTGAATCACGCCGCGGCGCACAAGATCCGCGGGCGGCTGATCCTGAATGCGCGCACCCTGGTAGACGATGCTGCCTTTCGTGACCTCCCCGCGCTCCGATCGCAGCAAATTCGACACCGCCTTGAGCGTCGTCGTCTTGCCCGCACCGTTGCCGCCCAGGATCGCGGTTATTCCACCCTTGGGAACCGACAGCGACACGCCTTTGAGCACGAGAATGACGTGGTTGTAGATCACTTCGATATTGTTGATTTCAAGAATGTTTTCTTCGGTTCGTCCTGCGTCCAGCATCACGGCCTCGATCTGTGGTGGGGGCCCGGCCTGTGCGGCCGGGCCGGTTGGCGTTACTCGCAGCGGGGCGTGATGTTGTTCTCCCCGGCGAAGGCCATCGAGTCCTGCACGATCAGCGGATCGATTACCTCATTGTCGGAGGGGATGTAATCGGTCAGGGCGACCCATTCGCCGTTATTGGCATCCCACTGCTGGACGATCCCCATCCCCGACCCGCCGTGGTTTTCGCAGCTGACCGAAAATTCCGGGCCGATGCCGGGGGCGCCAAGGGCCTCCATCCTGGCATTTGTCATTTCCAGCGCCTCCATGCCGTCACGCATCATTGCGGCGGTAATATCAGGCGTGCCGTGGATTCCCTGCGCCGTCCTGGCGGCCTCAACCGCCAGCATCGCCGCATACATCCCGCGGGTATAGAGCACCGACCCCACGTTGGAGCCGTCGCCCGCAGCCAGACCCGGCTCCACGACATATTGGCGGATGTCGTCGAACACCGGCAAATCGCCGATACGGTTCATGTTGAGCGCCTTGTAACCATGGGCCGCCTGCCCGGCCGGGCTGACGTCATGCTCGGCGCCCGACCACCAGGCCCCGATGAAGTTTTCCATCGGGAAACGGATGTTCGCGGCCTCCTGGATGGCGACCTGGTTCATCACCCCCCAACCCCACATGATGACGTAATCGGGGCGCTCCCGCCGGATCTGGAGCCACTGGCTTTTCTGCTCCTGTCCCGGATGGTCTACCGGGATGGAGTTGAACGTATAGCCATGCTTTGAGGCCAACTCCTCCAGGGTACGGATCGGTTCCTTGCCATAGGCGGAATTGTGGTAAAGCAGCGTGATCTTCTTTCCGCTCAGGTTGCCGCCGTTTTCTTCCAGCAGGTAGTTGATGGCAACGGAAGCCGCATTCCAGTAATTGGCGGGGTAGTTGAACACCCACTCGAACACCTTCCCGTTGGCTGCGGAGGTGCGGCCATACCCCATGGTGTGCAGCGGAATGCCGTCGGCGCTGATCTTGGGAATCAGCTGATACGTGATGCCAGTCGAAAGCGGCTGATAGATCAGTGCGCCTTCACCCTTGGTAGCCTCGTAACATTCCACACCCTTTTCCGTGTTGTAGGCGGTTTCGCACTCTATCACCCTGGCTTTCGCGCCGCCTATGCCGCCGTCACGCTCGTTCATCAGGGTGAAGTAATCCTGGTAGCCGTCTGAAAACGGGATACCCCCGGCGGCGTAAGGCCCGGTGCGATAGCTCAGATCCGGGAACACCAGATCGGCCAGCGCCGGCCCGGCGGCCAAAGCCGCGCCAAGGGCAAGGGTCATCAGGGTTGTCTTGGTCATGGGTTCAGTTCCTCCCTTTGAATTTGGCCGGCCCCTCAATGCGGGAAGGGCCACAGCCGCAGTTTTTCTTTCGCGATGCGCCAAAGCTGCGCCAGTCCATGCGGTTCGGCGATAAGGAAAAAGATGATGAGCGCACCAACCACCATCAGCTCGAGATGTGCGGCCAGGTCCGTGGGCCAGCCCAGCCCCCCGACCAGCACGTTTTTCAGCAACACCGGCAAGAGCACCAAAAAGGCCGCTCCGGCAAAGCTCCCGAAGATGGATCCAAGCCCTCCGATGATCACCATGAAAAGGATCAGGAAGGATTTCTGGATTCCGAAGGCCTCCCCCACCTCGACCGCGCCGAGGTAGACGGCGAAGAACAAGGCCCCCGCGATGCCGACGAAAAAGGACGAGACCGCAAACGCCGTCAGCTTGGCACGCAGCGGATTGACCCCGATGATCTCGGCGGCGATATCCATGTCGCGAATTGCCATCCAGCTGCGCCCCACGGTGCCGCGGGTGAGGTTGCGGGCCACCCAGGCCAGAACCACCACGAAACCGAGGCATACAAGGTATTTCACCGATGCGTCCGTATTGGGACCGGTCAGGGCGACGCCGAAAAGCGTGCGTTCCGGCGCGGAAATCTGCCCCGAGGCGGAGTAATTGTAAAACCACGGGACCTTGTTGAACAGCCACACCAGGAAGAATTGCGCCGCCAGCGTGGCCACGGCAAGGTAAAACCCCTTGATCCGCAGGCTGGGAAGACCGAAAAGCGCCCCCACCGCAGCAGTGATCATCCCCGCCAGGACGACATGGATCAGGATGTTCACATCGGGAAAAGCCGTCATCAGCTTGTAAACCGAATAGGCCCCCACCGCCATGAACCCGCCGGTCCCCAGACTGACCTGACCGCAATAGCCGGTCAGGATGTTCAACCCGATCGCGGCGATGGCATAGATCAGGAACGGCACGAACACCGCACTGGCCCAGTAATCGTTGATAAGGAACGGGATCACTCCGAATGCCACTGCCAGCACGGCGTAGTAGCGGAACCTGTCGAACCGGATGGGAAATGTCTGGCTGTCGCTCAGATAGGATGTCTTGAAATCCCCTGCTTCGCGGTAAAACATGTCAGGCCTCCGGGGTATGAGCGGCGCGCGCGCCAGTAAAAACGGAAAGGACTTTGCGCATCGGCATCACACCCTCTCGATGATTTTTTCGCCAAACAGGCCCTGCGGACGGAACACGAGGAACACCAGCGCCAGCACGTAGGCAAACCAGTTCTCCGTCGCGCCGCCGATCATCGGGCCGATGGTGAACTCGAACAGTTTCTCGCCGACACCGATGATCAAACCGCCCACGATCGCGCCGGGAATCGAAGTGAACCCCCCCAGCATCAACACCGGCAGCGCCTTCAGCGCGATCAGCGACAACGAAAACTGCACCCCGGACTTGGCCCCCCACATGATGCCCGCGACAAGCGCCACGATTCCGGCGATGGACCACACCAGCACCCATATGAAGCGCAGCGATACCCCCACCGAAAGCGCCGCCTGATGGTCATCGGCCACGGCCCGCAGCGCCCTTCCCTGCTTGGAGTACTGGGAAAACAGCGTCAACGAGATCACAAGCGCGGCGGCCGTCAGCGCGGCGGCGATGTCCAGCTTGTCGATGAAGAAACCGTAGAAATTTTCGCTCCCCAGCCCCGAAGTGGCTTGTTCGGCCCACAGGCTCGCGCCTTGCGGCAACCCGACATCGAGCGTCTTGATATCGGACCCCCACATCACGTCGCCAAGGCCTTCAAGAAAATAAGCCAGCCCGATCGTTGCCATGAACAGGATGATCGGCTCCTGGTTGACCAGGTATTTGAGGATGAACCTCTCGATCAGGATCGCGAGGACGACCATCACCCCAGCGGTCAGCGCGATCGCCAGGATGGCCGGAAGTTCCCAGCCGAAATAGTGGATATCCGTGCCGAACATCGCGTTGATGAGATGCGCGAACGGGATCTGCCCCTTCTGAAGGCCCACCAGCGTCAGCGCCGCGAACAGCGCCATGACCCCCTGGGCGTAGTTGAAGATGCCGCTGGCCTTGAAGATCAGAACGAAACCGAGCGCCACGAGCGAATAAAGCACCCCGGCCATAAGCCCGTTTATCATCACCTCGATGGCGTAAAGAAATTGGTCAGTCATGGCTCACCCCCAGATAGGCGTCGATCACTTCGGGATTGCTGCGCACCTCGTCAGGGGTGCCATCGCCGATCTTCTTGCCGTAATCCATGACCACGACACGGTCGGACAGGTCCATGACCACGCCCATATCGTGCTCGATTAAGGCGATGGTGGTTCCGAACTCATCGTTCACGTCGAGAATGAAGCGGCACATATCCTCCTTTTCTTCCACGTTCATGCCGGCCATCGGCTCATCGAGCAGCAGGATGCGCGGCTCCGCGGCCAGCGCACGGCCCAGTTCCACCCGCTTTTGCAGGCCGTAGGGCAAGCGCCCCACCGGGGTCTTGCGGATATGCTGTATCTCGAGAAAGTCGATGATCTTTTCCACTGCCTCGCGGTGCACGGTTTCCTCGGCTTCCGCCTTGCCCCACCACAGCGCCTGGTTCAGCAGGTTGCTGTTCATCCGGGTGATGCGCCCGGTCATGATGTTGTCCAGCGTCGACATCCCCTGAAACAGCGCGATGTTCTGGAAGGTCCGCGCGATACCCTGCCGCGCCACCTGATAGGGGCGCATCTGGGGACGCGGACAGCCCTCGAACCAGACCTCGCCTTCCGTCGGCGTATAAAAGCCCGACATCACGTTCAGCATCGAGGATTTTCCAGCCCCGTTGGGGCCGATGATCGCGCGGATCTCCCCCTCGCGGATGTCAAAGCTGATGTCCTTGATCGCCACCACCCCGCCGAAACGCAGGGTGATGTTTTTCATTTCCATCAGAACGCCGCCGATCCTGCGGCCATCTGCGGTCGTGTAGGGGTCATTGCTCATGACATTCATGCGGGCTTACCTTTCAAGAGCGCGTTTGCGCCTGCTTTTCCGGAGCTTCGCTTGATGCGATGATCGCGGATCGGCAGGGGAGCGGGCATGGACATCATGCTAGCCGCCCGCGATGGCTCAGGTGGCAAATCCACCCGCTCCCGGCGCCCTGTTCGACCGCTGATTAGGCTGTGCGATCCATCGCTATGTAAGGCGACGACGGCGGCACCGGGCTGCCGAGAACAACAGGAATCCGGGAGGTGCCCATGCAAGCATTCATCGGTATCGACATCGCCAAGCAGGCCCATTGGGCCTGCGCCATCGACCGCGATGCCAAAGTCATGTTCTCGATGGCTGTCGAGAACGATCCGCCGGCAATCGCCAGCAACCGGACGCCCTACGCTACAAACTTCAAAAAGGCCGCTTGACTCAAACATTAAGCTGCCTCCTGCCGTTTGTGCTTGGGATTTTCGACGGCGGCATCGCAGATTTGCAACGTGGCCTTGATCCGGCCCTTGCGCCCGTCTTCATACGTGACCTCGGTCTCTGTGTAGACACTTTCGGACCCGTCATAGAGCGCGGCCACAAGGTCGGCATATTTTTCGGCGATAATGTTGCGGCGCACCTTGCGGGTGCGGGTCATCTCGCCATCGTCGGCATCCAGCTCCTTGTGAAGCACAAGAAAACGGTGGATCTGGCACCCCGAGAGGATGTCATCCTCGGCGACCGAGCGGTTGACCTCCGCGACATGGGCCCCAATGGTTTCCAGCACACGCGGGTGCGCGGCCAGTTCCTGGTAGCTGGCATAGGCTATGTTGTTGCGCTCTGCCCAGTTGCCGACTGCCGTCAGATCGATATTGATGAAGGCGGTGCAGGTTTCCCGCCCCGCACCGAAGACCACGGCCTCCAGAATGTCGGGGTAGAATTTCAACTTGTTCTCCACGTATTTCGGAGCGAAGAGGCTGCCATCAGCCATCTTTCCGACGTCCTTGGCCCGGTCGATGATACGCAAGTGGCCGGTGACGTCCTCGAAGAAACCGGCATCGCCCGTTGCCACCCAGCCCTCCGGGTCCTTGGTATCGGCGGTGCTTTCGGGATTCTTGTAGTATTTTACGAAAGTGCCGGGGCTGCGGTAGTAGACCTCGCCATTCTCTCCGATCTTCACTTCCACGCCTGGCGACGGCACGCCCACGGTGTCGGAACGCACCTCTCCATCAGGCTGCTGGGTGATGAAGACGCTGGCCTCGGTCTGACCATAAAGCTGTTTGAGATTAATCCCCAGAGACCGGTAAAACTCGAAAATCTCCGGGCCGATGGCCTCACCCGCAGTATAAGCCACACGGATGCGCGACAGGCCCAGCGTATTCTTCAGCGGACCGTAGATGAGGACATCGCCGGTCCGATAATTGAAGTAATCGCGCAACGGCCGCGGATACAGGTTCAGCAGCGGGCCACGCGCCCTGAAATGCTTGCGGGCCTCCAGTGGATGGCGCAGCCGCGCGAAAAACCCGCGCACGGTGTTTTCCACCAGCGTTTCAAGCGCGAACCCGATCCCCATCGCGTAACGATAGAACCAGCGAAAGCGGCGCCGAAGCGTCGGCCTGGACCGCTTGGTCCGGTAGCGTGGCATACCGTATTCTTCGCCGGTTGTCTTGGCGAAATCCATGAAATACTTGAACAATGCGTGCTTCAGATCGCCCGCGTCCTCCATACGGATCATCACATTGGTCAACATGGTCTCGAAGATACGGGGCGGGGCGAAGAAATAGGTCGGACCGATCTCGCGCAGATCGGTCATCATGGTTTCGGGGCTTTCGGGGCAGTTGACACAAAACCCCGCATACATCGCCTGCCCCATGGAAAAGATGAAATCCCCCACCCAGGCCATGGGCAGGTAGGCCAGGACCTCCTCATCTTGTCCCAGGTGGTCGAACTCAACCGAAGCGCGGGCGGTTTCAAGGATGTTACGGTTGGACAGGACCACGCCTTTGGGTTTGCCCGTGGTGCCGGACGTATACAGCATCACACAGGTATGGTCCCAGGTCAGCTCGGCGGTGCGCCTGTCCAGTTCGGGCTCGAACCGGGCATGGGCAGCGCGGCCCTCGGCCCCGATGTCGTGCAGCCAGTGGAGATGCGTATGGTCGTATTTGCGCATGCCCCGCTTGTCGTTGTAGAGGACATGCTCGATGTGATGAATCTTGTCCTGAACCTCAATGACCTTGTCCACCTGCTCCTGGTCGCCACAAACGACGAAACGTGCGCCGCAATGATCCAGCACATAGGCCATCTCTTCGGCCACAGCGTCCTGATACAGTGGGACCGGCACCGCGCCGCACATCTGCACCGCAACCATCGCCCAGTAATGGGCCGGGCGGTTGCGCCCGATCACGGCAACATGTTCGCCCCGTTCCAGCCCCAGCGCCATGAAGCCCAGCGCCATCGCCCGGATCTCGTCCGCGGCCTCGCCCCAGGTCCAGCTTTGCCAGATCCCGAATTCCTTCTCACGATAGGCGGGACGATTACCGTACTCCCGCACATTCCGGGCCAGCAATGCCGGAATGGAACACAATTCGCCCGCAGACGCGCTTTGTGACAGCAAAATTTCCTCCCTGTGCAGCGCCCGGCATTGCTCACGCCCCGGTGTCAGGCACAGGGACCCCGCCCCGAAAAACGGGGGGAACGCGATCAACGGCAGATGCTGCCTCCTCCACGGACGCGGAGCGTCCGAATTCTCCTCTCGACCTCTGCGTGACCCGGCATGCCGGTCTCCTCTCACACGAAGTCTTGTGGCAACTTTTGCCCACCCGCTTCACAGGGTCAAGAGAAAGATTGCGCAGGATTTTCAATCTGTGCGCGAAAGAAAACCGGCGCGCCGAAGCGCGCCGGGCAAAGAGACCCTGACGGGAGGATTCCCAACTCAGCGGTCGAAGAAATCTTCCTCGACCTCGGTGGGGGAAATACCGATCGCTTCCAGCCCGGCCTCAAGATAATCCGCGAAAAGCGGCATCCCAACCAGGTAATTCTCCGTTGGCGTGGTCGCCTCCGCCTTGGCCGTGGCGATGGCCTCGGCCAGATCTTCCGCATCGAAGGTCTCCCGCCCGATCCAGACCAGCGCGACAAGGCTGGCTTTTTCATCCTCGTTCAGGGCCTCGATGAACGCGCGCAGCTCAGCCTCCGCCATGGCCTTTTCACGGGCCTGAAAGACAATGTGCACGACCTTGGCCGGGCTGATTTCCAACAGCTCTTCCATATCTACTCCTCCGGGCGGGTCGGGGCATTGTCACCCGCACCCGTTCTGCAAACAAGGGGTTAAATGCCTTAACGGCGCGCGGCGAACAGCGGGTAATAGGCCCAGTCCGGCAAAAATTGCGCCAGGCGGAACAGCCAGGAAAACACTTCGGGAAAGCTGCGCTTGAAATTGTCGGTACGCATGTGTTCGACAATGTCGGCGGCGGCCTCCTCGGGCTCCATGAGGAAGGGCATGGAAAAGTCGTTTTTTGCGGTCAGGCGGGTACGGATATAGCCCGGATTGACAAGCTGTACATCCACACCCGTCCCGCGCAGATCCGCATGCATGCTTTCGGCCAGCGTCATCACCCCGGCCTTGGACGCACAATACCCGATTGCGCCCGGCAGGCCGCGAAACCCCGCGAGACTGCCCGTCAGGACGATATGGCCGTGGCCGCGTTCGAGAAATCCCGGCACGACCTGGCCCATCACCCGCGCCGCGCCGAGGAAGTTGATATCGCACATCTCCTCGACCTCGCCGGCATTCCAGTCCTGCGCGGCCTGGGGCCAGTACACCCCCGCCAGGTAGACCACGCCATCGATGTCCCCCGCCGCCTTGGCGGCGGCACGCACGGAATCGGTTCGGGCAACATCCACGGTAACCACATCTGCCTTCCCGGGCAGGGTTTCGGCCAGCTGCTCCAGCCGGTCGGCGGTGCGGGAACTCAGGACAACATGTGCCCCCATACGGCTGAGTTTCTCTGCAACGGCCCGGCCCAGCCCTTCGCTGGCGCCCACAATCCAGTAGCGTTTTCCGATAAGTTCCCTCACGCGGCCTCCTTCGGGCGCATGGTCGCGACCAGTTCCGCGACAGGGATGCCGAACTTACGGAACTGGCTGCGATTCATGATCGCGCCGTTTTCCATCAAATACATCCAGTCGGTGGTATCCAGCACATGGCCCCCCGAATCCTCTGGCAGCTTGATACGATATTTCAACTGCACACCAGACCCCTTTTGCACCCCCCGGCCCGGACCGGCAAGGTCCGGCGCCTCGGCACGAAAGCTGCCATCGGGATTCATGCGGAAAGTCCAGCAGCGGCTCTGGGTCGCACCGCTGTCATAGCGAAATTCCTCTTGCATGACGCAGGTATCCCCGTCCCAGCGGGCCTCCATGTCGGCCACGAAACGCGACACCACGCGTCCCGTCGGGCCATAGATAACCCCCTCGCACACAATCGTGCCGTCGAAATGGCGGCGGATGTCGAAATCGGGTTTCCCATCGGCGTAATCCTCGGGCTTTTGCGCTGCAAACCCCAGGAAACGCTGGTGCAGCACAACCAGGGTGAGCACCAGCAGCAGCCCCATAAAGAAAGACATCATCGGGTATCCTCCGTTCGGATTGGCGTCGCGGCCAGAAGGCCGATCGCAATGAGTTTCAACACGCAGGGAATCACCGCGTACAGCACGCTCAGCATCCGCAGCGCCTCGGGCGGGTTTTCCCGGCCCGCGGTGAAGCCCCCGGCTTCCAGGAGGGGCAGCAGTATGACCGCAGCGAAGGCCAGCGTGAACTTTGAGACAAAAGACCACAGGCCGAACCCCTGCCCGGCGCCGGGAGAGACCTGCGCCATCCGGCTTGCGAAAAGCGCGGGCAACAGCGTCATATCAGCCCCCAGCGCCGCACCGGACACCACGCAAACCAGAGCAAAGGCCGCCACATCCCCCGCCCCCAGCAGGGATGCGAACCCAAAAGCCAGTACCGAAAGCGCCATGCCCGCCAACAGCGTGGGCTTTGCCCCGCTACGGCGCGCACGCCACGCCCAGACCGGGGCCGCCCCGGCCGCGGAAAGAAAAAACAGCAGCAAAAGCGGCCCCTCCCATCCCGGCGCATCCAGACGGCTTTCGACAAAAAACAGGAACAGCGTCGAGGTTGCCGCCAGTGGCATCGCGTTGACCAGCGCCACGGCCAGAAGCCTGCGGGCAACGGAATCCGTCAATACCCGCGACAAGGCACCGGCGCGGGCCGTCGCGCTTCGCCCCCATTCGTCCCGCATGGAAAGCGCCGCCACAACCGCCAGCCCGGCGAACCCGACGGCAAACCCCGTGAACGGCCGCGCCATCGCTATCAGCGCAACCGGCGCAACCGACGCCGCGCTGACTCCCAAAAGCGCCCCGGTCTCCCGCCAGGCGGCCAGCCGCACATGCCCCCCCGCGCCCATTTTTCCCGCACGTGTCACGCCCTGCGCATAAAAGGTGATATTGAGAAAGCTGAAAGCCGAGAACAATGCCGTCAGCATCGCCGCGAACCAGACCAGCGGCGCGATCGGGGCCGTCACGGCGAAAAGTCCCACCATCGCCCCCGCCAGTACCGCCACGGCCCCGGCCACGGCCATGCCCCGCCGTGCGTGCAGGCGCTCGGACAGCCAGCCCAGCGCCGGATCCTGCACCACGTCCAGCAAACGCAGCGCAAACAGCACCGCGCCCATCGCCCCCAGCCCGACACCGTATTCATCGACATAGAATTTGGGGGCGTGGATGTAGATCGGCAGGCCCGCCGCCGCCAGCATCGCAGCAAACAGCGCATAACCGGGCAAAGGCGCCCCCATCAGGAAAGGTCCCGTCCCGGAGGCTCGGGACGCCGCCGGTAAGATGCTCCCTTGAGGAAAAGCCGAAGCGCATGCCAGTGAATCAACGCCAGGACCCGGCGTGACCCAAGCGGCCGGCGGACCAGAGACATCAGGATCTCCCGGTTGCCCAGCGCCCGGCGGCGCCCGGTGAGCGTTGCGTAAACCCCCCCCTCGGCCCCGTCGGAATAATCGATCCATACTCCCACCCGTTCCTCGCCGATATCGAACCTGAAACGGTACGTCCCCGCCAGCTTCTGGAACGGGGAAACGTGAAAGATCTTTTGTGCGGCCAGGGTATCGGAGGGCGTGATCGGACGCTGGTCGGGGTGGTGGCACAGGTAGGAATGCCGGTCGCCAAAGGTATTGTTGACCTCGGCGATCACCGCCCGCAGCCTGCCGTTCTGCCCGTGGCAAAGCCAGAAACTGACCGGGTTGAACTGGTGGCCCAGAACACGCGGCTGGGCCAGAAGATCCACCCGCCCATCGACCGCGCCGAGATGATGGGCGGCCAGCACCTCACGTACCCAGGCCACGCCGCGTCCCTCACCCGGCGTGCCGCCGTGGTCCACATCATGCAGGGCCGCAAGATTGCCGCGGTTGCGCGAAAACAGGGCGGGCTTTTGCGGTGCCGCGTCTTCCGCATCCAGCAGGACGTAATCGACGGTATATCGGAACGCATGATCCACCGCCCCGCGCCGGGCGTGATATGTCTGCCCGCGAATGTGATCGACACGGCTCATGCCGCCACCTCCCGACCGGCGCGGCGGGTCAGGGCCTCGGCCACTTCAACGGCACTGGCCAGGCCGTCTTCGTGAAAGCCGTTCTTCATCCAGGCCCCGCAGAACCAGATATTGTTCGTCCCGTTCGCCGCCCGCAGGTCGGCCTGCGCCTTCAACGCCGGACGATCATAGACCGGATGCGCAAAGGTGACGGTATCGTGGATCAGGTCTTCCCGGATCGGGCGCTGGGAATTCAGCGTCACAAACAGCGGATCGTCCTGCGGAATGGGCTGTAAGGAGTTCATCCAGTAGGTCAGGTCGATGCGGTCGCTCTGCTTTCCGGTTTCCTCGGTGTAGACCCAACTGGCCCAGGCTGCGCGGCGCCTGGGCATCAGCGCCGTATCCGCATGCAGAACCGCCGTGTTCGGCTGGTATCGGATCGCAGCCAGCGCGGCCCGTTCGTCCGGGGTGGGATCGGTCAGTATCCGCAACGACTGATCGGAATGCGTGGCCAGAATCACCGCGTCGTAAGGTTCCCACTCTCCGCATCGTGGCCTGACTTCGGCCCCATACGGGCTTCTGCGGACGGCGGCCACGGGCGCGCGGGTGCGAATCTCCACGCCCCTATCGCGCAGCGCGCTTTCCACCCGGCGCACATATTCGACCGAACCGCCCCGGACCGTATACCACTGATGCTGGCCCGTGTGGCTGAGCAAGGCATGATTTTCGAAAAAGCGGATCATCGCATGGGCAGGAAAATCGAGTATGCCCCGCGTCGGCGTAGACCAGATCGCCCCCGAAAGGGGCAGCAGGTAGCGATCCCGAAACCAGTCGCCGGTCCCCAGAGCGGCAAGGAATTCTCCGATGGTCATGTCCGATCCGCGGGCCAGGTCCACTGCACGGGCATTGAAACGCAACACATCGCGCAGCATCCCCAGGAATTTCGGGCTGAGCGCGTTCGACGGCTGGGCGAACACCGCGCGCAGGCTGCGCAACCCGTATTCGAATCGTCCTCCGTCAAGCGACGCGCCAAAGCTCATGTCCGATTTCGCGACCGGCACGTCCAACTCCTGGAACAGCGACACCAGATGCGGGTAATTGACATAGTTGAATACGATGAACCCCGTGTCCACCGGCTGATCGCCCCGTTTGCCCGCGATCACCGTGCGGGCATGCCCCCCGAGGCGGGGCTCGGCCTCGTAAAGGGTCACATGGTTATCGCGGGCCAGTACATGCGCCGCACCAAGGCCGGATATTCCGGCCCCGATCACGGCAATACGCCGGGGCGCGGCGGCAAGTTCGAATGGCATTCGGATGTCCCTCTGTGGAGTTTTGGTTTTTTCATCTGGATCTACGTTCGCGGCCCGCCCCCGGATCATTTTTTGCGCAAAGTGATCCGGACCTGGCCGGGCAACGTACCATGGTCATGAATGGTGTCACAGCCCGGAAGGAAACGGATGCAGCGCCCCGGCGTGCCGGGTATGCTCTGAACAGAATGCATCCCCCCAAGAGGTCAGACACCGTGACGGAGAACGAGACGCCCGATGCCCGCTGGATGCAGCTTGTAGAACGGATCCGGGATACCCGCGACGAGGCGGCTTTCGCCGAAGTGTTCGGCCATTTCGCACCGCGGGTAAAGGCGTTTCTGATGAAATCGGGGGCCGAGGCCCCGCTTGCAGAGGAATGTACACAAGAAGTGATGGCAACGCTGTGGCACAAGGCTCACCTCTTCGACCCGGAGCGGGCCAGCGTGGCGACATGGGTCTTCACGATCGCGCGCAACCGCCGCATCGACGCGCTGCGCCGTCAGAAACGGCCCGCACCGCAGGATCTGCCCTGGGGGCCGGAACACACGCCCGACCCTGTCGAGGTCACCGCGCTGCAACAGGAAAGCGCACAGCTCGCGAAGGCCCTCTCCGTCCTGCCCGAAACCCAGCGCACCCTGATTGAGCGCGCCTATTTCGGCGACCTGTCCCACAGCGAAATCGCCGCTGAAACAGGTCTGCCGCTTGGAACCATCAAATCCCGTATCCGGCTGGCCCTGAACCGCCTGCGCCACGAGATGAGCAAATGACGAAAACGATAAAACACCACCTGACCGACGCCTTGCTGATGGGCTATGCTACGGGCTCCCTGCCCGAAGCCTTCAACCTTGTCGTGGCGAGCCACATCTCCCTGTGTGATGACTGTCGCGCCCGGCTTGCCGGGTATGAGGCTGTGGGCGGCGCGGTGCTGGACGTCACCACCCCCTGTGAAATGGACACAGACAGCCTTGCCAAAACACTGCGCCTGATCGGACAGACCCCGCAGGAACAGAAGATTCCGGCTCCGCCCTCCCCCGGTCTCTTCCCCGCGCCGCTGCGCGATTATGTCGGCGGGGATATAGACGCCGTGCGCTGGCGGCCCGTGGGTGGGCGCGTGCGGCAGGCGATCCTGCCGACTTCCCGCATGGCCAGCGTACGGCTTCTTCACATCCCCGCCGGGGTGGCGGTGCCCGACCACGGCCATAATGGCCTGGAACTGACACTGGTGCTTCAGGGCGCCTTTGAAGACGGACAGGACCATTTCGGCCCCGGCGATATCGAGATCGCGGCTGAAGACCTGCAACACACACCCGTCGCCGCCCCCGGACGGGACTGCATCTGCCTGGCCGCAACCGATGCGCCGCTCCGCTTTTCGGGTCTTCTGCCCCGCCTCGCCCAACCTTTCCTGCGAATCTGATCTATTCGCCCGGCAAACGGTGCAATTCGGGTTCCGGGCTCAGATCCTCGAAATCGAAATTGTCCAGCCGGGCGGCACGTTTTCCGGCCCTTTCCGCGGCAATGCCGATACCCTCCAGATCCGCGCGGGCCTGACCGAAATGGGCATTGAGCTTACCGACCCGCTCCACGACGATTTCCACGTCCCGGTGAAGTTGTTTCAACGTCTTGCGAATCTCACCGGCCTGCTCGCGCATCCGGGCATCCTTGAGAATCGCGCGCATGGTGTTCAGCGTTGCCATGCAGGTGGTGGGCGACACGATCCAAACCCGCGCATCGAACCCGTCGCGCACGGTTTCGGGGAAATTGGCGTGCAACTCTGCGTAAACCGCCTCTGACGGCAGGAACATCAGCGCCCCATCGGCGGTTTCGCCCTCCAGAATATACTTCTCAGAAATCGCCTTGATATGCGCCCTGACGGAACTGCGCAGCAGCTTGGCCGCCTCGTTCACATCCCAGGGCGTGCCGGCCCGGCGCAGGGCCTCATAGGCTTCCAGCGGGAACTTGCTGTCGATCACGATCGGCCCCGGCGGGTTGGGCAGGTGGATCAGGCAGTCCGCCCGCTTGCCGTTGGACAGGGTCGCCTGCATCGTGTAGCTGTCGCAGGGCAGTGCCTTCGACACGATGTCATGGAGTTGAATCTCCCCGAAGGCCCCGCGCGTCTGCTTGTTGGACAGGATATCCTGCAACCCCAGAACATCCCCGGAAAGCTTTTCGATGTTCGCCTGCGCCTTGTCGATCGCCTGCAGTCGCTGCTGCAACTCTCCAAGGGATTTCGCCGTCCTCTGGGCCGATCCGTAAAGGTTCTGGTTCATCTGTTCGCTCACCTGTTGCAGGCGGCTTTCCATCAGTTGCAACATCTGTGACTGGCTGGCCGCCTGCGCCTCGGAGACATGGCTCAACCCGCCGGAAAGTTGCTGCTGCCCATCGGAAAGCGCCTGCACGCGACCCGTCAACTGGTTCATCTGGTAGATCAGCGGCTCCGCCAGATCCGCCGACCGGCCCGCACGACGCACCGCCAAAACCAAAAGCCCCAGCACCAGCACCACCAGAACCAAGACCGCCCCGGCGCCCAGAACCGCCGGATCGTCCCACCGATACATCTGCCCATAGACTTCGATCATGTGCGCCCGAACAACCTCTCGATATCAGCCAGCTTCAGTTCCACGTAAGTCGGCCGGCCATGGTTGCACTGACCGGAATGGGAGGTTGCCTCCATCTCACGCAAAAGCGCGTTCATCTCCTCGATCCGCATCCACCGGCCCGACCGGACCGAGCCATGGCAGGCCACCCGGCTGAGAATCGCCTCGATCCGCTCCTGCAAGGCGCTGCTCTGACCGAGATCGGCCAGTTCATCGGCAATATCCGCCAGAAGGGCGCGGGCGTTGACTGCCCCCAGGATGGCCGGGGTTTCCCGCACACAGATCGTTCCGGGCCCGAAAGGCTCCACCACCAGCCCAAGACGGGCGAGATCCCCGGCGGCATCCAGCACGCGGGCGCTATCGGTCTCCCCCATCTCCACGATCTCGGGGATCAGCAGCGCCTGCGCCGCAACACCGGTTTCCGCCATCTGCGCCTTCAGCTTTTCGTAGACCAGCCGCTCATGGGCCGCATGCTGATCGACGATGACAATACCGGTCTCCGTCTGCGCGATGATGTAATTTTCGTGTACCTGCGCCCGTGCCGCACCCAGCGGCAGATGGGCCGGATCCACCGCCGCGGCGGGCGGTTCATAGCGGGCGCTGGCTTCATCGAACTGCGCAGCCAGCGGCGCCTGCCCTCGCATCGCCACGGACAGCGCCCCGGCGCCGGGGCGATCCATCTGGTAAACACGGGCCGGGGTCTCGGGCCGCATCGCACCAAGCGCCGCCCCCGCCACGGTGGTCGAGGCCCGGTGACCTGCCTCGGCCAATGCGTGCCGGAGGGCAGACACCACCAGCCCCCGCGCCACGCCCGGCTCCCGAAAGCGCACCTCCGCCTTGGCGGGATGGACGTTCACATCCACCCGGTGCGGATCACAGTGAATGAACAAAACCGCCGCCGGGTGACGATCCCGCGACAGGAAATCGGCATAGGCCCCGCGCAGCGCCCCGATCAACAGCTTGTCCCGCACGGGCCGCCCGTTGACAAAGAAATACTGCGCCACCGCCGACCCGCGCGAATATGTCGGCAGCGCCGCATAGCCGGTCAGGCGAAGACCCTCACGCTCCGCATCGATGCGCAGGGCATTTTCCGCGAACTCCACCCCCAACACATGCGCCAGACGACCGTGCAGCGCATCGAACAGGTCGCCGGTTTCCGCATCGGCCCGAAAAACCACGCGCCCCTCGCCCCCGCCTGTCAGGTCCCGCAGGGTAAAGCTGACGAATGGCTCTGCCATCGCCAACCGCTTGACAACATCGGTGATTGCCTGCGCCTCGGCCCGGTCACTGCGCAGAAATTTCAGCCGCGCGGGCGTGGCATAGAACAGATCGCGCAACTCCACCACCGTTCCACACGCCAAAGCGGCGGGGCGGACCGCGCCGATTTCCCCGCCCGCGGCCGCAATCCGCGCCGCATCCTCCCCCCTGCGGGAGGTCAGCGTCAACCGCCCGACCGCCGCAAGAGAGGCCAGCGCCTCCCCCCGAAAACCGAAACTGCGGATGTTCAGCAAGTCCGAACCGTCGATCTTCGACGTCGCGTGACGCGCCAGTGCCATCGGCAGATCCGCCGCCCCGATCCCGTGACCATCATCGGTGACGCGGATCAGCGTCTTGCCCCCGTCGGCACAGGCGACATCCACCCGTCCCGCCCCGGCATCCAGCGCGTTTTCTACAAGCTCCTTGACGGCGGAAGCCGGTCGCTCCACCACCTCACCAGCGGCGATGCGATTGATCACGGTCTCATCCAAAGGGCGGATTTGCGACGATTCGAGGCTTATTTTGGGGCTGGATGTGCTCATCCTACCACAACTAGCACGCCCCACGCCGATTCGGCCACAGGATCACTCTGCCCCCTTCAGCCCCTCCGGCTGACCGACCACAACGAAATGCAGACCGGCGGGGTCCAGCCATTCGCGCGCCACCCGGCCGACATCTTCCACGGTGACGGCACGAATGCGGTCATTGCGGGTGGCGATATACGCGGGGTCGAGCCCCTCCATCTGCATTCCCACGAGGATACGCGCAATATTGGCGTTACCGTCAAAACGCAGCGGGTAGGCCCCGGTGAGATACGTCTTGACCTGCTCCAGCTCCTGCGCGGTCATCCCCTCACCGGCCATACGGCGCCATTCCTGCCTGATGACCCCGATCGCTTCGGCGATGCGCCCGTTGGCCGAGGCCACGCGCCCGTAAATCATCGCGGCATGATCCATCGGCGCAAGGTAGGAATAGACACCGTAGGTCAGGCCGCGCTTCACCCGAACCTCCTGCATCAGGCGGGAAGAGAAATTCCCCGCGCCAAGGGCGTCGTTGATCACGAAGGCGGTAAAGAAATCCGGGTGCTCCCGCGCCAGCCCGCGCTGTCCGAACAAGGCCACCGATTGCGGTGTCTCGAACGGGATCACCGTTTCTCCGCCGGGCAGGGACAGGTCCGCCGGGCCGGGCTGCGGCGCGCCGGCTTCGGGCAGCCCCGCGAACAGGGCATCCAGAAGCGGACCAAGCTCTGCGGCCGTAATGTCGCCCGCTGCGGCAACGAACAGACGGTCCCGGGCCATAGCCCGCGCTTTGGCCTCCTGCAAATCCGCACGCGTCAGCGCGGCGACACTGTCGGGGGTGCCATCCAGCGCACTGCCATAAGGGTGCCCTCCGAAGGCCAGTTCCGCGAAACGGTTCGCGGCGATGGTATTCGGATCGGCCTCACCGGCGCGCAACCCGGCCAGAACCTGGGCCCGTACACGCTCCACCGCATCGCTGTCAAAGCGCGGTTCGGTCAGCGCCTGTCGCAACACCTCCAGTGCGGCAGCGCGGTTTTCGGTCAGCACCCTGGCTGAAACGGCCACCGCATCCTGGGAAGCACGGAATCGAAAGCTGGCTGCCAACTCATCTCGGGCACGGGCAAAGGCCCGTGCGTCACGCTGGCCCGCCCCTTCTTCCAGCAGCGCGGTCATCAGGTTGATCGCTCCGCGTTTGCCGGGCGCGTCCAGGCTGCCCCCCCCCCGAAAGCGAATCTCCAGCGCGAGGAAGGGAATGTCATGGCTTTCCACCAGCCACGCCTGCACCCCGCCGGGGGAGGTAATCTCCTGCACCGCGATTTCGGCGCGCAGGGGCGACGCAAGCATCAGGGACGACGCCAGCATCAGGACAAGGGCAAAAAACCGGATCATTGGGAAGCCTCCTGTTCCGGCCGGGCAAGATATCCCGTCACCGCCGCCTCCGGGCGCAGCACGATGCGGGCGACTTCCATCACATCCTCTGGCGTGACTTGCTGCAACAGGCCGGGCCACGCGGCGATATCTTCCACCGACAGGCCGATGGCCAACCCCTGACCGTAGAGATAGGCCAAGTCCTGCACGTTGTCGCGGGCATAGATATCTGCGGCACGCAGGCGGGTCTTGACACGCCCGAACCGCTCCGGCGTGACCCCGTTTTGCAGGAACTCCGCCAGAACTTCGTCCAGCGCGGCCTCGGCCTGCGCCAGGCCCACACCCGCTGCGGGAACGACGACAAAGCTGAACTCCGTGTCGTCGCGCGTCAGCCCGTCATAGAACGCACCGGTGTAAACCGCCAGCTGTCGATCGAACTGGAGCGCCTCCCCCAAACGGGAATCGGCCCCTTCGCCGCCCAAAAGCTCCGCCAGATAAACCAATGCCGCCGCACGCTCCTGCGCCCCCGGACCCCGCCCCGGCGCCAGGTAACTGCGCGCGAGATAGGGCTGCCCCACCCGCGCATCCACCAGCGTCAGCCGGCGTGCGGAAATCTGGGGCGGTTCCTGCGGGCGTTGGCGCGGCATGACCCCGGCGGCGGCCAGAGGGCCGAAATGGGCCTGCGCCATCTGGCGTACCGCCTGCGGGTCCACATCGCCCGCAACCACAAGAACCGCGTTGTCCGGCACGTAATGGGCGCGATAGAAGGCCAGCGCATCCTCCCGCGTCAGGGCCGCCATCTCATGGCGCCAGCCGATGATCGGGATGCCGTAGGGATGGTTGAGAAACTGCGCCGCCCGGCGCTGTTCGCTGAACAACGCGCCGGGGTCGTTATCCGTGCGCTGGCCGCGTTCTTCCAGGATCACCTCGCGCTCGGTCTCCACATCGGTCTGTGCAAGGCGCAGATTGGCCATTCGGTCTGCCTCCATGCGGATCATCATCTCCAGCCGGTCGGCAGCAAAGCGTTGATAATAAGCCGTATAATCCCAGGAGGTGAACGCGTTATCAGCCCCCCCCTGCGCCGCAACCGTAGCCGAAAATTCCCCCGGTCCGACCGTATCCGTTCCTTTGAACATCAGGTGTTCGAGAAAATGTGCCAGCCCGGATTTCCCCGGCGCTTCGTCCGCAGCCCCGACGCGATACCAGACCATGTTGACCGCGACAGGGGCGCGGTGATCCTCAATCACCACGACCTGAAGGCCATTCTCAAGGCTGAAGCTGGTAACCGGCGCGGCCTGCAGGGGGCAGGCAAGGACAAGGCAGAGAACGAAAATACGCAGCATGGGCACCTCTGGACAAAACTGGTCCTAAGCTACGCCCCGCAGCACAGGGTTCAAGCCAAACCAACACAGATGTGAGCTTACTCACCCACCTGCCGCGGCGGCGCCCCCACATTGCGCGCGCCCGCGCGGCGCCAGCGTTCCAGTTCCGCATGCTGATCGAGCGACTGGTCCCGGTAGGCGCGGTAATAAACGTTTACATTCAACGCCCGCTCCAGCAGGCGGCCGTTGTTTTGCCGGCGATATTCGACATCCTCGGCAAACAGCGTTTCCCGGATATTTCCCTGCACCCCATGGCGGGAGGCATAGCTCACAAGCCGCGCATCTCCCCCCGGCACGGCCCCGCTGCGGGCCACACGGGCAGGGTTGCCGCCCAGCGCGGCGACGGCATCGGCATGGGGGGTCGGATCTGTGCGGTTGGCACCGCCGGGTGTCGGTTCGGGCAGCGCCGCCACGTCCTGTGGCATCTCCAGCGGCTTGCCGGGAAGCACCGCGAACTCGTCCGGGGCGCGCTTGCCGCTGGACAGATTCATGAGTTGCGGCGCACCATCGCGGCTGCATCCGGCCAGCACAGCAGTGGCCAAAAACATGGAAATCACGATGCTGGGCGCTCGGCGCATGGTTTTCTCCCTTTCCGGCCTTCCGCGTTTCTTAACCGATGCAACGCGGCGCGTCACGAGACTTTGTCACGCCCGGAAAACAGGACCAGCCCGAACGCTCCCGCGAAAATACCGATATCCGCCAGATTAAAGGCAAATGGATTGGTCAGGCCGCAGCACGACATATTTATAAAATCGGCCACGGCACCGTAAACGACGCGATCCACCGCATTACCCAGCGCGCCACCAACCAGAACCCCGGCCGAAATCAACACCGCCGGGCGTTGCGGAAGGCGGCGCACCCACCACAGCACCCATGCCGAAACCGCAAGCGCAATAACGACCAGGCCCCAGCGGACGATCCCGGCATCATTGGCAAAGAGCCCGAAATTCATCCCCCGGTTCCAGGCCATGCGCAGGTTGAAAAAGGGCGGCACGACATCGATCGCCAGGCGGTGCGCAAGACCGAGCCATTGCACGACGAAAATTTTTACCGCCTGGTCCAGGACAAAGAGGATCAGCGCCGCGCGCGTCACGAGCCCCATGGCTTCAGTGCCGGAAGTGGCGCATGCCGGTGAAAACCATGGCAAGCCCGGCCTCATCGGCGGCGGCGATGACCTCATCGTCGCGGATCGATCCGCCCGGCTGAATCACGGCGCGCGCCCCGGCTTCGGCCGCGCTCAGCAGCCCGTCGGGGAACGGAAAGAACGCGTCCGACGCCACGACGGAGCCTTGCGTCAGCGGCGTGCCCAGCCCCATCGCTTCGGCCATGTCCCGCGCCTTGCGCGCGGCGATGCGGGTGCTGTCCACACGGCTCATCTGCCCGGCGCCAACCCCCACGGTCGCGCCATCCTTCACATAAACGATGGCGTTGGACTTGACATGCTTGGCCACTTTCCATGCAAACAGCAGATCGGCCAGTTCCTCTTCCGACGGGGCGCGTTTGGTCGCCACTTTCAGGTCCCCCACGGCAAGGCGGCCATTGTCCTTGTCCTGCACGAGAAACCCGCCGGAGACCTGGCGCAGCGTCAGGCTGGCCGTGGCCGGATCGGCAAGGCTCCCGGTTGTCAGAAGGCGCAGGTTTTTCTTTCTGGCAAAAATTTCCCGGGCGGCGTCATCGGCGCCGGGGGCAATGACCACCTCGGTGAAGATTTCAGCGATCGCCGTCGCGGTTTCGGCATCCAGCGTCATGTTCAGGGCGACGATGCCTCCGAAGGCCGATGTGCGGTCGCAGTCGAAGGCGCGCCGATAGGCTTCTTTCAAAGACGCGCCGCGGGCCACCCCACAGGGGTTTGCGTGCTTGATGATCGCACAGGCCGGGCCGTCGGCGGGCAGGAACTCGCTGACCAGTTCGAACGCGGCATCGGTATCGTTGATGTTATTATATGACAGTTCCTTGCCCTGCCATTGTTTCGCGGTCGCGACACCGGGGCGGGCCGAACCATCCACGTAGAACGCCGCCGACTGGTGCGGGTTCTCACCGTAGCGCAGGGTCTGGGCCAGGGTCCCGGCCACCACCCTGCGACGCGGGGCGGGCTGATTCAGCGCCTCCGCCATCCAGCCGGATACCGCCGCGTCATAGGCCCCGGTCCGGGCATAGGCGGTTTGCGCCAGCCCTTGCCGGAAGGCGTAAGATGTCGCCCCGTCATGGGCTGCCAGTTCCTCCAGAAGCGCGGCGTAATCCTGCGTATCGGTGACAACGCTGACGAAAGCATGGTTCTTGGCCGCGGCGCGGATCATCGCCGGACCGCCGATGTCGATATTTTCCACGCAGCTGGCGTGCTCGGCGCCTCTGGCCACGGTTTCCTCGAACGGGTAAAGGTTCACCACCAGAAGGTCGATCGCGCCGATGCCGTGCTTGTCCATGGCGGCAAGATGGTCGGGGTTGTCGCGCAGGGCCAGCAACCCGCCATGCACCATCGGATGGAGGGTTTTCACCCGGCCATCCATCATCTCCGGAAAGCCGGTTACCTCTGCCACGTCCAGCACCCCCAGCCCGGCTTCCCTCAGGGCCTTCGCCGTACCGCCCGTGGACAGCAGTTCCACCCCCCTGTCGGCCAGAGCCTTGCCCAGACCGATCAGGCCGGTCTTGTCGGAAACGGAAAGCAGCGCACGGCGCAGGGGCACGAGGTCGGTCATCGGGTCGTCCTTAGGTTGCAACGGGTCGGGTGCACGAGGCGCACGGCTCAGGGCCGGGCGCCCTCGGCATAGCGCATCCCGGAGGCGGTGAGAACATCCCTTTTGCCTCAACCCGGTTTGCGCAGGGCCACCATGAAGAACCCGTCCAGCCCGCCAATGTCGGACCAGTCGTCCGGGCGCAGGCGCATTCCCCCGCCGGGGGCGCGCCAGTGCGCCGGCACATCGACCTCCACCGGGGCGAGGCCCAGCCCCGGATGACGCTCCAGCGCGGCGGCCAATTGGGCCTCACCCTCTTCGGGCAGAAGTGAGCAGGTGCAATACACCAGCCGCCCGCCGGGGCGCACCATATTCAGGGCACGATCGATCATCTGCGCCTGCACATCGAAGAGCGGCCTTATCCCCCTGGCGGTTTTCACGAAAGGCAAATCCGGATGGCGCCGGATCGTGCCCGTGGCCGAACAGGGCGCATCCAGCAAGACCGCGTCCAGCGGCACGTCGGGCTGCCATGTCAGGACATCGGCCTCGACGACATCGGCCGCCAACCCCGTTCGGGCGAGGTTTTCCCGCAAACGCGCCAGCCGGGCGGCAGAAATGTCCAGCGCCCTCACCCGCGCTCCGGCGGCGGCAAGCTGCAACGTCTTGCCCCCCGGTGCGGCACACAGATCCGCGATGCGCTCCCCCGGTTGCGGGGCCAGAAGGCGCACGGGCAATGCGGCGGCGGCATCCTGCACCCACCATGCCCCGGTATCGTAACCCGGCAAGGCCGACACCTGCCCGCCCGCCAGCCGTACATTGCCCGTGGGCAGAACCTGCCCGCCGGTGGCCGCAGCCAGCGCCCCGGCATCGCCGTCGCGCGGGGTCAGGTCCAGCGGCGCGGCGCGGGCATGGGCGGCCTCCATCGCCTCCACCGCCTTGCGCCCCCACGCGCTGTCGAGCCGCCCCCGCAGCCAGCCCGGCAGGCGCTGGGGCGGCAGGGCATTCCAGCGGGCCGGGTCGGTCTGGCCCATCTTGCGCAGAACCGCGTTCACGAAATTCGCCATGGCCCCCATGTTGGGCTGGGCGCGGGTCAGGCTGACCGCCGCATTGACCACACCGTGGGGGGGCGCCCCCTCCTCCAGCATCTCGACCACCGCCATCCGCAGGATCTGGCGCACCACCGGCGGAGGCAAGCGGCGCAGATGGGGTTTGAGCAACGCATCCGCCCGCCCCACATGGCGCAGCGTCGTCTGCGCCAGCCGCCGGGCCCGGGCCTTTCCGGCGGGGGCCAACGCGGCATCGGGGGCAATTTCGGACAGCAGACGTTTTTCATCCAGCACCCCCTGAAGAAGCGCCAGCGCCGCCGCGCGCCCTGTGTCAGACTGTCCTGCCATACCGGCCCCCGGCTTGTTTCGTTGCAATCGGGGCGTATATCATCCCCCGAGGTCACTCAAGGAGCCTGCCATGACACAGCCCGATCGCAAAGACCTGCCTGCCGCGGCGCAGCGTGCCTTGCAAGAAGCCGAGGAACGCCGCAAAACCGCCGCGAAGATGGATCTTCCCCCTGAATATGGCGGGCGCGTCGGCCCGGAACCGGTCCGCTATGGCGATTGGGAACGCAAAGGCATCGCCGTCGATTTCTGATCACTTCAGATGCAGGACCGCCACGGCCCCTCGCCTCATTGGCGGTGATGCGTAAGGCGTTGCCCCGCACCTGTACCATCTGGCAGCCGAATGGAGGCGGCCGTCGCCGTGGTCGATTTCCCGGCAGAAATATCCGCCATGTCAGAGCCACTGCCCGCTCACCCCGCGCCCGAAGACACGACCGGCAATCGGTCCGCCGGGGCTGACGCACAGGCTCACGCCGAACGGGTAAGGATCTTACCCTGAAAGAGCGCGAGACCCCCCGCCCGCGTATCGACAGGCACAAAGTTCTCCGCATATATCGGCGCGCAAAACAGAAACAAGACGGCGAACGAACGTTCCTGGCCCACCCTTTGCGGGAGAACGCCGAAGCCGCTGCCCCGGATGGCTCAGAGGCCCAGCACATCCAGCATGTCATACTCGCCGGGTTTCTTGTCTTGCCCCCACAACGCCGCCTTCAGCGCCCCGCGGGCGAAAACGGCACGGTCCGTCGCAACGTGACGCAGGACGATCCGCTCCCCCTCTCCGGCGAAGACGACGTCATGCTCGCCCACGATGTCCCCGCCACGGATGGCCGAAAAGCCGATCGCCCCGCGCGCCCGTGCGCCGGTCAGGCCATCGCGCCCACGCTCGGACACCTCATCGAGCGCCACACCGCGCCCCTCCGCCGCCGCCTGCCCCAGCATCAGAGCCGTGCCCGAGGGCGCATCGACCTTGTGGCGGTGATGGGCCTCGATCACCTCGATGTCGAAATCCGCATCCAGCGCGGCGGCGACCCTGCGGGTCAGTTGGACCAGAAGGTTGACGCCCAGACTCATGTTGCCCGCCCGCACCACGATCGCGTGGCGTGCGGCGAGACGAATCTGTTCCAGGTCCTCAGGGGAAAATCCCGTCGTCCCGATCACGTGTACGGCGCGGGCCTGCGCGGCCAGGCGGGCAATGCCGACCGAGGCGGCGGGGGTGGAGAAGTCGATCACCGCCTGCGCCTGAGCGATGGCGTCGATGGGTTCATCCGTGACCGTCACGCCCACCGGCACCCCCCCCATGGCCGCACGCACATCCTGCCCAACCCAGGGGTGCCCCGGTCGCTCCACGCACCCCACGAGGCGGGCTTTGCCGCTTTCCAGAACGGTGTGGGTCAGCATCTGGCCCATCCGGCCCGATACCCCCATGATGACGATTCCCGGCAGATCGGCCATGGGACCCTCCTTTGCAAATTTCCGCCAGCGGTGTAGCCCGGCCCTGCCCGCTTTGCAAAGGCGCTTGTGCAATGGGCTGTCTTGGCCTAAGGCGGCGCTATGGCCAAAGACAAGTTTTCATCCCAAGGTCCCAGCCAGCGCCAGTTGCGCGTGGGGGAACTGATCCGCCGCACCCTGTCGGAGGTGCTGGCGCGCGGCGATGTGCACGACCCGGAACTGACCCGCATGTCCATCACCGTGGGCGAGGTGCGCACCTCGCCCGACCTCAAAGTGGCCACCGCCTTCGTGTTGCCCCTTGGCGGGCACAACGCACAGGAAGCCCTGGACGCCCTGCGCCGCAACAAGGGTGAGTTGCGCCGCCTGGTGTCGCGCAAGCTGACATTGAAATTCGCGCCCGAACTGCGCTTCGTTCTGGATGAAACCTTCGACCGCATGGACGAAACCCGCCGCCTGCTTGCCCAGGACACCGTGCGCCGGGACATCGCCGCCCCCGATGAGGATGCGTAGGCGGCCCACCACCGCGCTGGCCGCGTTCATGCTGGCCGCGTTCATGCTGGCCGACATCGCACAGGCCGGGTGTCGCGAGGTAACCCATGAAGGCCGGGGCTACACCGTATGCAGCGCCGACCCCACCGCGACCGAAATCCGCCTGTTTCGTCTTTCCCCCGATGGGCAGGTCCTGGGCAGCTTCTCCCGCGTGAACGACATGCTGGCCGGGGAGGGCAAGGCGCTGGCCTTTGCAATGAACGCGGGCATGTATCATCCCGACCGCGCGCCCGTGGGGCTTTACATCGAGAACGGCGAGGCGCAGGCCCGCGTGGTGACCTCTGCCGGGCCGGGGAATTTCGGGATGCTGCCCAACGGCGTGTTTTGCGTCGGCGCGGACCGCGCGCAGGTCGTGGAGTCGCGCGCCTTTGCGCAAACCCCCGCGGCCTGCCGCCATGCGACCCAGTCCGGCCCGATGCTGGTAATCGCGGGAAAGCTGCACCCGCGATTCCTGCCCGACAGCACGTCGCGCAACGTTCGAAACGGGGTTGGTGTGGATGATCGGGGCGTGGTGCATTTCGCCATTTCAGACAGGCCGGTCACCTTCCACGAATTCGGCCGCCTGTTCCGCGACGTGCTGAAAACCCCGCAGGCGCTCTATCTCGATGGCAGGATTTCAAGGCTGTACGCGCCCGATCTGGGCCGTGCCGATGGCGGGTTCCCAATGGGGCCGATCGTGGGTGTGGTCACGGATGCGCCGCGTTGACGCCCGGCCCGCGTTCGGGTAGCACGCGGCGCCGCAAGACAAGAGGAGGGTATCACGTGGGACGCAACCGCAAGGGACGCGACATATCGGGATGGCTGGTGGTAGACAAACCGGCCGGCATGACCTCGAATGCGGTGGTCAACAAGGTCCGCTGGGCCTTCGATGCCAAAAAGGCGGGCCATGCCGGCACCCTGGACCCGGCCGCCACCGGGGTTTTGGCCATTGCGCTGGGCGAGGCCACGAAAACCGTGCCTTATATCACCGACGCGCTGAAAGCCTACCGCTTTACCGTGCGGCTGGGGCGGGCCACCAACACCGACGACGCCGAGGGCGAGATGATCGCCACCTCCGATCTGCGCCCGTCAGATGCGGAAATTGCCGCCGCCCTGGCCTCCTTCGAAGGGGACATCATGCAGGTGCCGCCGAAATTCTCCGCCGTGAAAATCGACGGTGAGCGCGCCTATGCACTGGCCCGTGCGGGGGAAGACGTAGAAATCGCCGCGCGCCCTCTTTATGTCGAAAGCCTTGTGCTGCTGGAGCGCCCCGACCCCGACCACGCCGTGCTGGAGATGGTCTGCGGCAAAGGCGGTTATGTGCGGTCCGTCGCGCGGGACCTCGGCACCGCGCTGGGTTGTCACGGGCATGTGACGGAACTGCGCCGGATCTGGTCCGGCCCGTTCGATGCCGAGGACGGCGTATCCATGGATCTGATCGGGGATCTGGCCAAGTCGTCCGAACTGGACACCTACCTTCACCCGCTGGAGGCGGGCCTGGCCGATCTGCCCGAACTGCCCACCACCCATGAGGGCGCGGCCCGGCTGCGCAACGGCAACCCCGGCCTCGTGATCGCCTCGGACGCCGGCTACGGGGAGGAGGCCTGGGCCTCGCTGGATGGGCGGGCCGTGGCCGTGGGCATCTACAAAAGCGGCGAGTTGCACCCCGGCCGGGTGTTCAACACCCGACCATGATCACCCGCCGCCACCAGAAGGACGATGCCGCCTCCACCGCCGTATATTCCGACTGTGAGACCTATCGTTACCTGCTGACCCGCGTCTGGAACCCGCAGGGCCGGCGGGCACTGTTCGTGATGCTCAACCCCTCCACCGCGACGGAGGTGCAGAACGACCCCACGGTCGAACGCTGTGAGCGACGCGCGCGCGCACTGGGGTTCGGCGCCTTCCGGGTGACGAACATCTTCGCCTTCCGCGCCACCGACCCGAAGGTGATGCGCGCCGCCCCCGACCCCGTCGGCCCGCAAAACGATACCGCAATCGTGGGGAGCGCCCCGTGGGCGGACCAGATCATCTGCGCCTGGGGCACCCACGGCGCCCATCTTGACCGCGGCCCGCGGGTGGAACGCCTGCTGCGCACGACCGGCCAGCCGCTCTGGCACCTGGGGCTGAGCAAGGCCGGGCACCCGAAGCACCCGCTTTACATCGCCTACAGCCAGCAGCCTGCCCCATGGGGCGGATAGGTCTTGGCCCCGGCGCGCGGGCACATTAGGCTGATGGCGAGTACAACGAAACCGGACCCGTCGCGTGCAAGACCCTGACCCGACCATCGATGCCCTGCGCGAGGAAATCGCCGCCCTGCGCGCCGAGGTATCGACCCTGAACCAGCATCGCTTCATCCGGGTGCACAACTCGATCTGGCGGCTTATGGGCGTGCAGGTTCTGCGCGGCCTGGCGATGGGGTTCGGGACCGTGGCCGGCGGGACGATCATCGTATCGGCGATCGCCTATTCGCTTTCGCAGATCGATTTCATCCCGATCATCGGAGATTGGGCCAGCGAAATCGCGCGCGAGATCCAGTCCGGCATCAAACCGCAATAGGGCCTTTCTTTCCCCAGGCGAATCCAGTATAGGCGCGTATCTCTCCACGGGCCCTGCTGGACGACATCCCGGCTTGTGCCATGAACAAGGGAAAGGAGACCCCGATGTCGATCACTGCCGAAGAAAAGAACCGCCTGATTGGGGAATACGCCACCAAGGACGGCGACACCGGCTCACCCGAGGTTCAGGTGGCCATCCTGACCAGCCGTATTTCCACGCTGACCGAGCATTTCAAAACCCACAAGAAGGACAACCACTCCCGCCGTGGGCTTCTGAAGCTGGTCGCCCAGCGCCGCAACCTGCTGGACTACCTGAAAGCCAAGAACGAGGACCGCTACCGCGACCTCATCAAGCGCCTCGGCATTCGCCGCTGAGCCTTGGGCCCAAGGCTTTTGGAACGCGCCCGATCCGGGCGCGTTTTCGCGTTTGGGGCCTTGCCGCAACGCCATATCCGTTCTTTCAAAATGAGACGAACTCCTGTATGGCAACCCAATCTGAGACTAAGGTGCCCGGACCCCGGCACGGTTGAGGGAAATACGATGGGGTCGGCGGCAATGGGGCCGCCAGTGAAACGGGAGACCCGGGAACGCCCGGGAGGGCTCCCCTAAGGATACGCTGATGTTCAACGTTACGACGAAATCGATGCAGTGGGGGCAGGAAACCCTCACCCTTGAAACGGGCAAGGTCGCCCGCCAGGCGGACGGATCGGTCATTGCCACGCTGGGGGAAACCAGCGTCATGGCCAACGTCACCTTCGCGAAGGAAGCAAAACCGGGGCAGGATTTCTTTCCGCTCACGGTGCATTACCAGGAAAAATACTACGCAGCCGGCAAGGTGCCCGGCGGCTTTTTCAAACGGGAAGCCCGCCCGACCGAGAAGGAAACGCTGACCGCCCGCCTGATAGACCGGCCCATCCGCCCGCTCTTCGTGCCCGGCTTCAGGAATGAAGTTCTGGTCATGTGCACGGTGCTGTCGCACGATCTGGTCAACGACCCCGACATCGTGGCGATGATCGCCGCCTCTGCCGCGCTGACACTTTCCGGCGCGCCGTTCATGGGCCCGATCGCCGGATGCCGTGTTGGTTATGTGGATGGCGACTATGTCCTCAACCCCGAGGTCGAAGACATGCAGAACCTGCGCGCCAGGCCCGAACAGCGGCTCGACCTGGTGGTGGCCGGCACCCGCGACGCGGTGATGATGGTCGAGTCGGAGGCCTACGAACTGACCGAAACAGAGATGCTGGGCGCGGTAACCTTCGCCCACGAGCAGATCAAGCCTGTGGTCGACCTGATCATCGGCCTCGCCGAAGACGCCGCGAAAGACCCGTTCGACTTCACGCCCCCGGATTACGCCGACCTTTACGAGGCCGTCAAAACCGCCGGCGAGGAGAAGATGCGCGCAGCTTACGCGATCACCGACAAGCAGGAACGCGTCGCCGCCGTCTCCGCAACGAAAGACGAGATCGTTGCGGCCCTCACCGAGGACCAGCGGGAAGACGGGAACCTGGGCTCGGCTCTGAAAAAACTGGAATCCGTCGTTCTGCGCAGCGACGTGGTGAAAAACGGGCGCCGCATCGACGGGCGCGCACTGGACCAGGTGCGCCCGATCGTGTGTGAAACCGGCCTGCTGCCGCGGACCCATGGCTCGGCGCTGTTCACCCGCGGGGAAACGCAGGGTCTGGTGGTGACGACGCTGGGGACCGGTGACGATGAGCAGATCATCGATGCCCTGCACGGGAATTTCCGCTCCAACTTCCTGCTGCACTACAACTTCCCGCCCTACTCAGTCGGTGAGGCCGGGCGTGTCGGCCCTCCGGGCCGCCGCGAAATCGGCCACGGCAAGCTGGCCTGGCGTGCGCTTCAGGCGGTTCTGCCCGCGGCAACGGACTTCCCCTACACCATCCGCGTGGTGTCCGAGATCACCGAATCCAACGGCTCTTCCTCGATGGCGTCCGTCTGCGGCGGTTCGCTGTCGATGATGGATGCGGGGGTTCCGCTGAAGGCGCCGGTGGCCGGCGTCGCAATGGGTCTGGTGCTGGAGGAGGACGGCTCCTACGCGGTGCTGACCGATATCCTCGGCGATGAGGATCACCTCGGCGACATGGACTTCAAGGTTGCCGGCACGGAAAACGGCATCACCTCGCTGCAGATGGACATCAAGGTCGCCGGTATCACGCCCGAGATCATGGAAAAGGCGCTGGCGCAGGCCCGGCAGGGCCGGCTGCACATTCTGGAAGAGATGAACAAGGCGCTTTCCACGGCCGGGGAATTTTCGATCCACGCGCCACGGATCGAAACCATGACCATCCCCACCGACAAGATCCGCGAAGTGATCGGGTCGGGCGGCAAGGTGATCCGCGAGATCGTGGAAACCTCGGGCGCGAAAGTCGACATCAATGACGACGGTGTCATCAAGATCGCATCCCCCAACGGAGAGGCCATCCAGAAAGCCTACGACATGATCTACTCGATCGTGGCCGAACCCGAGGAAGGCAAGATCTACAAGGGCAAGGTCGTGAAGATCGTCGATTTCGGCGCTTTCGTGAACTTCTTTGGCAAGCGCGACGGGCTGGTTCATGTCAGCCAGATCGAGAACCGCCGCCTGAACCATCCCTCCGACGTCCTGAAAGAGGGGCAGGAAGTCTGGGTCAAGCTGCTGGGCTTCGACGATCGCGGCAAGGTCCGCCTGTCGATGAAGATCGTAGACCAGGAGACCGGCGAAGAAGAGGCGAAAGAAGAGGCGAAAGAAGAGGCGGAGTAAGCCCCCTGCCAGAACCCAAGAGGGGCGCGTGCCGCAGGGCCGCGCCCCTCTTCATGCGCGCCGGGCGCTCCCCCCGGCCCGGAGCAGGGCGAGAAGCTCCCGGAACTCCGCAAGCCGCAGCCTGTAATCCAGCGCCCAGAGCCGAACCACCTGCATCGCGCTCAGGCCCGGCTCCCGCAGCAGGCGGGTCAAGACACTCACGGAAGGAAACAGATACTTTGGAAGCGTCGGCCGGATCGGCTTGCCCCGTGCACGCCGAAGCTGAAACCGGCCCCCAAGAATCCGGAGCCGCTTCTTGCGAAGCGCCGCAAAACTGGCGCGGGCCGGATGGGCAACAATGACATCGGCCCCGTAGAAAATCTTGCTGCCCTGCGCCGTCGCACGCTGATTCCATTCCTTGTCGCCGCTGGAGTAAAGCGTTTCCTCGAACGGGCCGACCTGCCGGAACAAAGCGTGCCGCACGATCAGATTTGCCGTGGCGGCATAGCCGCGCGCGGTATGCCGGTCCTGGCGGAGTCCAAAAATCTTGTCGTAAAGCTCCGGCAGGGTCCAGCCTTCGCCGCGGGGATACAGCCGGATGTACCCGCCGATGCGGTCGGTTTCCGGCCTCTGTTCCAGAAGCGCCAGCCCGCGCGCGATCCAGTCCGGCTGGGGGCGGCAATCGGAATCGGTAAAGAACAAAACCTCGCCGCAAGCCTGGGCGACGGCGGCATTGCGCGCCGCGTAAGAGCCCGGCCTGGGTTGCCAGACCACCTGGCAATTGGGAGGCAAGACAAAGCCTTCGGGCAGTGCCGGCTCCGGATTGTTGTTGCCGATCACGATCTCGAACCGATCGGAAGAAACGCTTTGCCCTTGCAGACAGGAAAGGCATTCGGCAAGCGATGGCCAGTCGGCAAAGGTCGGGATGATGACAGAGGCTTTTGCCAAGATTTTTCTCCTTGCGCCAGGCGGATCATCGCTTCGCGTAGGTTGTTTTGAAAAACGACCCGGTCACCCAGGTCAGGTCCTGCGGTGGTATTTTGCCTGGAGTCACCTCGAAAACGGCCATCCGGCCAATCCGGCGCACCGGACGCTGCAATTTCTCAACCCGATGGTATCCCTGACGTGTCTCGTAGTCGTCGAACAACACCGTCACGGGGTTTTCAATCCGCATCAGAACGGTGCAAAAGCAGGCCACGCGGAAACGCCCGTCAACAAGAACGACATCGGGGGGGCTGAAATCCTCCCCGTCCCAGACCTCCAGAGGATAACGGTAAAAGGCCTCCATGTTGCGCGCGTTCAGCGGCCTGCCCCACTTGCCGGTCCTGCCAATGTCGCAATGCAGCACCCGTGCATCCGCGCCGGGGGCTTCGCGGGCCAGGCAGGCTGTCATCTGTTCGGCCCAGGCCGCATCGCTTTCGACGGCGCGCACCTTTCGCCCCAACCGCGCCGCCAGCAGCGTGGACCCGCCGCTGCCGTATTCGAGAATGCTTTGGGCCCTGGCGTAGGTTTCCTCGACGACAGACCTGACTTCCTCGGGAAAGGTCAGTTCCGGGGAAAAAAGAGGCGGCCGGGGCTTTGCGAACAGTTTCATGTGCGGGGATCTTTCTCGATACCATGCGCCGTCCAGCTTTCGCCGCTGCGGCGGGCGGCGCGAATAAGTGCCTTGTGACGTTTTTTCCTTTCAGGGTCGGCATATCCGCGGGGGTGGTCCAGATGCACCAGTGGCGCGCTATAGCGCAGGTGCCGGCCACGCACGCCGGCATTTTTCAGCCGCACGCCGAGGTGCTTGTCTTGCCCGCCGTATTTCAGCGTTTCGTCATAACCGTTGATTTTAAGAAGATCGCTCCGGCAGACCGATGCGTTCGCCCCGCACAAGGATCGGCGCACGGGGGACATCCGTTCCAGCACATCCATCACCGGGACCGGGAAGGGACGGGTTTTCAGCCAGGTGCTCAGCTTGCCCAGCGCACGGTTCTCGCGCAGCCAGCGGCGCGAAAACACCTGCCCGCTGCGAACCATTGCAGCCGTGACCGAGGCCGTCGCCGCCGCATCAAGACGAATCAGGCTGCCCGTTGCAAACCGTCCGGGGCGGGCAAGGTTCAGATGCCGGGTGATGAAATCGGGGTGAATCATCACGTCGCCATCGATGAACACCAGCACCTCCGCCTGCGAGGACGCAATGGCCTTGTTGAGAATCTCGCCCTTCTCAAAGCCGCGATCCTCATGCCAGACATGGCGCAGCCGGGGCAGGCGGGTGGCAAAACGCTCAGCGACCGCACGCGTCTCGGGGCCGGAACCATCGTCCGCAATGCAGACACCATCGGGCGCGGTTCTCTGCATCGCCACCGATTCCAGGCACAGATCCAAAGCGCGCGGATTGTTATAGGTGGAAATGACCAGTTCCGAGTACATGCAAAGCAACCTCAAGCCGATTTCCCCGCTATACATCACTCTTCCCGCCGGGACCATCGGCTGGCTTCGCAGCCGCGGCGAACCCGGTCCGGCGGAGGGGCGCGAAATCCTTGGGGTGGGAAAACAGCGCCGCGCGGTTGTTGCCGATCCCGTCGTGAAAGTCGATCTTGCCTTCCGTCGTTTCGGCGGTGAAGTTGGGGCGACATCGTTGATGCGCGCGACCATGGGGCTATGTCCTTTTTCCGTCACGGGCCTGAACCTGCATGTTCCGGATGGGGTCCGGTCTGGCAGGGGGGAGCCCCGGCGAAAAATCCCGGCGGCGCGAATTTCTTTGGAGGACCGAATGATCGAACGCACGCAATTCTACATCGATGGCGCTTGGGTGACCCCGCGTGAGGGCACCCGCCTGGAGGTGATCGATCCCTCGAACGAGGAACCTTGCGCGATCATCTCCCTTGGCGGGCAGGCGGACACCGAAGCCGCCGTGGCCGCGGCCCGTGCCGCACAGCCGGGCTGGGCCCGCAGCACCAGGGGCGAGCGAATCGCGCTGATCGAAAAAATTCTCGAAACTTATGCGCGCCGCGCCGAGGACCTCGCCCAGGCGATCAGCCTTGAAATGGGGGCCCCGATCGACTTCGCCCGCACCAGCCAAGTGGGGGCCGGGGCCTTTCACACCCAGAACTTTCTGACCGCGCTGAAAGACTTCGAATTCGAACGCCCCCTCGGCCCCCATGCCCCCGAAGACCGCATCCTGATGGACCCGGCCGGCGTGGTTGCAATGATCACACCGTGGAACTGGCCACTGAACCAGATCACGCTGAAGGTGATCCCGGCCCTGGCCACGGGCTGCGCGATGGTCCTGAAACCCTCCGAGATCGCGCCGCTTTCGGCGATGGTCTTCGCCGAAATCCTGGACGAAGCCGGGGTGCCCAGGGGGGTGTTCAACCTCGTTAACGGCGACGGGCCCGGCGTAGGCACACAGCTTTCGGGCCACCCGGATATCGATATGGTGTCGTTCACCGGCTCCACCCGCGCGGGCATCGCGATTTCGAAGAACGCCGCGCAGACGCTCAAACGTGTGCATCTGGAACTGGGCGGCAAAGGGGCGAACATCATCTTTGCCGATGCTGACGAAAAGGCCGTCCGGCGCGGTGCATTGCATTGTTTCCAGAACACCGGCCAGTCCTGCAACGCACCGACACGGATGCTGGTGCAGCGGGAGGTCTACGACCAGGCTGTCGAGACGGCCCGCGAAGTGGCCGAAACACAGAAGGTCGGATCTGCCCACGAACAGGGCCGCCACATCGGGCCATTGGTCAGCGCGCTGCAATTCGAGAAGGTTCAGCATCTGATTCAGAAGGGCATCGACGAAGGCGCGCGCCTGGTCGCCGGTGGCCCCGGCCGCCCGGAGGGTTTCAATCGCGGCTATTTCGTACGCCCGACGGTTTTTGCCGATGTCACCAACGACATGACCATCGCACGGGAGGAGATCTTCGGCCCGGTCCTGTCGATCATCCCGTTCGAAACCGAAGACGACGCCCTGCGCATCGCCAACGATACCGAATACGGCCTGACCAACTACGTACAAAGCGGCGACGGCGCCCGCCGAAACCGGCTGGCGCGCGCACTGCGTGCCGGTATGGTGGAAATGAACGGCAAGGCCCGCGCGCCGGGCAGCCCGTTCGGCGGCGTTGGCAAATCCGGCAACGGGCGTGAAGGCGGCGTCTGGGGACTGGAGGATTTCTGCGAGGTGAAGGCCGTCAGCGGCTGGGCACCCGGCGCCTAGAACGGGCATGTGGCGGAGAAGGTCATGCCCTTTCCGCCATCCGGGTGGCGCAGGCGCAGCGATTGCGCGTGCAACATCAGCCGCGGGGCCAGTTGCACCGTATCTCCGCCATAAAACGGATCCCCCAGGATCGGGTGGCCCAGTTCCTTCATGTGGACACGCAGTTGGTGGCTGCGCCCGGTCCGGGGGGAAAGCCGCACGCGCGTTACGCTTTCATCGTAATGCACGACGCGCCAGTCGGTCACCGCGGGCTTGCCGGTTTCGTGATCCACCTTCTGGCGGGGGCGGTTCGGCCAGTCCACGATCAGGGGCAGATCCACGGTGCCGGTTTTCGGCTCCAGCCGCCCTTGCACATGGGCCACATAAATTTTCTTCACCTGCCGCTTTTCGAACTGCAGGCCAAGATGGCGCTGGGCCGGGGGCGTCAGCGCAAAGACGATCACGCCCGAGGTGTCCCGGTCCAGCCTGTGCACCAGAAGGGCCTCGGGGAAGGCCGCCCGCACCCGCGACAGCAGACAATCGGCCAGATGCGCCCCGCGCCCCGGCACCGACAAAAGCCCCGAAGGCTTGTCCACGATCAGTATCTCGTGATCCTGGTACAGGATCTGCAAGGGCGTATCCGGCGGATCGTAGGTGTCACTCATGGCGACAGCGGGTAACGCAAAGCCCCCGCCGCCGCAAGTTTACCCCCCGAAAACCTGCCGCAAGAGCCGCGCCAGCCCTTCGGCATCGCTTTCGTCGAAGGCGGCAGGCTGGTCGCTGTCGATATCCAGCACCCCCAGCAGCGTGCCATGGGCAGTCAGGAGCGGCAGGACGATCTCCGACCGCGTGCTGCCGGAACAGGCGATGTGGCCGGGAAAGGCATGCACATCCGGGACAAGCTGTACCTGCCCTGTCCGCGCCGCCGCGCCGCAAACCCCGCGGCCGAAAGGAATGGTGAGACACCCGTGCCGGCCCTGGTACGGGCCGACCTTCAGCATCCCGCCCCCGACATCGCGGTAGAACCCGGTCCAGTCAAAACGATCGTCGGCATGGTGCAGTTCGCAGGCCATCGTCGCCATAAGAGAAACGACATCGCTTTCACCTTCGGTCAGAGCGGCCAGTGTTTTTGCAATCTCACTGTAAACGATACGCATGGGTGTCTCTCCGCCGATGGACGTGCGCCCCTTGTCAGGGGCGCTCGATGGCAATGGCGGTGCCTTCACCACCACCGATGCAGATGGCGGCAACGCCGCGCTTCAGGCCGCGTTTTTCCAACGCGTTGAGCAGCGTCACAAGGATACGCGCGCCCGAAGCCCCGATCGGGTGACCCAGCGCACAGGCCCCGCCGTTCACGTTCACCTTGTCGCGCGGCAGGCCCATATCATGCATGAAGGCCATCGGCACCACGGCAAAGGCTTCGTTGACCTCCCACAGGTCCACATCGTCATTCGACCAGCCGAGGCGCTGCAACAGCTTTTGCGCGGCGGGCACGGGGGCGGTGGTAAACCAGCCTGGCGCCTGTGCATGGCTGGCATGGCCAAGGATGTGCGCACGCACCGGCAAACCGCGGGATGCGGCCACATCGCCCGAAGACAGGATCAACGCCGCGGCTCCGTCCGAAATCGACGATGCATTCGCAGCCGTTACGGTGCCATCCTTGCGGAAGGCCGGCTTGAGCTGCGGGATCTTGTCAGGCCGGGCCCGGGCGGGTTGTTCATCCTCGGCCACCACCGTTTCGCCCTTGCGGGTCCGCACGGTGACCGGGGTGATTTCCCTCTCGAACGCCCCGGTTTGCTGTGCCGTCAGCGCGTTGGACAACGACCCGAGCGCGTACGCATCCTGCGCCTCGCGGGTAAACTGGTAATGCTCCGCACAATCCTCGGCGAAGGTCCCCATCAGACGGCCCTTGTCATACGCATCCTCCAGCCCGTCGAGAAACATGTGGTCGACCACCCGGCCATGCCCGATTCGCGCACCGCCGCGATGGCCGGGCAGCAGGTAGGGCGCGTTGGTCATGCTTTCCATCCCCCCCGCGCAGATCACCTCTGCGCCACCCATCGCCAGTTGATCGAAGGCCATCATCGCCGCCTTCATCCCTGAACCGCACATCTTGTTCAGTGTCGTGGCGGGGACCTCTTCCCCCAGCCCGGCGCTGAACCCCGCCTGCCGCGCCGGCGCCTGCCCCTGACCGGCGGGCAGCACACACCCCATCAGCACCTCATCCACGGTGGCAACCCGCGCGTCTTCCAGTGCCGCACGGATGGCCGCACCCCCCAGCGTAGGCGCACCGACCCCGGCAAAGACCCCCTGGAACCCCCCCATGGGCGTGCGGGCCGCGCCGCAGATCACAACGTCTTTCATGCTTTCCTCCCAATCTGATGCTGCCAGCCTTACCGAATGGAAAGGATTGGCGTCTAGCCTTCATGCCACCAGAAGGAAGGCAGGGCATGCAACTGACAACCCGCCAGATCGGGAACACGCTCATCATCCGGGTCGCGGAAAGGCGGCTCGACGCCGTCGTTTCCATTCGTTTCAAGGAACAGATGCGCGAAGCAACCGCCGATGGCCCGCCCCGCGTCATCCTGGACCTTGGCAACGTGACCTTTCTGGACAGCAGCGGGCTGGGCGCGGTGGTGGGTGTGCACAAGCTTCTGGGTCCGGCACGGCGGCTGGAACTGGCGGGCATCACCCCGAATGTCGGCAAGGTTCTGCAGCTGACCCGGATGGACAGCATCTTCACCATCCATCGGCACATCGCCGACGCCATTTGCAGCCACGACGGCGCAGCATGATCGACCCGTTCCTTTGCAGTGCGAAACCGCGCCCGGCTTTCGGGCGGGGCGGTGGATTTTCCATGCGGGTGGCCGCAACCCGGCAAGGGGTACGCCGGGCGCTGGTCCGTATCGTTGCCGAGTTGCGGCGCACCGGGGTGAACGAAGCCCACTACGGAACGGTAGAGATCGTACTGGCAGAAGCCATGAACAATGTGGTCGAGCATGCCTATTCCGACCGGACAGGGGGGGAGATCCGGCTGCTGGTCGCGCACGGGCCGGAGGGGACACTTTTGCAACTTCGTGACAGGGGTGCGCCTCTGGACTGGGTGGGTGAGCAGCCCTACGGCCGCCCCCCCCACCCCGAAACCCTGCCCGAGGGCGGATTCGGGTGGCCCTTGATCCGTCTGCTTTCGGAAAACTGCCATTACCAGCGCCGCAACGGGGAAAACTGTCTTTCCATCACTATCTCACTGTCCTGACGTCTTGGCAGCCCGCGATCTCGCCCCTAGTCTGGCGGCGGGAGGTTCCAGATGCGCGATTTTCACCTGCCGGGCCGATCGCCCGTTTTCGCCACAAACGGTATGTGCGCAACGTCACACCCGCTGGCCGCGAAGGTCGCCGTTCAAATGCTCGAAGCCGGCGGAAACGCCGTGGATGCCGCCATCGCGGCGGCGGTGCTTCTGGGAATTTGCGAACCGCAGATGACCGGGCTGGGCGGCGACTGCTTCGTGTTGCTAAAACCCGCAGGAACGGAAGACATCGTGGCGCTGAACGGTTCGGGCCGGGCACCGGCGGGCCTGTCGGCGGCGAAGCTGCGCGCACAGGGATTGACCCGGATGCCCGAAACCACCGCCGATGCGATAACCGTGCCCGGTGCGGTAGATGCGTTCTGCCGCCTCTCCGGCGATTGGGGGCGACTGGGGCTGAAGGCCAGCCTCGCCCCCGCGATCCACTATGCCGAGGCGGGCGTACCCGTGGCCCCCCGCACGGCATTCGACTGGGCCCTGGCCGCCGACACCCTGCAAGGCGACGCGCGCGGTTTTTACCTTCTGAACGGCAAGCCTCCCACCCCTGGCCAGGTTTTTCGCGCCCCCCGGCAGGCCGAGGTGTTGCGCCGCATCGCACTGGAAGGTCGCGCCGGTTTTTACGAGGGAGAGGTGGCGGAGGACATGGTCGCCACCCTGCAAGCCTTGGGCGGACCGCACAGGCTGGAGGATTTCGCCGCCACCGCCTGCGACTGTTCCCAACCGATCAGCGGCATGTACAAGGGGCTGGAGTTGGTCGAGCACCCGCCCAACGGGCAGGGCGCGACGGCCATTCTGATGGCGCATATCCTGTCCGGTTTCGACCTGCCCACCCTGGACCCGTTCGGGCCGGAGCGCGCCCACCTTGAGGCCGAGGCTGCCAAGCTCGCCTATGACGCACGCGACCGCTTTCTTTCCGACCCGGCACACATGACCGCGCTGGATCACATGCTCGCCCCCGCCACGGCGCGGGCATTGGGCGACCTGATCGACCCCTCCCGCGTCCTGCCCAATCCGGCAGCGGCATCCGAATCGGTCCACCGTGAGACCGTCTACCTGACAGTCGTGGACAGGGACCGCATGGCGGTGTCGCTGATCTACTCGATCTTCCACAGTTTCGGGTCTGGACGGGCATCGGAAAAGTTCGGGATCAATTTTCAGAACCGGGGGGCGGGCTTTTCCCTGCACGAAGGCCACCCGAACGAGGCCGCCGGGGGCAAACGCCCGATGCACACGATCATCCCGGCGATGCTGAAAAGGAACGGCAAGCTCCTGATGCCCTTCGGGGTAATGGGCGGTGCCTACCAGCCCAACGGCCACGTACGGGTTCTGACCAACATGGCCGATTACGGGCTGGACCCGCAGGCCGCCATCGACGCGCCACGCAGCTTTGCCGATGCCGACGGTTTGCAGGTGGAGCGTGGCTACGACGTCACGGTACGCGACGCTCTCAGCCGGATGGGCCACAACGTCACGGTCCCTCAGGTACCGCTGGGGGGCGCGCAGGCAATCCTGATCGACCCGTCAGGCGTGTTGCAGGGGGCATCCGACCCGCGCAAGGATGGCTGCGCTCTGGGCTATTAATTCATTTGGAACTGCAACGGGTAGTGGCCGTCCTCGAACTCTCCGAACATCTCGCAGACATCGGGGTGATCGACGGGTTCCCCGGTGTCGTCGGGTTCGAGATTCTGTTCCGACACATAGGCCACGTAATAGCTCTGCTCATTTTCCGCCAGCAAATGATAGAAAGGCTGGTTGCGGTCCGGGCGGTTTTCCTCGGGGATGGACTGGTACCATTCCTCTGTGTTGGAAAATGTCGGATCCACGTCGAATACTACCCCCCTGAAGGGGTGTTTGCGGTGCCGCAGCACTTGTCCGAGGTGATATTTCGCGTAGGCCATCTGCATCGCTTTTGGTTCCCTGAACCGCCTACACCAATTCGGCGGGCGGCGCAAAGCCCATTCCTACACCCGGCGCGCAGCTCACTCTTTCGGCATCCTGTACGAAAACCCCACCGTTTTGTGCCTTTGCCATTCCTTCATGGCATGTTTTTTCGTATTCTTCGCCAAACAAGCGCGAGGGGCATATGAGCAGACTTCTTCTCGTGGCGTTGATGCTGGCCCTGGCCGGCTGCGGAGGAGGGGACCGCACCCCACCCCGCGATCTTGACAATGCGTGCAGCATCGTCAAACAGCGCCCCAACTACCTGCGGGCCATGAAACGGACCGAGCGCCGCTGGGGCGTTCCGGTCAATGTGCAAATGGCGATCATTCATCAGGAAAGCAAGTTCGACGGCGACGCGCGCACCCCGCTGCGTTACGTCCTCGGGGTGATTCCGATGGGACGGCAAAGCTCGGCCTATGGGTATGCGCAGGCCCTGGATGGCACGTGGGATGAATACCTTCGCGCAACGCGCAATCGCGGCGCCAAACGTCACGACATTCGCGATGCGACCGACTTCATGGGCTGGTACATGACCCAGACGAAAAAGCGCACCGGCGTACCGCTCTATGATGCCCGGCGCCAGTACCTGGCCTATCATGAAGGACAAAGCGGTTACCTGAACGGCACCTACAGGTCCAAGCCATGGCTGATGCGCGTGGCAAACCGGGTTCAATCGCGGGCCAATACCTACGGGGCGCAGCTTCGGTCCTGCCGGCGTTAATCGCTCCCGGTCCGCTTTCGGGTTTCCTGCACGATGCTGAACAGGCTCGCAGGAAGACGCATGCCTGTCTTCAGATCCCCCAGAATCACAGTGGTTGCGCCTGAACCATCATCGATCACCCACTGGCGCAACTCCACGGGGGCGGCGGTAAAGACCAGGGTGATCGACCCGTAGTCCGGGTGCTCGGGATCTTGCGCGACAACGCGGGTGGTCTTGCCGTCGCTGGAGTGCCCCACCACCATCCGCGCGCGCGACAGGTCCACATTCCGCTCCAGGATCAGGTTCAGCGGCGTGCGCGACAGGGGGTATTGCTCTGGCGGTTGGTTGGACTTCGGATCGAAAACGGCCACCTGCCCCCCTCCGGCCATGACCAGAGCCGGGGTCGGCGGGTCATATTCGAACCGTACCCGACCGGGACGGTTAATATAAACCTGCCCGGTGGAAATGGTCCCGTCGGCGTTGACCTGGGTGAATTTCCCCGTCGCCGTGGAGAAACTGTTCAGATAGGCCGACAAGGCAGATAACGGAATGCGTTCCGCCTGCGCAGGCAGGGCAAACAACAGGGCGGCAAGGGCGAGACTCAGTTTGTTCATGGGGACAGAGTACGCCCCGCCCCCCCCATTTGCACGCCCGCCGAGATCAAAACTGCGTCAAGCCTGCTCGGGAACGAGTATCTCCCGCTTGCCGACATGGTTGGCGGGGCTGACGACACCCTGTTCCTCCATCTGCTCCACCAGTCGGGCAGCCTTGTTGTACCCGATGGCCAACTTGCGCTGGATGTAAGAGGTCGAGCACTTGCGGTCCTTAAGCACGATCGCCACGGCCTGATCGTACAGCGCATCTTCACTGTCCGTATTGCCACCAAGACCAAGGACGAGGTCGATATCGTTTTCCTTGTCCCCCTCGGGCCCTTCGACCACACCGCCGACATAATCGGGCGGGCCATATTGCTTGAGGAAGGAAACGATCTCCTCCACTTCCTCATCAGAAACGAACGGCCCGTGGACACGGGTGATCTTGCCGCCCCCAGCCATGTACAGCATGTCGCCCATACCCAAAAGCTGCTCTGCTCCCTGCTCTCCAAGAATGGTGCGGCTGTCCACCTTGGACGTCACCTGGAAACTGATCCGGGTCGGGAAGTTGGCTTTGATGGTGCCGGTAATCACATCCACCGAGGGGCGCTGCGTCGCCATGATAAGATGAATGCCCGAGGCCCGCGCCATCTGGGCAAGGCGCTGGATACAGGCTTCGATCTCCTTGCCGGCGACCATCATCAGGTCCGCCATTTCATCGACGATGACAACGATATAAGGCAGGACCTCGGGCGAGAATTCCTCCGTCTCGAAAACAGGTTCGCCGGTTTCATCGTCGAACCCCGTCTGCACGGTACGGGAGAACATCTCCGCCTTGGCCAGCGCGTCACGTACCCGTCCGTTGTAGCCCTCGATATTCCGCACGCCCATCTTGGACATCTTGCGGTACCGGTCTTCCATCTCTGCCACGACCCATTTGAGCGCCACCACAGCCTTCTTGGGATCGGTCACCACGGGGCTGAGCAAATGCGGAATGCCATCGTAAACCGACAATTCCAGCATCTTCGGGTCAATCATGATCAGGCGGCATTCGTCGGGCGTCAGCTTGTAAAGCAGGCTGAGGATCATGGTGTTGATCGCCACCGACTTACCCGACCCCGTCGTCCCCGCAATCAGAAGATGGGGCATCTTGGCCAGGTTCGCCACAACCGGCGCGCCGCCGATATCCTTGCCCAGCGCCAAGGGCAGGCGCATGTTCGTATCCCCGAAATCACGCGCTGCGAGGATCTCGCGCAGCACCACCATTTCGCGATTTGCATTGGGCAGTTCTATCCCGATCACGCTGCGCCCCGGCAAGGTGGAAACCCGTGCCGCCAGCGCCGACATCGACCGGGCGATATCGTCGGCCAGGCCGATCACCCGGCTGGCCTTCAGGCCCGGCGCGGGCTCCAGTTCATACATCGTCACCACCGGGCCTGGCCGGACGGAAACGATCTCTCCCTTGACACCGTAATCGTCCAGCACGTTTTCCAGCATCCGGGCGTTTTCCGCCAGCGCCTCATCCGAAAGGTAATGGCGTTCAACCTGCGTCGGGTTGGTCAGCAGCGACAGCGGCGGATGATCATAGGCCTGCTCGGCTTCCTCGAATTTCAGGTCCGGCTGGGCCTCGGCCTGTGCGCGGCGGGACTGTTGAACCGGGCGACCATGCGGCTTCACCACGACGCGAGGCGCCTCAGGCACAGGACGCGCAGAACGGGCGGGCAGATCCCGGAGGCTTGCGTCATCCCCCTCATCTTCGAAATCCTCGAACACAGGGTCCGGGTCCGGCATCAGACGGGGCTGGGGCGGCAGGGGATCCGCGATCAGCGGTTGCGGACCCCGCCCCCGTCGCAGGGGGGGCTCCGGCCGCAGGGCGGCGAGTTGCGGCCCCGGCTTGCGCGCGCGCGCCTTGATGACATCGGCAATCCGTGCCTTGATCCGGTCTTCGGAGGGCGGATCCAGTTCCCTGTCCTCTGCCAGATCGCTCTCCACCAGTTCCGGCATCAGTTCCGGCCCCGGTTCCGGCGCCGATAAACCGCGCCGCGGAACGCGCGACAGCAGACCGGCGCGCAGCCTGGCAGCGGACTCCTCTGCCGGGGCGGCCGCCGTGCGGACACGCACCGCCCGCGCCCTGTCAAGCACGGCCCCTGCCCCGTGGCGAAACAGCGACAGCAGTCCGACATAAGACATCACCGCCCCGACCAGAAGAAACCGGCCGAAGGCTTTCATCTCGGCCCGGTCGACACCCATTGCCAGCAACGCCAGCGCAACGGTCGCCAGCGCCGTCAGCACCGAAACCGCCTTCAGCCCAAAAACCGGCGACAGCGGCAAAAGCCCCAGCACCGCGCCCAACACCGTATCGCCAAACAGCCCGCCGACACCGAAGCTTTGGGTCCAGCTTTCCGGCGGCACATGAGTCGAGGCATAGATGGACGCGCTCAGCACGGCGAAAGGCACAAACGCCATCCGCCCGAGAACCCGGTCGTCGCTGCGATGGAAAATCAGCCGCAAGCCCCAGCCCACCGCCAACAGCGGCAAGATCCAGCTTCCCCAGCCCAGAACGATAGTCAACGCCGCCGCAACCGAAGCCCCCCCCCGGCCAAGCATATTCTGCGCAGGCGCATCGGTGGCCGAAAGCCAGCCTGGATCATCGGGCACGTAAGACCCCAGGATCATCGCCAGAATCACGCTCAGCACCATCAGGGCAAGGCCCAGCAATTCCTTGCTCCGGCGTTCCAGAACCGCCTGAAAGTTGGAATCGAAAAGAGGGTCTCGCTGTTTTATCTGGTAAGAGGCCATCGGTTCCTCACTGATACAGGCAATCGCGGATCAGGGTGAGCCCGCGCCGCACTTCATCCTCGGCAGCGACAAGCGCCACCCGCACATATCCGGCGCCGGGATCCTCACCGTTCACCACCCGGCTGAAATACCTGCCGGGAAGCACCCGCACCCCGGTCTCCCGCCAAAGCCTCAGCGCCGCGGCTTCTGAATCCGCTACCGGAAGCCACAGGAAGAACCCGGCCTCTGGCGGGGTATATTCCGGCAACCCCGCGAAGACGTCGTCTGCCACGGCGTATTTGCGGCGGTACAGGGCGCGATTGTCTTCCACATGCGCGTCGTCGGCCCAGGCATGTTCGGCCACACGCTGCACCGGCAGAGGTTGCGGCGCCCCGGCATAGGCGCGCAAATGCCTTACCCGTTCGATACTCTGCCGCCCTCCGGCAACAAAGCCGGATCGCAGGCCGGGCAGGTTGGACCGCTTGGACAGCGAATGGAATACGACCGCCCGCTCCGGGTCGCCACCCTGCGCCTGCGCGATCTGCAACAAGCCCGGCGCGGGCGCGTCACGATATATCTCGCAATAGCATTCATCGGCGAAGATCTTGAAGTCGTGCGTCTCGGCCAGTTCAATCAGGCTGGTCCAGTACCCGTTATCGGCCACCGCCCCCTGCGGGTTGGACGGAGAGCACAGATAGGCCACGGCGACACGATCCAGCACCTCCGGCGCAAGCGCCGTGTAATCGGGCAGAAACCCCGATCCGGCCGTAGCGGGCACGTAAACCGGCTCTGCCCCTGCCGCGAGGGCGGCCACGCCGTAAACCTGATAGAACGGATTCGGGATCAGCACCACCGGACGCTGGCCCCGCTTTTCCTCGGGGCAAAGCGCCAGCAGCGTGTTGAAAAGCCCCTCCCGCGTGCCGTTGAGGGGGATGATCCGGTCATCCCCGACCGTCACCCCGTAGCGGCGCTGCAAGTACCCTGCAATGGCCACACGCAACTCGGGCGTGCCATCATTCGGCGGGTATTTTCCAAAATCCCCGGCGTGCTGCGCCATCACATCCCCGACCCAGCCCGGGAACGGGTGGCGCGGCTCCCCTATCGTCATGTGCAAGGGCTCCCCTCCGGGCGCGTGGGCGTCCAGAAGGCTCCGCAAGCGCGGAAAGGCGTAAGGGGGCAGGTGCGAAAACCGCTTCGGAAAGGTCATGAACCCCGTTCTTGCTTGTGTTACTGCCTCAGTCCGGGGTCACCGCCCCGTTTGGGGATACGATACCGGCTCCGGCCGCCAGCGTCCAGAAAAACACCCACACCGGCCCGGCGTTGTGGTTTTCAGGTCAGTGCCCGCTCCATCGCCGCGCCAAGGCGCAGCAGTCGTTCCTCCCCCCTCGGGGGGGCCAGAACCTGGACCCCGACACCGGGCGTGCCGCTGGGCAACGTCAGGGCGCTCCCCCCCATCAGGTTGCCGATACGGGTGTTGCGCAGCGCCAGCAGGTTCTGGCTTGCAAAATATTCGCCATCCGACAGAAGACGGTCCACCTGCGGGGGCAGGATCGGGCACGTGGGCAGCAACACCGCATCGAACCCGGCGGTCGCGCTGTGCCAGTCCCCCCGCAGGGCTGCCAGCTTCTGCCAGGCCTGCACATAGTCAACGCCGCTGAACCGCGCCCCGACGCGGAAACGTTTCAGAATCTCGCCATACATCCTGTCCGGCGCCGCCTCAATCGTGCCGGCCCATGTCGCATACGCTTCGGTGGTATACAGGACAGCCGACAACGCCATCGCGGTATCGAGCGCCGGCACCGTCCCGCGTACAATCCCCGCCCCTGCCTTGGCAAGGCGCTCCACCGCCTCCTCGAATCCGGCACATACGCTATCCTGGATGTCGTCGAAAGCAATGTTTTCCAACACCATCAGCCGCGTCCCGGACAAGCCCGCCCCGCGCAAATCCACCGCGCGCACGCCCTCCAGCGCCGCCAGCATCAGCGCCGCATCCTCGACCGTGCGGCACAACGGTCCGACCGTGTCGAACCGCGCCGCCAAAGGCACCACCCCCCGCAACGACAGCCGCCCGGCGGTCGTCTTCAGCCCCACAAGACCATTCCAGGCCGCAGGCAGCCGGACAGAGCCCCCGGTATCGGACCCAACCCCCGCCGCCGCCAGCCCGAAGGCCACCGAGGCCGCCGCCCCCGAGGACGACCCCCCCGGCGCCGCCCCCGCATCATGGATATTGGGCGGGGTTTCGGTGACGGGATTAACCCCGAGACCAGAGAAGGTCAGTTCCGTCATATGGGTCTTGCCCAGACAGACCAGCCCGGCGGCAGTCGCGGTCTGCAAGACCTGTGCGTCGCGTCCGGGCACCCGGCCTTCCAGCAGGGCGGAGCCGGCCTCCGTCTCCACACCTGCGGTATCGAAAAGATCCTTCCACGACACCGGCACACCATCAAGAAGCCCCCGCCGCGCATCCGACCGGGCGCGGTTCCGGGCGGCTTCGGCCTCGGCCAGCGCACGGGGGGCGGTCAGCCGGGCGTAGATGCGCCCGGCCTCCGGATCGGCCGCGATGGCGTCAAGATACGCCCCGGCCAGATCCACGGGGTCCAGCACTCCGGCCCCGATCGCCCGCCCCTGCGCCGCCGCGCTTTGCGCTCTCCAGTCACTGGCCATGCCGATCTCCGTCCTGTTCTGGTCCACAGGACGGTAATCGCTGGCCCGGATATGGACAATCCCGTCCAACCCGCCATATTGCCGGACATGCGTACCGATTCAGATATCCTGATCGTCGGCGGGGGGCTGAACGGCCCGGCGCTGGCCCTTGCACTGGCTCAGGGCGGGTTGACCGTCACCGTCATCGACGCCCTGCCCGAACCGACCCGCAAAAGCGACGCCTTTGACGGGCGCTCCTACGCGCTGGCGCTGGCCTCGATGCGGTTGCTCAAGGCAGTCGGCGTCTGGCAGGGGGTTGCCGCACAGGCCCAGCCAATCCTGGATATCGTTACCTCCGACGGGCGGGCGGGCGAAGGGCCGGCACCGTTCTTCCTCGAATTCCCGAACGGGGAACTGGAGGAAGGCCCGATGGGCTACATGCTGGAGGACCGCTTCCTGCGGCAGGCGATGCTGGAAGCAATCGCTGCGGAACCGCGCATCACCACGCTGTCGGGCGAAACCGTGACCGGGCAAGCCCCTGACGCTACAGGCCTTACCGTTACACTCGCCTCGGGCAAGACCCTTCGGGGGCGGGTTCTGGTGGGATGCGACGGACGGCGCAGCGGCGTTGCCGAACGCGCCGGAATCCGTCGCACGGGCTGGGATTACGGGCAGACCGCGCTGGTTTGCGCCATCTCACACGAAAAGCCTCACAACGGCACCGCGCACCAGTTCTTCATGCCCGCCGGCCCGCTGGCCATCCTGCCGCTGCCGGGCCACCGGTCCTCCATCGTCTGGAGCGAAACCCACAGGAACGCCGCCACCATTCAGGCGCTGGACGAGGCAGGCTACCTTTCCGCCTTGCGCCCGCGCTTTGGCGACTTTCTGGGCGACATCGCTCTTGAGGGGAAACGCTTCAGCTACCCGCTGAACCTGACACTGGCCAACGCCTACGTGGCCGAGCGCGTGGCGCTGGTCGGCGATGCCGCCCACGGGGTACATCCGATTGCCGGTCAGGGGCTGAACCTTGGTCTGCGCGACGTCGGGGCACTGGCAGAAGTGCTGGTCGATTCCCGCCGCCGGGGGGAAGATTTCGGCATGCTCAACGTGCTGTCCCGTTACCAGGAATGGCGACGCTTCGACACGACCGTACTGGCCGCCGGAACGGATGCAATCAACAAGCTGTTTTCCAGCGACAACCCGCTTCTGCGGCTGGGGCGCGATCTTGGCATGGGGGCGTTAAACGTCCTGCCCGGCCTGCGGCGCCGCTTCATCCGCGAGGCTGCCGGCCTGACAGGTGACCTGCCACGCCTGATGAAGGGGCGGCCGCTTTAGTCGAGCTTGCGCGCCTCGTCCACCAGCATCACCGGTATGCCGTTGCGGATCGGGTAAGCCAGATGCGCGGCCCTGGAGACAAGCTCCTGCCGCTCCGCATCATAGGTCAGCGGTGCACGGGTCACCGGACACACCAGCGATTCCAGCATTTTGCGGTCGGATTTCGTCATTGCATCATCTCTTCGTTGCTACCCCCGCGAAGGGCAAACTCGATCAGCGTGATAAGCGTTTCCCGCCGCGTCTGCAATGACGGCGCCTCCAGCAAGGCCTGCTTGTCCTCCGGCGCGAACGGACAGAGCATGGAAAGCGAATTGATCAGAAGCTCGTCCTCGGCCTCCTTCAGGCTGTCCCAATCGGTGGACAGGCCGCGTTCCTCGAAGAAACGGCAAAGCAGCGCCATGAACTTCCCCCGGTCAAAGCCGCTGTCGGTTTCGGCGGGGCCAGTGTCCCGCTCGAACCCCTCCCACTGGACATCCGCCTTCGGGTAGGGTGCAAAACCCGAATGCGTGCGGGAGATACGGTAGCGGGACACCCCCGAGAGGGTGATCATGTAGCGCCCGTCCTCGGTTTCCGAGAAGGCCGTCACCCGGCCCGCACAGCCGATACTGTGGAACTTCCCGGACTCCGCACCCGGTCCCCCGCGCGGTTGCACCATGCCGATCAGACGATGCGGCGTTTTCAGCGTATCCTCCAGCATCGCAAGGTAGCGCGGCTCGAAAATGTGCAGAGGCAAGCGCGCCCGGGGCAGCAAAAGCGCCCCGGGCAACGGGAAAACGGGTATGGTGTGCGGCAGGTCGGCGATGTTGAACATATCAGCCAATCTAGCCCTGCGGACCCATCAGGCAAATATCATCGACGACAATTTCCGCCGCCCCTTCAGGGCAATGGGGTCCTGCGGTTTGAGCGCATCAAAGATGGTCAGCAACTGCGCCTTGGCGGCACCTTCGTTCCACTCCCGGTCGCGGCGGAAAAGCTCCAGCAATTCGTCCACGGCCTCTTCGATCGCGCCACCGGCATGGAGCGCCTTGGCAAGATCGAACCGGGCCTGATGATCGCCGGGATCGGCGGCCACGGCAGCACGCAAATCGCCGACCGGCCCGGCCTCGGCGGCCTGAAGCGCCAGGCGAAGCTGCGCGCGGGCGGCCTCCACCTCGGGGGCATTGGCAATCACGGCGGGCGCGGCCTCCAGCAGCGCCTCGGCCTTCCCGGTTTCCTTCAGCGCCAGATGGGCCCGCACCAGGCCACCATAGGCGGCAGCATGCCCGGGATCTTCGCCCAGGATGGCCGCAAAGGTCTGCGCGGCATCCACCACGGCGCCCTCGGCCAGCATCTGCTCGGCCGCTTCGACGGCCTCGCCAAGGCCGCCATCGCCGGCCAGGGCCGCGGTACGGTCGACAAACGCTTTCAGTTCCAACCCCGAAAGCGCCCCCTGGAACCCATCCACCGGCTGCCCGTCGAAGAAGGCGTAAACCGTGGGAATCGACTGGATGCGCAGTTGCGCCGCCACCTGCTGGTTTTCATCCACATTGATCTTGACCATACGCACCTTGCCGCCCGCCTCCTGCACGGCCTTTTCCAGCATCGGTCCAAGGGTCTTGCAGGGGCCGCACCACGGGGCCCAGAAATCGACGATGACGGGCACCTCTTTCGAGGCCTCGATCACATCCTCCATGAAAGTGGCTTCGGAAATATCCTTGACCAGGTCGCCCTGCGGCGCGGGGTTGGTACCGCCAAGTTCCAGCATGTCGGTTCTCCGTATTTAGATTTGCGCCTTATATGTGCCCGCGGGCGGCAAAACCCAAGGGCGGATTCACAGATCGAAGCTGGCAAAGACCGGCGCGTGGTCGCTGGGCTGCTCCCACCCCCGCGCGGGGCGCAGAATGCGCGAGCCGTGTGCCGCTGCCGCAATGTCGGACGAGGCCCAGACATGATCGAGCCGCCGCCCCTTGTCCGCCGCATCCCAGTCACGGGCGCGGTAGGACCACCATGAATAAAGCCGTCCCTGGGGGATATCGGCGCGGGTGACATCGGTCCAGCCGCCCGCCGCCTGCGCCGCTTCGAGATGCGCAACCTCGAGCGGCGTATGACTGACGACCTTCAGCAACTGCTTGTGGGACCACACGTCGTCCTCACGCGGGGCGATATTGAGATCGCCAACAAGAATCGCGCGGCGCGGGGGCTCCCGGAGGAACCAGTCCCGCATGTCGGTAAGGTAGTCGAGCTTCTGACCGAATTTCTCATTCACCGCACGGTCGGGAACATCGCCCCCCGCGGGAACGTAGAAATTGTGGATGACCACGCCGTTCTCCAGGCGCGCCGCAACGTGGCGGGCGTGGCCCAGACCGGCGAAGTTCATCTCTCCGGCATCCTCGAGGGGCAGCTTCGAGAGGATCGCGACGCCGTTGTACCCCTTTTGCCCCCGCGCCACGATATGGCCGTAGCCCAGCGCACGAAACGTCTCCACGGGGATTTTGTCGACCGGACTCTTGCATTCCTGCAAACACAGGATGTCGGGCGCTTCTTCCTGCAACAGCTTGCAGACCAGCGCCGCGCGCAGGCGAACGGAATTTATGTTCCAGGTAGCAAGGGTGAAAGGCATCAGGCGGTCTCGGAAAACTGGGAATCCACGGCGGCCACGAACTCGGCCAGTTCCGGGTCCGCGCGCAGGGCTTTGATCTTGTCGTGGTACCACGCCACGGATTTCTCATGCAGGTCGCGCAGTTCCGGATCTCCCATCAATTCGTCCAGCCAGACGCGGGCCAGGGGGTCATAGCGGCGGATGCTGTCGTCATGCTCATGGTTGAGGTCAAAGCGCGCCCAGTAATCCATGCCCAGCGTGTGGGTCATGTGGTTGGCACGGCCCCGCGCCCGCTTGACGAGAAACGACTCCCCCGAGCGCAGCGCATAATGGTTGACCTGCGCCGCCTCAAAGGACAGCGCCGCGCCGACCCGGCTCTCCCCTTCGGCAAAAAGAACCCCTCCGGGCAGTTCCACGCGAATCTGCTCTGCCTGATCGTCCTTCGGGATCGGGGCATGCAAACCGACCCGCTTGAACCGGGGCAGCCCGGTGAACAGGGATTTCATGAACTTGCCGGCTTCCGGACGCGCCTCAGGCGGATGCTCGGCCATCGTGAATTGCTCGGTCACGGGCCGGTCTACAAAACGATGCACGCCCGAGGGGCCGAAAACGCGCCACGGCACCGAAATCACATCCGCGCCCTCTCCGGCGGCCGCCACCAGCGCCTGCACCGATCCGTCGCCCACATGAACGTTCAGGTATTCATCCGCATCGCAGACGAAAATCCAGTCCGCCTGCTGTACTTCCGGATTCCGCTGTGCCTGTTTCAGCGCCGCGCGATGGATCGAGGTCGAAGACCACACCCGCGTTCCCCGGTGTATTGCCAATCCGCGCCGCTCCAGCGCCTTGAGGATGTCAACGGTCGTGTCCTCGCAGTCATTCGTTTGCACCACCAGATAGTCGAAACCGAGCGCCTTGTAATGCGCGATCCATTCCAGGATGAACGGGCCCTCGTTCTTCATGGTCGATATCAGCGTGTAAGTCTGTTTGGGCATAACCTGTCCTCGGCGCGTCGGGGGCAGTATTTTCGCAAATCCGCCCCCCGCGCAAGGGTCAGGCCACCAGCCGGTATCCCCCGGCCTCGGTCACGAGGATGCGCGCATTCGAGGGATCCGGCTCGATCTTTTGGCGCAACCGGTAGATGTGGGTTTCCAGCGTGTGGGTGGTAACGCCCGCGTTATATCCCCAGACTTCATGCAGCAACACGTCGCGCGCCACCACACCCTCTGCCGAACGATAGAGAAACTTGAGGATATTGGTTTCCTTCTCGGTCAGGCGGATCTTGCGGTCATCTTCGGTGAGGAGCATCTTCATCGATGGTTTGAACGTATAGGGTCCGAGCTGGAATATCGCGTCCTCGGATTGTTCATGCTGACGAAGCTGCGCACGAATGCGGGCCAACAGGACAGGAAAGCGGAACGGCTTGGTGATATAATCGTTCGCTCCGGAATCCAGCCCCAGGATCGTGTCGGCATCGCTGTCATGCCCGGTCAGCATCAGGATCGGGCACTTGACACCCTGCTTGCGCATCAGCCGGCACAGTTCGCGACCGTCGGTATCGGGCAGGCCCACATCGAGAATGACCAGGTCATGCAGCGCCCCTTTCGCCTTCTCCAGCGCCTCCGCGCCGGTTCCGGCCTCGAAAACGTCGAAATCCTCGGTCATGACAAGCTGCTCACTCAATGCCTCGCGCAGGTCGTCATCGTCATCGACCAGCAAAATCTTCTTCAGCGTGCTCATGCGGCCCTCCTCATGTTCATTGAAACAGAGATGACCCCGGACACCGGCGGTGCAAGAAATGCAACACCCCGTTCACGCAACCGTGTGGCGGAGCGGGGTTTTGTTTCATATCTGTCTTATTTGCGGCTAAACCCCGCGCAAAGGAGTCCCGCATGTCTCTAGGCCCCAACAGCACCGAACAGATCGCCCGCGCCCGCGCCGACCTGCGCATGGGGGTGCCCGTGGTGCTGGACCACGGTGCGCAGGGTCTTCTGGTGCTGGCCGCAGAGACCATCGGACCGGCCCGGATGCAGGCCGTTCGTGCCCTGGGCGGGCAGCCGGTGATGGCGATCACCGCACACCGGGCGGCAACGCTCAGGGCGCGCCCCTATGACGGGGACATCGCGCGCCTGATCCTGCCGCCGGATGTCGGACCCGCCTGGGTTCAATCGGTGGCCGACCCCGCCGATGACCTGACGAACCCGTTGCTCGGCCCGTTCCCCAGCCTGCGCGACGGCGACCCGGCCCCCTGCCGCACGGCGATTCGGCTGGCAAAGTCGGCACGTCTGCTGCCCGCCGTTCTGGCTCTGGACGTTCCGGCCCCCGAAACCTTCGCCGCCCGACACGGGCTGACCCGCATTGCGCTGACGGAGGCGGAGATCGCGTTATCCGCAGCCAGCCCGATGCACCCGGTCACCGCCGCACGGGTGCCCCTGAAAGTCTCGAAGGCCGGGCGTGTGCATGTCTTTCGCCCCGAAGATGGCAGCGAAGAGCATTACGCCGTCGAAATCGGGGCGCCCTCACGCGGGGTCCCGGTGTTGGCACGGTTGCATTCGGCCTGTTTCACCGGCGATCTGATCGGCAGCCTGAAATGCGATTGCGGTGCACAACTAAAGGCCGCTCTGGCTCAGATGGGGGCCGAGGGCGCCGGCGTTCTGCTCTATCTCAATCAAGAGGGGCGCGGCATCGGGCTGGCCAACAAGATGCGGGCTTATTCTCTTCAGGATCAGGGCTTTGACACGGTCGAGGCCAACCACCGCCTCGGCTTTGAAGACGATGAGCGCGATTTCCGAATCGGCGCCGGCATTCTGCGCGAGATGGGTTTTTCCGCAGTGCGGCTTCTTACGAACAATCCCGCAAAAATCCGCATGATGCAGGCCCACGGCATCGGCGTGGTCGAACGCGTGCCGCTCCGGGTCGGGAAAACCTGCGAAAACGCGGAGTACCTTGCCACCAAGGCGGCGAAATCGGGCCACCTGCTGTAGCGTCAGCCCTGACTTGGGGCGCGCATCATCTTGATTGCGGCCTGGATTCCCCGCCATTGCTCACTTTGGGCCGTATCGCCGCTGTCCTCGAACTGCCGGGCTTTGCGGGCGGCTTCGGCCTCGGCCTTATCGCCGTGAGCATCATAAAGCGCGCGGGCATATTCCGTGATCTTGGCCATTTCCATGGGACCTCTCCTTGATCTTGGATCAACCTCTCCGTGCAGGTCACCATAGCACATCCCGCATGCCCACGGACAGTCAGCCTGCCGCAGGGGCTTTTCTCCGACGCGAGACTGGGCCAAAGTCGCGCCCATGTCACCCGATGATCTGATCCTGACCCGGACTCACCTGCGCTTTGCCGGGCGGCGCTTTCCCTGCGCCACCGGACGCGCCGGCGTGCATGAGACCAAGCGCGAAGGCGACGGCGCCACCCCCCACGGCGTGCACCGCATCGCTGGCATGTTGTACCGGCCCGATCGCCTTGCCCCGCCCGCCCCCTGGGCACGCCCCATCGGGCCGGGCGACCTGTGGTCCGACGACGGTGCGGACCCGGCCTACAACCACCTTGTCCGTGCCCCCCACCCCTTCAGTCACGAACGGTTGTGCCGGGCCGATCCGCTGTATGACATCGTGCTGATCACCGATTGGAACTGGCCCGATGCCAAGCCGGGGCGTGGGTCCGCGATTTTTCTGCACCAGTGGCGCAAACCGCGCCATCCCACCGAAGGCTGCATCGCCTTCCGCCGCGATCACCTGCGCTGGATCGCCCGGCGAATCGTGCCGGGCAGCCGGGTGATCGTGCCTCACCCGTAAGCCCGCGCCCCGAAAATGGCCGACCCGACGCGGACATGGGTTGCGCCCAACGCGACGGCGGTCTCGAAATCGCCGCTCATCCCCATGGAAAGACCCGCCAGACCGTTACGCGCCGCGATCTTGCCCAGCAGGGCGAAATGCAAGGCCGGTTCCTCCTCCACCGGGGGGATGCACATCAGCCCGCGCAGGGGCAGATCCATCGACCGGCACTCCGCGATGAAGGTATCGGCATCCCCGGGCAAAATCCCGGCCTTTTGAGGTTCCTCACCGGTGTTCACCTGGATGAACAGATCCGGGCAGGCGCCGCGCTCCTGCGCCAGATCGGCCAGCCGGCGGGCCAGCTTCGGACGATCGACGGAATGGATGGTGCTGAACAGCTCCACCGCCTGCCGCACCTTGTTGCCTTGCAAAGGACCGATCAGGTGCAGATCCACACCCGTGAACCGGGCCATAAAACCCGGCCATTTTCCGGTGGCCTCCTGCACGCGATTTTCCCCGAACACGCGGTGGCCTTCTTCCAGCACGGCCTCGACCCGCTCCGGCGGCTGCACCTTGGACACGGCGATCAGCGTCACGTCTTCGGGCGCCCGCCCCACCCCCCGCGCAGAGCTGGCAATCCGGGCCTGAATGTCACTCAATCCCATCTGGGTCTCCGTCTTCGTTCAGCGCCGCGAACAGGGGCGCAAGATCATCCTTGTAGTGCTCCCACGCCGCGACCGAGGATTTGTAGATCGGCTGGCGCACCTGGTAGACGCTTAGCGTGCTGACCCGGCGGTCGGTTTCGTGGAAGGACAGGCAGGCGTCTTCCCACGGCAGGCCGCAGGCGGCAATCAGCTTGCGCGTTTCCACTTCGGGCGCCGCGATCAGGTCTTCGTACTGTATCTCGTGGAACCCCCCGGGAAGAACAGCCCGCCAGAACCCGACCATCTCTTCGAACAGGCGGTAGTAATGCCCCAGATCGCGCAGGTCATAGGCATAACGGTGCGTCCCTTCGGCGAACATGTTCTTGTAGATCGAAAACAGCGTATCCCGCGGATCACGGCGGACCAGTACGATATGCGCGCGCGGCAGAATCTTTCGCACCGCTCCCATGACCATGTAGGTCTGGATGGATTTGTCCGTCACTCGCCCGGCCTCCGAAAGTGCCCGCAGGCGCGTTTCCAGATTTCCGGCGATCTCGCGCAGGGTCGTGTCGGGAACATCCGCAAACGGTAAAAAGCCCTTGGGCGCGGCCATCGCCCCCGTCACCGCCCCGGCGAAATACCCCACCTCCCCCGCGCCGCCAACACGGGGGTGACTGGCGAGGATCTGCTCCACCAGCGTGGTGCCGGAGCGCGGCATCCCGGTCACGAAAATCGGGGCGAAATCCGGTGCATCGGGACTCGGGGTCAAATCTGCCCCCGAGAAGGCAGCCTTGAGACCGTTCACCTCGGCCCGACGCGCGGCAATGTCATAGGGGTAGCGGCGGCGCATCAGCGCGTTGCCGGTCACGAGGTAGGGAAAGACCTTGTCATGGGCCTTGACGGCCTCCTGCGCGCGGGCAAGGGCAAAGGCCAGATGCATGCGGCTGGCCACGCTCAGGCCGGGCTTTTCGTAGAGCGCCTCCATCTCCGCGATAAGGGGATCGCCGGGCCGGAACTTCACCGTCGCGGCGTAGACGCGGTAATGTTCCCCGTTTTCCGGCTCCAGCGCAATGGCGGCGCGGAAATCCCGCGCGGCGTCCTCGAAACGACCGAGGGTTTGCAGGAACAGCCCGCGCGCGCTGTGGGCAAAGGCCGATTCCGGGTCCAGGTCCAGCGCGGCTCCAAAGGCGGCCTCCGCCTCCGCATCCCGGCCCTGCGCCGCAAGGGCCTGCGCCAGCCGCACCCGAACAACGGCCGTATCGTGGCCGGCCTCCCGTGCGTCATGCAGGACTGTCTCCGCCGCCTCCGGGTCATGACCGACCATAAGTTGTTGGGCCAGCGCCAGATGCGCCTCCCGCAGCCGGGGCGCTGCGGCGACGGCCTTTCGCAAGGCGGCGATAGCCTCCTGCGCCCGGCCCTTGCGGGCCAGCGCCAGCCCAAGGTTGCAAAGCGCCGGCGGCAGCGCGGGCGCGTGACGCAAAGCCGTCTGGAAACTGGCAAGGGCGGCGTCCACCTCACCCCGGTTCAGCAAGACACGGCCAAGGTTGTTATGCGCCTCGGCATACTCGGGCGCACGCGCGATCGCGGCGCGAAAAGCGGCAAGGGCCTGTTCGGGGTTGCCCAGATCCCGCAGGCAGGTTCCGTGTATATTGGCCAGCAGGGCCACATTGGGGTGCGCCTTGCGCAGCGCGCGGGCGCGTTTTTCGGCACCGGCAACATCGCCCGATTTCAACCGCGCGACCAGTGCGCCGATCTCTCCCGGATCGGCATCCCCCGTCCCGATCCGGGTCTGACCCCGCGCGGACAGGCGGTCCTGAAGCGTCACGGTCAGCCTGGCAGGCAGGCGGGCGGCCTTGGCCTCTTGCAAGAACGCGCGGGCCCGCGCCGGATCGCCGAGCCGGGCCAGCAAGTCGGCCTCCTGTATCCAAAGGGCGGTTTCCCGCGGCTTCTGCTGCCGGGCCCGGGCCAGATGCGCCAGCGCGGCCTCCGTATTGCCACGGGCCTGCGCGATCCGGGCCAGTTGCACATGCGCCTCGGTCAGTTGAGGGGCGGCACGCAACAATGCGGTGTAAGCGGATTCGGCCTGATCGAAACGCCCCGCCTTATGCAGGCGCAAGGCGTCGTTGAACTGGCGTTTGATGGCGGCGGGGTTAAGCGGAAGCATGGGCGTATCCTCGGGTCTTCCCCGGCCATAACGCAAAAGAAAAGAGCGGGCAAATCGCCCGCTCTTCCCGCTTGAAAGTTCCGTGGAACTTAGAAGCTCATCGCGATACCCAGCGAGTAGGAATCGGCGTCGACGTCGATGTCGGCGTCGTCGAAGTCAACGTCGCTGTTGCCGTAGCCGAACTGAACGACGGCACCGCCGCCCAGGTCGTAGTTGGCAATCAGGCCGAAGCCTTCGGCTTCGTTGTCGCCGTTGAAGTCGTACTTACCGTAGTTGGCCGCCAGGGTCAGGGCGTCCATGGTGTAGGCAACACCAATGCCGATGTGGTCGGCATCGTCGTCGTCGCCGGTGTCGTCGATGTCGAGGCTGGAGTAGTTCAGCGCGGCTTCGAAGCCGTTGCCGAAGTCACCATAGATCGACACACCGTAGACGTCGGCGTCGTCGGTGGTCTGGTAGCCGAGACCGAAGCCGATGGTCATACCCGAGGCCAGGTTGGCGTCATAGGACACACCCACACCCCAGATTTCGTCGCTGCCTTTTCTGCCATCGTCGGTTTGCGCCAGCGAGGCCGAAATACCGAAGTTGCCGAAGTCGTAGTCGTAACGCAGGTTCTGCTCATCCCCGTACGGGTCGAGACCGGCGTTGCCGTTGAAGCCGGCATGCTCGGTTTCGTCGTCGGCGATGGAGCCACCGGCAAGGGCGACTTCTTTCAGGCGCTTGTCGTAGGCACCGTCGGTTTCACCCAGGGTCAGCGTGCCGAACGCACCCGAGATGAACACGGTTTCGTTGTCGTAGGACGAGTCGCCGTTGATCCGGGCCGGCGAGTTCGATTCTTCCAGTTCGACGTGGAAGCCGAAGGTCAGGCCGCCATCGGTTTCACCGGTGCCGTCAACGGCGATGGTGAAATCGTTGTGGAACTGAATGTCGTCGTTACTGACTTTCTCGCGGACCGTGCCGAGGGTATCGTCTTGATACTCGGTCACGTAATCGTAGCGCTCACCCCCGACGACACCCATTTCGGCGGAGCCGGAGATGGTGATGTCGGCGGCGGCGTAGCCCGCGGTGGCAACCAGTGCGGTGGTCGCGAAGAGAACCTTTTTCATGGTTTTCCCTCATGTTTTTCAGGTGCACCCCAATTCCCATCGAACTGGGTATGGGGATTTATCTCGCTCTTTGACCGGTCAAATGCAAGGAAACCGGCAGGCCTCCGGGCACAGGCGGGCAGAATGATGCAGCTTTGCCACACACCCGCCGGGGGGCGTTCCAGGACTTAACCCTGAAATAACTTGTTCCTGCTTCTGGGCTCGGCTACAGAACGGATGAGCGAAAAGAGGCGAATTCTATGGTGGTTTCCCCCAAGATACGCATGGCGGTTTGCGGTCTGGTCCTGGTTGCACTTTCCGGTTGCGGCGGCGGTGGCAACGGCTTGTTTGACCGGCGGCCCGCCAGCGAAGAGGCGCTGGAAAAACAGCGCGTCAACACCCCCGTCGGCGAACGCGAAGCGGAGAACCGCTCCACCATCTGGGACCTTTTCGAGAACCGCGACGACCCCAATACAACCGTCGAGGTCAACAAATATCTCTGGAACGCCTCTCTGGACGTTCTGAATTTCCTGCCGATCCAGTCGGTCGATCCGTTTTCCGGCGTGATCGTGACCGGCTATGGCACGCCTCCGGGTGGCGGGCGGGCCTATCGTGCCACCGTTTACGTGCAGGATCCGGCGCTGGACGCGCGGTCGCTGAAGGTGGCGCTGGCCAGCCGCGCCGGCCCCGTCAGCCCCGACACCGTGCGCGCCGTCGAGGACGCGATCCTGACCCGCGCCCGCCAGTTGCGTCAGCGTGACAGCAGACTCTAGGCCCACTGGACGCGGCCGCGCCGCAGCATTATCAAACCGCCGGGCCTTCGCGCCCGGCGTTTCACCTTGAAGAGGGACAACACATGGCGCGCTTTGCCCCGAGCGAGATCGAGCCGAAATGGCAACAGGCCTGGGAAAAGGCCGGCACCTTCACCGCCCGCCGCGAGGATGACAAGCCCAAATACTACGTGCTTGAGATGTTCCCCTACCCATCGGGCCGCATCCACATGGGGCATGTACGCAACTACACCATGGGAGACGTGATCGCGCGGTACAAATCCTCCTGCGGGTTCAGCGTTCTGCACCCGATGGGCTGGGACGCCTTCGGCATGCCTGCCGAAAACGCCGCCATGGAGCGCGGCGGCCACCCCAGGGAGTGGACCTATTCCAACATCGCCGTGATGCGCGATCAGATGAAACCCCTGGGGCTGAGCATCGACTGGTCGCGGGAATTCGCCACCTGCGATCCGGACTATTACGGACAGCAACAGGCAATGTTCATCGACATGATGGAGGCCGGGCTGGTTTACCGCAAAAACGCCACCGTCAACTGGGACCCGGTGGACATGACCGTGCTGGCCAACGAGCAGGTGATCGAGGGCAAGGGCTGGCGATCCGGCGCGCCAGTGGAACGGCGCGATCTGACACAGTGGTTCTTCCGCATATCCGATTATGCCGGGGAGTTGCTGGAGGCCCTGGGCGGTCTCGACAACTGGCCCGAGAAGGTCAAGCTGATGCAGCGCAACTGGATCGGGCGGTCGCGCGGGTTGCAGATGGCGTTCTCGACCATCGACGCCCCCGAGGGCTTCGACCGGATCGAGGTCTATACCACCCGCCCCGACACGCTGCTGGGTGCCAGTTTCATCGGGATCTCCCCCGATCACCCGCTGGCCAGGGCGCTGGAACAGGACAATGCCGCTCTCGCCGCCTTCAACGCCGGGTGCCGCCGCATGGGCACCAGCGAAGAGGACCTGGAAAAGGCCGACAAGAAAGGATACGACACCGGCCTGCGCGTGCGTCACCCTTTCGATACCGCGTGGGAGTTGCCGATCTATGTCGCCAATTTCATCCTGATGGATTACGGTACCGGCGCCATCTTCGGGTGCCCCGCCCACGATCAGCGCGACCTCGACTTTGCCCGGAAATACGGCCTGCCGGTGCTGGATACCTTTGTCGCGCAGAACAACGGCCAGCCTGTCGGGAACGAGGCCTTCGTTCCCCCGAAAAGCGAGACGGTCCGCTGGCTGCGCGCCTATGCCTGGGATGAGATCGCCACCGGGGAAGAGGCCATCGAGGCCGCCATCCGCTTTTGCGAATCGAACGGTGTCGGCCAGGGCGTGACCAGGTTTCGCCTGCGGGACTGGGGCCTGTCGCGCCAGCGTTACTGGGGCTGCCCGATCCCGGTCGTGCATTGTGGCGCCTGTGGCGTAGTGCCGGAGAAAAAGGAAAACCTGCCCATCCGCCTGCCCGATGACGTTACCTTCGACAGGCCGGGCAACCCGCTGGACCGGCACCCCACCTGGCGCGACTGCGCCTGCCCCGCCTGCGGCGCCCCGGCAAAGCGCGAGACCGATACGATGGACACGTTCGTGGACAGTTCGTGGTATTTCGCCCGTTTCACCGCACCGCGCGCCGCCACGCCCACCACCCCGGACGAGGCTGGCTACTGGATGAATGTCGACCAGTATATCGGGGGCATCGAACACGCGATCCTGCATCTGCTTTATTCGCGGTTTTTCGCGCGCGCGATGCACAAAACCGGCCACCTGCCCGCCAAGGCGATCGAACCTTTCGACGCGCTCTTCACCCAGGGCATGGTGACCCATGAGATCTACCAGACCCGCGATGCGAAAGGCCGCCCCGTTTATCACCTGCCCGAAGAGGTCGAAAACGGTCACCTGAAGGCCACGGGCGAGGCGGTGGAGATCATCCCCTCCGCCAAGATGTCGAAATCCAAGAAAAACGTGGTGGACCCGGTCAATATCATTTCAGGGTACGGCGCCGACACCGCACGCTGGTTCGTGCTGTCCGACAGCCCGCCGGAGCGTGACGTGGAGTGGACCGCCGCCGGCGCCGAGGCGGCCCACAAGCACCTCTCCCGCGTCTGGCGCCTCGCTGACGGTATCACGCAGGAGTTCAACGAAGGCGGTATCGCCGCTTATGAGGCCGAGGGTGCGGGCGCGGCAACAGAGGGGGAAGACGACCTGACCCTGCGCCGCGCCCTGCACCGGACGATCCATGATGTAACGATGGGGATCGAAAGCTTCGGGTTCAATACGTCCGTAGCAAAACTTTATGCCTTCACGAACGTTCTGGCGAAAACGAAGGCCGGTCTCGCGGCCCGGCGCGAGGCGATCATGACCATGGCGCAGCTGATGGCCCCCATGACTCCGCATCTTGCCGAAGAAATCTGGGAGATGCTGGGCGGTGCCGGCCTTGTGGCCGAAAGCCCCTGGCCCAGGGCCGATCCCGCGTTGTTGATCGAAGAGACGGTGACCCTGCCGATCCAGATCAACGGCAAGCGGCGCTCTGAACTTCAGGTCGCCCCGGACATGCCCAAGGAAGAGGTTGAAAAGCTGGTGCTGGAGGACGATGCTGTGCGGAAGGCGCTGCAAGGCGGCGCCCCCAAAAAACTGATCGTCGTTCCGGGCCGCATCGTCAATGTCGTCATCTGACCGCCGCACCTTCCTGTCGGGTCTCGCCGCGTTCGTTCCGGCGGGCTGCGGGTTCCGGCCGCTTCATGGAACGGAAGGCGCGGGGGGCGACCTGCGCGGGAGAGTGGCCATCGCGCCGCCCGAAACCCGGGACACCTTCGTTCTGAACGCCCGGCTGGAAGACCGTCTGGGCCGGGGAGAGGCCGCCGCCTACTCCCTGTCCTACGATCTTTCCACCCGGCGGGTCAGCCTTGCGATCAGCCGGACACAGGATACCACGCGCTACAACATCGAAGGCGCCCTGCGCTTTGCCCTGCGCGATCTTTCCACCGGCGCGGTCGTGCAAAGCGGGCAGGTACAAAGCTTTACCGGCTACTCGGCCACCGGCACGCCGATGGCCGCGCAGGTGGCCGAGAACGATGCGCGCGCGCGGCTGATGGTGATCCTCGCCGACCAGCTTGTCACCCGGCTGATGGCAGGGGCGGCAGGCCGGGCGCCATGAAGCTTGCCCCCCGCGATGCCCCGCGCTACTTCGCGCGACCGGAGCCAGACCGCACCGGCCTTCTGATTTTCGGGGGGGACGCGATGCGTGTTGCCCTGCGCCGCCAAGAGGTCATCGCCGCGCTGCTTGGCCCGCGGGGCGAGGAAGAGATGCGCCTCACCCGAATACAGGGCGGCGATCTGCGCGGCGACCCGGCGGCACTGTCCGATGCGATCAGGGCACAGGGATTCTTCCCCGGCGCGCGGGTGGTGTTCGTGGAGGACGCCACCGATGCCCATGCCCCAGCCATTTCCGCCGCAATGGAGGGCTGGCAGCCAGGCGATGCCCAGCTTCTCGTCACCGCCCGGCAGCTGGCGCCCAAATCCGCCCTGCGCGCCCTGTTCGAAAAACATCCCAACGCCTACGCCGCCGGGATTTACGACGACCCGCCCTCGCGCGCGGAAATCGAAGCGACGCTGGAAAAGGCCGGACTGGCACGGATCGATCGCCCGGCGATGGACGACCTGCTGGCGTTGGCGCAGGTGCTGGACCCCGGCGATTTCCGCCAAACAGTGGAAAAGCTGGCGCTTTACAAGCTGGGCGATGACACACCGGTTGCCTCCGCCGACGTTTCGGCCTGTGCCCCCGGCACGACGGAGGCCGCCCTTGATGACCTCATTCACGTCGTGGCCGAGGGGCGCGGAGGGGAGGTTGGCCCGCTTTTGTCACGGTTGGCGGCGCAGGGGGTACAGCCGGTCGGGCTGTGCATCGCCGCCAACCGGCATTTTCGCGCCCTGCACGCGGCCGCCAGCGATCCCGGCGGTCCGGCCAGCGGCATGTCCCGTCTGCGCCCACCGGTGCATTTCAAGTCCCGCGACCGGATGGTGCGGCAGGCACAGGCATGGGGCATGCGACGGCTGGAACAGGCGTTGTCGCTTCTCGTTGAGACGGACCTGACGCTGCGGTCCTCCCAACGCGGGCCGGCCATGGCGGTGATGGAGCGCAGCCTGATCCGGCTGGCGGTGCTGGCGCGACGCTAAAGCCGGCGCGCCGCGGCCTGCCCCGCCCAGCGCCCGGTGGCGAGACAGCCGGTCAGCAGGTACCCCCCCGTAGGGGCTTCCCAGTCCAGCATTTCCCCCGCACAAAACGTGCCCGGCCGGGCGCGCAGCATCAGGCCCTCATCCAAAGCGGCCCAGCGTACCCCCCCGGCGGTGGAGATCGCCTCCTCCAGCGGGCGCGGCCCTCTGTGTCGAACGGGCAACGCCTTGAGCACTTCCGCCAGCGCCTGTGGTTCTTGCGGCAAAGGGCGGGCGAATTCCTGCACCAGCGCCAGCCGCGCCCCCGTCAGCCCCAGCGTCTTGCGCAAATGGTTGGACAGGCTCATCTTGCCACGGTTGCGGGACAGGCGCGCCACCACCTGCGCCGGAGTCACGTCCGGCAGCAGGTCGATCTCCAGCGCCGCGCCCTCGCGCAGCGGACGGGACAGCGCGTAAATCGCGCCCCCTTCCAGCCCCCGGCGGGACAGGACGAACTCCCCGCGCTGCCATCCCCCACCGGCCCGTTGCGCGGTTCCCTTCACCGGTGCGCCGAACCAGCGCGCCATCGGGGCCGACCAAATCACCGTCAGGCCCATGTTGGCAGGGCGGAACGGCGCCATCTCCACCCCCTCTTCGGTCAGAAGCGGCGCCCAGCGCCCGTCAGAACCCAGCCGCGGCCAGCTTGCCCCACCCAATGCCAGAACCGTGACCGGCGGGGTCAATCGCACGCGCCCATCTGGGGTGTCGAAACATACGGCCTCCCCCTGCCACCCCGTCCAGCGCCAGCGGGTGCGCAGGTGAACACCATGCGCGCCCAACCGAGACATCCATGCCCGCAACAGCGGCGAGGCCTTCATCGCTTCGGGAAACACGCGCCCGGAACTGCCGGTGAAAACCGGCTGGCCAAGACCGCGCGCCCAATCCTGCACAGCGTCGGACCCAAAGGCCTCCAGCATCGGGCGCAGGTGCGGCGCCGCCTCGGCATAGGCCGTCAGGAATGTCTCGGGCGGGTCGGCCTTGGTCAGGTTCAGGCCCGATTTGCCCGCCATCAGCAGTTTGCGCGCGACCGAGGGCCGGGCCTCTGCCAACAGCACGGGGTGCCCGGCTTGTGAAAGGGCCTCCGCCGCCATCAGGCCCGCCGGCCCTGCCCCAATCACCAATGCACGATCCATTCCGCCCCCTTGCATGGTCACGCGACTGCGGGGCATGCTTTGCCCGCGAACCCCACCCCGCGCAAGGCCTGCGATGTCCGACATCCCCGTTTGTCCCCTGTGCGGGCGCCCCATCCCGCGGCACGCACCGCAAAGCGACCACCACCTCATCCCGCGGCTGCGGGGCGGAAAAGGCGGGCCGGTGGTGCGCCTGCACCAGATTTGTCACAACGAGATTCACGCCAGCCTGACCGAGACCGGGCTTGCCCGCGGCTACACCACAGTCGAAGCCCTGCGCAGCCATCCGCGGTTGGCGAAATTCATTGCCTGGATCCGCAAGCGCCCCGACGATTTCCACGCCGGGTCCCCCGGACCGCGCCGGGCGAGCCGCCGCCGCTAGAAGGATCGCCCCTCGCACATGGCCTTGATCCTGGCGCGGACCTGCGGATCGGCCGCCAGCGCAGGAGCGGCCAGATCCGCGACGGTGGCCTCAAGCGCCTCGGGTACGACGATGCGGTCGATCAGACCGAAGGCCAGCGCCTCCTCCGCGCTCAGCCGGGTATTGCCCATCAACAGCAGCTTGGCCCGCGCGGGACCGACCAGCGCCGCCAGGCGCGCCGGATCCGAAGGCTGAGGCAGGAACCCGAGCTTGATCGCCGGATAGAAAAACCTTGCCCCCGGCACCGCCAGCCGCAGGTCGCAGGCCAGAACCATGCCAAAGGCGCCCCCCGCCAGCGTCCCGTTGAGGGCGGCCACCGTCAGCGCCGGCAGCCGTGCAAGGGTACCCGAAACGCGTTCCCACACACCATCCGTGGCCAGGCCGTCATGGGCCTCCTCAAGGTCGGCGCCGGCGCTGAAAACCTTTCCGGTGCCGGTCAGCACCAGTGCCGCGGCCCGGGCGGCCTCGGCCTCCAGGGCAATTTCCTCGATCCGGGCCAGCATGGCGCGGGTCAGGGAATTGGCCTTTTGCGGACGGTTCAGGGTCACCCTCCACAGCCCGCCGTCTTTTTCCAGGCCGATCATGCCAGCCCCACACGGCGGCGGATCGCCTGCTCTCTGAGGGAAACCTCCTGCCCCAGAAATTCATCCGCTTCGGGGCCGCTCATCCAGACCAGCGCCCTGGCGGGCCAGGCGGGGGGGATGTGCTCTGCCCAGTCGAGGCGGCTGATCCGGTTCACACCGCTTTCGCGAATCCGTCGCTGCATGTCGGTTGCAACGGTACCGGGGGACAAGCCGAGGGCGCGGATCCCCCTGGCACGGTTTTCCCGGTCGGCGCTGCGGGTCAGCATCGCCACTCCGGCCTTGGAGGCGCAATAGGCGCTCCAGCCGTCCAGCGCATTGTGAGCGGCGCCGGAACTGACCGTCAGGATGGTGCCCCCCCCGGCCGAGATCATCCCCGGCAGCACCGCGCGCATCCCGTTGAAAACGCCTTTCAGGTTGATATCGATCAACGCCCCCCATGCTGCGGGATCGGCCTGTGCCAATGGCCCGATAGGGTCTATCACGCCTGCGTTGTTGACCAGAATGTCAAGCCCTCCAAACCGGGTCCGCACCTCTGTAACCACCTGGGAAAGGGCGGTGAAATCGGCCACGTCGCAGGGCAGGGCCAGCGCGCTTTCCCCGATTTCGCGGGCGAGCGTCGCAATCGCCGCGCCACTGCGGGCCACAAGCGCAACCCGCGCCCCGGCCTGTACGAATTCGCGCGCCGCCGCCGCGCCGATTCCCCGGCTGGCCCCGGTGATAAGAACCGTCTTGCCTGTAAGTCGTGCCATGTGTTCCTCCATCTTCCACCGGAGGTAACCCGGCACGGCGGGGTTTTCCAGTTGCAAGAGCGCATTGACTTACCCCACTGCAAGGAAGAAGGTTGCGCCGAAGTCATTGAAAGGGTCCGAGATGCGTTATATGAATTCTGTCCGTACAGGGGCTTTTGCCCTTTGTGTGTTCTCCTCCCCTGCCCTTGCGGACCTGACAGCCCGGCAAGTCTGGCAAGATTGGGGCAGCCATTCCGCCAGCTACGGGCAGACGGTCACCGGAACCGAGATGACCGTGGGCGATTCACTGGTCGTGACCGACATCAAGATATCGATGAAGCTGCCCGGGGGCGAGGTAAACGGCGCCATCGACCGCGTGGAATTCAAGGAAAACGGGGATGGTACGGTAACCGTGATCCTGTCGCCGGATTATCCGGTGAGCCTGAAAACCAAAAACCCCGACGGCGATGTGGAGGAGATGGAGACCCTCTTCCGCCAGGACGGGTTGAAAATGATCGCGTCAGGAGACGAGACGACCATACGCTATGATGTTACCGGCCCCGGGCTGAGTTTCGAGATGACGCGCCTGACGGTGAACGGGAAAGAGCGACCTCTGGAGCTTCTGATCCGCATCGCGGATATCGCGGCAAGTTATGGTTTTACTCTGACCGAAACCGGCCAGCGATCTGTCATGAGCGAGGGCACCGCCAGGTCCGTGAACTTTCGCGTCGCCTCTTCCGTGCCCATGGATGAGAGTGCCCCCGGAGAAGTCTCTTCGGCGCTGTTTTTGGGTGAGATAACCGATATCAGCGGGAAGTCTTCGTCCATCGTTCCCGACGGGATGAACTCGCTGAATCTGTGGACGGCAATCGGGACCGGCTTTGTTGGTGAGGGTGAGATTTCATTTGGTGCAACCTCCTACAGCAGCACGGTAAAAATGCCAGACCAGGAGGCAACAACCACGGCTGTCCGTTCCGGGGCGGGAAAGCTGGCGATTGAGCTTAGCGAAGCGGGTTTGCGCTACGGAGTCACCCAGACGGATGTCGTCCTCAGTTTCACATCTCCGATTTTGCCGATCCCCGAGCTAAATGTGGCCATGGAGCGCAGCGAAAGCCGGTTGATGCTGCCGCTCGTTCCATCTGATGAGCCGCGCGATTTTGCCCTGATGTCCACTACGAAGGGCCTGACCCTCAATGAAGATTTTTGGGCGATGTTCGACCCGTCCGGCGTGCTGCCGCGCGACCCCGCTACGATGGTGCTGGATTTGTCGGGGAAGATGCGCTTGCCGGTCGATGTTTTAGCCCCGACCCTGAAGAATTACCGGCCTGAGGTTGAGGTCGAAAGTGTCGCGCTCAACGATCTGACCCTTAGCATGGGCGGCGCCATCCTGACCGGTACGGGGGCGTTCACCGTCGACAATTCCACCGCTGTCCCCAACCCCGACGGCACGGTGAACCTGCGTCTCGAAGGTGGGAATGCACTGCTCGACAACCTCGTGACGATGGGGCTTGTGCCGCCCGATCAGGCCAACGGGCTGCGGATGATGATCGGGCTCTTCGCCCGCCCCGGCGAAGGGGAGGATACGCTGGTTTCCGACATCACGTTTAAAGACAGGCAAATTCTGGCCAATGGCCAGCGGCTCAAGTAAGCCGGACGGGGCACCTTCGGGTGCCCCGTCTCAACAACCGCCCGAGAATCATGCCCAACCCGGAAACCCTGCCCCAGACCCTGATCGAGGCCGCCCGCAAAGCGGGTGCCGACGCCGCCGATGCCATCGCCATCCACGGCACATCCCTGTCCATCGACGTGCGCGAGGGTGCTCTGGAACAGGCGGAACGCTCGGAAGGAACGGAAATCGGCCTGCGGGTCCTGGTGGGGCAGCGGCAGGCCTGCGTGTCGGCCTCTGACACACGTCGTGAAACGATCACCGAAATGGCGGCCCGCGCCGTCGCCATGGCCCGCGAAGCCCCCGAGGACGTGACCCTTGGCCTTGCCGCCTCCGCCGAACTGGCCCGTGACCGGGACATCGCCGCGCTGGAACTGGCCGATCCCGCCCCCGAGCCCGCACCCGCCGCCCTGGAGGAAGACGCCCGTCGCGCCGAGGCCGCGGCCCTGTCGGTCCGGGGGGTAACGCAGGTTCAGGCGGCCTCCGCCGGATATGGACGCCACGACATCCGGCTTGCGGCAAGCAACGGCTTTTCCGCAGGCTACAGCCGCACCGACCGGGGCATAACCTGCGTGGCGATCAGCGGAACGGGAACCGGGATGGAACGTGACTATTGCAGCGAAACCCGCGTCTTTCAATCCGATCTGCCCAGCCCGGAAGGGATCGGCGCCCTGGCCGGGAAACGGTGCGTCGCCCGCGCGGCCCCGCGCCGCCCGCAGACCGGCGCGTTTCCGGTTCTTTACGACGAACGGGTGTCGGCCTCTCTGGTGGGGCACCTGCTGGCCGCCGTGAACGGGGCGGCCATCGTGCGCGGGGCCTCCTGGTTGCGCGACGCGCTGGGCGATCGGGTCTTGCCTTCCGGGCTCTCCCTGATCGAGGAGCCACACCGCCCGCGTATCGCCGCCTCACGTCCCTTCGATGCCGAAGGGCTGCCCACGGCCCGTCGCGCAATCGTTGAAAACGGCGTCCTGACAGGCTGGGTTCTGGATCTGGGAACCGCACGCAAGCTGGGCCTTTCCAGCACCGCCAATGCCGTGCGCGGGGCCTCCTCTCCCCCCGCCCCTTCGGCCGGGAACGTCACGCTGACACCGGGGGGGCGCAGCCGCGCCGATCTGATCCGCGACATGGGAACCGGGCTTTTGGTAACATCTCTGATCGGATCGACGATCAACCCCAACACGGGGGATTATTCGCGTGGCGCAGCGGGGTTCTGGGTGGAAAACGGCGAAATCGTCTACCCGGTCAATGAATGCACCATCGCAGGTAACCTGCGGGACATGCTGCGCAGCCTGCACCCCGCCAACGACGCCCGCCCGCATTTGTCCCGGCGGGTCCCCAGCCTGCTGGTCGAGGGGCTGACCCTTGCCGGAGACTGATCTCGCGCTGTTGGTCCGCGCTGCACAGAAAGCCGGGGAGATCGCCCGGAACCACTGGGGAAAGGCGCCGAAGGTCTGGCACAAGCCGGGGCAAGGCCCCGTGAGCGAGGCCGACCTGGAAATAGATGCCGCCCTGCATGCCATCCTTTCCCCGGCGCGGCCCGATTACGGCTGGCTCTCCGAGGAAACCCCCGACAGTTCCGATCGCCTCAGCGCCGAACGTCTGTTCATCGTCGATCCGCTGGATGGAACCCGCGCCTTCCTGAACGGCGACAGGGGTTTCGCCCACGCGCTGGCCGTGGCGCGGGCCGGTGCAGTACAGACGGCGGTGGTTTTCCTGCCGCTGCTGGACAAGATATATACCGCACAGGCAGGACGGGGCGCGTGGCTCAATGGCGTCTCCCTTGCCGCCAGCACGCGGACGGACCCCGAAGGGGCACAGGTGCTGACCGGGCGCCCGGCGCTTGACCCCCAGCACTGGGCGGGCACGGTTCCGGCGCTGCGGCGTGCCTATCGGCCCTCGCTGGCCTATCGGCTTTGCCTTGTGGCCGAAGGGCGTTTCGACGCGATGCTGACCCTGCGCGACAGCTGGCACTGGGATATCGCCGCCGGGGCGCTGGTGGCACAGGAAGCCGGGGCGCGCGTCAGCGACAGCCGGGGCGGGGCGCTGCACTTCAACATTTTGCCCCCGGTGGCAATCGGTGTTCTGGCTGCGCCGCCGGCCCTGCACCTTGCCCTGACCGCGCGCCTGAGGTGACTTTTACCCGTCGCGGGCTTGGTCTAGGGTGCGCCCGCAAGATACGCGCGAAACTCCGGAGGATCTTATGCCACAGCGCCTGCACCTCGTCTTTGGCGGCGAACTGGTCGACCCCAGCAAGACCGCCTTCAAGAATGTCGACGAGATTCACATCGTCGGGATGTTTCCCGATTACGCCAGCGCCTACGAGGCCTGGAAGGCCGAGGCCCAGAAGACGGTGGACAACGCGCATATGCGTTATTTCATCGCCCATATTCACCGTTTGCGCGACGAAGAGGCCGAGGCCAGCCCGACCGAAGAGCTGGACAACTGAATCCCATGCCCCGACCGGGACAGCGATCTCTGACACGGGCACACATGGACGACGGGCCAGGGGACGGTCCCCTGCCCGCCCGCCCCGAAGGCCCGCTGATCTGGCTGCACCACCCCCCTGCGGCAGCCGTCGGTATGCTTGAGGAGATGCTTTCCCAGGTTCGCGAAGAACACCCGGACCTCACCGTCCTGCTGAGCCACCCCCCAGAGCACGGCAACGGCGGGATGCCTCCCAACGCCTGGACAATCGTCCAACACGACCCGCCGCCGGAGCGGGCCGCCAGCGCCGATTTCGTCGCTCATTGGCGGCCCGATCTCGCGTTCTGGTTCCCCGATGACGCGGTGTCCAGGCTCTCCAACGCCTGCATGGACAGCGGCACACGGAATTTTCTCGTCGCGACCTCGGTCCCCGATCGGTGGCGCGCACGCTGGGGCGGCCGCCGGTCGCGCAACCGCTTGCGCCGGTTCGACCACCTTTTCGTATCCCAGCCGCACGACCTGCCTCTTTTCCGCAGCTTTGGCTTCTCCCCGGATCAAATCAGCCTGGCAGGGCCCCTTGCACCACTGACCAAACCCCCCGCCTGTGACGAAGCCCTTCAGGACGCGCTGTCGTATCTGTTTGCCGGACGTCCCATGTGGCTGGCCATCGGCACCAGCCAGGCCGAAGATCCCCTGATTTGCGCGGCACAGGCCAATGCGATGCGGCTGTCGCACCGGCTGCTTCTGGTGCTTGCGCCCGACCGCCCCCAGCGAGCCCCGGCACTGGCCGATGCGCTGAGCGCGAAGGGCTGGCGCGTCGCCCGCCGCAGCCTGGGCGAAGAGCCGGAAGAGGACACTCAGATCTATCTGGCGGACAGCCCCGGGGAGGCGGGCCTGTGGTACCGGCTGGCCCCAATCTGTTTTCTGGGCGGTACGCTCGCCGGGGGTCGCGCACGCGACCCCTACGCCCCCGCTGGGCTGGGCGCCGCGATCCTGCACGGACCCTTCACAGGGGGATACGGCGAACGCTACCAGAGGCTGAACCAGATGGCCGGGGCCTGGCAGGTGCGCGACGCATCGGGGTTGGCGGAGGCGCTGAATGCCTTGCTCTCCCCCGAGCGTGCCGCCGCAATGGCGCTTGCCGCATGGAAAGTGGCAACCGAAGGGGCCGAAGCCGCCAATCGTATCGGCAGCCATGTGCTGCGTGCCCTCAGGGAAGGGGGCCACTGATGCGCCCGCCCCGCTTCTGGTACAGCGATCCGGACCGTCCTGCCCTTGCAGCCCGCGCCCTGGCCCCGATCGGCGCGCTTTATGCCCGCGCAACCGCCCGGCGGATGGCCCGGCCGGGGTTGCGCGCCGGAGTTCCGGTAATCTGTGTCGGGAACCTCAACGCCGGGGGCACCGGGAAAACCCCCACCGCCATTGCCCTGATCTTGCGCCTGACGGAACGCGGCCTGCGCGCACATGTCGTCAGCCGAGGCTATGGCGGGCACCTTGCGGGGCCCGTGCGCGTGAGGGAGCGCACCCATAGGGCCGCCGATGTCGGGGATGAACCGCTTCTCCTGGCGGCCTTCGCGCCGACCTGGGTCGCAAAAGACCGTGCGGCGGGCGTACAGGCGGCACAGGCAGGGGCGGATGTGATCGTGCTGGATGACGGGTTTCAGAACCCTGCGGTGATCAAGGACCTTTCCATTGTCACCGTCGATGCCGCCAAGGGGTTTGGCAACGGGCGCGTGCTGCCCGCAGGCCCCCTGCGCGAACCCGTGCCCACGGGCCTTGCCCGGGCGGACATGCTGCTGTCGATCGGGCCGCGCCCGGCCCAGCGCCACTTTACCAAAACCTGGGCGCATGCCCTGACCATACCCCACCTGACCGGTGTGCTGCACCCACTTCCCACCGGAATGGACTGGGACGGCATGCCGGTTCTGGCGTTTGCCGGAATTGGCCACCCGGAGAAGTTCTTCGCCACGGTCGAAGCCTTGGGCGCGCGGCTGATCCGGGCCGAGGCGCTGGAAGATCACCAGCCCCTGACCGAAGCCCTGATGAAGCGCCTTGAAATCGAGGCCCGGACCCTGAAGGCCCAGCTTGTCACGACGGAAAAGGACGCCGTTCGCCTGCCGCCCGCCTTCCGGCGGCAGGTGCTGACGGTTCCCGTACGACTGGTCCCGGACGATTGGGCGCCGGTGGACGCCGCGCTTACCCGGCTTTTCGGCGCGTAAGCGCGGCGCGCACTTCTTCCCCATGCTGATCGAGCCGCGGCGCGGGATCGTCCAGCGACAGCGTCGCGGCGGAAAAGGTGATCGGCGTGCGCACACCCGGCAGGCCGCCCGCATCGGTCTGGATCGCGCGGTGCACGATCTGTGGGTCGGCAAAGACTTCGGCCATGCTGTTGATCGGACCGGCGGGCACGCCGTGGCTCTCACACGCGTCCAGCAGCCCGGCCCTGGTAAAGCCACGGGTGGCTGCGGTCAGGCGTTCGGTCAGGCCGGCGCGGTTCATGACCCGGTCGGCATTGGTCGCGAACTCTGCCGCTTCGGCCAGCGCGGGCAGGCCCAGAAGGGCGCACAGGCGTGCGAACTGCCCATCATTGCCGACGGCGATGATGACATGCCCATCCGAGCAATCGAACACCTGATACGGTGCGAGGTTGGGATGCGCATTACCCATCCGCGTCGGCGCGGTGCCGGTGGTCAGGTAGTTCATCGCCTGGTTGGCGGTGATCGCGGTGGCCACATCCAGAAGCGACATGTCCACCTGCTGGCCCTTGCCGGTCGCGTTGCGCTGATGCACGGCGGCCAGGATTCCCACTGCGGCATAGATACCCGTGAATATATCGGTCACCGCCACGCCCACCTTCTGGGGCTGGCCACCGGGATCGCCGGTGATGGACATCAGCCCCGACATGCCCTGGATGATGAAGTCATATCCCGCGCGGTGGGCGTAGGGGCCATCCTGTCCGAAGCCCGTCACCGAACAATAGACCAGCCGCGGGTTCACCTGCTTGAGGCTGTCGTAGTCGAGCCCGTACTTGGCCAGCCCGCCGACCTTGAAGTTCTCGATCACGATATCCGCGTCGACCACGAGATCGCGCACCAGCCTTTGTCCCTCGGGGGTGCGAAAATCCGCCGCGATGGAGCGTTTGCCCCGGTTGCAGGCGTGGAAATAGGAGGCCGTGCGCTCCCCCTGCCGCTCTACGAACGGGGGGCCCCAGCGGCGGGTATCATCGCCCTGAGGGGCCTCGACCTTGATGACCTCGGCCCCGAGATCCGCAAGAATCTGCCCGGCCCACGGACCGGCAAGGATGCGGGCAAGTTCAACGACCTTCAGGCCGGAAAGGGGTGCTGTCATGGTTTGCTGGCCAGTTTCTCGTCAAGGATGGATTTCAGATCGGCATAGGACATGTTGGAATATTTCCGGCCGTCGATGACAAGGGAGGGCGTCGCGTCAATGCCATGCTTGGCAGTCTGCTCGTCCGACCACGCCACCAGCGCCTGCGCGGTATCTCCATCCTGCATGCAGGCAGAAAGCGTTTCCTCGGAAATGCCGGCACTGCGCCCGATTTTTTGCAGCGCGGCGGCGACATCGGCGGGTTCCCCGGCCTTGAGCCAGGCGCGCTGACGGTCGTAGATCATGTCCACGAGGCCGAAAAAGCGCATCTCCCCCCCGCACCGGGCAACCATCCCGGCCCACAGGGCGTACCTGTCCCAGTAGACTTCCTGATAGGCGAAATGCACCTTTCCGGTATCGATGTAATCTGCCTTGAGCCGCTTGAACACATCATCGTGGAAGTTGCCGCAATGCCCACATGTGAAAGAGGCGAATTCCTGCACCTTCACCGGTGCCTGCGGATCGCCCAGCGTCATCGCCGTGATCGCAACCGGCTTTGCCGTCTGCGCCTGCGCGGGGGCAATCGGCGGGAGTGTGGGGGTCTGGGTCGTCAGCCAGAAGCCGCCCAGGGCGGCCACGGCCAGTACGCCAAGCAACATGTGCGGGTAACGCGGCATTCAGGTCTCCTTTGCTTTCGGTCGGGACAGAACATTGCGGGCCAGTCGCTCCAGCGCGGTACGCAGGCTTTCATCCTGAACATCGGCGGAAAGCTTTTCGGCCCGCACGGCGGTCCCCGGATCGGGCGTGGCCGGGGCGCGGGAACGGGGCGCGAATTGAACCTGCCCTTCGGCAAAACCCGTGGAGGCCGTCTGGGTCAGGTGAATCCGGGCGATGGCGGCATAGCCGTAGCAGGCATTGACCTGTTCACGAACGGCCTCTTTGCGCATTTCCAGAACCGGCGCCAGCGCACCGGTCGTCAGGAGAGTCAGCGTGGCGCCAAAGCCTTTGCGCCCATATCTGATCTCCACCGGACGGCAGGTGGCGGCGATCTCCGGTCCCACGATCTCGGGCCAATGGGTCAGCAGGCGCGACTCGGCAAAGCCCCGTGTTTCCCCGACCTTGCGGATGCGCGGCTGGAGCAGCACCGAGGCGCGTTCAAATCCGCGCCCGCGCCGGGTCGCCGCCTTGGAAACGGTGGAGGTGCCTGTCATGCCTGTCAAAATCTCCCTTTCGGGCTATTCTATGCGGCTGATCGGGCGTCAGCCAGCGAAATGACCGGAAAAAGGGCATAAAACTTGCGTGACAAGGCACTTAGCAAAAACCTTCTGGAGTGGTACGACACCCACGCCCGAATCTTGCCCTGGCGGGTGGGACCGAAGGAACAGGCGACAGGTGTGCGCCCCGATCCATACGCGGTCTGGCTGTCGGAGGTGATGCTGCAACAAACAACTGTCGCGGCAGTGAAAGACTATTTTCACCGTTTCACCATGCGCTGGCCCGACATACGGGCACTGGCGGCAGCGGACGATGACGAGGTCATGGCCCAATGGGCCGGGCTGGGATATTACGCGCGGGCGCGCAACCTGCTCAAATGCGCCCGGACGGTGGCCGCGTCGGGCGGGCGGTTCCCCGACACGCGGGCGGCGTTGCAGGAACTGCCGGGTATCGGCCCCTACACCTCCGCCGCGATTGCCGCGATCGCCTTCGACAGGGCCGAACCCGTGGTGGATGGCAACGTGGAACGCGTGATGGCCCGCCTCTTCGCCATAGAGACCCCTTTACCAAAGGCCAAACCGGAACTGACCGCCCATGCCGCCGCCCTCACGCCCGGTCACCGCCCGGGCGATTACGCCCAGGCGGTGATGGATCTCGGAGCCACGGTCTGCACACCGAAATCGCCGGCCTGCGGAATCTGCCCCTGGCGCGGCCCTTGCGCCGCACGGGCGAGGGGCGCACAGACGGATCTGCCGCGCAAGATCCGCAAACCCCCAAAACCCACCCGCCACGGCATTGTCTATATCGGGCGACGGATGGATGGCGCGTGGTTGCTGGAACGACGCCCCGCCAGCGGCCTGCTGGGCGGCATGCTGGGCTGGCCGGGCAGCATGGGGGGTGAAACCCCGGCCTCCGCACCTCCGGCCCCCGGCCCATGGCGGCCACTGGGGGCTGAAGTGCGCCATACCTTCACCCATTTTCACCTGCGGCTGGAAGTGCAGGTCGCCTCACTGTCCCAAAACACCACGCCCGAGCGCGGCTTCTTCCTTGATCGTCAAGCCTTCGCCCCCGGCACCTTGCCCACGGTGATGCGCAAGGCCTTCGGTCTGGCCGCGACCTGCTGGACCGTTGAGGAAACCCGGGACTTGCCGCTAAAATGATCCGCGATGAAAGCCCCGTTTCCGCGCAAGGACCGCCATGACCCATATTGCCGCCTTCCGCAATGCCGCCCCCTTCTGGATCTCGCTGGGGATGGTGCCCCTTGCCCTGCTGGGGGCCCTTGCCGGCGGGTGGACGGTGGTCCTGCTGCCGGTTTATGGCTGGGTTTCGGTCACGCTGCTGGATGGCGTTCTGGGCCGCAACACCGCCAACCCCGACCCCGACACCCCGGAAGAAGACCTGTTCTGGTATCGGGTCGTCACGATGATCTGGTTCCCGATCCAGTTTCTGACGATCTTCGGCATGATCTGGTGGGTGGGCCGCGCCCCGCATCTGGGAACTTTGGAAACCATTGTGCTGTTTTTCGGCGTCGGCGTGATCTCGGGAACGGTCGGGCTGGTGTATGCCCACGAACTTCTGCACCAGCGCAACCGCCTGGAACGCTGGCTGGGCGACCTTCTGCTGGCCTCGGTGCTGTACAGCCACTTCCGGACCGAACATCTCCTGGTTCACCACCCCCATGTGGGGACGCCACGCGATGCCGTGACCGCCCGCTACAACGAGGGCTTTCATCGTTTCTTCTGGCGCGTGCTGCGGGAGGGACCCCGCTCTGCCTGGCGGGCTGAGCGGCTGATGCTGGCCCGCCGCGGGCTCCCTGTCTGGCACCGCTCCAACCCGTTCTGGCGTTACGGCGCGTTGCAACTGGGCGCACTCGCGCTGGCGCTGGCCCTGGGCGGCCCGGTGGGGCTGATGTTGTTCCTGTGGCAGGCGCTGGTTGCGATCTGGCAACTGGAACTGACGAACTATGTCGAGCATTACGGCCTGACGAGACGCTATCTGGGCGAGGGCAAATACGAACCCGTCCGCCCGCATCACAGCTGGAATGCCGATCACAAGGCGTCGAACTGGCTTCTGATCAACCTTCAGCGCCATTCGGACCATCACTACAAGCCCGCACGGCGGTTCCCGCTGTTGCAGACCTATTCCGAAGAGGAGGCACCGCAACTTCCGCTCGGATACCCGGCGATGACTTCTCTGGCGATGATCCCGCCCCTGTGGCGGCGGCGGATGAATCCCCGCGTGCGGGCATGGCGGCGACGGCACTACCCCGATATCGAAGACTGGGCGCCATATAAGGCGGCCGAGTTCCCGTGGCCTGCCGGCTCCTGAGATGCGGGATATACGGGGGGGGGCGCGAACGTGTGAGGCCCGCCCCGCCAGGGGTCAGTTCGGGCGGTCGGCCATTTCATCCCGGATCTGCTGGCGCAACCGATCGATGGGCACGGTCTTGCCATCGCGGCGAAAATGCCAGTATGTCCAGCCGTTGCAGGAAGGTGCGCCTTCGAACGCCGCACCAACCTGGTGGATCGACCCCTTCACGTCCTCCCCGACCAGCGTGCCATCGGCGCGGACACGGGCGGTCTTGCCGCGCGGGGATGTCAGGACTTCGCCCGGGCGCAGCAGGCCACGCTCCACCAGTTGACCAAAAGGAACACGTGGTGCGGCCCGCTTCGAAGCCGTGACCGTCAGGGCCTCGGCATCCAGTTTGCGCACCCGGGAAAGACGCCTGGCGGCAAGGTCGCGGTAGGTGGTTTCGCGTTCGATCCCGATGTAATTGCGGCCCAGCATCTTGGCCACGGCGCCGGTGGTGCCGGTACCGAAGAACGGGTCCAGCACCACGTCGCCGGGATTGGTGGTGCCGACCAGAACCCGATGCAGCAGGGATTCGGGCTTTTGCGTCGGGTGAGCCTTGTCCCCCCTGCCATCCTTGAGGCGTTCATGCCCGGTGCAGATCGGCAGTACCCAGTCGCTGCGCATCTGGATACCTTCGTTCAGCGCCTTCAAAGCCTCATAGTTAAAGGTGTATTTCGCCCCTTCGGATTTCGAGGCCCATATCAGGGTTTCATGCGCGTTGGTGAGGCGCTTGCCGCGGAAATTCGGCATCGGGTTGGACTTGCGCCAAACCACATCGTTGAGAATCCAGAACCCCTGGTTCTGAAGCTCCGCCCCCAGGCGGAAGACATTGTGGTAACTGCCGATCACCCAGATCGCGCCATTGGGTTTGAGGATGCGGCGCGCGGCCTTCAGCCAGTCCCGCGTGAAGGCGTCATAGGCGGCGAAGCTGTCGAACTGGTCCCAGTGGTCGTCCACCGCGTCCACGCGCGAATTGTCCGGGCGATGCAGATCGCCCCGCAGTTGCAGGTTATACGGCGGGTCGGCGAAGATGAGGTCCACGCTCTCCTCGGGAAGGCGGTTCATCACCTCGATGCAGTCGCCGGGCAATACTGTATCTAGTGGGAGCACAGGCGCCCCCTTTGCTGGTTTCGTCATATCTGCCTCAATGGTTCGCGCCTGTTTTTGGCGTCGTGTTATGAGGCCAATCTGAGTCATGGGCGATTCAGCGTCAATTTATTTTTGAATCAAGAGGTTAAGACTTATCCACAACACAAGATGTTGTGGACGGGGGCAAAGGAACGTCTATGGTGGGGGGTGACGCCAAGGCTTTGCAGCGCCGCCAGATGCGTCCTGGTCGGATAGCCGGCGTTCTTTTCCCAGCCATATCCCGGAAAATCCCGTGCGAGTCCCGCCATGATCCGGTCACGTGTAACCTTGGCAACGATGGAGGCCGCGGCGATCGACAGGCTGCGCCCGTCCCCTTTGACCACCGCCTGACCGGGGCAGGGCAGATCACGGGGCAGCCGGTTGCCGTCAACCAGCGCCAGTTCCGGTGCGCGGGGCAGTCCCGCCACCGCCCGGCACATGGCAAGGTGGCTGGCCTGAAGAATGTTGAGCCGGTCGATCTCTGCGACGCTGGCATGGGCAACCGAAACCTCCGCACCGGCCAGGATCGCCCCGAACAGGGCGGCACGGCGTGAGGCGGTCAGTTTCTTGGAATCGTTCAATCCGGTCGGCAGATTGGCAGGGTTCAAGATCACGGCAGCAGCAGTGACCGGCCCGGCCAAAGGTCCGCGGCCGACCTCATCGACGCCCGCGACGATGCGAACGCCAGCAGCCTCTTCGAAAGAGAGATCCGGGGCGGGGGCCGTCATGATGCCATCAAGCGCCAATCCGCCCCCGCCCGCAAGAGCAAAGCTCAGTGTCGGGCGACGCGATAGCCCTTCTGCCGCAGGCAATGCGCCCCATAGCCAAGGCGATCCCCCCGGCGGGTTTCCACGATGACCTCACAGGCACGGGGCAGACGCCCGCGATAGCCTTGCCGTTCCAGGCAGCGTTGCCCAACAACCTTCCGCGTCGCCCCCCGGCGGGTTTCGATATGGCGCACGCAGGCCCCCGGCAGCGCCCGTTTGGCACGGGATGGCGCGGGGCGGATTATCTCCTGACGCGGACGGTGGGGTTCAACCCTCGGGCGGCGGTCGCGCTGTGCGCGGGGCTTGTCGTCTTTTTCCAGCCCCTTGACGATCACGAACAGGGTCGCCGCCCCGAACAGCGCCTTGGCAATGTCATCGGCATCCGCAGCGCGGGCAGGGGCCGCACCGGCAACAGCCAGCGACAGCGCGGCGACGGCAGAGACAAGAAATTTAGGCATCTCAGGGTCCTTTCCGGTTGGGGCAGAACGCCCCGGTTGCAATACACCGACCCTGCCGGCTGCCCCCGCGGACAGGCAATAACGCGCCCCGGTTATCGGGTAACACCCCCTCAAACGCGGCTTGTTATTGAATAGCGGCGCGATCCGCCCCATCCTCAAGACCATGAAACACTGCTTTGTCTTTCCCCTCGGGCTCACCGCCCTGCTGCTCGCCGGACCTGCACTGGCGGGATGCTACGCCGACTACAAGGCCAAGCAGGACGATCCCCTGCGCCTGCATTACGGCGTCATCGAACTGCCCGATTCCGCCTGCTCCGGGCCCGGCGCCGCACGGGACGAAATCGCCCGCCGGATCGGGCACGGCGGCTGGTCTCTTCTGAACGTCATGTCGCTGTTCGGAGAGGAGGGGCTGAACGAAAGGCGGGACAGTGCCGGACATTACTTCCTTCGCTACTGACGCCCGGCGCGGCCTTGGCCGCGTGGTCACGGCGGGCATCGTGGGCATCGTGCTCCTGCTGGCAGCCGCGGCGGGTCTTCTGTTTACTGCCCTGCCCGACGCCAACGCCTTCAACGCCCGCGTGGAACGTCTGTTCATGGAGAACGATGCGCTGACCGGCGACGCGGAATTACGCCTGCTGGAAATCCTTGCCCGGTCGGGAACCGCATTTTCAGATGTCCTGGCATCCTACAGGATGGTGATTTTCGTACTGCTTGTCTTTGCCACAGCCCTGTTGGTGGCGGCGCTGGTATTCCTGGTGGCACTGGTCGTGCTGAGCCGCCGGATGGAGGAAATCGCGCGCAAGGGGATTCAGGTTTCCTCGTTGCTCATCAGTCGGGAAGAAAACACCGTGTTCCTCAACAACATGGAGTTCCGCCTGACCCCCGCCGCAATCGAAACCCTCGCCGTCCTGGCCGAAGCCCGGATGGACGACGACATCCTCTCCGGCGCCCAGATCGAGGCCGTGATCTCCGGCCGCGCGGAACATGACTGCGACGAGGCCTCCGGCGCCACCCGCATCAAGCGCCTGCGCGATGCCCTGGGCAACCAGATCGTCAGCGAACTCCTGATCCGGAACATCGCCCGGCGGGGGTACATGCTGAGCGTCGAGAAGGACGTGATCCGCATGCTGTGACCGGCGGGGCAAGGGCCGGCCCCCGTAGCGTACCCGCCGACGCGCCCCCGGACGTATCGGAAGCATCCCGTGCCCTGCGCTCTGGGCTGGAGCGGTGCGGTGCGGTGCGGCAGTCGTGGCTGCACAGGGCAGAACGGTCAAACGCAAAACGCCCCGGCTTCTGACCGGGGCGGAGCGAAGATCCTTGAGAGGCTCAGCCGCGCTCTTCGACGATCTCTACCAGATGCGGAATCTTGGCAACCATTCCGCGAATCGCGGGAGTGTCTTCCAGTTCGCGCGTCTTGTGCATCTTGTTCAGGCCCAGCCCGATCAGCGTCTGACGCTGGATGGCCGGGCGGCGGATCGGACTGCCGATCTGCTTGACAACGATTGTCTTCGCCATGGGTCGGTCTCCTTACGCTTCGGCCCTGGCCGGGGCGTCTGCCTCGGCATCGGGCTTTCTCAGGATATCGGCCACCTTCTTGCCGCGACGTTGCGCAACCTGACGGGGCGAGCTTTCCTTGGAAAGCCCATCCAGCGTGGCCCGGATCATGTTGTAGGGGTTCTGAGACCCGATCGACTTGGCGACCACATCCTGAATGCCCAGCATCTCGAAAACGGCACGCATCGGACCGCCCGCGATGATACCGGTCCCGGTGGGAGCCGTACGCATCACCACGCGACCGGCGCCATGGCGCCCTTCCATGTCATGATGCAGCGTGCGGCCTTCCCGCAGAGGAACGCGGATCAGGTTCCGCTTCGCCTGCTCGGTCGCCTTGCGGATCGCCTCGGGGACTTCCTTGGCCTTCCCCTTGCCGAAGCCGACACGGCCCTTCTGATCTCCGACCACGACAAGCGCGGCGAAGCCGAAGCGTTTCCCGCCCTTCACGGTCTTGCTGACACGGTTGATCGCCACGAGACGATCGGCGAATTCCGGGGTTTCCTCGCGGTCGCGACGGTCCCGACGGTTGTCTTCTCTTGCCATCATCGTCTCCTTAGAACTTCAGCCCGCCTTCACGCGCAGCGTCGGCCAGAGCCTTCACCTTGCCATGAAACAGAAAGCCACCCCGATCGAAGTAACATTCCTCGACCCCGGCCTTCCTGGCGCGTTCGGCGATCGCCGCGCCAACCTTGGCAGCGGCCTCGGCGTTGTTCTTGCCAGCCACACCCAGATCCTTCTCCAGAGAGGAGGCCGCGGCAAGCGTCACACCGTTTACATCGTCGATCACCTGAACGCTGATGTTCTTGTTGCTGCGGTGAACACTCAGGCGCGGACGCCCTGCGTTCATCTTGCGAAGTTTGTTCCGGACGCGCAGGCGGCGTTTCAGGAACAGGTCTCTTTTGCTGTTTGCCATCTTTCGCGCCCTTACTTCTTCTTGCCTTCCTTGCGGAAGATATACTCGTCCTTGTAGCGAATACCCTTGCCCTTGTAGGGCTCCGGTGCGCGCCATTCGCGGATGTTAGCCGCGACCTGTCCGACGAGTTGCTGATCAATGCCTTCCACGACCACTTCCGTGGGCTTCGGCGCCGTAACGGTCACCCCCTGAGGTACTTCGAAATTCACTTCGTGGCTGTAGCCCAGCGACAGCTTCAGGACATTGCCCTGCATCTGCGCGCGGTAGCCGACGCCCTGAATCTCGAGTTCCCTCTTGAACCCGCTGGTCACACCCGTGACCAGATTCTGCACCATGCTGCGGGCCATGCCCCACTGCTGGCGGGCCCGCTTGGAGCTGCCGCGGGGAGTAACGGTCACATTGTTGTCTTCGACCGCGATGGTGACATCGTCGGTCGCGGTGAAGTTGCGGGCCCCCTTCGGACCCTTTACTTCGATGGTCTGGCCGGAGACGGACGCCGTAACACCCGACGGCAGCTCGACCGGTCTTTTACCAATACGAGACATTCCGACCTCCTTAGAACACCGTGCAGAGCACTTCACCGCCAACGTTGGCGGCGCGCGCTGCTGCATCCGACATCACGCCCTTGGACGTGGAGACGATGGAAACGCCAAGGCCCTGACGAACCTGGGGGATTTCCTTCACCCCCATGTACACGCGGCGACCGGGCGTCGAAACGCGTCTGAGTTCGCGGATCACCGGGGTGCCCTCGTAGTATTTCAAGGCGACTTCCAGTTCCGGCAGGCCACTGGTCCCGGTCACGGTCTCGTAGCCGCGGATGTAGCCTTCGTCCAGCAGCACATCCAGAACCCAGGCGCGCAGCTTCGACGCGGGCGTGCGCACCTTGGACTTGCCACGCATTTGCGCATTGCGAATCCGGGTGAGCATATCACCGAGAGGATCGTTCACAGACATCTCATTCCCCTCCTTACCAGCTCGATTTCACCAGGCCGGGGATCTGGCCCTGAGAGCCCAGTTCCCGCAGCATGATCCGCGATACTTTCAGCTTGCGGTAATAGGCGTGCGGACGCCCCGTCAGCTGGCAGCGGTTGTGCAGACGCGTCGGAGACGAATTGCGCGGCAGCTTCGCCAGTTTCAGGCGCGCCTTGAAACGCTCTTCCATCGGTCGCGCCTCGTCGTTGGCGATCTCCTTGAGCGCGGCCCGCTTGGCGGCATGTTTCTCCACCAGCTTCCGGCGCTTGATCTCGCGTTCGACCATTGCTTTCTTAGCCATGTTTTCTCTCCTCCCGCGATCAGCTGTTGAACGGCATGTTGAAATGCTTCAACAGCGCCTTCGCTTCCGCGTCGGTCTTCGCGGTGGTCGCAATGACGATGTCCATGCCCCAGACCTCATCGACCTTGTCGAAGTTGATCTCGGGGAAAACGATGTGTTCTTTCAGGCCCATCGCATAGTTCCCGCGACCGTCGAAAGATTTCCCGGAAACCCCGCGGAAGTCGCGGACACGGGGCATCGCGACGGTGATCAGACGATCCAGGAATTCATACATCCGGTTGCCGCGCAGGGTCACCTTGGCGCCAAGCGGCATGTCTTCCCGCACACGGAAACCGGCGATGGATTTCTTCGCCTTGGTCACGACGGCACGCTGGCCGGCGATGGTGCTCAGGTCTTCCTGAGCGGACTTGACCTTCTTGGAATCGCGAACCGCCTCGGCACCGGCACCGATGTTCAGAACGATTTTGTCCAGACGCGGAATCTGCATGTCGTTCTTGTAGCCGAACTCTTCCTTGAGAGTGGGGCGGATCGTTTCACGATAAAGCGTCTTCAGACGCGGGGTATAGGTGGCGGCATCAAGCATCGATCACTTCCCCCGATTTCTTGGCATAGCGGACCTTCTTGCCGTCTTCCATGCGGAAGCCGACACGGGTCGGACCACCGTCCCTGGGGTCGACCAGAGCAAGATTCGACAGATCGACCGGCATCGCCTTGGGCAAGCGTCCGCCCTGGGACTGTTGCGACTGGCGGGTGTGGCGAATCGCCATGTTGATACCGTCCACAACCGCCTTGCCGACTTTCGGGTCTACCGAGGCAATGGTACCCTCGCGCCCCTTGTCCTTACCGGCCAGAACGACGACCTTGTCGCCTTTTTTCAGCTTCGCAGCCATCTTACAGCACCTCCGGGGCGAGCGAGATGATCTTCATGAAGTTCTTCGCCCGCAACTCACGCACGACGGGGCCGAAGATGCGGGTGCCGATCGGCTCGTTGTTGTTGTTGAGAATCACTGCGGCGTTGCGATCAAAGCGGATGGCAGTCCCATCTTCACGGCGCACTTCCTTGGCAGTACGCACGACCACGGCCTTGCGCACGTCGCCCTTCTTCACTCGGCCGCGCGGGATGGCTTCCTTCACGGACACAACGATGATGTCACCCACCGACGCGTATTTCCGCTTGGAACCACCCAGGACCTTGATGCACTGAACCCGGCGCGCGCCGGAGTTGTCAGCAACATCCAGATTGGTCTGCATCTGGATCATGTGGTTTCTCCCGACCTATGGGGATGTTCCCGAAAGGGCCCCAGGGTTTCGATCAAACCGGGATGTGGTCAGGCTTGCGCCACCACCTCCCAGCGTTTCGTTTTGGACTTGGGCGCGCATTCCTGAATGCGAACCACATCCCCAACCTTGTACTGGTTGTTCTCATCGTGAGCCCGGTACTTCTTGGACTTACGAATCGTCTTCTTCAGAACCGGGTGCGTGAAGCGACGCTCAACCGAAACGGTAACGGTCTGGGCGTTCTGTTCGCTGGTCACGGTGCCTTGCAAAATACGTTTGGGCATCTTTTCAGGCTTCCCTTATTTCGCCGCCTGCGCGGCTTTTTCGTTCAGCACCGTTTTCACGCGGGCAACGTCACGGCGAACGGCACGCATGCGGGCAGTGTTCTCAAGCGCAGCGGTCGCTTGCTGAAACCGAAGGTTGAAAGCCTCCTTCTTGAGGCTCGCCAGCTCTTCGCGCAGCTGATCGGGCGTCTTGTCTCTCAGTTCCTGGGCGTTCATCGCCTCGTCCTCTCATCAGAAGTCACCAGACAGAGCCGGCGCTTTTCCAACAGAATAACCGGACCCCCGCCACCGGAGGTCCGAATAAAACTCACCAGTCTTCGCGCTGTACGATCCGGGTCTTGATCGGCAATTTCATCGCAGCCAGACGGAGCGCTTCTCTTGCCACAGTTTCGGATACGCCGTCAATCTCAAACATGACGCGACCGGGTTTGACCTTGGCCGCCCAGAAATCGACAGATCCCTTCCCTTTCCCCATCCGAACCTCGGTCGGCTTCGACGACACCGGAGTGTCGGGGAAAATGCGAATCCAGACGCGGCCCTGACGCTTCATGTGACGCGTCAGCGCCCGGCGCGCGGCTTCGATCTGGCGCGCGGTGATGCGCTCGGGCTGGGTGGCTTTGAGGCCGAAAGTCCCGAAGTTGAGCTCAAAACCGCCCTTCGCCTGGCCGTGGATGCGACCTTTGTGAAGTTTGCGGAACTTCGTACGCTTGGGTTGAAGCATGATGTCTCTCCTTCAGGGCTCAGCGGCGCGGACGGGACGGCCCGCCCTCCTGGAGCTCCTGCTGGCGACGGTCGCGGGCACTGGGATCGTGCTCCATGATTTCGCCTTTGAAGATCCAGACCTTGATCCCGATAATGCCGTAGGGCGTGGAAGCCTCGGCTTGCGCATAATCGATATCGGCGCGCAGGGTATGCAGCGGCACACGTCCCTCGCGGTACCACTCGGTCCGGGCGATCTCCGCCCCACCAAGACGACCCGCAACGTTGACCCGGATTCCCTGAGCCCCCATGCGCATGGCATTCTGCACGGCGCGTTTCATGGCCCTGCGGAAACTGACGCGGCGCTCCAACTGCTGCGCGATCGATTCGGCGACCAGCTGCCCGTCCAGTTCCGGCTTGCGGACCTCGACGATGTTCAGGTGCAGCTCACTGACGGTCATGTTCGCCAGCTTCTTGCGCAGAACCTCGATATCCGCGCCCTTCTTGCCGATGATCACACCGGGGCGCGCGGTATGGATGGTCACCCGGCACTTCTTGTGCGGGCGCTCTATGATGATGCGGCTGACACCGGCTTGCCGGCACTCATCCTTGATGAACTCGCGGATGCGGATATCCTCCAGCAGCAGATCGCCGTAATCCTTCGTATCGGCGTACCAGCGGCTGTCCCAGGTGCGGTTCACCTGCAGGCGCATGCCGATCGGATTGACCTTGTGACCCATTACACTTGCTCCTCGACCTGGCGAACCTTGATGGTGAGTTCGGAGAACGGTTTCACGATCCGGCCAAAACGGCCGCGCGCCCGCGGGCGCCCCCGCTTCATGACCAGATTCTTGCCGACATAGGCCTCGGCAACCACCAGTTCATCCACATCCAGGTTGTGGTTGTTCTCGGCGTTCGCGATGGCGGACTGAAGGCATTTCTTCACGTCCTGCGCAATCCGTTTCTTCGAGAAAGTCAAGTCGGCCAACGCCGTCTCGACCTTTTTGCCCCGTATCATCGCGGCGACCAGATTCAGTTTCTGCGGTGAGGTGCGAAGCATGCGGGCCTTGGCCATCGCTTCGTTCTCGGCCACGCGGCGGGGGTTTTTAGCCTTACCCATGACGCTTACCTCTTTTTCGCTTTTTTGTCGGCCGCGTGACCGTAATAGGTCCGCGTCGGCGAATATTCACCGAATTTCTGGCCGATCATGTCTTCGGTCACCAGCACGGGGATATGCTTCTTGCCATTGTAGACGCCAAAGGTGAGGCCCACGAATTGCGGCAGAATCGTCGAGCGGCGCGACCAGATCTTGATGATTTCCTTGCGACCCGACTCGCGGGCTTTCTCGGCCTTCCTGAGGACATAAGAGTCGACAAAAGGGCCTTTCCAAACAGAACGTGCCATGACTTAGCGACCCTTCTTGCGAGCGTGGCGTGAGCGGATGATGAACTTGTCCGTCGCCTTGTTCCGGCGCGTACGCGCGCCCTTGGTGGGCTTGCCCCAAGGCGTCACCGGATGACGGCCCCCCGAGGTCCGGCCTTCACCACCGCCATGGGGGTGATCGATCGGGTTCATGACGACACCGCGGACCGACGGACGCTTGCCCAGATGACGGTTGCGCCCGGCCTTGCCAAGGTTCTGGTTCGAATTGTCCGGGTTCGACACGGCACCGATGGTGCACATGCATTCCTGGCGAACCATACGCAATTCGCCCGAAGACAGGCGGATCTGGGCGTAACCACCATCGCGGCCAACGAACTGGGCGTAGGTACCCGCAGCGCGGGCCAGCTGACCGCCCTTGCCAGGCTTCAGTTCCACGTTGTGAACAATTGTCCCGATCGGCAGGCCGGAGAAAGGCATCGCATTCCCCGGCTTCACGTCAGCCTTGGCAGAGGCGATCACCATGTCGCCGACGCCAAGACGCTGCGGTGCGAGAATGTAGGCCTGTTCGCCGTCTTCATAGCGGATCAGAGCGATAAAGGCCGTCCGGTTCGGATCATACTCGATCCGCTCCACAGTGGCCGGAATATCAAACTTCGTACGCTTGAAATCGACGATACGGTAAAGACGCTTCGCGCCACCGCCACGCCGGCGCATCGTGATCCGTCCGGTGTTGTTCCGGCCGCCCTTCTTGGTCAACCCCTCCGTGAGGGATTTGACCGGACGCCCTTTCCAAAGCTCCGAACGGTCGATCAGAACCAGCCCACGCTGGCCCGGCGTCGTCGGTTTATACGACTTGAGTGCCATGCTTTCTGTCTTCCGTCAGCTTGGAGGCAAATGCCCCGGGTTACAAATGGCCCGGCCCCGGGCGAACCCGGGGCCGGAGATTCGGCGCCTTCTATCAAAGACCGGTGGTCACGTCGATAGTATTTCCCTCTTCGAGGGTCACATAGGCTTTCTTCACGTCGCGGCGGCGGCCCATAAGGCCCCGAAACCGTTTCGCCTTGCCCTTGGCGATCGTCGTATTCACGGCCTTCACCTTCACACCGAAAAGGCTCTCGACAGCTTCCTTGATCTGGGGCTTGTTCGCACCCATCGCCACCTCGAACACCACGGCGCCGTTTTCGGACGCCAGGGTGGCTTTCTCAGTGATGACCGGCTTGCGGATCACATCGTAATGTTCGGGCTTCACGCTCATTTCAGTCGGGCCTCCAGTGCTTCGACACCGGCCTTCGTGATCACCAGCGTGTCACGGCGCAGGATGTCGTAGACGTTCGCACCCACCGACGGCAGAACATCGAGACCTTCGATGTTGCGCGCGGCCTGTGCGAAGTTTTCGTTCACGCTGACCCCATCGATCACCAGCGCGCGCTTCCAGCCCAGGGCCTTGACCGACTTCGCCAGAAGCGAGGTTTTGGCTTCGGCGATCTCGGCGCTGTCCAGCACAACCAGTTCACCGGCTTTCGCCTTGACGCTCAGCGCATGGCGCAAACCCAGCTTGCGGAATTTCTTCGGCAGGTCATGGGCATGGCTGCGCGGGGTCGGCCCCTTGTACACACCACCTTTGCGAAAGATCGGCGCGTTGCGATCCCCGTGGCGGGCACCCCCGGTGCCCTTCTGACGGTAAATCTTCTTGGTCGAGTAGCTGGTCTCAGACCGGGTTTTCACCTTGTGGGTACCAGCCTGCGCCTTGTTGCGCTGCCAGCGAACCACACGGTGCAGGATATCGGCGCGCGGATCCAGACCGAAGATCTCGTCACCGAGATCGACGGTTCCGGCCTTGGCGCCATCCAGCTTGATCACGTCAAGTTTCATTCTTCGCCTCCTTCGGCCGGCGCTTCGGCAGCGGCGGCCTCAGCCTTGGCCGATTTCAGGGCCGCAGGCAGAACCACGTTTTCCGGAACCGGCTTTTTCACCGCATCCTTGATGGTCACCCAACCGCCCTTGGCACCGGGAACCGCCCCTTTGATCATGATCAGCCCACGTTCGGAATCGGTTTTGACAACCTGCAGGTTTTGCGTGGTCACACGGGCAGCGCCCATATGGCCGGCCATCTTCTTGCCCTTGAACACGCGGCCCGGATCCTGACACTGGCCAGTCGAACCGTGCGAGCGGTGGCTGATCGACACCCCGTGGCTGGCCCGCAGACCGCCGAAGTTGTGCCGCTTCATCGCACCGGCAAAGCCCTTGCCGATCGAGGTCCCGGAAACGTCCACATACTGACCTTCGAAATAGTGATCCGCGGTAATCTCCTCGCCTACGGCGATCAGGTTTTCCGGGGCCACGCGAAACTCGGCCACCTTGCGTTTCGGGGCCACGCTGGCCTTGGCAAAATGCCCGCGCATCGGGGCGGATACCCGCTTGGCCTTGGCCGTACCGGCCCCCAGCTGAACCGCGGTGTAACCGTCGGTCTCGGCAGTGCGCTGTGCAACGACCTGACAGCCGTCAAGCTGAAGGACCGTCACGGGAATCTGCTTCCCGTCCTCCATGAACAGCCGGGTCATGCCGACTTTCTTTGCAATTACTCCAGAGCGCATCTCTCCGTGCCCTCCTTAAACCTTGATCTCGACATCGACACCGGCGGCAAGATCGAGCTTCATGAGCGCGTCCACCGTCTGCGGGGTCGGGTCGATGATGTCGAGAAGCCGCTTGTGCGTGCGGATTTCCCACTGATCACGGGACTTCTTGTCGACGTGGGGACCACGAAGAACCGTGAATTTCTCAATCTTGTTCGGCAGCGGAATGGGCCCGCGCACCTGTGCACCGGTCCGCTTGGCCGTGTTGACGATTTCCTGCGTGCTGGCATCCAGAACGCGGTAGTCAAAGGCCTTCAGCCGAATGCGGATATTCTGACTTTGCATGTTTCTAGCCCTTCAGGCTGAAGGGCGGGCACCACGGCCCGCCCGGCCATTTGCGGTTACTCGATGATTTTGGAGACGACGCCTGCGCCGACGGTACGTCCGCCTTCGCGGATGGCGAAGCGCAGTTTCTCTTCCATCGCGATCGGCGCAATCAGTTCGACCTTGAACGACACGTTGTCCCCCGGCATCACCATCTCGGTGCCTTCGGCCAGTTGCACGGTGCCGGTCACATCCGTCGTGCGGAAGTAGAACTGCGGACGGTAGTTCGCGAAGAACGGCGTGTGACGGCCGCCCTCATCCTTCGTCAGGATGTAGGCCTCCGCCTCGAACTTCGTGTGCGGCGTCACCGAACCGGGCTTGCACAGCACCTGGCCACGCTCAACCTGGTCACGGTCGATCCCCCGCAAAAGCGCCCCGATGTTGTCTCCAGCCTCGCCTCGGTCCAGAAGCTTGCGGAACATCTCAACGCCCGTGCAGGTCGTCTTCTGCGTCGCCTTGATCCCGACAATCTCAACCTCGTCGCCAACGTTGATGACCCCGCGCTCAACTCGGCCCGTCACAACCGTGCCACGGCCCGAAATCGAGAAAACGTCCTCAACCGGCATCAAAAACGGCTGATCAACCGCACGCTCGGGCGTCGGAATGTAATCGTCAACCGCTGTCATCAACTCACGGATCTTGTTTTCCCCAATCTCGGGATCGCGCCCCTCCATCGCGGCAAGTGCAGATCCCGCCACAATCGGAATGTCGTCGCCGGGATACTCATACGAAGACAGAAGCTCGCGAACCTCCATCTCGACAAGCTCCAGAAGCTCCGCGTCGTCAACCTGATCAACCTTGTTCAGAAAAACGACCATCGCCGGAATGCCAACCTGGCGGCCAAGAAGAATGTGCTCTCGCGTCTGCGGCATCGGACCGTCAGCAGCGTTCACAACCAAAATCGCGCCGTCCATCTGCGCCGCGCCCGTGATCATGTTCTTCACGTAGTCCGCGTGACCGGGGCAGTCCACATGCGCGTAGTGACGGTTCTCCGTCTCGTACTCAACATGCGCCGTCGAAATCGTGATCCCGCGTGCCTTCTCCTCAGGCGCGCCATCAATCTGGTCATACGCCCGAAAATCCCCGAAATACTTCGTGATCGCAGCCGTCAGCGTCGTCTTCCCGTGGTCAACGTGACCAATCGTGCCGATGTTAACGTGCGGTTTCGTACGTTCAAACTTTGCCTTAGCCATTATGGCCTCCTTGGTTTCGGTGTCGGTGCGTGCACGGCACGCACCCTACGGGGTGGTAGGGTGCGCCCAAAGGCGCACCGAAAAATCACGCGTACTTCGCCTGAATCTCTTCGCTGATATTCTGCGGTACCGGCTCATAGTGATCGAACTGCATCGTGAACTGCGCGCGGCCCGAGGACATCGAGCGCAGGGTGTTGATGTAGCCGAACATGTTGGCCAGCGGCACGAAGGCATTGATGACGATCGCATTGCCGCGAGTCTCCTGCCCCTGCACCTGGCCACGCCGCGAGGTCAGGTCGCCGATGATGCCGCCGGTGTATTCCTCCGGGGTCACGACCTCGACCTTCATGATCGGCTCAAGCAGCTTGGCACCGGCCTTCTTCAGGCCTTCGCGCATGGCGGCCCGTGCCGCGATCTCGAACGCCAGAACGCTGGAGTCCACATCGTGGTAGGCCCCATCGATCAGCGCGACCTTGAAGTCGATCACCGGGAACCCGGCCAGCGGACCCGAATCCATGACCGACTGGATGCCCTTTTCGACGCCGGGAACGTATTCCTTCGGCACGGCGCCGCCAACGATACGGGATTCGAAGCTGTAGCCTTCGCCCGGCTCGGTCGGAGCCAGAACCATCTTGACGCGCGCGAACTGACCGGACCCGCCCGACTGCTTCTTGTGCGTGTAGTCGATCTCGGCCTCATGGCTGATGGTCTCACGATAGGCCACCTGCGGCGCCCCGATATTCGCCTCGACCTTGAATTCCCGCTTCAGACGATCGACAAGGATATCCAGGTGAAGTTCGCCCATACCCTTCATGATGGTCTGGCCGGACTCGATGTCGGTTTCGACACGGAAGGACGGGTCTTCGGCGGCCAGACGCGCCAGCCCCTGGGACATCTTCTCCTGGTCGGCCTTGGTTTTCGGCTCTACCGCAATCTCGATCACCGGATCCGGGAAGGTCATGGTCTCCAGAACCACCGGCGCTTTCGGATCGCACAGGGTGTCGCCCGTCGTAGTATCCTTCAGACCGGCCAGCGCGATGATGTCGCCGGACCCCGCCCATTCGATCTCTTCGCGCGAGTTGGAGTGCATCATCATCATACGCCCGATGCGTTCGCGCTTGCCTTTTGTGGAGTTCAGGACGCTGCCACCCTTCTCCAGGCGACCCGAATAAACCCGCGTGAAGGTCAACGAACCGACGAACGGGTCGTTCATGATCTTGAACGCCAGCCCGGCGAAAGGCTCATCGTCGCCCGGCTTGCGGGCGATGTTGCGGGTTTCGCTCTCATCATCGGGCGAGAAGCCCATGTAAGGCGGAACGTCCAGAGGACCCGGCAAGTAGTCGATCACCGCGTTCAGCAACGGCTGCACACCCTTGTTCTTGAAGGCGGACCCACACAGAACCGGCACGAAAGTCATGCTCAGCGTGCCCTTGCGGATCAACTCGCGCAGGGTGGCGATATCGGGCTCGTTGCCTTCGAGATAGGCCTCCATCGCGTCGTCGTCCATTTCGACGGCGAGTTCGACCAGTTCGGCGCGCATTTCCTCCGCCTTGTCCTTCAGGTCATCGCGGATGTCCTGAATGACCCAGCTTGCGCCCAGATCTTCACCTTTCCAGACCCATTCCTTCATCGTCACAAGATCGACAATACCTTCCAGCGCGTCTTCCGCGCCGATGGGCATCTGGATCGGCGCCGGGGTCGCCCCGGTGCGGTCCTTGATCATGCGGACGCAATTGAAGAAATCGGCACCGATCTTGTCCATCTTGTTGACGAACACAACGCGCGGCACCTTGTAGCGGTCAGCCTGCCGCCAGACGGTTTCGGTCTGCGGTTCGACACCGGCGTTGGCGTCCAGAACGGCCACGGCCCCGTCCAGAACGGCCAGAGAACGCTCCACCTCGATGGTGAAATCGACGTGGCCGGGGGTGTCGATGATGTTGAAGCGGAACTTGGCCCCCTGAACGTCATCCCCGTAATCGGAGGTCGGCGTCTTGCCGTCCTCGGTGCGGAACCAGAAGGTCGTGGTCGCCGCCGAGGTGATGGTGATGCCGCGCTCCTGCTCCTGCTCCATCCAGTCCATGGTGGAGGCCCCGTCATGGGTCTCCCCCATCTTGTGGGATTTGCCGGTGTAGAACAGGATACGCTCGGTGCAGGTGGTTTTCCCCGCATCGATATGGGCCATGATACCGAAGTTACGGTACCGTTCCAGAGAGTATTCGCGTGCCATCGGTCTGTCCTGCGCCTAGTCGGTTACCAGCGGTAATGGCTGAAAGCCTTGTTGGCTTCGGCCATCTTGTGGGTGTCTTCACGCTTCTTGACGGCCGACCCGCGGGATTGCACCGCATCGATCAACTCGCCTGCCAGGCGCTCTTCCATGGTGTTCTCGTTACGGCCGCGACTGGCGGTGATAAGCCAGCGGATCGCCAGCGCCTCGCGCCGCTCGGGGCGCACCTCTACGGGCACCTGGTAGGTGGCACCGCCCACACGACGCGAGCGCACCTCGACCGAGGGCTTCACATTGTCAAGCGCCTCGTGGAACACCTCCACGGGGGCCCGCTTCAGCTTCGTCTCGATCCGGTCGAGGGCGTTGTAAACGATGCTTTCGGCGGCAGATTTCTTGCCGTCGATCATCAGGTTGTTCATGAACTTGGTCAGCACGCGATCGCCATACTTGGCGTCGGGCAGAATTTCACGTTTCTCGGCGCGATGGCGACGGGACATAGACGTCTCTCCTTACTTCGGACGCTTCGCGCCGTATTTCGAGCGGCGCTGCTTACGGTCTTTGACGCCCTGGGTATCCAGCACACCCCGCAGGATGTGGTAACGGACACCGGGAAGGTCCTTGACCCGGCCGCCGCGGATTAGCACGACCGAGTGTTCCTGAAGGTTGTGGCTTTCGCCGGGGATGTAGCTGATCACCTCGAACCCATTGGTGAGGCGCACTTTCGCCACTTTCCGCATGGCGGAGTTCGGCTTCTTGGGTGTGGTGGTATAAACGCGCGTGCAAACCCCGCGCTTCTGCGGACAGGCCTGCAGATGCATGGATTTCTGGCGCTTTACTTTCGGCTGCCGCGGCTTGCGGATCAGCTGTTGGATCGTCGGCATTCCGGTTCCCCGTGTTGCAACCCGTTCAAATCTCAAAAGCGTCTCATGCGTCCACGAAACGCCAATACCGCATGCGTTCCCCTTGATGTTCCGGGAACGACGCGGTGGAATTCCAGAGGATCGGGGCATAACGCCCGGATCATGACCACTTCAGTTCTGATTTTCAGACACGGCAAGCAAGGCCGCCGGCCCGAGTGCGCGCGGTATAAGCAGAGTCGCAAGACTTGTCAACACCGCCCCGCACATCCCCCGGCCCCAAAAGGGCCGGGGGCATTTTTCATTCCTCGCCCGAAAACTCGGCCCCCGGCGAAGTCTCCTCTTCCGGCGCGACAAGCGCGGCGGCGGCTTCCGCCTCGGCGCGACGCGCCTCGATGACTTTCTGATCCCGCTCACCCGCAATCCGGCGGACCCGCTGGGTGGCCCCGCCCGTTCCCGCCGGGATCAGGCGCCCGACGATGACGTTCTCTTTCAGACCAACCAGCTTGTCCACCTTGCCCTGTACCGAAGCCTCGGTCAGGACGCGGGTGGTTTCCTGGAACGACGCGGCCGAAATGAAACTGCGGGTCTGCAACGACGCCTTGGTGATCCCAAGCAGGATCGGTTGCCCCTGCGCAGGGCGTTTGCCCTTGGCCAGAGCCTTCTCGTTGGCGGCCTCGAACTCGGTCTTGTCGACATGCTCACCCTTCAGAAGCGTCGTTTCCCCGCTGTCGAGGATTTCCCACTTCTGAAGCATCTGGCGCACAATGACTTCGATGTGCTTGTCATTGATCTTGACGCCTTGCAGACGATAGACCTCCTGCACCTCGTCGATCATGTAATCGGCCAGCGCCTCGACTCCCATGATCGCCAGGATGTCATGCGGGGCCGGGTTACCGTCCATGATGTAGTCGCCCTTCTGCACGAAGTCGCCTTCCTGCACCGGGATGTGCTTGCCCTTGGGCACCATGTATTCCACCGGGTCCAGCGTGTCGTCGGCGGGTTCGATGGAGATGCGGCGCTTGTTCTTGTAGTCGCGCCCAAAGCGGACATACCCGTCGATCTCGGCAATGATGGCATGATCCTTCGGGCGACGCGCCTCGAACAGTTCCGCCACCCGCGGCAGACCGCCGGTGATGTCCTTGGTCTTGGCCCCTTCGCGCGGGATGCGTGCAACCACGTCACCGGCCCTGATGTCCTGCCCGTCCTCGATCGAAAGAATCGCATCCACCGACATCGGGTAGGTCACCGGGTGGCCGGCCTCGTTGCGCACGGGCTCCCCGGTCGCGGAGTCCACGACCAGAATTTCCGGCTTGAGGTCGCTGCCCTTGGGCGCGGCGCGCCAGTCGGAAACGATCTTCTGGGTCATGCCGGTTGCATCGTCCGTGTCCTCGCGCACCGAAATCCCGGTGACAAGATCCACATATTTCGCCACACCGGCCTTCTCCGCAATGATCGGCAAAGTGTAGGGATCCCACTCGAACAACTTCTCGCCACGCTGGACCTTCTGCCCGTCCGCGACAAACAGCTTGGTACCATAGCCCAGCTTGAAACTGGCCCGCTCCACGCCGTTCTCGTCAATGATCGCAATCTGCATGTTGCGCCCCATGACAATCAGGTCGCCGCCGGCATTGGTCAGAAGGTTGGCATTGCGATACTCGATCTTGCCGTCCTGGCCGGCCTCCTGGAACGATTGCTGGCCGCCCTGCGCGATACCGCCGATGTGGAAGGTCCGCATCGTCAGCTGCGTGCCGGGTTCCCCGATCGACTGGGCCGCTATAATGCCGACGGCCTCGCCGACATTGACCATCGTGCCGCGGGCCAGGTCGCGCCCGTAACAATTGGCGCAAACGCCTTCTTCGGCCTCGCATGTCAGCGGGCTGCGGATACGCACGCTGGCAAGCCCGGCGGCCTCGATGGCATCGGCCTTGCGCTCGTCGATCAGTTCGTTGCGGCTGGCGATCACCTCGTCGGTGCCCGGCTTGAGCACATCCTCGGCAGCAACGCGGCCCAGCAGACGTTCAGCCAGGGTGGCCACGATCTCACCGTCATTCACCGCGGCTTCGCAGGTAATGGCGTTCTCGGTGCCGCAATCCTGGCTGCGCACGATGCAGTCCTGCGCCACATCCACCAGACGTCGGGTCAGGTACCCCGAGTTGGCGGTCTTGAGCGCGGTATCGGCCAGCCCTTTCCGGGCGCCGTGGGTGGAGTTGAAGTATTCCAGAACCGTCAGGCCTTCCTTGAAGTTCGAGATGATCGGCGTCTCGATGATCTCTCCCGAAGGCTTGGCCATCAGGCCCCGCATCCCGCCCAGCTGTTTCATCTGCGCTGGCGACCCTCGCGCCCCGGAGTGGGACATCATGTAGACGCTGTTGGGCTCCTTCTCGGCACCGGCGTCATCCACCCGAACGGCCGAGATCTCTTCCATCATCGCGTTCGCCACCGCGTCCGAGCATTTCGACCACGCATCGACAACCTTGTTGTATTTCTCACCCTGGGTGATCAGGCCGTCCATGTATTGCTGCTCGAATTCCTTGACCTGGTCGCGGACCCCTTCGACGATCTCCCACTTCCTCTCGGGGATGACCATGTCGTCCTTGCCAAAGGAAATCCCGGCCTTGAACGCCTCGCGGAACCCCATGCCCATGATCTGGTCGCAGAAGATCACCGACTCCTTCTGCCCGCAATAGCGGTAGACGGTATCGATGACCTGCTGAACCTCCTTCTTGCGCAGCAGGCGGTTGACCAGTTCGAACGGCGCCTTGGCGTTGAGCGGCAGCAGCGCACCCAGCCGGACACGCCCCGGCGTGGTCTCATATCGCTTGAAAACCTCGTTGCCCTGGTCGTCGATCTGCCTGATCCGCGCGGTTACCCTGGCGTGCAGATGAACTTCGCCGGCATCCAGTGCATGCTGCACCTCATCCACATCGGCGAAAACCATGCCTTCGCCCTTCATGCCCTCACGCTCCATCGTGATGTAATAGAGGCCAAGGATCATGTCCTGCGACGGCACGATGATCGGGGCGCCGTTGGCGGGAGACAACACGTTGTTGGTAGACATCATCAGCACACGCGCTTCCAGCTGGGCCTCAAGGCTCAACGGAACGTGCACGGCCATCTGGTCGCCGTCGAAGTCCGCATTGAAGGCCGAACAGACCAGCGGGTGAAGCTGGATCGCCTTGCCCTCGATCAGCACCGGTTCGAACGCCTGAATGCCCAGCCGGTGCAGCGTCGGCGCACGGTTCAGCAGCACCGGGTGCTCGCGAATCACCTCGTCGAGAATGTCCCAGACTTCGGGGCGTTCCTTCTCCACCAGTTTCTTCGCCTGCTTGACGGTGCTGGACAGCCCCTTCGCCTCCAGCCGCGAGTAGATGAACGGCTTGAACAGTTCCAGCGCCATCTTCTTGGGCAGGCCACACTGGTGCAGTTTCAGTTCAGGCCCGGTCACGATCACAGACCGGCCCGAGAAGTCCACCCGTTTGCCCAGAAGGTTCTGGCGGAAACGGCCCTGCTTGCCCTTCAGCATGTCGGAGAGGGACTTCAGCGGACGCTTGTTGGCCCCGGTGATGACGCGCCCGCGGCGGCCGTTGTCGAAGAGCGCATCGACCGATTCCTGCAACATCCGCTTTTCGTTGCGGACGATGATATCGGGCGCGCGCAGCTCGATCAGCCGCTTGAGACGGTTGTTCCGGTTGATCACCCGGCGATACAGGTCGTTGAGGTCCGACGTTGCGAAGCGGCCGCCATCCAGCGGCACCAGCGGACGCAGTTCCGGCGGAATCACCGGGATAACCGTGAGAATCATCCATTCCGGCCGGTTTCCGGATTCAAGGAAACTCTCGACGACTTTCAGCCGCTTGATGATCTTCTTGGGTTTCAGTTCCCCCGTGGCTTCGGCCAGTTCCTCGCGCAGGCGCTCGGCCTCGGCCTCCAGATCGATCGCCGACAGCATCTCCCGGATCGCCTCGGCGCCGATCCCGGCGGTGAACGCGTCCGTCCCGTACTGGTCCTGCGCGTCGAGGTATTCTTCCTCGGTCATCATCTGGCCATAGCTCAGGTCCGTCAGGCCCGGCTCGATGACAACGTAGTTTTCAAAATACAGCACCCGCTCCAGATCGCGCAGGGTCATGTCCAGCATCAGGCCGATGCGGGAGGGCAGAGACTTGAGAAACCAGATATGCGCAACCGGCGCGGCCAGTTCGATGTGGCCCATGCGCTCCCGCCGGACCTTTTGCAAGGTAACCTCGACCCCGCATTTTTCACAGACGACACCGCGGTATTTCATCCGCTTGTACTTGCCGCACAGGCACTCGTAGTCCTTCACCGGGCCGAAGATGCGCGCACAGAACAGGCCGTCGCGCTCGGGCTTGAACGTCCGGTAGTTGATCGTCTCGGGCTTTTTGATCTCACCGTAGGACCACGACAGGATCCGTTCCGGCGAGGCCAGCGAGACCTTGATCTCGTCAAACTGCTTGGGCGAGGCCAGCGGGTTGAACGGGTTGGGGGTAAGTTCCTGGTTCATTTTCAAATCCTTGAATTCGGGCAGAGGGGGACGCGGCCCGCTGACCGGGCCGCGCGGCGCGATGCCGTCAGTCCTCGTCCTCCACGTCCAGGAGTTCCATGTTCAGGCCGAGGCCACGGACTTCCTTCACCAGAACGTTGAAGGATTCGGGCACACCGGCCTCGAAATTGTCCTCGCCCTTGACGATGCTTTCGTAGACTTTCGTCCGCCCGGCCACATCGTCCGACTTGACCGTCAGCATCTCCTGCAGGGTATAGGCAGCCCCATAGGCTTCCAGCGCCCAGACCTCCATCTCCCCGAAACGCTGACCGCCGAACTGCGCCTTGCCGCCCAGCGGCTGCTGGGTGACGAGGCTGTAGGGCCCGGTTGACCGCGCGTGGATCTTGTCATCCACCAGATGGTGCAGCTTCAGCAGGTACTTGACGCCGACCGTGACGGGGCGAGCGAACTTCTCGCCCGTACGGCCGTCGAACAGGTCGCTCTGGCCACTGGTGTCGAACCCGGCGCGGGACAGCGCCTCGTTGACATCCGCTTCCTTGGCGCCATCGAAGACCGGCGTGGCGATCGGCACCCCGCGGGTGACGTTGCCGGCCGCCTCGACCAGCCGCGGCTCGTCCATGCCCTGGATGCCTTCCTCGTAGACATCGTCGCCATAGGCAATACGCATCGCCTCACGCACCGGCGTCAGGTCGCCTGAGCGACGATACTCATCCAGCGCATCGTCGATCTTGAGACCAAGGCCGCGCGCGGCCCAGCCCATGTGGGTTTCAAGGATCTGCCCGACATTCATACGCGAGGGCACCCCCAGCGGGTTGAGTACCAGATCCACCGGCGTCCCGTCAGACAGAAAAGGCATATCCTCCATCGGCACGACCTTGGAGACGACCCCCTTGTTTCCGTGGCGGCCGGCCATCTTGTCGCCCGGCTGAAGCTTGCGCTTCACGGCGATGAAGACCTTGACCATCTTCATCACCCCCGGCGGCAGGTCGTCACCCCGGCGCACCTTCTCGACCTTGTCTTCGAAACGATGCTCCAGCGCACGCTTCTGGGCCTCGAACTGGGCGTTCAGCGCCTCGACCTGCGCGGCGTCGGCCTCATCGGCCAGCGCAAGTTGCCACCACTGGCCCTTCGACAGGGCTCCCAGCAGATCTTCGGTGATTTCCGAATTCGCCTTGACGCCCTTGGGCCCCTTCACCGCGGCCTTGCCCAGAATCATGGTTTTCAGGCGCGCGTAGATGTTGCGCTCAAGGATGGCAAGTTCATCGTCCCGGTCGCGGGCGAGACGCTCAACCTCTTCGCGCTCGATCTGAACGGCACGCTCGTCCTTGTCCACGCCATGGCGGTTGAAAACCCGCACCTCGACGACGGTCCCGTAATCCCCCGGCGGCAGACGCAAAGACGTGTCGCGGACGTCGGATGCCTTTTCCCCGAAAATGGCGCGCAGCAGCTTTTCCTCCGGCGTCATCGGGCTTTCGCCTTTCGGGGTGATCTTGCCCACCAGAATGTCGCCCGGCCCCACCTCGGCCCCGATGTAGACGATCCCTGCCTCGTCGAGGTTGCGCAGGGCTTCCTCCCCGACGTTGGGAATGTCGCGGGTGATCTCTTCCGGCCCAAGCTTGGTATCGCGGGCGGCGATCTCGAACTCCTCGATATGGATCGAGGTGAACACATCGTCGCGCACGATCCGCTCGGAAATCAGGATCGAGTCCTCGTAGTTGTAACCGTTCCACGGCATGAACGCCACGACCACGTTCTTGCCGAGCGCCAGTTCCCCCAGGTCGGTGGAGGGACCATCTGCAACGACCTCGCCCTTTCCGACGGTGTCGCCCACCTTTACCAGCGGGCGTTGGTTGATGCAGGTGTTCTGGTTCGACCTCTGGAACTTGCGCAAGCGATAGATATCCACCCCCGGATCGCCCGGCTCCAGGTCCTCGGTTGCGCGCACAACGATCCGGGTGGCATCCACCTGATCGATCACGCCCGCGCGCCGCGCCATGATCGCAGCCCCCGAATCCTTGGCCACGACCCCCTCGATCCCGGTTCCCACGAATGGGGCGTCAGCCTGCAGAAGCGGCACAGCCTGACGCTGCATGTTCGCCCCCATCAGGGCACGGTTGGCGTCGTCGTTCTCAAGAAACGGAATCAGCGACGCCCCGACCGAAACCAGCTGTTTGGGGCTGACGTCGATCAGGTCCACCTGCTCGCGCGGGGCCAGCATGTATTCCCCCGACTGCCGGGTGCTGACCAGATCGTTCTGGAAACGGCCCTGATCGTCCAGATGCGCATTGGCCTGGGCCACGGTGTGGCGCATTTCCTCTGTGGCGGACATATAGTGAACCTCGTCGGTCACCTGCCCGCCCACGACCTTGCGGTAGGGGGTCTCGATGAAGCCATACTTGTTCACGCGCGCATAGGTGGCGAGGCTGTTGATCAGGCCGATATTCGGACCTTCCGGTGTCTCGATCGGACACATCCGACCATAGTGGGTCGGATGCACGTCACGCACCTCGAAGCCCGCGCGTTCCCGCGTCAGACCACCCGGCCCAAGCGCCGAAAGCCGGCGCTTGTGGGTGACTTCCGACAGCGGGTTGGTCTGGTCCATGAACTGCGAAAGCTGCGAGGACCCAAAGAACTCCCGCACCGCCGCCGCAGCGGGCTTGGCATTGATCAGATCCTGGGGCATGACCGTGTCGATCTCGACCGAGGACATGCGTTCCTTGATCGCGCGCTCCATTCGCAGCAGGCCGACGCGGTACTGGTTTTCCATAAGCTCGCCGACCGAGCGCACCCGGCGGTTGCCCAGATGGTCGATATCGTCGATCTCCCCCTGGCCGTCGCGCAGTTCCACCAGTGCCTTCACACAGGCGATGATGTCCTCCCGGCGCAGCGTGCGCTGGGTATCCGGCGCATCCAGATCAAGGCGCATGTTCATCTTGACCCGGCCAACGGCAGACAGGTCATACCGCTCGGCATCGAAGAACAGCGTATCGAAAAGGGCGCTGGCGGCCTCAACGGTGGGCGGCTCACCCGGACGCATGACACGGTAGATATCCATGAGCGCGGTCTCCCGGCTCATGTTCTTGTCCTGCGCCATGGTGTTGCGGATGTAAGGGCCGACATTGACATTGTCGATGTCCAGAACCGGGATGTCGGTAATGCCCGCGTCCAGCAAATCCTTCAGCGTTCCGCCGGTGATTTCGCCATCCTTGTCGTAATCCAGCGTCAGTTCGTCACCCGCCTCGACATAGATCGCGCCGGTGTCTTCGTTGATGATGTCCCTGGCGGCAAACCGGCCGACGATATGGTCGAACGGCACCAGAAGTTCGGTGACCTTACCCTCGTCGATCAACTTTTTGACCGTGCGCGGTGTGACCTTCTTGCCGGCCTCGGCGATAACCTCGCCGGTCGCGGCGTCGATCAGGTCATAGGTCGGGCGCGTGCCGCGGACGCGCTCGGGGAAGAAGGTGGTAACCCACCCTTTTTTCTTCTCGAGACGGAACGGCACCGTATCGTAATAGGCATCCATGATGCCTTCCTGATCCAGCCCCAGCGCGTAGAGCAGCGTCGTCACCGGCAGCTTGCGACGGCGGTCGATGCGGGCAAAGACGATGTCCTTCGCGTCAAACTCGAAATCCAGCCAGGACCCGCGATAGGGAATGATCCGGCAGGCGAACAGCAGCTTGCCGGAGGCATGGGTCTTGCCCTTGTCATGATCGAAGAACACGCCCGGAGAACGATGCATCTGGGACACGATCACCCGCTCGGTCCCGTTGACGATGAACGTCCCGTTGGGAGTCATCAGGGGCATGTCGCCCATGAAGACGTCCTGCTCCTTGATATCCTTGACCGACTTGGCGCCGGTATCCTCGTCCACATCGAACACGATCAGGCGCAGAGTGACCTTCAGCGGCGCGCTGTAGGTCATGTCACGCTGCATGCATTCTTCAACGTCGTATTTGGGCCTCTCCAGCTCGTAGCGGACAAACTCCAGTACGGCAGTCTCATTGAAATCCTTGATCGGAAAAACCGACTGGAAAACCCCCTGAATCCCTTCGCCGTCGGCCGGCTCCGGCGCGTCGCCGGATTTCAGGAACAGGTCATAAGAAGATTTCTGAACCTCGATAAGGTTGGGCATCTCCAGGACTTCCCGGATCTTGCCGAAATATTTGCGAAGTCGTTTCTGGCCAACGAACGTCTGCGCCATGTGCCTTGTCACCTTTCGTCTGTCGCGTGCACGCACTGCCGTCGGGCTCCGGCGGCGCGCCGCTCACGAATGAAGGGGGTCAGGTTCCATTCCTGCGGCCGTCCCACCGGCCGCGCCCGAACCTCGAACCACGCCTTGGAAAAGGCTTTGCACCAAGCCCTTGCCAAGACAGGTTCGGCTGGGCCCGGATTCTTCCGGACCCAGCCTCGTCTCAATGGATCGCAAGCCTCACGGCCCGCGCCCGGATCACTTCAGCTCGACTTCGGCGCCAGCCGCTTCCAGCTTCGCCTTGATGTCTTCGGCTTCGGCCTTGTCGATGCCTTCCTTCACGGCTTTGCCGCCGGCCTCGACCAGTTCCTTGGCTTCCTTCAGGCCCAGCCCGGTGATGGCACGGACTTCCTTGATCACGTTGATCTTGGAGGCGCCGGCCGACTTCAGGATAACGTCGAACTCGGTTTGCTCCTCGGCCGCTGCGCCACCGGCGTCACCGGCGGGGCCAGCCATGACAACGGCGCCACCGGCGGCGGGCTCGATGCCGTATTCGTCTTTCAGGATGGTTTTCAGTTCCTGGGCCTCGAGCAGGGTCAAACCCACGATCTCTTCGGCAAGTTTTTTCAGATCAGCCATTTTCTGTTCCGTTCTTTCACGATTGTGTTCCAACGTCGGCGCTCAGGCCGCACGCGGGGTCAGAAGTTGCTCAAGCGGCTTCCGCACGCTCCTCGATGGTCGAGAGGATGCTCGCGATGTTGGAAGCGGGCGCGCCAATGGCACCGGCGATGTTGCTGGCGGGTGCACCGATACAGCCCGCGATGGAAGCAATGAGCTCCTCGCGCGACGGCATGTCGGACACTGCCTTGACACCGGCCCGGTCCAGGGCCGTCTCACCCATGGCACCGCCAAGAATCTCGAACTTCGAGTTGTCCTTGGCAAAGCCCTCCGCAACCCTGGCCGCAGCCACCGGGTCCTCGGAATAGGTCAGAACGGTCATGCCCGTCAGAAGGTCGGCAATGCTTGCGCAGGGCTTTCCTTCCAGGGCGATCTTGGCGAGCCTGTTCTTGGCGACACGAACGGACCCGCCCGCTTCACGCATACGCGCGCGCAGATCCTGCATCTCGGCAACCGTGAGACCCGCGTAGTGTGCAACCACCACGACGCCAGAGCTTTCAAAGATCTGGCCGAGTTCCTCGACCACTTTCTCTTTCTGGGCTCTATCCACAGTTTCACTCCAATTTGGGGGTCGCCCCCCGGCTCATGTTTGCCGGATTTCTCCGGCGTTCGGGTCCGTAAGGGTCCCGAGGCCAGGATCACCCGAGGAAATCCCCGTGAAATCAGTCTCGTTCCCCATCTCAGGAAGGAAATTAAGCCCGAAGGCACCCTCCGTCTCGGACAGGGCGGGGCGTAGCCCCGCCATTTTCCCGGCCCTGATAACGACCGGAAACCTTAAGGGCGCATGCCGACGAGCAAGCGCCCTTCATTCCTTACGCGATGGTCCGGCCGAAAACCGGGAACCTGACCCCACAACGCTCCTGCAAAGCAAGGGTTCCAATCGCACAGAGGGTTTCATAGACAGTGGCACCGAAAATGTGAAGCGAAAAAACACACGCCCTTGCGCCCCCGCCAAAACCCGCAGGGGAGGCAGACAACGCCCGCCCCCCGATATCTTTTAGTTGCCGGTCGCCGACACGATGTCGACCGAAACACCCGGCCCCATGGTCGAACTCAGCGAGACCTTCTTCATGTAGGTCCCCTTTGCCCCGGCGGGTTTCGCCTTGCTCACCGCACCGACGAAAGCACGCACGTTCTCGGCAAGCTTCGCCGCGTCGAAAGAGACCTTCCCGACCCCGGCATGGACCACACCGGCCTTCTCGACCTTGAACTGGACCTCGCCGCCCTTGGCTGCTTCGACGGCGGCCTTGACGTCCATCGTCACCGTTCCAACCTTCGGATTCGGCATCAGGTTACGGGGGCCCAGAATCTTGCCAAGCCGCCCGACAACCGGCATCATGTCCGGCGTGGCGATGCAGCGATCGAACTCGATCGTACCCCCCTGAATCGTTTCCATCAGGTCTTCGGCACCGACAATATCCGCCCCGGCAGCCGTGGCTTCGTCGGCTTTCGGGCCACGGGCGAAAACCGCCACGCGCACCGTCTTTCCGGTTCCGTTGGGAAGGGTCACCACGCCACGCACCATCTGGTCCGCATGGCGCGGGTCAACGCCCAGATTCAGCGCGATTTCAAGCGTCTCATCGAACTTGGCAGAGGCATTGGCCTTGATCAGATCGACCGCTTCCTCGACGGTGACATCTTCCTTGCCGGCGAAGGCTTCGCGGGCGGCGCGGGTACGTTTACCAAGCTTTGCCATCACGATTACCCCTTCACCTCGATGCCCATCGAACGGGCCGACCCCAGAATGATCTTCATCGCACCCTCAACATCGTTGGCATTGAGATCCTTCATCTTCGCCTCGGCGATTTCTTTCACCTGGGCGACGGTCACATAGCCCGCCGTGGCTCGACCGGGGGTATTGCCACCGGACTTCAGCTTGGCAGCCTTCTTGAGATAATAAGACGCGGGCGGCGTCTTGATGTCCATCGTGAAGGACTTGTCCTGGAAATAGCTGATAACCGTCGGACAGGGGGCACCGGGCTCCATGTCCTGGGTCTTGGCGTTGAACGCCTTGCAGAATTCCATGATGTTGATGCCGCGCTGACCCAGCGCGGGACCGACGGGCGGCGACGGGTTCGCCTGGCCGGCAGACACCTGAAGCTTCAGCGTGCCAATGAGTTTCTTGGCCATCGGGCCTCTCCTCTTCTAACCGCGCCCCCACGCGTGGGTGGCGCCTTGCGGTTCGTGGTCAGGCCTACGGGCGCGCCCGCGCAGCCCCCCACGCTTGCACATCAGGCCTGCTTGGTGACCTGCGTGAATTCCAGTTCGACCGGAGTCGCCCGGCCGAAAATCGATACCATCACCTTCAGGCGCTGGTTGTCGTCGTCCACCTCTTCGACCATACCGGCGAAACCTTCGAACGGGCCATCGGTCACGTTCACGTTCTCGCCCACCTCATAGGTGATGGTGGAGCGCGGCGCCGCCTCCCCCTCCTCGGCACGGTTCAAAATCTGGTTTACTTCGTCATCGCGCATGGGCATCGGCTTGCCCTGCGGCCCCAGAAATCCGGTCACCCGGTTGATCGAGCTTATCAGGTGGTAGCCCTGATCGGTCATTTCCATGCGTACCAGAACGTAGCCGGGCATGAACCGGCGCGGCACGGTCACCTTCTTGCCGCGGCGCACCTCGATCACCTCTTCCTCGGGCACGAGAACCTCTTCGATCTCTTCCCCGAGACCGGCCTCGGCAACGGCATGCCTGATCTGTTCGGCGATTTTTTTCTCGAAATTCGAGAGCACGCTCACCGAATACCACCGTTTCGCCATTCGCCCGTTACCCCATGTCTTGCGGCACCTCCCGCGGCGCCCGTTTGGCCGGGCCGTGGCCCGTAGCTCTGCGGAACAAAAAACAGCGCGCAACCCGAATCGATGCACGCCGGTCCCAAGAAACAGCGCCCCGATTACCGCCCCTTCCGTCAATTTTCAAGAGGGAGGCGCCGAAAACCCGAATCAGCTGAAAAAGCCCAGCAGACCCTTCAGGCCGGTGCGGATCAGAAAATCGACAAGGAAAAAGAAAATTGCCGTCAGGGTGGCCATCACGAACACCATGACCGTGGTAAGCGCCACCTCGCGCCGGGTGGGCCATACCACCTTCGACACTTCGCTGCGCACCTGCTGAATAAACTGAAGCGGGTTAGCCATGTTTCTTTCCTGTCTGATCCCGGCAGGGACTTACGCGCTTTGCGCCCGGCATTCAAGCCCGCGCCCGGCATCTTGGGAAAACGGCCTGGCAGGGGCGGAGGGACTCGAACCCCCGACCCTCGGTTTTGGAGACCGATGCTCTACCAACTGAGCTACACCCCTAAGGCCAAGGCGGGAATTATGACACCGCGCGCCGGGAATCAAGGCGGTTTTTTTGTCTTATGGCATTCCGCACCCAACTGTGGGAAACAGGTCCGATGGTACAGAAACTTTCCGCCGCGCAAACTTTCGCGCAGGCCCCCTGGGCCCAGCTTGACGCCTCTGTTCTGACACGGGCGCGCAGCGTCCCGACAATGCTCAACCCGGCGGAAGAAAAACTCTACTACTGGCTGGCTGCGCACTGGCTGCGTGGAACCGGCGACATCGTCGATCTCGGCTGCTTCGCCGGCGGCTCGACCGCACGGCTGGCCGAGGGGCTGCGCGCCGGGCGGCATCCGGGACATATTCATGCCTTCGACCGTTTCACCGCCCGCCCCCGCAACAAGGAAAACATCCTTTACCCCCATGGCATCGCACCGTTTTCGGGGCACGACATCCTGCCCCTTGCCCGCCGGCTGCTGGCCCCCTGGGACGACCTCGTGACACTGCATCCCGGTGAGATCGAGGACAATGGCTGGCAAGGTCGCCCGATCGAATTGCTGACCATCGACGCCGGGAAAACCGCCGCCTCCGCCGACGCCATTGCAGAGATATTTTTTCCCCACCTCCTGCCCGGTCAATCCATCGTTGTTCAACAGGACTTCTTTCATACATCCCAGCCGTGGCTGGCGGCCCAGATGCAGCGCCTGTCGGCGTTCTTCACACCGCTAGCATTATGCAAGCAGACTGCGATGGTCTTTCAATGCCGTACGCGGCCTGACACGCCGTCTCTGCATGCCGCCCGCACCGCGCGGCTGACGGATGACGACCTGGTTGCCGATATCCGGTCCGCGCAGAAATGGTTGCGCCGCTACAGCCGTCCCTGGCGCTTTCTGCATCTCACGCAAGCCGTGGAAAAGAACCCCGGTGCCCGGGAAGCATGGCGATTCCGTTCCGCCCCCTGAAACGGGAAAGGCCGCCCCGAAGGGCGGCCCGGAAACCACGACTGCCTGTCGGGTTACTCGATGATTTTGGAGACGACGCCTGCGCCGACGGTACGTCCGCCTTCGCGGATGGCGAAGCGCAGTTTCTCTTCCATCGCGATCGGCGCAATCAGTTCGACCTTGAACGACACGTTGTCCCCCGGCATCACCATCTCGGTGCCTTCGGCCAGTTGCACGGTGCCGGTCACATCCGTCGTGCGGAAGTAGAACTGCGGACGGTAGTTCGCGAAGAACGGCGTGTGACGACCGCCCTCATCCTTCGTCAGGATGTAGGCCTCCGCCTCGAACTTCGTGTGCGGTGTCACCGAACCGGGCTTGCACAGCACCTGGCCACGCTCAACCTGGTCACGGTCGATCCCCCGCAAAAGCGCCCCGATGTTGTCTCCAGCCTCGCCTCGGTCCAGAAGCTTGCGGAACATCTCAACGCCCGTGCAGGTCGTCTTCTGCGTCGCCTTGATCCCGACAATCTGAACCTCGTCGCCAACGTTGATGACCCCGCGCTCAACTCGGCCCGTCACAACCGTGCCACGGCCCGAAATCGAGAAAACGTCCTCAACCGGCATCAAAAACGGCTGATCAACCGCACGCTCGGGCGTCGGAATGTAATCGTCAACCGCTGTCATCAACTCACGGATCTTGTTTTCCCCAATCTCGGGATCGCGCCCCTCCATCGCGGCAAGTGCAGATCCCGCCACAATCGGAATGTCGTCGCCGGGATACTCATACGAAGACAGAAGCTCGCGAACCTCCATCTCGACAAGCTCCAGAAGCTCCGCGTCGTCAACCTGATCAACCTTGTTCAGAAAAACGACCATCGCCGGAATGCCAACCTGGCGGCCAAGAAGAATGTGCTCTCGCGTCTGCGGCATCGGACCGTCAGCAGCGTTCACAACCAAAATCGCGCCGTCCATCTGCGCCGCGCCCGTGATCATGTTCTTCACGTAGTCCGCGTGACCGGGGCAGTCCACATGCGCGTAGTGACGGTTCTCCGTCTCGTACTCAACATGCGCCGTCGAAATCGTGATCCCGCGTGCCTTCTCCTCAGGCGCGCCATCAATCTGGTCATACGCCCGAAAATCCCCGAAATACTTCGTGATCGCAGCCGTCAGCGTCGTCTTCCCGTGGTCAACGTGACCAATCGTGCCGATGTTAACGTGCGGTTTCGTACGTTCAAACTTTGCCTTAGCCATATTCGAGGCGCCTCATTCCTTTAGGGGGCCATAACGGACCCGAGTCAGCATCGGGCGCTCTTTATTTGCTGGGGGCTTGGAAATCAAGGCCCTGTTGATCCCCCACCGTGCCGGGCTGTTGCAGCCACGCGTCACGATGGCGCGCCAGCCAGCGCTCGATCTGAAGCGCGGCATTGCGTGCGAGTGCTCTCATTTGTTCCTCGCGCGAGCGGGTCAGACCGGTGCCGATCAGCGTATCGGCACCCAGATCTTCGAACACGACGATCTGTTCCGGCGCGTCGTGCAGTTTCCGCCCGGCAGCGTCATCCCAAAGATTGGCGGAAATCACCAGAACCGATTTGGGCGCCGCAACCACCGGCACACCGGGCACCGCCAGCGCATACCCATCTACATTCACGGCGATATGGTAAAGCCGCCTCCCGCCGCGACCGCCGAAGCGGGTGGTGATTTCTTCCCTCAGAACGGTCTCCCATTCTTCGGCCAGCGCCCTGCGCGATGGCGGAATGGGTTTGGCGTTGCCTGCCAAGACGATGGCATGGCCCAGCCGGAAATCCCCCAGATCTTCGTGCGGGGCATCCAGATTGACGGGGGCGCAGCCCGCGCACAAAAGAGCAACCCCCAACACCCCCCGCCGGAGCCGGAAAAACAGCATACATGCCTCCTGTCAGTCGGTGAAGCGATTGTTTCTCGGGAAACCACGGGGCGCCATCCGTCCGGCTCCGGCGCGCTTTCCGAGCCACTCGCTCAGATCGGTTTCCGTACGCGTGCGCCCCGCCGGATCACGCCAGATCAGGCCGTCTTCCAACCGGAAGGTCCTCGCATCGGACAGGCCGCCATCCTTGTATTTCTGCAACCGAACGCCCTTGCCTCGGGCCATCTCGGGCAGTTCGTCCAGCGCAAAAACCAGCAGCTTCCGGTTTTCTCCCACGCAGGCAACGTGATCGCCCGAAACCGTGCAGCAAACACTGGCCTCCACATCGCCGCGCAGGTTCAGGACCTGCTTGCCCGCACGGGTCTGGGCCAGAACCTCATCCGCGGGCACCACGAAACCGTCCCCGGCACCGGAGGCCACCAGCAGGCGCACCCCGGCCCGGTGAATGAACAGGCTGACGATCCCGCTCTCGTTGGGCAGGTCCACCATCAGGCGCACCGGCTCCCCCATACCACGCCCGCCGGGCAACTGCGCGGCGGCAAGCGTATAGAAACGCCCGTTCGCCCCGAACAGCAGAAGCTTGTCGGTCGTTTCGGCATGGATAAGAAAACGCCCCTCATCGCCATCCTTGAACTTCAGGCCGGTGTCCGGGGAGATATGACCCTTCAACGCCCGCACCCAGCCCATTTTCGAACAGACCACGGTGATAGGCTCGCGCTCGATCATCGCCTCCAGCGGCACGTCCTCGACCTCGGCCGCCTTTGAGAACCGCGTGCGGCGCGCACCGCCGTCGGACTTCGCACCGAACGCCTCACGTGTTTCGCGCAACTCGCTGGCAATACGGTCCCACTGGACGCCATCGCTCTCCAGCAAGTCCTCCAGCCCGGCACGCTCTTCCATCAGGGCATCGCGCTCACGGGTCAGCTCGATCTCCTCCAGCCGGCGCAGGCTGCGCAGGCGCATGTTCAGGATCGCCTCTGCCTGCACCTCGGTCAGTTCGCCCTCTCCCGTCGCCGGCAAGGGCGAGACGTAATCCACCCCTGACGCCGCGCGCGGACGGCGCAGCGCCCAGTTCTCGGCCATCAGCGCAGCCTTGGGATCGTCGTCATAGCGGATGATGTCGATCACCCGGTCAAGGTTAAGGAAAGCGACCAGGAGCCCCTCCAGCACCTCCAGCCGGTGGTCGATCCTGTCCATCCTGTGCCGCGAACGGCGCAGCAAGACCTCCCGCCGGTGGTCGAGGAATGCGCGCAGCACCTCTTTCAGGCTGCAAACCTTCGGCGTGCGCCCGTCGATCAGCACGTTCATGTTCAGGCTGAAGCGTACCTCAAGGTCGGAGTGCCGGAACAAGGTTCCCATCAGCACGTCGGCATCCACGTTCTTGGAACGCGGTTCCAGAACAAGCCGCACGTCATCGGCGCTTTCGTCCCGGATGTCGGCGAGGATGGGGATCTTCTTGCTCTGGATCAGGTCCGCGATCTTCTCGATCAGGCGCGATTTCTGCACCTGATAGGGAATTTCCGTCACCACGACCTGCCACTGCCCGCGACCGAGCTCCTCGATCTCCCATGCGGCACGCAGACGGAAACTGCCACGCCCGGTGCGGTAGGCCAGCGCGATGTTCGCGGGATCTTCGACCACCACCCCGCCGGTTGGAAAATCCGGGCCGGGGATATAGTTCAGCAGCGTGTCGTCGCGGGCGTCCGGTGTCTTGATCAGATGCAGACACGCCCCGATCAGTTCATCGATATTATGGGGCGGAATATTCGTCGCCATCCCCACGGCGATACCGCTGGCACCGTTGGCCAGCAGGTTCGGGAATGCCGCGGGCAGCACAGCGGGTTCTTCCAGCGTCCCATCGTAGTTGGGGCGAAAATCCACCGCGTTCTCGGCCAGCCCCTCCATCAACGCCTCGGCGGCAGCGGTCAGGCGGGCCTCGGTATAGCGGCTGGCGGCGGGGTTGTCGCCATCGATATTGCCAAAATTCCCCTGCCCGTCCACCAGGGGGTAGCGGACGTTGAAGTCCTGCGCCAGCCGGGCCATGGCATCATAAATCGCCGCATCGCCATGGGGGTGATAATTCCCCATGACGTCACCGGAGATCTTGGCCGATTTCCGAAACGCCCCGGTCGAGGTCAGTTTCAACTCCCGCATTGCGTAGAGGATGCGGCGGTGAACCGGCTTCATCCCGTCACGCGCATCGGGCAGGGCACGATCCATGATCGTGCTCAACGCGTAGGTCAGATAGCGGTCCCCGATGGCGCGGCGCAAAGGCTCGGCCAGTGGATGGGGCTCGATCTTGGGGTCGTCGGTGGTATCGCTCATGAATATTGTGTAGAGCCAGTGCAAACTGCGGTCCAGTGGTGAATGAGATCATGGTGCGAAGGACGGTTCTTGTCACGGGGTGTTCCTCGGGTATCGGATATGACGCGGCACATGGGCTGGCGCGGCGGGGATGGCGGGTGTTCGCCACCTGCCGGTCCGGAACGGACTGTGCCCGCCTGCGCGACGAGGGGCTGGAAAGCCTGCCGCTGGATTACGCGGAGGAGGCCAGCATCGCCACCGCGCTGGAGGAGATTCTCTCGCGCACCGGCGGGCGGCTGGACGCGCTTTACAATAACGGCGCCTTCGCCTGCCCCGGCGCGGTGGAGGACCTGCCCCGCGGCGCGTTGCGCGAAATTTTCGAAACCAACCTTTTCGGTGTCCACGACCTGACACGCCGGGTAATCCCGGTGATGCGGGCGCAAGGCCACGGGCGGGTGGTGAACTGCTCCTCGATTCTGGGGCTGGTGCCGCTGAAATGGCGCGGGGCCTATGTGGCAACCAAATTCGCGCTGGAAGGACTGACCGACACCTTGCGGCTGGAAATGCGTGACACGCCCCTGCATGTCAGCCTGATCGAACCGGGGCCGGTCACCTCGAAGATCCGCGTCAACTCGATCCCCCCGTTCGAACGCTGGGTGGACTGGGAAACTTCCGCCCGCGCGGATCAGTACCGCGCCAGCCTGCGCAAACGGCTTTATGAAGACCGCGGTCCGGACATGTTCGAACTGCCGCCCTCGGCGGTAACGAAGAAACTGATCCACGCGCTGGAAGCCCCCCGTCCGCGCGCCAGATATTACGTGACTACGCCGACCTACCTGATGGGGACGCTGCGGCGGCTCTTGCCAACGGCGGCGCTGGACTGGATCATCGCGAAACGATAGGCGCAAAGACCGCCGGAAAGGGAGATGAAATGAACGGGAAAATCTATACCCGCCGCGGCGACACCGGCGAGACGCGGCTGGGGGACGGCACCCCCGCCCCCAAGCATGGCACCCGGATGCGCGCCTACGGGATGGTGGATGAAATCAACGCGGCCATCGGGCTGGCCCGTCTTCAGGCCGATGGCGCGGTGGACGCACGCCTTTCGGCCATTCAGCACGATCTGTTCGACCTTGGCGCAGACCTGCACAAGGACAAGGCCGATGACCGCCCCCTGCGCATCACCGCCGACCAGGTCGCCCGGCTGGAAACCGAAATCGACGCCGCCTCCGCCGACCTGCCGGCCCTGCAAAGCTTCATCCTGCCCGGCGGCACGCCGCTGGCCGCCCATTTGCACGCCTGCTGCACGGTCGCGCGCCGGGCGGAATGCCTGACCGCACGCCTCGCCTCCGAGGAAAGCGTGAACCCCCAGGCGCTGGCCTATCTCAACCGCCTGTCGGACTGGCTGTTCGTCGCCGCACGGGCGGCCAATGGCAGCGGCGCTCAGGATATGCTGTGGCGTCCGGCGGCGGATCGTTAGGGCGCTGGAGACCTGCGCAACATTCTCGCAATAGAAAACGCGGCGTCGAAATTTCATTTTCCGTCGCTTTTTCCCTGTTCCACGCGGCGCAGAGTCGCTAACAAACCCGCGAAGATGCAGACGGAGCGGCCCGGCCGGTCCGCCATATAGGAGGAGAGACACGCCCATGAAGGTACTTGTGCCTGTTAAGCGCGTGATCGACTACAACGTGAAAGTCCGCGTCAAGGCGGACGGCACCGGGGTCGATCTGGCCAACGTCAAGATGTCGATGAACCCGTTCGACGAAATCGCCGTTGAGGAAGCCATCCGCCTGAAAGAGGCCGGCAAGGCCGAAGAGATCGTGGCCGTATCCATCGGCGTCAAGCAGGCCCAGGAGACCTTGCGCACCGCGCTGGCGATGGGGGCGGACCGCGCGATCCTCGTGACGGCCGCAGAGGATATTCACGACGATATCGAGCCGCTGGCCGTTGCCAAGATACTGAAAGCCGTGATCGACGAGGAGCAGCCCGGCCTGGTCCTGTGCGGCAAGCAGGCCATCGACAATGACCAGAACGCCACCGGCCAGATGCTGTCGGCGCTGCTGGGCTGGTCGCAGGGCACCTTTGCCTCGAAGCTGGATATCGACGGCGACACCGCCACCGTCACCCGCGAGGTGGATGGCGGATTGCAGACCATCAAGGTCAGGATGCCTGCCATCGTCACCGTGGACCTGCGCCTGAACGAGCCGCGCTATGCCTCGCTGCCAAACATCATGAAGGCGAAAAAGAAGCCGCTCGACGAAAAGACCCCGGCGGATTACGGCGTGGACACGACCCCCCGCCACCAGGTGCTGAAAACTGCCGAGCCGCGCGAGCGCCAGGCCGGCGTGAAGGTCGGCTCGGTCGATGAGCTGATCGCCAAACTCAAAGACGAAGCGGGGGTGCTGTAAGATGGCCGTTCTTCTTCTTGCCGAAGTCACCGGGGGCGAACTGCAACTGGACGCCACCGCCAAGACCGTGACCGCCGTGAAAGGTCTGGGCGACGTGAGCGTGCTGTGTTGCGGCGCACAGGCAAAAACCGCCGCCGAGGCCGCCGCGAAGATCGACGGCGTGGCCAGGGTCCTCTGTGCCGAGGACGCGCTTTACGGTCACCGTCTGGCCGAGCCGACCGCGGCGCTGATCGCCTCGCTGGCCGGGGATTACGAGCACATCGTCGCCCCCGCCACCACCGACGCCAAGAACATCATGCCGCGCGTCGCCGCGTTGCTTGATGTGATGATCCTGTCCGACGTCGTCGGCGTGGAAAATGCTGACACGTTCCAGCGCCCGATCTATGCCGGCAACGCGATCCAGACGGTCAAGACCTCGGACGCCAGGAAAGTGCTCACGATCCGCACCTCGACCTTCGAGGCCGCCGGCACCGGAGGCGCCGCCCCGGTGGAAAACATCGCCTCCGCCGACAACCCCGCCCTGTCGGACTGGGTCGAAGACACCGCCGCCGAAAGCGACCGCCCGGAGCTGACCTCCGCCAGCGTGATCGTCTCGGGCGGGCGTGGCGTCGGCTCGGAGGAAAGCTTCCGGCTGATCGAACAGCTCGCCGACAAGCTGGGTGCCGCCGTGGGCGCCAGCCGTGCCGCCGTCGACTCGGGCTATGCCCCGAACGACTGGCAGGTGGGTCAGACCGGCAAGGTCGTCGCGCCGGAGCTCTACATCGCCGTTGGCATTTCGGGCGCCATCCAGCACCTTGCCGGGATGAAGGACTCGAAAGTCATCGTCGCCATCAACAAGGACGAAGAAGCCCCGATCTTCCAGGTTGCCGATTACGGTCTGGTCGCCGATCTGTTCGACGCCGTCCCCGAGCTGATCGAAAAGCTCTGACCTTCGAAAAGACCCCGCGAAGGCCCGCCCCCGTGGCGGGCTTTCGGCATTTTTGCGAACGCAGCATTACTACACCGCGTCACCTCCCGATCAGGCTTGCACCCCTGTCCGGCCCCCGCGTATGGTTCGCGCGACCAGCGCGACAAAAAAAGGACAGGTCATGGAAATTGAAACCGTTGGCATAGTAGGTGCAGGCCAGATGGGCAACGGGATTGCCCATGTGTTTGCCCTTGCGGGCTACCAGGTCACGATGAACGACCTGTCCGAGGAAAACCTGGCAGAGGCGATGGCCCTGATCGACAAGAACCTGAGCCGTCAGGTCAGCCGCGACAAGATCGACGAGACCACGAAAACCGCCGCCCTGGCCCGCATTTCCACCACCACGACGCTGACGGATCTCGGCTCGTCGGATCTGATCATCGAAGCCGCGACCGAGCGTGAGACCATCAAGAACGCGATCTTCGCAGAACTCCAGCCGCACCTGAAGCCGACAACGATCCTGACCTCGAATACCTCGTCGATCTCCATCACCCGGCTCGCAAGCCGAACCGACCGGCCCGAAAAGTTCATGGGTTTCCATTTCATGAACCCGGTACCGGTCATGCAGTTGGTGGAACTGATCCGAGGAATCGCTACGGATGAGACGACCTACAAAACTCTTCTGAACGTGGTCGAACGGATCGGCAAGACCGCCGCCAGCGCCGAGGACTTTCCCGCCTTCATCGTCAACCGCATCCTGATGCCGATGATCAACGAGGCGGTCTATACCCTCTACGAAGGCGTGGGGAACGTGCGTTCGATCGACGAATCCATGAAACTTGGCGCAAACCATCCGATGGGACCGCTGGAACTGGCGGATTTCATCGGGCTGGACACCTGCCTTGCCATCATGAACGTCCTGCATGACGGCCTGGCGGACACCAAATACCGCCCCTGCCCGCTTCTGACGAAATATGTCGAAGCCGGCTGGCTGGGCCGCAAGACCCACCGCGGCTTTTACGACTACCGCGGGGAGACTCCGGTTCCAACCCGCTGAGCTCAGCGCCGCACCCCGCGCGGGTGCGGCCTACATGTCTTCTCCGAAACGGTTGGCCACCAGCGTCTGCAACGCGTCCGCCAGACCCGGCGCATCGGGGCCGCGGACCTGCACCTCAATGGTGCTGCCACGCGCCGCCGCCAGCATCAGAAGCCCCATGATCGAATCCCCCGAAGCCGACATCCCGTCCTTGCACACTTCAACGCGCGCCTCGTAGGCCTCTACGGTTTCAACGAACTTGGCGGACGCGCGGGCATGCAGGCCCTTTTCATTCACGATTTCAAGATTTCGGGTAATCGTCTCTGTCATCTGCACTCTTTCATGGCGACGGCGGGGCCGTCAAAACAATCAATGTATTTGCGCCCGGCCACCAACGCACAGGCAGCCGCGTCACTGACACTCAGATGGCGTGATTTGGCCAGCTTAATCAACAGCGGCAGGTTCGCGCCATACAGGATCTTGCGGTCGCGCTGATCGCAGGCGCAAAGCGAAAGGTTGGAAGGCGACCCGCCGAACATGTCCGTCACGACAATGACGCCATGCCCCGAATCCACCGCATCCGCGGCGTCGCAGATCTCGCGCTGCTTGGCTGCACGGTTGTCCTCCGGTTCGATCGAGATGGCCAACACACCGGCCTGTCGCCCGACCACATGTTCCATTGCCGCCCGATACTCCCGCGCCAGCCCCCCGTGGGCTACGATGACGATCCCGATCACGCGCTTCCCCTTATCCCACACGGGCAGGCGCAAGCCGCGCCCGGCGTTCCATTTCCCTGTGTCTTATGGACACCTGGCAATCTTCCTGTGCAAGCGCCTTCCGCAACCGCTCGGACACCGCGACGGAACGGTGCTGTCCCCCGGTGCATCCCAGTCCGATCGACAGGTGCGTGCGGCCTTCGGCAGTGCAGGCCGGCAGCAGAAACCGGACCAGATCCAGCACACGGTCAAAGAACGGCTGAAAGCGCGTATCCGCGGTGACATACGCATCCACCTTCGCGTTCTTGCCGTTGAGGGGGCGCAGGGTTTCATCCCAATAGGGGTTACGCAGGAAACGACAGTCAAACACCATGTCCATGCCGTGGGGCACACCGCGCTTGTAAGAAAACGAGTGGACCGAGACCGCCAGCCGACCGGACCGGGGCCCCGCGAACAGAGCCGACAACTCGGCCCGGAGATCATGAGGGGTCAGGTCCGAGGTATCGATCAGAATGTCGGCCAGGTTGCGGATACGCTCCAGCACGTCTTGTTCGCGTGCAATACCTTCGGCCGGACTTTCGGCCGGGGCCATCGGATGGCGGCGGCGGGTTTCGGAATAGCGGCGTAGCAAAACCTCGCTCCGGCAATCGAGGAACAGAACCTCTGCCGGCACGTCCCCCTCCCCCGAGAATTGCCGGATCAGCTCCGCCAGGGCGTTGGCACTGAAATCGCGGGTCCGGGTATCGACACCCAGCGCCAGCGGCGGGTCCGGCGGCGGGCCGTCCATCAGACGCGGGATCAGCGAAAGCGGCAGGTTGTCGATGGCCTCGTAACCGAGATCCTCAAGCGCGTTCAGCGCCGTCGATCGGCCCGCGCCCGACGGCCCGGTCACAAGCACCAGGCGGTGAGCCCGATCCGGGGCAGAGCGCGAAGAATCCTGTGGGGTCATGCGAACCGTCCGTGGGCAAGAACCTGTAGAAGAGATGCAGCGAAATATGGCTCTGAAACCTTGTAAAACAAGGGTAAATCCACATCGAAAATTCGTGTGTTGCGCAACGGCGGCAGTCTTTCCGTTTCCTGCCGATCAAGATCGACGACCAGCGCCAGCCCCGCCTCCGCAACTGCGGGCACATTCAGAAGGCCGACATAGCGGGCCTCGATCTTGCCCGATATGGCGGCAGGCGCGCGCGCCGTCACACCCCCCCCCTGCATCAGGAGTTCCGTCCGGTCGTCGGCCACAAGAACCGCGCCCAGTGCGATCATCTGCAAGGACAGCGCCGACTTCCCCGACCCCGACGATCCCCGGATCAGCGCCGCCCACCCCCTGTAGGCCACACAACTGGCATGTTCAATCCGCCCCTGCGCCATGATCACCTTTCCCCTTGCCTCCCTTTCTTGTACCGGCCCTGCGGGACGCGGGGAAACCTGTCCGTTCGGGCATGCGAATCACCATAAAGTGGCACGGACAGAGAAGATTCATGAAAATCCAATGACAACACAGCGGAAATCGCCCGCAGCATGTTTCGTTTTTTATCGGGAACTTGTAATTTGATTGCGCTAACGGGCTGAAAGCGCCCTGTTCTTTTTTGGAAACGTCATGATATAGGGCGTCATCCGTGCCCGGCACGGGACGGCCCTGCCGCCCGGCCCGGTACGCTGGAACATGAATTCTGAAGAAGCCGCGCAAGGAGCTTGCAAATGAACATCGGTCGGGTGAACCCATCACAGCGCCTGGAAGATCAGGGGATCGAGGGTCTGGGGAAGGTTTTTTACAACCTGCTCGAGCCCGCCCTGATCGAAGAGGCGATCCGCCGCGGCGAAGGACATCTGGGCAAGGGCGGCTCCTTCCTCGTGGCAACGGGGGAACACACCGGCCGCTCCCCGAAGGACAAGCATGTGGTGCGTACCCCCGGCGTCGAGGATACGATCTGGTGGGACAACAACCGCCCGATGGACGCGGAAGCCTTTGACCGCCTGCACGCCGACATGCTGGCGCATCTCAAGGGCGGCGAAGTCTTCGTGGAAGATCTCTATGTCGGGGCCGACCCCAGGAACCGCCTGGACGTGCGTGTCGTGACCGAGATGGCCTGGCACGGGCTTTTCTCCCGCCACCTGCTGCGCCGGCCCGCGCAGGAAGAACTGGACAGTTTCACCCCCGAGTTCACCGTCATCAACTGCCCCTCGTTCAAAGCCGACCCGGAGCGTCACGGCTGCCGCAGCAAGACCGTCGTCGCACTGAACTTCGAAAAAAAGCTGATCCTGATCGGGGATACCGAATACGCCGGCGAGATCAAGAAGTCGGTCTTCACGCTGATGAACTACATCCTGCCCGGCAAGGGAATCATGGCGATGCACTGCTCTGCCAACCATGCCATCGGCAACCCGGTTGACACGGCGATCTTCTTCGGCCTGTCCGGCACCGGAAAGACGACGCTGTCGGCCGATCCTTCGCGCACGCTGATCGGCGATGATGAGCACGGCTGGTCGGACACCGGCACCTTCAACTTCGAAGGCGGCTGCTATGCCAAGACCATCAACCTCTCTGCCGAAGCGGAGCCGGAAATCTACGCCACGACCGAAAAATTCTCCACCGTGGTGGAGAACATGGTCTACGACGAACAAACCCGCAATCTCGACTTCGCCGATGACAGCCTGACCGCCAATACCCGTTGCGCCTATCCGCTGGACTACATCTCGAACGCCTCGGACAGCTCCGTGGGCGGGCACCCGAAAAACATCATCATGCTGACATGCGACGCCTTCGGCGTGCTGCCGCCGATCGCACGGCTGACCCCGGCACAGGCAATGTACCACTTCCTGTCGGGCTTCACCTCCAAGGTGGCGGGCACCGAAAAAGGTGTGACCGAACCGGAGCCGACCTTCTCCACCTGCTTCGGCGCGCCCTTCATGCCGCGCCGCCCGGAAGTGTACGGCAACCTGCTGCGCGACAAGATCGCCAAGCACGGCGCCACCTGCTGGCTGGTCAACACCGGCTGGACCGGCGGGGCTTATGGCACCGGGTCGCGCATGCCGATCAAGGCCACCCGCGCCTTGCTGAGCGCGGCGCTGGACGGCTCGCTCAATGCCGCCGAATTCCGCAAGGATCCAAACTTCGGCTTCGAGGTGCCCGTCTCTGTCCCCGGTGTCGATGACGCGCTTCTGGACCCGCGCCAGACCTGGGCCGATACCGGCGCCTATGACGCTCAGGCCGCGAAGCTGGTGGCAATGTTCGCGGAGAACTTCGCCCAGTACACCCCCCATATCGACGAGGACGTGAAAGCCGCCGCGATCGGCTGATCATCCCGCCACCTCCCAAAAGGCCCGGGCGCTCCCCCGGGCCTTTTTCATCCCAGGCCGGCAAATCCGCGGCGCAGCAGGTTCAGCGCCGCAAGGAACAGAACCACCAATGTTGCCTTGCGGAATCGCTCCGGGTCCAGCCAGTCTTGCAGGCGCAAGCCCCCCCACATCCCCAGCACCGCCGGCACCACCAGCGCCGCAGAGAATGGTAGCGTCTGCGCATTCAGCACCCCCGACCCCAGATGTGCGCCCACCAATACGAGGCTGCCGATCAGGTAAACGACCCCTTGCACACGAACCATGTCCTGTTTTTCAGTATCAAAGCTCAGGAGATAGGCGATGACCGGCGGCCCCCACACCCCGGAAATCCCTCCGAAGAACCCGCCCAGCAGCCCCATCGCCACCTCGGCCCGCGCACGATGAAGGGAAGGCAGGACAAGCTGCCAGCCCATCAGTTGCGACACCGTGAAAAGCAGAATCGGACCGCCAAGGATCAGGTACATCCAGTGTGCGGGCAATACCCGCACCAGCGGGGCAGACACGAGAATCGCCCCCCCTACGCAGCCGATCAACCGCCAGTAGCGGCGTATCGTCAGCACAGCCACCCCCACCCCCTGACGCAGCGCCTGCGCGAGGTTCGTCAGAACCGTCGAGAGAATCAACCCCGCCAGCGCCACTTCAGCGGGCAGAAAACTCGACATGCCCGAGATCATGATCATCGGCATCGCGAACCCCACGGCGCCCTTGACGAACCCCGCAAACAACGCCACCACCGCGGCAGCGGCAAACAGGACAGGGTCCAACCCGAACAGCGTCATCCGCACCTCCTTTGGGCAGCTTAGCACCGCCTGGGGCGCTGCGGGTGCGAAATCACGCAGAGACATTACCTTTCAAAACACTAGCTTCAGTTGAATTTTTGTTGCGCTGCGCCTGCGAAAAGCCTAGATGAACCCAAGCCCAAAGAAGGAGACGATTCATGCCCCATGACGGACAGGACATGACCGCAAGCCGCAGCACCATCCTCCCCGATCTTCTGATGCTGACCGGCGCCGCGCTGAACCCGGTCGACGCCGTTTTGAGCACCGCGCGCGAGGCCGTGCGCACCCGTGTCAGCGAGGGCGGGCGCGTCTCCGGCAAACTGGTGGAACAGCATCAGGCCGCCGCGCACGGGTTGGCATGGCTGGCGACATATGCCCAGGCGTTGTGCCAGATGCATGGCTGGGCCACACGCCTGCAAGAGACCGGAAAACTGGGCGAGGTGGAGCAACTGATCCTCCAGATCGCCTTTGGCGAATATCTCAACCAGATCCGCGGCGGCATCCCCATGAGCCAGGGGGAAATGTGCCGGCTGGCCGATCTGGGCGCCACGGCCGCGCCGCTTGCCACCGCAGAGATAGAAACCCTCTGCGCCGAAGCCAACTCCGCCCCGGCGCGGGCACGACTTGTCGCCCTGATGCAGGAACAGGCCGCCAACGTCACCGTTGGCGCCACGGGTCTTGACGAAGAACTGGAGATGATCCGCGAACAGTTCCGCCGCTTTGCCGTGGACAAGGTGGAACCCAACGCGCATGACTGGCACCTCAAGGATGAGCTGATCCCGATGGATATCATCGGAGAAATGGCGGAACTTGGAGTATTCGGCCTGACCATTCCCGAGGAATTCGGGGGGTTCGGCCTGTCCAAGGCCTCCATGTGCGTGGTATCGGAAGAATTGTCGCGCGGGTATATCGGCGTTGGCAGCCTTGGCACCCGCTCCGAAATCGCGGCGGAACTGATCCTGTGCGGCGGCACGCTCGAACAGAAAGCCGCATGGCTGCCGAAACTGGCCAGTGGCGAAATCCTGCCCACAGCCGTGTTCACCGAACCCAACACCGGCTCCGACCTCGGGGCGCTGCGCACCCGCGCGGTCAAAGTCGGAGACGATTACGAAATCACCGGCAACAAGACCTGGATCACCCATGCCGCGCGCACCCATGTGATGACCTTGCTGGCCCGGACGGACCCGGACACGACCGACTACAAGGGCCTGTCGATGTTTCTGGCGGAGAAGACGCCGGGCACAGACGAAACCCCCTTTCCCACCGAGGGCATGACCGGCGGCGAGATCGAAGTGCTGGGCTATCGCGGCATGAAGGAGTATGAACTCGGCTTCGACAAGTTCAGGGTCAAGGGCGAAAACCTTCTGGGCGGCGTCGAGGGTCAGGGGTTCAAGCAGCTGATGCAAACTTTCGAATCCGCACGGATCCAGACCGCCGCACGCGCCATTGGCGTGGCGCAGTCGGCACTGGATATCTCGATGCAATATGCGCTGGACCGCAAGCAATTCGGGAAACCGTTGATCGCCTTCCCGCGTGTCTCCGACAAGCTGGCGATGATGGCGGTGGAAATCATGGTGGCGCGCCAACTCACCTATTTTGCCGCGTGGGAAAAGGACCATGACCGCCGCTGCGACCTTGAGGCCGGGATGGCCAAGCTGCTGGGGGCCCGCGTGGCTTGGGCCGCCGCCGATAACGGGTTGCAGATTCATGGCGGCAACGGGTTCGCAATGGAATACACGATCTCCCGGATTCTGTGTGACGCGCGCATTCTCAACATTTTCGAAGGGGCTGCGGAAATTCAGGCACAGGTCATCGCGCGCCGCGTTCTGGGGTAAGATCAGGCGCCGCGGCGCGACAAAAGCTGCACCAGCCGCGCACGCGCAGGCGGCAAGGGCCGGTCCCCCAACGCGGGGGCCAGCCGGTTCTCGAGGAAGTAGCCGGTGGTCCGCAGCCCTGCGGCGATCTCCCCGGTGCGGGCCAGGTCCTGCCCCATCAGGCAGGGCGGCAGGGGCAAAAGGCGCGAAGCCCACGCCCCGGCACCCGTCCGGCTTACCGCGCGGCCACTTTTGGGAGAAACGAAAGCCAGGTCCTCCCGCGCACCGGTCACCGCGCAGCAGGTCAGATCGAGACCGAACCCCAGCTCCTCCAGCAACGCCAGTTCCCAACGCAAATAGGCCAGCGGCCATTCGCCCCGGTGCCCAAGCCAATCCACGAGCCCGACCGATCGCAGGTAAAGCGACGGGTGAGGATCGCGTTCGGGAAGGGCAAACGACAAAAGCGCCGTAATCGCGCAAAGGGCCGCCAGCGCCTCCCGGTCATCCATCACCTCTGCGGCCCGGTTGCGCAATGGCTCGACGGCAAAGGTACCCAAATGGTCTTCCAGCCGGGCGCGCCATGCCAGATCGAGCGAAGCGCCCGGTTGCAGAACCGGCCCGATACGCCGCCCCGCGCCGCCACGGACCACCCCCAGATGGCGCCCCCGGCTGGCCGTGAAAACCTCGATGATCGCCGCGCTTTCGCCGTGGGGGCGTACCGCCAGGACCATGCCGTTCTCCCGCCATTCAATCATGTGCGCCCCATGTCTTGTCTGGCGGCAGCTTGTCACGCAAGGCTGGGGTCATCAAGCAGGTGGCGCCCGGCGCGGTCCTCAACCTCGATCACCCAAAGATCCGGGTCGAATCCGCGCTGACGGGCAATGGCGCCATCCACCTCCGGTTCGTTGCCCTCAGCCAGAGGCATCCACACGCGCGCACCGCTTATGATGTCAAAGCTGCGCTGAAACAGCCGCGCCTGACCGTCCAGCGTGTTGAGCTTCACCAGAACCGCACCGCCTGTGTCATCCCCGTGCGCAACGACAAAGGCCGGGATACCCTCCAGCCGCAGACGAGCCAGATAGGCCTGCACCCAGAATTCGCTGGTCAGGCGCATTCTGCACCCGGAATCTGGACGCAGGCGTGCCACCCCTTGGATAAACCCGCGAAAGCAAAATGGCCCGCACCCGTGTCACAATCGCGCCCCCTCCCCCGTACCGCGAAAGCGGTTCTTGCACTCGCCGTTCTTCTCAACCTTGCGGTGGTCACTGGGCTCTCCCGATCCGGCCTTGCGATGGGGCCGATGGTGGTTGCGACTATATCCGTGTGCGGCGTGATCTGCTGGATCCTCCTGCGTCAGTTCGACGATCACCTCACTGAGCCTAGTCGCCTTCGCGAAAATCCAACCCCATTTCCGAGTAACGCTCGGCCTCGTCCAGCCAGTTGGGGCGCACGCGGACTTGCAGGAACAGGTGCACCGGGCGGCCAAGAAATTCCGCCATTTCCGCCCGCGCGGCCTGGCTGATCGCCTTGATGGTTTCGCCCTTATGGCCCAGCACGATCCCCTTGTGCCCGTCACGGGCGACGTAGATCACCTGGTCGATACGGGTGGAGCCGTCCTTGCGGTCCTGCCATTGTTCGGTTTCGACAGTCAACTGGTAAGGCAGTTCCTGATGCAGGCGCAGGGTCAGCTTCTCGCGGGTGATCTCGGCGGCGATCATGCGCATCGGCAGATCGGCAATCTGGTCTTCGGGGTAGAGCCACGGCCCCACAGGCAGAATCCCGGCCAGCCAGCGGCGCAGGTCATCCACGCCATAGCCTTTTTCGGCGGAAATCATGAAGGTGCGCATAAACGGATAGGCCGCGTTCAGCTTCTCCGACAGCGCCAGGAGGGCTTCCGCCTTGACGCGATCGATCTTGTTGATCGCAAGCGCAACGGCCTGTCCTTCAGCCAAACGTTCGTTAAGCGCCTCCAGGATCGTCTGTACGCCATCGGTCAGCCCGCGATGGGCCTCGACCAGCAGGACGACGGCATCCGCATCCGCTGCCCCTCCCCATGCTGCGGCAACCATCGCCCTGTCCAGACGGCGGCGGGGGCGAAACAGGCCCGGCGTGTCGACGAACACGATCTGCGCGTCGCCTTCCAGCGCCACCCCGCGAATGCGTGCGCGGGTGGTCTGCACCTTGTGGGTCACGATCGATACCTTTGCGCCCACCATGCGGTTAAGCAAGGTGGACTTGCCCGCGTTGGGCTCTCCGATCAGGGCGACGAAGCCGGCACGCGTGTCAGCCATTCTGGGTCTCCATCCGCCGTAACAGGGCCTGTGCGGCCGCCTGCTCGGCATGGCGTTTGGAACTGGCCGAGGCCTGTTCGCTCTCGCCGGTTTCAAGATACGCGGCGATGGTGAAAACAGGGGCATGGTCGGGGCCGCTGCGCGCAACCATGTCGTAATGGGGCGGATGCAGACCACGCGCCTGCGCCCATTCCTGAAGCGCGGTTTTCGGATCGCGCGCATCGGCCTTGACGGAACCGATCCGCGCGCCCCACAGTTGCAAGACCATATCGCGCGCGGCCCCGAACCCGGCGTCGACGTAGACCGCGGCAATGACGGCCTCCATCGCATCGGCCAGCAACGCCTCCTTCCGGCGCCCCCCGGACATCATCTCCGAACGGCCCAGCTTCAGCACCTCCCCCAACCCGATGTCACGAGCCACGGCGGCACAGGTCTCACGCCGGACCAGCGCGTTGAAACGCGGGGCCAGTCGCCCCTCCCGCGCCCGCGGGTCGGCGCCCAGCAATGCCTCGGCCATCACCAGGCCCAGAACCCGGTCCCCCAGGAACTCCAGCCGCTGGTTGTCCGGTCGCGTGGGGCTGGACAGGGAAGCATGTGTCAGCGCCTCGATCAAAAGTCCCGGCTGGCGAAACCGATGGCCAAGCCGGTCGGCAAAATCGGATATTTCGGCGGAAAGTTTCACTCGACAGCCTTGAAGAAACGGTCGGCGCGCCAGGTCCAGACGTAAAACAGCGACCGCCCGGCAGAGGAGAACATGATCCGGTCGGCGCGTCCGATCAGGTTTTCCGCCGGCACGAAGCCCGCCCCCCCATTGGCCTGGGCATAGCGGCTGTCCTGACTGTTGTCCCGGTTGTCCCCCATGAAGAAGTAATGCCCCTGCGGCACGGTGAACACGGGCGTATTATCGGAGAAGAACCCATCGCGGATATTCAGCACATCATGGCTTTTGCCGTTTGGCAGATGCTCGGTATAGCGCGACTTGATGCAGGTTGCGCCCTCGCCCACGGGGGCATTCTCACATTGCGGGAAATAGCCGGACGGGCCCTGCCGGGCATAGGTCTCCTCGAACTGGCCGCTGGACTCCTGCCGGACCGGCTCGCCGTTGAGGTAAAGCACCCCGTCCCGCATCTGCACCACATCGCCGGGAAGACCGACCAGTCGTTTGATGAAATCCGATCCGTTCACCGGATGGCGAAACACGACGACATCCCCACGCTCGGGCTCCGAGGCGAAGATGCGCCCCTCGATCGGACACATGGAAAAGGGGCAGGAATATTTCGAGTAGCCGTAGACCATCTTGTTGACGAACAGGAAGTCGCCGATCAGCAGCGTATCCTTCATGGAACCGGACGGGATCCAGAACGGCTGGAAAAATAGCGTACGGAACACCCCCGCGATCAGCAGGGCGTAGACGACCGTCTTGATCGTCTCCATAAGGCTGTTTTCTTTGTCCGAACTGGCCATCTCTTATCCTGCCTGAATGATCTGCCGCTTCATGGGGGTGCGCGCGGGGGCTGTCAAGGCACCGGCGAACGGGGGCGCGCCTCGATCACCACGAAAGCCTGCGCCCACGGGTGGTCATCTGTAAGCGTGACATGAATGATCGCCTCATGGCCGGGGGGCGTCATGTCGGCCAGGCGTTCGGCCGCCCAGCCGGTCACCTGCATCACCGGCTGGCCGGAGGGCAGATTGCTGACCGCCATGTCCTTCCAGGAGATCCCCATCCGCAGCCCCGTGCCCAGCGCCTTGGAGCACGCTTCCTTCGCGGCCCAGCGCTTTGCATAGGTGCCGGCCACATCTGCGCGGGTATCGGCCTTGCGGCGCTCGGTCTCGGTAAAGACACGGTTGCGAAACCGATCCCCAAAGCGGTCCAGCGTGGCGGATATGCGGTCGATATTGGCCAGATCCGTTCCGATACCGAGAATCATGGGCTATCCCCGCGCAGCGTCCATCCGACGGCGCATTTCGCTGATCGCGGCTTCGAGCCCGAGGAAAATTGCCTCTCCGATCAGGAAGTGGCCGATATTCAGTTCGCGCACCTGCGGAAAGGCGGCAATGGGGCCCACGGTGTCATAGGTCAGCCCATGGCCGGCATGAACCTCAAGCCCAAGCCCATGGGCATGGGCCGCCATGGCACGCAGGCGCTCAAGCTCGGCATCCCGCTCACCTCTCCGGCCTTCCGCGTGCAGGTCGCAATAGGCGCCGGTGTGAAGTTCCACCACCGCAGCGCCGATGCGGGCCGCAGCCTCGACCTGTGCGGATTCGGCCCCGATGAACAGCGACACACGGCATCCCGCCTCGCGCAAAGGGGCGATGAAGGCCGCCAGGCGCGCCTGCTCTCCGGCGACGTCCAGCCCGCCCTCCGTGGTCCGTTCCTCACGCTTTTCCGGCACGATACAGACTGCATGCGGGCGGTGACGCAAGGCGATGGCCTGCATTTCGCCGGTCGCTGCCATTTCAAGGTTCAGCGGCACGCTCAGACGCGCGGTCAGGGCCTCGATATCCGCGTCCGAGATATGGCGCCGGTCCTCGCGCAGATGGGCGGTGATGCCGTCCGCGCCTGCCTGTTCGGCCAACAGGGCCGCGCGCAGCGGATCCGGATAGGCGGACCCGCGCGCATTGCGCACTGTGGCCACATGGTCGATATTCACTCCCAGCCGCAGCCGGGACCCGCTCACAGTCATGGCAAAACCCTTCGTTTTACGCCCGGTCAGGGGCGGCGGCGCGGCGCCTTCTTGCGCAGCGCCGCCAGTTTCGTCTTCAGCCGCCCCTTGCGGCGGTTCTGATATGCCGTGATCACCGGCACGCTCAGGTAATATGCGATCAATCCCGTTAATATGCCCGGACAGATCCCCCCGACAAGATAGGGCAGAAAAACTTCGCCGTAATAGACCGCGAGGCTGCTCCAGTCCGCCGGGGCGCCGGTAAACAGGGCAAGGAGATTCTCTTTCACATCGGACAGCGCGGCGTAGACCTTGCCAAACAGGCTGCGGTGAACCGTTTCGTCGAACTCGGTTCCCAACAGGAAATGTCCTGTCTTGAGCGACACGACCCCGATCGGCACATAGGTCAGGGGGTTGCCGAAAAACGTCCCCAGAAGTGCGGCGAGAATATTGCCGTTGACCACCCGTGCAACAAGTGCCGCGGTAAGGAAATGGAACCCGTAAAACGGCGTGAAGGTGACAAAGACCCCCGCAAAAATCCCCCGTGCGATGCGCCTGGGATCGTCGGGCAACCGGCGCAGCCGATGGCTGACATAATACGCCGCCCGGCTCCATCCCCCCCGCGGGTAGAAGAACTCCCGCACGAGCCGTCCGGTGCTGCGTTTGTCTCGGCGCCTGAAAACCACGCCAGCCCTTCCCTTTCCGGCGGTTACGTGTCGAGCGCCGGATCCCTCTGGCGCAGGATCTCGGCCACGTCGCTTTCGGCTTCCAGAGCCGTCATGACCGTGTGCAGATGCTCGACATCGCGCAACTCGACACAAATGCGCAAACGGAAGAAGTCCGGTTTCGTGTCCAGGAACTCCATGTTCGATATGTTCGCCTTCTGCTCCCCGATGAGCGTACAGATATGGCCCAGCACCCCGGCGTCGTTACGGAGCGTGACCAGCAGACTGACCGTGTGTTCGGGGGCGTGGCGGCCCGAATGCCAGTGCAGATCCATCCAGCGGCCGGGCTGACCTTCGTACTTGGCCAGAGCGCCGCAATCGATGGCATGCACCACGACGCCGCGCCCGCGCCACGCGATACCCACGATGCGCTCCCCCGGAACCGGCTCACAGCAGACGGCCCGGTTGAAGGACTGGTCCGGCGAAAGACCGATAACGGCATGGGACGGCTCGATCTCCTCCCCCTGGGTGGTGGCGATATCGGGGTAAAGCAGTTCGACCACACGGGACGGGCGGATCTCGGCGGAGCCAAGCCGGGCCAGCAATGCGGATTCGTCGCGCAGACCGAGATTTTTCGCGGCGGTCCGCAGCGCCTTGTCGGTCGCCCTGCGGCCGACATGTTCAAACGCGACACGGGCCAGTTCCCGCCCCAGCTTGATATAGCGGTCCCGGTCCTCTTCGCGCAGCGACCGGCGGATGGAGGATTTGGCGCGTCCGGTCACCACAAGGTCCAGAGAGGCCGCCTGCGGGCGCTGCCCTTCGGCAGTGATGATCTCCACCGACTGCCCGTTCTTGAGCCGCGTCCAGAGGGGGACGCGCAGCCCGTCGACCTTGGCGCCGACGCAACTGTCCCCGATGCGGGTATGGATGGCATAGGCAAAATCCAGCGGCATCGCCCCGCGTGGCAGTTTGACCACGTCCCCCTTGGGGGTAAAGCAGAAGACCTGGTCCGAGTACATTTCCATCTTGACGTGTTCAAGAAACTCGTCGTGGTCCTCCGCCACCTCGAAACGCTCGGTCAGAGAGGCCAGCCACTTGGCCGGATCGACGGCAAAGGGGTTCTCCGCACGCACGCCGTCCCGGTAGGACCAGTGTGCCGCGACGCCCGATTCCGCCACCTCATGCATCTGGCGGGTACGGATCTGCACCTCGACCCGCTTGCCATCGCGCCCCGAAACCGTCGTCTGGATCGAACGGTAGCCGTTGGATTTCGGTTGGCTGATGTAATCCTTGAACCGGCCCGGAACCGCGCGCCAACGGCGGTGGATCGCCCCCAGAACCCGGTAGCAATCGCTTTCGTTCTCGGTGATGACACGGAACCCGTAAATATCCGACAGGCGGGAAAAGCCGATCTCCTTCTGCTCCATCTTGCGCCATATCGAATAGGGACGCTTGGCCCGCCCGAACACATCCGCCTCCACATTCTCGCGCTCCAGCTCGATACGGATGTCATTGGTGATCTTGGCAATCACGTCCCCCGATTCACGCTGCAAAGTCACGAAACGGCGCAGGATAGAGGCCCGCGCCTCGGGATTGAGCACCTTGAAAGACAGGTCCTCCAGTTCCTCACGCATCCATTGCATCCCCATGCGCCCGGCCAGAGGCGCAAAGATGTCCATGGTTTCCTTGCTCTTGCGAACCTGCTTTTCGTGGGGCAGCGACTTGATCGTCCGCATGTTATGCAGACGGTCGGCCAGCTTGACCAGAATCACCCGCAAATCCCTGGCCATGGCCATGAAAAGCTTGCGGAAGTTTTCGGCCTGCTTCGTCTGCGTGGACGAAAGCTGAAGGTTTGTCAGCTTGGTCACCCCGTCCACGAGATCGGCGATCTCCGCACCGAACAGGTTGGCGACCTCACCATAGGTGGATTTGGTGTCCTCTACGGTGTCATGCAGCAACGCGGTCACGATCGTCGCGTCATCCAGCCGCTGCTCGGTCAGGATCGCCGCCACGGCGACCGGATGGGTGAAATAGGGTTCGCCCGAGCGGCGGGTCTGCCCCTCGTGCATTTCCTTGCCGTAGGCATAAGCCTTTCGAATCAGGTCTACGTCGGTTCGGGGGTTGTAGTTGCGGACCAATTGAATCAGGTCCTCGACGTCGATCATCCGCCTGTCTGCCCCGCTGGGACGCAGTCCGCGCCCGTATTATTTCTGGCCCTGTGCTTCCATCAATGCGCGCAGGAGGTTTTCCTCCGACATGTCGTCCTGAGCCGGGGCGTCGGGCTCCCCACCCATCAGGAACGCCATCGAATCCTCTTCGGGTTCGTCGATCTCGATCTGGGTCTGGTTGGCCTCGATCATGCGCTCGCGCAGGGCATCGGCCGGCTGGGCCTCATCGGCGATTTCGCGCAAGGACACAACAGGGTTCTTGTCATTGTCACGGTCGACCGTCAGCGGCGCACCAGACGCGATTTCGCGCGCGCGGTGCGCGGCAAGCATGACAAGCTCGAACCGGTTCGGAACCTTGTCAACGCAGTCTTCTACCGTCACGCGGGCCATGAATTACTCCACCTCATTTGGAAGATCGAACCTTACTTCTAGGGCCTGTTCCAAAGCATTACAAGGGCGAATCCCCCCTGCCCCGGCCCGGAAGCGGGCGAATCTGCGCGATTTCCCCGGCAGGCAGCGCATCGCGCAGCTCGACGGCGGTGCGCCCCAGCAGCGGGTGGCGCCAGTCCGGGGCGATTTCCGCCAGCGGGACAAGCACGAACGCACGCTCCTGCAAGCGCGGATGGGGCAGGATCAGGCGTTCCGGCGCATACCTGCGCTGATCCGGCAAGGGCAGGGTCCGCCACCGGGTCTGGGTGGCCGCATCCGGAACAACCCTCCCCTCATAGTCCAGCAAGTCGAGATCAAGGCTGCGCGGCGCCCAGCGTGTCGTGCGTCGCCGTCCGAAATCGGCCTCGACCTCGTGCAACCGCGCGAGCAACGCCTCCGGTGTCAGGACGGTGAAAACCCGAAGACAGGCATTGACAAAGTCCGGCCCGGACCCATGGGGAAAACCAGGCGTTTGATAAAATTCACTTATAGTGTCAATGTGAAGCGAATCACCCCCCATCACCGAAAGCGCCCCCCGAAGATTTTCGCAGGGGTCGCGTCCGCCAGAGGGCAGGTTTGCCCCAATAGAAACCAGTACTTTTAGGCAGGTCTTTCGCCTGAAAGCTCTTGTTTTATTGGCGTTGAGAATTGATGTGAGAGAATTACGCCCTTGAAGCATCGGCAATAACCTTTACTTTTACCCCCGCTTTGGCCGCGAAATGGGCGGTTAGTGATACACATTCATAGACGTCTGAGACAACTGGGCATCTGATACAACTGTTGCAGGTGCGGGGCAGCGGCGGCAAAGGTATTACCGGAAGGATAACAAATGTTCTACAGAGACGAACGCCTCGCCCTCTTCATCGACGGATCAAACCTGTACGCGGCGGCAAAGGCGCTTGGCTTCGACATCGACTACAAGCTTCTGCGGCAGGAATTCATGCGTCGTGGCAAGCTGTTGCGGGCGTTCTATTACACCGCCCTTCTGGAAAACGACGATTATTCCCCGATCCGACCCCTGGTGGACTGGCTGCATTACAACGGCTTCTCGATGGTCACCAAGCCGGCCAAGGAGTACACCGACAGTCAAGGCCGCCGGAAGGTCAAGGGCAACATGGATATCGAACTGACCGTAGACGCCATGGAACTGGCCCCACGTGTGGATCACATCGTTCTCTTTTCCGGCGATGGCGACTTTCGCCCGCTCGTCGAAAGCCTGCAGCGTCAGGGGGTCCGGGTTTCGGTCGTCTCCACGATTCGCAGCACGCCGCCGATGATCGCGGACGAGTTGCGCCGCCAGGCCGACAACTTCATCGAACTGGACGAACTGAAAGACGTGATCGGCCGACCGCCGCGGGAACCGCGCCCCGACACCCACTCCGAACAGGCCGACGATTTCTGAGAAGACACGGTCCGGTCGCCCAGACCAATTGCCGCCCCGTGTCGGCGGGGCTGGACGCGAAAGGTCTTTCGGCTTACCTGTTCCCCAAGCAGGAGGTTGCCGATGACCAAACCCCGACTCTCCCTTTTCCTCGCCGCACCCCGCGGGTTTTGCGCCGGCGTGGACCGCGCGACCAAAATCGTCGAGATGGCACTGGAAAAATGGGGGGCCCCCGTCTATGTCCGCCACGAGATCGTGCATAACAAGTTCGTCGTGGACGGGCTGCGCGCAAGGGGCGCCGTCTTTGTCGAGGATCTGGACGAATGCCCCGATGATCGCCCGGTGATCTTTTCCGCCCACGGGGTGCCGAAGGCGGTCCCCGCAGAAGCGGAGCGGCGCAACCTGATCTATGTCGATGCCACCTGCCCGCTGGTGTCCAAGGTCCACCTGGAGGCCGCGCGCCACCACGAGAACGGCAAGCAGATGGTCATGATCGGCCACAAGGGCCACCCGGAGGTGATCGGCACGATGGGTCAGTTGCCCGAGGGCGAGGTCCTGCTGGTGGAAACGCCCGGGGATGTCGCAACGCTTGAGGTGCGCAACCCGGAGCATCTCGCCTTCATCACCCAGACCACGCTCTCCCTCGACGATACCGCCGAGGTGGTCAGGGCGCTGCAGGCCCGCTTCCCCGCCATCGAAGGCCCCCACAAGGAAGACATCTGCTACGCCACCACCAACCGCCAGAACGCGGTCAAACAGGTGGCGCCGAAGGTGCAGGCGCTCCTGGTGATCGGGGCGCCCAACTCGTCGAACTCGCGCCGCCTGGTCGAAGTGGCCGCTGCCGCCGGCTGCGATTACGCGCAATTGATTCAGCGTGCCACGGATATCGACTGGCGCGCGCTTGAAGGATGCTCGGCGATCGGCCTGACCGCGGGGGCCTCCGCGCCCGATGTGCTGGTGCAAGAGGTGCTGGACGCGTTCCGCGAACGCTTCGACCTGACTCTGGAACAGGTTGTCACCGCCACCGAAAAGATCGAGTTCCGTATTCCCCGTATCGTACGGGAACCCGCCTGATGATTTCTGCCCAGTTCCTGCTGACGGCACTTGTCGTGGTGCTGGCACCGGGGGCCGGTGTACTCTACGTTCTGATGATATCCTTGGGTCAGGGAAAGCGGGCGGCACTGCCGGCGGCACTGGGCTGCACGGTTGGGGTTTTGCCACACCTGGCGGCGGCGATGCTGGGCGTTGCGGCGCTGGTGCATTCTTCGGCGGCGCTGTTCCAGACGGTCAAACTCGCCGGGGTGGCATACCTTCTGTACCTCGCGTGGCAAACGCTCCGCCAGAGGGGCACCCTGAAAATCCGCGCCGAAAGCAGGCATGACAGGTTTTCCAGGATTGCCTTGCGGGGTATCCTGCTGAACCTGCTGAACCCCAAGCTTTCGCTGTTCTTCCTTGCGCTGCTGCCCCCCTTTCTTTCTGGCAACCCGGCCACCGCAACCGCCGAGATGCTGGCCCTTGGCGCGGTTTTCACCGCTCTGACCGCCATTGTCTTCCTGGGCTACGGGCTGTTTGCCGCCACGGCCCGTGACCGGCTGCTCGGCAGTCCGCGGGCGATGACATGGCTCAACCGCACCTTTGCCGCCGCCTTTGCCGGACTTGCCCTGCGTCTTGCCGCGGAGAAAGCATGATCCGAATTCCACGTTCGGCCCTGCTGCTCGGGTTTGCCGGGCTGATCCCGTTCCTGTGGGGCGCGGTCACCCTTCTCATACCGCAAACCTATGACCTGAGCCTCGCCCGTCTTGGCCCACGGTTCATGGGGCAGTATGTGCTGAACTTCTACGGCACGATTGTCCTTGCCTTCATGTCCGGCGTCTTGTGGGGCTTTGCCACACGCGCCGAGGGGCGGGTGGCCCAACTGGGTTATGCTCTGTCGATGCTGCCTGTATTGTGGGCCTTTTTCACCGTCGGCGGCGGTCCCGACAGTTCGCTGGTGTTCCTGATCGCGGGATATGCCGGTCTTCTGGGGCTGGACTGGCTGTTCTGGCGTCAGGGCCTTGCCCCGCCCTGGTGGATGGCACTGCGGGTGCCGCTGACCCTGATCGTCGTACTCTGCCTGTTCATCGGCCTTCTGTGACGGGACCGGACAAAAAGACGCTTGCCGTTTATGCGGCCCATGCGGCCCGGTATGGCGGGCTGACCCGGGATGCCGCCACGCAAGCACATCTTGAGCATTTCATCGCCGCCCTGCCCAAAGGCGGCGCGGCGCTTGATCTTGGCTGCGGCGCCGGCTGGGCCGCGGCACGAATGCAGGCAGCGGGGCTGACTGTCACCGCGCTGGACGCCAGCCCGGAAATGGTCGCCGAGACCCGGACCCGCTACGGCGTTCCGGCGCGCGTGGCCTCCTTCGAATCGTTAGCGGCGGCCAACGCCTTCGACGGTGTCTGGGCGCATTTCAGCCTGCTCCACGCCGCCCGCACAACCTTCGGCACCCACCTTGAGGCCATCCACCGGGCATTGCGCTCCGGCGGGCTTTTCGTTCTGGCAATGAAACTCGGCCTGGGAGAAAGCCGCGACCGGCTGGGTCGCAGGTACACCTATTATAATCCCACAGACTTGCGCCGCCACCTGTCCGGCGCAGGCTTCACGATCAGGAGCGATGACATCTCGCCCTCGGTCGGGTATGACGGCACCCCCTGTGACCGTATCGTGATTTTTGCCCATGCCTGAACTCTTCGCCTATACCGATGGTGCCTGTAGCGGAAACCCCGGACCGGGCGGCTGGGGCGTTCTGCTGCTGGCCAAAGACAACGACCGCGTTGTGAAAGAGCGTATGCTGAAAGGCGGCGCACCGGACACCACCAACAACCGGATGGAACTTCTGGCCGCAATCCGTGCGCTGGAGGCGCTTTCAAGGCCTTCGAAGGTCACCGTGATCACCGACAGCTCCTATGTGAAAAACGGCGTTACCAGCTGGATTCACGGCTGGAAGCGCAACGGGTGGAAAACGTCCACCCGGAAACCGGTGAAAAACGCGGACTTGTGGCAACGGCTCGACACCGCGCAGGCCCGCCACTCTGTCACGTGGGAGTGGATCAAGGGTCACGCCGGCCACCCGGAAAACGAACGCGCGGATGAGCTTGCCCGCGCGGGAATGACCCCGTTCAAGGGTTAACCGCGAAAGCCTGCCTCGGCCATCAGCCGGTTCGAGGCGCTTTCCACAGCCTCCTCCAGTTCGCTCATGAAGGTATCCACCGGCTTGCCTGCGGGAATGACCGGCAGGAACTCCACCACTGCCAGCCCCGGTTTGCGATAGATGCCCGTGCGCGGCCAGAACACGCCCACATTGGTTGCGGCGGGCAGGCAATCCTGCCCGAACTGCGCGTATAAAACACCCGTCCCGATCTTGTAGGGGCGTTGCACACCGGGGGCTACGCGCGTCCCCTGCGGGTAAATGATGAGTTGGCCGGGCCGCTCCTGCCCTTCGGCAACCCGCTTGACCATCTCGGCGATCGCCGCCCCACGCTTGCCTCGATCCACAGGCACACAGCCCAGCCGCATCGCATACCAGCCCAGGACTGGCGCCCATTTCAGCGACTGCTTCATGATGAAACGCGGGTGCGGCGTCACGCTGACAAGCAAGATGATATCGAAGAAAGACTGGTGTTTGGAGGCGATCAGAACTTCCCCCGCAGGGGGCGTACCACGCACCTCCGACCTCAGGCCAACCATCCAGCGCGCGGTCCAGCGCACCCAATGGCAGTAGATGTGAACCGCGTGAAAGACACCATCCCGCCGCAAAAGCACATAGGGCGCCAGAACCAGCCCGAAAACGGGCATCGCCAGATACATCTGCCCAACGAAAAGAAGCGAGCGCAGCCATTGCAGTGCATGGGCCATGGGGGTCTCCTTGGTCTGGGCGGACACGCCGGTGGCCATCTTTTGCCCCAGCTGCGGGCCGGTTGCAATCGGGCGGCTTTTGTATCGCGTCCGGGGCTGATAAAAGCACTAGGCAAATCCGGCACAGGCACCGGTTCGGGGGGGCATTATGGAACTGACCTGCGAAAAATGCGGGGCGCGCTATCAGATCGAGGATCGCGCCATCCCGGTCGGCGGGCGGAAGGTCAAGTGTTCCGCCTGCGCCCATGCCTGGCACCAGCCCGCCCCTGCCGCCCGCAAGATCGACGAGTCGGTGCTGAATATCCTGCGCGAAGAGGTCGCATACGAACAGCGCGCCCGCGCACAAACCCCGCCCCGCCCCGAAGACACACCGCCGCCGAAGGTGCAACTGCCGGCCAAACCGCCAGCCCCCGGAGACCCACCGGGTTTTGCCATCGGTTTCTGGGGCACACTGGCCGTGGCGGCGCTGGCTTTGGGCGTGTATATCCTCGCGCCACAAATCCGTGCCGCACGGCCCGAGGCCGCCCAGACCCTGGACAGTTACACCACAATCGTCGGGCAAACGCGTCAGGCACTGCACAGGGCGCTGGAGAACGTGGTGAAGAGGGGTGGCGGGGGCTAGAAACGCTCCAGGAGCCGCTCAAGGTAGTCGCGTTCGGTCTCCGACCGCTCCCGCTCACCCGAACGGCGGCGGATTTCCTCTTGCAACGCGCGCGCCCGGTTGCCTGGGGCGATGTCTTCGCGCAACATTTCACGGCTCGTACCGATCTGGCCACGCCCCCCGCCTTCCCGGCCCAGCGGATCGCGCTCCGCACGACCGGGCGCACCCGCCTGCGGCCCCCCTTCTCCGCTTTCGGCCTGCGCAAGCGCCTGGTCAAGGTTCCGCATCCCCTCGCGCAGCGCCTCCAGCACCTCGGCCTGACGGTCGAGCGCCCCAGCCAGATCATCGTCACGCAAGGCACGCTCCGCATCGTCCATGGCACGCCCGGCACGGTCCAGCGCCTCGCGCATTTCGCGCGCGCCGTCTGACTCGCCAAGACCGGGAAGGTTGTGCATCTGTTCGTCCAGTTCCCGGCGCAGGCCGCGTTGCCTTTCGGCCAGACCTTCCGGATCCCCGGATTGTGCGCCGGGACCAAAGCGATTCTGCAGCTGGCCGAAGGCATCATCGCTCAACTCCTGCTGGCCACGCAGGGTCTGGCCCAGCCCTTCCATCGCCTGCCGGCCAGGGGGTTCACCGCCCCCGGGGTTCTGCGTGACACGCAGGTTTTCCATCATCTGGCGAAGCTGGTTCAAAAGTTGCTCGGCCTCGGCCATACGGCCTTCTTCCATCAGGCGCTGCAACTGATCCATCATTTGCTGCATCTGTTCGCCGGTAATCTCCTGCCCCGGCGGGGTTTCGGCACGCTGTGTATCGGGGTCGGCGCGTTCGGCCAGCTGCCGGGCATAATCGCGCAAGGCCTCGCGCAATTCCTGCATCAACTCCGCGATCTCGGCATCCGAGGCCCCGTTTCGAATCGCCTCGGAAAGACGGTCCTGGGCGCGGTGCAGGCGTTGCTCGGCATCGGACAGATCGCCGAGTTCGATCTCCAGCGCGATCTTCCACAGGGCGGCAGCGATTTCATCCTGAACCTCTGCCGTCAGACCTTCGTGCACGGCCGCGTCGAGCCGCCGAAGGGCAACGCGCAGTTGCAGATAGGTGGAATCGTCTCGGAAAATCTCCTCGGGCCGGTGACTGAGGGCACGCAACACCTGCACCACGCGCCGGCCATTCACACGGGTCCACAGCAAATCCCGCCGCTGCTCCGCCACCGCCCGCGCCAGGGGATCGAAAAAGCGGCGCCCGGACAAGACCATCGCCTGGGGCATGCTTTGTCCACCCTGCCCGGCCGCATCCTGCGCCGTCAGCACCACCTGAACCGGCAAGCCTGCCCACGGATGCTGGGAGAGATTTTCCACCAGAGTTTCCGTAAAAGCGTCCCGGCTTCCGGACACCGGCATCGGCAGATCCAGAATCAACGACGGGCGCGGATCGGGCGGCGGGACCAGACCGTGGATCCGCTCCACTGCCGGCATGTCCAGCGTGATCCGCGCCTGTGCGGAGACCACGCCATAGTCGTCCAGGGCGGTGAATCGCTGGCGCATCTCACCGTTCGCACGCACCTCCGGCGGTCCGTCAAGGCGGATTTCAGGCGGCAGGTCCGGCAAAAGCCCGACCTGCCATGTCCGCCCCCCCCGCCCCTTGATCGCCACTTCCCCTGCGCGGACGACCACGAAGGTTTCCGCCACCTCGCCACGCCCGGAGACGGTCTCGCGCAGAATCAGCGCACCGGGATCGCCATAGAGCCGCAGACTCACCCGGCTGCCCCGCGGCAGATCAAGCGCACTCCCCGGGCTGTCGTTGAGATAAATCGTCGGGCGGCGCGTATAGGCGGGAGGCTCGACCCATCCTTCCCAGGCCGACCGCGCAGCGGTCTCACCAGAGACAAGATCCGCCGCCGTCCCCACGCGCCACAACGATCCGAAAACCGCCGCCACCAAAAACGCCGTCAGGGCGACATAACGCAATGCGAAAGGGTCCGCGCGCGAAAGTCTCAGATCGGGCGGCACCGCACGAGCCTGCGCCAGCCGCCCGGTCATGCGAACCAGATGAGCATGCCAGACAGCCTGTGCCCCGACATCGTCGGCGCCCGCCTCCTGACGATCGGCCAGCGCGGCAAGGGGCCGTCCGGGCAGCGCCGCATCGAGGCGGGCACAGGCTTCGGACATGCGGGGCCAGCGAAACCGCCACAGCCCCCAGCCCAAAGCGACGAGACCGGCAGCCCCGGCCCCGACCATCCCCGCCATTGCGACCCGGGGCGCAAGCGTCTGGGGCAGGCCCAGCGCAAGACCCGCGATAACAGCCAGCAGAACGGTCCAGACCGGCCAGAATGCACGGGTCAGCCGCTCTGCCAGCAGCCCGGCCCAGGTCGCACGCAACGGCCAGCGCAAGCGCATCGTCGGATCGGGCTGGGGGGGCCGTCCGGTCATAGTTCCTCCCGATGGCGGCGGCTAGAGCCACTCGGGAATGGTATCTCGGTTCAGCATTTCTTCAAAGGACGGGCGCGCGCGGATGACGGCGCTGTGATCCCCGCTGACAAGCACCTCGGGGACCAGAGGACGGCTGTTGTATTCCGACGCCATGACCGCCCCATAGGCCCCGGCAGAGCGGAAAGCGACCAGATCCCCTTCCTTCAGCGGTTTCAGGCGGCGTTGCCGGGCGAAAGTGTCGCCGGTTTCGCACACCGGTCCGACCACGTCATAGGTGACACTGTCGCCCCCGGGTTCGGGTTCGACCACCGGCACGATATCATGGTGGGCATCGTACATGGCCGGACGAATCAGGTCGTTCATTGCCGCATCCAGGATCAGGAAGTCGCGGTCTTCTCCGTGCTTCACGTAAATCACCCGTGCCACCAGCACCCCGGCATTGCCCGCGATCAGGCGCCCCGGTTCAATCAATATCTCGCATCCGGTGTCGCCAAGCACCCGGCGAACCATATGGCCATATTCCACCGGCAGGGGCGGTGCGGAGTTCGACCGTTCATAAGGGATACCCAGCCCGCCGCCAAGATCGAGCCGGACGATCCGGTGCCCGTCCCCGCGCAAGGTCCGGGTCAGCGCCGCAAGCTTGGTATACGCCTGTTCGAAGGGGGCAAGGTCCGTCAACTGGCTGCCGATGTGCATGTCGATGCCCACCACCTCCAGCCCCGGCAGGGCCGCGGCTGCGGCATAGGTGGAACCCGCCCGGGAAATCGGGATGCCGAACTTGTTTTCTGACTTCCCGGTGGAAATCTTCGCGTGGGTCTTCGCGTCCACGTCCGGGTTGATGCGCAGCGCCACGGGTGCGCGGGTGCCCATCGACAGGGCAACAGCGTTGAGGGCCTCCATCTCCGGTTCGGACTCGACGTTGAACTGGCGTATGCCTTCGCCCAGGGCAAGGCGCATTTCTTCGCGCGTCTTGCCGACACCGGAGAAGACGATACGCTCTCCGGGGATGCCCGCTGCGCGGGCCTTGCGGTATTCACCGCCCGAAACGACATCCGCCCCCGCGCCCAGCCCCCCCAGAAGCCTGAGCACCGCGAGATTGGAGTTGGCCTTGACCGCATAACAGACGAGATGCTCCATCCCTTCCAGCGCCTCGTCGAACAGGCGGAAATGACGGGTCAGCGTGGCGGCGGAATAGACGTAGAACGGCGTGCCCGTCTGCGCGGACAGGTCCGGCAGGGGGATGTCCTCGGCGTGGAGGACGCCGTCGCGATAGAGAAAGTGATCCATCAGCTCTCCGGACGGGAACGCAGGAAAAGATAAAGCGGCAGACCACAGGACAGGCCGATACCAAAAGTGGCCGGGATGGCCCAGAGCCCGCGCCAGTTCCGGCGCGTGACGCTTTCCGTCAGCACCCAGAGCGTCAGCGCGATCGCAGCGATGGTCAGATCCCATGTCAGGCCGGTGGTGCTGTCGTTGACATACCAGGCATCGATCATGGCACCGAAATCCCAGCCGTTGGCCGCCAGCCATGAGACGAAATAATACATCGGGTGCACCGCGCCCCAGACCGCAAGCCCCAGGAACACATACCGCATCAATTCCCCCCGCTAACGCCCATTTCCACGGTCCCGGAAACGGTGAGTCCGGGCTCCGCAGCCGGACGCTGGGGCGGGCCATCCACCCCACAGGCGGCAAGAACGGCAACCAGTGCCAGTGCAATCAGCCTAGAACCCAACTCTCAGCCCTCCCGGTCCGATTCCAACCCCGACCGGCGAACCGGCCGGCCGCACCGAGACGCCCGCGCCGCCGGTACCCACGGTGACGTCGGTGGTGGGCGTATCCACCACCTTGACGGAGGCATTGGCCCCGTTCGGGCCCACCCCGGCCGAAGCCGGGCCGCTGCGCACCGCCCCCGACGCCTTGCCATCCGGCGCAACGCCAACATGGCCCGAAGGCTGTGCACAGGCCGCAAGCCCCAACACGGCGATCAAAACGAATGCCCTCACCCCAACCTCTCTTTCCAACGGCCGATCTGCGTGCGCACCTGTTCAGGCGCGGTCCCGCCGTAGCTTACGCGACTCGCCACCGAATTGTGCACCCCCAAAACGCCGAAAACCTCTGCCGTGATGCCGGGGTGAACGGCCCGCATATCCTCCAGCCGGAGATCGGGCAGGTCACAATTCCTCTTCTCTGCCAGGGCGACGAGCGTTCCGGTGACGTGATGGGCTTCACGGAACGGCAGGTTGAGCGCGCGGACCAGCCAATCCGCCAGGTCGGTCGCGGTGGAAAACCCGCTGGCCGCTGCGGCCTCCAGCGCCGGACGGTTCGCGGTCATGTCCCGGACCATGCCTTCCATTGCAGCCAGCGCCAACATCAGGGTATCTGCCGCATCGAAGACCTGTTCCTTGTCCTCCTGCATGTCCTTGGAATACGCCAGCGGCAGCCCTTTCATCACCGTCATCAGCGCCACGTTGGCCCCGAAGATGCGCCCGATCTTGGCGCGAATCAGTTCCGCCGCGTCGGGGTTCTTCTTTTGCGGCATGATCGAGGACCCCGTCGAAAACCGATCGGACAACGCCACGAACCGGAACTGGGCGGAGGACCAGATCACCAGTTCCTCGGCGAGACGGCTCAGATGCATCGCGCAGATCGACGCGCATGACAGGAAATCCAGCGCAAAGTCGCGGTCGCTGACCGCATCGAGGCTGTTGGCCGCGGGCCGGTCGAAACCCAGTGCCCGTGCCGTCATGTGCCGGTCGATCGGAAAGGACGTTCCCGCCAGCGCGGCCGCACCAAGGGGGCATTCGTTCATCCGCACCCGCGCATCGGCAAACCGCGACATATCACGGCCGAACATTTCCACATAGGCCATCATGTGGTGGCCCCAGGTTACCGGCTGGGCGGTTTGCAGGTGAGTGAACCCGGGCATGACCCAATCCGCCCCGGCGTCGGCCTGTGCCAGCAACGCACGGATCAGCGCCTCCAGCCCGCTCATGGCCGCGTCGATCTGATCGCGGACCCAAAGCCTGAAATCGGTCGCCACCTGATCATTGCGCGAACGCGCCGTATGCAAACGCCCGGCGGCTTCGCCGATCAGGTCTTTCAGCCGGGCCTCGACATTCATGTGGATATCTTCCAGCGCCGTTGAAAAGGCGAAGTCTCCGGCCTCGATCTCCGACAGAACCGTGCACAGGCCGTTGCGGATCGCCTCCGCGTCCGTGGGGCTCAGGATTCCGGTCTCGGCCAACATGGCGGCATGCGCGCGTGAGCCCGCGATATCCTGCGCGGCAAGACGCTTGTCAAAACTGACCGAAGCGTTGATAGCTTCCATGATGGCGTCGGGGCCGGCGGCAAAGCGTCCGCCCCACATGGCGTTGGATTGGTCGTTGGTCATTGTGGTTGCCCTCGGAGGGAATATGCGTCTGGTTCGGTTGCTTGTCCTCTACACGGCCCTTGCCCTCGGTGCAAATGGCGCACATGCCGACAATTGGGACCGCCTGGAGGTGCACGACACCCCACGCCCGGTCCCCGATGCCATTCTGCAAGGCGAGTCCGCGACCGCGGGGATATCTGACTTTCACGGCAAATGGGTGATCCTGACATTCTGGGCAACCTGGTGCGCCCCCTGCCGGGAGGAACTGCCCGGGCTGGAGGCCCTTCAGGTCGCGCGCCCCGATATCACGGTGCTGACCGTTGCCGCAGGCCCCCACGACCCGGCCCAGATCACCCGGCTTTTCAGGCAGCTCGGCCTGCGCCACCTGCCGCAATGGCGCGACCCGCATGGGAAATTCGCCGCCGCGATGGCGGTCAAGACCATCCCCCTGACCGTGATCCTGACGCCTGAGGGCAAGGAGGTGGCCCGTCTGCCCGCCCCGGTCGACTGGAACAGCGCCAAAGCCCGCAGCGTGCTGGAAAACCTGCGCCTTTGACCATTTGTTAAATGCCGGCGCGCAGACTGCCCCGTGCTCACGATGGAGGCAGCCAATGAACTTGCCTGAAGATTCTTCTTTCCCCGTCGGCGGTGAAAGCCCGCTGGATGTGGCCAACGCCCTGCGCGCGGCCGACGCCCCGCGCCTTGTTCGGGAGGCGGTATCCCGCAAGGACGTCACCCTCGCCTACCAGCCGGTGGTTACCGCGGGCGAAGGATATATCGCATTTTATGAGGGGCTCGTCCGTGTTTTCGATACGCAGGGCCGGGCCATCCCGGCGCGCCATTTCATCGACAGCGTCGAAACCACCGAAATCGGCCGCCGGATCGACTGCCTCGCCCTTGAAAAGGGGTTGCGCGCGCTGGCGGAAACACCCGATCTGCGCCTCTCGATCAATCTCTCGGCCCGGTCCATCGCCTACCCGGACTGGATGAAAACGCTCAACCGCGGGCTGGCCATCGACCCCACAGCCGCAGAACGGCTGATCCTTGAAATCACCGAAAGCTCCGCAATGACGGTGCCTGACCTCGTCTCCGTCTTCATGCGCGACCTGCAGGCGCGGGGCATTGCGTTTGCGCTGGACGATTTCGGCGCCGGGTACACCGCACTGCGCTATCTTCGCAACTTCTATTTCGACATCCTCAAGATCGACGGCCAGTTCATCCAGAACATCCACGCCGATGCGGACAACCAGGTCCTGACCGGGGCGATCCTGTCCATCGCAAGGCAGCTCGACATGCTGACCGTGGCCGAGAATGTCGAAAAATCCATCGATGCGGCCTACCTTATCGATGCGGGGGTCGACTGCCTGCAGGGATATGCATTCGCCGCGCCCACACTGTCACCGCCCTGGCTGGCCACACGTGAGCAACTGCGGGCCTGATTTTGCATGCGCAGAAAGAATGGGTGCCTTTCGGGCATGGCTCGCCTATAGTCCGGGGCGTAGAACACACGGGCAAAAGGAAACACCCATGACCAATGTTGTGATCGTCTCGGCCGCGCGGACCCCGGTCGGCAGTTTCAACGGTTCTTTCGCCACCGTTCCCGCCCATGAGCTGGGGCGAACCGTGCTGGAGGCTCTGGTCGCCCGGGCAGGGATCGACAAGTCGGAAGTTTCGGAGACGATTCTTGGCCAGGTGCTGACCGCCGGCCAAGGGCAAAACCCCGCGCGTCAGGCCCATATCAATGCCGGGCTGCCCACCGAAGCCGCGGCCTGGAGCATCAACCAGGTCTGTGGTTCCGGCCTGCGGGCCGTGGCCCTGGCCGCACAGCACGTGCAACTGGGCGACGCCGCGGTCGTCGCCGCCGGCGGGCAGGAAAACATGACGCTGTCGCCCCATGTGGCGCATTTGCGCGCGGGCCACAAGATGGGCGACATGAAGTTCATCGACTCGATGATCAGGGACGGCCTGTGGGATGCCTTCAACGGGTACCACATGGGCCAGACCGCCGAGAATGTCGCCGAGCAATGGCAGATCAGCCGCGAAATGCAGGACTCATTCGCCGTTGCCAGCCAGAACAAGGCCGAGGCCGCCCAAAAGGCCGGCAAGTTCACCGATGAGATCGTGCCCGTCACTGTCAGGCACCGCAAGGGCGAGACGGTCGTGGACGCGGACGAGTACATCCGGCACGGCGCCACTCTGGAGGCGATGCAAAAGCTGCGCCCGGCCTTCACCAGGGACGGCAGCGTAACGGCCGCGAACGCCTCCGGCCTCAACGACGGGGCCGCCGGTGTTCTGGTGATGCGCGCCGAAGACGCCGAAAAGCGCGGACTGGAACCGCTGGCACGCATCGCCTCTTACGCCACCGCCGGACTGGACCCGTCGATCATGGGCACCGGGCCTATCCCGGCCTCGCGCAAGGCGCTGGAAAAGGCCGGCTGGTCTGTCGGAGATCTCGACCTTGTCGAGGCCAACGAGGCCTTCGCCGCACAGGCCTGCGCCGTGAACAAGGATATGGGCTGGAACCCGGAGATCGTGAATGTGAATGGCGGCGCCATTGCCATCGGTCACCCGATCGGGGCCTCTGGGGCGCGCATCTTGAACACCCTGCTGTTCGAAATGAAGCGTCGCAGCGCGAAGAAGGGTCTTGCCACCTTGTGCATTGGCGGCGGCATGGGCGTGGCGATGTGCCTTGAACGTCCGTAACGAAAAACGCAGCCGGGTGCGCAATATTATTGCGCACCCGAATTGTATTTCGTACCAACATTACCGATACGCATATTTTCGCTTCCGGAGGAATCATGGCTAAAGTTGCACTCGTTACTGGTGGTACTCGTGGCATCGGCGCCGCCATCAGCAAAACCCTGAAAGAGGCCGGCTATACCGTGGCGGCAAACTTCGCAGGAAACGAAGAGGCGGCCCGCAAGTTTACCGACGAAACCGGTATCCCGACCTACAAGTGGTCGGTGGCCGATTATGACGCCTGCAAGGCAGGCGCCGCGAAGATCGAGGCCGATCTCGGCCCCATCGACGTGGTGGTGGCCAACGCGGGCATCACCCGCGATGCCCCCTTCCACAAGATGACACGCGAGCAGTGGCAGGAGGTGATCGACACCAACCTGACCGGCGTTTTCAACACCGTGCACCCGGTATGGCCCGGCATGCGGGAGCGCAAGTTCGGCCGCATCGTGGTGATCAGTTCGATCAACGGGCAAAAGGGCCAGTTCGGGCAGGTGAACTATGCCGCCACCAAGGCGGGCGACCTGGGTATAGTCAAATCTCTGGCGCAGGAGGGTGCGCGCTACGGCATCACCGCAAACGCGATCTGTCCGGGTTACATCGCCACCGAAATGGTGATGGCGGTACCGGAAAAGGTGCGCGAGGCGATCATTTCCCAAATTCCCGCCGGTCGCCTGGGCGCGCCCGCCGAAATCGCACGCTGCGTGGCATTCCTTGCCTCCGAAGACGCGGCTTTCCTGAACGGCTCCACCATTTCCGCGAATGGCGGGCAGTTTTTCGTCTGACACCCTTGGCGGGCCGGCAAAGGCCGGCCCGCCGTGACCTGACACATGTTTGCCAGCCGCCGCCCCGCCCCTGACCGGGTATAGGCGTGATCTTTACGCCAGCGAACCATGCGGAACTGCCAAGACCGTGACCGGGCTTTGCGCAGCAAGATTCTTGTCCGCGAATCTCCACCTGGCACAGACCCGCACGGAATCGCCCCGGCAATGGTCCGGCGTTTGCGGCAATCTTGTGCCGGTGGACCGGACATATCCCCGGTCTCAACATTTCCCGGATATCAAACGTCATTGCCGGAATGCCCCGATTGCAGTGGCGATATTGGGCCGCGAGATTCTACTTGCGACTGCCTCTCATTTTCAAATACTGTGTCTCAACCCTCATATGTCATGGATTCCAATGCTTCTCCGCCTTCGCACCCTCACCCCAATGATCGGGCTGGTCGCCGCGCTGTCCCTGCCCGCCGCGGCCCAGGACAAGATGAAGGTCGTCACGACCTTCACGGTACTCGCCGACATGGCCGCCAATGTGGCCGGCGACGCGGCAGAGGTTGTCTCCGTCACCAAGCCCGGCGCGGAAATTCATGGCTACGAACCCACCCCACGCGACATCGTACGGGCAAGCGATGCAGATCTGATCTTGTGGAACGGGCTGAACCTTGAACTGTGGTTCGAACAATTCCTGAAAAATCTTGGCGACGTGCCCTCGGCAACGCTTTCGGACGGGATCGTCCCGATCCCGATCGCGCAGGGGGCTTATGGGGGCAAGCCGAACCCCCACGCATGGATGGGGCTGGAAAACGCGGTGATCTACATCGACAACATTGCCCGCACCTTTTCCACCCACGACCCGGCCAACGCGAAAACTTACGCCACAAACGCCGCCACGTATAAGGCACAGCTGCGCGCCACGCTGGAACCGCTGAAGGAACAGGTTGCCGCCATCCCCGAAGACCGGCGCTGGCTGGTCACCTGTGAAGGCGCCTTCGGCTACCTTGCACGGGATTTCGCACTGAAAGAACTTTACCTCTGGCCGATGAACGCCGACCAGACCGGCACGCCACAACAGGTCCGCGCGGTGATAGATGGCGTGCGGGCACATGACATTCCGGTCGTTTTCTGTGAAAGCACGGTCAACACCGCACCCGCCAAGCAAGTCGCCCGTGAGACCGGGGCACGCTACGGGGGGGTGCTCTATGTCGACTCGCTCAGCACAACGGACGGCCCGGTCCCAACCTATCTGGACCTGCTGCGCGTTACGGCCCAGACTGTCGTTTCCGGGCTGAGCGCACAAAACTAGGAGCGGGCATGTTCAACCGACAGGCGCAAAACGCACAGCCCGTCGCAAACGGTCCCGCCGGGCTCCTGGCCCGTGATGTCACGGTGACCTATAGAAACGGACACACCGCCCTGCGCGGGGCCAGCTTCGCGATCCCGCGCGGCACGGTTACCGCGCTGGTGGGCGTGAACGGGGCGGGAAAATCGACTCTCTTCAAGGCGATCATGGGGTTTGTGCCTGCCACACGGGGGGAGATCCGCCTGCTGGACCGCACGGTAAAACAGGCCCTGCGCGAAAATATCGTGGCTTATGTTCCGCAGTCCGAGGAGGTCGACTGGAGCTTCCCCGTCCTGGTCGAGGACGTCGTGATGATGGGGCGCTACGGGCGTATGGGCCTGCTGCGGCGTCCCCGCACCGCCGACCGCGCGGCCGTGGACGCCGCCCTGGAACGCGTGGGCATGCAAGAATTTCGCCACCGCCAGATCGGGGAATTGTCAGGCGGTCAACGCAAGCGTGTCTTCCTGGCCCGCGCCCTGGCGCAGGACGGGCAGGTGATCTTGCTGGACGAACCGTTCACCGGTGTCGACGTCAAGACCGAAGAGCAAATCGTCACCTTGCTGCGCGCTCTGCGTGACGAAGGGCGGGTGATGCTGGTTTCCACCCACAATCTCGGCTCCGTACCCGAGTTCTGTGACCGGACGGTACTGATGAAGGGCACGGTACTGGCCCACGGCCCGACGGCAACCACTTTCACCCGCGAAAACCTCGAACGCGCCTTTGGTGGCGTTCTGCGCCACGTCACCCTTGGCGGGACGGAGTTGCACGATGATGGCGACCCGCGCCGGGTAACCATCCTCACCGATGACGAACGCCCCTTCGTGCAATACGGCGACAAGACACACACCGCCGAGGGTCAGCCATGATCCTGCTGGAACCGTTTGCCTACAGCTACATGACCACCGCGATGTGGGTTTCGGCGCTGGTAGGGGCGGTTTGCGCGTTCCTGTCGGCCTACCTGATGCTCAAGGGCTGGTCGCTGATCGGGGATGCGCTCTCGCACGCGGTGGTGCCAGGGGTCGCGGGGGCCTACATGCTGGGCCTGCCCTTCGCCCTGGGGGCATTCCTGGCCGGCGGACTGGCGGCGGGGACGATGCTGTTTCTTTCGGATCGTTCCGGGCTGAAGGTGGACGTCATCATCGGGCTGATCTTCACGTCATTCTTCGGGTTAGGGTTGTTCATGGTTTCGGTCAGCCCGGTCTCGGTCAGCGTTCAAACCATCACGATGGGCAACATCCTGGCCATCACACCCGAAGACACGCTGCAACTGACGATCATCGGGGGGGTGTCGCTGGCAGTACTTCTGGCCAGATGGAAAGACCTGATGGTGACCTTCTTCGACGAAACCCACGCACGCTCCATCGGGCTGCGGACAGGGCTGCTGAAAGCCGTTTTCTTCGTGATGCTTTCGGCCTCGGTGGTGGCGGCCATGCAGACCGTGGGGGCGTTTCTGGTCATCGCGCTGGTCGTCACACCGGGCGCGACGGCCTACCTGCTGTGCGACCGTTTTCCGCGCCTCGTCGCCACCTCGGTCGCGATCGGAGCGGGGACAAGCTTTGCCGGGGCGTATGCCAGCTATTTCCTCAACGGCGCAACCGGTGGCATCATCGTCACATTCCAGACCCTGCTGTTTCTGGCGGTGTTCGTGCTGGCACCCAAACACGGGCTTCTGGCCCATCGCCGCCAGGGGCGCGCGGCGCTGAACGGAGACGCCCGATGATCGAAACCGTGCTGATGCCGTTCCAGTTTCCCTTCATGCAGAACGCCTTCCTGATTTCCGCCATGGTGGCGGTCCCCACTGCGCTGTTGTCCTGCTTTCTGGTGCTCAAGGGCTGGGCACTGATGGGAGACGCGGTCAGCCACGCGGTCCTGCCGGGAATCGTGCTGGCCCATGTGATGGGGCTGCCGCTGATCCTTGGGGCCTTTGCCGCCGGAATGGTCTGCACCACGGCCACCGGGTACCTGGCCGAAAACAGCCGGGTCCGGCAAGACACGGTGATGGGCGTGGTCTTTTCGGGCATGTTCGGACTGGGCCTTGTGATGTATGTCGCGATCGACACCAACATCCATCTTGACCACATCCTGTTTGGCAACATGCTGGGGGTGGAACCGCACGAGATGCGTACTGCCGGGGCGATCTCGGTCGGGGTTGCCGCCGCGCTTTTGCTGAAATGGAAAGACCTGCTGCTGCACGCCTTCGACCCGGCACAGGCCCGTGCCTGCGGATTGCGGGTGGGGTGGCTTCATTACGGGCTTCTGGCGGCCCTGTCGGCGACCATAGTGGCGACACTCTCGGCGGTGGGGCTGATCCTTGCGATCGGGCTGCTGATCGCACCGGGGGCAATCGCCTTCCTGCTGGCGCGCAGCTTTGCCCGAATGATGGCCGTGGCAGTGGCCGTCTGCCTGAGCGCGATGCTGGGGGGAACCTACCTGAGCTTTCACCTCGACAGCGCGCCCGCACCAACGATCGTCCTGGTGATGACGGGGATGTTCGGTCTTGCCTTTCTGAAACGGCAGATCGCGGTACGGCCGCGCGACTCTCAAACCTGACCATTCTGCCTTCTCACCGGGACGCAGGGCCGGCCCTGCGCCAGGAGACAGGGCCCGCCGGGTGGGCACGCCCTGAAGGGACGTCGGCCGAACCGTTGTCAAAACACCCTGTGGTTATCCACCCGATGTCTCGGGCAAACGAAAATCCGGCCTGGCTACGGGCAGCGCCTTGCCCCCGCCGCTGACACCCGCCCACAAAGGATCGGATTCGACGGAACGCGGCTGACGGAGATGCCCGTTCGCCGCAAATCAGGCCCCCCGCCCATCGTCGGAAACCGCATTCCAGCGCCGCGCAGGATCGAAATGAATGATGACATCGGCCCCTGGGAAAATCTGTATTATCTTGTGCTTAAGCGTCGCCCCGATGGCGTGGGCCTCGTGCAGACTCTGGGCCCCGTCCAGTTCGATATGCAAATTCACGAACAGGCGTGACCCTGCCACCCGCGTCTTGAGATCATGGTAGCCCAACACGCCCGGCTGATTTTCGGCCAGTGCCGCAACCTGGGCGACGATCTCATCGGGGGCCGCACGGTCCATCAGGGCATCCCAGGCCCGTCGGCCAATTCCCAGCGCCCCGACCGCCAGCATCCCCGCCGCGCCCAGCGCCACGATACTGTCGAACCGCACCAGCCCGTAGCGGGCAGAGACCCACAACGCCACCAAAGCCCCGATATTGGGGACGAGATCTCCAAGATAATGCAGCGAATCGGCTGCCACGACCTTGCTGCCCGTCCGCCGCGCCACCCGGCGCTGCCACAGCACCAGCGCCAGTGTCAGCAGGATCGACGCACCCATGACCACCATGCCGCGCCCCTCGGCGCGGAGCGGGGCGGGCGACGGGTCGCTCACCCGCAGGAGCGCCGCGACGGCAATCGCCCCGGCAGAGATCAGGATGAAAACCGATTGCCCCAACGCGGCCAGGTCCTCGGCGGCAGTATGCCCGAAAGCATGATCCTGATCGGGAGGTCGCGCCGCGTACAGGACCGCCGCCAGTGCCGCCAGCGAGACCATCAGGTCCAGCGCGCTGTCGGCCAGAGACGCCGCAACCGACAGCGCCTGCGTCTCCCCCAGCGCCCATAGTTTGAGCCCCACCAGAATCACGGCAACCCCGACCGAAGCCACCACCGCAGAAAGGTTCAACCTCCGGCTGGCCCGCGGGTCGGAGAACACGGCCTGTCCGCTCATGGGTTATTGCCGCAGGTCATCGGGCGAAACCCCCCAAAGCACGGCCTTGGGCACCCAGCCTTTCTGGCCCTGTGCCACAATCCGGCACCAGTCCGGGTTGCACTCGCCCAGCCGCGCGATCACGCCGCGCTCCGCCCGGGCCATGATGCGCGACTCGGCACTGGGAGAACGATACAGCGCGACATCCTCGGCCTCGACAAGCACCGTGCGCACCCCGGACAGTAACGAATAGTGCATCCACCCGCCTGCGCCGTCGCGGTCCTGCACCCGGCGCCAGTGGCCGTATTCCGCGGTGATCTGCAAGGGCATGTTCCGCCGCTTAAACACCCAGTCTATCCGGTGGCTCAGGCCGGGGCCGCGGCGGACATTGCCCTCGGAACTTTTCAACGACACGAACCGCGGCAGCGGCAGGTCGGTGACCCGCCCCCGCTCCTGTGCCGCGACCGCCCCCCCGGCCAGGAGCACCATGCCCAAAATTGCCGCCAGACCCACCCGTATCGTCATGACCTTGCGCCGCCTCTTGTTACGGGGTCTTGTGCCTTGCCCCGATCTCGGACAGTTTGCCACTCAGACACCGGGAAGGAAAGCAGCAGGAGGCCCCCACATGCCGGCTCAACGTCTGAGTGTTGTCGTGACGCGACGATTGCCCGAACCCGTCGAGACCCGGCTGAAAGAGCTGTTCGATGTCTCCCTCTCGGAGGACGACCACAAACTGACACGCGGCGAACTGGTCGAGGCGATGCAGAAGGCGGATGTCCTGATCCCCTGTGTCACGGACCGGATCGATCAGGCCATGCTGGCCCAGGCGGGCGAACAACTCAAGCTGATCGCCAATTACGGTGCCGGCATCGACCATATCGATGTGCAGACCGCCCGCCAGCGCGGCATCCTGGTGTCCAACACGCCGGGCGTCGTTACGGACGATACCGCCGACATGACGATGGCGCTGATTCTTGCCGTCACCCGTCGCATCCCGGAGGGGTTGCGGAAGATGCAGTCGGGGGACTGGGGGGGCTGGACTCCGACCGCGATGATGGGGGGGCGCATCAGCGGCCGCCGGCTGGGAATTCTCGGCATGGGGCAGATCGGGCAGGCCGTGGCCCGGCGGGCACGGGCCTTTGGCATGCAGGTGCATTATCACAACCGCCGCCGTGTCCGCCTTGAAACCGAACAGGATCTGGAGGCGACCTACTGGGAGAGCCTCGACCAGATGGTCAGCCGGATGGATGTGCTCAGCATCAACTGTCCGCACACGCCGTCCACCTTTCACCTCATGAACGCCCGGCGGCTCAAGCTGCTCAAGCCCAGCGCGGTAATCGTGAACACCTCCCGCGGGGAAGTGATCGACGAAAACGCCCTTACCCGAATGCTGCGCGCGGGGGAGATCGCCGGCGCCGGCCTCGACGTGTTCGAACACGGCCATGAGATCAACCCGCGCCTGCGCGAGATGGACAACATCGTGCTGCTGCCACATATGGGGTCCGCCACGCTCGAGGGGCGGACCGAAATGGGGGAGAAGGTTCTCATCAACGTCAAGACCTTCGCGGACGGGCACCGGCCGCCGGATCTGGTTGTGCCGGGCATGCTGTAGAAAATGGCCGGGCCCGCAGCCCAACGGACGACACTGGCCTTTGTGCTGGCGCTCACCGTCTACTTCGCGGCCCAGGCCGGCCTGCGTTTGGCACTTGGCGGCGCGCTGGAAACCGACGAGGCCGAGATGATGGTCATGACGCCCGGTCTTGCGCCGGGCTACGGGCCGCAACTGCCGCTTTACAACTGGTTTCAGATCGGGCTTTTCGAACTGTTCGGGCGTTCGCTTTTCTCGCTCGCGCTGCTGAAGAACCTGCTGTTGTGGGGCAGCTACCTGTTCCTGTTCCTGGGGCTGCGGTTGTGGATTCCGGCGGGGGCGGCCGCGCTGGGGGCCATGTCGCTGTTCCTGTTGCCCGACCTTGCGTGGGAAGCCCAGCGCGCCACGACCCATTCCAATATCCTGTTCACGACATCCATGGCAACGATCGCCGCCTTCCTGTGGGCAATGCGCGACGGATCGCGGCGGGCATGGGTCGTACTGGGGGTTGCGCTGGGGCTTGGCGGGCTGTCGAAATACAATTTCTGGATGGTGCCCGGCGCGCTGGCTCTTGCGGCACTGACCCTCCCGCAAATGCGGGCAGGGATGCTGTGCCGGCGCGCCCTGATCGCGCCTGCGCTGGCGGTTCTTGTCGTCGCCATCCCCTACGGCTGGATGGTACAGAACCCGGACCTGGCATTTTCCTCGGCCTCGAAAATGCGCCTGAACGGCGCCTCTGCGGACTGGGTGCGCGGGGTGCGCATGGCCGCGGCCGGAGGGCTCACGCTGATGGCGCCCGCTCTTCTGGCAGCCGGGGCGATGTGGGTCTTCGGCCGCAGGCGGGCAAAAGAAACAACCGCCCCGGTGCCCGCGCTGCTGTTGCGCGCGGCCGTCCTGCTGCTGCTGATCATCCTGCTGGGCATTTGGCAGGCGAATGTGGGCCATGTGACCCAGCGCTGGATGCTGCCGGTCGCGTTTCTGGCGGTGCCGGGCATTTTCGTCTGGCTCGCGCCCCGGACTGGCCCGCGTGCGGTTTCGGGGTTCTGTCTGCTGATCGCCCTGATCGCCCTTCTGGTGATGGCGGGCTTGTCCTATGACCGTTTCAAGGAAGGGGCACGGCGCGACGTGGAGTTCGCCCCTCTGCCGGAGCGGATCGAAACCATCGCCCCGAACACCCCGGTAATCGCCGAGTTTTTCACCGCCGGAAACCTGGCCCGCTTGCGCCCCGGTTGGCAGGTGGCGCCCTATCTGGGGTTTGCACGGGCACGGTTCGGCGGACAACGGGTGCTGTTCTTGTTGCGCGAAAATGTACCGCCCAGCCTTGAAACAGGCCTGCAACAGGCGGGCTGGCCCAGCGACAGCGCCAACCGGACAGTGGACGCGGGCAGCTTTACCCTGCCCTATGGCCATTCCGAGGCGGCACTGCCGTTGCGCTGGTACCTGGTAGACGTTCCGCGATGAACCGCGCGGCCCTGTTCCTCCTGGCCCTGGCGGCCTATTTCGCCACACAGGCCGGCCTGCGAATCTGGTTGGGCGGCGCGCTGGAGGGCGACGAGGCCGAAATGGTCGTGATCGCCCGCCAATGGCACTTCGTCGCCGGATCGCAGCCGCCACTTTACAACTGGTACCAGACGCTGGGCTTCGCGCTTTTCGGAGTTGGAACGGCAGGTATCGTCCTCCCCAAGAACATCCTGCTTTTCCTGACCTACGCAACGGTGTTCCTGGCGCTGCGACCGCTGGCGGGCCTGCGCAAGGCCATGCTGGGCACGCTGGCGCTGGCGCTGATCCCCAACCTTGCCTGGTGGGCACAGCGCACCGGATCGCACAGTATCGCGCTGGTGGCCCTGACGGCACTGACGCTGGCGGCCTTCTTCCACCTGTTGCGGCGGCCTTCGACCCGGGCCTTCGTCCTGCTGGGGCTGGCTGCGGGCCTGGGAGGGTTGGCCAAGCCGAATTACTGGGTGCTGCCGCCCGCGCTGCTTCTGGCCGGGTTCAGCCTGCCCGTCTATCGCGCGATCCTGTGGGACAGGCGCCTGTGGCTGAGCGGCGCGGTCACCCTGGCCATTGTGGCCCTGCCTTACGCAACGATGCTGGCCGCACCGCAGGCAACCTTTTCGGACACGTGGGAATTTGCCAGGGGGGCCGCCGGGGCCGCCGCTCGCTGGCCGCTGGGGCTGGCGCGCCTGGGTCGCCAGACCCTGACCGAGCTTCTGCCATTGGCGCTGGTGGCGGGGCTGGTGGCGCTTGGTCGGCCCGCTCTCCGCCAGCCGCAACCGTTCGAAACGCTCTTGTTGCGCGCCGCGCTGATCGGGCTGGGGCTGGTGGCGGTGGGGATCGTCGCCGCCGATATTGCCTTTGTCCGGGCGCGCTGGCTGTTACCACTGTTCATGATGGCGGTCCCCGCGGCAGTGATGATCCTGCTGACGAATGCGTCCCCCCGGACAACGCGCAATTTCGGCATCGGTATCGCGGCACTGGCCATTTTACTGTTGGGCGCGATGGCGGAAACGCGTCTGCGCGGCACCGGCAGCCACGCCCTGCGGATCGACCTTCTGGCACAGGAAATCGAAGCCCTGGACCCCGATACCCCGCCCCTTCTGGCGCATCACTATTACGCCGGAAACCTGCTGGTACTGCGTCCGGGCTGGCAGGCCCTTCCCCCCTACCCAACCCAGCGGCTGGCCGGGGGCGGGCGCGTCCTGGCAATCGAAAGCAAGCCGGGCCAGGCTGCCACCCTGCTGGCCGAGCATGGCTATACCCGCCCCCTGCCCCCGTCCGTACCTGTCGAGGTTTCCATCCCCTACCGCTTCGACCCGGCGCAGACCCGCCCCCTGCGGGTGATCCTGCTGGAGGTGCCGGTGCATTAGGGTCGGTTTCAGGCGACGTTCGGTCGGATGATTCTCCCCCGCGGGCGCGTTTTCCGCCTAACTGGAAGAAGGGCCTGGAATACGGGAGGATCGGTCATGAAAACCCATGTCAAAGCCTTGGTCGTCGGCGGCGGTGCAGTAGGGGCCTCGATTGCCTATCACCTCGGCAAGGCGGGATGGGAGACGCTGCTGCTGGAGCGCGACGAGCTGACCAGCGGCTCCACCTGGCATGCGGCGGGGCTTTTGCCCTATTTCAACATGTCCTACGCCACGACCCACATCCACGATTACTCAATCAAGTTCTACAAAACGCTGGAGGCGGAAACCGGCCTGAACCCCGGCTTTTCCGTTGTCGGCAACCTGCGCATGGCCCAAAGCCGCGCACGGATGGAGGAATACCTGCTCTACGCGACCACCGCCGAAACGGTGGGCGTGCCCTACGAATGGTTGACCCCGGCCCAGGTCAGGGAGCGCTGGCCGCTGCTTCGCACCGAGGATCTGGAAGGCGCGATCTACCACCCGACGGATGGTTACATCAACCCCGCCGACGTGACCCAGGCCATGGCCAGGGGCGCGCGCCAGTTCGGCGTGGCGGTGGAGCGCAAATGGCAGGTGGACGCCTATGAGTGGACCGGCTCCGAATGGCGCGTGACCTGCACGAAGATGGCGGACAGGGGCGGCAACCTCATCCCCACCGACGAGACAGTGATAATCGCCGCCGAACATGTCGTGACCGCCACGGGGAACCACGCCCAGCGCACCGCGCGGCTTCTTGGGCTGAAGATCCCTGCGATCCCGGTGGAACATCAGTATATCGTGACCGAACCGGACCCGGCCCTGGTGGCGTGGCGCGGTTCCAACCCGGAACACCCTGTCCTGCGCGATGCGGACGCAAAATGGTACGTGCGCGAGGAGCGCGGCGGGTGGATTCTCGGCCCTTATGAGCGTGGCGCCCCTGCCCGGTTCGCATGGGGCTGCCCCGACAGCTTCCGCGCCGACCTGTTCCCCCTGGACCTGGAGCGGATCGAGGCAGAATACCTGTCCATGATCCACCGGATCCCATCATCGGAGACCGTGGGCCTCAAGGACGATTACAACGGCCCGATCTGTTACACTCCGGACGGCAACCCCCTGCTTGGCCCGGCGCAGGGCCTGCGGAACCTGTGGCTGGCGGAGGGCTTTTCCTTTGGCATCACCGCCGCGGGCGGGGCAGGCTGCTACCTGGCCCAGTTGATGACCGAAGGCGAAGCCGCGATCGACATGGCCAGCCTTGACCCGAGGCGCTACGGCGACTGGATGACAACCGAATACGCCTGCCGCAAGAACGAGGAAGCCTATGAACACGTCTACATCCTGCATCACCCGGATGAGGAACGTCCCGCCTGCCGCCCGCTGAAAACCGCACCATGCCATGACCGCATGGCCGCGCGCGGAGCGCAGTTCGGGCAGGTGAACGGGTGGGAGCGCCCCAACTATTTCGCTCCCGAGGGGTTCTCCGACCATGGCGCACGCAGTTTTCGCCGCGGCGGCTGGTGGCCCTACGCCGTGACCGAAGCCGAGGCCATCCGCTCCACCGCCGGTCTGATCGACGCCACGGCCTTTGCCAAACACATCCTCAAAGGTCCCGGTGCGACAGCATTTCTGGACTGGTTCACCTGCAACCGCCTGCCGAAGGTTGGCCGCATCAACCTGACCTATGCCCTGACCAGTGCGGGCACCGTGCGGAGCGAATACACCATCCATCGCCGGGCCGAGGACGACTATTACCTCGTCTCCGCCGGGGCCTGGCAGGCCTATGATCACGATTATCTCGCCAAGGTCATCGCGGACAAAACGCCCGAGTTCGGCCCCATGTGCCTGAGCGATGTCACCAGCCAATACGGCGTGTTCGCGCTGGCCGGGCCGCAGTCGCGGGCCATTCTGACCGCACTGATCCGCGACCCGGATCCCGAAACCGCCCTGTCGAACAAACGCTTCCCCTGGCTTTCCGCCCGCCGGATCGAGCTGGAGATGTGCCCGCTGACCGCGCTGCGCGTGGCTTATACCGGCGAGTTGGGCTGGGAGTTGCACCACCCGATCGAGATGCAGAACTACCTGTTCGACCGGCTGATGGCGGTGGGGGAACCGCTCGGCCTGAGGCTGGTGGGCGCACGGGCGCAGAACTGGCTGCGGCAGGAAAAAAGCTACCGCGCCTTCGGGACCGAACTGGGCCGCGATGCCACGCCGCTGGAGGCCGGCCTGGATCGCTTCGTGGACCTGTCGAAAGACTTCCTGGGTAAAGAAGCGATGCAGGCCACCGGCCTCCGCAGCCAATGCGCGACCCTTCTGATCGACGGCCCGGAAAATGCCGACCCGTGGGGGCGCGAGGCGCTTTATCACGATGGCAGTCGAATCGGGCGACTGACCTCGGGCGGCTACTCCGTCGCTTTCGGACAGTCCATCGGTATGGGGTATGTCCGGCCCGACCTGGCCACCCCCGGAACGCGGCTGGAGGTCAGGATGTTCGACCGGCTCTGGCCCGCCACGGTCACCGAAGACTGCCCCTATGACAGCCGCAACATCCGAATCCGGCAGGATGGATAAGCCCCGGCCAAAGGTCGGGGCCATCATTCATTCCGCGGCCTTGACGGCCTTTTCTTCCATGAGCTGGTCATAGCAGTCCATCGCGGCGGCGGCGTACATCATCGCCGGGCCGCCACCCATCTGGATGCACATGGCCAGCACATCGCCGACCTCTTCGCGGGTGGCACCAACCCGTACGAGGGCCTCCATATGCAGCACGATACAGGCTTCGCACCGGGTCGCCACGGCGATGCCAAGCGCAATGAATTCCTTTTGTTTGAAATCCAGTGTACCGCCTTCCTTCACAGCCTTGCCAAGGGCACCAAAGGCACGGGTGGCATCGGGTATGGTCTTGTTGAGAAGGCGCAACTGGTCTTTGACCCCGTCACGCTTTTCGGTCCAGTTCATCGGAAGCTCCTGTAATTGAGGTTCAGACGCAAAATATGAATTTTTATATCGCCGACAAGCCGCCGCCGCCGTTTTGACCGGGCTTTCGGGCAATCTGCGTCAAGTTGGCCGCGGGCATCGGGACGGGGTCCTGCGCCACCAGCCCCGCACATGCGCACCACGCCATCACCTGCACGACGGATTTATAGCCGATTTCAACGTCCAGCATGCGCAATTTCGCATCGAAGGCGGAATCATTTTCGCTCACGTAACCGCTCTCTCGCAAGAAGGGGCCGTAGATCATCAGAACTCCGCCGGGGGCCAGCGCCCGCGCGGCCTCGGTTATCAGCGTTTCGGCCTCTGCCGCGCTGACAAGATGCAAAATGTTGCTGGCAAAGATCAGATCCTGCGGTGGAACGGTTTCCGCCCAGCCCGGTGCTGTGGCATCCAGCGCCACGGCAGGACGCAGCGGCACACCGGTCTGCCGCGCCCAGGCGTCGATGCTGGTCAGTGCGCGGGGGTCGGCATCCGTCGGCTGCCATATCAGCCCCAGGCGCGCAGCCAGGTGGACCGCGTGTTCGCCCGTACCGCTGGCCAGTTCCAGCGCCCGCCCCCGCGCGGGCGCATGGGCGGCTACGGTTTCGGCAATGGCCTCTCGATTGCGGCGGGTGGAGTCCGACGTGCGGCGCCCCGTCCCGTCCAGCGCCTCGCTGTAACTGAGCGGCAAACGCCGGGTCATCGCCCGAACCGCACGGGCGACAACGTCCCGGCCATCCCGGTCCCCATCTCTGGCGGGCGCCCGGCGACGATGTCAGCGGCCAGGACACTGGCCGCGGGGGCCGTCTCAAACCCGAAACCACCCTGCCCGGCATGCCAGAAAAACCCCTCCGCGCGGGGATCGAACCCGATCACCAGCAAACGGTCGGGCGAAAAGGTGCGCAACCCGGCCCAGTTGCTCTCGACACGGGTGACGGGCGTGGTCACCATTTCCTCATAGCGGGTCAGCCCCTCGGCCAGAACCATGTCATCGGCAAAAGCGTCGTGCGGGTCCATCGGGTCTTCCTCCGCCGGAGAAACGATCAGCTTGCCCGCGTCGGGCTTGCAATACCAGCGTTCCCCCGCCCCTTCGACCATTGGCCAGCCGGAGATGTCCTGCCCCCCCGGCGCCGGCAGCCGGGCCATCGACCGGCGCATGGGGGCAAAACCCAGCGGCTCCACACCGGCCATCCGGGCGACCTGGTCCACCCATGCCCCGGCGGCGTTCACGACCACCGCCCCTTCGAAGGCCGCCAGCCCGGTTTCCACGCACCAGCCCGCATCGGTGCGGGCAATGCGCGTTACCCGGTGGCCGGTCAGGACCTGCCCGCTGTTGGCGCGGATCTCCCGTGCGAAGGTCTGGATCATCAGATCGGTATCCAGATCGAACGCCGCCTCCTGAAAGCCGGCATAGGCGGTGGTGTCCGGGTTGAGCACCGGCACAAGGGCGCGGGCTTCCTCAAAATCCAGAACGCGCAGCTCCAGCGCGTCGGTCTCGTCCTCGAACAGGGTGCGATCCTCGGCACGGGCCACAACCAGCATCCCACGTGACACCATCACGCCGGTTTCCGCCAGCCACGCCCGGCTGGCCCGGTTGAGCGCCACGACAGGCTTCGACCCATGGGTCTCGATGAACATCGCCGCCGACCGGCCCGAACTGTGGTAGCCCAGCGCCGGTTCGGCCTCCAGCACGGTGACGCGGCCCAGATGCGACAGCCGCGCCCCAACAGAGGTTCCGGCAATGCCGCCCCCGATCACGATAAAATCCTGTTTCATGACCCCGAGATAATCAAACCCCGGCGGGGAGTGAAAGCGATTCCCATGCACGCCGCCTTGGTTCGTGGTCGGCAAACGCATCACGTTGCGGTAGAATACGGAAAATATATTCTCTCACAGGATTCTTTTATGCGTCTGCGGCTTTGCACCTTCAATATCGAGAACCTCTTTACCCGCTTCGATTTCAGCGCCTTCACGGATACACGCGCAGCCCGCTATCTACCCGAGATCGTGCAATTCTACGGCACATTCGACGGCGGCGACCTGACCGGGTTCGAAGAGTTCAAGCAGATGGTCCAAAGTGCCGCCATCGCCCAGGACGACGACAAGCGTCAGCATACCGCGCTGGCCTTTGCCGAGGCCGATGCCGATGTCTATTGCCTTCAGGAAGTAGACAGCTTCAGCGCACTGGATCGCTTCATGGCAGCTTACGTGCGCAAGATCGGGGTGGACCCCTACCCCCAGATGATCCTGCATGAGGGCAACGATCCGCGCGGCATCGACGTGGCAACCGTGGCCCGCGATATTCGCCCGGTGATGACGCGCAGCCACGCCCCCGTGACGCCCGGCTGGGTGCGCCAGACAGACCGGGGCACCCGCCTGCTGGAGGAGTACCCTCTGGCCAAGGCCCGTGCCGCCCGGCTTCGGGGGGCGAACGCGCGCATCTTCCGCCGGGATTGCGTCGAGATCCAGGTGGATGTCGGAGGGGTCCCGGTTTCCCTGTTCAACTGCCACTTCAAATCCATGAGCGGCGGGCGGGAAGCCACACTGGGCATGCGCCAGTTGGAAGCCATCGCCGTGCGCGAGATCGTCAGCCGAAAATTCTCCGATCCGGCACGGGCCTTGTGGGCGATAATGGGCGATCTCAACGACTATCGGATGGCACACGTCATCTCAAAGGCCCGACAGGACGACGGGTCCTATTCCGAACGCCTGAAGGAAGAAAGCGAATCCGGTGTGGACCCGCTACTGAGGGACGGGTTCGGGATCAACACTCTCGAAGACCTCGCCCCGGAAAACCGCTGGAGCCACTATTACGCCGGCGCGCGCCACAAGACCCAACTCGACTATATCATTGCCTCACCGGCCTTGGCGGCGCGCATACGGGGCACCCCACGGATCATCCGCGCGGGGATGCCCCTGCGGGTCCCCAACCTGGAAACCCCCCGCTATCCCCGCATGGGATGGGACCGCCCCAAGGCCAGCGACCACTGCCCGGTGGTGGTGGAATTCCGTATCTGAAAACGCGAAAGCCCCGGCGAACCGGGGCTTCCTTCCGAAGGCGCTGCCCGGATTACTGCGGGATTTCCGCCGCAAGCCCCTCGACGAAAAAATTCATGCCCAGCAACGTCCCGTCATCGGCGGTTTCCCCCTCCGTCAACCACGGCGTACCGTCCTGCTTGTTCAGCGGCCCCGTGAACGGGTGATAGTCGCCGCTGGCGATGGAGTCCTTGAGGGCCAGCGCCGCCTGCTTGACATCGGCAGGAACCGCATCGGTGATCTCCCCGATTTTCACCATGCCCTCTCTGATCCCGTGCCAGGTGTCGTCGCTGGTCCAGGTGCCGTCCATCACCGCCTGCACACGGTCGATGTAATAGGGTGTCCAGTTGTCGATGATCGAACTGACCCGCGGCCTGGGCGCGTATTCGATCATGTCGGAGGCCTGCCCGAAGGTGATGACATTGCCTGCCTTTTCGGCGGCAGCCTGCGGTGCGGTGGAGTCGGTGTGCTGGAGAATGACATCCGCACCCTGCTCGATCAGCGCGGCGGCGGCGTCGGCCTCCTTGGCCGGGTCGAACCAGGTGTAGGCCCAGATCACCTTGAATTGTACGTCCGGGTTGGCCTTCCTGGCGTGGATAAAGGCAGAGTTGATGCCCCGGATAACCTCCGGGATGGGGAAGGATGCGATGTATCCCACCACGTTCGTTTGCGTCATCCGCCCGGCGATCAGCCCCTGAATCGCGCGGCCTTCGTAAAACCGGGCCGAGTAAGTGCCCACATTGTCGGCGCGCTTGTAGCCGGTGGCATGTTCGAACTTCACGTCCGGGAACTTCGCGGCAACGTTCATCGTCGGATCCATGAACCCGAACGAAGTGGAAAAGATCAGGTCCGCACCCGACAACGCCATCTGGGTCAGAACCCGTTCGGCATCGGCCCCTTCGGGGACACTCTCCTGGTAGATGGTCTCCACGGCATCGCCGAACTTTTCCTCTACCGCCAAACGCGCAACATTGTGCTCATGCGTCCAGCCGCCATCGCCGATCGGCCCAACAAAGATGAAGCCCACCTTCGTCTTGTCCGCGGCGGCGGCAACCCCCGCCAACCCAAGAGCCAGCGCCAGACCGGCCAGAACAGGTTTCAGTTTCATTTGATCCCCCAAATTCATCCGGGCCCACGCCCGGCATCAGATCGCCCCTAGCTCGAGGCATGGAAAACCCGGCCCAGCGACGCGGGCGCGGCCACCGCCGCCCGGCCGCGCCGGGACGACATGATCACAAGCACGATAATTGTTATCAGGTAAGGTGACATCGACAAGTATTCCACCGGCACCGGCACCCCCGCCGCCTGCAGGTTCAGCTGCAACACCGCAACCCCGCCGAAAAGGTAGGCGCCCAGAAGAACACGCCCCGCACGCCAGCTTGCGAATACCACGATCGCCAAGGCGATCCAGCCCGCACCGGCGGTCATCCCCTCGGTCCATTGCGGCACACGGATCAGGCTGAGATAGGCACCCCCCAACCCTGCGCAGGCGCCACCGAAGGCGATCGCCATCAGCCGGATACGCACCACCTTGTAACCCAGCGCATGGGCGGCATCATGCCCTTCCCCCACCGCCCGCAGGATCAGCCCTGCGCGGGTGACCCGGAGAAATGCCCAAACCGCTGCGACAAGCCCAAGGCTGACATACACCATCGGATCATGGGAAAAGAGAACCCGCCCGAGAACCGGAATATCCGATAGCGGCCCAAGATCCAGCCGCGCAGTTGCGGGAGGCTTGACACCCTGATACCTCTGACCGATCAGCGCCGACAACCCCAACCCGAAAAGCGCCAATGCCAGACCCGTGGCCACCTGGTTCGACATCAACACCTGCGTCAGAAAACCGAATATCAGCGCCAGCCCCGCGCCCCCCAGCGCCGCGGCCAGAAACCCCAGTGCCGGACTTCCGGTTTCCACCGCTACGGCAAAGCCGCAGATGGCCCCGGCAATCATCATTCCCTCGACCCCGAGGTTCAGAACACCGGACTTCTCCACCACCAGCTCCCCGATCGCAGCCAGCAGAATCGGCGTTGCCGCCACCATCAGGGAGGCGGTCAGGATCACCGGGTTGATGGCAGACAGATCCATCACGCGGTCTCCCTGATACCAATACGCACGCGGTAATTCGTCAGCACATCAACCCCCAGCAGAAAGAACAGCAACATCCCCTGGAATGCCTGAATCGCCGCCGCCGGGATCTGCAACATGAACTGCGCAAGCTCGCCCCCGATATAGGTCAGCGCCATCAGCAACCCGGCGAAAAGGATACCGACCGGGTGCAGGCGCCCCAGAAAGGCGACAATAATCGCTGTAAACCCGTAGCCCTGGTTGAAGTCGATATTCACCTGCCCCGCCGGCCCCGAGACTTCGAACAACCCCGCCAGCCCGGCCAGAGCGCCCGACACCCCAAGACAGAAAACCACCAGCCGGTTCGCATTCACCCCAGCAAACCGCGCCGCGCGCGGCGACTGCCCCGCAAGCCGGATCTGAAAGCCCAGGATATGGCGGTGTAACAGGATATACGCCATGATGAGTGCGACAAACGCCACCACCACGCCCCAGTGGAGGCCAGTGCCGGAGATCAGCTCCGGGTTGGCCGCCGAGGGGTATTGCTGCAGGTTGCGGCTGCCGGGAAACCCCCCACCCTCCGGATTACGCATAAGCCCAAGCGACATCGACGCCAGAAACTGCTCCGCCACGTAAACCAGCAAAAGAGAAACGAGAATCTCGTTGGTGCGGAACCGCGTCTTCAAAAGCGCGGGTATCATCGCCCAGGCCCAACCACCCAACCCCCCGGCCAATACCATCAACGGAAAGACATACCACGCCTCCAGCGGATAAAACGCCAGGCCCACACCCGCGCCACACAAGGCCCCGACGATATATTGCCCCTCGGCCCCGATGTTCCATACTCCAGCCCGAAACCCCAGGGCCAGCCCGGTGGCGATCAGGATCAGCGGGCCCGCCTTTACCAAGAGCTGTGGGCGCGAGTAGCTGGCGAACTGCGCATTGAAAAGCGGGTCCCAGAAGATCGTGCGAATGGCGGCGACCGGGTCCTTGCCCAGTGCGGCAAACAACACCCCCCCCGCAAGCATGGTCAGCGCCACGGCCAACAAGGGCGTCACAACCGTCCAGAACCGCGATGGCGCGGCCCGTTTTTCCAACCAGATCATCAGATGACCTCCGTCGCACCAGAGACATCTGGCCTCCGGCGGGGATATTTTGGCCAAAGCAAGTCCCTTGCTGTGCCCCCCCCCGTCTTGCTTTGGAAGAAAATATCCCCGCCGGAGGCAGAAAAGTTTGTTCGCTCAGCCCACGGCATGGGGCACCTCCATATCATGGGCTCCACCCATCATCAGGCCGATCTCCTCCAAAGTCAGTCCTCTGGACGGGCGTGCGGGGGTCAGGCGACCTTCGTTCAGGGCGGCGAACCGGTCGGAGATTTCCATCAACTCATCAAGATCCTGGCTGATGACCACCACTGCGGCACCGCTTTCGGCCAAATCCAACAACGCCTGGCGGATCGACGCGGCGGCAGCAGCATCCACGCCCCATGTCGGCTGGTTGACCACCAGGACTTCGGGTTTTTGCAAGACCTCCCGCCCGATCACGAATTTCTGCAAATTTCCCCCCGAAAGCGAACGCGCCACGTTTCCGGGACCGGGGGTGCGTACATCGAAGGTTTCGATCACCTTTTGCGCGAAGGCGCGGGCGGCGGGCCATTTCAGGAACCCGCGTTCAGCCAACCCCTGCCGGATCGCAGCGGTCAGCAGGGCGTTTTCCGTCAGACTCATGTCCGGGGCTGCGGCATGGCCCAGCCGTTCTTCTGGGGCGGAGAGCACGGCAATGCGACGCCGCGCCCCCGGTCCCAGCGCGCCGATCGGCTGTCCGAACAGGCGGATCGTGCCCGCGCTGGCAATCGCCTCTCCGGACAAAGCGGAAAGCAGCTCATCCTGCCCGTTGCCCGCAACGCCGCCGATGCCCAGAATCTCACCCCGGTGGACAATAAAGGAAATGCCGCGCAAACTGGTGCCAAACGGATTGACCGAGGGCAGGCTGAGTTTTGCGACCTCAAGCATGACCTCTCCCGGCGCACTGGCGGCACGCCTCGGCACCGAAAGCTTGGCCCCCACCATCATCTCGGCCAGTTGGGCGGCGGATTTTTCACGCGGATTGCAACTGTCCACCACCCTGCCACGCCGCAAAATCGTGGCACGGTCACACAACCTGCGGATTTCTTCCAGCTTATGGGAAATATACAGAATCGCCGTACCCTCGGCAGCCAGGGTGCGCAGGGTTGCGAAGAGAATCTCCACCTCCTGGGGGGTCAGGACGCTGGTCGGCTCGTCCATGATCAGAAGCCTGGGATCTTGGAGCAGGCAGCGCACGATCTCGACCCGCTGGCGTTCTCCTGCGGAAAGATCGCCCACCAGCCGCTCCGGTGACAGGGGCAGACCATAGGCTTCGCTCACAGCGCGGATGCGCTCTGCCAGATGGCCCATGGGTGGCGGGTTTTCCATGCCAAGCGCGACGTTTTCCGCAACGTTCAGCGCGTCGAACAGCGAGAAGTGCTGAAAGACCATCGCCACACCCGCCGCACGGGCGGCGCGGGGTTCTGCCGGTGTGTAGGGCTGACCTCGCAGGACCATCCGCCCGGAATCGGGCCTGACCAGTCCGTAGATCATCTTGACCAGTGTCGATTTGCCCGCGCCGTTTTCGCCCAGCAGGGCGTGGATCTCGCCCTCGGCGATATCGAAGCTGACATCGTCATTTGCCACGACGCCCGGATAGGCCTTGGCCAGGCCTTCGACTTTGAGAAGAGCGGTCACCCGGCGATGCTCCAGAATCCCCAGTTGCGCGGGTTAGTAGCGCGGGGCCGGGGCAATGCGCAATGGTTTGCGAGTCGTGATAACCGTTCCGCACCACGAAATGGCCATTTAGACGCAATTGCAGACAAATCGGGCGGGTTGTACACAACTACAGGCGGGTTAAGCTGTTGGAGAAGAGAGGCCCACCATGTACCCCCATGCGCTGCATCATGTTCAGCTTTCCATCCCGCCGGGGGGCGAAACCACGGCACGCGCCTTTTACAGCGACCTGCTGGGATTGGAGGAAGCGCCACCCCCCGAAGGCCGCACCGGGCTGTGGTTTTCACGTGGCGAACTGTACCTTCATCTGGACGTATCGGAAAATTTCCGTCCTGCCCGTAGCGCGCACCCGGCCTTCCTGGTGCGCCGGCTCCCCCCCCTGGCAGAGCGTCTTGGCCGCGCCGGCGTGGCGGTGGACTGGGCGGAAGACCGCTTCTTCCTGAACGATCCGTTCGGCAACCGGATCGAGATCATCCCGGAAGGGTAACGCACTGGCTTGCGCCGACGTGCTGGGCTAGCCTGAACCGATGACACAGCCCCGATTCATCCACCTGCGCCTGCATACCGAATACTCCCTTCTGGAAGGGGCTGTGCGGCTGAAAAAACTGCCCGCCCTGTGCGAAGCCGCGGCGATGCCCGCGGTGGCGGTCACCGACACCAACAACCTGTTCGCCGCGCTGGAATTTTCGGTTCTGGCCAGCAATTCGGGGATACAGCCGATCATCGGCTGTCAGGTCGATGTCGCCTACGACCCTCCGGCCCTGGGCGAACGTCCGCGCCCACCCGCGCCCGTGGTTCTTCTGGCCCAAAACGAAGCCGGCTACCTGAACCTGATGAAACTGAATTCCCACCTTTATGTGGACAAGAACGGCCAGCTTCCGCAGGTTACGCTGGAGGAACTGGAGACCCATTCGGCGGGCCTGATCTGCCTTACCGGCGGGCCGGACGGGCCTGTCGGGCGTCTGCTGCGCGCTGGCCACCCCGCCCGCGCCAAGGCCCTGATGAAGCGCCTTGCCGCCGCCTGTCCCGGTCGGCTTTACGTGGAACTTCAACGTCATCCCGGTGAAGGCGGGACCTGCCCCGAAGCCGAAACCACGACCGAGCGCCCTCATATCGAGATGGCCTACGCCATGGGCCTGCCGCTGGTGGCCACGAACGACGTCTACTTCCCCAAAACGGACATGTACGTGGCCCATGACGCGCTGCTGTGCATCAGGGACGGCGCTTATGTCGATCAGGCCACGCCGCGCCGCCGTCTGACGCCCCAGCATTATTTCAAGACGCCCGAGGAAATGGCCGCCCTGTTTGCCGATCTGCCCGAGGCGCTGGAAAACACCGTGGAGATCGCCCGCCGCTGTGCCTTCAAGGCAGAGAAGCGCAAGCCGATCCTGCCGCGCTTCGCCGCCGACGAAGTGGAGGAACTGCGCCGTCAGGCCCATGAGGGGCTGGCCGCCCGGCTGGCGGTGATTCCCCATGCCGCCCCGGTGGAGGAATACGAGAAACGGCTGAGATTCGAGCTGGACATCATCGAAGGCATGGGCTTCCCCGGATATTTCCTGATCGTGGCCGATTTCATCAAGTGGGCGAAGGATCACGACATCCCCGTCGGCCCCGGACGTGGCTCCGGGGCGGGCAGCCTTGTGGCGTACGCCCTGACGATCACCGACCTCGACCCCCTGCGCTACAGCCTGCTGTTCGAGCGGTTTCTCAACCCCGAGCGGGTTTCCATGCCTGACTTCGACATCGACTTCTGCATGGACCGGCGCGAGGAGGTCATCGGCTATGTTCAGCGCAAATACGGCCGTGAAAAGGTTGCCCAGATCATCACTTTCGGTGCGCTGTTGTCGAAGGCGGCGGTCCGCGACGTGGGACGGGTATTGCAGATGCCCTACGGGCAGGTGGACAAGCTGTCGAAGCTGATCCCGGTGGAAGGGGTCAAGCCCGTGTCCATCGCCAAGGCACTGGAGGAGGAACCCCGCCTGCGCGAAGCCGCCCGCGCCGAGGAAGTCGTGGAACGGTTGCTCACCTACGGCCAGCAGGTCGAGGGGCTGTTGCGCAATGCCTCCACCCACGCCGCTGGGGTGGTGATCGGGGATCGCCCCCTCGATGAACTGGTGCCGCTCTACCGGGATCCCCGCTCGGACATGCCGGCAACCCAGTTCAACATGAAATGGGTCGAGCAGGCCGGGCTGGTGAAATTCGACTTCCTCGGCCTCAAGACCCTGACGGTGATCCGCAATGCCATTGAGCAGATCCATGCCGCGGGCCGGAACCTGCATGAGGGTGCCGACGGCACCCGCCTTTACGATCCTGCCGAGGGGGCGGAAAACGATATTGGCCATATCCCGCTGGACGACGAGAAGACCTACGATCTTTACGCCAGTGCGAAAACCGTCGCCGTGTTCCAGGTGGAAAGCTCCGGCATGATGGATGCGCTGCGGCGCATGAAACCCACCTGCATCGAGGACATCGTGGCGCTGGTGGCGCTTTATCGTCCGGGACCGATGGAAAACATCCCCAAATACTGCGAAGTCAAGAACGGCCTGTCGGAACGCGACCGCCTGCACCCACTGATCGACGACATTCTCGATGAAACGCAGGGTATCATCGTCTACCAGGAACAGGTGATGCAGATCGCCCAGAAAATGGCGGGCTATTCCCTGGGCGGCGCCGATCTGCTGCGCCGCGCAATGGGCAAGAAGATCAAGGAAGCCATGGACGCCGAGCGTCCCAAGTTCATCGACGGGGCCAGAAAGAACGGCGTTGACGACGCCAAGGCGCTGGAAGTGTGGAACCTGTTGGAGAAATTCGCCAATTACGGTTTCAACAAGTCTCATGCCGCCGCCTATGCGGTGGTCAGCTATCAGACCGCATGGCTGAAGGCGAACCACCCGGTGGAGTTCATGGCCGGGGTGATGAATTGCGACATTCACCTGACAGACAAGCTGGCCGTCTATGCCGAGGAGGTCCGCCGGGGCCTGAAAACCGGGATCGTGCCGCCCTGCGTGAACCGCTCCGCCGCAACGTTCGGGGTGGAGGCGGGGCGGTTGGTCTATGCGCTGGGGGCGCTCAAGAATGTCGGTGTCGACGCGATGAAGACGATCGTCGCGGCGCGGGCGGACAAACCTTTTGCAACGCTTTACGATTTCGCCCGCAGGGTGGACATGAAGCGCGTCGGAAAGCGTCCTCTGGAAATGCTGGCCCGCGCCGGAGCGTTCGATGAACTGGATCGCAACCGCCGCCGCGTTTTCGACAGCCTCGACGTCCTGTCGGCCTACTCGGCCGCGGTGCATGACCAGCGCGCCTCGAACCAGGTGTCGCTTTTCGGCGAAGCCGGCGCCGACCTGCCCGAACCGCGCCTGCCCCCGGTCACCGACTGGCTGCCCAATGAGCGCCTTGCCGAAGAACACAAGGCCGTTGGCTTCTACCTTTCCGGCCACCCGCTGGACGACTACATGCCCGCGCTCCGGCGAAAGAAGGTTTCCACCCTTGCGGAAGTGGCAGAGGCGGTGAAATCCGGCCCCCGCGTGACGAAGATCGCCGGGGCCGTCTCCGGCCGGCAGGAACGCAAATCCGCCAGAGGCAACCGTTTTGCCTTTGCCCAGCTTTCAGACCCGACGGGGCTGTACGAGGTCACGATCTTTTCCGATGTTCTCGAGGCTTCCCGTGACTTGCTGGAGGCAGGCACGAACGTCGTTCTGGTTGTCGAGGCCACTTACGAAAGCGAGCAGATCAAGCTGCTGGCGCGCGGGGTGCAACCGATCGACCAGGAAGTCGCCGATGCGGGGGGCGCGGGACTGCGCGTGTTCGTCGAGAACGAACCGGCAGTGGCCGAGGTCGCCAAGCTTCTGATCCGCACCAAAGGCGAAAGCGGTCTGCGCGGGCGCGGCCCGGTGTATTTTTGCCTGCTTGCCCCGGACCTGCCCGGTGAGGTGGAGATGGCCCTGCCCGGCCAGTTCCCGGTAACCCCACAGATCCGCGGCGCGATCAAGTCCCTGCCCGGTGTCGTGGCCGTAGAGGAATTCTAGCCCACCGACATGGTGCGCCGGAACCGGTACAGCGCCAGGGCACAAAACACCGCCCCGATGGCGGCCACGGCCAGAAGATCCCGCCAGACCAGATCCAGCCCCGCGCCCCGGTACAGAACAGCCTGCGCAAAACTGGTAAAGTGGGTTGCGGGGGAAAACTGCATCCCGGTATGCAAGGGTTCGGGCATTGCCTCAAGCGGGGTCATCCCCCCCGACAGCATGTAGAGAACAACGAAAACCGGGATCGCCAGCAACCCGAACTGGGGCATCGTGCGCGCGAAGGTGGCCAGCATGATTCCCAGCGAGGTTACCGCGAACAGATACACCCCCGCCCCCATGGCGAAGACCGCAACCGATCCCGGCACCGGGATTCCCAACACCCCCCGCACAACCAGAACCAGGGACAGAACCGCCGCCGACACGATCACCAGACCGTTGGCCCAGATCTTGGCCAGCATGATCTCGATCGGGCGCAAGGGCATGACCAGCAGGTGTTCGATGGTACCGTGCTCACGCTCCCGGATCACCGCTGCGCCGGACAGGATCACCGACAGGATCGTGATGTTCCCCGTCACCTGCATCACGGCCAGGAACCACTTCGACTCGAGATTCGGGTTGAACCGCGCCCGGCTGACGATCTCCGCGGGCAAAACGCTCTGCCGGCCGTCCTCAGCCACGAAGCGCTCCAGTTCCGTCTGGACGATACGCTGGATATAGCGCGTCCCATTTCCCGCCAGCGTCATCGCCGTGGCGTCGACATTCAACTGGATCTCGGGCTGTTTGCCGGCCAGCAGATCACGCTGAAAGCCGCTGGGGATGGTCAGGACGAAACTGTAATCCCCCCGGTCCATGGCCGGGTTCATCTCTTGCGAAGAGATCACGCGGGGCGGCTTGAAATAGGGCGGTAACAACGCTCCGATGATCCGCGACGAGATCCCGGAGCGATCCTCATCCACAATGGCGACGGCGGCGTTGCGCACCTCGGTCCGCACGCCATTCGCAACGGTAAAAACGGCAAAGGTGAATGTGTACAGGATCAGCCCCATCAAGACAGGGTCACGCGCGAGGCTGTACAATTCCTTTACCCCAAGGCGGAAAATATTGCCCAGGGCCCGCATCCTATGCCTCCTGCTTTTTCAACAAAACCACCGCCAGCACCCAGAACAGCACGCAAAACCCTGCCAGGGCCAGGTGATTGGGATACAGCGCCTCGAACGGCAGACCCTTGTTGAAGACGCCGGTGCTGATGCGCTGAAAGTAAAGTGGCGGGAAGGCCTCCCCGATCAGGCGCGTGCCCCGGTCCAGCGTGGAAACGGGATAAAGCATCCCGGAAAAATTCACCGTCGGGATCATGACGATGATCGAACTGGCGAAAATAGCCGCAATCTGGGACCGAACGAAGCTGGAAATCACAAGCCCGAAACCGGTCGCTGCGGTGACGTAAAGCACCGCCCCCCCCACCAGCGCCCCAAGACTGCCCTGAATCCGAAGACCGAATACTTCCAAAAGCATCGCCAGAAGCAACACAAAGCTGACCATGGCCAGCAGGATGTAAGGGGCCTGCTTGCCCAGAAGGAACTCCAGCTTTCGCACCGGTGCGGCGTAAAGGTTGGTGATCGATCCCATCTCTTTTTCCCGGACGATGCCAAGCGCCGTCAGCATGGTCGGGATCATGATAAGCATCATCATCAGAACACCGGGAGGGATCGCATAGGCCGATTCGAAAGACTGGTTGTAGCGAAACCGCGGCACGACCCGGGCAGAAGACAGAACCGGCGTGGTACCGCTCTCCCCCCGCGAAAGCTCCGCAAGGTAGGACAGAAACGCCGCTTCCACGTAGCCGCGTGCGGTCTCCGCCCGCACGGTGTTGGACCCGTCCAGCCACGCGGCCACCTCGGGGCGCTCTCCGCTCAACAGGTCATGCCCGAAGCCCGGCGCAATCACCACCGCCAGGGTAATGTCGCCCGCGCGCAGGCGGCGGTCGATCGCGGCAAGGTTTTCCATGGGCGGCTTCTCCGCGAAATAGGTGGAACTGGACAACTGGCGCAGAAAAGCGCGGCTTTCGGCGCTTTGGTCCTGATCCAGCGCGGCATAGGTCAGGTTCTTCACATCGAAGGAAATGCCGAACCCGACCGCCAGCATCAGCACCATCGGGCCCAGCAGCGCGAAGGCCAGGCGGATGCGATCACGCAAAAGTTCCACCGCCTCCCGGCGGGCGAAGGCCCAGATCCGCCTGGGCGACAGCCAGCCGGACGCACCGGGAACCACCCCTTGCGGGGGGGAGGGGGTACCGGTGTCCTCCTGTCCGCCCGCGTCTTCGAGATAGGCGATAAAGGCATCTTCCAGCGTCCCGGCGCCACGCATGTCACACAACTCTTGTGGTGTCCCGACCGCCAGAACCCTGCCTGCATGCATGAACGAGATACGGTCGCACCGCGCGGCCTCATTCATGAAATGAGTGGAGATGAAAATCGTCACACCGTCCTGTCGCGACAAGGCGATCAGCAATTCCCAGAACGCATCGCGCGCTACCGGGTCAACGCCGCTGGTAGGTTCGTCCAGGATCAGCATCTCTGGCTCATGCAGCACCGCGACGGCCAGTTGCAACCGCTGGCGCAGGCCCAGGGGCAGGCTCTCGGGGCGGGCCGACGCCACGTCCGCCAGGTCGAACCGCTCCAGCAGTTCCGCGACCCGCGCCCTCTGGCGAGCGGGCGACAGCTGGAACAATTGCGCATGCAGGGACAGGTTTTGCCGGACAGACAGTTCGGAATAGAGCGAAAACGACTGCGACATGTACCCCACCCGCCCGCGAATGGTCAGGTCAGCGGTGTCCACCTCCTGCCCGAACAGGTGCGCGTGGCCTTCGCTGGGGGTCAACAGGCCGGTCAGCATTTTCATCGTTGTGGTCTTGCCGCAGCCATTGGACCCGAGAAACCCGAAAATCTCCCCTCTCTCGATACGGAAGCTGACATGATCGACCGCGGTAAAATCGCCAAAACGCATGGTCAGGCCATCCGCCTCGATGGCGATCGCGCGGTCGGTGCGATCCCGCGGCGGCAGCACCACCTTGCGGTGTCCGGCACGCTTTTCCCGGGGCAGCAGAGCAACGAAGGCGTCTTCCAGCGTCGCGCAACCGGTACGGGATTTCAGCTCTCCCGGGGTGCCGGTGGCCAGGACCCGCCCCGCATCCATGGCGACAAGATGATCGAACCCCTCCGCCTCGGACATGTAGGCGGTCGCGGTGATCACCGTCATGCCGGGACGGCGGGTGCGGATGCGGGCGATCAGTTCCCAGAATTGCCGGCGCGAAAGCGGGTCCACTCCGGTGGTCGGTTCGTCGAGGATCAGCAGATCCGGATCATGGATCAGCGCACAGCACAACGAAAGTTTCTGCTTCATTCCCCCCGAAAGCTTCCCCGCAGGGCGCTCCGCGAAGGGACCAAGCCCGGTGCTGTCCAGAAGTTCGGCGATACGTCCGGCCCGTTCGCGGGCGCCCTGCCCGAACAGTCGACCAAAAAAATCGACATTCTCCCGCACTGAAAGCGTCGGGTAGAGGTTCCGCCCCAAACCCTGCGGCATATAGGCGATACGCGGATAGGCGGTGGCACGGTGGGCCGGGTCTGCCATATCCCCCCCGAGCACCGCGACATACCCATGCTGAATTTTGCGCACCCCGGCAATCAGCCCCAGAAGCGTGGACTTGCCTACGCCATCGGGCCCGATCAAACCCACCATCTGCCCTGCGGGCAGGGTCAGCGAGACATCCTCCAGCGCCTGAATGGGGCCGTAGCGGTGGCTGACCCTCCGCAGGCGAAGACCGGCCTCATCTGGCATCGGGCAGCCTGACGGCCAGATCCCCGGGCCACTGCGCTGCAGGGTCCACCTGCACGGTGGCCACCCCCGGCACACCGGTTTTCACGATATCCTGATGGGCGCGCAACACCTCCGGCGGCAGGGTCAGCTTGACGCGGAACATCAGGTTTTCCCGCTCTTCTGCGGTTTCCACGTATTTCGGAGTGAACTGGGCCTCCCCCGCCACGAAGCTGACGGTTGCGGGCACCACGAAATGCGGCGCGGCATCGAAGACGATGCGCGCCTGTGCCCCGTAGGCCAGACGCCCGGCGGCAGCGGTGGGCAGGTAGATGGTCATCGAAACATCGGTCAGGTCCAGTAACGTGACCACCCGCGCACCGGGGGACAGAACCTCACCCGGCTCGGCCAGCCGGTACTGCACCCGCCCCGCCCGCGGCGCGGTCAGGGCATATTCGTCCAGATCCGCGTCCAGGCGGTCCACGGTGGCCTGCGCCGCCTCGATCCGCGCCCTGGCGGTCGCCACACCGGCCTTTGCCGAAGCCACTGCCGCCTCTGCCGCAGTCAGTTGCGTGCGGCGCAGATCCACGGTTTCTGCGGGGGTATGCCCACGCTTCTGCAAGGATTCGGCGCGAAAAAGCTCCTGCCGGGCAAAGGTCAGGCCGCTTTCACGCTCGGCCAGGACCGCGCGGGCCTCCGCCAGCCCCTGTTCGGCGGCACGCACACCGGCCCCGGCCTCGCGCAACTGGGCCTGCAACTGGGTGGAGTCGAGCCGTGCCACCACCTGTCCGGCGGCGACTCGGTCCCCTTCGGCCACGGTGATTTCCGCCAGCCGCCCGCCGAAACGGGTGGAAATGTCGATCCGTTCAGCCTCGATCCGGCCATTGGACTGGGCAAATCCCGGCGGCAACCGCCCACTCGTGCTCTGGACCCAGATCCAGCCCGCGACGAGCGCAACCGCGACAAGGCCCAGAATGGCAAAGGCCCGAGATTTCATGATGTCTTCCTTTCAGATCCGCCCCGCTCTTTTGCATGTATGTTCCGGCTTCGGAAACACCAAGGCCCGTCGGCATTTGCGTATTGGTTGGACAGGGAAACTGTGCAGAATGTGCCTGACCGCAACCTGACTTTACGGAAAGGACCGGTATGCCGAAGTCCCTTGCCTGTGTGGGTTTTCTTTTCGGACTGCTGGTGACCTTTTCGCCCGCGATGGCGGATGTTCCCAAGACCGTGCACAGGATTTCGATTGAAGACGGCCTGTCGCAAAGCACTGTATCGGGCATCGCACAGGCCCGCGACGGACGCATCTGGTTCGCGACCGGCGACGGGCTGAGCATTTATGACGGGGCGGGATTCACCTATATCCACCGGCAGTTCGGAAACGACAACGGGCTGCAAAGCAACTATCTCAGCAGCGTCTTCAGGGACAGCCGCAACCGGATGTGGGTTGGCACGATGGGCGGTGGCGTAACGGTATTCGACACTGCCGGGCAGGTTCTTGCCGGGTTCCAAACGGCCAACAGTGCCCTGCCCAGCGATGACGTCTATGACTTTGCCGAAGACAGCGCCGGCCGCATATGGGCGGGCACCGAGCGCGGGGTCGCAATGTTCTTGCCCGAGGGCAGTTCCTTCACCGTAAGCAGCGCCACCCTGCCGGACTCCGGCGGTGGCGCGCTGTCCGTCCGGGCCGTACTGATCGACCGGCGCGGCGCGGTTCTTCTGGGCACGGCCCGGCAGGGGCTGCTGCGGCTGGCCATCGATGCGGGCAGGGCGGAGTGGTTCACCCCCGAACAGGGAGGGTTACCTGGCCGAAAGGTCAACACCCTGTTCGAGGACAGCAACGGCGGCATCTGGATCGGCACCGAAGATGCCGGGTTGAACTTCATGGATCCGGTCACACGCGCCATCAGCCGTCCCGTTGTTCTGCCCGACACGGATGTCGGCGCGATTGCCGAGGGCGATGACGGGCGGTTGTGGTTCGGCACATGGGCGCACGGGCTGTTCACCTACGATCCGGTGTCACGCCGGCTGGAAAACCATCGGGCCTCGATTGCCCAGCCGTATCGCTTGCCCAGCGACAGCGTCATCGCGCTTTATGCCGCACGCACCGGGCGGATGTGGATCGGAACCTACGATCAGGGCGCGGCAAACGTCTCGCTCCTGCCCGACGCATTCCTGAGCTATTTCGAAGATCCGGCCGATCCGGCGGCGGGGCCGCTTTCAGGGGCTGTCTGGGCGGTCGCGCAGACCGGCGATGGGGTGGTCTGGATCGGAACGAAGGGTGGTCTTTCCCGCTTCTTGCCCGACGAACATCGCTTTGAGGCGGTCCCGCTCGGCTCAAAGGCCAGAGATGTGCGCGCCTTGCTGCCCTGGAATGGACGGTTGCTGATCTCCTTGCGCGGGCATGGGCTGCTGAGCTACGACCCCGCGACCGGGACCATCGATGAGCCGCGCGGCCCCGGCGGGCGAAACCTGTTCGAAAGCCGCGTGATCCGGCTGCTGGAGGCCGACCATGACGGTACCCTCTGGGCCGGAACAGAGTCGGGGTTGCTGCATCTCGATGAAAACCTGAACGTCCTCGAAAACCTCGGCACGCGGGCCGGGCCGGGCTCTCTGCCCCATGATCGCATCCGCGGCCTCTACGAGGCCCCGGACGGCGCATTGTGGATCGGAACAAGCGGCGGCCTGAGCCGGCGCGACCCCCAGACAGGGGAACTGGAAAGCTATACCGCACCCCATCTTCTGCCCGACCCCGATGTGCGCGACGTCCTCCGCCTGCCCGACGGTCAGGTGCTGGTGGCAACGGGCGGCGGCCTGTCGATCCTCGACCCGGTCTCCAGGACCGCCCGCTTCCTGCTGCGCGAACACGGCCTGCCGAACGAAACGCTTTACGGGCTGTTGCCCGAAACCGATACCGTGGTCTGGATCACCACCAACGGCGGACTGGTGCGGCTGGACCTCACGGATGACAGCCTGAACGTGTATCATGCAAGCGATGGCTTGCAGAGCAGCGAATTCAACTTCAACGCCCATGCGGTTCTGCACGACGGGCGTCTCGCCGTGGGCGGGGTAAAGGGGCTTTCCGTCTTCGATCCGGCTACGGTCGGCACCAACATCCGGCCGCCCATCGTTTCCTTCAGGGCACGCCCCGCAGACGGAACCGAAAGCGGTGAGGGCACGGCCCTTGCGAGTGCCCCCGCAGATGTGGAATTCACCTTTGGCGTTCATCATTTCGAACGCCCCCAGAGAAACGCTCTGCTGTGGAAACTGGAACCGCTCGATTCCACCTGGTCGCGTGCGACCGGCGTGCACCACGTACTCCATCGCCCACGGCTGGGCCCGGGCCGGTATGAGATCAAGTATCAAGGCGAAAGCGCCGCCGGAGCCCGCACCCCGGTGCAATCCTACAGCTTCACCGTGGCTCCGAATGTTTTCCGGCGCTGGTACGCCTACATCTATTACGCCTTCATCGCCGCAATGGCCCTGTTTGCACTGTCGTCCCTGCGGATGATACGAATGCGCACGCGCAATGCCGAACTGCGCCGCAAGGTAGAGCAGAAAACCCGCGATCTGGTTGAAATCAACGCGGAACTTACCCGTTCCGCGCAGGAACGCGCCCAGTTCTATGCCCGCACAGCGCATGAAATCCGGACCCCCCTGTCGCTGATGCGCGCCCCGCTGGAAACGGTATTGCGCAGCCCCAACCTTCCGCCCGAGGAACACAGGTTGATAGATCTCGTCGGCCGGGCCACGGCGCGGCTGGTACAACTGACTGAGGAAATGGCCAATGTCGCGCAGGAAAAGGGCGGGCTGAGAAGCGGCCATGCCAGTGTCGATTTCGAAGCCTTCATCGACCCGGTGCTGCAACTTTACCAGGACGTCGCCCATGAAAAAGGCGTGCATCTGGCCTGTGTCCTGGAAAATATCGGCGCAATCACCATCGACAGCGCCGCCTGCGAAACGCTTTTGCATAACCTGTTGTCGAACGCGGTACAAAACACGCCCGCGGGCGGCCACATCAGGCTGAACTGCGCCCTGCGCGATGCAAAGCTTGAAATCCGGGTCCAGAACGACGGGCTGGAAATTCCCGAAGACGTGGCGGCCCAGATGGGCCTGTTCGCGCAAAGCGCCAACACCCGCCCTGCCAGCAAGGGGGCAGAGATCATCGGTGCGGTGCTGGCGAAATCCGGCGGATCCTTGTCGATCGACCGGGAAAGAAACGAGATCATCGCCCGCTTTCCGGTGCATGGACAGGCCTTGCCCGGCCCAACGGATACGCCCCCCCCAGAAACCGGCCTGCCCCCGGTCCTGATTGTCGAGGATGACGGCGAAATGCGCAATTACCTTGCCACGCTGCTGAACGATATCGCAGCGCCGCATGCAGTGGCTTCCCTCGCCGCCGCGCGCCGTGCTGTGGCCACCCGCGCCTTCGACCTGATCCTGTGTGACGTGATGCTGCCGGACGGGTCAGGGTTCGACTTTGCCCACGAGGTCAAGGAACATGCCGAAACGGCCCATATCCAGATCGTCTTCCTGACCGCGCTGGGCAATGCTGACGCCCGGCGCAGCGGGCGGCTGGCCTGGGCGGACGACTACATTACCAAGCCATTCGAGGTTGACGACCTGCGCGACCGGGTTCAGATCCGCCTGCGCGCCGGAACAACGTTGCGCAACCATGTCAACCGCCAGATCAACACCCTTGGCAACGACACTCCGACCGCAAAGGGGGTGACGACCGCACCCCGTGATCTGAGCTTTGCCGAGACGCTGGCCCTGGCGCTGCAGGCGGGCCTGTCCGATCCGGATTTTGGAATCGACCAGGCTGCGGCAGCCTGTGCAATGAGTCGGCGCGCCTTTCAACGCAAGACGGACCAGATTTACGGCAAAGGATTTTCCGCCCTCCTGTCAGAAAAAAGGATGGAGCATGCCGCCCACCTGATTTCCTCCGGGGTCAGTGTCACCGAAGCCGGAAAAAAATGCGGCTACGGGAATCTTTCGAGTTTCTCAAGAAAATTCAAAAGCTTCCACGGAGTTTCCCCTCGAAACTTTGCATCTGGCGACAAAACTTGACTTTGCATTGCGGGTTCTTTTTGTGCGGCTCGCGCCAAGTTTGCAGATCGATCCAACCCCAGGATTGATCGTTCGCCGAGTTCCCGGCATAGACACCTTGTGTTGCAGCGCGTTACGCCGTATTTGAGCATTGGCGCTTTTCAGGATCTATTCTCGCGTCACCGCTGCAACACGCCAATTACCAAGGCCAGAATTTCAGAGTCGATAGATGCGTATATTTGCGGGTTCAATTGCGGTTTTCCTTTTGCTTCTCACAATCGGTGCCCCGGTCCACGCAGGCGGTGTCAGCAGCATATCGGAGGACGGAAAGTCGGGCGGCAGTACGGCCTATCAGGTCATTTGCACGAACGGCAAAAAGTTCCGCATCTGGAATGACGGATCTCAGTGGCGCGACGCGGTCGGCGCGCAGGGCGGCAAGGGGCGGAGCATCACCCAGCAGGCGGAGTTTCTCTGCCGCTGAGACCTCCGCAAACCAGGCAGTTTGGTGTCGGGCGGGTCCGGATTTCACGCCAAATCGCACCTGAACCATCGTAGATCAGCATCCTGCCGCGCAAATCTTCCCCCGCACCTGTCAGGAACTTGACGGCTTCCAGCGCCATCATCGTACCAATCACGCCGGGCAATGGCCCCACCACGCCGCCCTCCGCACAGGATGGCGCCAGCCCCGGTGCCACGGCTTCGGGAAAAACGCAGGCATAGCACGCCCCCCCGCGTACCGGGTCGAACAGGCTGATTTGCCCCTCCCACTGGCTGACGGCACCCGAAATCAGCGGCGTCCCCAACGCCACCGCGACCTCATTGATCAGGTAGCGGGTCTGCGCATTGTCGCTGCCATCAAGGATCAGGTCATAACCGGCAAGCAGGTCACGGACATTCCGCCGGGTCAGGCGGCAATTGTGGGGCTGAACCGTCACATGGGGATTCAGCGCCGTTACCGCTGCCTGCGCCGAAATCACCTTGGCCTCGTCCCGCCGCGCGTCGGTGTGAACCACCTGCCGCTGGAGGTTGGACCCCGACACCACGTCATCATCCACCACTCCCAGGGTTCCCACACCGGCCGCACCAAGATAAAGCAGGACAGGCGATCCAAGCCCCCCAGCCCCGACAACCAGAACACGGGCAGCCTTCAGCCGTTTTTGCCCCGGACCTCCAATCTCGCGCAGGACGATATGACGGGCGTAACGGTCGAGTTCATCCGCAGTAAACGGCCCCTCGGGGACAGGAGCGGGGTTCCGGGCCTCAGCCCGGCGGTGCAATACGCGCACCCCCGCACGGTAAAGGGCCAAAAACCCCACGATCACGCCCAGGGCCGCCCATCCCCGCGGTGTTCCGCCGATGGCCACGCGCAACGGGTGGGCGACCGGCATCGACACCTGTATCACCAGCACCCCCACATATACTGCGACAATTGCCACCCACCGGGTGCGCGGCGCAACTTTCAGAACCGCGCCCAAAACCCACAGACCCAGCGCAAGCGCCAGAACCGCCATCAGTCACGCCCCGTGGAGCCGAACCCGCCCGCGCCGCGGGCGGATCGGCTGAGCCCCTGGGCCACCTCGAAATGTGCCTGGACCACCGGCGCAACGATCATCTGGGCGATGCGGTCTCCATGCCGAACGGTGTAGCTCTCTGCCCCGAAGTTGATCAGAAGTACGCCCAGCGGGCCACGGTAATCGCTGTCGATGGTCCCTGGGGTGTTGGGCAGGCTCAGCCCGTGTTTCAGCGCCAGGCCCGAGCGGGGCCGGATCTGCACCTCAAACCCCGGCGGGATTTCCAGCCGCAATCCGGTGGGCACGATCCGGCGTTCCATCGAAGCAAGGACCAGCCCCACGGCACGAAGTTCGGCTGGCAGGTTGGCGCGAATATCCGCCCCGGCCGCACCTTCGGTTTCATAGGCCGGCAAGGGCAGGGAACGATCCGCCCACTCTTCCCACACAACGTGCAGAACCGGGGTCATGCCAGTGCTCCGGCGATGCGCGCGGCCAATTGCCTGGCGGTTTGCTCCTTGGTCATGCGCGGCCAGGCCTCCCCCCCTTCGGCGGTGATCAGAGTCACCTGATTTTCCGCCCCGCCCATGATGCCGGTCCCCGGCGAGACATCATTCGCCACGATCCAGTCGCACCCCTTGCGGGCAAGCTTCTCGGTCGCATGGCGTTCCACGTCATGGGTTTCGGCCGCGAACCCGACAACCAGGGACGGACGCCCGGACGCCATCCGGGAAATGGTGGCAAGGATGTCCGGGTTCTCGGCGAATTCCAGAACCGGCAGACCCCCGGCATTTTTTTTCATCTTCTGTCCGGAGGCATTGGAAACACGCCAGTCCGCCACAGCGGCAGCAAAGACCGCCGCATCGGCAGGCAACGCGGCCTGAACAGCCCTTAGCATTTCCGACGCGGTTTCCACGGGCACCACCTTCACGCCGGGCGGCGGCGGCACCTGCGCCGGTCCGGTGACGAACACCACCTCCGCCCCCAGCCCCGCCAATGCCCCAGCCAGCGCCGCCCCCTGCGCGCCGGAAGACCGGTTGGCGATGTAACGCACCGGGTCAATGGATTCATGGGTCGGGCCGGAGGTGACGATAATGCGCCTGCCTGCCAGCGGGCCATCGGCCAGCGCGTCGCGAATGGCATCCAGAAGCTGCGGCACTTCGGCCATGCGGCCGGGTCCATGCTCCCCACAGGCCATGTCGCCGGTATTGGGGCCAACAAGGCGCACCCCGTCGGCCTGAAGGGTCGCAAGGTTGCGCCGGGTCGCCGGATGCTGCCACATCCGCACGTTCATCGCCGGGGCCAGAAGCACCGGCGTATCCGTCGCCAGAAGCACGGTGGAAGCCAGGTCGTCCGCCTGCCCGGAGGCCATCTTTGCCATCAGATCGGCCGTGGCAGGAGCGGCCACGATCAGGTCCGCCACGCGCGAAAGCTGGATGTGACCCATCTCTGCCTCGGAGGTGAGATCGAAAAGGTCGGTATAAACCTTCTCCCCCGCCAGGGCCGAAACGGACAGCGGCGTGACGAACTGCGCCCCGGCACGGGTCAGAACCGGGCTCACCCGTGCGCCTGCCTCACGCAGGCGGCGGATGAGATCCAGCGACTTGTACGCGGCGATGCCTCCTGCGACGATCAGAAGAATACGTTTGCCTGCCAGCATGGAATCCCCTTTGAAACCTTCCTTTCTGTCTAGGCGGCGGACAGGCATGGCACAAGCTTACTTGGCGAAGGCGGCACAGGGGTCTTCCCGCTCGGCAGGGGCGGTGACCAGCCACAGGTCGAAAGGTTGCGCACCTTCGGGCACCGCCTCGAACTGGGCGACGGACAGCACGGTAACCGCCGGTGCCCCAAGCGCCAGCGCCGCCGGAACGCCCCAATCCAGCCGGGCGTGGCCATTGCCGGTAATGACCGCCACCGGCCCGCCCGTTTCCGCCACCGCCTGTGCCGTGGTGCGAGCCAGCACGGCATCGCGCAGGCGCTGGGCCTCAACCAAACCGGACAAAAGGGTTTCGGGCAAGGCGTTGCAATGCGCCTCCATCTGGTTGGCCTCGCGGGCGGCCTTTTGCGCGGCGGGCAGGGGAGCGGCAAGACCCCAGGCCTCCGCCTCCGGACCGAAAACGGTGGCCGCGCCCTCGGTCACCGCGCGGCGGACGGTGTCTCGGGGAAGGGCGGCACCATAAACGGCCGCCTGCGGTGCCGCGGCAAAGATGGGGTGATACATGTCGAAATCGGGCCATCCGGACCCGGCCCAGCCCAAAGCTTTGCCAAGCGCGACCGCATCGCCGCGCAGATCGTCGGTGACACGGGCGGCCTGATCGGGTGTCAGCATCTCGAAGACAAGGGCGACGGGGCGCAACGCCGCCACCGCACGGGCCTGATTTACATGGTGATGGGGGTTGTCGTGCACCTCCCCCAGAACGACGACATCGGCCCGGGGCAGGCTGGCGATGGCCCCCGGCGCGATTTGTTCCGCCCCGGCGGGGAATGCGGCCAGCACCGCACAGGCGGCGGTTTTCATCAGTTTCCTCATGCGAGGAAGTGATGCACCTCCGCCGATTCGGTTTCAAGGGTCTTGCGCATCTTGCCGAAAGCGGCCGCCTCAAGCTGGCGGACCCGCTCCTTCGACAGGCCAAGCTCCCCCCCGAGACTTTCCAGCGTGCGCGGTGTGTCACGCAATTTACGCTCGCGCACGATGAAGCGTTCGCGCTCATTGAGATCCGCCATCGCCTGAACCAGCCAACCGCGCAGCCTGGTACGGTCGTGGCGATCCTCGACCAGCGCCGCGGCCTGTCGGGACTCGTCCTGGATGGTGTCGATCCACTCGCGCCCCTCATCCTCGGCGGACTGGGTTGCGTTGAGCGAAAAGTCGCTGCCCGCCAGGCGGCCCTCCATCATCTCCACATCCTGAAGCGGAACACCGACTTCCTGCGCGATCATCTCGCGCAGCTGGTGACGGTCGAGTATCTCGCCACGGGCGGAGGCTTCACGCTCCAGCCGGGCCTGCACCCGGCGCATGTTGAAAAACAGAGACTTCTGGCTGGAGGTGGACCCGGTACGCACCACAGACCAGTTCCGCATCACGTAATCCTGGATGCTGGCCTTGATCCACCACACCGCATAGGTCGAAAAGCGCACCCCACGGTCCGGGTCGAACTTGTCAGCGGCCTTCATCAGACCCAGGCTTGCCTCCTGGATGAGATCGTTCATCGGCGCGCCATAGCGTTTGAACTTTGCCGCCATCGAAATGGCCAGCCGCATGTAGGCTGTGATCAGGCGGTGCAGCGCGGCCTCGTCGCGCTCATCGCGCCAGGCGCAGGCAAGCCTGAATTCGGTTTCCGCATCCAGCAGTTCGGCCTGCATGGCATGACGGGAAAGATTGGCAGAGTCGAAACCTGTGGTCGCCATTACGCCCTCCGGCTGATTCGATCCATTAACTGTTACGGTTCGTCGCAGGGTATTACGTCGCACTACAAGGATCGGATCACATGTGTGTCACATTGGTAAGCATAGCATTTCGAACTTGTGCTGTTCAAATTTGCACAGCTTTGAAGGAATTTACTTTTTGTAAATAAAGGCCGGCCACAATCCCCTGAAAGTCGAGGGGTCGGAATGGTTGCGCGCGCCTACACGGTGGCCTTTGAAGGGGCCGAGGCAAGGCTGGTAGAGGTGCAATGCGCCATTTCCCCCGGCCTGCCTGCCTTCACCATTGTCGGCCTGCCCGACAAGGCTGTCAGCGAGGCCCGTGAACGGCTGCGTGCCGCCTTGGCGGCGATGGATATGGCGCTGCCATCCAGGCGAATCACGGTGAACCTGTCGCCTGCCGACCTGCCCAAGGAAGGGTCGCATTTCGACCTGCCGATCGCGCTGGCGCTTTTGGGGGCGCTGAATGTCGTCTCGCCCGAAGACATCGCGGCAACCGTCTCGCTGGGGGAATTGTCGCTGGACGGATCACTGGTGGCAGTGGTCGGTGCACTGCCCGCCGCGCTGGCTGCCGCAGAAGCCGGGCGCGCCCTGATCTGCCCCCGCGCCTGCGGGGCCGAGGCTGCGTGGGTCGGGGCCACACAGGTATTGGCGGCACCGGGGCTGGCCGAGGTCGTGCGGCACTTCACCGGCCATGCCCCCCTGCCCGTGGCCGAACCGGGGGAGGTTTCCCCCCCGCCCGCGCCCAAGGACCTGTCCGATGTAAAAGGACAGGACCGGGCCAGGCGCGCGCTGGAAATCGCCGCGGCGGGGGGGCACCATATGCTGATGGTCGGCGCTCCGGGGGCGGGAAAATCCATGCTTGCCGCACGGATGCCGGGGGTGTTGCCCCCGCTTTCAGCGGCGGAGGCGCTGGAAACCTCGATAATCCACTCCGTCGCGGGACTGCTGGATGAAGGCGGCATCTCCCGCAACCGCCCGTTTCGTGCCCCGCATCACACGGCCTCGGTTGCCGCGATGGCCGGTGGCGGACGCGGGGCAAAGCCGGGGGAGATTTCGCTGGCACATAACGGCGTTCTGTTCATGGACGAACTGCCCGAATTCCCGCGCGCGGTTCTGGAAACCCTGCGCCAGCCGCTGGAGACGGGGGAGGTCTGTGTTGCCCGTGCAAACGCTCATATACGTTACCCAAGCCGGGTTCTGCTGCTGGCGGCGGCCAATCCCTGCCGCTGCGGTCACCTTGCGGATCCGGCACGCGCCTGTTCCCGCGCACCGGGCTGCGGGCAGGACTATCTCGGCCGCATTTCCGGCCCCCTGATGGATCGCTTCGACCTGCGGGTCGAGGTTCCCCCGGTCGATTATGCCGATCTCGACCTGCCGGCGGACGGGGAATGCTCTGCTACCGTGGCCGAAAGGGTCGCGGCGGCGCGGGCGGTGCAAGCCACCCGGTTTGCCGGGGCCGAACCCCGCGTGAATGCCGGGGCGGAGGGCCGCCTGCTGGAAGAGATCGCCACCCCCGATGCCGAAGGGCGGACCTTGCTGGCACAGGTGGCGGAGCGTTTCGGCCTGTCGGCACGCGGCTATCACCGGGTGCTGCGTGTGGCACGCACGATCGCGGACCTTGACGAGGCCACCTCTGTCCGGCGCCCCCACGTGGCGGAGGCGGTCAGCTTTCGGATCAGCTTTACATGCGTCTAGGGCCAGAAGCCAAAGTTCGGAAGTTGAGTTCTGGGTTCGCGGACAGAACCGTTTGACCGCCGCGGGGATTTCATCACCGGCTTCGCCTGCCGGCATGGTCTGGCTGTCTTTTGGCCCTCGATAGGGGCGTATGCCGGCCTCGGCTTCGACCGTGGAGCCATGTCTGCCCCGTTGAAATTGCTTTCGGCGGCTTTGCAAAGCGCTCTGGACCTGCGAATCCACGATCCGGATGGGGCGGAAAACGGATATACCAGTGGGGTCGGCGCGCGGGCCTTGGCCTGATCCTGGGGTTTTGTGAGCGGCGTGGCTGCCCATGGCAAAAATGAAACAGGCCACCGTTCGATGGCACGCTTGCCTGCAAAAAACTTGACCGGAATACTCACGACATGCGATTTAACGTCCCTTTCGCCCCAAGGAGGAATCATCATGCGCCCCGGTCGTTCCCGACCCCTGACCCTGACACGCCGCGCTCTCGGCACCCGGTTTGCCGGTGCTGCTGCCGCGATCGGCTTCGGGAACGGCACTGCGGCCAGCGCCATGCAAGACCCGGTACCGGTCCTGAACCCCGATCTGCGCGATGCGGCCCTGCGCGGCCTGGCTCTTGCGGGCTATCGTGGCGATCCGGTCACCGCAGCCGCCGCGAATGCCGCGATCGAACGGCTGTCTGAGTCCGACCCCGAGGGCGCGCTCCTCGCCCGCATCTACCAGATGCTGGACGTGCGCCCGGCACAATACCAGCCGGAATACGTTCCCGAGGCCGCGGCGGCGGACCTGGCCACACTGCACGCGGCCATCCGGGCCTGCCAGCCGGTGGCGTTCGGCTATACCGACCTGTCCGGAAACAAAACCACGCGCACAGTCCTTCCGCTGGCACTGGTGCATCCGCCGCAAGGGGTGAAGCTGCTTGCCAGGTGCGAGGAGCGCAAGGATTTCCGACAGTTCTTCGTGCGCGCCATCAGGGATCTCGGCCTGCGCGCCGGCAATTTCACCGAGGAACGTCTGGCTCTGCTGGAAGGTCTTCTGGAAAAGGAAGCCGGACGGTCCAGGCCCCCCGGATTTCCTGCCGCCTCCTGACCGGGGCGGCAGAGACCCGCCAAACCCCGACTGTCATGGGATGGGGGTCTACGATGCTTCTGGTATCCCCGTTGAAAATACCAACCTGACGCCCCCCTGCCCGGCCGCATCCGTTCTGGAAAGCGGGAACCAAAAGCGAAAAGGGGATGGGGCCGCACCTGCCGATTACTGTCCCAGTCCTGCCGCCACGATGAAACACAGGCCGCGGCGATCCCGGTCAACTGAGCCTCCCCCAGTGAAGTGGCCCGTCGTCATGGTCAGGAAAACGGGGACCCGGAATGGCTGCCAAGCCGCACAAGCCGGACGGGATTGTCACGAAGCTGCGGCAGGTGAAGTACTTGCCGGTCCTTCGAAAGTGTCATCTCGATCTCACGCAGAAGCTTCAGGGCGTCCTTGCCCGAATACCGTTTCCGGGCCATCTCCCGTCCGCCTTCCTTTCCTGGTTCAAACAATGGCCGGTTCCAGGGGGCGTCACAGATGACGATGTTCTCCGGATCATGGGCCAGTCGTGAGAGCGTGCGCGGGTCTGCCGCGCTTCCGGCGCGTGCGGCGTGCCTGGCCTGTCATTGTTTTTGGGAATTTCGCCTGGCTTGGGCGGATGTCCTGGGTGGGGAAGGCGGCGGAATTTTCAATCCTGCTCTATTGTCAGAAAGTTTTCGAGTTCCGGTGCGCCCAGGGGGATGACCATGGGGGTAACAAAGCCGGGCACCAGTTCGGTATCGTAAAGCTCGGCGACCTCGCCATCGATATTGAACCAATTCGAGCAATTCTTCTTTTTCAGATCAAGGATCTGTATGCCGCACCACGGATCGCTGTCGGTCTTTTTCAGCCGGTCATCCAGTTCCAGGCCCTCGAACCGTTTATAGCGGGGCTTGGACAAGCCCACGATGGCATAACCATTGTGAAGGACAAGGCCGCGCAGAAATCCGGGGCAGAAAAAGCGTGGCTCGAACCGGCCCTTGCCGCTCTCCAGATCGGCCACCACGCCGACCTCGCCCGTGCCGGAATTCAGCAGCCACAACTCACCGTCATGCCAGCGCGGCGAATGGGGCATCGACAACCCCTCGCAGACAACCGCGCCGCTGGCCACATCGATCACGACCCCGCCGTCGCGGCGTCGTTCGCGCCAGCCGTCGATCGTATCCGACCGCGACAGCGCCGTCGCATAAGCCGGCGCCCCATTGCGCATGGCCAAACCGTTGAGATGGCAACGGTCCTCGTCAACCAATCCGCTGATGAAACCGGGGCGCCAGACCGGACGAAAGCTGTGCCTGACCGAAGGTGTGGCCAGGCAGTTGAAGCGCGTGTTGACGAAGACAACCTCATCGTCCTTGTCAACTCCGACATCATGCGCATCCAGGGCGCCGGTCACCAACACCCTGCGCGCCACGAAACAGGCGTCAAACGTGCCGTTCACGCGCTGATCGGAGCGCAAGACGTTTTCAAAGCGCAGGATGGATGACTGGGAAATGACTGTCATCTTGCCCCGACCATGGTAGCTGATCCCCATCGGGCGCGGGATGCTGGCCTGATGCAGATGCACGCCGCCATTCGGGTTCAGCCCCAGACTGTAAAGGATCCCTGACTGGTAGGAACTGAACACGATACTGGCCTGTTGCTTTGCAATCCATGCAGGCAGGCCGGCAGAGAAGGCGTAGTCCGTTGTCTTTTCCGTTGTCTTTTCCGTTGTCTTTTCCGTTGTCTTTTCCGTTGTCTTTTCCGTTGTCTTTTCCGGTTTCTTTGCTGCGGAAGCGGGTTTCCCGATCTCGTCCTCAAGCGCCATGTTTTTGCCTGTTTTCATTTCGTATTTATTCTGATGTCAGGTCCGACAGGGCCGCGGCGAACCCCGCGTTGGCAAAGGTGACCCGCAACGGCTCTGCCTCGTCCAGGCGCGGGAGGCCGATTGTAAGCGTCTCGTTTTGCGACATGATCTTCTGCGCCTCTGGGGTCAGATCCGCGCGCAGGATACATCCGGCAGGCACACAGGTCCGGAATTTTGCATTCAGGAACACCCCGTTTTCCGTAAGCATCTGCGCCTGTTGGTTCAGATCCAGACCAAAAGGCCCCAGGATCACCAGAACAAGCCCTTCATCCTGTTCCTGCACGGACAATGCCAGAATCCGCCGGCCTGTTTTTTCGTCGCTGAGCGTCTGTCCCATTTCACAGACCTGGCCGGGGGCTTCCCCGCTGCCATCCGGGGCCGCACCGGCCGTCTGGGCGCGGCACCTGACCGTCCAGGTGCCGAAGACACGGGCGCTGGCTTCCGGAGTGGCGTTCGGCGTTTCTGCCCGTGCCACCTGGACGGCCGCGGGCACAATCGCCACGCCCCACGCCAGTATCGTCCCATGCAACAGAGTGCGGATGAAATCCTTGGTCATGGGCAGCTTCCAACTCACAAGACGACCCGCGGATAACAGGTCACGGAAACAGGCATATGTCATGTCCTGCAGCAAACCCGGGGCTTTCGCCCCGGGCTGCTTTCTCACACCGGTTCAGAAGCTCCACCGGACGCCGATATTCCCGCGCACGCTGGTGTCGCTGTCAAAGCTTGTGCTGCCTGCAACCTCGCCGAAGACATGCGCATTGGTGCCGACCTTTGCGTCCACGCCAAAGCCGACCTCGAAACTCAGATCTTCGGTCGAGTTGGACAGTGAAACGCCCGACACCCTGACCTCCGTGCTGTCGTCGAAATTGTAGTAGACGTTCATGAGCCCGTAGACAACGTCGCCCGGGGTGTCGCCGATCTGCTGTTCGGCGGTCAGACCCACCCGCAGCTCCATCTTGTCGCCGTCCCCCGCGGAAACCCGGGCACCGCCCGGACCGGTGAATGTGTCGAAATCCACATCGGTATACATCAGCTGTGCCTGTGGGGTCAGGATCAGGCCATCTTCCAGGCCGATTCTTTGACCCAGTTCAAGCGAGGCGGAAATCCCGTTGCCATCGCGGCTGTTTTTAAGCTTCCCCAACCTGCTGGACTTCAGATCCGTGCTGAACCAGCTGTAGCGCAACTGCGCGTCGGCATAAAAGCCGTCGTAGCCCGCATAGGTCGCGGTCAGACCGATGCCCACGGCATCCGTGTCGATATCGCCATTGCCAAAGCGCGACCGGACATCCGTGGAAGCCTGACCATAGGACAGGATGACACCGCCATAAAGCTTGCCCGTTTCCATCTCCGACAGTTGCGTATCAAACCCGGCTTCGATCATGAACCGGTCGATATCGCCTTTGGCCCCTGTGGTACTGTCATCGAGCGCGTGGTCGATATGGCTCCCGCTGAGGCGCAGCCAGAACGGGCTCTCTTCCACCGGACCGGGCACATTGCTGTTCTGGTTCATCAGGCTGGAATAGTTCTGGCTGCTGCGTATGGCGCCCAGCCGTGTGCGATAACTCGGCAGACGCGCAAGCGCGTAAAGATTGTTCAGATAGAGCTCATAGACCGGGGCGGCCGGCTGATAGAGCGGCTTGCTGGGCGGCTCCGGCGGCACAACGGGCGGCTCCGGCGGCACAACGGGCGGCTCCGGCGGCGGGGGCGGCGGCGGCGGCGGAACCGGGATCTCTTCTGAAAGCAGAACCAGATTGCCGCCGGATTCCGCCAGAGTATAGGCGTAGGCTCCGGCAATGACCGCAGGACGCCCATCCGTGGTGGTGTAATCGCCCAGCAGCGTCTGCGTGCCGCCCAGCGTCCCGCCGACATCCACCAGCTTGATCCCCAGAGACGTCACATCGCCGCCGCCGCCGATATTGGCGACCGCGATGTTCGAAGTCCCGCTGAAATCGCCGTTGACCACGATCATGTCGCTGGCGCTGGTATCGTCTCCCAGGACGGTATCGAAACTCAGCGTGCCGCCCGAGCCGGTGAAATTGCCGTTTATCGTCAGCACATCGCCCGGGGCCCCGTCCTGCAAGGTGATGGTTCCGGCATTGGTCACCGCGCCATTCAGGGAAATCCCGCCCGCGGAGGCGTTGAAGGTACTGCCGGTCCCGACGTTGAAGAACCCGGTAAACGAAGAGGCGGCGCCGGCCGTGACGTTGGCCCCGTTGAGAAGCGAAAAACCGGTGCCCGGCGTTCCGTCCCCCACGGTGTAATCGTCGCTCCCCACCGTGAGGTCGACGCCGTCGACCTCCAGCAGTTCCCAGTTGGTGAAGACGGAAAGATCGAACGCGCCGGCCGACAGATCGACCGGGGCGTTAATGGTGATCACGTCGATGAAGCCATCGGCGGAGGATGTATCGTCCCCCCCGTCGAGCAGGGTCAGGCCCGAAAGGTCCCCGCCCCTGAAGACGAACCGGTCGCTGCCATCGCCCAGCAACACCTCTCCGGTCACTGCCGAACCCGCATTCATGGTGAGCGTGGTATCGGCAGCCCCTTCGACGATGGCAACGCCGTTGCCGCCGCTTACATCCGCGCCGCCGTTCAGCGTCACATCGACCGTTGACCCGGCCTGGGCGTCGATTGCAATACCATCGCCGGTTGTCGCGGTGACGACCCCGCTCACCGTGATTGCCGTCGACCCCGCACCGGCGTTGGAGGCATAAATCCCGCGGCTGACGCCACTGACATCCGCCGCCGTGACCGTCAAATCCGTGCCGGAGGAGGCGTTGAGGGCCACAATCCCATACCGCCCGCCGCCGGTCACGGCGCCGGTCGCGGTGACGCTGAGCGCGCCGGTGCCGTCGTTCCGTGCGGCGATGCCGTCATATGTGGTGCCGGTCGCATCCGCCGCCGTGACCGTCAGATCCGTGCCGGAGGAGGAGTTTGTGGCCAAAATCCCATTCCGCCCGCCGGACACGGCGCCGGTCGCGGTAACGCTGAGCGCGCCAGAGCCGTCGTTCCCTGCGGCGATGCCGTCTCCTGTGGTGCCGGTCGCATCCACCGCCGTGACCGTCAGATCCGTGCCGGAGGAGTAGTTATTGGCCAAAATCCCATACCGCCCGCCGGACACGGTGCCGGTCGCGGTAACGCTGAGCGCGCCGGTGCCGGAGTTCCCTGCGGCGATGCCGTCATATGTGGTGCCGGTCGCATCCGCCGCCGTGACCGTCAAATCCGTGCCATAGGAAGAGTTTGTGGCCACAATCCCATTCACTTCGCCGGTCACGGTGCCGGTCGCGGTGACGCTGAGCGCGCCGGTGCCGTCGTTATATGCACTGATGCCGCTTATTGTGGTACCGGTCGCATCCACCGCCGTGACCGTCAGATCCGTGCCGGAGGAGGAGTTTCTGGCCAAAATCCCATTCCGCCCGCCGGACACGGCGCCGGTCGCGGTAACGCTGAGCGCGCCAGAGCCGTCGTTCCCTGCGGCGATGCCGTCATATGTGGTGCCGGTCGCATCCGCCGCCGTGACCGTCAGATCCGTGCCATAGGAAGAGTTTGTGGCCACAATCCCATTCACTTCGCCGGTCACGGTGCCGGTCGCGGTGACGCTGAGCGCGCCGGTGCCGTCGTTATATGCACTGATGCCGTTGCTTGTGGTACCGGTCGCATCCACCGCCGTGACCGTCAGATCCGTGCCGGAGGAGGAGTTTCTGGCCAAAATCCCATTCCGCCCGCCGGACACGGCGCCGGTCGCGGTAACGCTGAGCGCGCCAGAGCCGTCGTTCCCTGCGGCGATGCCGTCGCTTGTGGTGCCGGTCGCATCCACCGCCGTGACCGTCAGATCCGTGCCGGAGGAGGAGTTTCTGGCCAAAATCCCACTCCGCCCGCCGGACACGGTGCCGGTCGCGGTAACGCTGAGCGCGCCGGTGCCGTCGTTCCCTGCGGCGATGCCGTCATATGTGGTGCCGGTCGCATCCGCCGCCGTGACCGTCAGGTCCGTGCCAGAGGAGGAGTTTCTGGCCCAAATCCCATTTCTTTCGCCGGTCACGGTGCCGGTCGCGGTGACGCTGAGCGCGCCGGTGCCGTAGAGATATGCATTGATGCCGTCGCCTGTGGTGCCGGTCGCATCCACCGCCGTGACCGTCAGGTCCGTGCCGGAGGAGGAGTTTGTGGCCAAAATCCCATTCCGCCCGCCGGACACGGCGCCGGTCGCGGTAACGCTGAGCGCGCCGGTGCCGTAGTTCCCTGCGGCGATGCCGTCATATGTGGTGCCGGTCGCATCCGCCGCCGTGACCGTCAGATCCGTGCCATAGGAAGAGTTTATGGCCACAATCCCATTGGTTTTGCCGGTCGCGGTCCCGGTCGCGGTGACGCTGACCGCGCCGGTGCCGGAGTTGTTTACACTAATGCCGTTGCTTGTGGTGCCGGTCGCATCCACCGCCGTGACCGTCAGATCCGTGCCGGAGGAGGAGTTTCTGGCCAAAATCCCACTCCGCCCGCCGGACACGGTGCCGGTCGCGGTAACGCTGAGCGCGCCGGTGCCGTAGTTCCCTGCGGCGATGCCGTCATATGTGGTGCCAATCGCATCCGCCGCCGTGACCGTCAGGTCCGTGCCAGAGGAAGAGTTTTTGACATAAATCCCATTCACTTCGCCTGTCGCGGTCCCGGTCGCGGTAACGCTGAGCGCGCCGGTGCCATCGTTACGCGCATAGATGCCGTCTCTTGCGGTGCCGGTCACATCGGCCGCCGTGACCGTCAGATCCGTGCCAAAGAGATAGTTGGCGGCAAAAATCCCATCCGTGCCGCCGGTCACGGTGCCGGTCGCGGTGACGCTGAGCGCGCCGGTGCCGTAGTTAAGTGCGGAGATACCGCTCAATCTGGTGCCGGTCACGTCCGCCGCCGTGACCGTCAGGTCCGTGCCAAAGTTTCCGGCAGAAATCCCAAACCACCAGCCGGTCACGGTGCCGGTCGCGGTGACGCCGGTCGCGCCGGAGCCATCGTTACGCGCGAAGATGCCGCTGCTTGTGGTGCCGGTCGCATCGGCCGCCGTGACCGTCAGGTCCGTGCCATAGGAAGAGCTTCTGGCATAAATCCCATTCACTTCGCCGGTCACGGTGCCGGTCGCGGTGACGCTGAGCGCGCCGGTGCCGCGGTTATATGCACGGATGCCGCTGCTTGTGGTGCCGGTTACATCGACCGCCGTGACCGTCAGATCCGTGCCGGAGGAGGAGTTTGTGGCCACAATCCCATTCACTTCGCCGGTCACGGCGCCGGTCGCGGTGACGCCGGTCGCGCCGGTGCCGTAGTTGCGTGCAAAGATGCCGGTGCCTGTGGTGCCGGTCACGTCCGCCGCCGTGACCGTCAGATCCGTGCCGGAGGAAGTGTTGATGACCCGAAACCCATCCCGCCCGCCGGACACGGTGCCGGTCGCGGTGACGCTGACCGCGCCAGAGCCGGAGTTGCGTGCATATATGCCCTCGATTGTGGTGCCGGTCACGTCCGCCGCCGTGACCGTCAGGTCCGTGCCAGAGTTTCTGGCAAAAATCCCAAACCGCTCGCCGGTCACGGTGCCGGTCGCGGTGACGCCGGTCGCGCCGGTGCCGTTGTTGCGTGCAACGATGCCGTCTCTTGTAGTGCCGGTCGCGTCCGCCGCCGTGACCGTCAGGTCCGTGCCGGAGGAGGAGTTGAGGGCATAAATCCCATGCGAGTCGCCGGTCACGGTGCCGGTCGCGGTGACGCTGACCGCGCCGGTGCCGTAGTTACGTGCATATATGCCGTCGGTCGCGCCGGTGATGTCCGATGAATAATTGTCCACAAAAGCGATGGATCCGCTGGCATGGGTATTCACCAGGGCTATTGCGTGACCTGTTGTGGTGGTAATTCCAAACCCGGCCACCGTACTGACATCCAGCACGCCCGTGGTGGGAGAATTGGAGGGGGATTGAGTCGTGTCGGTCCCCGCGACCGCGCCGCTGCACGTCCAGACCCCGGTCCCCGCGCCTGTTTCCGCACAACTGCCGGCAAGCGCCCCCGGAGGGATTGCCCCGATCAGCGCCGAAACCGAAACCGTCGCGGCCAATTGCGCCAGACAAGGCGACAGGCTGGCCACCTGCCCTTTCCATTTCGTCATGCGCCCGCCCCGCAAAACAACAATGCCCTGTGAGGAATGGGAAACAGAACCGTTCGGCATCTTTAAGACCCTCGCAACTTGGTAAACCGGATAGATGAATTCCTGAAACCCGCGGAAACCGGGGGGGTTTGCGGCCTGACGCTATCGCCCAAAGAAAACCCCGGAAAAAAGCCTTGCCGCAATCCCGATGCGGCCCTCCGGCGAAAAATTCTTTGCGATAAACTTATGCACATTTGAGATTTATCGGGCGAAAGAGACGTTGTGTCAATTATTAAGTTCTACGTGTACATACCGGGATTCATTTGGTTCAGGGATTTATTGATTTAGGGTCAGGAGGGGCCTTGTTGCGCAAATCGGGCGAGGGATTCAAGAACCCGAAGCACCGCCAGCAATGGCGCAACACGATTGAAACGGGACTGTTGCATTATTCGGCATGCGCGGCCAGGTTTGGCTCTTTGAGATTCTACATGCCGCGCCCTTCACCATTCAAGCATCATCGATTTCCGCGCGAGATCATCCCGTGCGGTGGTACCTGCGTTACCCACTATCCTATCAGGATGCGGTCGATCTTCTGGCAGAGCGCGATGTCATCGTTGACCGGTCGACCATCTATCGCTGGGTTCAGAAGTTCAGCCCCGAATTGACGAAGCGAACCGAGAAACACTTGCGCCGGGCGAGTGTCGATCATGACGCCGCGCTCTTCCAGGAGGTCTACTACGTCTTGGTACGATAGCGGGTAACGCAGATACCATCGCACGGCGCAGAGAATGATTTGCGCGGAAATCGATGATGCTTGAATGGCGATTTACGTGGCATGCTCAACCTCGAAAACTGTAAATTCCCAAAAACCCGTGATTAATGCAACAGTCCCGGCAAGGGATGGTTTATGTAGCGTTCGTCCTCGACGTCTTTGACCGGAACGAGCGCCTTCACAGCGATGCTTCTTCATTATATTTGCGGTTTCGTTCAGCAAACTGTCTGAAAACGCTCCACGATTATGTCGAGGACCTGATCGGGAGAACGCTTCCACCAGGTGTCTGCCGAAAAGATTTCGACCTCGCATAAGCCGTCATATCCGGCACCTTCAACGGCGCGACGGATTGCTTTCAAGTCGGCCACGCCATCGCCCATCATTCCACGGTCGAGCAACATATGAGACGTGTTTTCCAGCCAATCACAGAGGTGATAGCCGAATAAACGGCCTGTCGCATCCTTCAGAGTTTCGGGCAAGGTCCGGTCCCACCAGACGTGGTAGACATCGACAGCTATTCCGAGATTCGGCACGTTTACTTCGGAGCATATCCCCAATGCGTCCCGCACCGTGAACAGGCATGTCCGGTTTCCGCCGAACATCGGGTTGAGCGGCTCCAGGGCCAGTTTCACCTTGTTTTGTGCTGCATGTTCCGCATGGCGTGCGACACGGTCCGTCAACCGCTTTCGGCTTTCCTCCAAACCCAAAGTGCCCGGCTCTGTCCCACCGGTCACGATCGTCAGAACCGGTGCGCCGAGCGCGGAAGCCATATCGATGGAGGCCTTGATCTCATCGTCGCTGCCGGCCTCACGGCCGATAAGGTATGGCGTACGGCAAAGGCCCGCAACATGCAGGCCGGCGGCACGCACCCGCTCGCCAATTTCGAAAGCGCGCGTCCCGATCTCCCGACACCAAAACACAATACCGCCATAGCCACGCGCGGCACAGGCGTCGATCACCTGTTCCGGCGACCAGCCTGCCCCATACCCATCGATGTTGTGTCCCAACGTCGCTGTGTTCAAAGCAAGTGGCGAATGATCCTGTGAAAAATCTCGCATCAGGTGGCGCAATACATGGCCAGCAACCGTTTCATCCGCGTGATTGCAAGTTCAGGATCGCGCAGCAGTCCACACCCATCGGCGAGGCGGAACACTTCGGTGAAATACGGCAGCGGGCGCATCGCCTGCGCCCCGTTCAACATGACGAAGTGGTCCTGGAAACCGTTCAGCCACGCCAGAAAGACCACACCTGTCTTGTAATATTGTGTCGGAGCCCGGAAAATCAGCCGCGCCAGGGGCACCGTCGGATCGAGCGTGGCGCGGAACCCAACGGCATCCCCCTGCCCAAGCTGGGTCACAGCATGCGCGGCGGCTGGCGCCAGTGGATCGAAAATCCCCAGAAGCGCGTGGGAAAAACCCTGATCGTCCCCCTCAATCAGTTCAGGGTAATTGAAATCATCTCCGGTATACATGCGCACGCCGTCAGGCAGGCGGCGGCGCAAAATGACTTCCTTGTCCTTGTCGAGCAGGGAGATCTTGATGCCATCGACCTTGTCGGCATTGGCGTCGATGATCGCGACGACTGTTTCCAACGCGCTTTCGAAGTTATTGCCGCCCCAATACCCCGCCAAGGCCGGATCGAACATGTCGCCCAGCCAATGAAGGATCGCGGGATGGTCGCAGGCGGTCAGCAACTCACCGTAAAGTGCGATGTAGTCATCAGGCCGCGACGCGACATGGGCCATGGCCCGACTGGCCATCAGGATGACCCGCGCATCCAGCGCCTGAATGACCTCAAGCTGTTCCATGTAGGCGCGTTTGACATCATCAAGGCTGCGCGCCTTCGGCGTATCCAGATGATCGGTCCCACACCCATTGGCGACCAGGGCATCGGGCAGTTCGGACCGCGTCCGACGGATGAGCTCCAGCGCGCCACCCCAATCCAGACCCATGCCACGTTGAGCAGTGTCCATGGCTTCGGCAATCCCAAGGCCCAATCCGTGAAGGTGATGGCGAAAACGCATCGTCGCGTCCCAATCCACGGTTGCTGGGCCGGACGGATCGTTGGCAGTGAATGGATCGGCCACCACATGCGCGGCAGAATATACGATACGGGCGGGGTTTGCTGGCAGCCGCGCCTCGGGCAGTGGCTGCCCGACAAGCGTGTAGTCGGTCAGTTTGCCGGTGTCATCGGGCAAAGAAATTTTCATGGCAAACGTCCTTCAGAAGCGCGGGACAAGCATCCCGGCATCCGCCGAAATCGCCTGTCCGGTTGTGTATGGGAGTTTTCCGGAGGCAAGGGAGGCAATGATACCGCCCATATCTTCGGGTTGCCCGACACGTGGCATCAAGGTGAGTCCCGCTTTGGCACGCTCCTCGTACTGCGCAATCACGGGTGCCGTCATTCCGGTGGCAATCAGACCCGGCTGCACATCATAAACGGCAATATTTTCGCGGCCCAGCCGCACGGCCCAGGCTTTGGAAACCATGGCAGCGGCGGCCTTTGACACACAGTATTCGGAACGTGGTTCGGCCACGGCAACCGCGTTGGATGATGTTACGTTGACAATGCTATGAAACAGCGACACATCGCGATCGCGCGCCAAAAGCCTGCGGGCAAAGGCCTGGGTCAGAAAGAACATTGCCTTTGTATTCACCGCGAGACAGCGATCATAACTGTCTTCGGAAACTTTTAGGGGGTCCCCTCTCTGCATCACGCCGACACCCGCGTTATTGACCAGTGTCGTCAAGGGCCCCAAGGCGTCTTCTATCTCTCCAAGCTTATGATCATGAGCAGAAAGGTCCGTTACGTCAAAAGGTGCTGCAACCGCGCGGACACCTGCACGCTGTACAGTTCCCACCGCCGCTTTCAATTCGGCATCGTCCGCAGGCCCATTGACGGCGATGGCGAAGCCTTCGCGCGCCAAAGCCACTGCGGCGGCCAACCCAATACCCCGGCTCGATCCAGTGATCAGCGCCACCTGCCCGCTCATGCTGTTGCGCCTTTCGCCAGCAATTCACGTGCGATGATCATGCGCTGAATCTGGTTTGTGCCCTCATAGATCTGGGTAATTTTCGCATCGCGATAAAGTCGTTCGACTTCGAACCCCCGGATATAACCGGATCCGCCAAAAACCTGCACAGCGTCCGCGGTACGTGCGACGGCCATATCCCCTGCAAAACATTTTGCCATGGAGCAGTATTTCGTGGCGTCGGCGCCGGTGTCGATTTTCTGCGCCGCGTTCAAAACAAGAAGACGTGCAGCCGCTACGTCTTTGGCAATATCGGCCAACAGCCATTGAACGCCTTGAAATTCCGAGATCGGTTTCTTGAACTGCTTCCGCTGCCGGGCATAGTCTACAGCGGCTTCCAGTCCGGCTTGCCCGATCCCCACCGCCAGCGCGCCGATGCCTACACGTCCCTTGTCGAGGACACTCATCATCATGTGAAAGCCGCGCCCTTCCTGCCCCAACAGAGCTTTTGCGGGCAGACGCACATCGTCAAAATTGAGCGCGCCGACTTGGCTGGCGCGCTGACCCATCTTGTGTTCCTTGGGGCCGCGCGACACGCCATCTGCGTGCAGGTCAACGACAAATATCGACATGCCGCGATGCCCTGCTTCTGGATCCGTGCGGGCAAGAACGAACCCGACATCTGCCACAGGTGCGTTGTGAATCCAGATTTTATCGCCATTGAGCACCCAACCGTCGCCATCCCTTTTGGCCACGGTTCTAATACCGGAAACGTCCGTGCCGGCCTCCGGTTCGGTAATGCAGTAGGCGCCCCGGAGCCTGGCCGTCATAAGGGCCATAAGCCATTGGTCACGCTGTGCGCCAGTACCATGCCTCACCAACAGGGTCGAAAGCAGCTCAACCAGGCCACACTGGTCTGCGACACTGGCATAGCCGCGTGACAGCTCTTCCATGACAAGTACATAAGCGACCGTGTCGAAGCCTGCCCCCCCCATCTCTTCAGGGACGCCGATACCAAACAGGCCCAGTTCACCCATCTGGTCATATATCTCGCGCGGGAACCGTTCTTCGCGATCAAGTTCTTCTGCAACAGGGCGGATGACATCTTCGGCGAACTGCCGTGTCATTTCTCGCACCTGGCGATGGGTTTCAGTCAGAAACATATGGCCTCCCGCAGTAACTGAGTGGTTACTTTTAGGCTCGGATGTTGCCCCGGTCAAGACTTTCATAAGGGTTGATTTATTAAGCGGAATATGTGCCATTTAACCATATGGTTACTTATGGGAGGAATGGCATGCAGCCGGACAGCAAGGTGAAATTCGGGCGCGCGGATCTGAAGGTGACCCCCTTCGGCTTCGGCACGGCCCCCATCGGCAACATTTTTCGCGAGATCGACGAGGAAACGTCCGACGCGATGTTTCAGGAGGCCTGGGCACAGGGTGTCCGCTACTTCGATACGGCGCCCATGTACGGACATGGCCTGTCCGAATTGCGCACCGGCCATTCCCTGCGTTGGAAAAACCGTGACGATTTCGTACTTTCATCAAAGGTGGGCCGCATTCTCAAGTCTGCGCGCAAGAAAGATATCGATTATGCCCCCTGGACCAATGCCGGTCGCTTCACAATGCATTTCGATTACAGCTATGACGGCACGATGCGCAGCGTCGAGGACAGTCTCCAGCGGCTGAACCTTGAGCGGATGGATATCTGCTTCATCCACGATATTGACGTTTTCACACGCGGCGATGAGCAGCCTGAGGTTTTCAAACAGGCCATGGACGGGTCATGGAAAGCTCTTTCTGACCTGCGCGACCAGGGAGTGGTCAGGGCCATCGGCGTCGGGGTGAATGAATGGGAAGTATGTCACGCGGCCTTGCAGCAGCGCGATTTCGACTGTTTCCTCCTTGCGGGGCGCTACACTCTTTTGGAACAGGACGCCCTGAATGAGTTCCTGCCGCTTTGTGAAGACCGCGGCGCCGCCGTGGTCGTGGGCGGCGGGTTCAATTCGGGGATTCTCGCCACGGGGGCGAAAGAGGGCGCAAAATACAATTATGCCCCTGCCCCGGATGACGTCATGGCCAAAGTCCAAAGAATCGAGGAGGTCTGCAAGGAATACGGCGTTCCCCTGCCCGCCGCCGCGCTGCAATTCGTGGTGGCGCATCCGGCTGTCCCGACATTCATGGCCGGCACAAGGACGGTTGAGCAGTTGCAGCAAAACATCGCGTGGTTCAGCCACCCGATACCTGATCAGTTCTGGGCAGACCTGAAAACCAAAGGGTTGCTGCGCGAAGACGCTCCGACACCGTGATCGCCCGCACACTGGGGCCAGGCCGCCACGGCTTGGCCACATCAAAGTAGAAGCGATTGCTTTGTTCGGGCAGGATGCCAGCACGGGCCGCGAACGCTTTTGGGATCGCATAAATCCGGCCAAACTCGACGTCTTTGTCCTTGAAAGTGTCCGTCCGCAACTCGACGGCCTCATAGTGACCTGCCCCTTTTTTCAGGGCCACTCGTAAATCGAGTTTGCTCTTCATTTGAGTGCCATCATTCGGCGGCGTGAGCAATGGGCGCGGGCGCGGAGCCCTCAGATAGCTCAAGCGGTTGTCTGCGATCTCTACTCGTCTCACGAATGCTGGAACTACTTCAAGGCGGCCGGATATGCCTCAGGTTAAAGGCGCGAGGCTTTAAGGTCTGAGCCTATTGATTTTCCGCCGGGGTCGCGGTTCACAGCTTTTTTGCGCGTGAGGAACGCGGTCGCGCCTGAAATCAGTGGGTCCTGGGCCTGGCGTTCAGGGGTTTACGCAGACCATGCGCATGATGGTTTCGATGTTGAAGGCCAACCTTTCCTCCAAAGCCTCGGGGGCCATCAAGTCACGTTGGAATACGAGCGATCCTGTGAAGCGGTTGGTGAGGTAATAATACCCGATGGCCGCGATCGTGATATTCAGCTGTACGGGATCTATTCCAGGGCGGAACACGCCCTCCTCCACACCCCGGTCCAGAAGAGCGCCGACCATACCAACGAACCGCTTGAACAGTATCTCGATCTTGCCCGACTTCTTCAAATGCCGCGCCTTGTGGAGATTCTCGCTGTTCACCAATGTGATGAATTCAGGGTTCTTCAGGTAATATTCCCAAGTAAACCGGATCAACTTTTCAAGCGCATCGCGGGCAGGCAGATGCTCCAGTTCCAGTGCCTGTTCGGCGGTTCGAATATCAGTATAGGCCTCTTCCAGAACGATTCGAAACAAATCTTCCTTGTTGCCGAAGTAGTGGTAGATCATCCGCTTGTTGGCTTTCGCACGGTCAGCGATTTCATCCACGCGTGCTCCGCCCAGGCCATTTTTGGCGAATTCTTTCTTGGCTGCGGCCAGAATCCGCGCCTGCGTCGCATCCGCATCGCGAATTTTCCTTGTTGTTTTCACTGCCATGCCTCCACCGAGCCTTGTCACTTTCTTATGCGTGATGCCCATTTCCGCCCGGACAACCAAAATCCAATTCCGAAGCAGCATTTTATGCGCGACGCAACTTTATCATAGGGCTTGACGGAGGGACCCGCAAGAAAGTAACTAGTTAGTGCGTTGTGTGCCTTTTGACCTGGCGACACGGGTCGCAGAGACCAAGGCGTCGAATGTAGCGGCCTGATTGTCCTGTTCCAGCTTGAAGCCGATAAGGGAGGAAACCAATGTCTACGTTCATCAAGGACTTCATCGAAAAAGAGAAAATCAACCGACGGAACTTTCTGTTTACCTCTGCCTGCGGGCTTGGTGGCGCCGCAGCCATGGGAGTTCTGGGCCCCGGCATGGCACGTGCGGCGCTGACCGATCCGACCATCGCATGGTCCTATCGCAACCGCACCAACCCGTACTGGAACGAGATCGTTTCCGGCGGCGAGGCGTTTGTCGAAAGCCTGGGCATGCCCAAAGACGCGCTAACCCACCTGATCAACGAAGGCTCGTCAGAGAAATCGCTGGCCGATGTCAAAGCGATCCTGGCCAAGACCGGCGGCAACCTGGCGCTGGCCATCGACACGAATGACGCACCAAACGCGCGTCCCGTCGTTGGGGCCGTGGCGGAAGCCGGGGCCTATGTGTCGACCTTGTGGAACAAGACCGACGATCTTCATCCCTGGGATTTCGGGGACAACTATGTCAGCCACATGAGCTGGTCGGATGAAGGCCCTGCGGAACAGACGGCGCGTGTCCTTCTGGAGGCCATGGGCGGCAAGGGCGGCGTGGTTCATTTGGGTGGCATCGCCTCGAACAACCCGGCCATCGAGCGCCTGAACGGCCTGAAGAATGCGCTCAAAGACTATCCCGATGTCGAACTTCTGGCGGCTGAACCGGCAGACTGGGACACCCAGAAAGCCAATCAGGTGATGAGCGCCTTCCTTACCCGTTACGGCGACGAAATTGCCGGTGTGCATTGCGCCAATGACACCATCGCCTATGGCGTACTCGAAGCCCTGCGCGCCGAAGGCATCGAGGGCATGCCCATCGTATCCTACGACGGCAACCCGCAGGCGGTTCAACTGGTCGCCGAGCGCAAGATCCTCGCCACGGTGTTCACCAATCCCCATTGGGGTGGCGGCATCACCGCGGCGCTTGCGTATCATGCGGCCATCGGCACCTTCAAACCCTCCGAAGAGCCGAACGAGCACCGCGAGTTCTACGGTCCGACGATCATGGTGCAGCCGGACGACGCGCTGGAATTCAAGGCAAACTACCTCGATAGCGTGCCGACCTACGACTGGACGGATTTCTGGGGGCCGTCGAACGGACCCATCGTCTACAAGTAAGGGCTGGTCGGCCGGACCCCGCGTCCGGCCGGCCCACTCCGCAAGTCATCGCCGAGAAGGTGGCGCTGAAGCGCTTTTGGGAGGAAGCACCTTGGCCAAGACACTGACAGCCGACAAAGCAGGCACCGGGTTCAGCATCAGGCGCGAAACGCTGGTGAAATGGGCCCCGCTTCTGGTTCTAATCGTGCTCTGCGCCTTTTTCGCCGTGATGGAGCCACGGTTTCTGTCGACACGGAATTTTGCACGCATCCTTATCGCCGCCTCGCCCGCACTCATGGTGGCCATCGGCGTAACCTTCGTCATCATAATGGGGTCGATCGACCTGTCTATGGAAGGCACTGTGTCTGTCTGCGCCGTCGCCTTCGCGTTCTGTTTTCTTTGGCTGGGTGGCACCTTGGCCAGCTGGGCATGGCTTGCTTTGCCGTTTGCAATGCTGGTCGGAGCGGTACTTGGCTTCGTCAACGGGCTGATCCACGTCAAGCTCAGGATTCCGTCTTTCATGGCCTCGCTGGCGATGGGCTTTGTCGGCACGGGTCTGGCCATGGTGATGACAGGCGGTGATCGAATTCGCATCGAAGACGCGTTGTTCCGATCCCTTCTCACCGAACGAATTCTCGGATTCCCTTTGATGGTCTATGTCGCTGGGGTTTTCCTGTTGGTTGCCTGGTTCATTCAGACGCGCACCACGCTGGGCCGCAATTTCTATGCGGTCGGAGGCGGCGAGGACCTGGCCATCGCGTCGGGTCTGAACGTGAACCGTGTCCGCGTCCTGGGCTTTACGGTTGCCGGCGTTTTCTTCGCCGTGGGCGCATTGCTTGCCGTGGGGCGCATCGGGATCGCGGAGACCGCAACCGGCAACAACTTTATGTTCCTGTCCATCACCGCGGTGGTTGTTGGCGGGACGGCCTTGTGGGGGGGGGTCGGCGGGGTCTGGAACACCTTGGTGGGCGTGCTGATCGTCTTTGTCATTGGCAACGGAATGGTGGTGATCGGACTGCCCGGATACGTGCAGGATGGGGTGCTGGGCATTCTGGTGATCCTCGCCGTCATCCTGTCGACCGACCGCAAATCCATCAGCTTTGTGAAATAGGGGCGGATCGATGTACCAGCTGAATAAGGTCGACAAGAAATTCCCAGGCGTTCATGCGCTCAAAGCTGTGGATTTCAAGATCGGACGCGGCGAGATTGTCGGGCTCATCGGAGAAAACGGCGCAGGAAAATCCACCCTGATGAAAGTGATATACGGTGCTTACCAGCCCGATGGCGGCACCGTGACAGTCGACGGCAAGACCGTACGTTTCCAGAATCCGCGCCAGGCAATGGATCACGGTATCGGGATGGTTTTCCAGGAGCAGTCCCTGATCACAAACCTGACCGTGATGGAGAACATTTTTCTCGGTTTCGAACGGCAATTCGTCCGTTTTGGCGTGATCAACTGGACGGCCATGGCCGAGGCGGCCCGGCACCAACTGCGGAAAGTGAAATTGGATATCGACCCTTCCACGGTGACGTCGAAATTGTCCTTTGCGCAGCGCCAGCTTGTGGAACTGGCCAAGGTACTGACCCTGGAAGAACGTATCGACGGCGACCTGGTGATCCTGCTTGATGAGCCGACCTCGGTTCTGGCCAAGGAGGAGGTCGAGCTACTCTTCTCGCTCGTGCGCGAATTGACCAGCAGGGCGTCTTTCATATTCGTTTCACATCGCATGGACGAGGTGATGGAGCTTTCCGACCGGATTTATGTGATGAAGGACGGTGAAGTCGTCGATGTCGTGGCTCATGACGCGGCAAACATCGATGCGATCCAGCACAAGATGGTGGGGCGCGAAGTCGACAAACAATACTATCGCGAGCAGAAGCAACGCCCCTATGATGGCAGCAAGGCGCTTGTCCGGTTCGATCGCGTGGGCGTTGCCGGAAAATTCAACGACATCTCGTTCGATCTGCATCCCGGAGAGGTATTGTGCCTTGTGGGCACAGAAGGGTCCGGGCGCGAAGCGATCCTGCGCACGATTTTTGGGTTGGAAAAGCCGGGCACGGGTACGGTCGAGATCAAGGGCCGCCCCTTTGAGCGGACCAACGCCCAGGAGGCGGTCGCTCGTGGTGTCGGGTATGTGCCGCGCGAACGCAAAGTCGAAGGCATCGTCAACGGCATGAATGTCTATGAGAACATGACGCTGAGCCAGATGGGGAACTATGCATCAAAAGGGGTTTTGCGGATCGGCGAAGAAAAGGCTCTGGCCGAAGAGTGGATCAAGCGCCTCTCGATCAAGACGCCGGATGTCTACAAGGATTGCGGCGGCCTGTCCGGTGGCAACCAGCAGAAGGTGGTTCTGGCCAAGTGGCGGTCCGGCGGGTCTGACATCTTCCTGCTCGATCATCCGACGCGCGGCCTTGATATTGGCGCCAAGGAAGATGTCTACGACATGATCCGGGAAATGTGCGACGACGGCGCGGGTATCGTGCTGGTTGCCGACACGCTGGAAGAAGCCATCGGCCTCAGCCATACGATCCTCGTTCTGAAGGATGGGAAATTCCAGAAACGATTTGCCGGTCCACCAGGCGACAAGCCTTCGCTCTATGACCTTGTTCATCACATGATCTGAGGTATTCGATATGTCGGTCGAAAAACTGAAACCGTATTTTCCCTGGATCACCTTGACGATGCTTGTACTTCTCGTCGGGGCGTTCAACCCTTCCTTTCTGAACCCGGCAAGCCTGGTTCAACTGGTCGCGGATATCGTGCCGCTCTTCATCATGGCCTTGGGAATGACTTTTGCGATTTATATTGGCGGCATCGATCTGTCGATGCAGCAGGTCGCCAATCTCGTAACCGTCGTTGCAACGGTTTACCTGGTGCAATACGGGATCTTCGTGGCGGTGCTGTGCATCGGCGCCGGGTTCGCGATCGGAGCCATCTCGGGGTGGATCACGACACGCCAGTTCGTACCGTCTTTCGTCGCAACTCTCGCCATGGGCTTTATCGCGTTGTCCGGCGCCCGGTTCCTGTCGGGGGAGCGGGCACTTTCAATGAACGCCGAGGCCCGCGATGCCAGTTTTGGCTGGATGTTCGGAAACACCGCAGGTGTCCCCCATGAATTGGCCATTGCGGGGCTTTTGCTGGCTGTTGCCTGGTTCCTGCAAACCCGCACCACATTCGGCCGCGCACTTAAGGCGGTCGGAGCGGGTGAATTGGCTGCGGTGGCCTCGGGCCTCAAAGTGGACCGGATCAAGATCCTGGCCTTTGCGCTCTCAGGCACCTTTGCCGCTATTGCCGGGCTTATGTTCTCGGTCAAACTGTCGGGCGGCGATGCGAATCTGGCCAATGGCTTCCTGATCCTTGCAATCGTCGCCGTTCTTGTTGGCGGCACGCCTCTGACAGGCGGTGTCGGAGGGGTTATCAACACGCTTGTTGGCACACTGATCGTTGTCGTTATCCGGTCGGCCATGGTTTATCTCGATGTCGATGCGACAAAGCAGCAGATGATCTTTGGCATTATTCTGATCGTCGCCATTGCAATGACGATTGACCGCTCCAAGATGCGGATTGTGAAATGATGCGCGCCGCCGTCCTTGTCGAACCTGGACGGTTCGAGATACAGGCGCGCCCCATCCCGAAGCCCGGACGGGACGAGGTATTAATCAAGGTTGCGCAAGCAGGAGTTTGCGGGGCCGATCTGCATATATTTAATGGCCATTATGCGGCGGATAGTCTCCCGATGATCCCCGGTTACGAATTCACCGGGACAATTGCGGCAGTGGGCCCCGGCGTCACAGGTTTGCCGTCAGGTGGCAAAGCCGTCGTCGACATGAATATCGGGTGTGGCCGATGTTTCTGGTGCCGCCGCAACGAAATCCTGAATTGCCCGGATATGCGGCAGATGGGAATTACGATGGACGGCGCCTTTGCCGAATACATTGCTGTTCCTGCACGACTTGTGATCCCGGCACCTGACGATATCCCGTTCGGGGTCTTTTCACTGACCGAGCCTCTGGCTTGCGTCGTGCGGGCCGCGCGCAAGTCGGACATCACCTTTGGCCAATCGGTCGTCGTTATCGGAGCCGGTCCTGTTGGAAACCTGCATGTGCAGTTGCTGCGCGCCAGCGGGGCCGCGCCGATCATCGTCACGGACCTGTCAGATGACCGTATCGCGATCGCTCTCGACTGCGGCACCGATATTGGTGTGACTGATCCTGCCCAGTTGCAGCAAGCCGTCGTGGACGCAACAGGGGGGCGCGGGGCTGATGTCGTGATCGAAAGCGTTGGCAACCCCACGCTGTACAGGGAGGCGTTGCGGTTAATGCGCAAAGGTGGACATCTGGCCGCCTTTGGCCTGACCGGACCCGGCGAGACGCTGGCACTTCCGATCCTCGACACGATCTTGCAGGAGAATTCCGTCAAGAGGTCAGTCGCGGGGATGGGGCAAGACATGCATGACGCGCTGACGCTGCTTGTGCATGGCCGTATCCGGATCGCGCCATTCACGCGGGCGAGTTACCCGCTGGCCGAAATCCAACCTGCCTTCGAGACGATCGCGGATCGCCCGAAAGACCTTAAGACACAAATCGTGTTGGCGGCCTGAAGCATGAATTGAGAGCCAATACCGCGCAGGACCGGTCGGCCAAAGGAGAGACCAAAAGGAGAAACCAAAATGGACAAAAGCAGCAATCGGCTTTCACTTCCAGCAAGCCCCCGCGAATTCGGATTCTATGTAAACGGCGCCTGTATTCCCATCGGTTCGCGCGAGGTATTCAGCCGGAACTCTCCGGGTCACGATGTCCCTGTGACGCGCATCCCGAAATGCACAACGGATGATCTGGACATGGCGGTGGATGCGGCCCGCGCGGCCTTTGACGACCGGCGCTGGTCCGGTCTCAACGGTCAGGCGCGGGCGGCCGTGCTGTTGCGCACCGGGGCGCTGATCCGCGAACGTTCCGAAGAAATCGCCTATTTCGAGACGCTGGAAAACGGCAAGCCGATCAGCCAGGCCCGCGCCGAAGTTGCAGGTTGTGCCGACATGTTCGAATACGCTTCCGGCCTTGCGCGATCCCTGCACGGGGATAGCTTCAACAATCTGGGTGATGGGATGTTCGGGCTTGTCACGCGCGAACCGGTGGGCGTGGTGGGGATCATCACGCCATGGAATTTTCCTTTCCTGATCCTGTGCGAACGGGTGCCGTACATCCTCGCCTCTGGCTGCACGATCGTCGCCAAGCCATCCGAGGTCACCAGCGCCACGACCCTGATCCTGGCGCAAATCCTGACCGAAGCCGGTCTTCCCGATGGCTGCATGAACGTGGTAACCGGTTCTGGATCAACCATCGGGCAGGCGCTCATCGAACATCCGCATGTAGACATGCTTTCGTTCACCGGCTCCACCGCCGTGGGCCGCCGGGTCGTCGAGGCGGCCGGGCGCACCAACTTCAAGAAGCTGGGGCTTGAACTGGGCGGCAAGAACCCGCAGATCGTGTTCGCCGATGCCGATCTGGAGGATGCCGCGGATGGCGTGGCCTTCGGGATCGGATTCAACACCGGGCAATGTTGCGTGTCCGGATCGCGGCTGGTCGTGGAACGGTCGGTGGCGGATGCGTTCGCACAGAAGATACAGGACAAGTTCGCCAGGGTCGTCGTAGGCGATCCGCTGAACGAGGCCACACAGATCGGGGCCATCACCACCGATGCGCAAAACCGCACGATCATGTCCTACATCGAAAAGGGGAAAGCTGAAGGCGCCAAGTTGATCTGTGGCGGTGAACAGATGGACTTCGGTCGTGGCCAGTATATCTCGCCAACCTTGTTTGGCGATGTCACCTCCGAAATGGCGATCGCCCGGGAAGAGATCTTTGGCCCAGTCCTGGCAATAATGCCCTTTGACTCTGTCGAAGAGGCTATCATGATCGCCAATGACACCGAATATGGCCTGGCTGCCAGTGTCTGGACCAAGAACATCGACAAGGCGCTAATGGTGACGCGGCGTGTGCAGGCCGGGCGGTTCTGGATCAACACCACGCTCTCGGGCGGACCGGAATTGCCGCTTGGCGGGTTCAGACAATCCGGCTGGGGCCGCGAGGCGGGCATGTATGGCGTCGAGGAATACACCCAGATCAAATCCGTGCATATCGAGATCGGCAAACGCACGCCTTGGATCGCGTAAAGGGGGCATCATGGCCGAGGGATACGATTTCATTATTGTCGGAGGTGGATCTTCGGGTTGTGTTCTGGCTAACCGACTGACCGAGGACAGCACCTGTCGCGTGCTTCTGTTGGAAGCGGGGGGCAAGGATTGGCATCCCCTGATCCACATGCCCGTAGGCTTTGCAAAGATGACGACCGGCCCGCACACCTGGGGGCTGGTGACTGCGCCGCAGAAACACGCGAACAACAGAGAAATCCCCTATGCTCAAGCCCGGGTCATCGGCGGCGGTTCTTCGATTAACGCCGAGGTTTTTACGCGTGGCAACCCGGCCGACTATGACCGTTGGGCTCGGAACGAGGGATGTGAAGGCTGGTCTTTCGCTGAAATCCGAAAGTATTTCCTGCGCTCCGAGGGCAACACCTTTCTGGCCGGCGACTGGCACGGAACCGATGGGGAACTCGGTGTATCGAACGTGCCGGAACCGCAGCGCATGACATGCGCATTCGTACAGGCCTGCCAGCAACGCGGGATACCCTACAACCCGGACTTCAACGGTGCCGTTCAGGAGGGCGCGGGAGTTTACCAAACCACCACGAAAAACGGGAAACGCTGTTCTGCAGCGGTTGGATATCTGCGCCCGGCGATGACGCGCGCAAATCTGACGGTCAGGACAAACTGTCTGGTGCATCGTGTCGCGATTGAAAAGGGCCGTGCCATTGGTGTGGAGTATTCGGACAAATCCGGGCATCAAACCGCCCGTGCCGGTTCAGAAGTGCTGATAACCTCAGGTGCGATAGGAACTCCCAAGTTGATGATGCTGTCCGGGTTGGGGCCTTCAGCGCATCTGCGCAATCATGGGGTTGATGTCTTGCAGGACTTGCCAGGCGTAGGTGAGAACCTGAACGATCATTTTGGCATCGATATCGTCGCGGAACTGACCGGCCAACAAAGCCTCGACAAATACAACAAGCTGCATTGGATGGTTTGGGCGGGCGCTCAGTATTACCTCTTCGGCAGCGGGCCAGTGACATCAAATGTCGTCGAAGGGGGGGCGTTCTGGTATGCCGATCCGGCGCGCCCGATACCCGACCTTCAATTTCACTTTCTTGCGGGAGCCGGGGCGGAGGCTGGTGTACCAAGCGTACCGCCGGGGTCTTCGGGGATCACATTAAACAGCTATACTCTCCGCCCGAAAGCTCGGGGGACGGTCAGGTTACGTTCCGCTGACCCCGCGGCGCTGCCAATCGTCGACCCGAATTTCCTGGGCCACCCCGATGACCTGAAAACCTCGGTCGAGGGCGTCAGGATAAGTCGCGAGATCTTTGAACAATCGGCGCTGAAGAAGCATGTTCACAAGATCCGCTTCCCCGATGAAAATGTGAAGACGCAAGCCGATTACGAGGCCTATGCCCGTCAATACGGGCGCACATCCTATCACCCGACATGCACCTGCAAAATGGGCGCAGACAACGACCCTATGGCGGTGGTGGATTCCCGACTCCGGGTGCGCGGAATCGATGGCCTGCGGATCTGCGACAGTTCGGTCATGCCCAGCCTTGTAGGTTCGAACACCAACGCCCCCACCATCATGATCGGCGAAAAGGCCGCTGACCTGGTGCGAGAGAATCGTTGATACTTTTCCTCCCTGTCAGCACTGGGGCGGCGTTGACGCCGCCCCTTCTTTGTTAGTCGAAATCCGGTGCGTAGGGCACAAGGTCTTTCCCAACGATGCGATATCCTGTCTTTGTCATCTCTTCGATTCGGGCCATATCGACCGAGGATAGCGTGAAATCCATCACATCGAAATTGGCCCGAATGTTTGCAGGCTTGGTGGACATCGTGTTGATGCTGACGCCTTTCTGGAGAATCCAGCGTAAGACAACCTGTGCGGCACTCTTGCCATAGGCGGCGCCGATTTCGCTAAAAATCGCGTGCCTGAACACTTCGCCCCGTGCGACGGAACAATAGGATGCCAGCGGAATACCGGTTTCCGTCGCCACTGCCAGCAGCTTGTCTTGATTGAGCAGAGGATGGAATTCGACCTGGTTCGTCACAATCGGCACATCCACAATGGACTTGGCATCACGCATCATTTGCGCCGTATAGTTGGAAATACCGATATGTCTTGTCAGCCCTTGATCATGTGCTTTTTGCAATTGTTCCAGGGATGGCCCGATATTGCCGCCTGGTGTCGGCCAGTGCAGCAGAAGCACATCAACCCGATCAATCTGAAGCTTGCGAAGGCTCTCTTCCACGGAGGGAAGAAATTTGTCCGGGCTGAAATTGGCAATATCCACCTTGGTCGTTATGCACAGATCGTCTCGGGGCAGTCCTGTCGCCTTGATGGCTGCGCCCGTCTCGGCTTCGTTTTCATACATCTGAGCGGTGTCGAAAGCGCGATAGCCAAGCTCGGCGGCGGCCTGGACGGCGTCGTGTAGTTCCTGGCCTTTCAGAGGAAAGGTTCCGAAACTGCGCTGGTAGGTCTTTTCGAAATATATCGTCATCGAGTGCTCTCCCTGTGATATGCCGAAGCCTTCGCGGACATTTAGCGGAAATACGGGTCTTGATTGACACGGAACCCGGCCGCATATTAAAAATAACCAGTTAGTTACAAGAGGCAGCTGAAGATGTCCAAGATCGCAACCGCAGAGGAGGCTGTTCGCCACATCAAGGACGATTGCATCATCGCTGTTAATTCGTCCAGTGGCTTGTGTTGCCCGGACGCAGTCCTGGCGGCCTTGGGTGCGCGCTTTGACTCTGAAGGGGCCCCGCGAAACCTGACATCAATTCACCCAATTGCTGCGGGCGACATGTTCGGCACGCCAGGTGTCGACCACATCGCCAAGCCCGGGTTGCTGACGAAGATCATCGGTGGGTCCTATCCGTCGGGTCCGACAAAGGCCAAGCCTCCGAAAATCTGGCAGATGATTGCTGCAGATCAGGTGAAAGCCTACAACGTTCCGTCGGGAATCGTCTTCGATATCCTGCGCGAAGGGGCGGCAAAGCGGCCGGGCGTTCTGACAAAAGTCGGCTTGAAGACCTTCGTCGACCCGGACCTTGAAGCCTGCGCCATGAATGACGCCGCACGCGACGACCCCCTCGTGTCTCATCGCGACTTCGAAGGAGAAGACTGGCTGTTCTTTCCCGCAATTCGACCCGATGTCGCCATTATCCGCGCCACAACAGCGGATGAACGCGGCAACCTGAGTTTTGAGCACGAAGGCGCATACCTGGGTGCTATGGAAATGGCTTTGGCCGCACGAAATTCTGGCGGTTTCGTGATCGCGCAAGTCAAACGCGTGGCGCAAAACGGATCGATCCGCCCGCATGATGTTCGTGTTCCGGGGATTCTCGTTGATTTTGTCGTGGAGGCGCCCGAGCAACTCCAGACAACCGCTACGCAATACGACCCCGCCATTTCCGGCGAATTGATCCGCCCGTTGCACAGCTTCAGGAATGCCGAATTCAATGTTGGTAAGGTCATTGCGCGCCGGGTGGCGCAGGAATTGCGGGACGGCTGGGCGGTCAACATCGGGTTTGGTATCTCTGCTAACGTGCCGCGCATTCTTGTCGAAGAGGGTCTGCACGGCGCGGTGACCTGGATGATCGAACAGGGTGCAGTTGGGGGTGTGCCGTTGCTGGATTTCAAGTTTGGGTGCGCCGCCAACGCTGAAGCCTATGTCGCGTCTCCCCATCAGTTCACGTATTTTCAGGCTGGCGGCTTCGACGCATCGCTTTTGTCTTTCCTGGAAGTCGGCCGGGATGGCTCGGTCAACGTTTCGCGGCTGCGTGGTGTGCCGCATCGAACGGCCGGCGCCGGGGGGTTCGTGGACATCACAGCACGGGCGCGAAAGATCATTTTCTCCGGCAACTTCAATGCAGGTGCAAAGATGCGGATTGAAGATGGCCGTCTTGTCATTGACACCGAAGGCAAGGTTGCGAAGTTTGTAGAGGATGTGGATCAGGTGTCGTTCTCGGGTATCCGGGCACGGGAACTGGGGCAGGATGTCACCTATGTGACCGAACGCTGTGTGATCCGCTTGCTGGACGGAGAACTCGTCGTGACAGAGATTGCGCCGGGGCTGGATCTGCAAAAGGATGTGCTGGATCAGGCGGCAACCGGGTTGAAAGTATCTGACAGTCTGAAGACCATGGATGCACGTTTGTTTGCATCAGGAGCCATGCAGCTCAAGCTGGCAAAGCCATGACACGGAGCAGAGATTTTTCCCTGACTGTTCAGGACCGCATCGGCGTTTTGCGGATCGAACGGGAAAGCAAGCGCAACGCGCTTGACGCGGACATGATGGACCAACTCGCGGATCTGTGCCGTGAAATCGAACGCTGCGATGACATCGGCGCTCTGATTCTGACGGGCACAGGCAATTCCTTTTGCGCGGGGGGTGATATCGCGGCGTGGAGCGATCAGGCGCCCACCGCTTTCGCGCGCCATTGGGTGCGCAATGGCCATGACAGCCTTGATCGTCTGGCCCGGCTTCGGCAGCCGGTAATTGCCGCGATCAATGGCCATGCACTTGGTGGCGGGCTGGAGCTTGCGGCCTGTGCCGACTACCGCATTGCCGAAGGGCAGGTGAAATTCGGTCAGCCGGAAACAGGGCTGGGTATTATCGCAGGCTGGTCCGGAACGCAGCGTGCCGTGCGCCGTTTCGGTCAGCAGATCGTGCGGCGCATGGCATTGTTTGGCGAAGTCCTGTCCGCCGAAAACGCCCTTGCCGAAGGCCTGGTGGACAAGGTTGTGGGTCAAGGTGAGGCGCTTGGCGCCGCCAGGGAAACGGCGGCCGCCGTTCTCAGGCGTAGCCCCCTTGCCACGGAGCTCACCAAAATGCTGCTCAACGCTGCCGAAGGTGAAGAGCGTGAGCGCGTTTTGGAATCCCTGGCAGGACGAATAGCGGCGGCCAGCGCCGATCTGCGCGAAGGTGTTGCAGCGTTCAAAGAAAAGCGCCCGGCCGATTTCACGAAAATGGAGAAGATCAATGATCCGGCACCTCGTTCATCTACGGTTCCGCAAGGATATTGATGTCAGCCAAAAAAACGCCCTTTATGAACGGCTTGAGGGCCTCACGCCACGGATCGACGGCATCGGAGGTTTTCACCATCATGCCAATATATCCGTTGAAACACCCTTGGTCCGCAATTTCCTTGACATGTTCTGGTTCGATTTCCGCGACGCCGACGCGCGCGATGCCTATCTGGCGAATGAGGAACATCAGACCATCGGTGCCGATATCGTCGCCTGCCTCGAAGGTGGCGCTGACGGCATTTTTGTCTGCGATATAGAGTTGTGATGACGCCCGAAGACAAATCTTTTCTTATCTCGCTTTTTGATGCCGCCGTAGCTGCGGCCGACCCGATCAGGGCTTTGCGCGCGCATCTGCCCGAACGGCCCAGGGGGCGGACGATCGTGGTCGGTGCGGGGAAAGGCGCGGCACAACTGGCTGCCGCATTCGAAAACCTCTGGGGCGATCCTGTCGACGGAAGTGTCGTCACACGATATGGCTACGCGGTGCCCTGCAGGAAAATCCACGTTCTGGAAGCGGCGCACCCGGTGCCGGACAGGGCGGGTCTGAAAGCCAGTGCCGCGTTGTTTGAGGCGGTTTCGAACCTGACCGAAGACGATCTGGTCGTCGCGCTGGTTTGTGGTGGAGGGTCTTCTTTACTTCCTGCGCCCCCCGAGGGGCTAACCCTGGAAGACGAACGGGTGCTCAATTCCGCGCTCTTGCGCTCCGGTGCTCCAATCGGCGTGATGAATGCAATCCGCAAACATGTCAGCCGGATAAAGGGTGGGCGGCTGGCTGTTGCGGCTTTTCCAGCGCGTGTCGTATCGCTGGTGGTGTCGGACGTGCCGGGGGACGATCCCGCTGAAGTCGCATCGGGACCTACCGTGCCCTCGTCAACAAGTCTTGAAGACACTCTCAAGCTGATCGAGAACCATCGGATTTCGTTGCCGGGCAGGATCATGGCTCATTTGGCGCAGGAGGCGGCCCGTGCCCCTACTCCAAACGATGCCGTGTTTGCACGCACGCAAACACGGGTGATAGCTTCGGCACGGCTGTCGCTAGAGGCGGCGCAACGCGAAGCAAACCGGAAGGGCGTGCCTGCCGTGATCCTGTCGGATGCAATTGAAGGTGAGGCGCGTGATGTTGGCTTGGTTCACGCCGCACTGGCACGTGAGGTGGCAACCCGGAACCGTCCGTTTTCTGCGCCCGCAGTCTTGCTTTCCGGCGGCGAAACGACGGTGACGATCCGGGACAAAAGCGGAAAGGGCGGGCGAAACAGTGAATTCCTGTTGGCGTTTGCCACGGCCATCGACGGTACTGAAGCTATATCTGCAATGGCCGCGGACACGGATGGAATTGATGGATCGGAAGACAATGCCGGGGCTTTTGCAGACGGACAGAGCGCAGAGCGCATGCGGGCCGCCGGCATCGATCCGGTGACCGCACTGTCCGGTCATGACGCCTGGAGTGCATTCAACGCACTGGAAGACCTTTTCGTGCCAGGCCCTACTGGCACGAATGTCAACGACTTCCGGGCGATCCTGATAAGGCCTCATACGTAGATCATTGAACCGCGCCGGGTTTGCCGGTGGCTCCAACTCCTGAGTAGGATGGAGGGGACTGTTGCATTAACCGCGCTATTTGGCGAAGCGCAAGCACACGAACAACGGCATGCTGTTGCCCGTTGACTATGAGATCAGACAGCACAAACTGAACCAGGAAGGTGTCTAGGAAACTCGGGGCACCTCAGTCTATCTCGACCGCGGCGCCAAAATCCTGAAGATGAGAGAGGAGATCAAGAAGCAGACAATCCGAAACCGTCGGTTGCAGCACGAAGCCGTTGCCGCCTAGAATGAAACAGAAACCGAACCAGAGCCTCCGTTACGAAACAGCCCAAAATGTCCGAAAAACTCCGACGACGGACACGCGACTGTCCAGCCGGCCCCTTCTGGTCAAGACAATTCGCGGTTTGTGCGGGCAATGGCCCAAGGGTATCGCTGCGGCGCGCAGGCCGCAGGAGGTGCTGTCGACGAGACGGTTCTTAAAGTGCGCCCAGGTGCGGTTCTTGCGCCGACGAAACAACTGCAGGTAACGGATGATACAGCACAGCACGCTGCGCGCGGTCGGTCGCACATTGCGAGCCCATCAAGGCAATGATCGGCTGACAGGTGAGCAGGTTTCCGAGATTGAGCGCTTTCTTCGATCGCGACCTTTCAAGGATTGCGACAGGGTGCAACTGGCGGGCTGTGTCAATGCGCTTGTCATGTCGGGCAGCGCCAGGTCGACAGCCGATCTGCTGATGGAATTTCTGACCGGGGCGCTCGCCCGAGCATCCGACATGAATGTCCGAAATATGCTGTGCAGGGCATTCGACATCTGCCTCTATGAAAGCTTCAGGCAGGGGGAGAATCTGAAACTCGACGCTGCGGAAGATTTTCTTGCATGTCTGAAAGCCGATATCGCCGGATTTCGAGAATGTTCGATATCTGATACCGGACGTCTTTCCGAAGAGCAGCAGCAACATCTTGGTGAAATATTTCAATCGGCCTCGCTGTGTGTTTCCCTTCTGAACAGCGAGCATCAAACGGCAGCCGCGGATGCCCTGCTGGATTGGTTCGCGTGCCTTCATCAGGTCGGCACCCATCAGGTGCCGGCCGTCTTGCTGGCCGACATGATCCGCAGATGTACGTCTCTGAGCAGGACGTTCTTCGATCTCGACGCGCAGGCCGAATTGCGCCAGACGGCGCAGGACACCGCTCGGCTGTGGCTGGATCAGCATGAGCCCGGCAAGGCCAACGAAGCATTGGCGGATCGCGCGATCGCGCTCAGGTTTGTGCTGTCCAGCGGCGATAGAGAGCGCCAGAGCAAAAGCCTGCAGGGCCTATTTGATCCTGCAGAGGAAAACCAGGATGACGAAAGTCTGAACCTGGCGACCAACTATCTGTCATGGCTGCTGGAAACGACTCTTGACCCGACGCTGACGTCAGAGGGCGAAAGACAATTTAAGGCAATTTCCAGGATTCCATCGACGCACACGTATCTGGCGATGGCGATCCGCATGGGCGATCGCGAGCGTGGCGAGCGCTGGCTGGCTGAAAACGCCAGCCGCCAAGCCACGATCTATTCGAGATATCTCGAGGCACGCTTCCGTCTTGCTTTCGCCGAGCCGGAGAAAAGCCTGGCTGCCGCCGGAAAACCGCTTTCCGTCTATGCGGCGTTTCACGAACAGGGATCACCCGATCAGATTGAGCGATCCGGCGGAAACCACCTTTCCGCAGTTGACCCGTTGGTTCTCTATAATCTTGTACGGACGGCGCATGAGGCATCCTTTCTGAAGGACATGCACCGGTTCGTACGCAACTGCCGGTCTTCCCATGCCAGTGAAGATAACGGTCGAACGATCATTCTTGCGCCGAATCATCTGAATTTCGTGACTCAGCTTCCGGTCGCCGCGATCGAAAAGGCAAGATCCCTGGGTGCAGAGGTCGTCAGCATGGTGACCGGCACCTATCCGCATTCGGATCAACTGACATCCGGGGCGGAATCCCTGCGCGACGTCATCATGCCGGGCTTCTACTACAACCGCCGCAATCCGACCTGCGCGATCTCACCGGAATGGGACGTGCGGCCGCACGAGAAGAAGCTGATCTACAAGGGAACCAACTACTTTCATGGCGTTCACAATTCGTTGGGAATTCATTTCCGAAGATTTTCTATAGATTTCGAGAATGCTGTCGAGAACAGACAGATGCGAATAAATCTGGCCATGATCCAGGGCGTGCATGATGCGTTCGAGAAATTCCTGTCGGCCGCAGACGGCAGCCGCATATATGTGTTCGTGGCTATCGGTTTGCAGGCGGGGCTGGGTAGCGCCCTGAGGACGCTGGTCAACAATTCCAGGCGCTCGAATATCCGCATCGTCCATGCCTGCAACGGCTTTGAAACCTTCGACCCGGCATTCATGGTTGATCCGGTGGGCGGCAATGCCATCGCCTCGTATCACAGCGTGACAGACCTGACCGATCATCCCGACACACCGCTGGGTTTTCGTCCCTCGCCGGACATGTGCAAGAAGACCATCTTCCGGTCCGAACGAAGATATCGGGACAGGAATGCCTGTCTCGACCAGTATCTGACCAAGGTCGACACCCGCGCCGCCGTCGCCCGCGCGCGGGGTATAACACCGCCGGGTGGGCGACGGCGAATCCTGGTGATCGGAACAATTCTGCCAGACCTGTCAATCCCGCATGATCACGGTCTGGCGCATGACGACATCGCCGATTGGGCACGCCACACCGCCGAGATCGCGCTGCGCCACGATCTGGAACTGGTCATCAAGCCTCACCCTGCCGAAATCGATCAGAAGATGGGCTTCTATGTCTCCGAGAAATTCGCAGACCTGTTTCCAGACGATCCCAATATCTCCGTGCTCCCATATGACGCCAATTTTCACGATGCTGTCCTTTCGTCGGATCTGGTGATCATCTGGTCGGGCACTTCGGTCATTGAACTGACGCTGATGGGTCGTCCCTACATCGCATGCAGCCGCTTTGCCCGTGAGGAATATCCGATCTCGGTCCGGCAATTTGACAGCCGTACCGGATACGAGGCCTTGCTGTCAGGTGCCAGGCGCCCGCAGGCAAATCCGCGCGGTCGCCTGCAGGCGATTGATGTCATCCATCGGATCACGACCTCGCCGTTTCGCGAAGCCTCGGTCTGGCCAAAACGGCAGTTGCTGAACGGCCATGTCTGGCCTCCGCATATCGACCCGTCCGTTGCCGTCGCGCTGCAGTCGCAGGTATCGACCCTAAACCTCGCGCGCCGACTATCCTGCTTCGACACGGCACCGCACCGGTAGTTCTCGCGATGGTCTCTGCGTCGGATGATTGTGGGGACTGTAGCATTAACCGCGCTATTTGGCGACCTTCCTGCTTTTTGCGGTCGATCATGGCGCGTCAGTCACCGTTCAAGCATCACCGTTTTCCGCGTGACATCATACTTTGCGCGGTGCGGTGGTATCTGCGCTTCCCGCTGTCCTGCCAGGACATGGTGGATCTGCTCGCAGAACGCGGGATCACCATTGATCGGTCGACCGTGTATCGTTGGGTTCAGAAGTTCAGCCCGGAGATCACCAAACGAACTGAGAAGCACCTGTGGCCTGCCCCTATCGGGTGGTCCGGTTTCAGTCTTAGTGCATGACGGGTCTTGGTGCCAAGGTAGATGCCTGCGGCGGGGCTGTGTCCACTTAACCTTTTGGCTTACGAATGACATGACGGTTTGGACGGGCCGTCTGCCCTGGTTTCTGTAGCCGAGATGCGGGCGCTCGGTGTTGTAGTGGTTCAGCCA
>NZ_QAAA01000002.1 GCF_003046545.1 Rhodovulum imhoffii | reverse complement strand
CGGCATTCATCGCTCGGATTCCAGAGCCCCATCGCCTTCGAGCGAAAGGCCCATGAAGTGAGCTAAACGCTCTCCACAAAACCCGGGCAAGTCCACTTTCGGCAATCATGGTTTTTCTGGAGCGTCCTGAGTTCGCGATCCCCGTGGGAGCTCTTCCTGCCCTCATCCCAGATCGGAGAACCGGATGACCGCACTCTGGGTCACCATCACAATCATCGGTATTGCAACCTACGCTACCCGTGTCGTGCCTTTGTTATGGCTTCGACCGAACGGCCAGAAGAGGCTGCGGTTGTCTTGGCTTGACCGATTGGGCCCGTGTTTGCTGGCAGCTATGGCTGTTGCGGTCATCTTGCCCACATTCGCCCAGACAGAGGGGTCATCGGAGTTTCTAGCCGCCGTGGGCGGATTGATGGGTGCAGTCGGCTCCATGTGTTTCCGGCGGGATCCGGGTCTAGCCACCCTCGTCGGCATAATAACATTCTACTTGTTGTCTACGTGATTGATATTGAATAAACAAATGCAGCGCACATAGCCATCCCAACCGAACATCCGGTGGTACGGATAGGCAAGGTCCACCTTGCCCGCTGTGCATTGCGGGCCACCGACTCCACCATAGAAATCCGCCATGTCGCGCTGACGCGGGAAGGCACCGTGGTTCGGATAGATGCGCGATCCGGTGACCGGCACCCGGCCCACCACCGCAGACACGCCCGCCCGGGTGCTGCGCCACGCGGTCAGGGCCTCAAGGGTATTGTGGCCGGGATACTGGAATACTGGTCCACCGCCTTGATGGTCAGTTGGGTTTCGATGCGCTTGGTTGTCATAGCAGGTCGCTCCATTGAAACTTCAGGCGAAAATGCCTACATTGAGGGCATGGAAATTTTTTCGATGATCTTTGCCATCCTGATGATTGCCGCCGCCGTCGCGGCGACAATCTTTATGTATATGTTTGGAGGCGGGATTTGGGCCGGACTGGGCTTCGCGGCACTTCTGGTGGTGACCTATCGCGCCGGGGCGTATGATGGCGAGCCAACCGACGAGATGGAGCGCGACCAGCTGAACGCCTTCCAGCGCCCACTGTCTGACGACTGACGCTATTCGAACTTCAGCCGGGTCGCTTCCCACACATCGCGGGCAGCATCTTGCCACGCCCTGAACTCACCGATCTTCATGGCCAGAACCTGTGGAAGCGGGGTCGCCAGCACCTTTGCGACGAACCCCGCGGCAATCCGCCAGCTTGAAGGCGACTTTGAGCGCAAGCCATTTTGAGTTCTCCGGGTGGCCCAAGCCGCCACCGTATATCCGATGCTCACACCCGTCAGGCTGCCATCGGCAATTCTGTCCCTCGCCCACTGAGCGTCAGCCGCAGCCGTGATCTGCAACCGGGCCATGACGTTCTGTCCATCACGCCAAACCTTTTCGACGCGCCCCAGAACATGACGCCCACTATCCGTGCGGTGAGAGTCGATCACGGCCAAACCTTCGGCCCCGCTCAGATCGAGCGTGGAGGCGTCCAGCACTTCCATAAACGGGCCTTGCGCGTCATGGCGACGTACTGGCGTCGGAGTGGCAATCACTGCCTCTACGGTCCGGTTGTCGGCGTCCCAAGTCGCTGGGCGGGTTTCGGTTGTGCGCCGCATTGGACGACCTTGAGACGGTTTTTCTCTTAAGAGGCGATCAAGCGGCATTGGAACCTCCTGTTTCGGTCAAGGGTTGTTGACCGCAAGATAAGCCGCACGTCGCGCCACGATCTCGGCATTTGCGCCCACTTCGGCGTTTGTGTTTCCGAAAGTACCGAAGGACGCCCCGCGCCGTCCTCCTGCATTCGCGTCAAGCGATCTCTGACGCATCTCGAAAGCCAAGGTGGAGAGAGCGGGGCTTGACGGAACCGCTCGCGGGGCTTGGCGCCCGAAAATTCTGGTGAACACGCTCATTCTGTGTGGCTTTCTACTTCGGCCCAAAGGTCAAAACCTGCGGGCACATCGACGCCCGCAATCTGGCAACTCCGGTCAAATACGGCCACGCAACGAGAAGCTGACATTGCGATGAGCCGGGAACTCGGGATCAATCCGAAGACCGTCGCGAAGTGGCGCAAGCGCGAGACAGTGGAAGATCGCAAGACCGGGCCGAAAGCTCCGCGTTCCACCGTTCTCAGTGAGACTGAGGAAGCGATGATCGTTGCGTTCCGCCGGCAGCCATGATCAGCTCCGCACCCACCTCGCGGACTTCATGGCTGCCTACAACTTCGCTCGTAGGCTGAAGACGCTCAGCGGCCTCACGCCATACGAATATGTCTGCAAAGTCTGGACTTCAGAGCCGGACAGATTCATCGTCGATCCGATCCACCAGATGCCGGGACTGAACACCTAAGCAGAGAAAGTGTGGCGGTAAAATACTGAGTCGTTACATGTGGTTGCGATGTAGAATGGCAGCCCATTCGGCTACCAAGCCTACGACGGGTGTTTTCCACTTTCACCTTCGGGCTTTTTCAGCTTGCGCTTTGCAACACGCTTAGGTGCCCGCTTTCTGATCTTTCCCACAGGGGCCAACCCCCGCCCGTCAAACCATCGCGCTTTTGGCGGGGATGGCGGGCATCGACCGGGCTGTGCTGCTGAAGGTAAAGGGCAGTGACTACGCCAAAATCCGGCAACATGTCGTGGACCCCTACCAGGAAAGCCTTGATGCCGAATCCGACGCGGGAAACGGGGACGCGGCAAAGTAGCGAAAGACCTGCGCTTTGCGGGACCAAATCATAACGGGTGGTGGCGTTGTCGAGATTGATACGCAGAGCGGTAATGGGGTGGCTCGCAAGGTCCGGTATGGATCGGGCGACTTACCCCGCCTCGACCGTGAGATTGCGACCGCAGAGGCCGCATGTGGTGGCGCGACCTCAAAGCGCCGCCGAACCTTTTATCCTCAGACGAGCAAAGGAGTCTGACCATGAGAAATTATGTGCAACCTGGTGACACGATCACCATTCCCGCCCCCGGTCCTGTGCTGTCCGGGCAGATTGTTACCGTTGGTGCTTTGACCGGGATCGCATCTGGCAACGCTGAGATCGGCGAGAATGTCGCGCTTAGTGTGGCTGGGGTGTTCGACCTTCCAAAAGTCGATGCAGAAGCATTGGCGCTTGGCGATGAAGTCGAGGTATCGGGCGGCGAAGTTACCGCCCTCGCATCCGGCTCGCGTTTAGGTGTTGTGATTGCAGACGCCGCCGCAAACGACGCAACCGCCCGTGTGCGCCTGACGGGGTAATGTGTCATGGCCAGTGCTGAAACCAAAGGAGGATTGCCATTTTGGCCCGCTGCCCTTCGCCGGGCAATGGCCGCGCAGTATTTCGGTTGCAGTGCGGGCCATTTTGATAAGCTCGTTCGGGCGGGAGTTGTGCCGCCCGGACGGATCGCCGGTGGTGTTACGGTGTGGCTGAGAAATGAACTGGACGCGGCTTTGGCGGAACTTCCCGCTGCTTCTGACGAGCTTTACTCAACCGAAACTGCATCTGATGACATCGACGCAATGATTGCGAGAGTGCAGTGACACGACGCCGCAATCCATTCCCGGGCGTTACAACCCAACCTGACCGTCACGGCAAGCTGCGGCACCGTCTGAGGCGTGTTGTGAAGGGCGTTCGGGTGGATTGCTACCTGCCTGGGGCCTATGGCTCTGCGGAGTTTAGAGCGGCCTATGAGGCTGCTGTGGAGGGTGCCCGGGTGCCAGTAGCACGCGCCGCGCCCGGTACGGTGGCCTTCCTTATCGAAACTTACCTAGCGTCCTCAGCTTACGCCGATCTTGCTGCCAAAACGAAATCCACAAAACGAGGGCGCCTCGACTGGATCAAAACGGCAATAGGAGAGGCAAAGTATGCGGACCTATTGCCTCGCCATGTGGAAGCACTGATGGACAAGAAGGGTGGCCCAGAAGCCGCCAACCGTTGCAAAAAGGACCTTGCTCAACTTTACGAGTTGGCAGCCAAGCGCTTCGGGTTTCGGGGCCAAAACCCAGCCAAATTGGCCGATAGCCGCAAGACACGTAAGGGCGGCTTTCACACCTGGACTGACGCCGAGATCGCGCAATTCAGAGATCATTTCGAGAGTGGCACACAGGCCCGTTTGGCCTTTGAGGTGTTTCTTGGCACGGGCGCCGCGCGTCAGGATGCAGCAGCCCTAACGCGGGCAAATATCCGCGGAGGGAGATTGTCATACCGACGCGGAAAGACTGGACAGGAAGTTGATTTGCCGATCCTTCCGGAACTCGCACGAGAACTGGCGCACGTCGCTTCCACTCAAATGGTGTTGATAGGGCATGGGGATGGGCAGGCCTACCGCCCCGAATCGTTAGGGAATTGGTTTCGAGATCGGTGTGTAGAGGCGGGGCTGCCGCATTGCACTCCGCATGGCTTGCGAAAGGCCGGAGCACGGCGCTTGGCGGAGCATGGCGCAACTGAGTGGGAGGTCATGGCTTTCCTAGCCCATGGCACTGCGAAAGAGGCGAGCCGCTATGTTGCAGCCGCGAATAGGGCCAAGCTCACCACTTCTGGACTCGCTCGATTGAGGGTGAAGAAAGAACAAAATTGACCAACCGTATTGAAAGGTTAGACAAAGGAGGCACTTAAGGTGATGGAACTAAACGAAAACTTCTGTGAAGTGGCAGCCCGTAGGGGAATCGAACCCCTCTTTCCAGGTTGAAAACCTGGCGTCCTAACCGATAGACGAACGGGCCATCGCTGCGGTGAGGCGGTAATTAGGCAAATCCGCTGGGGCGTGCAAGAGGGAATTTCAAAAAATCTGAAATTCTACCCGGCTCTTGCAGCATCTTCCAGGCGCAGTTGAACACGCCGTTTCCCGCCCCAGTCGTTCACTTCCAATCGACCGGCAAGGTGAAATCTTGCGCCGCCGTGGGCCTCCAGCGCGGGGCCAAGGGGGGTGTCGAAGGCGCCAAAAACAATGCTTTCCACACGCGGCCCGGTGGTGTCGGAAAAGGTGAGTTTCAGATGTGCTTCCCCCAAGCGCCGGGTATGGGCGATGGCCATGTCCGGGAAGGCGAATCTTGGGGCAGGGGCCCCGGCGCCATAGGGGCCGGCGGCTTCGATCTGTTCTACCAGCCCGGTGGATGCCGCGCCGGGCATCAACACGCCGTCCAGCCGCAGATCTGCCGGCCCGCACAGGCCGGCCCCCTGCTGCGCAAGCAATTCGGACAGACGCGCCATTGCCTCTTCCAGACGGTTTCTGGCCACGCTCAGACCCGCGGCCATGCGGTGGCCGCCGCCCTTCAGCAACAGCCCCTCTGACGCCAGCTTGTGGACAGCCGCGCCAAGATCCACCCCAGCGACCGATCGGCCTGAGCCCTTGCCCTCATCGCCGTCCAGCCCGATGACCACGGCGGGACGGTTGGTGGCCTCTTTCAGGCGCGCGGCGACGATACCGACCACGCCGGGATGCCAGCCTTCACCCGCAGCCCAGACCAGCGGCGCCTCCAGCCCGTGTTCTTCAGCCTGCGCCATCGCGGCCTGCCGGACGGCGTTTTCGATTTCGCGCCGCTCGCTGTTGAGCTTGTCGAGCCTTTCGGCAAGTGCCGCTGCTTCGTGCGGATCGTCGGTAGACAGCAGCCGCGCCCCTATATCCGCCTGTCCGATGCGCCCGCCGGCATTTACCCTTGGCCCCAGCAGAAAGCCCAGGTGATATGGCGTTGGCGCGCTGGTCATGCGTGCGACATCGGCCAGCGCAACAAGGCCGGGGCGCCGACGCCGGGCCATGATCTTCAACCCCTGCCTGACCAATGCCCGGTTTACCCCGACCAGGGGCGCGACATCCGCCACCGTTGCCAGCGCGACGAGGTCCAGATAGCCCATCAGGTCCGGCGTTTTGTGCGTGTTGCCGCGCATCCGGCGCGTGACCTCCACCAGCAGCAGGAACACGACTCCCGCAGCGCAAAGATGCCCAAGGTCTCCGGACTCGTCCTGGCGATTGGGATTTACCACGGCGCAGGCCGGTGGCAGGGTCTCCCCGCCCAGGTGGTGATCCAGGACAATCACGTCGATGCCCGCAGCGGCGATAGGGTCGTGGCTGAGCGTGCCGCAATCCACGCAGACGATCAGGTCGTGATCGCGTGCCAGCGCCTGCATTGCGGCCACGTTGGGGCCGTAGCCCTCTTCGATCCGGTCAGGGATGTAGAGTGTCGCGCCGTGGCCCATCTCCCGCAGCCATGTCAGCAGCAGGGCGGCCGAAGCGCCGCCATCGACATCGTAATCGGCAAAAACGGCGATGCGCTGGCGCCCGGTCAGGGCGGCAAGGAAGCGCAGTGCAGCCGTCTCCATGTCGCGCAGCCGCATCGGGTCCGGAAGAAGGTCACGCAGGGAAGGGGCGAGAAAGCCTTCGGCTTCCTCTGGCGTTACGCTGCGGCGCGCCAGAACCCGGCAGAGCGGGGCGGGCAGGCCGGTTCGTTGGGCAAGATGCTCTGCCAGCCGGTCGATCCCGGTGCCGGGGCCGACCCAGCGTCGCCCGGTCAGGGAGTTTCCGACCCCAAGAAAAGCTTCGCACATGCCTTACTTCAACGGGTGGCGGTAGATCATCCGGCGCAGGGAACCGGTCTTCGACCGCATGAGGATCGTTTCGGTGGTCAGGCAGAAGGGTTCTCGCTTTATGCCCTTGACGATAGAGCCATCGGTGACGCCGGTCGCGGCAAAGATGACGTCATGGGTGACCATTTCATCGCGGGAATAGACACGGTCAAAATCCGTGATTCCGGCCTTGGCGGCGCGGGCGCGTTCGTCATCGTTGCGAAACAGCAGGCGGCCCCACATTTGTCCGCCCATGCATTTCAGGGCGGAGGCGGCCAGAACGCCTTCGGGGGCGCCGCCGGAGCCCATATACATGTCGATGCCGGTCACGTCCGCTTCGGCGCAGTGGATCACACCGGCAACATCGCCATCGGTGATCAGCCGGATCGCCGCTCCGGTGGAACGCAATTCAGCGATCATGTCTTCGTGGCGCGGACGTTCGAGTACGCAAACCGTGATGTCGCGGGGCTGGCAGCCCCGTGCTCTGGCCAGTTCGCTCACCCGTTCCGCGGGGGTCATGTCCAACGCGACAACGTTTTCCGGGTAGCCCGGCCCGATGGCCAGCTTGTCCATGTAGACATCGGGGGCGTGCAACAGCGTGCCGCGCGGGGCCATGGCGATGACCGTCAGCGCGTTGGGCATATCCTTCGCGGTGAGCGTCGTGCCCTCCAGCGGGTCGAGGGCGATATCCACCGCCGGACCCTTGCCGGAGCCGACCTCCTCGCCGATGAACAGCATTGGGGCTTCGTCCCGCTCTCCCTCGCCGATGACCACCACGCCGTCGATGTCCAGCTTGTTGAGCTGGTCGCGCATCGCATTCACGGCGGCCTGATCCGCTGCCTTTTCGTCCCCCCGCCCGATCAGCTGCGCCGAGGCCAGCGCAGCGGCCTCCGACACGCGGGCAAGGCCAAGGGACAGCATGCGGTCGTTGAAATCGGTGGGGGCGGAAGAAGACATGAAAACATCCTGAATTGAGTAAAGGGTATGCCTTTCCTAACCCCCTCACCCCTTGCAGGGCAAGGTTGGAGAGGCCCGCCACGGGATCGGATGGGGCGAGGTCAGATATCCTCGATGCGGATGGCGACCGGCTCCCCCACAACGACGCCCGTTCCGGCGAAGCCCTTTCGGGCATGATCCAGCGCATCGCGCGTGGTCTTGTGCGTGACGACAAGGACCGGGGCGGTGGTCCGCGCGTGGCGATACTGGCGCATGCGGTTGATCGAAATGCCGGCGTCCCCCAGGACCATCGCGACCTTGGCCAGCGCACCGGGGCGGTCTTCCAGTTCCATCCTCAGGTAATAGGGCGCGGCGGTCGAAACACGGGCGGCGGGGGCCGTTGTCAGGGTGCGGGCGGGCTGGCCGAAAGTCGGCACGCGGGTTCCGCGGGCGATATCGAGGATATCGGACATTACCGCGCTGGCGGTCGGTCCTTCGCCCGCGCCAGCCCCGCGCAGGATGATCTGCCCGACGGCGTCCCCTTCCAGAAGGACCATGTTGGTGGCATTTTCCAGCCGGCCCAGCGGTGACGTGGCCGGGACCAGGCAGGGCGTCATGCGCTGTTCCAGCCCGCGCCCGGTCATTTGCGCCACGCCCAGCAGCTTGATGCGAAAGCCCATGTCGGCGGCGTGGCGGATGTCATCGATGGAGATCCGTTCGATCCCCTCCAGTTCCATTCCGTGAAAGTTCACCTGCGTGCCGAAGGCGATTGCGGCCAGAAGTGCCAGCTTGTGCCCCGCATCGATGCCGCCGACGTCCAGCATCGGGTCCGCCTCGAGGTAACCCAGCTTGTTCGCTTCGTCGAACACGGTATCATAGGGCAGCCCTGCGTGTTCCATGCGGGTCAGGATGTAGTTGCAGGTGCCGTTCATCACCCCCATCACGCGGGTGACCCGATTGCCCGCCAGCCCTTCGGTCAGGGCCTTGACGACGGGAATGCCCCCGGCCACGGCGGCTTCGAACCGGATGACACGCCCGGCGGTTTCCGCCGCTTCGGCCAGCGCCTGCCCGTGCAGGGCCAGCATTGCCTTGTTGGCCGTAACCACGTCTTTTCCCGCCGAGATGGCGGCCTCTGTCGCGGCCTTGGCCGGTCCGTCGGAGCCGCCCATCAACTCCACGAAGACGTTTACGTCGTCGCGCTGGGCAAGGGCGACGGGGTCGTCTTCCCATCCATAGGGTGAGAGATCCACTCCCCTGTCCTTGTCCCGGGTGCGTGCGGATACGGCCGCGATCTCGACCGGCCGGCCAGAGCGTTGGGTCAGAAGGCCGCCATGGCGGGCGATGATCTTGACGACTCCGGCACCGACGGTGCCCAGCCCGGCAATGCCCAGGCGCAGGGGGGTGTTCATGGGGGTCTCCGCGTCTCAGGTCCCGTGTTGAAGGGTCTGTAGCGCGTCAGGCAGGGTCATGCAACGCGCGCCTCTGGTCAGTCCGCTAATCGGTGGCCCGAAGCCGTGCCGCCCGCGCACGCAGGGCCGCCGCGCGGGCCTCCAGCTCAGCCGGAGCGTCCGGGGTCAGCCGGGCGGATTGGGCGTCTTCCAGCAGGGTGTCGATCGGGGCAAGCGTGGGGTATGTTCCTTCCGTGGCCGACCGGGGTTGCGCGAAGTCGGTCATGGGGGCGCAGCCCGTGGCCAGGACAAGGTACATGATGGTCAGGTCTGGACGCGGCATTGAGTTCTTTCCGAAAGCTGGCAGGACCATAAACCGGCCCGGCCCGGCCCGGCAAGGCGGCTTGGAAATGAACGAATGTTCAGATAGACAGGGAGTCATGGCACGAAAGACGGGTTCCCATTCCGAGATCACCGGGCCGCGGGTTCACGCCGCGGCGCAACGGCTGTTTGCGCGCTACGGTTACGCGGCGGTTTCGATGCGCCAAATCGCGACCGAGGTCGGGGTGCAGGCCGGCGCCCTCTATAATTATACGCCGGACAAACAAAGCCTGCTATTCGATCTGATGCGCGCGCATCTTGAGGATCTGCTGGCGGCATGGCGGGCCGAATCTTGCCCGGCGCCCCCCCTGGCTGCGCTGGAGCGGTTTTGCCGGTTTCATGTGCGCTACCATCTCGACCGGCCCGACGAGGTTTTCATCGCATATATGGAACTGCGCAATCTTGTGCCCGAAAACTTCGCCGTCATCGAACGGTTGCGCAAACGCTATGAGACCGAGTTGGAGACCATTCTGTGCGCGGGGCAGGCGCAGGGGGTGTTTGCGCTCGAAGACGTCAAGCTGGCGACGTTGGCCGTGATCGCCATGCTGACCGGGGTGACGACATGGTACCGCGATACCGGGCGGCTCAGCCGGAACCGGGTCGAGATGCTTTACTGGGACATGGTGCGCAAGGCGGTCGGGGCGTAAAGGCTCGACCTGCGGGGCGGGGCGCGATATGGCTGCGGGAAAAGAGGATCAGATGCCCGGGAATATCGCCCATCTGCGCGTTTCAGCCCCACGCCGGTTCTTTGGCCTGGGGGTCTTGCTGCTGCTGGCCGGAGTGGTTTTGTACATCGCCATGGCCCGCCCGCCGGAAGCACTGGGCTGGCGCGCTTTCCTGCTGGGACTGGGCGTTGTGGTTCTGGTCCTCGGGGTCAAGATGCATCGGGCTACGAAGAGGTCCCTTACCCTGACCGAGGAAGGTCTTTCTGACAGCGATGGGCGCATTCTGGCGCGACTGGAGGAGATCGAGGCTGTCGACCGGGGCTTGTTCGCCTTCAAGCCGTCGAACGGGTTCGTTCTGAAACTGAAACAACCGCAGGGTATAGTCTGGGCGCCGGGGCTTTGGTGGCGCCTTGGACGGCGCGTGGGGGTCGGCGGCGTGACTTCGGCGGTCCAGGCCAAGGTCATGGCCGAGGCGTTGGAGACCGCGCTGGCGGAGCGCGCCGCAGCCCGGTAATGCCGCGACGCAGCGCGCGACAGGGTTGTAGCACGATTTCGGGATTCACGTTAAAACACTGTTTTACAGCGTATTTCCTTCTCTTTCGGCTGCGCCTATACTGGCCTTGGTGCGACGCACCGCCGCACCTTGACCCGGCACAAGAAAAAAAGAGAGGGCACCATGCCTGAGCGCCGCGAATCCAGTTTCCGTGAATCCGTAGATTTCATGTTCAACCGCGCCGTTGCGGCGATGGACCTTCCTCCGGGTCTGGCCGAGAAGATCCGGGTGTGCAACTCCACCTACACAGTTCGGTTCGGGGTGCGCCTGCGGGGCAAGCTGGAAACCTTTGTCGGTTACCGTTCCGTCCATTCCGAGCATCGCGAACCCGTCAAGGGCGGCATCCGCTATGCCACCGCCGTGAACCAGGATGAAGTGGAAGCCCTGGCGGCGTTGATGACCTACAAATGTGCTTTGGTCGAAGCCCCGTTCGGGGGATCCAAGGGGGGGTTGTGCATCGATCCGCGCGCCTGGGAGGAAAGCGAACTGGAGATGATCACCCGTCGCTTCGCTTATGAACTGATCAAGCGCGATCTGATCAACCCGGCCCAGAACGTGCCTGCCCCCGATATGGGAACCGGCCCGCGTGAAATGGAGTGGATTGCCGATCAGTACCTGCGCATGAACACAACCGATATCAACGCGACCGCGTGCGTCACGGGCAAACCGATCAACGCGGGAGGTATTGCGGGGCGGGTCGAGGCCACCGGTCGCGGTGTACAATATGCTCTGCGGGAGTTTTTCCGCCACCCTGAAGATGTCGCCAAGGCGGGCCTGTCCGGGATGCTCGATGGCAAGCGTGTGATCGTGCAGGGGCTTGGCAACGTGGGATTCCACGCGGCGCTGTTCCTTTCGCAGGAAGACGGCGCGCGTGTCACCGGTATTATAGAGCGCGATGGCGCCCTGGTGAATCCGCTGGGGATGAATGTCCCCGCGGTGCGGGACTGGATCGTTGACCATGGCGGCGTCCAGGGGTGCCCGGAGGGCGAGTTCGTCGGCAACGGGTCCGTGGTGCTGGAGGACGACTGCGATATCCTTGTTCCCGCCGCGCTGGAGGGTGTCATCAACGAAGAGAACGCCGCGCGCATCAAGGCTCCTTTGATCATAGAAGCCGCGAACGGGCCCGTGACCGCAGGGGCCGACCGGATCCTGCAGGAAAAGGGAACGGTCATCATCCCGGATCTTTACGCCAACGCAGGGGGTGTGACGGTATCCTATTTCGAATGGGTAAAGAACCTCAGCCACATCCGGTTCGGCCGCATGCAGCGCCGGCAGGAAGAAGCCCGTCACCAGCTTGTCGTGGATGAACTGGAACGTCTTTCCGCCGACACCGGCATCGGATGGACGCTTTCGCCCAACTTCAAGGAGAGATACCTGCGTGGCGCGGATGAGTTGGAACTTGTGCGTTCGGGGCTGGATGACACGATGCGGACCTCCTACCAGGCAATCCGTGAAATCTGGGAAAGCCGTGAGGACGTGCCCGACCTGCGGATGGCCGCCTATCTGGTTGCCATCGGACGGGTTGCAGATGGGTATAGCGCGAAAGGGCTTTGATCCGTTCCCGAGATGTGCCAGGCGCCCTGTCCGGTGCGCTTGGTGACACGCTCCGCTGTCATGGCGGCTGGATTATAGTATATTGACCGCCATGAGTTTGCCTCCGGGGTTTCTTGAAGAATTGCGCAGCCGGGTCTCCATCGCGCAGGTGGTGGGGCGAAAGGTCATTTGGGACATGCGCAAGTCCAACCAGGCCAGGGGCGATATGTGGGCCCCGTGCCCGTTTCATCAGGAAAAGACCGCGAGTTTCCACGTCGACGACCGAAAGGGCTACTACTACTGTTTCGGGTGCCATGCGAAAGGCGATGCGATCGGCTTTGTGCGCGAAACCGAGAATGTCGATTTCATGGGCGCCGTGGAGATTCTCGCCGCCGAGGCGGGGATGCAGATGCCCGCGCGCGATCCGGGGGCCCGGGAAAAGGCCGACCGGCGTACGGAACTGATGCTGGTCATGGAGATGGCTCTGCGGTTCTTTCGCATGCAACTGCGGAGCGGGGCCGGGGCCGGGGCGCGCGCCTATCTGGAGGGCCGGGGCCTTTCCGATGCGGCGCTGGAGCGGTGGGAGATCGGCTTTGCCCCACCCGGCTGGCAGAACCTGTGGGATCACCTGACCAATGCCGGCACGAAGCCGGAGATGAGTCTCGCTGCCGGGCTGGCGCGGGAATCGGACAAGGGCCGCCAGCCGTATGACGTGTTCCGCAACCGTATTATCTTCCCCATCCGTGACGGGCGCGGTCGTGTGATCGCCTTTGGCGGGCGGGCGATGGACCCGTCGGACAACGCGAAATACCTCAACTCTCCGGAAACCGACCTGTTCGCCAAGGGGCGCTCCCTTTTCAATCACGCCCCCGCGCGGGAGGCCGTCGGGCGCGGCCAGCCACTGATCGTGGCCGAAGGGTACATGGATGTCATCGCCCTGTCGGAGGCCGGATTTACCGGCGCGGTCGCCCCGCTCGGGACTGCGATCACCGAGGATCAGTTACGCCTGTTGTGGCGCATCGCGCCCGAGCCCGTCGTGGCGCTGGATGGCGACAAGGCCGGGGTTGGCGCGGCGCGGCGGGTGATCGACCTGGCGCTGCCGCTGCTGGAGGCCGGCCAGTCCCTGCGCTTTGCCCTGATGCCGCCGGGGCAGGACCCCGATGACCTGATCCGCGCGGGTGGGGCGGGGGCGATGCAGAAGATGCTGGACGCCGCGGTGCCAATGGTGACCCTGCTGTGGCAGCGGGAAACCGAAGGCCGCAACCTCGACAGCCCGGAGCGCAAGGCCGCGCTGGAGCGTGACCTGCGCAAGGCGGTGGCTCGTATCAAGGATCCGGCAATCCGGCGCCACTACGGGGAGGAGTTGAACCGCCTGCGCCGGGCATTGTTCCGTCCGGAGTGGACGCCGCGCGGCAAAGGGCGCGTTCCCGGCGCGCCGCGGCCCGGCACGCGCAACTCGGCACTGGTCGCGGCGTCGGCGCAGTTCGGGGAAGACCTGCGTGAAGCGGTGATTCTTGCCACGCTGATCACCCATCCGGCCTTGATCCTGAGTTTCGAGGCTGAACTGGAACGGCTGGAGTTCCGGGTGCCCTACCATGCGCGCCTCCAGGCGGAACTCCTGACCTGCCTGGGGGAGAGCGACCCCGCTGTCCTGCGTAGCCGGCTGGAGGCGCGTCTGGGGGCAGGGCCTCTTGAAAAGCTATTTGCGTCTGGCCATGTGCAGATTGCTCCGCCGATCCGTCATCCCGACGACGATGAGAAGGCGCGGCTCTGCCTGGCCGAAGAATTGGCCAAGCTGGCGGCCAACCGCGGTGCGGCGCGTGAAATCGCCGAAGCGATGGAAGATATGGAGGGGCTGGCCGATGAAGGGCTGACATGGCGGTTAGGGCAGGCCGCACAGGCGCGCAACACCGCCGGGCGCGTGAAAACCGAAAACAGGGGGGATTTTGATGTCGCCCCGAACGGTGCTCAGGTTGACCGCGGGGAACGTGAGGCGTTCGACCGGCTTGTCGCTCAGATTCGATATGACAAGGCGCGGCAGCGCCCCTGAACGGTACAAAGATGTTCAGGTAAGAAAATTAAGGGTAAACGGGTGTGCACCGGCGCGATTCGCGCTATTGATTCGGATCACCGCCCTGTCCGAATCACCCTCCCGCGCAAGGAGTAAGGAATGGCCGCAAAAGACACCGACGACCGAAAATCTGAAGAGCAGGAACCGGAACTCACCCTCGACATGAGCCAGGCCGCGGTCAAGAAGATGATCGCCGAGGCCAAGGAGCGAGGCTACATCACCTATGACCAGCTCAATCAGGTTTTGCCGCCGGAACAGGTTTCGTCGGAGCAGATCGAGGATGTGATGTCGATGCTTTCGGAGATGGGCATCAACGTCATCGAAGCCGAGGACGACGCCGAGGACAGCGAGGAAAAATCCAAGGACGTCGTGGCGGCCTCCACGTCGCGCGAGGTCGCCGTTGCCCAGACCCAATCCGAAACGCTGGACCGTACCGACGATCCGGTGCGTATGTACCTGCGCGAAATGGGGTCGGTGGAGCTTTTGTCCCGCGAGGGTGAGATTGCCATTGCCAAGCGGATCGAGGCCGGGCGCAACACCATGATCGCCGGGCTGTGTGAAAGCCCGCTGACCTTTCAGGCCATCACCATCTGGCGGGACGAACTTCTCAACGAAGACATCCTGCTGCGCGACGTGATCGATCTTGACGCGACCTTCGGGACCGCGATGGACGAAGATGAAGACGCCCCTGTCGTCGAGGGGTTGGAGGTGGAAGCCGCCAGTCCGCGCCGCCAGAAGGAAGAGCAGCCCGAACTGGATGCCGACGGGAACCCGATTCGCAACGACGACGACGACGACGACGACGAGCAGGCCAACATGTCGCTTGCGGCGATGGAGGCGGCGCTCAAGCCGCGTGTCCTGGAAACGTTGGACCAGATCGCCGAAGATTACGCGAAGCTGTCGCAAATGCAGGACCTGCGCATGTCCGCGACTCTCGGCGAAACCGGCGCGTTCAGCGATTCCGCCGAGGCCGATTACCAGAAACTGCGCTCGGAGATCGTGGAGCTGGTAAACGGGCTGCACCTGCACAACAACCGGATCGAGGCGTTGGTCGATCAGCTTTACGGTATCAACCGCAAGATCATGTCGATCGACAGCAACATGGTCAAACTCGCCGATCAGGCGCGCATCAATCGGCGCGAATTCATCGAAGCCTATCGCGACTCGGAGCTTGACCCGAGCTGGATGGAGCGGATGGGCCGGAAATCCGGCCGTGGCTGGCAGGCGCTGGTGGACCGTTCCGGCGACAAGGTTGAAGCTCTGCGGGCCGAGATGGCGCAGGTCGGCCAGTATGTCGGTGTGGATATTTCCGAGTTTCGCCGCATCGTTCAGCAGGTCCAGAAGGGGGAAAAGGAAGCCCGGCAGGCCAAGAAGGAAATGGTTGAGGCGAACCTGCGCCTGGTGATTTCGATTGCCAAGAAATACACCAACCGGGGTTTGCAGTTCCTCGACCTGATTCAGGAAGGCAATATCGGCCTGATGAAGGCGGTGGACAAATTCGAATACCGCCGGGGGTACAAGTTCAGTACCTACGCGACGTGGTGGATCCGGCAGGCGATCACCCGGTCCATCGCCGATCAGGCGCGTACGATACGCATTCCCGTCCACATGATCGAGACGATCAACAAGCTTGTGCGCACCGGTCGTCAGATGCTGCATGAGATCGGTCGTGAGCCCACCCCCGAAGAGTTGGCCGCCAAGCTGCAAATGCCACTGGAGAAAGTCCGAAAGGTGATGAAGATCGCCAAGGAACCGATTTCTCTTGAAACCCCGATCGGGGATGAGGAAGACAGCCAGCTGGGCGATTTCATCGAGGACAAGAACGCCATCCTGCCGCTGGACAGTGCCATTCAGGACAACCTGAAGGAAACCACGACGCGCGTTCTGGCCAGCCTCACCCCTCGGGAGGAACGTGTGCTGCGCATGCGTTTCGGTATTGGCATGAACACCGACCATACGCTGGAAGAAGTCGGCCAGCAGTTCAGCGTCACACGCGAGCGTATTCGCCAGATCGAAGCCAAGGCCCTGCGCAAACTCAAGCATCCCAGCCGCTCGCGGAAACTGCGCAGTTTCCTGGATCAGTAGTCAGTATGAAGGGGGGCGGGGCAGTGCCCCGTTTTTAGGAACATGAGGGTGTTGTCGCTTGTTTTGCTTCTCTCTGCCTGTGCCGCGCCGCAGCCCGCGCGCTGGGATTACGTGACATGGCACGGCGCCCGAATCCAGCGTGACACGGGGATTGCGGGGCAGTTCCGGGTGCTGGTCAAGCCCGGCTATGGCCCGACCGAGTACTGGTGCGCGGCAGGAGATTATGCCAAAGATGAGCTGGACCTTGGCCCCGGTGAGCGTATCTACCTTGCCGCCCCGCGCGACAACGAAGGGGTGCTTTTCTCGGTCCTGTCGATGGAGGAGCCCGAGGGGCCGCGCGGCTACTCGAAATCGCTCAGCCGCCCCGGCTTCAGCTTGCGGGTTATCCATGCGCGCATGGGTTGCCGCTCTCTCATGCCGTTTTACTTCGATCTGGGCCGCAACTGATCAAATTCCGTTGGGGCCCGCCCCCTGTGACAATTCGTGCCCCTGCGGGCCGGACCTGTTTTGACGTAAGTCAATCAGGATTTACACACATCCGGGTACCAACCTGCCATGACACCGCAACCCTCCCCCCAGAGAGCGTTCGGCGGCTCCCGCGCCTTTCCTTTCGCGCCGCCGCTGCCGCTTTTTGTACTTCGGCCGATCCTGAAACGGATCGTGACGAAGATCGCCGCGGAAAACCCCGACATGTTTGACCGTCTGGGCCCGCACCGTCACGCCTATTTCCTGATCGATCCCGTCAACATGCCGTTCATGCTGTATCTGCGGCCCGATCCGGATGCGCTGGATTTTCGCGCCGTGAGCCGCAACAACCAGTTGCCGCATGTCGCCTGTATCTCGGGCACGTTCCTTGATCTGCTGACGCTGATGGATGCCGAGCAGGATGGCGACGCGCTGTTCTTCTCGCGCGATCTGGTTGTGACCGGCGATACCGAAGCCGTTGTCTGCCTGCGCAACGCGCTGGACGATGTGGATGAGCCCATCGCCGAAAGCGTCGCCGACATGTTCGGCGCTCCGGGGCGGATGGCGCTGAACGCCCTGCGCCGTGCCGCCGAGACCGCACAGAAGAGGAAAGGGGCTGACCAATGATCAAGCCAGAACTGATCTGCCCGGCAGGCACGCCTGCCGGTCTGCGCACCGCCGTGGACGTGGGCGCGGACGCTGTATACTGCGGTTTTCAGAACGCGACCAACGCCCGCAACTTCACCGGCCTGAATTTCACGCCGGAGGAAATGGAAAAATCCGTTGCCTACGCGCATGAGCGGGGCACCAAGGTACTGGTAACGCTGAACACCTTTCCGCCCGCGGGCAAGTTCGACCTTTGGAAAGAGGCCGTGGACACCTGTGCCCGCATCGGCGTGGACGCGATCATCGTCGCGGATATTTCCGTGGCCGATTATGCTTGCCGTACCTACCCGGATCTGCGAATCCACCTTTCCGTGCAGGCGGCGGCCTCTTCGCCCGAAGCGATCGAGTATTACGTGCGCGAGTTCGGGGTGAAACGCGTGGTGCTGCCACGAATCATGACGGTCAGCGAGATCAAGGGTCTGGTCGAGGAAATCCCCTGTGAGGTGGAGACCTTCATCTTCGGCAACCATGGCCTGATGGTCGAAGGGCGGTGCAGCCTGACAAATTACGTCACCGGCATCTCCACCAACATGGATGGTGCCTGTTCGCCCGCCGCCTGCGTAAAGTACGAACGTGATGCGGCCGACAACATGTCCACCAAGCTTTGCGGCTACACCATCGACCGCTTTGCGCCCGATGAAACGGCCGGCTACCCGACGATCTGCAAGGGCCGCTACCGTGCCCAGTGTCGTGAAGGGGGGTACTACGCTTTCGAGGAACCGATCAGCCTCAATGCCTCGAACATGTTGCCGGACCTGGTAAAGGCGGGGGTCCATGCCTTCAAGATTGAGGGGCGTCAACGCTCGCGCGCTTACGTGAAAAAAGTCGTCGGGGCCTTCCGTGAGGCGGTCGACTCGATCATGGCGGGTGAAGAGCCAAAACTGGCTGACCTGGTCGCCCTGACAGAGGGTCAGAAACAGACCGAAGGTGCGCTGAAAACCAAGAAATGGCGGTGAACGACATGTCTGCAGAACTGACGCTCGGCCCCAATCTGTTCCACTGGCCGACTGAGATGAAACTCGATTTCTACAACCGTATCGCGGACGAAAGCCCGGTAGGCACCGTCTATCTGGGGGAGGTCATCTGCTCCAAGCGGACGCCCTTTTTCGAAAAGCATCTCGACGCGGTGGCGGACCGGCTGGAGCGCGCGGGTAAGAACGTGGTGTTCTGCTCGCTTTCGGAGGTCGTCATAAAACGGGAACGCAACCTGCTGCGCGAGTGGGCGGAGCAGGAGGGGCGCGATCTTGAGGTAAACAACACAGCCGCCCTGCTTTATCTCAAGAACAAGCCGCACCGCATTGGAGGCCTTCTGAACGTCTACAACGAAGAAACCATGGCTTATCTGGCCGGGCAAGGGGCCACTCATTTCAGCCTTTTGCCCGAACTGCCACGCGCTGCCATCGTGAATCTCGGCAGCCGCGCAAAGACGCTTGGCGTCGGGCTGGAGGTGCAGGTCTTTGGCCGGGCGTCCCTGGCTCTGTCTGCGCGCTGTTACCATGCACGTGCCCATGAACGGACCAAGGACAATTGCCAGTTCGTCTGCGAAGAGGATCTGGATGGGATGACCCTCTCGACCATGGATGACGAACCGTTCCTTGCAATCAACGGGATCCAGACGCTCAGTTACCGCTATCTCGACCTGATGGCGGACATGGAAGACATGAAATCCATCGGCGTTACCCATTTCCGCGTTACGCCGCATACCTGTGACATGGTCGCGGTGACGAAGATGTTCGACGATGTCCTGCATGGCCGTGTAACGGTGGAGGAAGGGGAGGCCAGGCTGCGTGAACTAGGCATCGATGCGCCCTTTGCCAACGGGTTTTACCGGGGCCAGGCGGGCGATGCCTGGGTGAATGAGCCCATTTCCGCCTGACCCGGCGCTGTGTTATTTCAATGGGGCGCTTCGGCGCCCTATTTCCGTGAGAGCCATGCAAACCGTCTTTACCATTCCCACCCGCGGCCCCGGCCTATACGAGTTCACCGGGGAGATCCGCCGCTGGACCTCTGGCCACGGCGATGGAGTACTGACGCTTTTCGTGCGCCACACCTCCTGCTCGCTGATTGTCCAGGAAAATGCCGATCCAGACGTGCGCCGGGATCTTGACGCCTTCCTCACGCGTCTCGTGCCGCCTGCCGATGCACCGGAAATGTCTTACCTGCGGCATACGCTGGAAGGTCCCGACGACATGCCGGCCCATATCAAGGCGGCCCTTTTGCCGGTTTCGCTGTCGATTCCGGTTTCCGGGGGGTGCCCGGTTCTGGGAACATGGCAAGGCATCTACCTGTTTGAACACCGCTATGCGGCCCATCAGCGGCAGGTTGCCGGGCATTTGTGTCTGCACCAGATATAGAGATGCAATTGCCTACTACCCAAATCCTAGAGGCTCGCCTATAGTGCCTGTGGATAAACATATCGCCGGCCCGAGGAACAAGCAATGCGCTGCCCCTTTTGTGGAAATACCGACACGCAGGTGAAGGATTCGCGCCCGGCGGAAGATCATGTCGCCATCCGGCGACGTCGGTTCTGCCCGGCCTGCAGCGGACGCTTTACAACCTATGAACGGGTGCAGTTGCGTGACCTCGTGGTGATCAAGTCGAACGGGCGGCGCGAGGACTTCGACCGTGACAAGCTCGAACGTTCGATCCGCATCGCCATGCAGAAACGCCCGGTCGATCCGGAGCGCGTGGACCAGATGATTTCCGGCATTGTGCGGCGTCTGGAAAGCACCGGGGATACGGACATTCCGAGCAATATGATCGGTGAGATCGTGATGGAGGCGCTGGCCCGGATCGATACGGTCGCCTATGTGCGCTTTGCCAGCGTATACAAGAACTTTCAGGAAGCCGGCGATTTCGACAAGTTCGTCAGCGAATTGCGTCCCGTCCCCAAGACCGAGAAGTGAGCCAGCCGCAAGACACCCGCTTCATGGCGCTGGCACTGTCTCTCGGGGCGCGCGGGCAGGGGCGCACCTGGCCCAATCCGTCCGTGGGTTGCGTGATTGTCAAGGACGGGCGCATACTGGGCCGTGGCTGGACCGGGCCGGGTGGCCGCCCCCATGCCGAGGTTGTGGCGCTTGAACAGGCAGGTGGGGCCGCCTGCGGCGCGACAGCCTATATCAGCCTTGAACCTTGCGCCCACCACGGCAAGACCCCGCCCTGTGCCGAGGCTCTGATTGCGGCTGGTATTGTGCGGGTCGTCACGGCCCTGACAGACCCGGACCCCCGGGTCTGTGATGCGGGTCACGCAATGCTGCGCGCCGCAGGGATTGCGGTCACGACCGGCGTTCTGGAGGCAGAGGCCCGGGCCGCGCATCGGGGATTTTTGCTCAGCCGGACGGCAGGGCGTCCAGCGGTGACCTTGAAGCTCGCTGCTTCGTTTGACGGACGTATTGCAACAGCCTCGGGCGAAAGCCGGTGGGTTACCGCCCCCGAGGCCCGCAAGATGGTTCATGCCTTGCGTGCCCGCCACGACGCAGTGATGGTAGGGGGCGGTACTGCACGGGCAGACGACCCGTTGCTGACAGTGCGCGGTTTGGGAATCAGGCACCAACCGGTGCGGGTGATTTGTGCCCGACGGCTGGATTTGCCCGCCGAAGGACATCTTGCCGGGAGTCTGGACAGCGCACCGCTCTGGCTGTGTCATGGATCCTCAGCCCCTGGTGCGGCCTGTGAGTTCTGGAGAGAACGGGGGGCGCGTCTCTTGCCTGTCGCGACGGGTGGGGATGGGCAACTGGACCCGGCAGAGATTTTGCAGACGCTTGGGCAGGCGGGACTGACACGGGTGTTTTGTGAAGGCGGCGGCGTGTTTGCCGCGGCGCTTTTGTCCGCAGGTCTGGTCGATGACCTGGTCGGTTTTACGGCGGGGGTGGTGTTTGGCGCAGAGGGCCATCCGAGCCTTGGCGCTATGGGGGTTACATCGCTGTGCAAGGCTCCCCGCTTCCGCCTTGTCGATGTCCACGCCCTTGGCCCGGACATCCTGCATGTCTGGACACGCGATTGAGGTAAATATCCGGCCAGGGTTTGCTTTGGTCAAATATCCCCGCCGGAGGCAAAAAGCGTGACCAGATGCGTTATCGTCGCCACAAGAAGGCATGGCTTGCCAAGGCACCTTGTATTTTTGCCAACAGGTGCAATGTCCTTCCGCGTGGCGTCTGCCGCCCAAGCGCCAGACGCTCCGCCACGACTTCGACGGGGCAGGGGCGGCCCGTGACCGGGTCGCGGTAGCGGGGGTAATCAATCAATGCCGCATGAACAAGCGCGGCAAGATCGGGCCGGGCCTTCCGGTGCGCGGGTACGGGGCCAAGGTCGCGTGTCAGTCCCCATCCTGCGTAAAACGGTATGCCAAGGCAGGTAACCGGTATGCGGCGCAGAAGGGCCTCGAACCCCAGCGCCGAAGTCAGCGTCCAAACCTCGTCTACCTGTTGCAACACCTCTGAAAGCGCGGTGCGGGGCAGTACCATGTCTGCGTGGGTGTGGGCTTCGCTGTTTGCGATGGCGCCGGGGCGCAGCCCTGCCTCTACATCCGGATGGGGTTTGTAAAGGATCACGGCATCGGGGTTTTCGGCGCGACAGCGCGCCAGAAGCTCGATATTTCGTTGCTCTGCCGGGCAGCCCAGCCGGATGGAGGCATCGTCTTCCACCTGTCCGGGGACGAGGATACGGTGTCCGTCGGGCAAGGGGGGGACAGCAGCTCCCGGCAGGTTATACTTGCTCAACCCCGCCTCTGTCATCCGTACGATCAGCCGCTCCGAGCGGGCGCGGGCGTCGGGGGGAAGATCACATGCGGCGTGTATGAGACGGTCCAGCCGGCTTTCCCGAGACGGGTCATAGTAAATCCCGAGATCATCCGCCACCAGCGACAGCGCCGGGGTCAACTCTGCCCCCAACCCGCGTGACCGCAGGAAGCCGTCCTCAATGCGCACAACGCCGGGGGCAGCCCCCCATGCCATGGCCCGACGGCCGTCGGCAGCGGCCTGTGCGGTGGCAGAGGCGGCGTCCGGGGTAAATTTCACCGGGCGGGTGCTCCCGAAAAAGGCCTGGATCGTCGGACGTTTCCAAAGCCGCATGTTTCCGGCAATCCATCCCTTGTGGTCGTCGCGCCAGGCGCGGGTTTCTGCCTCCAGCGTATCCAGAGCATCTTCCAGCGGGCACAGGCGGTCCCGGTAGGGATCATACCATTTGGGGGCGAGAATCATCGCGGCGGCAAAAAGCTGTTCGGTCCGCAGTTGACGCCCGCGCCGGGGCAGAGGGGCATGATCGTGGCTCAGCCCCCAGCCCGCGTAGAATGGCTGCCCGAAGACATGGGGGCGGTGTCCGGCAAGAATCGCCTCGAAGCCAAGCTGTGAAGACAGCGTGTAGACCGCCGTCGCCCCCTCGAGAAGCCGCCAGGGCGAAACCGGGCGATCGCAGATTTCCACGCCAGCGGGGAGAAGGGCGCCAAAATGCCCCTTTCTCGCGCCGCCACTGGTCTCGGGGTGGGGTTTGAGAACCAGACGATTTCCAGGATGATCCTGGCGCGCGCGTGCCAGTATGGTCCGGAAGGTCCTAGCATCCGCCCCCGCCGCCCGGACCGAGGCATCCCCCGCCGTTTGATCCACCACCAGCACGTATCCGGGCTCCGGCGGAGCGGTCTTTGGGTCGAAGCCGGTGTATTTGCTCAGCTGTGCGCGCCGTATGCGGGCCATTGCGGCGCTGGCCCGGGCCAGCAGGTCGGGGTCCTCCAGCGGATGCGTGAGGAGCAGGGTTTCAAGGTCGGACGGGGAGCGGCCATCGAAATGTACGCCGGTTTCATCCAAAAGCAGCCCCAGCGGCGGTTCCCCTCCCAGCCGCCCAGGCAGGACCGAGCGCAGGAAGGCGTCTTCCACCCGCATCAGGCCCGCCCCGGTCTGCCGCGCGATCCATTCCCCCCGAAAGGCGTAAGGAGACTGCCCCCAGACAGCGACCACCCCATCCTTGCCCGGCAGGCCAAGAGAGGGGGAATAGCCCGACAATTGCAGGATACGGCGAACCCGACGCCCGGTCAGGAAACCGGTGTTGAAAACATGAACCCGCCGGGGGGGCTTTTCCCCGACGGGTTCGGGTCTCGCGGCAACAAGGCCCATGCAGGCGTCAGTTGGCGATGTTGTTAAGCGAGTTGACCGAACTCGCCGTCCCGGTAATGGCCGCAAGCGTTTTCTGAAGTTGCACAAAGGGGGCTTCGCTCACGTAAACGGTATCGCCGTCCCGGATCTGGAAATCACGGGCCATGAACAGGCCGTTGGGCTCTGTCAGGTCCATGACGTAGATCATGCGCTGATCGTTGGGGATATCATCGCGCTGAAGCACCTTGCGGGCTATGCTGCTCGTTTCGTCGCGCAGAATGAACACGCCTTTCGGGTCGGCCAGGCTGGAGTTGAGGCCCCCGACCTTGGAGATGGCCTCAAGGGCCGTAATGCGGGGCTGTTCGAAAGGAACGCGGGCCTGACCGCCGGTCGCGCCGACCGCAGTGAAGGCGCGCTCATCCTCTTCGATCAGGATGCGATCTCCACCGCGCAGGGCAATATCCTGGGAGGGGGTCTCGAAGATGTCCTGAAGCCACGCCTTGCCACGGGTGTTGCCCCGGATCACCGTGACCTGGGCAACCTTCGGGTCCACGGTCACGCCGCCGGCGGCGGCAAGCATGCCACTGATCCGGCGAGAGGATTGTTCGATCGTGTACACCCCCTGCGCCCCGGCATTCCCGACGATCGACACGGTCGTTCCTTGCCCGGCGAGACGTGTCACGACAACCTGGGGGTCAGGTGTCTGGGCGCTCAGTTTTTCGGTGATGATCTGGCGCAACCGCTCCGGGGTATTGCCTGCGGCCAGAATGCGCCCGGCATAGGGGATGAAGATGTAGCCCGCCCCATCGACCTGCAACTGGGTTAACTGGCTTTGCTTGCCCCCCTGGCCGGCCAGAAGCCCGTCATCGACGTTTTCGTAGATGGTCAGGGCCAGAACGTCACCGGGGCTGATCGTGTCGGGCCGAATCTGGCCTGCGGAACGGAACGACTTGGGGAAACCGAAGGATGGGGTGTAATCGGTGATTTCGTTAATCCGGTTGTCGACCGCCACAACGAAGGTGTCGCCGTATTTCTCTATGGAGCCGCTCAGCAATTCCCCCTTGCTGGGGCCTGACCGGGGCAGGCCGCACGCGCCGACCGCCGAAACCGCTGCTACAAGAATTAATGCCCGAAATTTCCTGTTTTTCATGGCTTGCAATCTCACCCTCGTTTTGCGGTGCCCCGTGTTTTTTGAGAACGCTAGCGGAAAAACTTAATGGAAACCAGTCTGCATGTTGCGCTTTCGGGTCGAGAGATCAACGATCTGTTGCCCGCTTGCCGCGTTCAGGGTGTCGTAGGGGTCGCGTGTGCACAGCATCATGTCTGCGGCACGGCGCAGCAGTTGTGTCCGCCCCGCGCGGGAATAGAAGCTTCCCGGCACTTGGGAAGTGTCCAGAAGGTAGCGGCGGAACGTGGCATAGGCCTTTCTGTCGGGGGCGTCCGGTTTGGCGAAAAAAGCGGGCAGCGGCTGGGACGATACGAGTTCCGGTTTTGCGTAGACCGCCGCGCCGAAGGTTCGCAGGGGAATTCCGCGCCACAAGACCTGCTGCCCCGCGGTGGAATTGACGGTGATGGCACTGCGCGCCGGGCCCAACAGTTGCGCCAGCTTGCCGCCCCGCACGAAATGCACCCGGTTCGACAGGCCGTAGGCCTTTGCAAGCCGCCGAAGGTCGCTGCGGATCGGGGCGCGGCCATCGTCCAGAGGGTGGGCCTTGAACACGAGGTGATGATGGGGAGGCGCCCCTTCGGCAAAGCCTTTCAGGCAGCACTCGAGAAAATCGGTCATGGTGCGGAACGGTCCGTGATGCTGAAAGCTGGAATCGTGTTCCAGTTGCAACAGCACAAGATGGTAGGGAAAGCCGCCGCGATCTATGCGCCGTGTGGCCAGAATCCGCTCTGTCGCGTGCAGGGGCAGAAGAAGCAGCCTTTGCAGATACAGCTGGAATTCCTGACGCACGTTCAGGCTTCGATGCGGGCGGAAATGCGGGTACCCGCCATTCAGGAGCATCACGTACCAGTGATAGAGCGCACCGTAGAAGACATGGGCGCGAAGATCGCCCCAACGCGGGTCCGGATCCGGTGCCTGTGCCGTGGTATCGCCGAGCATCGCGCGCATCCTGGAGATCGGGGTTTCGATCAGCCGGGAATGGCCGTTGCTGCCGCCGCGTTCATAGGTGACCCAGTAGGGGCGCAGGTATCCTTCCTCGAACACGTGGATGCGCAGCCCGTATTGGCGTGCAATCCGGACGGCCTCGGCATGAACCGGGCGGGTGTCCCCGTAAAGGACAAGGTCGCTCACGCTCCGTTCGCCGATCAGCTTGCGGAATGTCTCGGGCCAGTCCGCCTGGGGGGCGGTGAAGGGGATATAACTGCCCGCGTCGGACCAGAAGGCGCGGTCCCCGCGATTGAAGCCGACACGCCACACGCCCGCGCCCGCAGCCCGCAACTGTTGCCCGAGGCGGTCGAAAAACGGCCCGTGGGGACCCTGAAGGAACAGGAAACTGCGTTTGGCCATGAAACCCGGATGTGATGATGCGCAGCAATGTTTCACAATGACCTAAAGCGGGCCCGATGTCATCCACTTTGCACCACTTGCCCTGACACGGGGCAACGGCTAGGTCAGGTCGGGAAAGGAGCCCGCCCATGTTCACAGGCATCATCACCGATATCGGTACAGTCCGCACCCTGATGAAGGGCGGGGATCTGACCGCACGGATCGCCACGGCATATGCCCCTGCCAGCATCGACATCGGCGCCTCGATCGCCTGTAACGGCGTCTGCCTGACGGTTACCGACCGTGGCGGGGACGCGGACGGCTGGTTCGAGGTGACGATCTCGGCGGAGACGGTTTCAAAAACCAATATCGGCGGCTGGACCGAGGGCGCGCGGATCAACCTTGAACGGGCGTTGAAGGTGGGCGATGAACTGGGCGGGCATATTGTCTCGGGGCATGTGGACGGCGTGGCGCAAATCATCGCGCTGCGCGAGGAGGGGGACAGCACGCGCCTGACCTTCCGTGCGCCGGATGCGCTTGCGCGGTTCATTGCGCCGAAGGGATCGGTGGCGCTCAACGGCACATCGCTGACGGTGAACGAGGTCGCGGGGGCGGAGTTCGGCGTCAACCTCATTCCCCATACCCGGCAGGTCACGACCTGGGGGCAGGCCGGTGTGGGTGACAGTGTGAACCTCGAGATCGATACGCTGGCCCGCTATGTCGCCCGTCTTGCACAAGGGGATACGCCCTGAAACGGACGCTTCCCATCCGTGCCCCTGCGGGGTAAGAGGCGAACTCTGACAAGGCGGAGCTCATGGAAGACCATAACGAAAGCTACCAGGACGCGATTTCCCAGATCGAGGAAATCATCGAGGATGCGCGCAACGGGCGCATGTTTATTCTTGTCGATCACGAGGACCGGGAGAACGAGGGGGATCTTGTCATTCCCGCCCAGATGGCCACGCCGGAGGCAATCAACTTCATGGCCACCCACGGGCGCGGGCTGATCTGCCTGTCGCTGCCGGGGGAGCGGATCGATGCGCTGGGCCTGCCGCTGATGGCATCCCAGAACTCCAGCCGGCATGAAACCGCCTTTACCATTTCCATCGAAGCGCGCGAGGGCGTGACCACGGGAATATCCGCCCATGACCGGGCGCGCACCGTGGCCGTGGCAATAGACAGTTCCAAATGCGCCGCCGACATCGCCACGCCGGGCCATATCTTTCCACTGCGCGCGCGCGATGGCGGCGTCCTGGTTCGTGCCGGCCACACCGAGGCTGCGGTGGATGTCGCCCGGCTGGCGGGGCTGAACCCCTCGGGGGTAATCTGCGAGATCATGAACGAGGATGGCACCATGGCCCGCCTGCCGGATCTTGTCAGCTTTGCCCAGTTGCATGGTCTGAAGATCGGGACCATCTCCGACCTGATCGCTTATCGCCGCCGCTACGACAACCTTGTCAAGGAAAGCGTGGTGCGCCCGGTGACATCCGCCTTCGGGGGCGACTGGATGATGCGAATCTTTGTCGATGAAACCCAGGGCGCCGAACATGTCGTTCTGACCAGGGGAGATATTTCCACCCCGGAGCCGGTTTTGGTGCGGATGCACGCCCTCGACCCTTTGCAGGACGTTTTGGGGCTTGGTCCTGCCCCGGCGGGGGAGTTGCGCCGCGCGATGGAGATCATCGCCGCCGAAGGACGCGGCGCCGTCGTCCTGCTGCGCGATACGAGGATGAAGCTCACTTCCGGGGAGGCATCGCCCCAGACCCTGCGCCAATATGGGCTGGGCGCGCAAATTCTCGCCGCGCTTGGCCTGCACAAGCTTGTTCTGCTGAGTAATTCGCCCCTGCCCAAGGTGATCGGGCTTGAGGCCTACGGGCTTTCCTTCGAGGGGACCCACAAGATTGATCCGAAAGGCTGAGCCATGGCCGAAACCGACCCACATACCGCCCTGCCGCTGCCGCAATTCGATAAGCCGGTGAGGCTTCTGATTGCTGTCGCGCCGTTCTATCGCGACATCGCCAACATGCTGCTGGCGGGCGCGCGCGCCACGCTGGAGCAGGTCGGCGCAGCCTGCGACGTGATCGAGGTGCCCGGCGCGCTGGAACTGCCCACCGCCATCGGGCTGGCGCATCGGATGTCGAATTATGACGGGTTCGTCGCGCTGGGCTGTGTTATTCGCGGTGAGACCACCCATTACGAAACCGTGTGCAACGACAGCTCGCGTGGGCTGACGCTTCTGGGCCTTCAGGGGGCCCTGATCGGCAACGGTATCCTGACCGTGGAGAATCGCGATCAGGCCGAGCGGCGTGCCGACCCCGCCGACATGGACAAAGGCGGCGGTGCGGCGGCGGCGGCGTTGCACCTGATCGCGCTTGCCCGCAAATGGGGAGGGGAGACCAAGGGCGTGGGTTTCAGGCCTGCGGGAAGCTTCCAGATTGCCGAGGATGCGCGCCGATGAGCAAAGCCGATAAACGCCAGATGCGTTCCGCCGCGCGTCTTTATGCGGTGCAGGCGCTGTTCCAGATGGAACAGTCCGGCCAGACCGTTGATGCCGTGCGCGCGGAATTCGAAACTTGGCGCTTTGGTCTTGGTTACGAAGACGGCCAGGATCTGGTCGAGGGCGACGTGAATCATTTTCGCATGGTTTTGGATGAGGCCGTGAACTGGCAGGCAAGGATCGACCAGATGACCGATCGCGCGCTGGTGGCCAAATGGCCCATTGCTCGGATCGACCCGACCCTGCGGGCGCTTTTCCGTGCCGCAGGGGCGGAGCTGGTTGCCGCGGGGGCGCCGCCAAAGGTGGTCATCACGGAGTACGTTGACATCGCAAAGGCGTTTTTCCCCGAAGGGAGGGAGCCGGCATTCGTTAACGCCGTGCTTGATCACATGGCACGGGAGGCCAAACCGGAGGCGTTTTAAGGCACCCCGCACGCGCCGCGTCGCCGCCCGGACAGTTGGGCCGCGGGAAAGACCGTGCCTGCGTCAGGGTCTGTGCGGATTTGAGGGATTTCCCTAAAAAATACGAATCGGCAATCCATTTTGCGCCGTTGCACAGCGTCGGCAGCTTGCCCTTGGGGATCTTGTGCCGGGCGGCGTTCGCCGGCGATAGGGCAGGGCGCTCAGTTCCGGAAGGGTAAGCGCCTTGACGAAAGCCGGGCTGGGCGGATCCCCCCGGCGCAGATAAAAGGCATAAGGCCTCGGCATGACGACCTTTTTCCGGATTTGCCGGACCCGGACAGTCTGACCTGCGATCCGCCGGGGAGGCCTGTAATTTTCCGAGGGAATGTGTTTTCCCCTTGGAATCTGGAATCATTCAAATATCTTTGACTTGGAAACGGAGGACTCCATGCCCCAACTCGTCCGTCTTTATATTCGTCAGACTCTGATCGGCTTTGTCCTGTCGGCTGTATTTGTCGCGATGCTCTTGTCGTTCAACGTGGCCAACCTCTGGCACCTTGTGACACATGTATCGCTTGGATGGGTCGCTGTCGTGATGCTGTTTGTTTTCAACGGCATCGTATTCGCGGGTGTGCAGTTCGGTATTTCGATCATGCGGATGACCGAGGAAGACGACAGGGGAAGCGGTGGAAAACGTCAGCCGCAGCCAGTGAACGCCCCTGTTCTTCTGACGGTTCCGGTTCAGGAACCCCGGCAACACCAGCGCCTTCGCTGATTCCGGCGGTCTTTGGTCGGTTTTCGATGCGGCGGGACCACCAGCAACCGTTGAGGCAACGAATTCCCGAGGACCTGTACGAACAGGTGGGCGCCAGGTAACCGGGCCACGGCCCGGACAGAGCCGGCTCCCTCGGATTTGCTTAAGGCCACCGGAATTTGACCTCGTGACGAGAGGGGCAGAACCCGCCTAAGCCGCAGATAGGGCGTCGAAAGGAAAAGGGCAAGACTTGCCGTGTGTTTCCTCTTTGTTCATATTTCCTTCATGACCGAGCCTTCCTCTTCCGGGCGCCTTCTGGCCCGCGGCGTCTGCCGGTACCTTTCCTCACTGGACTTTGCCTGCATGCAGGAGTTTTCCCCAACGCGCGGACTGCGCGTGGATGTCATGGCACTTGGCCCCAGAGGAGAGCTTTGGGTGGTGGAGTGCAAGTCCTGCCGGGCGGATTTCAAGGCGGATCGCAAGTGGTGCGGCTATCTGGAATGGTGTGACAGGTTCTTTTGGGCGGTCGACGATCAATTTTCCACGGATCTGTTACCGGCCGGCACGGGGCTGGTTCTGGCGGATGGATATGGGGCCGAGATCCTGGCCATGCCTGCCGAACGCCCCGTCGCCGCGGCGCGGCGCAAGGCCCTGACGCGCAAGTTCGCCCGCGATGCCGCCCGCCGTCTTCAGGCGATGAACGATTCGCACCCGGCTACTTCGCGCCTTTAGGTTTCATCGCGCGGGCATGGGTGGCGGCGGCGCGAATTTCCTCGGCGATCTCGTCGGCTTCTTCGGGGTCGAAATCGAGGGGCAGTTCCAATCCGTCGCCTTCGATGTAGAGCCGGACCATGCCAAGCGTGGTTGGCCCGATTTGCAGGCTGGCGGAAATATCGCTTTCCTTGTCGATGCCCATGACGGCGTCCCCTTTTCAAAGTCAGGTTTGGGGTAACCCGAAGGTTTCGGGCAGGCAAGGGCTTGACGCCGGTTGCGGATCGCTCTTTGGCTTTTGCAATGGAAAGCATCGAGTTTCGAGATATGCGCCCCGGCGACGTTTCCTGGCTGATTAAGCGCCACGGGGCGCTCTATGCGGCCGAAGAAGGATTCGACGAGAGTTTCTCGGAACGGGTTGGTCACGTACTGGCCGATTACGTGGCCCATCGAGATGCCAGTTGCGAGCGTGCCTGGATTGCCCAGCATAATGGGCGTCAGATCGGGTCTGTATTCTGCATGCGCGAGGGTCGCCCCGGTGTCGCCCGGCTGCGCCTGTTCCTGATCGAACCCGCCTATCGCGGACAGGGGCTGGGGGCACGGATGCTGGCACGCGTTTTGACCTATGCGCGGGATTGCGGCTATTACCGACTGGCTGTCAGCACCTATGCCAGCCATGACGCGGCCTGTGCGCTTTACGCGCGTTACGGCTTTGTCCTTACCGAAGAGCGTCCGGTTCAGAGTTTTGGGCAATCGCTTGTGGAGCAAAGCTGGGAGATCGTGCTTTGAGGTGAAATCGAGGGCTTGCAATCGTGGCTGGGGGGCGCTAAATCGCGCGGCAGTGCCGCCTTAGCTCAGTTGGTTAGAGCGCTGGATTGTGGATCCAGAGGTCCCCCGTTCAAGCCGGGGAGGCGGTACCATTCCTGAAATCTTGATTTTTCCGCATCACGGTGGCCTCCTTTGACCAAGATGGACCGATGGGGGACCCATGCTTGATGCCATGATGCGCCGACTGATCGACCCGCCGTTGGCCCGGATGGGCCGGGCGCTGGCCATGCGCGGGGTTTCGGCGGATGCGGTGACTCTTGCAGGGCTGGTGCTCGGGTTGAGTGCGGCGGCGCTGATTGCCCTGGGGGCGCCGGTGCTGGCGCTGGTGCCGCTTTTGGCCAGCCGTCTTGCAGATGGGCTTGATGGCGCCATCGCCCGGGCCAGCGGAAAAACGGATTTCGGCGGGTATCTCGATATCACCTGTGATTTTTTGTTCTACGGGGCGATTCCGCTGGGCTTTGTGCTTGCGGATCCGGCCGCAAACGGTGCGGCGGGGGCGGCCCTGCTGACCAGCTTTTATTTCAACGGGGCGACGTTTCTTGGGTTCGCGATTCTTGCGGAGCGACGCAGCATGCGAACCGAGGCGCGTGGGGTGAAGTCGCTTTATTTTACCGGAGGCTTGCTGGAAGGGACTGAAACAATTGTTTTTTTTGTGGTATTGTGTCTGTGGCCCGAAGGCTTTGTGCCGCTGGCCTGGGGGTTTGGCGGTTTGTGTTTCTTTACCGCTGCCTCGCGCGTTGTTCTGGCGCGGCGGGTGTTTCCTGACGAGTGATCTCAACCTTCTGCCGCAGCGTGCCGCTGGCCGAATCGAAAATCAGAATTTCGTCCGTTTCGGTGACGACGGCGAGCCAGTCGCGCCCGCGGGTGATGGCATAGGGCGTTGCGCCCTCGGGCAGGGTGATTTGCGCGGGCAGGGGGGGCGCGCTTCTGTCCGGCATGCGGATGACAAACAACGTTACGATCACTACAAACCCGGCAATCATCGTCACCATCAACATCGTGACGAGCCAGCGCAGCAGTTTCAGGTTCGGGGGCATTCCCCCGGTATTGGGAGCCTCGTCCATGTCCACGCCTCGCCGTTTTCAGGTTACCATCGGGCCGAACCCGCCTGGACGTCTTGATAAGGCCCTCGCCCGCGATATTCCAGAGCAGGCCGGATTGTCGCGCTCGCGCCTGGTCAAACTGATTGCCGAGGGGGCTGTGACGCGTGCTGGTGCAGTGCTGGACGACCCGCGCGCCCGTGTGGCCGAGGGCGAGGTGCTGGAGATCGGGTTTGCCGATCCGGTTGATGTCGCCGCCCGGCCGGAGGCGATCCCGCTGGACGTGGTGTACGAGGATACCGCCCTGGTGGTGGTGAACAAGCCCGCGGGTATGGTGGTCCATCCCGCGCCGGGGGCGCCGTCGGGGACGTTGGTGAATGCGCTTCTGGCGCATTGCGGGCAGAGCCTTTCCGGAATCGGCGGGGAACGCCGGCCCGGTATCGTCCATCGTATCGACAAGGATACCAGCGGTCTTCTGGTCGTCGCGAAGACGGACAAGGCCCATGCCGTGCTGGCGGCCCAATTTGCGGCCCACAGGACGGAACGGCATTACAAGGCACTGGCCCATGGTGTGCCGGATGCGGCGGAGTCGCGCCTGCGAGGGGTGCGGGGGATCAGTTTCGAACCCGGCGGGGTGTTGAAGATCACCACGCAACTGGCCCGCCACCGTACCGACCGCCAACGGCAGGCGGTGGTCTGGTCCGGCGGACGGCACGCCGTGACGCGCGCGCGGGTCGAAGAGATCTTTGGCCAGCCCGGCGCGGCGGCGTTGCTGGACTGCTGGCTGGAGACCGGGCGGACTCACCAGATCCGGGTGCATATGGCCCATGCGGGGCACGGATTGATCGGGGATCGGGTCTATGGCGGGCGGCGCCTGTCGGCGGCTGCGTTGGGCGCGGCGGCGACGGTGGCGCAGGCCTTTCCCCGCCAGGCCCTGCACGCGGCGACGTTGGGATTTTGCCACCCGGAAACGGGCCGGGACATGCGTTTTGAGGCGCCCCTGCCTGCCGATATGGCCGCGCTTCTGGACGTTTTGCGCAGCGCGTCCAGCCCCCGCCCGCGCCCGTGACGCGCGCGCGACTATCTTCGCCATGGGGCTTTGGCCGCCGGGGCCATGCCGTGCATTCCCGGTGCGGATTGGTATGACAAGGCCCATCCGGGTTCGAAAACAGGTACGGGATTTGGTTTATGGATTTTTTGACAGGCTTTCTGGCAGGTGTTCTGATTTTTGGCTTTTACCAGAAAAGAAAACATCGTTCTGCGAAGGAACGGTTCCAACAGTTTGATGTGACCAAACATCATAATCAACAAAGATTTGTCGATCAGGCAGATTTTTATCCGCGCAAGCCCGTGAACCCGGAGGCATATAAAGCTGTTTTCTCCGTGGTGGAGCGTACTCTCGCGGAGATTACTCCGAAACATCGGCTTCTGGCAGAGGTTTCGATGGGCAGTTTTCTGGGCACGTCAAACGAAAAAGGCACACGGGGGCAGCAGAATCTGGCTTTTCGATCAATCAACAGCAAGCGTGTGGATTTTCTGGTAATTGATGAATTTGGGTATCCAAAACTTGTTATCGAATATCACGGGAGTGGGCATTTTCAGGGAAGTGCCGAAGCGCGTGATGAAGTCAAACGCCGTGCGCTCAAGCGAGCGGGAATCCCGTTGCTTGAGTTCCATGAGGGGGTGAGCGCGAAGGAAGTCGGCAACAGGGTGCGCTGGTGGGTCACGAACCGCTGATCTCTGCCCCTTGTGCGGCGACGGGGCTGTTCGCAATCCGGGTCCGCGTTTTCGCGGCTTGGCTTTTGCGTCTTCGCCGGGGGTAAAAATACTCAAATATGAGAGGGGAGATTGAGGGCGGTTCGCGTCGCCCGCGACATTGATATTGGAGCCGGTGTCAGTCTTCACGCGCATTACACTCTCTGACTGCCAAAAATTCAAAAAAATATTCCTCTGATTGAATCTTTGTAAAAGATTCGCGTAAATTTGCCCGATTTTGCATTTTCATGACGTGTGTGATTACATGCGGTCGCCGGAAATGTATGTGACCGTAATCTGGCTTTAGTGATAATGGGGGCAACATGCGTCACGAGAGACTGATTGTTTTGGGATTGGTTTGCGGGCTTGCGGCCTGTGGGGCGACCACGCAACCGGAAAAGAGCATGCAAAGGGAAGATGCCGAAACGCTCGGAACCAAGGTTCTTGAGGGTGAGACACTCTATGTCGTTGGCGCGCGCGCACCGCTCTCCGGTGCAAGCGGCAAGGATGGGATGCCGACCCGTGCAGAAGTAGACGCCGGGATGAAAGCCATCCAGACCAGCGATGCGTCCACCGCGCTGCCTCGGCAAGCGGCACGCTATTGCACGACTTACCGGGTCTTGGATCCCGGTGTGCCGATCATCCGTGAGGAGCGCCGGGAGGGAGAAGGCTGGACGGTCTTTTCCAGGGTGACGATCGCGTGCGCATCGCCGTCGGGCGCCAGATCGTAGGTTGACCGGCCCGGAAGCTTTTGTCCTCCGGGCCATCAGGGCCGTTACGCCGCCAGCGCGCTGAGGATGCGTGCCCAGCTTCGGGCCCCTTTGCGGAAACTGACAAGATCGTATTTCTCGTTTGGCGAATGTATTGCGTCGTCGTCCTTACCAAAGCCGATCAGCATCGAATCCATTCCCAGGACGGTTTTGAAATACCCCGCAATCGGGATGGAGGCGCCGCAGCCGATATAGGCGGCGGGGTGCGGCCATTCGTCGGAAAGCGCCACGCGGGCTTTTTCAAAGGCGGGGTGATCTGTTGCCATCTGTGCGGCGGGTGACGCACCGTGGCCCTTGAAACCGACCGTGCAGTCGGGTGGCATGTGGCTTTGGATGAAGGCACGGAAATTTTCACGAATTTTAAGGGGATCCTGCTGACCGACAAGACGGAAGCTGACCTTGGCATGGGCCTGCGCCGGCAGGACCGTCTTGAACCCTTCGCCGGTATATCCGCCCCAGATTCCGTTCACATCGCAAGTCGGCCGCGCCCAAAGCTGCTCCAGCGGTGTCCGGTCTGCCTCGCCGGCGGGGGCCGAAAGGCCTGCCTCGCCCAGAAAGGTTTGCGGATCGAAGCCCAGGGCCTGCCATTGGGCCATGACATCCGCGGGGATTTCCGGCACGCCTTCGTAAAAACCGGGGACGGTGACGTGGCCCGTTTCGTCATGAAGGGCCGCAAGAGCCCGAGACAGGGCCCGGATCGGATTCATCGATATCCCGCCATACATTCCCGAATGCAGGTCTTTCGAGGGGCCAGTGACAGTCAGTTCTTCGGTCAGAAGGCCGCGCAGCATGGTGATGATCGCGGGAGTGTCTTCGCCAAAGAGGCCGGTGTCGCAGATCAGGGCGATATCGCTGGTGAGTTCACGCGCGTTTTCTTTCATGAACGGGATCAGCGAGGGCGAGCCGGATTCCTCCTCTCCCTCCAAAAACACAGTCACCTTGAGCGGCAGGCTGCCATGTACGGCCTTCCAGGCACGGCAGGCTTCGATGAAGGTCATCACCTGCCCCTTGTCATCGCTGGAACCGCGCCCGCGGATCACCTGACCCTTGGCGGTGTCCTCGACGACCGGGTCGAAGGGGTCGCGTGTCCACAGGGCCAGGGGGTCGATGGGCTGCACGTCGTAATGGCCGTAAAACAGCACATGCGGGCCGGGGCCGTCGTGATGGGCAACCACCATCGGGTGGCCGGGGGTTTCCCGCAGGCTGGCGTCAAAGCCGATGGACAGAAGGTCCGCGATCAGCCATTCGGCGGCGCGGGTGCATTCCGTGGCATAGGCAGGGTCGGTGGAGATGGAGGGGATGCGCAGAAGGTCCATCAGCCGGGCCAGCGCGGCGGGTTCCTCGGACTCGAGGCGATCCAGGACGGGGGTGAGTTTCATGCCCGAAGGCTCCTTGGTTTTGGGAACTGCGCGCAAGGTAGCAGGCGCGTGGGGGGTGTCCAGAGGCGGGGGGCGGCAAAACTTGACCGAAATCAAAGTCTGTCTTGTGGAACTGCCGTTAGCGTGCCCCGGAGGAACATGTCGCCGCCGCGATGTTCTCCGATAGGAACGCCTGTAGCGGATCGGAAAACGACCCCCGCAGAAATATACCCGTCTGCGCTGAAAGCGCCGGGAAGGCACGAGACGACGCATCGACAACCGGGGTAGATTTCGTATGGAATCGACCCGGAAGATCGCAAACCCGCATTGCGGGGCCGGATCGTCACAGATCCGGCAGGCATCAGGCCCCACGGAGGCCGAACAACGAAGGAGAGACCCGGTGGATTATACCGCAGGACTGGACGCAGCCATCAACCGCCTTCACGAAGAGGGGCGTTACCGCACCTTTATCGACATCGAGCGCCGCAAAGGCGCCTTCCCCGAGGCGGTCTGGTCGCGCCCCGATGGGGCGCAGCAGGACATTACGGTCTGGTGCGGGAACGACTATCTGGGCATGGGGCAGCATCCGGTCGTTCTTCAGGCGATGCACGATGTGCTGGATGCCACCGGCGCCGGGTCCGGGGGCACGCGCAACATCTCCGGAACCACGGTCTATCACAAGCAGCTTGAGGCCGAACTGGCCGATCTGCACCAGAAAGAAGCGGCGCTCGTTTTCAACTCCGCCTACATGGCCAATGACGCGACGCTGTCGACCCTGCCGGTTTTGTTCAAGGATCTCGTTATCGTTTCGGATGAACTCAACCACGCCTCGATGATCCAGGGGATTCGCCGGGGCCGCTGTGAGAAGCACATTTTCCGTCACAATGATATGGCGCACCTGCGCGAGATTCTCGAAGGCATAGAGAAAGGGCGCCCGATCCTGATCGCCTTCGAATCCGTTTATTCCATGGATGGTGATTTCGGCCCGATCGAGGATATCTGCGACCTTGCCGATGAATTCAACGCCCTGACCTATATCGACGAAGTGCATGCCGTGGGCATGTACGGCCCCCGCGGCGGAGGCGTGTGTGAGCGGGACGGCCTGATGGGCCGGATCGATATCATCAACGGTACGCTGGCGAAGGCTTATGGCGTATTCGGCGGGTATATCGCGGCGTCGGCCAGGATGTGCGATGCGGTCCGGTCCTATGCGCCCGGCTTTATCTTTACCACGTCGTTGCCCCCTGTGGTGGCCGCCGGGGCCGCGGCTTCGGTTCGGCATCTCAAGACCGACAGCGCCGTGCGTGACGTCCACCAAGACCGCGCCCGCGTCCTGAAGGCCCGTTTCAAGGGGCTGGGTATGCCGATCATCGACCATGGGAGCCATATCGTCCCCGTGATCGTGGGGGATCCGGTTCATACCAAGAAGATTTCCGATATGCTGCTGTCGGGTTACGGTATCTACGTACAGCCGATCAACTTCCCCACCGTGCCGCGCGGTACGGAGCGTTTGCGTTTTACCCCGTCTCCCGTCCACTCAACGGAGCAAATGGACGCCCTGGTTCGCGCAATGGATGGTCTTTGGTCCCATTGTGCGCTGAATCGTGCCGAGATGACGGCCTGATCAAGTTTCTGCCAGTGCAAAAACTCTGGCGCTGTGTTAAAAAACCCACAAGGCGGCGGTGATTCTGACACGCCGCCGTTTGGGGACACAGTGTGGCAGGCACAAGGCAGTTTAGATGGCCGGGCACCATGAGTTGTTGGCAGAGTCCGACAGCACCGTTGTAGATTTTGACGAAAATGACTTTCGTCTTGGCGATGTCATGCGCGGGGAGCGCGCAACCTTGGGCAAATCTTTGCTCGACGTTCAGCGAGAGCTGAAGATAAAGGCCGCCTATATCGCCGCGATAGAAAACCTGGACGTCAGCGCGTTTGAGACACCGGGCTTCATTGCCGGGTACGTGCGCTCCTATGCCCGCTATCTCGGACTGGATCCGGACCTTACATATCGGCGTTTCTGCGAGGAAGGCGGGTTGCCGCGCCCCTGCGACTCAGCCCCCAAGACCGAGCGCCGTACCACGGGTGATCCGCTGACAGATCCGAATGCGCTGTTCGTGCCCCAGGGCGACAGCTTCCTGTCGCGGGTAGAGCCGGGGGCGATCGGTTCGGTCCTGGTTTTGATTTTGCTGTTGAGCGGGCTGGCCTATGGCGGCTGGTCGGTTTTCAAGCAGATTCAGCGTGTGCAACTCAGCCCGGTGGAACAGACCCCCGGCGTGGTGGTGCAGGTGGACCCTCTGACCTCGGAACACGGCGTCGCGCAGGCGGACATTGCCCCCCCAAGCCCTGATGCCATGACCCGGCTTTATCGCCCTCAGGCGCTGGAGGCCCCGGTGCTGGTGGCGCGCGATGGGCCCATTGCCGCGCTCAAACCGGACCGTGTCGGGGCGTTTGCGGATCGGGCCGCCGACCCTCATCCGCCGGTGTTTGCCGAAAGCGGGGGAGTTGCAGCGCCGGAAGAGTCGCAGGTTCGGGTCCTTGCCGGGGGGGTGCCGGAGGTTTCGGTTCTGGCGGTGCGTCCGGCTTGGATACGTGTGAGCGCGGCTGACGGTGCGGTGCTGTTTGAAAAGATCCTGGATGCGGGGGAACGCTATGTCGTTCCCCAAACGGAGCAGCCGCCTGTGCTGCGCGCCGGAAATTCCGGGGCGGTTTATTTTTCCGTCGGAGAAAAGACCTACGGTCCGGCACTGCCCGGTGCCCGTGTTGCCAAGAATGTCAGCCTGGGGGCCGGGGACCTGGTTGCTGCCTATGATCTCGCGGATCCGGATGCCGATCCGGCACTGGCCAGCGCCATTGCCGTTGCGCAGGCGCAGGGTGGCACCGGGTCGCAATAGCGGGGGCGGTGCCGCGTTGCGTCTCCAGGCGTAATCCTTTATTCAGGGGACGACTTCACCAGCCGCAGGCAGGGTTTCCATGTCGCTGAACGCCGTGCGCCCCTGGCGCAATATAGAACGCCGAAAATCCCGTAAAATCCACGTTGGTCCGGTCCCTGTCGGGGGCGATGCGCCGATCTCGGTGCAGACCATGACCAACACTGTGACCACCGATATCAAGGGGACCATCGGACAGGTCCAGGCCGCCGCCGAGGCCGGGGCGGATATCGTCCGTGTTTCTGTTCCTGACGCGGATTCGTCTGCCGCGTTGAAAACGATCGTTGCGGAAAGCCCGGTTCCGATCGTTGCGGATATCCATTTCCACTACAAGCGCGGGATCGAGGCCGCCGAAGCCGGGGCCGCCTGTTTGCGGATCAATCCCGGAAATATCGGGGATGAGAGGCGCGTGAAAGAGGTCATCAAGGCTGCGCGCGACCATGGTTGCTCCATGCGGATCGGGGTCAACGCGGGCAGTCTCGAAAAGCACTTGCTGGAAAAATACGGTGAGCCGTGCCCCGAAGCGATGGTGGAAAGCGCGCTCGAACATATTCGCATCCTCGAGGATAACGACTTTCACGAGTTCAAGATCAGCGTGAAGGCATCGGACGTCTTTCTGGCCGCCGCCGCCTATCAGGGGATTGCCGAGGCCACGGATGCGCCGCTGCACCTTGGCATTACCGAGGCCGGGGGGTTGATGACGGGTACGATCAAGTCCGCCATCGGCTTGGGCAACCTGCTCTGGGCGGGGGTCGGGGACACGATCCGCGTGTCGCTTTCGGCGCATCCGGTCGAAGAGGTGAAAGTCGGCTATGAGATCCTCAAGGCCCTCGGCCTGCGCCACCGTGGGGTGAACATCATTTCCTGCCCATCCTGCGCGCGACAGGGGTTTGATGTCATCAAGACGGTTGAAACGCTTGAAAGGCGGCTGGAACACATCAAGACCCCGATGAGCCTGTCGATCATCGGGTGTGTCGTGAATGGTCCGGGGGAGGCGCTGATGACCGATGTCGGGTTCACCGGCGGTGGGGGCGGCAACGGGATGGTCTATCTGGCCGGGAAACAGGACCACCGGATCTCGAACGAAGAGATGATCGATCACATCGTGGAACAGGTTGAGAAGAAAGCCGCGGAGATCGAGGCATCCGCTGCTACGCCGCAAGCGGCAGAATAAAGGCGGGTTTGTCCAAAAAGCAGACGCCCCGCCATCGGCGGGGCGTCTTTGCGTTTAGCCGCGCAGGACGTTCCATCCAAAGCGGGACGACAGCGGTGTCGGGTCGTCGGTCATCAGTTCGACATTGGGCTTGCGGTCCGAAAGCACTGGCCAGCCGAAGCGCGTGGAGAACGGCGTCGGGTCGTCGGTCATCAGATCGATGTCGGGCTTGCGGTCGGACAGCAGGTCAAAACCCAGCATGTCGGAGAACGGGGTGGGGCTGGCGGCGACGCCGTCCTTTTCCACGTCGGTAAAAAAGCGGCTTTGCTTGGAAAGCGCGGGATAGTTTTTGAAAACCTGAGTCATGGTTTCTCCTGTGGCAAGCGCGTTGATCGCACCCTTACATTGGTACCGGATTGCCCCTCCGATACCAGTGGGGTGCGTCCAAATGGCAGTGACGCTCAGGCGTCACTGGCGGAAGATTGCCTATTGTGCGCGTTCGTTTGCAACCGTTTCCTGAAGCTCTGCCAGCGGCACATAGCCACGGATCATCTGCGATTTCAGGATGAAGGTCGGGGTGCCGGAAATTTGCAATCTTTGCGCCAATTCCCTGTTTTCATTTATGATATCATCAATTTCCGGCGCTTCCATCCGTGCAAGGGACGGCGCGGGGTCGAATCCCGCGTCTTCGGCGATCTGTCGCAGCGCGCTTTCGTTGACCGGTCCGCGCAGATGGATCAGCGCGTCGGAAACCTTCCGGTAGGCGTCGTTGCCTTCCGTTTGCAAAGTCGCGATCGCAAAACGGGAGGCACGCACCGAATCCTCGCTCAGAATTGGGAACTCCTTGAGTACGAAACGCACGTTCCCGTCAGCTTCCAGCAATTTCTTCACTTCCTCGTGGGCCTTGCGGCAGTAAGGGCAGCGGTAGTCGGTGAATTCCACCAGCGTGACGTCACCCTGCGGATTGCCGCCGACAAAAGAGTGAGGATCGTTGAAGATATCTTCGGCATTGACGGCGATCAGTTCGGCGTCGCTCACGGCTTCGGCTTCGGCCTGGCGCTGTTCCAGAACGGAGATAGCCTCCATCAGCACTTCGGGATGATCGAGAAGATAGGCGCGCACCTCGTCCCGAAAGGCGTCGCGCTCCGGACCGGACATGTTTGTCAGGTCGAGGGCCCCGGCAGGGGCGGCGAGGACAAGGCCGAAGGCGGCGGCGGTCAGGGCAGGGCGGATCATCGGGATCTCCGTTCTGGTTGGTATGGAACCTTTGCAGCATATTCGCCGCGCCGGGCCAAGGGGTGGTTATCGGGACCGTGTTCGGTCGATGGCACGGGTCAGGGCGATCGGGGGTACATCGCCCCGTACCAGCGCGTCCGGCAGCACCCAGACCGGGGCCGGCCCAAGATCGAGGGTTCTGGCCAGTCTGGCAGTGCGGGCGATGGTGGCGTGGGTTTCCGGGGCTTCCATGTGGGTCAGAACGGCCTGGGGGGCCGTACTGATCCGGTGGGCCAGGGCTCTCAGGGTCGTGGGGGTGTGGTCGGGTAGGGCGAAAAGCGCCCGCTGTGCCTTCAGGTAGGCGTCTGGCCCGTCGACATGCAAAATGGCCTGGGCAAGGCGGGCGGCGCCGGTTTCAGGGCCGGGGGCGTAGTCTTTCATCACGATCCGCAAGGCCGTGTCCCGCGTGGCCATTGCGCGGGCCACGGCCGGCATGTCCGCACAGGAAGCACAGGCGTAATCGACGAAGGCGACGAGAGTCACATCGCCCCTGCCTTCGGCCCAGTCCTGGGGCGAGTCGAACAGCGCCCCGGCGTTTTCGTTAAGGCGCGCCAGATCGTTTTGCGCTTCGCGGGTATAACGATGTGTTTCGGCCTGGCGCAATGCCTCCCGGACCACCTCCGGATGCTCCAGCAGATAACTGCGCAGTTCGGCACCGAAGGCGTTGCGTTGTTCGGGGGAAAGCTCAAGCGCGCCGGCCGGTATGGCCAGCAGCAGGAAGGGGAGGATGTATTTCATCTTTTGGCCTGCGCAGCGGCGCCAAGGATATCCTGGGCACGCAGCCAGCCGGGAGAGCCGCGCGCCAGCAGCCCTTCCGCCCGTTTCGCGTGGACGGCGGCGTCGGTCAGCCGGCCCCCAAGGGCATAGCGTTCGGCGGTCGCGACCGAGGCAAGCCCGTTCTGCCCCAGCCTTGCGTGGACCTGGGCGAGATCGCGCAGCATGCGCGGGTCGTAGGGGTCGCGGGCATGGGCGCGTTCCAGTACGGCCAGCGCCTTGCGGTCTGCGCCGGCGGTGTTCAGCGCCAGAAGGGCGCGCCCGTAACCGGACAGGATCAGGGGGTGTTTGGGGGCGAGCGACACGGCGCGTTCATAGGCGTTCACCGCTGCGGAAAACTGGCGCGATTCCAGAAGGATTTGCCCGCGTAATTCATGCACGAAAGGATCCTTGGGGCGGTTGGCGGCCAGTTGATCGATTGCCTTCATGGCCTTGGCGGTATCGGGTTGACGGTGATAGGCGATGGCACGGCGCATCAGCGCCACATCCGAAGTGTCCGAGCGTCCGATCTTGCGCAATGTGTAGGAGGGGTTGCGCAGGAAGGCCTCCAGCTTGCCGCGCGCGCGGGCATGCCAGTAGCGGGAACTGGCGCTTTCCGATCCGCCGGAATAACCCGCAGCGTAGCCTTTAAGCGCCCGCAGCCGTTCTGATGACAGCGGATGAGTCAGCGCATAAGGGTCCCTGCGGGAGACGCTCAGGGCTTCCTGCCCGCGGAACAGTTCCAGAACTTCGATCATGGCATTCGGATCCACCCCCGCATCGGCCATGAAACGCACGCCGGACTGGTCGGCGGCGGCTTCCTCGGCGCGGGTGTGGGCAAAGAACAGCCGCTGTGCGGTGGAGGCTGTCCCGATTGCCACGCCCACCCCCGCTCTGGCGTCGACGGAGGCCGCAGCCGCGGCCAGGACCAGCCCGATCGCTCCGATGGAGCGCGCCCCGCGCAAATTCGCCATGCGTCGGGTGATGTGCCCGTTGGCGATATGCGCCAGTTCGTGGGCAATGACCGCCTGTACCTGTGCGGGGGTTTCCAGCCTTAACAGCAGCCCGGAATGCAGGAACACCGTCCGGTGGTCGGCGACGAACGCGTTCATGGAACTGTCGTTGAGGATCATCACCCGCAGCGTCGCGGGGTTGAGGCCGGCGGCGGAGATGACGGGGCGGGCCAGTTCATGCAGGGCGTATTCGATCTCGGCGTCACGGATCAGGCTTTGGCCCCGGGCCGAAGGCAACCAGAGGGCCAGCAGCAGCGCGGCCAGCAGTCCGGTTCGGGGGATATGCACCCAACGCGGCATTGACCTTTCTCCTTCCGGCTGAAACAACGCGCCCATGCCTACACCGTAGAGAGGACGCGATGCGAGTTTCAAGCCGGGGCGAGGTCGATCCCTTCATTGTGATGGATGTGATGGAGGCCGCGCGCCGGGCCGAGGCCGAAGGTCGGGACATCGTGCACATGGAGGTGGGTCAGCCCGGTACGCCCGCGCCCGCCGCCGCCCGCGCCGCGCTGGCAGAGGTGTTAGGGCGGGACCCGCTGGGATATACTGTGGGGCTGGGCCTGCCGGCCCTGCGCGCCCGGATCGCGCAACTTTACGGGGAGTGGTATGACGTGGATCTCGATCCGGGCCGGGTAGTGGTGACGCCCGGTTCTTCGGGGGGATTTCTGCTGGCGTTCACTTCGCTGTTCGACACGGGCGACAGGGTGGGAATCGGGGCGCCCGGTTACCCGTCCTACCGCCAGATTCTTTCGGCTTTGGGCATTGTCCCGGTCATGCTGGAAGCGCGCGCGGAAAACCGTCTGCAACCCGTGCCTGCCGATCTGCCTGCCGATCTCGACGGGCTTATGGTGGCGTCGCCGGCCAACCCTTCCGGCACGATGCTGGACCGCGATGCGCTGGACGCGCTGATCGACACCTGCCACGGGCAAAACACCGCCTTCATCTCTGACGAAATCTACCACGGGATCGAATACGACAAGAAGGCGGTCACCGCCCTGGAAATTTCCGACGATGTTTATGTCATCAACTCGTTTTCCAAGTATTTCTCCATGACCGGATGGCGCGTGGGGTGGATGGTGGTTCCCCAAAGCCATGTCCGGCGGATCGAACGGCTGGCCCAGAACCTTTTCATCTGTACCCCCCATGCCAGCCAGGTCGTCGCCGCGGCGGCGATGGATTGCACCGAAGAGCTGGAGGCCAACATGGCCGTCTACCGGGAAAACCGCCGCCTGATGCTGGAAGGGCTTCCAGGGGCAGGGTTCACGAAGATCGCGCCGCCGGACGGGGCCTTCTACGTATATGCCGATGTTTCCGGCATAACCGATGACAGCCGCGCTTTCGCGCGTGAAATTCTGGACAGGGCCGGTGTCGCCGTGACGCCCGGCATGGATTTCGACCCCGACCGGGGCGCCGGTACGCTGAGATTTTCCTATGCACAGTCTACCGCGCGCATCCGCGAAGGCCTGAGCCGGTTGACCCTGTTCATGCGAAATCGCGCCTGAGCGGCGGAAAACGAACCCGACCATGCGGGTTGCTTTTGACGCATCCCCGCCGGACGCGTATACAAGCGCCATCATCAATCGGGGGCGCGCGTGGTTCGTTTTCTTCTATCCTTTATCGGGGCTGTCTTCAGTCTGCTGACCGTCGGGGTTCTGGCGGTGGCGCTGATGGTGGGCGCGCTGTTCTGGATGTATGCGCGCGATTTGCCCGATCACGAGGATCTTGCCAGCTACGCCCCGAAAACGATCAGCCGTATCTACACCGGCGAGGGCCGCATCATCGATGAATTCGCCGTTGAACGGCGCCTGTACGCTCCGGCAGACGAAATCCCCGATCTTGTGAAACAGGCGTTCATTTCCGCGGAGGACAAGAATTTTTATACCCATCCGGGGTTCGACGCGCGCGGCATCATCGCCGCCGGAATCGAAGCCATCCGTACCCGTGGCGAAACGGTGCGCGGCGCCTCGACCATTACCCAGCAGGTCATGAAGAACTTCCTGCTGGGCGGCGAACGGACCGGGGAGCGCAAGGTCAAGGAACTGATTCTGGCGACACGAATCGAGAAGACCCTGAGCAAGGAAAAGATCCTTGAACTCTATCTCAACGAGATTTTTCTTGGCCAGAACTCTTATGGCGTGGCTGCGGCTGCACAGACGTATTTCAACAAGACCCTTGGCGAATTGCGCCCGGAGGAGGCGGCCTACCTCGCCGCGCTGCCCAAGGCGCCGTCAAATTACCATCCTGTGCGTCAGACGGAGCGTGCCGTCGAACGGCGCAACTTCGTCCTGCGCGAGATGTTCGAGAACGGCTATCTTGACCGCACGGTTTTCGATGCGGCGCTGGCCGCGCCGCTCCGGACCGTGCAAAACGGCGATTATACCCCCTACCGGGACAGCTTGCCGCCGCGCGATTACTTCACCGACGAGATCCGCCGCCAGCTGAGCGAAAATTTCGGTGAAGAGGAATTTTTCGGTGGAGGGCTGACCATTCGCGCCACGCTGGACCGCGAACTCCAGGCGGAGGCCGCCCGTGCCTTGCGCGAGGGTTTGGAAAGTTACGACCGGGGGTTGGGAATATGGCGCGGCACCGGCAAGACGATCGACCCGGCCCTGCTGGAGCGCGAGGCGGACTGGCGCGAAGCTCTCGCGGCGACGGAGGTTTCCCGGGATGTCGAAGGCTGGTATCCGGCGGTGGTTCTTAAGGTGGGAACCCAGCAAATGCGCGTGGGGATCGAGGGGGTGCGCGACACCGCCGAGGATCCTTCCATCGTCCCCCGCTCCGATATCGCGTGGATGCGCGGCAGTTTTCAGGACAATTTCAAATCCGGCGATGTGGTGCATGTGCGCCGCTTGATCTCGGATGGTCAGGTCCTGAACTGGTCGCTGCGGCAGGTGCCGCGTATCCAGGGCGGGTTTGTGGCGATGGACGTGAACACCGGGCGCGTCCTTGCCATGCAGGGGGGCTTTTCCTACCAGTACTCCGTCTTCAACCGGGCCACGCAGGCCACCCGCCAGCCGGGGTCGAGCTTCAAGCCTTTCGTCTATGCTGCGGCGCTGGACAGTGGATTTACCCCCGCAACCATCGTGATCGACGCACCGATAGAGGTGAAGACCGGCGCGGGCATCTGGCGGCCCAAGAATGCCAGTAACCGCTTTTATGGCCCCGCCCCCCTGCGCACGGGGATCGAACGGTCGCGCAACCTGATGACCGTGCGTCTTGCGCAGGAAATCGGGATGGAGACTGTCGCGGGCTATGCCGAGCGGTTTGGCGTGTATGACCGCATGCAACCCTTCCTGGCCAATGCGCTGGGCAGCCAGGAAACCACGCTTTACCGGATGGTGGCGGCGTACGCGATGTTCGCCAATGGCGGTGAGCGGGTTGCCCCGACGCTGGTGGACCGGGTGCAGGATCGCTGGGGCAAGACCATCTATCGCCACGATATTCGCCGCTGTACCGAGTGCACCCGGAATGATCTGCCCGCGGGCAGGGCCCCGGCCATTGTCTCAGAGCGGGAGCGCGTCATGAATGCCATCACCGCTTACCAGTTGACCTCGATGATGCGCGGCGTGGTGGAACGCGGTACCGCCTCCAAAGTCATCAATCTGCCGGTGCCGACCGCCGGCAAGACCGGCACGACCAATGACGCGAAGGATGTCTGGTTCATCGGGTTTACCTCCAATATCGTGGCCGGATGCTACATGGGCTACGATCAGCCGCGTCCGCTGGGGCGGAGCGCCTTTGGCAGCAGCATGTGTGGACCCGTGTTCAACGATTTCATGAAACTTGCCGTCAAGAAATACGGCGGCGGTCCATTCGAGGTGCCTCCGGGCGGTTACTTCATCAAGATCGACCGCTATTCCGGCGCCCGCCTGCCAGACAATGCTTCCGGCCCGAACGTGGTGGCAGAGTATTTCCGTAATGACAGCGTGCCGGTATTCGGACTGGCTGCGGTCATCGATGGCGGCTTTGCCATGGGGGCGAACCTGCCGCTCTTCAAGCCCGGAGAGGGCGACGAAGAGGCGCCGGTCGAGGTCACGACATCCAGCGGCCGCAAAGCACGGGTCGGGCCGAAGGCGAACTTCGGGTCGCTGTCCTCGGGGGGGCTTTACTGACCTTGCCCGCGCATCCGGTTGGGGATATCACCGCGACTTGACACAGAGAACTTAGAAGGTCCGTTGCCGATGCGTGCAGAGGCGCAAAATACCGTTGAAGACATTCGCAAGTCGCTCACCCTGCTGGCCCAGAGGATGGATTGGGACACCGCCCGGCACAGGCTGGAGGAGTTCAACGCCATGGCCGAAGACCCGGACCTGTGGAGCGACCCGGAGCGGGCGCAAAAACTCATGCGTGACCGCCAGACGCTGGTAGACGCCATTGATACCTACGAGGGGATTGAACAGGAGCTCAACGATCACATCGAACTGATCGAACTGGGTGAAATGGAGGACGACAAAACAGTCGTTGCCGAATCCGAAGCCGCGCTGAAATCTCTCAGAGACCGGGCCGCACAAAAGGAACTGGAGGCTCTTCTCGATGGTGAGGCCGACGGGAACGATACCTTTCTCGAGATCAACTCGGGTGCGGGGGGGACCGAAAGCTGTGACTGGGCCAGCATGCTGGCGCGAATGTATGTCCGCTGGGCCGAGAAGCACGGCTACAAGGTCGAGTTGCAATCGGAAAGCCCTGGGGAAGAAGCCGGGATCAAATCCGCATCTTACAAGATTTCCGGTCATAACGCCTATGGCTGGCTGAAGTCGGAAAGTGGCGTGCATCGTCTGGTGCGGATCTCACCCTATGACAGCGCGGCGCGGCGCCATACCTCATTCAGCTCGGTCTGGGTCTATCCGGTGGTAGACGACAATATAGAGATCGAGGTCAATCCCGCCGATATTCGCATCGACACCTACCGGTCTTCCGGGGCTGGGGGCCAGCACGTGAATACCACGGACTCGGCTGTTCGCATCACACATTTGCCGACGGGGATCGTGGTGACAAGTTCGGAGAAATCCCAGCACCAGAACCGCGATATTGCGATGAAGGCCCTCAAATCCCGCCTGTATCAGATGGAACTGGACAAGCGGAATGCCGAAATCAACGCCCAGCACGAAGCGAAGGGCGAGGCCGGGTGGGGCAACCAGATCCGCTCTTATGTTTTGCAGCCTTACCAGATGGTGAAGGATCTGCGCACCGGGGTCGAGACATCCGATACCCAAGGGGTTCTGGATGGCGATCTGGATGCGTTCATGGCGGCCACGCTGGCCCTTAATGTTTCGGGGATGAGCCGGGCAGAGGCCAAAGCCGACGAATAATCGCGCGCAGCGCATATCCGCACATGAAAAAGGGCACCACCCGTGTGGTGCCCGAGATCCTGACTTTTCCGGATCAGGCCTTTGGTGTCGGCTGCTGCTGCGGAGGTTTCTGTGCCGCAGGCTGCGGGGCCTGCGGGCGGGTTCCGGCCGTACTCAGGGGATCTTCCTGCCGCTGGACGGATCCCTCGAAATGAGCCCCGCTTTCGATGGCAATCGTTTTGTGGATGATATCGCCCTCGACACGGGCGCTTGAGGTCAGACGAACCTTCAGCCCGCGCACGCGGCCCACAATGCGCCCGTTCACGACGACATCATCGGCCATCACCTCTCCGCGGACGGTCGCGGATTCCCCGACGGTCAGCATGTGGGCGCGAATGTCCCCCTCAACCGTCCCTTCGACCTGAATGTCACCGGTGGTTTTCACGTTGCCCTTGATGGTCAGATCGCTGGACAACAGCGACGCCGGCGGTTTGGCCTTGGCGACCGGTGCAGGGCTTTCGGAACCGGAACGAGGAACCGGGGCGGCCTCGGGCATGTTCGGTCTGGTCTTGTCTCCCGGTTTTTGCCCGGCTTCGTTGGGTCTGTTTTTAGAAAACATCTTTGGCTGCCTTGATATAGGTCATCGGATTTACGGGTTTGTCGTTCACGCGCACCTCATAGTGCAGGTGCGTCCCGGTTGAACGGCCCGTATTCCCCATATCACCGATCTGCTGCCCGCGCGAGACTCTTTCGCCCTTGCTCACGCGGAGTTTGGACATGTGGGCATAGCGGGTGGTGATGCCATAGTCGTGCCTGATGTCGACCATGCGTCCATAGCCCGAGACCCAGCCCGCCCGGACCACGACACCATCGGCCGTGGCATAAATCGGTGAGCCATGCGCCCCGGCCATATCCACCCCGGCATGCATGCGGGAACCGCCGATTATGGGATGATTGCGGTACCCGAACGGGCTGCTCATCCGGTATGAGGTCCGCAGCGGCGAGGCAAAGGGCGCACTTTCGGCGGCGATGCGGTAGAGGTTGAGTTCGTCCAGACGCGCGAGCAACGCGCTTCCCCGCACCTCATCCGGATGCGGCTCCGTCCCCTTGGTCGAGTAGGACAGCGGCGTCAGCGGGCCGCCAATTCCGGAATATCCCTGGCGCACGCTTTTCAGCAGGCTGTCTGGGTTCAGCCCGGCTTTTGCGAACATTTTCTCCAGCGGCTCGACCGAGATGGTCATCGCCTCTTCGAGCTGGGTGAAAATACGTTCGTTGCGTTCGCGGGCAAGTTCGTTCCGATAGGCAAGCGCATCCGCCAGCTTGTAGGCGGCAGCGGCATCCGCGCGGGCCAGAGTGCGTTCCTGCGCGGTATCTTCCAGCGCGTCGGACAGGAAGCGCAGCGCATCCTGCGCTTCGCCGCCATGGCCGGCCATAACGGTGTCAGAGCTTTCCAGCCGCGCGGCCAGCGCCCGTGCCTCGGTGCGGGCGGTATCCCGTTCGGCCATGATACGGCGCAGGGTCTGCTGCATCGCGTCCATGCCCTTGGCAAGTTCTGCGCTGCGCTCTTCGGAGGCCAGCAAGGCGGATTGCATGCCGGAGACCTCAACCAGCGCAAGCTTGAAACGCTCATGGGCTTCTTCCGCCTGCTTGATGCTGCGGTCACGTTCCTGCGCCATGGCATTCAGGCGGGTTTCGTAGCTGATCTGTTCACGCTGCGTCTTGTCGCGCAGGTTGCCGGTGCTGACGCTGTCCATCAGCAGGACGGTCGTGGATACCATCGCGGTTCCGGCGATGGCGATGGCCGCCGCGCCTGTGAAAAGCTGTGCGAGGGGGCTGATGCGAAGGAAGCGGGTTGCATTGTCTGTCCGCAAGAACAACCTTTGCTCGGGAAGAAGCCGCCCAAGGGCGGTGTCGATGCGATGTTTCAGTCGCGCTGCCAATGATCCTGCCTCATCTGCCTTTATGGGAAGTGGTGCCCCGCCGACCCTGTCCGGGCTTTTCCGGCTGACGCCACGCTTGCATGTTCTTTACATGCGAAAGCAGCGGTTTGTCTGCTGTTTTTGAGGTGATTGGCGGTTTTTTGCCGGTCGTCGTGCCCTTTTACACAAAGGGACGGGATGTCGGCACTGTTCAGAGCGCGCGCAGCGCCTCCAGAACGTCTTCCGCGTGCCCGGCCACCCTGACCTTGCGCCAGACCTGCGCCACCGTCCCCGAACTGTCGATGAGAAAGGTCGATCGTTCGATCCCCATGTAGGTTTTGCCGTACATCTTCTTTTCGGTCCAGGTGCCGTAGGCGTTGCAGACGCTGCCATCCTCGTCCGACAAAAGCGGCACGCTCAGAGCGTGCTTGGCGACAAATTTGTCATGCCTGGCCACGCTGTCGCGGGAAATGCCGAAAACCCTGGCCCCTGCGGCTTCGAATTCCGGCAGCAAAGCACTGAAGGACAATGCTTCCTTCGTGCAGCCCGACGTGTCATCCTTGGGATAGAAATACAAAACCACCGGCGCAGGCCGCAAACCGGAAAGCGTGACAGACATGCCGCCGTCGCGGGGCAGGGTGAAATCGGGCGCGGGATGTCCTGTCTCGGGCATGGTGTTCTCCAAAGCTTGCGGTGCCCGGTATTTCGGGGCACGGTCCTGCCGGGAAGATAACGGCCAAAGGGCCGGAGACAAGGGCAGGATCCGTACGGTACAGGTGGGTATCCGGAGGATGGAGGATCGAAAACCAGATTTTGTGCCACCGCCGGGACGGTTTGGCCTGTGGATGCTGCTGAGCCTTGCGATGCTGGCCGGCGTTGCGGGGCTGGTCGGGCTGGGCCTGACCGGGCGTGTCGTGAGCCTGCCCGGTGCGGTGGTTGCACAGGTGGAATCGCGGCTGAACGCAGGGCTGCGCCCGGTTTCGCTTCGTCTGGGGGAAGTGGACCTTTACGTTTCGCGCACGCTTCAGCCGCGGGCGTGGCTGCGCGACGTGCAGGTGCGCGACGGGGTCGGGCGTATTGTGGCCCGCCTGCCGGAACTCAGTGTGCGGCTTTCGCCGGCGGCGCTTCTGACGGGCCGTGTCCGGCCCAGCGAAGTGGCCCTGCGCGGTGCGGATATCAACCTGCGCCGTGCCCCGGATGGCAGTTTTGACCTCGCGCTGGGGACGGTTGGCGCGCCCGTTTCGGCCGCGCCCAACCTTAACGGCATGCTGGATCAGATTGATGGCGCTTTCGAACATCCCTTTCTCGCCCGGCTGGACCGGCTCAGCATCGAGAAACTGCACATCGGCTACGAAGATGCCCGTGCCGGGCGTGCCTGGCAGGTTCAGGACGGCCTGCTGGCCCTGGAAGCCGGGCAGACGGTATCGCTTCAGGTGTTTTTCTCGCTTCTGGGTGAAGCCGGGACTCCCGCCGAATTCGCTTTTACCTTTTCCACGGGCCGGGGCTCGCCCGCTTCGCGGATGGCGGCGAGTTTTTCCAATGTGCCGGCGGCGGACATTGCCACCCAGTCCCCCGCGCTTGCGTATCTGGCAGTGCTGGAGGCCCCGATCTCCGGCGCCCTGCGTACCAGGGTGGACACGGAGGGCGCGCTTGGCCCGCTGAGTGCTGCGTTGGAGATCGGGGCCGGGGCGCTGAAGCCGGCGGAAGGGATCCCGCCCATCGGGTTCAATTCCGCGCGCGCGTATTTTTCCTATACGCCGGAGAATGGCCGTATCGGGTTTGACCGCATCTCCGTGGACAGTGAGGCCCTGCGGCTGTCGGCAGGGGGCAAGGCCTATGTTCCCGAAACCGCGGGCGGGTGGCCTTCGGCGCTGGTGGCGCAGTTGCGGTTCGACGCTGTCGATATCAGCCCCGGAAAGTGGTTCGATGCGCCGGTGCACCTTTCGGGTGGAGCCCTGGACATGAAGCTGGACCTTGATCCGTTCAGCGTAACGGTCGGGCAGGCCGTGCTGGAGGACGGAGGCCAGAACTACCATGCGCGGGGCCGCATCGGTGCCAGCGAGACAGGATGGTCTTTTGGCGCGGACATTGGGCTGGATCGGATTCGCGCGGCACGTCTGCTGGAACTGTGGCCGGTGTCTGCTGCGCCCGGGCTGCGGGGGTGGCTGGCGAGAAACATTCTTGCCGGAGAGGCCTTCGACGTGAAGGCCGCGTTGCGTCATGACCCCGGTCAGCCCTGGCGGGTGTCTCTCAGCCACGAGGTTCGCGGCGGGCGCGTGCGCTTCCTGCCCGAAATGCCACCGATCGAGGATGGCCATGGCTATGGGTCCATCAGTGAGCGCGGCTACACCATCGTGATGGACCGGGGTCATGTGACGGCTGCCGACGGCAGCAAGGTAAACCTGGCAGGGTCCGTTTTCCGGGTGCCGGATGTTTTGCAACGGCCCGCCAGGGCCGAGATGGGCCTGCGCGCCGAAGGGACCATTCCGGCAGTCCTGTCGGTGCTGGATAACCCGCCCCTGTCCCTGATGGCCAGGTCCGGCCGCTCCCCCGATCTGGCCAGTGGGCGGGCCGAGGCCCGCGCGCGCATTTTCCTGCCTTTGATGAGGGGGCTTTCCCCGGCGAAGATATCCTATGATGTCAGTGGAACGCTGCGAGGGGTGCGGTCCGATGTGCTGATCGCAGGCCGAAGCCTGACCGCCAGCGCCCTGAACCTTCAGGCGCAAAACGGTGAGATACAGATTTCCGGTGCGCCGCAGCTCGATGGCGTTCCCCTTCGCGTTCGCTGGCGTCAGCAGACTGGCCCGGACGCCCCCCCGGCCACCGTTACCGGGCAGATCGAATTGTCGCCGCGGTTTGCACAGGCCTTCGGGATCAATCTTGGCAGGGGGGCGGTTTCCGGGGCAGGGTGGGGCAGCATCGATGTGACCTTGCCCAAGAACGGTGTGCCGTCCTTTTCCTTGCGTTCCGATCTCAGGGGGGTCGGGCTGCGCCTTGCGGGGCTGGGGTGGTCGAAAGCGCCGGATCGTGCCGCGGATATGCGGGTTTCCGGGCGGCTGGGGGATGTGCCTGTGATCGACCGGCTGAGCCTCGACGCGCCGGGGCTCAAGGCCGAGGGGCGGGTTGACCTGGCGCGGGGCGGCGGCCTGTCGCGGGCCAGCTTCTCACGGGTGCGGCTGGGGGCATGGCTGGACGCTTCCGCGCAGGTTCGTCCGGGGCCGGGCGCGCCCGAAATCGCATTGACCGGCGGAACGCTGGACATCCGACATCTGCCCAAGCGGGGCAGTGGCGGCGGCGGGAAGGGGGGCCCTGTCTCGGTCCGGCTGGACCGGATCATCGTCCGTGAGGGGCTGGCCCTGACCGGGGTCAGCGGGCAGCTTCAAGGGGGGGCGCTGCGCGGGCGTCTCTCGGGCCGGGTGAACGGCAAGGCGCCGCTGACGGTAACGCTTGCGCCGGCGGCAAACGGAACCGGAGTGCGCCTGCGGTCAGAGGATGCGGGCGCGGTGTTGCAGGCCGCAGGTCTTTTCGCCCGTGCACGTGGCGGGCAGATGGAGATTGCGCTTACCCCCACACCCCGTACGGGGAGCTACGATGGCCGGCTGCGCATCACCGACACGCAGGTGCGCGGGACATCGCTTCTTGCGGAGCTTCTGTCAGCCATCAGTGTCGTGGGGCTGATCGACCTGCTCAATGGCGATGGCTTGTCCTTTTCGCAGGTCGACGCCGATTTCCGCTTGACGCCCAAGGCGTTGCAGGTCAGTCAGGGCAGCGCCGTGGGGCCTTCGATGGGGTTGTCCGTGGCGGGCGTTTACGATTTTTCGCGGCGCAAGCTGGACATGCAGGGCGTGGTTTCCCCGATTTATCTGGTCAATTCCATCGGTTCGGTCCTGACCCGCCGGGGCGAGGGACTGTTCGGCATCAATTACCGCCTGTCGGGGAATCCCTCGCGCCCGCAGGTGCAGATAAACCCGTTGTCAATCCTGACCCCCGGAATGTTCAGGGATCTGTTTCGACGCCCTCCGCCGGAGTTGCCGGAATGAAGCTGTCCGATTTCGATTTCGCCTTGCCGGAAGATCTGATCGCCACCCGTCCCGCACGCCCGCGCAGTTCGGCGCGGCTTTTGCTGGCCCGGGGGGAGGAGATCGCGGATCGCCATGTCGGGGATCTTGTGACGATCCTGCGCCCCGGCGACCGGCTGGTGCTGAACGACACGCGCGTCCTACCTGCGCGGCTGACCGGCACGCGCCGTCGCAAGACTGCGCAAGGCATGGTCGAGGCACGGGTGGAGGTGACGCTGATGCACCCCACGCCCCAGGGGGGCTGGCGCGCGATGGCCAAGCCGCTGCGCAAGCTGCGCGCCGGAGAGGAGATCGTGTTCTCAGAGACGTTGCAGGCGGAGGTCATCGGAAAGAGCGACGAAAACGTCACATTGGCCTTCGGCTTGTCGGGTGCGGAATTCGACGCGGCGCTCGCGCAGGCGGGGGCAATGCCGCTGCCACCCTATATTGCCGCGCGGCGCCCCGCGGACGAGCAGGACCGGGTGGATTACCAGACGGTCTGGGCCGCGCGCCCCGGCGCGGTGGCCGCGCCGACGGCGTCGCTGCATTTCGATACGCCGCTGCTGAAGGCCCTGGCCGCGAGAGGTGTGCAGTTCAGCCATGTCACGCTGCATGTCGGGGCAGGGACGTTCCTGCCGGTGAAGGTCGATGATGTCAGCCAGCACAAGATGCACGCCGAATGGGGGGAGGTCGGCGCCCAGGCGGCGGCAGAGATCAATGCGACCCGTGCGGGCGGCGGGCGGGTCATCCCGGTGGGCACCACTGCGCTTCGGCTGATCGAAAGTGCCGCCGCCCCCGACGGGACGCTGCCGCCCTGGCGGGGCGAGACCGACATTTTCATCACACCCGGTTATCACTTCCGGGTGACCGACGGGCTGATGACGAATTTTCACTTGCCGCGCTCCACCCTCATGATGCTGGTGTCGGCGTTGATGGGGCAGGGCCGAATCCGTCGGATCTATGCCCATGCGATTGACCAGCGGTATCGGTTTTTCTCGTACGGGGATGCGTCTTTGCTGATCCCCTGAGGGCTGCTTTGTGCGGCGGTTTGAAGAAGGATGGTTGGACGTGTTTCAGGTTTTGGCCAGCTCCTGGGCGCTGTTGCTGGGGATTTTGCTGTTGATGGTGGGCAACGGCATTCAGGGGACCCTTCTTGGGATTCGCGGGGGTATCGAAGGATTTTCCACCTTCGAGATGTCAATCGTCATGTCGGCCTATTTCGTCGGGTTCCTCGGGGGGTCCAGGCTGGCGCCGGAAATGATCCGCAGGGTTGGGCATATCCGGGTATTCGCGGCGCTGGCTTCGCTGATTTCGGCGATTCTGATCCTTTATCCGACCTGGGCGAATCCGGTGAGCTGGGCGATCGGGCGGGTGTTGATCGGGTTCTGTTTTTCGGGCGTGTACGTAACTGCCGAAAGCTGGCTGAACAACTCCGCCAGCAACGAAAACCGGGGTCAGGCGCTGTCGCTTTACATGGTTACGCAGATGGCGGGAATCGTGGCCGCGCAGGGGCTGTTGCTGACGGCAGACCCGGCGGGGTTTTTGCTGTTCATCATTCCTTCGGTCCTGGTGTCGGTCTCATTCGCGCCGATCCTGCTGTCGGTCAGTCCGACGCCGGCTTATGAAACCGCCAAGCCGATGAAACTGGCAGAGCTGATCCGCATCTCGCCCACGGGCTGCGTTGGGATGTTCCTGATGGGGGGGGTGTTCTCGTCGCTGTTTGGGATGGCGTCGGTTTATGGAACCCAGGCGGGGTTGAGCGTGGCCCAGATTTCAGGCTTCATCGCGGCGATCTATCTTGGCGGGCTGTGTCTGCAATTTCCCATTGGCTGGATTTCCGACCGGATGGACCGGCGGACGCTGATCCTTGCGCTCGCAGCGACCGGGGGAGGGGCGGCCATCGCGGCGATGGCTGTCGGGGAAACCTTTGCGGCACTTCTGGTCGCGGCCTTCCTCATCGGGGGTATGTCGAACCCGCTTTATGCGTTGTTGATCGCGTATACGAATGACTACCTGGACCTCGACGACATGCCGGCAGCTTCGGGGGGGCTGATTTTCATCAACGGGGTCGGGGCAATTCTGGGGCCGCTGGTGACCGGCTGGGCGATGGGCATGATCGGGCCGCAGGGGTTCTTTTCACTGATTGCGGTTCTGATGCTGACGCTGGCGATCTATGCCGCCTACCGGATGACCCAGCGTGCCGCCGTACCGGTGACCGAAACCGCAAGCTACACGCCGATCACGCCGACAGCATCCCCGGTTGCCGTCGATGTGGCGCAGGAGATTGCCATCGAGGCCGCCGAGGCCGAGGCCGGTGCGACATGAATTCGTCACAATCGTCGTGAACCGCTTGCATGCATTGGCTGAATCTGGAACCATTCCGCCATGGACACGTCGCGCAGCAGGAGGCACCAATGTCGCGCCAAGACGAGATCATCGGGTTCTGGCTGAATGAGGTCGGCCCGCAGGGATGGTACAAGGTCGACCCTGCTGTCGACGCCGCCGTCCGGGACCGCTTTCAACCCGATTGGGAACTGGCCCATTCCGGCGACCTGTCCGACTGGGCGACCAACCCCAAGGGCACTTTCGCCTTCCTGATCCTGACGGATCAGTTCCCGCGCAACATGTTCCGCGACGAATACCGCGCCTTTGCCACCGATGCGCTGGCGCGGGCGGTTTCCAAGCGTGCGATCGAGCGCCATTTCGACATGCGCTACCCGGAGCCGGAGCGCCAGTTCTTCTACATGCCGCTGATGCATTCGGAATGTCTCATGGATCAGGATCGCTGCGTGCGCCTGATGCTGACGCGCATGCCAGAAACCGGTGCGGAGAACCTGCTCCATGCCAAGGCTCACCGGGAGGTGATCCGCCAGTTCGGGCGCTTCCCTTCGCGCAACACGGCGCTGGCGCGCGGATCGTCAGCCAACGAGAAAGCGTTTCTGGCCGATGGCGGCTACGGGAAATGTCTGGAACGGTTGCGCGCCACGGCCTGAGCCGGGCACCGGCGGAACGTTCCGGGGGAAGGCGGCTTCGGCCGCCTTTTTCAGGCCCGTTCCGCGCGCGCGATTGAACGGACCTGAAAAATGGTTTAACGTTGAACAAATTTTTCCCAGGGGGAGGCCGCAATGACGGGCAAAAGCTTCGACATGATCGTGATCGGCGCCGGGCCGGGGGGCTATGTGGCGGCTATCCGGGGCGCCCAGCTCGGGTTGAAGGTTGCGGTCGTGGAACGGGAGCATCTTGGCGGTATTTGCCTCAACTGGGGTTGCATTCCCACCAAGGCGCTGCTGCGCTCGGCCGAGGTGTTCCACCTGATGCACCGGGCCGGGGAATTCGGGCTGAAGGCGCAGGGCCTGGGCTTTGACCTCAAAGCGGTGGTGGCGCGCTCCCGTGCGGTTGCAAAGCAGTTGAACGGGGGTGTCGGGCATCTTCTGAAAAAGAACAAGGTCGCCGTGGTCATGGGGCAGGCGACGCTGCCTGCCAGGGGCAGGGTGGCCGTGACGACCGACAGCGGCACCGAAGAACTGACCGCGAAGTCCATCGTTCTGGCCACTGGTGCGCGGGCACGGGAATTGCCGGGGCTGGAACCCGACGGCGACCGCGTCTGGGCCTACAAGCACGCTTTGGTGCCCCCGCGCATGCCTGAGAGGCTGCTGGTGATCGGCTCGGGCGCGATCGGGATCGAGTTTGCCAGTTTCTACAACACGCTGGGGGCCGGAACGACCGTTGTCGAGGTCATGGATCGTGTGCTGCCGGTGGAAGATGCCGAGATTTCAGCTTTTGCGAAGAAACAGTTCGAAAAACAGGGCATGACCATTCTCGAAAAGGCGACCGTCAAGAAACTGGACCGTGGCAAAACCGGCGTGACAGCCCATATCGAGCGGGGCGGAAAGCTTGAGACGCAGGATTTCGACACGGTGATCTCCGCCGTTGGCATTGTCGGCAATGTCGAGGGGCTGGGGCTGGAGGCGCTGGGTGTGCGGATCGACCGGACCCATGTCGTGACGGATGCCTACTGTCGTACCGGGGTTGAGGGCCTTTACGCGATCGGGGATGTGGCGGGGGCGCCGTGGCTGGCGCACAAGGCCAGCCACGAGGGCGTGATGGTGGCTGAACTGGTTGCCGGGCAGCAGCCGCATCCGGTCAAGCCCGAAAGTATTGCGGGCTGTACCTATTGCCAGCCGCAGGTGGCCAGCGTCGGGCTGACCGAAGCGCAGGCGAAGGAAAAGGGCCATTCCGTCAAGGTGGGCCGTTTTCCCTTTATGGGCAACGGAAAGGCGATCGCGCTGGGTGAGCCTGAGGGCCTTGTCAAAACGGTCTTCGATGCCAGGACGGGCGAACTTCTTGGCGCGCATATGGTCGGGGCCGAGGTGACGGAGCTGATCCAAGGCTATGTTGTCGGTCGCCAGCTGGAGACAACCGAGCAGGACCTCATGCACACCGTGTTCCCCCATCCGACGCTCAGCGAGATGATGCACGAATCAGTTCTGGACGCCTGGGGGCGTGCCATCCATTTCTGAAGACGGGCGTTAGCGTTCTATCGGACCCTTGGCGTTGATCCAGTGGCGCAGGGCGTTCAGGTCATAGACCTCGAACCCCATCTTCAGCAGCGTTCGTGCGGCGAATGTCGATTTTTGTCCGCCATCGCCGTAAACCACCACGGGGCGGTCCTTGCGCAGTTCGGGCGAATAGTAGGGGCTGTTCGGGTTCAGGACGTGGCGCACGAAATCCACCGGCACGTTGACGGCCCCCCTGGCCTTGCCGGTTTCGCGCAGGGTTTCCGCCTTGCGGATATCCAGCAGCACGACCTCCCCGGTTTCGGCGCGGCGGATGGCGTCTTCTGCGCTGATACCCGGCACGGTCGGGAAAAGGCGGTTCAACAGGTCAATCATCGGTCATCCTTTCGCCTGTGGGCCGTTGGCCCCGATGCGGGGACTTTACCCGCCTCGTGCGGGATTGAAACCCGCTCCATGGCCGCAGGCCTTCGCCGAGTGTTGTCCTGAGGGGCGATACGGGTGCGCTGGTGGTGTAGCCCTTCATCGTCAGTAAAATCAGTACGCAGAACCCGTAGTGGCGTTTTCGGTTTGGGTGCCGGGCCCCGGTTTCGGGAAAATCTGTCGGCTGCGTGGTGTTCCGGCCGTGCTTCAGGATTTCTGGAAGGAGATAACAGCCGCATTCCATGCGTCGTTCCCGGCAACGGTGTTTTCATCCGGTTCAGGCAACTTTCCGATATGGTCGGTAAAGCTGCAAGCATACCTGTGGTTGATCTGCAATGTTGGCGGTGCGCGTTCGGGGTTGTCGAGAGTGCCGGTCGCGATTTCGACCTCATCGTCGTCGAAGTTCTCCAAGCTCAGCGGTGTACCGCATTTTCCGCAAAAGCCGCGTTGGCTGACGTTGGAACTCTTGAACAAACGGCGGTTTCCCCGCGTCCACTGCAAGCCTTTGACTATGACCAAAGGCGCATAGAACGCACCGAAGGCACGCTGGCACATCCGGCAGTGGCACACAGAAGAACGCCCGAGAGACGCGACGCGATAGCGTACCGCACCACACTGGCATCCGCCTGTTATATCGACGTTCCTTGTCATGTTCCTCAGGTTGACCCAATCGCGGCGCCGCGTCCAGAGCAGCGATGGGAATCGCGTAGCGATATCGCCGGCGGGAATGCGCCGGACAGGTGAGACAATGTCGAATAGAAGCCGGTTGCGTGCCCGCCGCCTCCCCTCATGGGGTCCGTCATTGATGTACGTCCCGACTGGCCCCAAGGATGATGGCGGTCATCCGCCCTGCCGGGGATCGCCCCCAATACCGGGTCCGCTCCTCGACACCTCCGGTAAGGTTTGCCGGAGCGCCCCCGTTTGTTCTCCCTCCGTTCGCATTTTTCCGTTGGAGACTCACCCCCCGAGGGGTATGTGTAGCACAAACGGGAGAACACATGGTGGATCTGAAGCGGATCGAAGTACGCGGCGCGCGCGAACACAATCTCAGGAACGTGGATGTGGATATTCCGCGCGATGCACTGGTGGTGATCACGGGGCTGTCGGGCTCTGGTAAGTCGTCTCTTGCCTTCGATACCATTTATGCCGAAGGTCAGCGCCGCTATGTCGAAAGCCTTTCGGCCTATGCGCGTCAGTTCCTGGACATGATGGAAAAGCCGGACGTGGACCACATTGCCGGGCTTTCGCCGGCAATTTCCATCGAACAGAAGACGACCTCCAAGAACCCGCGTTCCACGGTGGGGACGGTGACGGAGATCTATGACTACCTGCGCCTTCTCTTTGCCCGTGCGGGCACGCCCTATTCGCCGGCAACCGGCCTGCCGATCGAGGCCCAGCAGGTGCAGGATATGGTGGACCGCGTCATGACGATGGCGGAGGGTACCCGTGCCTATCTGCTGGCCCCCATTGTGCGTGACCGCAAGGGGGAGTATCGCAAGGAGTTCCTGGACCTGCGCAAGCAGGGCTTTCAGCGCGTCAAGGTGGACGGGACATTCCATGACCTTGATGAGCCGCCGGCGCTGGACAAGAAGTTTCGCCATGACATCGATGTCGTGGTGGACCGGCTGGTGGTGAAACCCGGTCTGGAAACCCGCTTGGCGGACAGCTTTCGAACCGCGCTGGATCTGGCCGACGGCATTGCTATTCTGGAAACCGCCCCGCGTGAGGGGGAGGCGGAGCGCATCACCTTCAGTGAGAATTTCGCCTGCCCGGTTTCCGGTTTCACGATCCCGGAAATCGAGCCGCGCCTCTTTTCCTTCAACGCCCCCTTCGGGGCCTGCCCGGAGTGCGACGGGTTGGGGGTAGAACTGTTCTTCGACGAACGCCTCGTAGTGCCCGACGCGGCGCTGACGGTCTATGACGGGGCTATCGCGCCATGGCGGAAGGGAAAATCCCCCTATTTCCGCCAGACGATCGAGGCTATCGCCGCCCATTATGAATTCGACAAGGCGACGCCGTGGAAAGATCTGCCCGCCCATGTTAAACAGGTCTTCCTCCGTGGTTCCGGTGAGGACGAGATCCTGTTTCGTTATGATGAGGGCGGGCGGGTTTATCAGGTAACGCGCCCGTTCGAGGGGGTCATTCCCAACATGGAACGTCGCTATCGGGAGACCGAATCAAACTGGATTCGCGAGGAATTTGAGCGTTACCAGAACAACCGTCCGTGCCAGACCTGCGGTGGCCACCGCTTGCGGGACGAAGCTCTGGCAGTGAAGGTCGCGGGGCTGCATATCGGCGAGGTGGTGCATATGTCGATCCGTGAGGCATACGCCTGGATCGACACTGTGCCCGAACAGTTGAGTTCCCAGAAGAATGAGATCGCCCGCGCGATTCTGAAGGAAATCCGGGAGCGTCTGGGTTTTCTCAACAACGTGGGGCTGGAATACCTGACGCTGTCCCGCAATGCCGGCACGCTTTCGGGCGGAGAAAGTCAGCGCATCCGCCTGGCCAGCCAGATCGGATCGGGTCTGACAGGGGTCCTTTACGTACTGGACGAGCCGTCTATCGGTCTCCACCAGCGAGACAATGGCCGCCTGCTGACGACACTCAAGAACCTGCGCGATCAGGGCAACACCGTGATCGTGGTGGAGCATGATGAGGAAGCCATCCGCGAAGCGGACCATGTTCTGGATATCGGGCCCGGTGCCGGGGTGCATGGCGGCCGTATCGTAGCGCAGGGCACGCCGGAGGCCATCTCCGCCGATCCGGCGTCTCTGACCGGGCAATATCTGTCCGGCACTCGCGAAATCGCCATTCCGGCGGAACGCCGTGCGGGGAATGGCAAGGCACTGACGGTGGTTCGGGCGACCGGCAACAACCTGCGCGGGGTCAGCGTGGCTTTCCCGCTGGGGAAATTCGTCTGTGTTACAGGTGTGTCCGGCGGGGGTAAATCCACCCTGACCATCGAGACGCTGTTCAAGACGGCGTCGATGCGGTTGAACGGTGCGCGCCAGACACCCGCGCCTTGCGAAACCATCAGGGGGCTGGAGCATCTGGACAAGGTGATCGATATCGACCAGCGTCCGATCGGGCGCACGCCACGTTCCAACCCTGCGACCTACACCGGCGCCTTCACGCCGATCCGCGAATGGTTCGCCGGTTTGCCAGAGGCCAGGGCCCGCGGTTACAAGCCGGGGCGGTTTTCCTTCAACGTCAAGGGCGGACGCTGCGAGGCCTGTCAGGGAGATGGGCTCATCAAGATCGAGATGCATTTTTTACCCGACGTGTACGTGACCTGCGAAACCTGTAAGGGCGCGCGTTACAATCGCGAAACGCTGGAGGTGAAGTTCAAGGGCAAGTCCATTGCCGATGTTCTGGACATGACGGTCGAAGACGCGCAGGATTTTTTCAAGGCGGTTCCGTCGATCCGCGAAAAGATGGATGCGCTGATGCGCGTGGGGTTGGGCTATATCAAGGTTGGGCAGCAGGCTACGACCCTGTCCGGGGGGGAGGCCCAGCGGGTGAAACTCTCCAAGGAGCTTTCAAAACGCGCCACGGGCCGCACGCTTTACATCCTGGACGAACCCACGACCGGCCTGCATTTCGAGGATGTCAGAAAACTGCTCGAAGTTTTGCATGAACTGGTGGCGCAAGGCAATTCCGTGGTGGTGATCGAGCACAACCTGGATGTCATCAAGACCGCCGACCACATTATCGACATCGGCCCGGAAGGGGGCGATGGCGGCGGGCGGGTGGTGGCCGAGGGGACGCCCGAAGATATTGCCGAAGCCGGGGGCAGCCACACCGGGAGATATCTCAAGGAGATTCTCTCTGCCCGGCGGGTCGCGGCGGAATGAGGGGCGGTCAGGCCGCCCCGTCCGCTGTCATTGCTTCGGGCAGGTGTTCATCCCGATGAGGTTGTAAAGCGGGCAGGTCTGCATCAGCCCGGTGGCCAGTGGCACGATGCCCAGCAACCACAGCCAGCTTGCATCTTCGATCAGGACATAGGCGGCGATCATGACGACGCCCAACGCGATGCGGGCAATGCGGTCCAGACCGCCGACGTTTTTGGTGAACATGGGATATCTCCGTTTGGTGAGGGGGCGACTCGGCCCGGTCGCGCCCATTTTGCACCAGGCCCGCCCCCCGGTCTGTGACTTCGTCACACAACCCTGGCATTGGCGGCCAGAAGGGCGAGTTTGTCGGGGTCTTCCACGGTTACAGCTCCACGATCCAGGCGCACCATTCCGGCTTTGGCCAGCGCGTCCAGCCGACGGGAGACCACCTCCCGCGCGGTTCCGATCCGGGTGGCGATTTCCTGGTGGGTGGCACGGACGGTCGTGCCCTCGGCATGGGAGAGCAGGTCGGCGGCAAGGCGGCTTTCGACCTTCTGAAATGCCACCCGCTCCAGAAGTGCCATGATCGCCTGTATCCGTACCGCGAAGGCCCCGAACACAAAGCGCCGGAAGACCGGTGATCTGTCCATCAAGGACAAAAACAGCCCGCGTGGGATAAGTACGGCCCGACAGTCGGTGGCTGTGACGGCCTCGCCGGTGTAGTCCTCTCCGCCCAGCAGGCCGAGTGTGGATTGCACACAGGATTCCCCCGGTTCTATGGCGTAAAGCAGAATTTCCCGCCCGTTGGGGCCGGTCAGGAACACCTCCACCCGGCCGGACAGCACGATGGTGAAGCCGCGCGCGGCTTCGCCGGGGCAAAACAGCACCTTTCCCTTTGGGAGGTTCATCACAGGCAGGGCTCCAAGCTGCGCGGCGATGCCGGCTTCCAGCCCCTCCAGGCCTTCGGCCTGGTCCATCCATGTCATTGCTCGGCCCTCCAAGGGATAATCGCTCGGTCCTTCATACGCCCCCGCGCATCTGTCCGGTAGCCGGTTCCGGGGGCAGAACCCGGAGCGGTGGAATTTGAGGCCACAGGCCGGTGGTGGTCGCAAGGTGCCCAGCCGGGGCGGGGCATATCAAGCGTATGTGTGGCATCCCCACCGGAATGGAGCGGTGTTCGATGGCAGCCTGGCCGTGCATGTCCCGCCATGCACGGCCTGCGGCCATGGCGCAAATGCGCCGCGTTTCGGTTCCGCCGCCCTTTGCGGTGCACCTATGCGTATCGGTTCGCGGCGTTGCCGACCAGACGCATCAGCGTCCGCAGTGAGGTCGGGGCGGTATGCCTAGGCACAGAGGGCGTGCCGGTTTGCGGCAAGGCGGCCGCCCTGCGCATCGGGGGCGAGCGCCGAGGGGGAGGGGCTTCAGCCCCGTCCCCGTTTTTCAAAACGCGGCAACAAGGCGGAAAAATCCTGGCCTGTCCCGTCTTCCTGTTCCACGAAGGCCGTATAAAGGGCGGTCGCGCGTTCTCCCATAGGTGTATCGGCGTCCACCGTCTGCGCCGCCTGTTGCGACAGGCGCAGATCCTTGAGCATCAGCTCAGCGGCGAAGCCGGGCCTGTAGCCGTTATCCGCGGGGCTTTGCGGCCCGATGCCGGGAGCGGGGCAATAGGCGTTCATGCTCCAGCTGTAGCCCGAAGAGGTCGACACCACATCGAACATCTTTTGCCGGTCCAGCCCCAGCTTGTCGGCCAGCGCGAAAGCCTCGCAGGTGGCGGCCATGGTGACGCCGAGGATCATGTTGTTGCAGATCTTTGCCGCCTGTCCGCTGCCGACGGGGCCGCAATGCACGGCTTTCTGGCCCATGACATCGAACAGGGGCCGGACGATGGCGAAGGCGTCGTTGCTGCCGCCGGCCATGAAAGTCAGGGTGCCCGCGGCGGCCCCGCCGATACCGCCCGATACCGGGGCGTCGATGGCCATGATGCCTTTTGCGGCGGCTTGTTCGGCCACGTCGCGGGCGCTTTCCACGTCTATTGTGGAGCAATCCAGCAAAACCGCACCCTTGTCCATCGCCGGAAGGATATCGGCGGCGACGGCCCGCAGAATCCGCCCGTTGGGCAGCATGGTCAGGACGACATCGCGCCCCCCCGCAGCATCCTGCGCGGATGCGGCGCTTGCCACGCCCTCGGGGCAGGGGGCGGCAAGGTCAAACCCCGTGACCTCGTGCCCGGCCCTGGCAAGGTTGGCCGCCATCGGCGCGCCCATATTACCCAACCCGATGAATCCGATCTTCATGCCAGTTCCTCCTCCAGTTTCAGGGCATGGTCCCCCAGCGGCATCAGCATCCGGGCCACATCCGCCGTGGGCACCGCGGTCAGGGACGGATGCTGCCAGCGGGGGGATTTGTCCTTGTCGATGATTGCGGCACGGATGCCTTCCAGAAAGTCGGAATGTTCCGGCGCGCGATGGGTGAAGCGATATTCCATTTCCAGCGCCCGGCGGATGCCTTGCACGCCGTCCAGACGGTGCTGGATTTCGATGGTGCAGGCCAGAGACAGCGGGCTGCCTGTCGCAAGGCGGCGGAGCGCATCGGTGGCAAAGTCCGATCCGTCCGCCTTCAGCGCGTTGACGATATCCACCAGCCCGTCACCGGCGAAAAGAGCATCGACCTGTGCTTGCAGCGCGGGCAGGTCCCCCTCGGGCGGGGGTTCGGCGGCAGCATCGATGGCGGTCCAGTTGCCGGTCTCTGTCAGCTCTGCGGTCAGGGCGAGCCATTTGGCCTGAGGGATGAAATAGTCCGCGAACCCGGCATGGATGGCATCGCCCGGTCCCATGCGGCGCCCCGTGGTGCCAAGGTATTCGCCCAGCCGTCCCGGTGCCCGCGCAAGAATCAGGGAGCCGCCTACATCCGGCACCAGCCCGATGGCACATTCCGGCATGGCAACCTGAGAAGTTTCCCCCACCACCCGGTGCGATCCGTGGCACCCCACGCCGACGCCACCCCCCATGACGAACCCCTGCATCAGGCTGGCCACGGGCTTGGGAAATTCGAACAGCCTTGCGTTCATGCGGTATTCGTCACGCCAGAACTTCTGGCCATAGGCGAAATCGCCCCTTGTGCCGGTTTCGTACATTTGCGCGATGTCGCCACCGGCGCAAAAGGCGCGCCCCCCCTCTGCGTCGATCAGGACCATGCGCACCGCCTCATCCCCGGCCCATGCCTTCAGCGCCGCCTCGATTTCCAGGCACATCTCGTAGCTGAGCGCGTTCAGCGCCTTGGGGCGGGTCAGGGTGATGCGCCCGATGCGGCCTTCCCTGCGAATGGCGATATCGCTCATGCACGGTGCTCCAGCAGGGCACGGGCGACGATGAGGCGCATGATCTCGTTGGTACCCTCAAGGATCTGGTGCACGCGCAGGTCCCGGACGAGTTTTTCGATGCCATAATCCGCGAGATACCCGTAGCCACCATGCAGTTGCAGGCACTGGTCGGCCACGCGGCTGCCGGCCTCGGTGACGAACTTTTTCGCCATGGCACAGAATTTTGAGGCATCCGACGCCCCCTGGTCCAGTTTCCAGGCCGCCTGGCGCAGGAAAGTGCGGGCGGCCTGAAGTTCGATCTCCAGCTCTGCCAGCCGGAATTGCAGGGCCTGGAACTGATCGAGTGTCTTGCCGAAAGCCTTGCGCTCCCCCATGTAGGCGAGCGTCGTGTCCAGGGCCGCCTGTGCGCCGCCAAGGCTGCAAGCGGCGATGTTCAGCCGCCCGCCATCAAGCCCCATCATCGCGTAGCGAAACCCCTTGCCTTCCTCCCCCAGAAGGTTTGTGGCGGGGATTTCACAGTCGTCGAACTGAACCTGACGGGTGGGCTGGCTGCGCCACCCCATTTTCGCCTCCAGCCCGCCAAAGGACAATCCCGGCGTGCCATCCTCCACCACCATGGCGGAGATGCCGCGTGGACCGTCCGCGCCGGTGCGGGCCATCACGATATAGGCGTCCGAATACCCGCCCCCGGAGATGAAGGCCTTCGTTCCGGTCAGGCAGTAGCCACGATCCGTCGCCTCGGCGCGGGTTTTCAAAGCCGCCGCGTCCGAGCCGGAACCCGGTTCCGTCAGGCAGTAGGAAAAGACCTTTTCCATCGTCAGTGCCGGTGCGAGATAGCGGGCCCTCAACTCGTCGGTGCCAAAGCTGTCCAGCATCTTGGCGCACATGTTGTGGATCGACAGGAATGCCGCGACCGAGGGACAGGCCTGGCTGAGGGCCTCGAACACCAGCGTCGCGTCAAGGCGCGTCAGCCCGGAGCCGCCCGACTCCTCGCGCACGTAAAGCCCGGCAAAGCCCAGTTCCGCCAGTTTGGGCCAGATCTCACGGGGGATCGTGCCGGCCTGTTCCCATGCCTGTGCGTGGGGGGCGATCTGCTCCTGCCCGAAGGCATGGGCCATGTCGTAAATCGCCGTCTGTTCTTCGGTCAGTGCAAAATCCATATCGTCTCCTTCCCGGCGCCCGGATACGGGCCTACAAATCGGTTTGATAATCCTCGATCAGCGTATCGATGACCTCTCGCATGGCGCTGTCGTGGTCTTTGCCGGCTTCGGTTGCCCGGGCCAGGACCGCGCGCTGACGATCGGCGGCGGTCCCCCCGGCCACCATCCGGCGCGTGGCCTCGATTTCGGCCAGGCAGGACAGCGCGGCGCCGTCCTCCTCCAGCATCCCCAGAAGCTCTTCCATCAGGTCGGCAAAGGGCACAAGCTGTTTGCGGCCGAAATCTATCAGCGGCTCGGAGGTCCCGTAACGCTGGGCCCGCCAGCGGTTTTCCGAGATCAGGAACCGGTCGTAGATACGCCATCGCTGGTTCAGGCGGCTCAGCCGCCATAGCATCCGTGTCAGGCACTGGGTCAGGGCGGCGATCGTCAGGGTGTGTTCCAGCCGGGGAGAGACATCGCAGATTCTCGCCTCCAGCGTGGGAAAGCGGGCGGAGGGGCGCAGATCCCACCAGATCTTGCTGGCATCCTCGATCACCCCGAGTCCGGTCAGAACATCCACGGATTTCTGGAAATCGGTCCAGCTTTCCAGGCGGGGTGGCAACCCGGTGCGGGGCAGGTTGTCGAACACCGTCAGCCGGTAGGATGCCAGCCCCGTATCCTGGCCCATCCAGAAGGGCGATGAGGCCGAGAGCGCCAGGAGATGGGGCAGAAAATAGGTCAACTGCGACATCAGGTCGATGCGCTGGTCCCTGTTCTCGATGCCCACATGTACATGCATCCCGCAGATCAGAAGCCGCCGGGCCACTCCGGCCAGCGCCTTTTCGAGATCGTTGTAACGGTCCTTGTCGGTGTGGCTTTGCTGTTTCCAGTCCGCCAGCGGATGGCAGGAGACCGCAATCGGGGCCAGCCCGTGTTCCGCGGCCAGCCGTGCCACCGTGCGCCGCAGGCGGCGCAGGTCCTCGCGCACCTCGGGGATCGTGGTGCAGGGCTTGGTGCCTACCTCGATCTGGCATTGCAGGAACTCCGGGCTGACCTGCTTGCCCAGTTCGGCCATGCAGGCCTTCATCAGGGCATTGGGCGCCTGCGCCAGCGCGCGTGTTTCGCGGTCGACCAGAAGATATTCTTCTTCCACCCCAAGGGTGAAGCCGGGCTCTTTCGTCATTGCTTTCCCTCCCGTTGGCCGGAACAGCAAAGCAGAGCGGTCGGAACGCGGCAAGAGCGGGCAACCCGGTCAACAGGATACCTCATGGCGAAAAACGGGAAAGGGCGCCCCGAAGGGCGCCGGGATCAGTCCATTTGCTTGAAGTGGAACTCGCCGCCTTCCTTCAGGCCGGAGGGCCAGCGCGACGTGACGGTTTTGGTGCGGGTGTAAAAACGGAAGGCGTCCGGGCCGTGCTGGTTCAGGTCGCCAAAGCCGGATTTTTTCCATCCGCCGAACGTGTGGTAGGCCAGCGGCACCGGGATCGGCACATTGATACCCACCATGCCCACGTTGATGCGGTTGGCAAAGTCACGGGCGGTGTCGCCATCGCGGGTGAAGATGGCGGTGCCGTTGCCGTACTGATGGTCCATCGCGTGACCGATGGCCTCTTCATAGGTGCCGGCACGTACCTGAGACAGTACAGGACCGAAGATTTCCTGCTTGTATATCTCCATGTGCGGTGTGACACGGTCGAACAGAGACGGGCCGATGAAATAGCCGTTTTCGTACCCCTGAAGGCTGAAGCCGCGCCCGTCCACGACCAGCTCCGCACCTTCCTTCACACCCTGATCGATCAGGCCGAGGATGCGCGCCTTGGCGTCGGCGGTGACGACGGGGCCATAATCCACATCGTTGCCGGCGGTGTAGGGCCCGACCTTGAGCTTTTCAATCCGGGGAATGAGCTTTTCGATCAGCGCGTCGGCGGTTTCCTCGCCCACCGGTACGGCGACGGAGATCGCCATGCAGCGTTCTCCGGCTGCGCCATAGCCCGCCCCTATCAGTGCATCGGCTGCCTGGTCCATGTCGGCGTCAGGCATGACGATCATGTGGTTTTTCGCGCCGCCGAAGCACTGTACGCGCTTGCCGCCCGCGCAGCCGCGCGCGTAGATGTATTCTGCGATCGGGGTGGAACCGACAAAGCCGACGGCCTGGATTTGCGGGTTGTCGAGAATGGCGTCCACGGCTTCCTTGTCGCCGTTGACGACCTGAAGCAGCCCGTCAGGCAGCCCGGCCTCTTGCAGCAATTCCGCCAGCATCAGTGGAACCGAGGGGTCGCGTTCGGACGGTTTCAGGATGAAGGCGTTGCCACAGGCCAGCGCCGGCGCCATTTTCCACATCGGAATCATGGCAGGGAAGTTGAACGGTGTGATTCCCGCCACGACCCCAAGGGGCTGACGCATCGAGTACATATCGATGCCCGGTCCGGCGCTGTCGGTGAACTCGCCCTTCAACAGGTGGGGGGCGCCGATGCAGAACTCCACCACTTCCAACCCGCGCTGAACATCGCCCTTGGCGTCGGGCAGTGTTTTGCCGTGTTCACGGCTCAACGCCTCCGCCAGCTTGTCCATGTCGCGGTGGATCAAACGAACGAACTCCATCAGCACGCGGGCGCGCTTTTGGGGATTCGTCGCGGCCCAGGCCGGTTGTGCCGCAGCGGCTGCCGCGATCGCGGCATCCAGCTCCTCCCTGCTGGCCAGCGGTACTTTGGCCTGGACCTCGCCCAGCGCGGGGTTGAACACATCGGCGTATCGACCTGACGTGCCTTTGACCGGCTGACCGTTGATGAAGTGGTGCAGTTCCTGCATCGGTTTCTCCCTGGGCTCTCCTCCGGGGGTATATTAGCCTTGCAAAAACCTTGCTAAAAGCGGCAGTTTCTCAAAAATATTTTGCAAAAATGCAAAGGAAGCTTCGATGAACTGGGATGATCTGCGCGTTTTCCTGGCCGTGGCGCGGGCGGAAAGCCTTTCCGGCGCGGCCAAGGCGACACGGCTGGACCCGGCAACGCTGGGCCGCCGCATTGCCCGGCTGGAGGACGCGCTGGGCGTCGGGCTTTTCGCGCGTTCCCCCCGCGGGTACGACCTGACCGAAGAGGGGGAGCGCCTTCTGCCCCGTGCCGAACAGGCCGAGCAGGCCTTGGCGCAAGGCGTGGACGATTTGCGCGGGCAGGCAGGCCAGCTTGCCGGTTCGGTGCGCATCGGGGCGCCGGACGGGGTCGCGAATTTCTTGTTGCCTCAGGTCACAGCGGCAATATCGGATGCCAATCCGGGGCTGGAGATCCAGGTGGTTGCGCTGCCCCGTGTGTTCAACCTCAGTCGGCGCGAGGCCGACATGGCCATCGCCGTCAGCCCGCCCACGGCCGGGCGCCTGACGGTCCAGAAGATCACCGACTATCGCCTGCACCTTGCCGCCACGCGCGAGTACCTTGAGCGGCACGGCCCGATCCGGGGGCTTTCCGACCTGCGCGGTCACCGCATCATTGGCTATATCGCGGACATGATCTTCGACCCGGAGCTGGATTATCTTGCCGAAACCGGGGCCGAGCGAGTCGCCCTGACGTCGAACTCGGTCTCGGTCCAGTTGCATTGGCTGCGGGCAGGGGCCGGGCTGGGAATCGTGCATGATTTTGCCATTCCGACCGCGCCCGGTCTGGTGAAGGTGCTGCCCACGGAGGTCTCTTTGCGCCGCACCTTCTACCTGATCCGCCACGGGGACGATCGCAGGCTTGCGCGGCTCAACCGGTTTGCCGGGTTGCTGACCGAAGGGCTGCGCGCCGAGGTTGCCCGGCTTGAGGCACAGTCTTGACAGAATATCCCCACAAGCGCGACGCTTGTGCATCATGGGAGGAAAGGGAGGGCGCCATGCAAGTATTCCAGATTCTCAAGTCAAAGGCCGATGACAGGGTCATCACTGTCAGCCCCGGAAGTTCCGTTGCCGCGGCGGCCAAGCTGCTGTCCGTGCGGCGGATCGGGTCGGTGGTCGTGTCCCCGGACGGTGCGATGCCGGTCGGTATCGTGTCTGAGCGCGATATCGTGCGCGAACTGGGCAAAAGCGGAGACGCCTGCCTGAAATACAGGGTCGAGGCCGTGATGACCCGTGACGTCATCACCTGCACCAAGGACCAGTCCGCCGAGGAAATCCTTGAAACCATGACCCGTGGGCGGTTCCGCCACATCCCCGTGATGGAGGACGGGCGCATGGTCGGGCTGATTTCCATCGGGGATGTGGTCAAGGCACGCATATCGGAACTGGCGATGGAAAAATCCGCGCTCGAAGGCATGGTGATGGGGAACTGAAGCATGCCCTGTTGAGCACGCCCTCTTGCAAAGCGGGGCGTAATATTGTTGCGTGCCCCAAAAGGTTGAAAAGGGGGCGCGCATGCGCATCGGACTTTATCCCGGCACGTTCGATCCGGTCACGCTGGGGCATCTGGATATCATCACCCGTGCCTGTGCGCTGGTGGACCGGCTGGTGATCGGTGTGGCCATCAACCGGGACAAGGGGCCGCTGTTTTCGCTGGAGGAACGCGTTGCCATGATCGAGGGCGAATGTGAGGCGCTGCGCGAAAAGACCGGAACCGAGATCGTCGTCCACCCGTTCGAAAACCTGTTGATCGACTGCGCCCATGACGTGGGGGCCGGCATGATCGTGCGGGGTCTGCGCGCGGTGGCGGATTTCGAGTACGAGTTCCAGATGGTCGGCATGAACCGGGCGCTCGATTCGAGTGTCGAGACCGTCTTCCTCATGGCGGATGCGCGGCGGCAGGCGATCGCCTCCAAGCTGGTCAAGGAAATCGCGCGGCTGGGGGGCGATGTCTCCAGCTTCGTGTCCGCGGAGGTTAAGGCCGGGCTGATGGCGAAATTCGCCTGAGCCGGGCGCCAACCGGACGGTTTCAGCGCAGCATCAGTCGCATGCCCCGGTCGATTCCTTCCAGGGTCATCGGGACCATGGCATCTTCGAAAATGTCGCGGATCATGGCGATGGACTGGGTGTACTCCCAATACTTTTGCGGGACCGGGTTGATCCAGACGTGGTCAGGCCATTGCGTGCGGGCGCGTTGCAACCAGACCTGGCCGGCCTCGGCGTTCCAGTGCTCATTCGCGCCGCCGGGAAAGGCGATCTCGTAAGGCGACATGCTGGCATCGCCCACGAAGATGCACTTGTAATCGGAGCCATAGGTATGCAGCACGTCCCATGTGGAGGTTTGCGCATCCCACCGGCGGCGGTTGTCGCGCCAGACGCCCTCGTAGAGGCAGTTGTGAAAGTAATAGTGTTCGAGATGCTTGAACTCCGCCCGCGCGGCGGAGAAAAGCTCCTCCACGATCCGGATGTGGTCGTCCATCGACCCGCCGACATCCAGAAACAGAAGAACCTTCACCGCGTTGCGCCGCTCGGGGCGGGTTTTCACATCGAGATACCCGTGATCGGCGGTGGCCCGGATGGTGCCGTCCAGGTCGAGTTCCTGATGCGCGCCGTCGCGCGCCCAACGGCGCAGCCGCTTGAGTGCAACCTTGATGTTGCGTGTGCCCAACTCCACACTGTCGTCGAGGTTGCGGAACTCTCGCTTGTCCCACACCTTCACCGCGCGGCGGTGGCGGCTTTCGTGCTGACCGATGCGCACGCCTTCCGGGTTGTACCCATAGGCCCCGAAAGGGGAGGTGCCCGCCGTGCCGATCCACTTGTTCCCGCCCTGGTGGCGGCCCTGTTGCTCTTGCAGCCTTTGCCGCAGGGTATCCATCAGCTTGTCGAACCCGCCCAGTGCCTCGATCTCGGCGCGCTCTTCCGGGGTCAGGTGCTTTTCGGCCAGCTTGCGCAGCCAGGCTTCGGGGATGTTGACGGCGTTCATCACCGCATCGGCGGGGATTTCGTCCAGCCCCTCGAACGCTGCCGCGAAAGCCCTGTCAAAGCGATCGAGATGACGCTCATCCTTCACCATGGCGGTGCGGGCGAGGTAATAAAACCCCTCGACATCGTAGGTGACCAGCCCTGCCTGCATTCCTTCGAGGAAGGAAAGGTATTCGCGCAGGGAAACGGGCAACCCGGCCTCGCGCAGGGCGGTGAAGAACGGTAGGAACATGTCAGTCTCTCGCCTGTTGCAGAAGGGTTATGAGGGCATCGATTTCCCCGATCCGTGCGTTTGCATCCCGGTCCCCCAGACCATAGCGCGCCCAGCTCAGGGCTTCGGTCCGCGTGGCGGTGGCGGGTTGGCCGGTTCTCTCGAGGGCGGCGGCTTCGATCATCATCAGGGCCGACAACAGCCCGGCGTTCTGGTGGCGCCTGGCCATGGGGATGTTTTCCCGCGTCAGCTTCAGGGCCAGATTCGCCCGGTCGCCGGCCAACGCGACTCCGGCGAGCTGCGCCTCCACATGGGCCGCGTGCAGGCGTGTCGCGGGATCGGAGCGGAAGAGAGCGCCCGCCGCCGCCAGCAGCGACAGCCGGCGGGCGGCCTGTTCTGGCGGTGTCAGATAGGCACGGGCGAACAGGCTGAAAGCCAGCCGGTGGTCCATCAGCCCGGCTTTGCGCGCGATGGACACCGCGCGCGCGGCGGCGTTGCGCCGGGCCGGGGGCCTCGCGCCGGGGCCAAGCGCGGTTTCGATCGCGCTCACCCACGCTTTCGGGGTGGGGGGCAAGGGAGGGGCTTGTACATGCTCGCCCGCGGGGTTCAGCCGGGCGAGAAGGGCGGGCAGGCGGCGGGCGGCCTCTTCGCGAGTCATGCCGTTTTGCAATTCCGGTGCATAGAAAGCCCGCAGGATGAGCATGTCAAAACTGGTCAGGACGGCGTGGATGTTGTCATCGTTGAAAATGCTGTCGGGCAGCCGGTAGAGGTCATTCAGCGGCCCGAGCGCCTGTGCGAGTTCTTCATGCAGGCAGTCGCGCACGTCTTGTGGGCTGACATCCGCAGGCAGGAAAATCGCGGCGGTTTCACGCCGGTTCAGAGTGCTCCAGTCCAGGGCACGGCGGTTTCGGCGGTTTCGGAACTCCGCCCAGCTTTGCACGCGGGGCACCACGAAACAGGCCGCCCCTGGGACGGACCTTTGCAATTCGCGGCGGGTCACAGGCTGGACGGTGATCTGCGCGGGGCCCCCGGCGGGCACGCGGATGACGGAAATACCGGCCTCCCGTTTCAGCCGGCGGATCAGGGCGTCCAGGTCCCTCTCCAGTGTCGGGGGGGCGGGGCCTGTCACGCGGATTGTCACGGGCTGTTCGAAGCGGGTCAGGACCGGAAGTGCCTCCCCCGTCTCAAGGCGAAATGCGAGGTCGAGAAAATCGCGCGCCACCTGTGTGTTCGGGCGTGTGGGCAGGGGGGCCGGGCTGCCGGAGAACTGCCGCATTGGCGGCAGGTCCGGTGCGGGCGGAGGGGGGCGCAGCGGCTCTGTCGCGGTGCAGGCCGCCACGAACAGCAGGGCCATGCCCGCGCCGCGCACCGGATCAGCCGCGCCGGGCCATGAAGGCCAGGCGTTCGAACATCTGTACGTCCTGTTCGTTTTTCAAAAGCGCACCGTGCAGTTTGGGCAGGGCGTCGCGCCCGCCTTTGCGCAGGTCCTCGGCGGTCATGTCCTCGGCCAGAAGAAGCTTGAGCCAGTCCAGCACCTCGGACGTCGAGGGGCGCTTTTTCAGGCCGGCCATTTCGCGAATCTCATAGAACTGTGTCAGTGCCGCGGTCAGCAGGCGGTCCTTGATGCCGGGGAAGTGCACCTCGACGATCTTTTTCATCGTTTCCATGTCCGGGAAGCGGATGTAGTGGAAAAAGCATCGGCGCAGGAATGCATCGGGCAATTCCTTTTCGTTGTTCGAGGTGATGATGACGATGGGGCGGGTGCGCGCACGGATCGTTTCGCCGGTTTCGTAGACGAAGAACTCCATCCGGTCGAGTTCCTGCAACAGGTCGTTGGGAAACTCGATATCCGCCTTGTCGATCTCGTCGATCAGAAGAACGGTTTTTTGCCCGGCCTCGAAAGCTGTCCAGAGCTTGCCCTTGCGAATATAGTTTTTCACGTCATGGACGCGTTCGTCACCCAGCTGGCTGTCGCGCAGGCGGCTGACGGCGTCGTATTCGTAAAGCCCCTGCTGGGCACGGGTGGTGGATTTTATGTGCCATTCCACGATCGGCAGGTTCAGGCTTTGCGCTACCTGCCGGGCGAGTTCGGTCTTGCCGGTGCCGGGTTCGCCCTTGACCAGCAGGGGGCGCTCCAGCGTGACGGCGGCATTGACTGCCACGCTCAGGTCCTGGTCGGCGATGTAGGTTTCTGTTCCGGTGAATTTCATGTCGGGAAAACGTCCTTGCTGCGCGATCATTCGGAGAATAGTGGCAAACCCTTCTGCGGCAAGGGCAACGCCGCGCCACTTCGCCTAGTGACATGACCGCGCAGTTGGGATACATGACCGCGCAGGAGTAACCGGAGTGCTTTTTGCGACATCCGGTCGAGAAAGGGAGTAGGGATGAAACCCGAAGTTTTCTTGCCCGAAGATTATCGGCCCGCAGAAGACGAGCCGTTTATGAATGAGCGGCAACTTGAATATTTCCGCAGAAAACTTAACGCTCAGAAAACCGACATCCTCGACGAGAGCAAGTCGACTCTGGAGGGTTTGCAGGACGGGACCCGCAACATACCCGACATCGCCGACCGCGCCAGCGAAGAAACCGACCGCGCGCTTGAGCTGCGAATTCGCGATCGTCAGCGCAAGTTGATTTCCAAGATAGACGCGGCCCTGTTGCGCATCGAGACCGGTGAGTACGGCTATTGCAAGGATACGGGCGAACCGATTTCGCTCAAGCGGCTGGACGCGCGCCCGACCACGACCCTCAGCCTTGAGGCCCAGGAACGTCACGAACGCCGCGAAAAGGTGCACCGGGACGATTGAGCCAGTGGTCCGGAGCGGGGCCCGTCATACAAGGGGGCAACCTTGCCGCTGACAACACGGAAAATCACGGTTCTCGGGGGCGGGATTGCAGGGTTGACCGTTGCCATGGCCTTGGCCCGGCACGGGGCGGAAGTCCATGTTCTGGAACAATCTCCCGAAATCAGGGAGGTCGGCGCCGGGCTTCAGATTTCCCCTAATGGCACGGCGGTTTTGAAGGAACTCGGGCTGGAGCGTGGGCTGGCCGAGGTCGGCGTGCGCGGTGAGGGTGTGGTGCTGCGCGACTACCGTCGCGGTCGGCAGGTTCTGCGACTGGACCTGACGCGCAAGAAATTCCCCTATTACTTCGTTCACCGTGCGGATCTGATCAACCTTCTGGCACATGCCGCGAGAGAGGCCGGCGTGCAGATTCGTCTCCTGCACGAGATCACCGGGCTGGAACTCGACAGCAGCGGCGTGCGGTTGACCTCTGCACAGGGGGCGACGCTCAATGCGGATCTGCTCATTGGGGCAGACGGGCTGCATTCGGTTGTGCGCAGTGCGCTCAACCGGACGACGCGACCGTTTTTTACCGGGCAGGTTGCATGGCGTGCGGTGGTACCCGCAGACGGTCCGGTGCCCGCAGTGGCGACGAACCACATGGGCCCCGGGCGTCACTTCGTGCATTACCCGTTGCGGCGCGGGGAACTGATCAACATCGTTGCCGTGGAAGAGCGGGGGGCCTGGACGAACGAGGGCTGGAACCGCCGCGATGACCCGGACAACCTGCGTGCCGCTTTTGCGGGTTTTGCGCCCGAGGTCCGGGCGCTTCTGGACAAGGTCGAAGACGTCTATCTTTGGGGGCTTTTCCGGCATTCGGTTGCGGCTTGCTGGCACAAGGGGCCGGCTACCATTCTCGGGGACGCAGCGCATCCGACACTGCCTTTCCTTGCTCAGGGTGCGGTTATGGCGATCGAAGACGCATGGGTGCTGTCACAGGCCTTGGTGAGATACGAAAATGTCGGCGAAGCCCTCAGCCGCTATCAGGCGCTTCGTCGGCCCCGTGCCCTGCGGGTGGTGGACCTTGCCAGCAAGAACGCCCGTGCCTATCATCTGGGTTTGCCGGTCATACGTGACGCGGCCCATATGGGCCTGCGGCTGGCGGGGTTGCTGGGGACGGATTTCCACCTCTCCCGGTTCAACTGGCTCTACGATTACGACATTACCAAACGCCAGGTCTGACTTCAGGCTTCCAGCTCTACCCAGACCGGAACGTGGTCGGAGGGTTTTTCCCGCCCGCGAAGGCCGGGGTCTATCCAGCAATCGGTCATCAGGTCTGCCGCCTGCGGAGTCAGAAGGACATGATCGATGCGGATACCGTCGTTTCGGTTCCATGCACCGGCCTGGTAGTCCCAGAAACTGTAATGCCCTCCGCTATGGGTTTGGGCACGGAAAGCGTCGGTGAAACCGAGGTTCAGGATACGGCGGAATGCGCTTCGGGCTTCGGGCAGGGCCAGCGCGTCCCTGGCCCAGGCTTCGGGGCGGGCGGCGTCCTCGTCCTGCGGAATGATGTTGTAGTCGCCTGCCATCACAGCCGGTTCCTCACTGTCCAGCAGTGCGCGCGCACGCGTTTGCAGCCGGCTCATCCAGTCCAGCTTGTAGTCGAATTTCGGCCCCGGAGCCGGATTGCCGTTGGGCAGGTAAAGCCCACATACCCGGACCGCCCGCTCCCCGATCACGGTCGCCTCGATCCAGCGGGCCTGTTCGTCGCCTTCATCGCCGGGCAGGCCGCGCGTCACATCCTCCAGCGGCAGCCTGGACAGGATCGCTACTCCGTTGAAGCTCTTCTGCCCGTGGGTTTCCACGTTGTATCCGCGCTCCTCGAACGGGTCGCGCGGGAAAGCCGCATCGACGGACTTGATTTCCTGCAAAACCGCCACGTCGGGCCGTGCCTCATCCAGCCAGTCCAGCAGGGCGGGCAGGCGCGCCTTTATACCATTGATGTTGAACGTGGCGATTTTCATGTGGTCTCCCAAGTCTTGCTTTGGGCAAAATATCCCCGCCGGAGGCATGAAAGTCCATGCCCCGCGGTCAGCCTTGTGCGATAGCGGCGCCCGCCGCCCATCCCGACGACCAGGCCCACTGAAAATTGAACCCGCCCAGCCAGCCCGTCACATCGACGACCTCACCGATGAAATACAGCCCCGGTACGATCCGGCTTTCCATGTTGCGTGCGTCCAGCGCGTCGGTGGCGACCCCGCCAAGGGTGACCTCGGCGGTTCGGTAACCTTCCGTCCCGGCAGGGGACAGGTGCCAGGCAGCCACGGTTCGGGCAAGCGCGCCAAGCTGCCTGTCCGACAAATCCGCCATGTTGCAGGCAAAGCCCCCCGCAAGATAGGCGGCCAGCCGCGCAGGCAAAAGCGCGGCCAGTGCTCGGGCCGGGCTTTTGCGCGGGGTTTTGGCGCGCAGGCTCCGCAATGTCGCCTCTGCATCGCGCCGGGGCAGCAGGTCCAGGACAATCTCCGTCCCCTCGCGCCAATAGGATGACGCCTGCAAGATTGCCGGGCCTGACAGCCCCCGATGGGTGAACAGCACGGCCTCCTCGAAAGTTGCGCTGCCTGCGGTCACGCGCGCCTGGGCCGAAACGCCTGCCAGAGATCGCAAGCTTTCCAGCACCGGGCCGGTGAATGTGAACGGCACAAGGGCGGGGCGGGTTTCTGTTACCTGATGGCCGAATTGCCGGGCGAGCCGGTGGCCGAAATCGCTGGCGCCCATTCTGGGGATCGACTTGCCGCCCGTAGCCACAACCAGCCGCTGCGTTGTCAGCCGTTCTCCGGTTGCAAGCAGGACTGCGAATCCACCGGGCAGCCGGTCCACCTCGCTTATGTGGGCCTTCAGGCGCAGGCCCGCGCCCGCGCGCTCCATCTCCAAGAGCAGCAGCGTGACAATCTCTTGTGCGGAGCCATCGCAGAAAAGCTGTCCCAGTGTTTTCTCATGCCATGTCACATCATGACGGGCGAGAAGGTCGATGAAATCCAATTGGGTATAGCGTGCCAGTGCCGACTTGGCGAAATGCGGATTCTCGGACAGGTAGTTTTCCGGCCCCGCATGAAGATTGGTGAAATTGCATCGTCCGCCCCCCGATATCCGGATTTTCTCTCCCGGAGCCCTGGCATGGTCGAGAACAAGCGTGCCCGGCCCGGCATGGGCGGCACACATCAGGCCGGCGGCCCCGGCTCCCAGAACAATGCAGCGGTGGTCGAATGACATGGCCCTGCCCTTTGCGCAAGGGCGGGGCCGTTGTCCAGTGTGAAAGTTTCTCAGGCCTCTTTGCGGACGGTTTTCACGCCAGTCAGCATCGGGCGGATCAGGTCTTCATTCTTCCAGCGGCGGTAGAAACCGATCGCGGCAATGTGCAAAGCGGTCAGCCCCAGAACCCACCAGCCCAGCAAGTCATGCCAGGCCAGGGCCTGCCGTGCCCCATCGGAGCCGGCATATTCCGCAAGCGGTCCGACGTTGATGTAATCTTCCGGGTCGGCAAACAGGCCGGTTACAGCCTGTGCCAGCAGGACGCCGAGAATAATGAACACGAACGCACCCCCCAGCGGGTTATGGCCCCGCCAGTAGCTGGGTCTGCGCCGGAACATGCCGACCCCGTAGCGCAGAATGGCAAACGGCCCGTAGGCGAAATTGCCAAAGCGCGCGTGTTCGGGCCCGATGAAGCCCCATACCAGCCGGAAGGCCAGCAACCCAAGCACCGCGTAACCAAAATAGAAATGCAGTGTCATGACATCGGGGCCGAACTTTCCCAGGCCCCAGGCTGCAATGACACAGAACGCCAGCAGCCAGTGGTATATCCGCAAAAGCGGATCCCAAAGGCGGACGGTTTCAAGCCTGGATGTTTCGGTGCTTGGGCTGGACATGATCAGAAGTCCTTGGCGCGGTAATCGTCGTGACAGGCCTTGCAGGCCCCGCCAAGTTGTTGAACGGCCTTGGCAAGCTCATCCTTTCCGTCGACGGCCACGGCGTTGAGGTTTTCCACGGCTTTTACAAAGGCCATGCCTTTTTCCTGTACGCCAGCACCGTCTTCCCAGATCGCGGGCAGGGCGCGGGTTTTTCCCGGCAGGTCGGCGTTCGATGTGCCGGGGGCATAGATATCCCCCATGTTGTACTGGGTCAGCGTCTTGATGTCGGCGGCGTGGCCCTGGGCTTTTTCGGCGCTGTATTCGGTTTCGCCTTTGACCATGGAAACGAGGCCGTCCATCTCGATGCCGAGCAGTTTGTAAAAGCCTTTGCGGGCTTCGGCCACATCCTCGGCGGGGGCGGCGAAGGCCGTAAGCGGCAGGGCGATCAGGGCCGAGGCCATCAAAATCTTGCGCATTGAATCGTCTCCTTTGGGTTGTGTAGTCAGGGCGTACCTTAATTTTCACGACGATATGAAAATAATCCGTCGCCGCGAATACCTATTTCTCAACGGGGGCTGTGCGCCTCAAGGTGATGTGCCATTTTGGCGCAGATCAGATCGAGAAGCTGGTCCCGCACCCGCAGGAACTGGTCGCGTTCGGATTTTCGATGGTAAAGCGCGCGCCGATCAACTCTTCGGTGAAGTCGATCGTGGCATTGGTCAGAAACGGCAGTGAGACAGAGTCCACCACGACTTTCTGGCCGCGGCCTTCGAGAATCAGGTCGCCTTCTGCCGGGGTGTCCAGGGCGATCTCATACTGAAAGCCCGAACATCCCCCCCCCTCCACGGCGACACGCAGGGCCTTGCCCTGTTCGGCGGCGCCGATTTCGCAAAGACGGTCAAAGGCGCGCTCCGTCACCTTTGGGGGCAGCGTCAGGTCCATGGTTGCGTTTCCCTGAAAATACGTGACATTCCCAATATATGCGGCGTCCCATGCCGCGGCAAGAACGGGGGGGAAATGCTTGTGCCCTATGCCTGCCGTCCCGAGACCTCGCGCGGGCGGCGATACCGGGAGGAGGAAAGCGTCTTCCGGTCGGCCTTTCAGCGTGATCGGGACCGGATCATCCATGCCTCGGCCTTTCGCCGTCTGATGCATAAAACGCAGGTTTTCGTGGTGCATGAGGGCGACAGTTTCCGCACCCGCCTGACCCATTCCATAGAGGTGGCGCAGGTGGCGCGGACCATTGCGGGGGCGTTGGGTCTGAACGCGGAACTGACCGAGGCCGTCGCGCTGGCCCATGACCTTGGCCATACCCCCTTCGGCCATGCGGGCGAGGATCTGATGGCCCGGCTCATGGCGCCTTTCGGCGGGTTCGACCACAACGCGCAGGCGGTGCGCGTCGTGACAAAGCTGGAGCGCCACTACGCCGCGTTCGACGGTCTGAACCTGACATGGGAAACTCTGGAAGGTATCGCCAAGCATAACGGCCCGGTGGCGGGACCGCTGCCCTGGGCGCTGGCGGACTACAGCGCCGTGCACGATCTGGAGTTGACCACCCACGCCAGTGCCGAGGCACAGGTGGCCGCGCTTTCCGATGACATTGCCTATAATAACCACGATCTTCAGGATGGGTTGCGCGCGGGATTGTTCACCGAAGCCGACCTGGCCGGTCTTCCGGTCATCGGGGCCTGTTACGCGGAGGTGGATGTCCTGTATCCGGGCCTCGATGCGCGCCGCCGCCGGCACGAGGCCTTGCGCCGGGTGTTCGGGATCATGGTTGCCGACGTGATCGAGACGTCCCGCGCCGTGCTGGCGCAGGCGCGTCCGCAAACGCCCGCCGACATACGTGCGCTGGCGCGTCCGGTGATCCGGTTCTCCCAGGCGCTCCGGGCCGATCTCAAGGTTATCCGCGACTTTCTCTTTGCCCGCATGTATCGTGCGCCCGGGGTGATGGCGGTGCGCGCGGAGGTTACGAGAATGATCGAGAATCTCTTCCCCCTCTACCTGCGGGAAACGGGCCTTCTGCCCGACCGCTGGCGGGCCGACATCGCGGAGGCCGCCGACGAAACGGAACTGGCGCGGATCGTGTGCGACTACATCGCCGGCATGACGGATCGTTTCGCCATGCAGGAACATGCCCGGCTGTTCGGGCGGGAAGGATAGGCAAGCGTGGCAACCGGGGTGGAAGGGGCTTTACCTCCGATAGCGGCGTTCGCGCTGGTGGGCGCGCTGGGGGTCGGCGCGCAATGGCTGGCATGGAGATTGCGGCTGCCGGCGATCGTGCTGATGCTGATCGCCGGGCTTCTGGTGGGGCCGGTGCTGGGGGTGTTCGACCCCGCGCGCGATATCGGTGCGCTGATGGGGCCGATGGTGGCCATCGCCGTCGCGATCATCCTGTTCGAGGGGGGGCTGACGCTGAACCTTCACTCTTTGCGCGATGCTGCCGGCGGGGTGCGGCGGCTGGTGGTGATCGGCGCGCCCCTGGGGTGGCTGAGCTCGGCGCTGGCGCTTCACTACGTGGCGGGGCTGGGATGGGAGGCGTCGGCGGTGTTCGGGGGGATCATGATCGTCACCGGGCCTACGGTTATCGCGCCTCTGTTGCGCCAGGCGCGTTTGTCCCGCCGTCCGGCACAGCTGCTGCAATGGGAAGCCATCGTCAATGATCCGGTCGGGGCCCTGGCGGCGGTTCTGGCCTTCGAGGTCGTTGTGGTGCTCGACACCGCTCTGACGGTAAACGAGGCCATCCTGGCAATGATTGTCGGTATTGTTCTGGCGCTGGTTCTGGGGCTTCTGGGCGGGTGGGGGTTGTCGGCGGTCTTCCGGCGGGCCTGGGTGCCGGAATACATGAAGGTTCCGGTGCTGTTCGCCTCCACGCTGGCGGTGTTCGCCTTGTCCGATCTGGTCCTGCATGAAAGCGGGCTTCTGGCGGTAACGGTGATGGGCCTGTTCATTGCCAACGCGAACCTTCCATCCTACGCCGAGATGCGCCGCTTCAAGGAGCATGCCACGATTTTGCTGGTTTCGGGCGTGTTCATCCTGCTGGCGGCCAATATGGATCTGGAGACCCTGCGCACGCTGGACTGGCGTACGGCGGCCTTCGTGGCGGTGGTGGTTCTGGTGGCGCGGCCGGTGACGGTTCTGATCTCTCTGGCCTTTTCTCCCGTACCGTGGCGCGAACGCCTGCTGGTTGCCCTCACAGGGCCGCGCGGGGTGGTTCTGGTGGCGGTTGCGGGGCTGTTCGGGGAACGTCTGGCCGCAATGGGGATAGAGGATGGGGCGCGCATCGCGCCACTGGCTTTTGCGCTGGTGGCGGCGACGGTGGTGCTGCACGGGTTTGCGCTGATGCCGCTGGCGCGCTTTCTCGGGCTTGCCGGGGCGGAGACGCCGGGCGTGATCGTGGTTGGGGGCTCGCGCTTTACCACGGCTTTCGCCGAGGCGCTGCAAAAGGTCGAGGTGCCGGTGCTGATCGCGGATCCGAACCGCGCAAGGCTGCGCCGCGCGCGGGAGGCGGGGGTGGATACCTTTTATGGCGATATCCTGTCCGAGGCCGCCGAGCACAGCGTGGAGCTTGTCAGCTACGCGACCATTCTGGCGACCACCGATAACGATGCCTACAACACCCTTGTCGCCACGGATCTCGCCCCTGAATTCGGGCGGGAGAACGTGTTCCAGCTCAAGCGTGCCAAGCAGACCAGCCAGCGTCACGCACTGCCGCCCACCCTTGGCGGGCGGGTGTTCGGGGGGGGGCTTGGGTTTTACGACCTCAACAGTCGCATGACCGAAGGCTGGCGTATCCGCACAACCCGGCTGAGCGGGGATTTCACCCTGGAAGACTGGCGAGAGCAGTCGCCGGAGGCGATACTGCTGGCGCGGACGGGGCCGGGCGGACTGCGAATCGTGTCCGGGGAGGACCCCCGCACCCAGCCCGGAACGGTCTTGATTTCGCTGGTCCCGCCGCCCGATGGCCCCAAGCCCGGTTGACGCCGTTGCGCCCGGTGTTAAACCGCCCGCAACGGAAAGGAAGGACAAGCATGAACCTTTTCACCGATATGCATGGGCTGGTGATCGAAAGCCTGGGCCGGATGCAGGCCGAAGGTACGCTGCCCAAGGGTCTGGCCTTTGACAACGTCGCGGTGGAGCCGCCCCGCGACCCCGCCCATGGCGACATGGCCACCAACGCGGCGATGGTGCTGGCCAGGCCCGCCGGGCAGAAACCGCGCGACATCGCGGATGCGCTGGCGGTACGGCTTGCGTCCGATCCGCGTGTCGCGCTGGCGGAGGTGGCCGGGCCGGGTTTCATCAATCTGCGTCTTGCGCCCACGGTGTGGCAGGATGTGGTGCGCAACGTTCTTGGGGAGGGTGCGGGGTTCGGCCGACCGGCGGCGGGCGGCGGGCGGAAGGTCAATGTCGAATATGTCTCCGCCAATCCGACCGGCCCGCTCCATGTCGGGCATACCCGTGGCGCGGTGTTCGGGGATGCGCTGGCCAATCTGTTGGAATATGCGGGTCATGACGTCACGCGGGAATACTATATCAATGACGGCGGTGCCCAGGTCGATGTGCTGGCACGGTCGGTTTACCTGCGCTACCTCGAAGCCCACGGCCAGAGCGTCGAATTCGAGGACGGCACCTATCCCGGCGATTACCTGATCGAGGTCGGGCAGGCGCTGAAAGACGAGGTGGGCGAGGCCTATATCGACAAACCGGAGGCCGACTGGCTGGCCGATATCCGCGAATTCGCCACCGGGCGGATGCTGGATCTGATCCGTGACGACCTGTCCGCGCTCGGCGTCACGATGGACAGGTTCTTCTCGGAAAAATCGCTTTACGGGACCGGCCGCATCGAGGCGGCGCTGGCAACGCTGTCCGACAAGGGGCTGATCTATGAGGGTGTTCTTGACCCCCCGAAGGGCAAGATGCCGGAAGATTGGGAACCGCGCGTGCAAACGCTGTTCCGCGCTACCGCCCATGGGGACGATGTCGACCGTCCGGTGAAGAAATCGGACGGCGCATGGACCTATTTCGCCCCTGACATCGCCTACCACTATGACAAGATCACCCGTGGATACGACGCGCTGATCGATGTATTCGGTGCCGACCACGGCGGCTATGTCAAGCGGATGAAGGCTGCGGTTTCGGCGCTTTCGGACGGGCGGGTGCCGCTGGATATCAAGCTGACTCAGCTTGTCAAGCTGTACAAGAACTGCGCCCCTTTCAAGATGAGCAAGCGCGCCGGGACGTTCGTCACGCTGCGCGATGTCGTGGATCAGGTCGGCCCGGATGTGACCCGCTTTGTCATGCTGACCCGCAAGAACGATGCACCGCTGGATTTCGATTTCGACAAGGTTCTGGAGCAGTCGCGGGAGAACCCCGTCTTTTACGTCCAGTATGCCCATGCGCGGGTGTGCAGCGTGTTGCGCAAGGCGGACGGGGCCGGGATTACCGTCGACGATGCCACGCTGGAGGCGGCCGACCTGTCCGGCCTGGTCCATGAAGCCGAGCTGACCGTCGCGAAGAAGCTGGCCGAGTGGCCGCGCCTTGTAGAGGTTGCCGCCCGCGGGCACGAGCCCCACCGGGTTGCGTTCTACCTTTACGAACTTGCCTCCGACCTGCATGCTCTTTGGAACCGGGGCAACGACATGCCGGACCTGCGGTTCCTGCAAGAGGGGAATGCTGCCGCGAGCCAGTCCAAAATCGCGCTGGCACGGGCCGTGGCCGTTGTTATTTCCGCCGGTCTTGGTATTCTTGGTGTAACCCCGGTACAGGAAATGCGCTGAAAACAAGCGCCGCACCGGGGCCGGCAAGACTTCGGGCGGTATGCGCCGCCCTCGGGCAGCGAGGCAGAAAATGGCGGAAATTGATTACGATGGAGGGGCGTGGGGGCCGCGTGTGCCGTGGCGCGCCACCCTTGCACGGATGATGAACTGGGCCGGGGGGGCGACATCGATCGTCCTCGCGGTCGGGGTGACGGTGTGGGGATACCAGCTTGTCAAACGCGATGTGACCGGGGTTCCGGTTATCCAGGCTCTCGAAGGCCCGGCGCGTGTCGCCCCGGACGATCCGGGGGGAGAGATGGCGCCCCATCAGGGGCTGGCCGTGAACCGCGTCGTCGCCGAGGGGCAGGCCGCGCCGCCTGCGGACCAGCTGGCTCTGGCGCCCGCGCCCGCAGCCCTGACGGACGAAGACATGCCGCGCCCTGCGCTGCGCCCCGAACCGGAACTGGGCGCAACCCCCGCCACGGAGGAGGCGGCCAGGCTTCCCGATGTGCCGGTGACCGTTCCCGGCGTGGTCCGGTCCCCACGGCCGGCGGCCCGGCCGGAGGGCGACCTGGCCGTGCGGCTTGCGCTGGCTTCTGCGACTGCGGCGCTGACCCCGACTGCGCCGGAGGAAGTGGACGCGGTGCGGATCGCCCCCGGTACGCCTTTGGTACAGCTTGGCACCTATCCGTCCCGCGATCTCGCGCGGCTGGACTGGGACCGGCTCAGCGACCGTTTCGAAAGTTTCCTGTACGGCAAGACCCGTGTGGTCTTGGCGGCCGAGGCCAGCAGTGGGCAAATGTTCCGCCTGCGCGCTTCGGGGTTTTCCGATATCGACGCCGCGCGGCGGATGTGTGAGGCGCTCAAGGCCGATGGGGCAGAGTGCATCCCGCTGGTGGCACGGTGAGCGGCGCTGCCGCAGCCTGTATCCTTGGCTGCGCGGGACCGTCCCTGAGTGTGGAGGAGGCGGCATTCTTCGCCGACCTGCGCCCTTTCGGGTTCATCCTGTTCGCCCGCAACATCGAAACGCCCGGGCAGGTCCGACGCCTGACGTCTGATTTGCGGACCGTTGCGGGACATGAGGCCCCGATCCTGATCGATCAGGAAGGGGGACGCGTGCAGCGCATGGGGCCGCCGCATTGGCGTGCCTGGCTGCCCGCGCTTGAACAGGCCCTTGCCGCCGGTCAACAGGCCGCACGCGTTCTTTATTTGCGCAACCGCCTGATCGCGGCGGAACTGCGCGCGGTCGGACTCGATGTCAACTGTGCGCCGCTGGCCGATGTGGCCCGTCCGGAAACCCACAAGATTCTGAAAAACCGGTGTTACGGGTTTGATGCGGCCACTGTCATCGCGGGGGCCCGTGCCACTGCGGAAGGGTTGCTGGCCGGTGGCGTTCTGCCGGTGCTCAAGCACATTCCCGGCCATGGTCGTGCGGTTGTGGACAGCCACCTGGACCTGCCTCGTGTTTCCGCCCCGCGCTCGGCCCTGGAGGAAGATTTCGCCCCGTTTCGCGCATTGGCGGATCTGCCGATGGCGATGACCGCGCATATCGTTTTTGATGCGATCGATCCGTGCGCGCCGGTGACCGTCTCGCCGGCGGGGATACGATTGATCCGCGAAGAGATCGGCTTTGACGGCCTGTTGATGAGCGATGACCTCTCCATGGAGGCGCTGCGCGGCAGTCTGGCCGTGCGCACCCGCGCGGCGCTGGATGCGGGCTGCGATGTGGTTTTGCATTGCAATGGTAACCTGAACGAGATGCAACAGATCGCCGCCGAAGCCGGCCCCCTGCAGGCCGATGCCGTGCGTCGGGCGTACAATGCGCTGGACCGGCGCCAGCCTGTCGATGACGCCGATTTGGGGCAGATGGAGGCCGAGCTTTGCGCTATACTCCGCCCCCATGCCCATGGATGAGACTCAGCCCAGTCTGCTTTCGGTCAACGAACGCCTCGCCGCCGAGGCGTTGATTGTCGATGTGGATGGGTTCGAAGGGCCGTTGGACCTTTTGCTGAACCTCGCGCGTAGCCAGAAGGTGGATCTGCGCAAGATTTCGATCCTGGATCTGGCACGGCAATACCTCGCGTTTGTCGAAGAGGCCAAGCGTCTGCGGATCGAACTCGCCGCCGATTATCTCGTGATGGCGGCGTGGCTGGCGTTTTTGAAATCGCGCCTGCTGCTGCCGCCCGATCCGGCGGATGAAGGTCCCTCGGGGGAGGATCTGGCCGCGCATCTGGCATTCCAGCTGGAGCGGCTGGAGGCCATGAGGGGCGTGGCCGCCCGGCTGATGGCGCGGGATCAGATGGGGCGGGATTTCTTCGCGCGCGGCATCCCCGAAGACGTCACCCGCATCCGGACTGTGCGGTTTACCGCGACGCTACTGGATCTGATGCAGGCCTATGCGCGCCTGCGCACCCGCGATGAATTTCGCCCCTATGTCATGGACCGCGATGCGGTTTACACGATGGAAGAGGCTTTGGAACGCATGCGGGGCCTGATCCGGTTCGCGGGGGACTGGGTGGATCTGGCCCATTGGCTGCCCGAGGGCTGGGGGAATGACCCGGTCAGACGCCGGTCCGCGACGGCGGCGCATTTCGCGGCCTCGCTGGAACTGGCCAAGCAGGGGGCGCTTGATATCCGCCAGAGTGACATGTTCGCCCCGATCGAAATCCGCAGGAAAGGGAACTGATGGCAGAGCCGCCGGAAGAAAGCCTGTTCGAAGCGCCGCCCCCGGTCGAACAGGAGCGCATGGTCGAGGCGATCCTTTTCGCCAGTGCCGAGCCTGTCCGTGTGGCGGATCTCAACGCGCGTATGCCCCATGGCAGCGACGCGGCGCAGGCACTGGCGCATCTGCGCAAACGCTACGAAGGCCGGGGCGTGCAGGTTGTCCGTGTCGGGGAGGCCTGGGCCATTCGCACCGCGCCGGACCTGGGCTTTCTGATGCAAAAAGAAACCGTTGAAACACGTAAGCTTAGCCGTGCCGCTATTGAAACGCTGGCCATCATTGCCTACCATCAACCTGTAACGCGTGCGGAAATCGAGGAAATCCGGGGAGTTTCGGTCAGCCGGGGCACCATCGATCAGCTTCTGGAGATGGAGTGGATCCGCTTCGGACGGCGCAGGATGACGCCGGGACGCCCGGTGACTTTCATCGTGACAGAGGCTTTTCTGGATCACTTCGGTCTTGAAAGCGCACGAGACCTGCCGGGGCTGAAGGATCTTCGTGCTGCCGGGCTATTGGAAAGCCGTCCGCCCCCTGGTGCCTTGCCCGAGGATGCGGAAGAAGAAGAGCAGGGCGACATGTTCGAGGATGACGCCTAGGAGATCGTGATGAACGCCAATCAGCTATTGAACATGGTTACCCGCCTGCTGATGCGCCGTGTCGTCGGCAAGGGGGTTGACGCCGGGATCAATGCCGCCAGCCGGGCTGTATCCAAGCGGGGCGGCACCGGGCAAGAGCCGCAGGGGGCGCCGAACCCGCAGGTGGGCGAAACCGCCAAGCGAGCAAAGCAGGCCATGCGTGTCACCCGCCGGATGGGGCGCTTCTAAACCCGGAAGTGCTTGCTGAGCTTGAGGCCCTGGCCCTGATAATTCGAAGCCAGGTCGGCGCCGTAGAGGTGATCGGGGCGCGCGGCCATGCGCTCATAGACCAGGCGGCCTACGACCTGGCCGTGTTCCAGCACGAAGGGCGCCTCGTGGCAGCGGACTTCCAGAACGCCGCGGGATCCGGCGCCCCCTGCGGCGGCGTGCCCGAAGCCGGGGTCGAAGAACCCTGCGTAATGCACGCGAAACTCCCCCACCATGGCCAGGTAGGGCGCCATTTCAGCGGCAAAATCGGGGGGGATGTGCACGGCCTCGCGGCTGACGAGAATGTAGAACGCGCCGGGATCGAGGATGATCCGTCCCTCTTCGCTGTGAATCTCTTCCCAGAATGCAGCCGGATCGTACTCGCCGATACGATCGAGGTCGATCACGCCTGTATGGGGCTTGGCGCGATACCCCAGGAGACTGCTGTCGCCGGGCCGCAGGTCGACGGAGAAACCCAGCCCTTCCGAGATGAGGGCGGGGCCGGCGACCAATCCGGTTTCCGCGTGCAGTCGCGCCAGTTCCGTATCGCTGAGCAAGGCTTGCCCGCGGCGAAAACGGATCTGGTTCAGCCGCATGCCGGGCCGGACCAGTACCGAAAAGGAGCGCGGGCAGATTTCGGCATATAGCGGGCCGGTATATCCGGGCGGGATGCGATCGAATTCTGTTCCACCGTCGGTTATGGTACGGGTCAGGAGATCCAGCCGCCCGGTTGAGCTTTTGGCATTGGCAACCGCCTGAATATCGCCGGGCAGAGCGAGGCGTTCCATCAGGGGCACGACATAGACGCACCCCTTTTCCAAAACCGCCCCGGCGCCGAGGTCGATGCGGTGCATCTCGAACAGTGACAGGCGTTCGGCCACCGAGCGGCCCGATCCCGCGAGGAAAGAGGCCCGCACACGGTAGGCGACCGTTCCCAGCCGCAGGTCCAGAGAGGCGGGCTGTATCTGCCCCTCCGCCAGGGGAATGTCGACGATAATCCGGGCCTCTTCGAACATGGCCCTGATCTGCTGGGAGGGGAGAACGCCGGTGCCTGTCATCGTAACCCTTTGAAAGCGGGTGGCGAAAACCACACCGCCCGCAACCGGAAGGCTGCGGGCGGTCAGGAAACTTTTGGTCGGGCTAGCAGGACTTGAACCTGCGACCTTCCGTCCCCCAGACGGACGCGCTACCAGGCTGCGCCATAGCCCGACGTGGGCAGTTACATACCATTTCCACCGGGGAGGGCAAGGCGGAAATCCGGGGCGCGCGGTATTCTTTTCACGGAGTTTCCGCACGTTCCATGCCCCGACGGAGGGTGCGCAACCGATGCAGAATTTCCACAAGAGCATCCTTGTCCGCCGGGTAAAGGGCAGGGAGCAGTTCGGGGGCAGACAGGCGCTGGTTCAGCAACTGCCGGGTCGGCTCGAACGCCGGGTCGTCGTCTTGCGGGTCCGTGGCGGGCAACCCTTCGCCAAGAGTGCGCCGGGGCTTTGGCGCCGGCGACGTTTCCGGGGCGTCGTGCGGGGGGGGCGCTGCGGGCGGCGGCGGTGGCAACACCTCTGGCTGTGGCGTGGCCACAGGGCGGTGCGTCTGCGGTGCGTTTCCGGTGCGCGGTGCCGGGCTCGGGTCCCGTTGCTGCTCGGGAGGGGGCGTTCCATCCAGTGACGGCGACATGCCGCTGACATATCCCACACCCTTTTCCCGGAGAATTTTCTGCACGCCGCGGATGGTCATGCCATCGTCGTGCAAGAGTTTCTTTATGCCCCCCAGCAGCAGCATGTCCGAGGGGCGGTAATAGCGCCGCCCTCCCGCACGCTTGAGAGGTTTGATTTGGCTGAAGCGGCTTTCCCAGAAGCGCAAGACATGGGCAGGTGTCTCCAGCCAGTCCGCCACTTCGGAAATCGTACGAAACGCTTCAGGCGATTTGGCCATGACGTGGCTTAGGTGCGGTTTCCAGCCGCCACGCGGTCTTTCATCAGATGCGAGGGGCGGAAGGTCAGAACGCGCCGGGGATGAATAGGTACTTCTTCGCCCGTCTTGGGATTGCGACCGACGCGGGCGGTCTTGTCTCTGACGCTGAAGGTTCCGAAGGAGGAAATCTTTACCGTCTCCCCGCGAACCAGCGCATCGGACATATGTTGCAAGACGCTTTCCACCAATTGTGCCGACTCGTTACGAGAGAGCCCGACTTCGCGGAAAACGGCCTCGCTGAGGTCGATGCGCGTCAATGTCTTTCCGGTCATTACAAGCCCCTACACCTAATGCCACCCGGTGCATTAGGGCGGACATTGAAAACCAAGTCAATAAAAACGCATGAAAAGTATGGAGTTGAGCGAATTCTTACCAGCGCAGGACAACCGCGCCCCACGCCAGCCCGCCCCCGATCGCCTCCGTCACGATCAGGTTGCCCGGTTTGATCTGCCCCCGTGCCTTGCCCACAGACAGGGCCAGGGGAATCGAGGCCGCCGATGTATTGCCGTGGTCCTGGACGGTCACCACCACGTTGTCCATGCTCAGGCGCATTTTCTGCGCGGTGCCCTTGATGATCCGCAGGTTTGCCTGGTGGGGAACCAGCCAATCCACATCCTCATTGGTCAGCCCGGCCTTGTCCAGCGCAGCATGGGCGGTTTGGGCCAGTTTTTCAACGGCGTGTCGGAAGACTTCCTTGCCCTGCATCCGCAAGAATCCGGTTTGTCCGGTCGAAACGCCGCCATCGACATAAAGGATATTCCTGTAGCGGCCGTCGGAGTGGAGATCCATCGACAGAAGCCCCCTGTCGGCGGGGGTGCCGCCGCCCTCAGTGGCTTCGAGGATCAGCGCGCCCGCGCCATCGCCGAACAGCACACAGGTGCCCCGGTCGCTCCAGTCCATGATCCGGCTGAAGGTTTCCGCGCCGATCACCATCACGCGTTTGGCCTGGCCGGAAACGATCAGGGCATTGGCGTTCGAAAGCGCAAAGATGAATCCGGCGCAAACGGCCTGAACATCGAAGGCATAGCCGTGTGTCATGCCCAGCCCCGCCTGCACCATCGTGGCGGCGGAAGGGAAGGTCAGGTCCGCGGTCGATGTGGCGAGGACGATGGCGTCGATTCCGTCGGCCTCCAGCCCGGCATCCGCCAGCGCGGCACGCGCGGCGTTCACCGCGAGATCCGATGTCGTCTCTCCCTCGGCGGCGAGGTGGCGCCGTTCGATTCCGGAACGGCTTCGAATCCAATCATCCGACGTTTCCAGCGTTTTCTCGAACTCGGAATTGGGGACTACACGTTCCGGCAGGTAATGCCCGACTCCCCGGACCACGGCACGCACTGTCATTGTTCTTGTTGTCCTCCGGCCTTGATCTCCGGCGCATCCTGCCCCGGACAACTGGCCGATGCAACCCGCGCCGCAAGCCGCTCGGAAAAGCCGGACTGGGCCAGTTGGAAGGCCAGCTTCACCGCCGCCGACACCCCGGTGGCATCAGAAGACCCATGGGATTTGACAACCGTGCCGTTCAGCCCCAGGAACACGCCGCCGTTGACGCGCCGCGGATCTATCCGCTTCGAGAGCCGCCGCAGGGAGGTCAGCGCCAGCAGCGCGGCGATCCGCGACAATGGCGTGGCCTTGAAGGCTTCGCGCAGAAAGTCGCTGATCAGCCGGGCCGTGCCTTCGCCGGTTTTCAGCGCGACATTGCCGGTGAAACCGTCGGTCACGATCACGTCCGCCTTGTCGGCAGGTATATCCCCGCCTTCGACGAATCCGACGAAATCGAACCGGGCGTCTCCGGCGCAGCCGGCGATCAGGTCATGGGCGGCCTTCAGTTCTGCGCGGCCCTTGTTTTCTTCCGTGCCGACATTGAGAAGACCGACGCGCGGGCATTCCAGCCCAAGCCCGTTACGGGCGTAGGACGTGCCCATCAGTGCGTATTGCAGCAGGTCGTGTTCGTCGGCGCGCACATCGGCGCCGACGTCCAGCATGACATTGAACCCCTGCGGATTGCGGGAGGGCCACAGGCAGGCGATCGCCGGGCGGTTCACCCCCGGCAGCTTGCGCAGCCGCATCATCGACAGCAGCATCAGCGCGCCGGTGTTGCCGCAGGACACGCATACCGTGGCCTCGCCGTTGCGCACGGAATCGATCGCCGACCACATCGACGTTCCCTGGCCATGCCGCATCACCTGGCTGGGCTTGGCATCCATCGTCACCACATCTTCGGCGTGGCGGATTTCGCAGCGGCCCCCCAGCACGCGGCGGCGGGACACGAGCTTTTCGAGTTCCCCCTGCCGGCCGTGCAGGATGAACCGGATTTCCGGGTTTTTGGTGGCCGAGCGGGCAATGCCCGCCACGACAGCCGAAGGCCCCCTGTCGCCGCCCATGGCGTCCACGGAAATGACCGTACGCGGTGCGGCGTCTTGCGTGCTGTGAATGTCTGTCATCTTGCGACGCTTGCCCTGCCTTCCGGCTTATGCAGCGTCGTCTTCGTCCAGATCAACCTCGTCGGCCTGGGCGACAACCTCACGGTCGTCGTAGTGGCCGCAGGCGCCGCAGACGTGGTGGGGGCGCTTCAGGTCACCGCAATTGGGGCACTCGGCCGGGTTGCCCGGAACCAGGGCATCGTGTGAGCGGCGTTGGTTGCGGCGGGACCGCGTGACTTTGTTCTGAGGGACAGCCATGTCTCAACCTCGGTTTGTGCGGGGCAACGTGCCCCGTGTATTTCAGGGGGGCGAGCGGCGTTTGCGCCAGCCTGACGCACCGTCCTACCCAACGTGTAAACGAGGCCGGGAACATACCCGGATTCTGGAGCGGCGCAAGTCTTTTCTGGTCGTGACTTATTGTTCAAGCCTGCGCTTGAGTCCAGCCAGCCCGGCGAAGGGCTTCAGGTCCGCATCGCGCAGGGGTTCGATGCCCGGACGGGCAAAGACGGCCACGCCCAGTTCGGCGCCTTCCGCGCGGGGATAGAGCGGCACGGCAAGGGCCAGCGCCTCTTCCATGACGGCGAAAAGATCCAGTTCCGCGGGCAGGGGTTCTTCCCGGTCGTCGGGCATTTCGGCCTCTTCGCCTTCGGGGATGGTCAGCCCGCAACGGTAGATGCGGGCGATGTCCTCCTCTATGCGCGTGATGACTGGCGCAAGCGTTACCGCGCAGGGCTGGGTGACGGTTGCGCCCAGATGCGCGTCCAGCCGCCAGTCCCTGCGGGATTCGGGGTGCAGGCGGCCCCGGAAACGCAGTTTTTTCAGCGCGCTCAGGCCCAGCCGTGCGGCAAGGGCGTCACGGGTCTGCGCGTCGGGCGTCATGTCGAAATCGAAGGGTTGGCCGGCGGGCAGCGCGGTCAGGCGTACGCTTCGCGGGGTATCGGTCAAGGCGCGTTCCTTTCTTGAAAGGCGGGCGTTCCTTCTGTAAGCGGATACGAGGCAAGAGGCGGTATGGCAAGGGGGGCAGCATGCGCAAGCCCGCAGGGATCGGAAAACTGGCAATCGCGGGGATATTGGCCGCGGCGCTGGCCGGATGCAGTCCGATTTACCGCAAGCATGGCTATGCCCCGAGCGAAGAGGACCTTTCCGAGATCGTCGTAGGCGTCGATACCCGCGATACGGTTGCCGGTGTCATCGGGCCGCCCGCCGCTTCCGGCGTGCAGAATGACGGCGCGTGGTATTACGTCTCCAGCAATTGGCGCACGGTCGGGTACCGCGCCCCGGAAGAGACCGACCGGCAGGTTGTCGCGATCTCCTTTGACGGGACGGGGACGGTGCGCAACATCGAACGCTTCGGGCTGAAGGATGGCCGCGTCATAGCCCTTAACCGCCGCGTCACGGATGAAAACGTCCAGGGGATCTCCTTCCTCCGGCAGCTTCTGGGCAATATCGGCCAGTTCACGACCGATCAGATCGTCGACTGATCCTTGCAAAAGCTCAGTGCCACGCCGTTGATGCAGTAGCGCAGCCCGGTGGGCGCGGGGCCATCTGGGAAGACATGGCCCAGATGCGCATCGCAGCGCGCGCAGTGGACTTCGGTCCGTTTCATGAAAAAGCTGCGGTCTGTCTGCTCGCCCAAGGCCCCGGTCGCGACCGGGCGGGTGAAGCTGGGCCAGCCGGTGCCACTGTCGAACTTGTCCGCCTGATCGAACAGCGGCGCATCGCAGCAGATACAATGGAATCGTCCCGGCGCCTTTGGAAAGTCGTCATGGGTAAAGGCGCGCTCGGTCCCGTGCTTGCGGGTGACCTTGTAGGCAAGATCCGAAAGCCGGGCCCGCCATTCGGAATCGGTTCTGATGATTTTATCACGCATCGCGTCTTCCTTTTCGTCAAGAATGTGACACATCTTGTGTGTATCCGCCGCTTGAGGAATATTTAGCGGGGCGGCCCGGCTCCGCCAGGTCGCAAGGAACACGTTTATGCTGTCACTTCGCAAAGGGCGCTATGCCGCCCGGCTGGCCGAAACCCCCGAAGACATCCGCGCCGCGCAGCGTTTGCGCTTTGTGGCCTTTCGTGCCGAAAAGGGGCAGCCTGCGGTGGAAGGGCTGGACGAGGACGGGTTTGATGCGCTGTGTCATCATGTGCTGGTCGAAGACCAGCGCGGCGGCGATCTCGTGTGCTGTTTCAGGCTGATGCCGCTGCGGGGCGGAGGGGAGATCGGCCAGAGCTACTCCGCCCAGTTCTATGAGCTTTCCGCCTTGCAGGAATTCGACGGCCCGATGGTCGAGATGGGGCGCTTTTGCATTCACCCGGACTGGAAGGACCCCGATATCCTGCGTGTCGCCTGGGGGGCGATGACCCGCTTCGTCGATGAGGCAGGGGTAGAGATGCTGTTTGGGTGTTCCTCTTTCAGAGGGACCGAGGCCGAAGCCTATATGGATGCCTTTGCTTTGCTCAAGGACCGTCATCTTGCCCCGTCGCGCTGGTTGCCGCGGGTGAAGGCGCCCAACGTGTTCCGCTTTGCGCAAAAACTGCGCCTGCGCAAACCCGACGCCAAGCGTGCCATGCGCGGGATGCCGCCGCTGCTGCGCAGCTACCTTGTCATGGGCGGCTGGGTGTCCGACCACGCGGTGGTGGACCGGGATCTCGGCACACTGCACGTCTTTACCGGGCTGGAGATTCGCGCCATCCCGCCCGCGCGCAAGCGCCTGCTGCGTGCCGACGCCGGTTAAGGCAGGCGGCCAAGGCGCTCTGTCAGCAGGGCAAAGACACCTTCCGCATCCACATCCCCCATGAACGTGGCGTTGGGGGCACGGTCGGTCACGCGCCACCAGTCTGCCACGGTCATGCCGCGGGTCAGTTCGCTGTGGGTTTCGATCTCCACGTTGATATGCCGCCCCGTGAACAGGCCGGGCTGTAGCAGGCAGGCGATCACGCAGGGATCGTGAAGCGGTGCACCGGGGCTTTGGTACTTTTCACGGTCGTAGCGTTCGAAGAAATCGGTCATCTCGGCCACGGCCCGCCCGGTGCGGTTGCCCAGGGCACGGAAGGCCTCGTTGCGGGCGTGGGTGACAAGTACCTTGTGGGTGACGTCAAGGGGGATCACCATCAGGGGAATCCCCGCGCCGAAGACCTCTGCCGCAGCTTCCGGATCGACATAGATGTTGAATTCCGCCGCCGGAGTGACGTTGCCGACCTCGAAATAGGCCCCGCCCATCAGAACGATCTGCGCAATGCGGGGGGCGATGTCGGGGGCGCGGCGCAGAGCCGTGGCGATGTTGGTCAGCGGCCCGAGCGGGCAAAGCGTGATGCTGCCCTTCGGTTCCCGGCGCAGGGTGTCGATCAGGAAATCTACGGCGTGGGTTTTTTGCAGGGGGGGTGTCGGGTCGGGCAGGTCCGGGCCGTCCAGCCCGGTTTTCCCGTGCACATGTTCGGCGGTGACCAGATCGTGCCGCAGCGGCCTGTCGCACCCGGCAAAGACCGGTACGTCCGGACGCCCGGCCAGGTCGCAGACCTTGCGGGCGTTCAAGGCCGTCAGGGGCAGGGGGACGTTGCCCGCGACGGCGGTCAGGCCAAGCACGTCCAACTCCGGGCTGGCCAGCGCCAGCAGAATGGCGACCGCATCGTCCTGTCCGGGGTCGGTGTCGATGATGATCCTGCGGGGCATGGGTATATCTCCTGCCCGGAGACTGGCGCGGGCGCGCCGGGATGTCCAGTGCGCCCGCGACCGCGGTTTCGTCCGGCAGACGCCGTTCCGGGGCGGTTTGATCAGCCGTCGAAATCGGTCTCTTCGACCAGACGCAGGGCATCGGCACGCAATGAGGACAGGTCCATCAGGTTGACGTCATCGCTGGTGAGGTTGCCCCAGCCGCGGACGAGATCCGAGGCTTCCGTGCCGGGGCCCACGGGGTATTCGTAATTCACCTCCGCATAGATTTCCTGCGCCGCGCCGGAGGCCAGGAATTCGATCAGCCGGATCGCCTCGTCCCTGTTGGGGGCCGATTTCGTCAGCGCCACGCCCGAGACATTCACATGGGTCCCGCCGTTTTCGAATTTGGGGAACAGGACGTTGACGGCATTGGCCCAGTCTTTCTGTTCCTCGTCTGTCAGCATCATGCCCATGTAATAGGTATTGCCCAGGCTGATGTCGCACTCTCCGGCCCAGATCGCCTTGACTTGCGCGCGGTCGTTGCCCTGCGGCTTGCGGGCAAGGTTGGCCTTCACACCTTCCAGCCAAGTCCGGGTGACCTCTTCGCCGTGGTGATGCAGCATCGCCGCCACCAGCGCAAGGTTATAGGCATGCGTGCCCGAGCGCGTGCAGATCCTGCCTTGCCATTTCGGATCGGCGAGGTCTTCGTAAGTCGTGATCTCGGCGGGGTCCACGCGATCTTTCGAGGCATAGACGATGCGCGCGCGCGTGGTCAGGCCGAACCAGTTGCCGTCCGGGTCGCGGAACTCGGCGGGGATGGCGTCGTTCAGCACGTCGCTTTGAACCGGCTGGGTGACACCGGCTTCGACCGCCTCGGCCAGGCGCGAGATGTCCACAGTCAGGATGACATCTGCGGGGCTTCGCTCCCCCTCGGCCAGAAGGCGTTCGACCATGCCCTTGCTCAGGAAGGCGACGTTGGTCTCAATGCCGGTTTGCTCGGTGAAAGCGTCCAACAGCGGCCGGATCAATTCCGGCTGGCGGTAGGAGTAGATGTTCACGTCCGCCATGGCCGGAACCGGCGACACTGTCGCAGCGGCCACGGCTCCCAGAATCAGGCTACGGGTCATTCGGGTCTCCTGTTCTCTTGTCCCGCCGCCGGTTAAGCCTTAGTTTTTTTGTCGGGTCAATACCCGATAATATCACTAAGGTTTTTCCCGCGCCTTTTCCGCATTCCAAAGGGCGTCCATCTCCTCCAGAGACGATTCTTCAGGGCGTTTGCCCATTTCGCGCAGGCGCGCCTCAACCCCGGCAAAGCGGCGGGTGAATTTGGCATTGGCGGCGCGCAGGGCCTCTTCGGGGTCCAGCTTCAGGTGGCGGGCGAGATTGGCGATGACGAACAGCAGGTCGCCGAATTCTTCCTCGATTTCCGTCCGCCCAAGCCGGTCGCGTGCCTCGGTCAGTTCGCGGGCCTCTTCGGCGATCTTGTCCACGACCTGTCCGATCTCCGGCCAGTCGAATCCGACCCGTGCGGCCCGCTTTTGCAACTTCACGGCGCGGGTCAGGGCGGGCAGGGCCAGTGCCACGTCATCCAGGGTGCCACGGGCGGCTTTCGCGGCCCGCTCGGCGGCCTTGATGGTTTCCCAGTCACGGGTCTGTTGCTCGGCCGATTTCCCGCGGGGGTCGTTGCCGAAAACGTGGGGGTGGCGGGCGATCATCTTGTCGGAAATGCGGTTGGCGACGCTGTCGAAGGTAAACAGCCCGGCCTCGGTGCCCATCTGGGTGTGGTAAACCGTCTGCAACAGCTGGTCGCCCAACTCGGCCTCAAGATCGTCCCAGTCTTCCCGCTCTATGGCGTCGGCGACCTCATAGGCCTCCTCGATCGTATAGGGCGCGATCGAGGCGAAGTCCTGTTCGATATCCCACGGGCAGCCGGTCTGCGGGTCGCGCAGGCGGCGCATGATTTCCAGAAGGCGCGGCAGCCCGCCTTGCGGATCGTGGACAAGGGTGTCTGAATCGGTCATGCGTCTTCCGTCTGCGGCCTGCGTCTGTGCGAAGGTGGGCGCATCCGGAGGCCATTGTAAAGGCGGGGGCTGGTCTTTGCCCGTGCCCGCGCTAATCTGGCCGCACATGTGCAGGAGAATCCATGGCCCTGGAAGATGCGAAGACTCAGGTAGACACCGCGATCACGCGGGACGGACGCCGGGGGCTGGCCTTTGAAAACACCTTTGGCGGGGTGACCAGCTTTCTGCGCCGTACGCTGACGAAGGACCTGTCCGGGGTGGATCTGGCCGTGACGGGGGTGCCGTTCGATCAGGCGGTAACCAACCGCCCCGGTACCCGCCTTGGTCCCCGCGCCATCCGTGAGGCCAGCGCCCTTCAGGCCGTGGACCCGCCCTATGGCTGGGGGTTCAGCCCACTGGAAGAGTTCGATATTGTCGATTACGGCGATCTCGCCTTCGATTACGCGCAGGCACCTGACTTCCCGTCCGCCTTGCAGGCCCATGCCGCAGGCATCCTGCGGGCCGGGGCGGCGTGCCTCGCGCTGGGGGGGGATCATTCGGTTTCCCTGCCGCTGCTGCGCGCGCACGCTCGGGTGCACGGGCCGCTGGCGCTGGTGCAGTTCGATGCCCATACGGATACCTGGCCCGATGACGATCCCACCCGTATCGACCACGGAACGATGTTCTACAAGGCTGTGAAAGAGGGGCTGGTCGACCCGGCACGGTCGGTGCAGGTGGGGATTCGCACGGTAAATCCGGATCCGCTGGGTATTACGGTTCTCGATGCGCCCTGGGTGCATGAAAACGGCTCCGCCGCCACCGCCGCCCGGATGCGGGAGATCGTCGGGGACGCCCCCGCCTATCTCACCTTTGACATCGACGCGCTGGACCCGGCTTTTGCCCCCGGTACCGGCACCCCTGTCTGGGGTGGGCTGAGCAGCGCACAGGCCGCCGCCATCCTGCGCGGGCTTGCCGGTGTGACCATGGTGGGGGGCGATGTGGTCGAGGTCTCACCGCCTTTTGATACCACCGGGGCCACTGCAATCGCGGCGGCACATGTCGCGATGGAACTGATTTGCCTGTGGGCCTTTCCGCGAAGGGGGGCGCGATGAAACCTGTCCTTGGCCTGGTCGGCGTTGCCCTTATTGCCCTGATTGCCCTGGGTTTGCTGGGGGGGGCCGTCTATGTCCGTGCCGCGCGGGACGACCCGGCCCGCTGGCACGCGGACCCGGAGATGGCGGTGCGCCCTGTCTCACCGAATGCCTTTCTGATTCGTGCGGATACGGGCGACATGGCCCCGCCGGTTTTTCCCGTCCCACCGTCTGTTCTGGCGCAGGCGGTGGCCGATGTCGCGCTGGGTGAACCCCGGACGGTGCTTTTGGCCGGGGCGCCGGAGGATCTGCACATGACATTCGTACAGCGTTCTGCGCTGTGGCGCTTTCCCGATTACATTTCGGTCAGGGTCGGGGCGACGCCGGATGGGGCCAGCCTGTCGGCTTTTTCACGGTCACGGTTCGGGCGTTCCGATCTTGGGGTGAACGAAGCGCGCATGATCCGCTGGCTTGAGGTGTTGACCACGCGGCTGAACACTTGACGCGACGCCCTGCTTGGGTGACAGAACGCCATGGTTCCCTTGGAAAAGCTAGATCAGATCACCCGGCGCTTCGAATATCTCGAAGCCCGCCTTGCCGAAGGCGCGACCGAGGATTTCGCCCAGCTGAGCCGTGAGTATGCGGAACTCAGGCCTGTCGCAGAGCAGATCGCCGCCTACCGCCGCCTGCTGGAGGATATCGCCGGGGCCGAAGCCCTTCTGGACGACCCTGACATGCGCCCGCTGGCCGAAGAAGAACTGCCCGCCCTGCGGGAGCGCCGCCCGGAGATGGAGCAAGCCCTGCGCCTGGCGCTGCTGCCCAGGGATGCCGCCGATGCCCGCCCCGCGATTATCGAAATCCGTCCCGGCACCGGGGGAGAGGAGGCCGCGCTTTTCGCCGCCGATCTTCTGCGCATGTATCACCGCTATGCGGAGGCGCAGGGCTGGAAGGTTTCGGTGATCGAGGAAACCCAGACCGAACTGGGCGGCATCAAGGAGGCGGTTTTCAGCGTTCGCGGGCAGGGGGTGTTCGCACGGCTGAAATACGAATCCGGTGTGCATCGCGTCCAGCGCGTGCCCTCGACCGAATCGGGCGGACGCATTCACACTTCGGCGGCCACGGTTGCCGTTCTGCCGGAGGCTGAGGAGGTCGATATCGACATTCCCGCCAGCGATATCCGGATCGACACGATGCGGGCGTCGGGGGCGGGGGGGCAGCACGTCAACACCACGGATTCGGCGGTGCGGATCACCCACCTGCCAACCGGGATCGTGGTGACGAGTTCCGAAAAATCCCAGCATCAGAACCGTGCCATTGCGATGGCCGTGTTGCGGGCCCGGCTATACGACATGGAGCGGCAAAAAGCCGCTGCGGCGCGTGCTGCCAGCCGCAAGGCGCAGGTGGGCTCCGGAGATCGTTCCGAGCGAATCCGCACCTACAATTTTCCGCAGGGCCGGATGACGGACCACCGTATCAACCTGACCCTCTACAAGCTGGACCAGGTGATGCAGGGCGATCTGGACGAAATCATCGACGCTCTGATCGCCGACGATCAGGCGACACAGCTTGCCGAGATGGAGGCATGACCGGCGGCGAGGCGCTGGCCGCCGCCATCGTTCGTCTGCGCGCGGCCGGTGTGCCGGACCCCGCGCGCGATGCCCGTCGCCTGCTGGCCCACGCGCTGGGGGTGAATCCGGGGCGGCTGACGCTGATTCTGCCGGACCCGGTGCCGGACCTGGCACAGGCCGCGTTCAAGGCGGCCCTTACCCGCCGTGCAGCGCGGGAGCCGGTTTCCCACATCCTTGGACGGCGCGCCTTCTTCGGGCGGGAATTCCGCGTCACGCGCGATGTTCTGGATCCGCGGCCAGAGACGGAAATTCTTGTTAAGCAGGCACTTGGCGAAGATTTTTCAAGCCTTCTCGATCTGGGCACGGGATCTGGCTGTATCTTGCTCAGCTTGTTGGCGGAACGCCCGGCCGCCCGGGGCCTCGGGGTGGATATCTGTGACCGCGCGCTGGAGGTGGCGCGGGAAAACGCCCGTGCGCTGGGTATTGCGCGTGCGGAATTTGCCCGGTCCGACTGGTTCGGGAATGTCTCTGGCCGGTTCGGCCTGATCGTCTCCAACCCGCCTTATATCGCGGCTGCGGAGATGGCGGCCCTGGCCCCGGAACTGCGGCAGTGGGAGCCTGAAATCGCCCTGACGCCGGGCGGGGATGGGCTGGAGGCCTACCGGCGCATCGCAGCAGGTGTGCGGGCGCATCTGCTGCGGGGCGGGCGGCTGTTGGTCGAGATCGGGCCAACACAGGGCGGGGCGGTCAGCGCGTTGGTGGCACAGGCCGGCTTTCAGGACCTGCGCGTGTACCCCGACCTGGATGGCCGGGACCGTGTGATTGCGGCCCGCGCGCCCTGAGACATTTTTGCGGCGGAAAAATTTTTGCTTGTGTTACCCGCCTGTGCATGGTTAGTCGTGTATACGGGATGCGGGTTCCGCAAGCGGAGCCCCCCCGAATGCAAGCCTGAAATGCCCCCGCTCACGTTGTTCCCTGAACACCAATACCGAATCGGGTGGGCAAAGCCAGAACCAAGTCTGGAAAACAGAAAAACATGAGATCATCCAAGTCACGTTCGCGTTCCAAGTCGAACCGCTCGCGCTCGGTGGGCAATATTGTCAACCGGGTCTTCGACAGTTCCGGCCCCGAAGGCAAAGTGCGCGGTACGCCGCAGCAAATCATCGATAAGTACAACCAACTCGCCCGCGATGCGCAACTTGCCAATGACCGGATTGCGGCGGAAAACTTCCAGCAGCACGCCGAACATTACACCCGCCTTCTGGGGGAAGCGCAGCGTGAAATGGATGCCCGGCGTGAGCAGCAGGAACAACAGCAGCGCGAACGTCAGCCGCGCCAGGAACAGCCGGATTCCGATGTGATTGACGCTTCCCGTCCCGATGGCGGTGCCGGGGAGTTGGGCGATACCGTCAACGTGGGCGGTTGCGACCCGGAGAGTGGCCTGGTAGAGACGCCTGAAGGAAAATCCTCCAAACGCCGCAGCCCCCGCTCCACGCGTGGCCCGCGCAAGCTGCGCGATGCGGCGGCACCTGAGGACGTGTCGTCCGAAGCGGTGGACCCGGCGGCACCACAACACCCCTCTGCGGCGGAGTGAAGGCTCAGCCCGCCAGGCTGCGGGCGAGTGCGCAAAACCCCTCCAGTGAGACCTGTTCCGCGCGCAAGCTGGGCTCAAGCCCGGCGGCGCGCAAGTGGGTGTCGATATCCGGGGAGAGGCCTTTCAGGCTGGAGCGCAGCATCTTGCGCCGTTGGTTGAAGGCCGCCGCAACCACGTGGCTGAGTACCCGCGCATCCGCCGGATAGCGCGGGGCCTCCAGCCGGACGAGGTGCACCACGGCCGAGTGGACCTTGGGTGCGGGGCTGAAGGCTTCGGGCGGCAGGCTCATCACGATGCGCGGGGTTGTGCGCCACTGGGCCAGGATCGCCAGCCGGCCATAGGCCTTGCCGCCCGGCGCGGCGACGATCCGCTCGGCCACCTCGCGCTGAAACATCAGGGTCAGGCTGTCCCAGAAGGGCGGCCATTCCTGCGTCAGCCAGCGAACCAGAAGTTCGGTGCCCACGTTGTAGGGCAGATTGGCGACTATACGGATGGGGGGGGTCAGGTGCGCGCGTATGTCCACCTCAAGCGCGTCGGCGTTCAGCACCACCAGACGGCCCGGGCAGGCCGCTTCGATCTCGGCCAGCGCGGGCAGGCAACGGGTGTCTTTTTCCACCGCCAGAACCCGGCGCGCGCCTTCCGCCAGAAGCCCGCGTGTCAGCCCGCCGGGGCCGGGGCCGATCTCCAGAACGTCGCAGGCGGTCAGATCCCCTGCCTGCCGGGCGATTTTCGCGGTCAGGTTCAGATCCAGCAGGAAATTCTGACCAAGCGATTTCTTCGCGCGCAGGTTATGGGTCGCGATGACATCGCGCAGGGGCGGCAGGGTGTCGGTCATGTCCGTGCCCGCGCCATCGTCCGCGCCAGTCTCAGCGCGGCGATCAGGCTCGACGGATCGGCCCTTCCGGTTCCGGCGATGTCGAACGCGGTGCCATGATCGGGAGAGGTGCGGATAAAGGGCAAGCCCAGCGTCACGTTTACCCCGCCCGCGAAATCAAGCGTTTTGATGGGAATCAGCGCCTGGTCGTGGTACATGGCGACGGCCACATCGTAATGCGCCCGTGCCCCGGCGTGGAACATCGTATCGGCGGCGTGCGGGCCTGATATCCGCATTCCTTCGGCGCGAAGGTCCTCCAGGACCGGGGCGATGATCGTGGCATCCTCATGTCCCATCGCGCCGCCTTCGCCTGCGTGGGGGTTCAGCCCGCTTACCGCAAGGCGCGGCGTGGGCAGGGCGAAATCGCACCGCATGGCGTCATGGGTCAGGCGCAGGGTATCGCGCAGAAGATCCGGTGTCAGCGCCGCGGGGACCTCGGACAGAGCGATGTGGATGGTCACGGGGACGACCTTCAGCATGTCGCAGGTCAGCATCATCACGACCCGCTCCACCCCCGCCAGCGCGGCAAGAAACTCCGTGTGGCCGGGATGGGCGAATCCAGCCCCATCCCGGAGGACCTTCTTGTGAATCGGATTGGTGCAGAGGGCCGCCGCTTCTCCCGCTTGCACCAGGGCTACGGCACGCGCGATGGAGTCAATCACCCCTTGGGCATTTTCCGCAGCGGGCCGTCCGGGTGTGGCGGGGGCGGCAAAAGGCAAGGGCAGAACGGGCAGGTGGCTGGACGGGACGCGCGAGGCCTCGGACGGTGAGCCGATCTCCCGAATTGCGGTGCCGCGGGGCAGGTGCGCCGGGTCGCCGATCCAGAAAAATGGCAGGTCGGGGAGGGCCGCGCGGGCTTTAGCCGTGATTTCGGGGCCGATACCTGCGGGGTCTCCGCAGGTCAGGGCAATGGGAAGGCCGGTCATGGTTCGCGGATGATCGCATCGGCCCGCAGTTCGGCCAGATAGCTGTCGGCATAAGAGCCGAGGCGCTGGTTGAGCAAACGCTGGCGGATTTCACCTCGGTCGGGACTGGCCTCAAGCTGTGGGGTGCGGGCACAAAGCATCACGATTTCCGCTCCGCCGCCCCAGGCGCGGGTTATCATTTCTCCCGGATCGAGCTTGGCCAGTTCCATGCCGAGATCACGGGGGATATCGGCCATCGGTTTGACCTCTCGGGTGAGCATCTCTTCGGGCAGGCCCTTGGCGGCACCGTAAAGGTCATCGCAGGTGTCCAGCCGGATGCCGACCTGTTCCGCGCGGGCGGGATCGGGCAGACGGAAGCGGGCGTATTCCACCGATACCGCATCTGCGGCGGGGGTTCCGGTTTCCTCGATCGCGCGCAACTGAAACAGCGCGATGGCCTGCCCCAGGGGGATCGGCTCGCTCACTTCGCCGGGGGCAAGCGTCAGGATCATCGCGGCCATTTGCGGCGGCAGATTTGCCAAAGGGATCCAGTCGATCCGCCCCCCGCGCCCGCGAGAGGAAGAAACCGAATACTGCCGCGCGGCGGACGCAAACCCCCCGGTCGTGGAGATCGTGCGGCTCAGCCTGTCGGCAAGCGCCTGCGAACTGGCCTGCCGTTCAGGCGTGTCCGCCGGCAGGATCAGTTCCGACATCAGCACCCGTGCGCCGCCCTTTCGAGAAGACAGCGCCAGCGCGCGATCGATTTCCGCCTCGGAGATTGTGACTCGCGGGGCGTAGCGGGCGCGCACGACCTCACGCCAGGCAATGCCGGCAGCCACGAAATCACGGAAGGTTTCGCGGGCCACGCCGCGCGCGGTCAAAAGGGCGGTGAATTCCTCTGCCGTCAGGTTGGCGCGGGCGGCGAATTCCTCCATCCCGGCCAGTATGGCCTCGTCTTCGGGCAAAACCCCCAGGCGCGTGGCCTCGGCCACGCGCAGCCGGTCGTCGATCAGTCCGTCCAGGGCGATCTCTTCCGCGTTGCCGGGCTGCCCCAGAACCCGAACCAGGCGGAGACGCTGGGTCAGTTCGTAATTGGTGATTGCCTTGTCGTTGACGATCATCCTTGGAGCAAAGGGTCCGCCCTGCTGGGCTGCCACCGGCACGGCCAGGACGGCCAGAAAAAGGGTCAGGACAAGGCGAAGGCGGGTCATCATCAGTTTCATCCCCAGATCAGCGGGTGCAGCTTCGGTTGTAAGAGCGGTCATCCCGCGCCGTAAACCCGTGCAAAGACACCGTCATGGAAAAATCCGTGGACGGGTCCAGGTTGGTTGACGTTGTGAACCGGCGTGAGAGCGACAGGTCTACCGAGACACATTCATTCCGGTATTCCAGTCCGACCCCGGCGCGCGTGGTCCGGTCGTTAACGAAGTCATAACGCCAGTCGGCCTTGCCGGTCCAGTGCCGGTTGATCCTGTAGGCGGCGTCCGTCACCCACTCGGACAGGTCGTCAGGGCGGTTCTCGACGGCGCTGGCCTCGATCCAGATCAAACTGGAGGAGAGGTCCACGATGTCGGTGCGCCAATCCATCCGGAACTCGTTCCGGGTGAAATCCAGAGAGCTGTCGAACAGGGCGCGGTTGGTCAGGGTCAGATCCTCGTGCAGGCCAAGGTGGAAAGCGACCAGCCAGTCGGAGTTGAGCCCTTCAAGCCCGGACCCGGCGCCGAACTGCCCCAGATCGTCTTCGCGCAGGATACGGCCCACGGTCAGCCCCGAGGACCAGCCGGCCGGGTCATAGCGTGTCCATCTCAGCCCCAGATTGGCGCGCAGCCCCCGCTCCACCCGGTCAGCCCCGGAAAACCGCCCCAGCGAAAAAAGGTTCCCCTCATCGAACTCGACAAAAGTGCTGTCGTCGTTGGGGGGGGTATCGCCATCCTCCCGCGACCAGACCAGTTGGGCGACGGGTTCGAGAACATGGGTCACGCCGCCCTTGCCGGTCCGGCTCAGTGGCCAGCGCAACTCCGCCGCCACGAACGGGGCAACACGGGTGAGGGTTTCAGGGGCGTCGTCATCGTCGCCGATGAGGAAATGATCTATCCGCAAAGCCGTTTGTGAGGTCAATATCAGGCCGCTGGTGCTGATCCAGTCGCCCCGCCAGTCCGCCAGTGCACTCAGGCGGCCCATGTCTCGGCCCAGTCCGCCCGGATCGGCGTCGCTGGTGCGGCGGTGGCCATGAAGATCGAGCCCGAATGTCGCGATGCCGCCGAACCGGGGGGTGACCCGCTTGCGCCAGCTCAGATCCGCGACAAGGTTGGGCAGGGTCCTGTTCGCCTCGCCATCGCGCAGCGAGTGGAAATGTACCAGGTCGCCGGTGATCATCTCATCCCGGCGCACGCGCGTGAGGCTGAGGTTGCTTTTCAGGCGGTCCCGGTCGGAATAGCCGTAATCGACAAGGTAGGCGGGATCGGAGACCATCTCCACCCCGAAATCCAGTTTGAACCCGTCGGGCAGATCGAACGCGCCGTATCCGAATACGTAGCGGCGGGTTTCGTCGCCCTCCAGAGAGTCCCGCGAGAGCGCCCCATTGATTTCCACCTCGCCGTTGCGGAAGGCGTGGCGGTAGCGGAGCTCAAGCGTCCGGGTCTGGCTGGTGGAGAAATAGGGCGTGACGGTAATGTCCGCGTGGTCCCCCAGCGCAATGAAGTAAGGCAGCTTGACCCCTGTTCCCAGGCGGTTGGTAATGCGGGCGCGGGGGATAAGAAAGCCAGTGGCGCGCTCCAGCGTCGGGTCCGGCAGGCGCAGGCGGGGCAGGTAAAAGACCGGCAGGCCCAGTACCTCCAGCCGGGCGTGATCGAAGTAAAGCTGCCGCTCGTCATCGTCATGGATCACCCGCCGTGCCCGGATCTGCCACAGCGGGGTCGGGCGATCCGCGCAAACCTGGCAGGACGACGCCACAACCTTGTCCAACCGGCTGTAGCGCCCCTGCACGCGCCGTATTTCCGCCGCCGCGAGCTGCACCTGCTGGCGAAGCACCATCCGCGCACTGCGCAAAAGCCCCCGCTGCAGGTCGGGCGAAAGCTCTGCGCTGTCGGCGAGGATGACGGTGTCTTCCCCGCGCAGGACCGCGATCGGCCCCTCCAGAGTCAGCTTGTTCGCGGTTTCGTCGTAAACCACCCGGGCAGCCTTGAGGCGGGTATCGCCGTAGAGAACCTCTACCGCGCCTTCGGCCAGCAGGACCCCATTGCCGCGCACCTCCACCCGGTCGGCGATCAGGGTTGCGGGCGGGCTGGCCTCCTGTGGCCGTGCGGCCGTGGCTAGCATCATCACCGCGCAGGCTGCCAGCGAAACAATGCGGAACCGCGCCATCAACCATCCTCCAGGTGCAAAAGCAGCGCCAGCGAGAGAAACATGCCCACCAGCGGTGGCGCCCAGGCTGCCAAAAGCACCGGGATCTGTCCGTTCTCGCCCAGAACCTGTGCGAAGTTGCGCAAGAAAAACAAGGCCAGAGTCATGGCAAGCGCCAGGACCACCATCAGCCCTGTATGCCCGGATCGGGTATGACGCATCGTGAACCCCGCGCCGATCAGGACCATGGCAACGAACATCAGTGGCAGGGCAAGTTCCATGTTCAGCCACACCCGGTGATGACGGGTGGAAAACCCGGCGCGCTCCAGCGCGGCGATGAACTCCGGCAGCTTCCAAACCGGGATGGCAGAGGGGGTGCCGAAACTGTCGCGGATACGCTCCTGCGTAAGGTCGGAAGGCAGGGTGATTTCCGCATGGGTGCTCGCGTCACGTTCGGGGTTGGCCCCGGCAACCCCCAGAGGCCAGCGTTTGGCCTCTTCTATCCGCCAGTAGCCCTGTTCCAGAACGGCATGCGCGGCTTCGATCCGGTCCGAAGGGCGGCCATTGGCATCGAATGACAGGAACGTGACGTTGAAAAACCTTGTTCCGTCCAGATTTGCCTGCGCGGCGCGGATTACGGTCTGCCCGCCAGGTGCGCCCTGGCGCAGCCATAATCCTTCGCCGCTGATCGACAGCACATTGCGGGTATCGTTGCGGTAATGGGCGACGACCTTCTCATACTGGCGCGCCGTCCCGGCCACGATCGGGTTCAGGACGGTCACGCCCAGGACCCCGAAAATGAACGCCGTGGCAACCGGGCCGATCAGGCTGCGCAGGGCGGACCGCCCCGAGGCGCGGACAACGACGAGTTCACTGCTGCGGGCCAGCCCGAGAAACAACACAAGGGTCGCCAGCGCCACGACGATCGGCAGGATGCCGTACAGACTGCCGGAGACGGTCAGGGCGGCCAGATGCAGGGCCTCTCCGGCGGAAACCTCGCCATCGTATCGGCGCAGCTGGTCAACCATGTCGACAAGGGTCAGGAAAACCAGGAACAGCCCGGCCAGTGAGAAAAACGCCGCTGCGAATTTGCGCGCGAAATAAAGATGCAGGATCATGCGGAGGCGCTCCGTGTGGCCCGCCGCCAACGTATCGTTCGCGCGCTCAGATACATCAGCATCCCTCCGATCAACAGCCCGACCATCGGCGGCAGATAGACCAGCGGCCAAAGCGTTTCGTCGTGTCTGGCGATTTCGGTCAGGCTGTTGTCAAGCAACTGTAAGCCCACGAGTATCCCGATCGCCAGAAGGATCTGCCGCCATAGTCCGAACCGGCTGAACCCGCCGACAACGAGTGCCGCGAACCCGATCAGGACCCCGGCCACGGCCATGAGCGGCTGCCCGGTGCGGGCATGGGCCTCGGTGAGAAACTCCGCCCGTGTGGCGCGTGCGGCCTCAATCCGCTCCGACGTGGGCGAAAGCAGATCCGGCGTCGGCAGAATGCGCAGATCCAGACGACCCGTGTTCGGCTGGCTGAGAAGTGCCGCTACGTCATAGGTGAGGTCCGAGAAGCTGGTCGTTGCAAGGCGCTGGTTCGTCAGGTGCAGGGCCTGTACAAGCCCGTCGAACATCAGCAGTTTGGGCCCGGTTTCTTCCTGCACCAGCAGCGCGCGCTGGGCGGTGTAGGTGATGCGCCGGGTCGTGCCGCGTGCATCCGAGAGGAATACGTCCCGCAGTTCCCCGGTGGGGGTGATCTCGCGGATGAAAAAGGTGATGCCATTGGCCGGATGAAGAAAGCGCCCCTCCGTCAGCATGCTGGCGGTGACGTTGTGGGCGATCTCATCCTCGCGCAACTCAAGCTGTGCGCGCGATGCGGGCACAAGAAAATGCGTGAGAATGCCCGTGAGCAGGGCCACGACAAGCCCGAACGCCAGCACCGGGCGTGCCAGGCGGTACGGGCTGAACCCCATTGCCTGCATCACAACCAGTTCGCTGTCGGCGGTCAGGCGGTTGATCGTAAAAACGGTGGCTGCGAACCCGGCCACCGGAAGGACGAGACGGATAACATTGGGCAAGGTCAGCGCGGTGAATTCAAGGAAGACCAATGCCGGCTGCCCCCCGCCGATCAGGGAGTCGAACAACGCCACGGCGCGGTTGACCCAATAGATGGATACCAGCACCAATGCGAAAAATCCGAACAAGACCATGAGGCGCGACAGCAGGTATCTGTCGAATCTTTTCACCCGTACCCCCCAGCGTGACGAACGCCCGAGACCCTAGACCAATTAAATGGGACGGAAAACTGATATCTGGCAAAGCTGCGACACAGGCGGTACCTATCAGTCAGTCAAGAATGGAGAGTCAAATGACCACCCCGATCGGGATCACCTTTGTCGAGAATGATCTGGACGCCATTGCCGGGGCCACGGGCCGCGTTGCGGTCTTCGTTGGGGCCGAAGGCAAGCTGGACCAGTTGGCCCGCCGCGTGAACCGCCTGTGCAAGGGCGCGTTGGGCCGGTTTGCCGCAAGCGAAGCGTTCGCCGATCTCAAGCCCGGCGAAGCCGCCGCGCTGGCCTGCCCGGCCGGTATGGAGGCAGAGGCGGTCGACGTCGTACGTCTGGACCGCAAACCCACCCGTGAGGATGCCCGCAAGGCGGGTGCGACGCTGGCGCGAAGGCAGGGCAAGGCGGATGTCCTGATTCTGGTTGGTGCGAATGCCGGCGCGCCGGATATTGCCTTTGGATTCGCGATGCGCGCCTATGAATTCACCGCGCATAAAACCGAGAAGGCCAACCCCCGCGGTGCCGTGCGCGTGATGGCCAGCACCCCCGAGCAGGTCGCCGCCAAGGCCGGGCCGATGGCCGCGCTGGCCGAGGGCGTGTTTTTCACCCGCGACCTCGTGAACGAACCCGCCAACGTCCTGACGACCGACGATTTCGCCGCCCGCCTTGCCGCAATGCAAGAACTTGGCCTGGATGTGGAGATTCTCGAAGAGGACGATCTGCGCAAGTTGGGCATGGGCGCGCTGCTGGGTGTGGGGCAGGGGTCGGAAAGCCCTTCCAAGGTCGTGGTCATGCAGTGGAATGGCGGCAAAAAGAACGATGCGCCGCTGGCGCTTGTCGGCAAGGGAGTGTGCTTTGACAGTGGGGGCATTTCGCTCAAGCCGGCGCTGGGCATGGAAGAGATGACCATGGACATGGGGGGCGCCGGCGTTGTGGCCGGCGTCATGCGCACGCTGGCCCTGCGCAAGGCCAGGGCGAATGTCGTGGGTCTTGTCGGGCTGGTGGAAAACATGCCCTCCGGCAAGGCCCAGCGCCCCGGCGATGTTGTGCGCTCGATGAAGGGCGACACGATCGAGGTCATCAACACCGACGCCGAGGGACGGCTGGTTCTGGCGGATGTGCTCTGGTACGCGCAGGAGCGATTCAACCCGGCCGGCGTGATCGACCTGGCGACCCTGACCGGGGCGATCATCATCGGCCTCGGGCATGAGAAGGCCGGCGTTTTTTCCAATGACGATGCGCTGTGCAATGCTTTCCTGAAAGCCGCCGGGAGCGAATGCGAAGGCGCGTGGCGCATGCCCCTTGGTGAGGCCTATGACAAGGCGCTGAAATCCCAGGTTGCCGACATGAAAAATACCGGCGGTCGTCCTGCCGGGTCCATTACCGCGGCACAGTTCCTGAAGCGGTTCGTCAAGGATGGCTGCGCGTGGATTCACCTTGATATCGCCGGGGTCGCGCGGGTGAATGAGGAAACCGCGCTGGCCCCAAAGGGGGCAACCGGCTGGGGGGTGCTGTCGCTCGACCGGCTGATCGCGGACCGCTTCGAGGTATAAGTGGGCGCGGCGTTTTTCTACCACCTCACGCGCCGTCCCCTTGAGGCGGCGCTGCCGGTGCTTTTGGAAAAATCGCTTGAGAATGGCTGGCGCGTCGTGGTGCGGGGCACCGACGACGCGCGGCTGACCTTCCTTGATGAAAAGCTGTGGATGGGGGACGGGTTCCTGCCACATGGGCGGGCGGGCAGCGGTTTCGACGCCGATCAGCCCGTCCTTCTGACCCTTGCCCCGGACATTCCCAACGGGGCCGCCTGCCTGATGGCTGTGGATGGTGCCGCGATTTCAACGGAAGAGGCGCGGACGCTGGAGCGGGTGTGCATCCTTTTCGACGGGAATGACGCCGCAGCGGTGGAAAAGGCCCGCGGCCAGTGGCGCCATCTCACCGGGGCCGGCGTTCATGCCCAGTACTGGTCGGAAGAGTCGGGGCGTTGGGAAAAGAAGGCCGACAGCAGGTAAGCGGTTTCGGGCCTCCTTTCATCACCCCATCCGGGCAGGCCGGCCGCCGCCGCGTCCCGTTCCCGAAGTTTTTCTTGTCATCGTGTCAGGATCAGCCTGTTGTCGGCGATCTCCATCCGGGCAAAACGTTGCAGGTAGGTCATGCCCAAAAGCGAATCCTGCATTTCGCCGCGGTTCACCCAGGCGCGCATGTTTTCATCCATCACCGGGCCAAGGCGAACTTCGTCGAGGGTGACGCGGGCGGTTTCCACCACCCCGTTGGCGGTATGGGCCTGTCCGAGATAGTCCAGTTTCCTCAGGTCCACCCCCACGCGCAGGGCGTCCTTTTGGGTCAGGACAATTTCGCTTGCCCCCGTGTCCACCACGAACCGCACCGGGGTGTCATTGATCAGCAGGGTCAGGTAGAAATGCCCGTCCGGGGCGCGCGGAACCTCGATCCTCTGGCCCTGTTCGAACACTGTCTGCCGGGGGGATACCTGCTGACGAATATCGGACCACAGGCCCACCCCTGCGACGACGCCAAGGAAAATCAGCCCCCAGATCGCGGCCTGCTGTGCGGTTTTGCCAAGACGGTTGCGGTTCTCGACAAAGAAATATCCCGCGATCGCCGCCGCCAGCAAAATCAGGTAGATCAGCCGCCCGATATCGTCGCCCGCCATGGTGCCCCCTTCCCAGCCTCCCCCAACATAGGTCTTTTCATCGCGAAGGGCAGGGGGGTCAGCCCGGAAGCCCGAAATCGCGCAGCCCATCCAGTACGAACTGTACTGACAAAGCCGCCAGCAACATCCCCAGAAGCCGGGTGATGACATTTGTCCCGGTCCGTCCCAAGGCCCGTTCCAGCAGACCTCCGGCCAGAAAAAGCACCAGCAGGATGCCCAACACACTCAGCATGACGAGGTTGATCAGGATCATCTCGAGCGGATGGCCGGAGGCCTTCCCCATCAGCAGAATCATCGAGGCGATTGCCCCCGGTCCGGCGATCAGCGGTGTAGCCAGCGGGAAAACCGAAGGATCGGGGCGTTCTTCGTGGGACTGATCCTCTCTTCGCTTGGCGCGCCGCTCGAACAGCATGTCCAGCGCGGTCAGGAAGAGCAGGATCCCGCCGGAGATACGGAACGCCGGCATGGAGATCCCGACAAATGTCAGGATCGATTCCCCGAACAGACCAAACAGCATCAGCAGCAGCGCCCCGAGGCCCACCGCGCGCAGGGCGATGCGCTTTCTCTCATGGCTGTTCATGCCCTGGGTCACGGCGACGAAGACCGGGGCCAGCCCGATCGGGTCGATGATGACGAACATCGTCACGAAGGCGGAGATGTAGAAGGTCAGGTCCATTTACTCAGCCGCTTCCAGCTTCTCCAGCGCATCCATCCACAGGGCTTCGGCCCTTGCGAGCGCCTCTGTCACTTCGGCGAATTTCTGCTGCCAACGCTGCGCCTCGTCCAGCCGGGCCGGGTCATAAAGGTCGGGTGCCGCAAGCTTCCCGGATAATTTATCGCGCATTTCCTGTAATTTTTCCACGCGCGCCTCGCATTTGCGCAACTCACCGCGCAACGCCAGTATCGTGTCACGGTCGGGGCGTTTGAAAGGCTTTTCCACCTTTTCCGCCTTTTCAGGTTTGTCCCCGGCCAGAAGAAGCTTGCGATAGCTTTCCAGGTCGTCTGCGTAAGGTACGACGCGCCCATCCCTGACCAGCCACAGGCGGTCCGCCACCAGTGAGAGAAGATGCATGTCATGGCTGACCAGAACGACCGCTCCGGTATAGGCCGTCAGCGCCTCGACGAGCGCCTCCCGGCTTTCGATGTCAAGGTGGTTGGTCGGCTCGTCGAGGATCAGAAGATGGGGGGCCTCCAGCGTCGCCAGCAGCAGCGACAGCCGTGCCTTTTGCCCACCGGACAGGCGTGCGACCTCCGTTTCCGCCTGATCGGCACCGAGGCCGAAACCCGCCAGCCGGGCGCGCAACTTCGCGGGCGGTTCCTCCGGGCGCTCCCTGCGCAGGTGGTCCAGCGGCGTCTCGTCAAGGTGGAGCGCCTCCACCTGGTGTTGGGCGAAATAGCCGATGCGCAGTCGCGATGCGCGTGTTACGCGCCCCTCCAAAGCGTCGATCTCGCCAGCCAAAAGCTTTGAAAGCGTGGATTTCCCTTCCCCATTGCGGCCCAGAAGGGCGATCCTGTCATCCTGGTCGATGCGCAGGTTCAGCCGCGCCAGAACCGGTGTGCCGTCATACCCGGCCGCGCCCCCCTCGATCGCAATGATCGGGGGGGAGAGGGTTTCCGGGACGGGAAAGGTGAAAACGGTGCGCGCGGCCTCCTCGGGCAGGATGATCGGGGTCATCTTTTCCAGCATTTTCAGCCGTGCCTGCGCCTGCTTTGCCTTCGTTGCCTTGTACCGGAAGCGGTCCACGAAGCTTTGCAGATGGGCGCGCCTTGCGTCCTGCTTTTTGGCCTCGGCGGCCTGGATGGCGCGGGCCTCGGCGCGGGCGCGGGCAAAGCCGTCATAGCCGCCGGTATAAAGGGCCAGCCGGCGATCCTCGAGATGCAGGATATGTCCGACGGCACGGTTCAGCAGCCCCCGGTCATGGCTGATCAGGATCACCGTATAAGGATAGCGGGCAAGATACCCCTCCAGCCACAGCGCGCCTTCAAGGTCGAGATAGTTCGTCGGTTCGTCCAGCAAAAGCAGATCGGGCCGGGCAAAAAGCACGCCCGCCAGCGCCACGCGCATCCGCCATCCGCCGGAAAACGCCCGGCAGGGCATGGCCTGTTCCTCGGCCGTAAAACCCAGCCCCCGCAAGATGGACGAGGCCCGCGCCTCGGCAGACCAGGCGTCGATATCGGCCAGCCGCGTCTGCACCTCGGCGATGCGGGCCGGGTCGGTCGCGGTGCGGGCTTCCTGCAACAGGGCGCTGCGCTCCGTGTCGGCGGCCAGCACCGTTTCCAAAAGGGAGCTTTCGCTGGCCGCGACTTCCTGTGCCACACCGCCGATACGGGCGCGGCGCGGCACCTCGATGACGCCGCTTTCCAGCGTCAACTCCCCCCGGATCAGGCGGAAAAGCGTTGTCTTCCCCGCCCCGTTGCGCCCCACCAGGCCTACCTTGTGCCCGTCGGGGATGATGGCGGAGGCGTTCTCGAACAGCGGGCGGCCTTCGATGGAAAATGTGATCTCGGACAAACGCAACATGGGCCGGGTGTGCCGCAGCGCGCGCCCCGCGTCAATCACGGCTTTTCAAGCGCGCCCCCCCATGATAGCAGGGCCGCGAAATTTCACGCCGCCCGCGCGGCAAAGACAACGGGAACCGACATGGCCATTCAACGCACCTTCTCGATCATCAAGCCGGACGCCACCGGGCGCAACCTCACCGGCGCCATCAACGCCAAGCTGGAGGCCGCGGGCCTGCGCATCATCGCGCAAAAGCGAATTCACCTGACGAAGGCACAGGCGGGCGCGTTTTACGCGGTCCACAAGGAACGTCCTTTCTACGACGAACTGTGCGAGTTCATGGCCTCCGCCCCGATCGTGGTGCAGGTTCTGGAAGGCGAAGACGCCATTGCCAAGAACCGTGAAGTGATGGGCGCCACCAACCCCGCCGAAGCCGCCGACGGGACCATCCGCAAGGAATTCGCCCTGTCGATCGGGGAAAATTCGGTGCATGGATCCGACGCTGAAGACACCGCCGCGACCGAGATCGCCTATTTCTTCGCCGGTCTGGATCTGGTCGGCTGAAGCACCTTTTTGGCGCAGGTCTCGGGGCTGCCCTGGGGGTGGCCCCTTTGCGTTACGGCCAGCGGTGCGTATCCGGGGTCAGAACCAGAAGGCCACCTTCCGGCCCTTCAAGGTGCAGCAGTCCGGTGCCTGGATCAAAGCGCAGACCGGTCGCCGCCTGGAAAGCTTCGAAGATCATGTTCTCCTGCCGCATCAGGTCTTCCGGGCAGGCCTTGCGCGTGGAGGCGAAAGGCTGGGCGATCGTGAAGGCGCCCCCGGCGACATTCACTTTGCCCTGGAACTGGTTGCAGCCGGTGCTTCCCCAGGCGCGGCCTTCCGGGTCGAAGGCGATCCAGGCGTTTCGGATTTCCTTCTCTGGTGAGGCTTCTGCAATCCGCCACACGCTGCCTTGTCCGGGGGGCGGGGCGCTGCCTTCGCCCAACGCCGAGGCCCGGACCCAGCCTTCGACCCCGCGATAGAGGGTCTTGCACCAGGCCCCCTCTTCGGTTTCGGTGCAGCCCCGGTTGGGCAATCCATCCGTACCCGCCGGGATGGCGGATACCCGTGTGCCTGAGCCGGGTTTGTCGAACATTTCCAGCATCCGGCCCGTTTCCAGCCGGGCGACGCTGAAGTGATCCGGGCCATCTGCGGTGGCCTGCGCCGCAGCGCCCCAAATGGACAGGCAAACAGCCAGTGTTGTCAGGTGTTTCATGGGTCTCCTCAGTAGTCGTGTTCGTAGAACAGCCCGATCCCGGTTTCCCCGGTGCTGTCGGTGCGGGCGCGGACGGTGACTTCGTCCGATACATCGAGATTCAGATCCAGCCGGGCCTTTCCGTCCGCACCGACGGTAACATCGGTGTAAACATTCTCGCTGATATATTTCCCGGCCCGGACCGAAGCTTGCCCACCCGCGTCCGTCGTTACATCGAGATCGTCGAGGCCGGTGTTTTCGCGCAGGCTGGCCATCACGCCGGAGCCCCGCCCCGCAAGCTCTGCCACGGCCCCGGCCAACCGCACCGCCTGAAAGGCCGAGAGGTTGTTGAGGCTGCGCTTGAACAGCAGTTGGGCCAGAACCTCGTCTTCAGGCAGGGGGGGGGCGGAGCCAAAGGTGATTTCGGGTGCGCTGGCCTTGCCGGAGACGAAGATGAAAATCTCCATCTCATCGGTTTCGGTTTCCGCCCGCAGGTTCAGCACCGGGTCGAAGTCGCCCTCCAGTTGCGCCCAGCCTTCGGACATGGCCAGACGCTGGCCAAGAATATCCACCCGCCCGCGCAGCAGGTCGAACCGCCCGGCGGGGGCGATGGCGCGTGTCGTGCCCCCGATGCGCAGTATGCCGCCCAGTTCCGCATCTAACCCGCGCCCCCGCACGAAGATGCGGTTGGGCGCGTCAACCCGCAGGTCCAGCCCTAAACCGGGCCCGACCGGTTCGGCGCTGTCTTCGGTTTTCAGCAAACCGGCGCGGGCGCGCGTGGCGCGCGTGGCGGCAGGCTCGCCGATATGCACGATCCCCTCCGGGATATCGCCGCCGCCGCCCAGCCCGCCGGATGGAATCTGGATTTCCACCGGACCAAGGTCGATCTGGCCGGTAATCCTGCCACCGTCGGCCAGGGGCCCGGCCAGATTCAGCGCGGCATCCAGTTCGGCACGGTAAAGGGCGGGATTGATGATGACGGCGCGCCGCGCAGTGATGTCCAGATCCGCCGGGAAAGGTCTGGCGAGTGTGACCGGACCGCTTGCGCGCAGGGTTCCGCCGGCTTCGGCCGCGGCCTCCGCCGATATTTCCGCACGTCCATCGATGAGTGTGGCGCGGACGGTCAGATTTTTCAGCGAGGTGCGCAGCGTCGGGGCGCTTGCGCTGGCGCCGGAGGTGGTCACCTCGCCGCGCAGGTTCTCCAGTGCCGGGGGGCCTCGCAGGGCAAGATCGAACCGCGCGACGCCTTCCAGTGCGTAGGGCGAAATGAACGGGTTCGCCAGCCCCAGTGGGGCCTGGCCTTTCAGGGTGAGATCCGCGATCCTGCCTATTTGCCCGCTGGCACGCGCGGTGGTGCCGCCTGGCCCGTCGATGTCCAGCCCCAGCCGCCAGGCCCCCTGCTCGGGACGAACCGTACCGCGGGCGGTCACCGGGCCAGAATAGTCGGAAACCAGCAGGGCAAGATCCGCCAGGCGCCCGGAAATGGCCAGCGTTCCATCCGCACCCTGCGCCGTGGCGGCGGCGTTCAGGACCGGGGTCCGGACAGTAAAGGCGCTGGGTTCGAGTACGCCGTTTTGCCGAAGCAACCGGGCCGAGACCATACTTTCTCCGGCCAGAAGGCGGTCGGCCTGCTGCTGGCCAATGCGCAGGTTGCGCCCTGTGCCTTCCAGTTCGATGTCGAAATTGCCCGTTGCGACCTGTGCGGTGCCGGTTATCTGCGTGTGCAGACCGCCCCCCAGCGGTCGCCCGGCAAGGGCTGAGATCCCGGACAGGTCGTCGACGCGGAGTAACAGACGGGCGGTGGCCGGCATTTCAGGGTCTTTCGGGTCAAGACTGGCCTGCCCGCTCAGATCCAGCCCCGGCCCGGTCAGGGACAGGGTGGACAGCGTGATCGGTGCGCTGCCGCTCCAGTCGCCGCGCGCGGTCAGGGTCAGCGGGCCGCGCATGCCTGGAAAGGCCCGCGCCGGGTCAGGCATGTAGCCGTTCAGGCGCAGGTGCCCGAATTCGGGCGAAAGCTGCCCCTTGGCGTTCAGAGACAATTGTGGGGTTTCCACAGCGAAGCGGTCCACCCGGCTGCCCGCCGCGTTGCGGGCCGCAAACAGGGTCAGCGTGCTGTCTCCTTTCAAAAGCGGGTCGATCTGGGGCAGGGCGGCGGCCAGATTGCGGCCCGTGCCGGTCAGGCCTAGGGTCACGGTCCCGGTTGCCAATTCTGCGGTTGCTATCATTTGCGCGGACAGGCTGCCCGCCAGATTTCGTCCCGCCAATGCGGAAAAGCGTGAAATGTCGGTGGCCTGTACGGTCAGGTCCGCCCTCGCCGGAAGTTCGGGCATGGCGGGGTCCAGGCTGGCCGCGCCGCTCAGCCGCAGGTTGCCGGCGGTGGCCTCCAGCGCGGAGACCTGCACCGGCAGACCCGGTGCCCAGTCGAGATGGAGGCTGGCCTCCGCCGTCTCGTCGAGGACCTGCGCAAGAGCGGGATCGGCCGGGGATATTCCGCCCAGCCATGTGTGCAGATCGGCGTTGATGCGGCGCTCTGTCCGTTGGATCGTGCCGCCACCGGTCAGTTGGCCCCGCGCCAGGCGCAGGGCCTCCGTTTCCAGTCCGGAAAGCGTGCCCTCCAGTGCCCAGGCATCGCCCGTCGCGGCGTCGAACCGGGCGGTGATATCCGCGCTTTCAACCCGGACAGGCGATCCGGCCGCCGGCAGGCGAACGGGGGTCCCGTCCGGGGCGGCGATGCGGGCGCGCAGGTCGAATTTTTCGGGCAGGCCGTCCGAGAGCGCAAGGCTGCCACTGACGCTCAGGGCCTGTGTTTCCAAACGCAGATTCCCGATTTCCGTTTTGCCGGGGGCGGTGGTGCCGGCCAGTTCAAGGCGCGTCCTTGGGCCAAAGAATTCCTGGAGTTCCGGCAGGAACAGGGCCGTCACATCGCCGTCCAGGTCGGCCCGGAAATGGCGTGGAGCATTCCCCTTGAGGGATACGCCCCCCGCGAGTCGCGGGGTGCCTTCGGTTGCCAGCCCAATCCGCGCCGTGTAGTCCGAGAGCGGTCCGGCGCCTTTCACCGTCAGGTCGATGGAAGGGGCGCCCGGTAGCCCGATCAGCCCGACCACGATCCCGTCCCGCGCCTCTGCAAGGGAAAGATCGAGGGACAGAACCTCACTTTCATTGTCGAATCCGGCGGAGAGGGTGAACCTGTCGGTCTCCCGATCCGTGCGGGCGGCGTTCAGGCTGGCCTGTCCGGCGCCGCCGGCCAGCGCCATGCTGCCGGAAATGGCGAAGCTGGCCGGTTTTCCCAGAACCGATTCATCCAACGCGACCGATTTCACCTCCAGTGCGCCGATCTCCACGGAGACGGGAAGCTCTGGCAGGCGGAAAGGGGCCGCCTGGGTGTCCGAAAGTTCGGGGCCGCCTGCGTCATCCCGTGGCAGGCGGAAGAGCGTGATGGCCTCCGCCGAGAGCCGCTTGACACGCACATCGCCTTTCAGCAGCGCGGCCCGGGACCAGTCCAGCTCCGCCCCGCGCAGGGTCAGCCAGACACCGGCATCGTCGGCGATGGTCAGGGATTCCAGAGTTGCCTGCGAGGACAGCGCCCCGCGAAAGCCCGTGATCTGCACGTCGTGCCCAGCCCCGGAGAGGTTCTTTTCGATCAGCCGCTCCAGAAAGCTGCCATCATCCTCCTGGGCCGGAGCGGCGAAAGGCAGCAAAGCCGCGCCCGCCAGTGCGAGAGAGAGAAGAACCCGTTTCAAAACGCTTGTCCGATCCCGATGTAAAGTTGAACGCCATCGCCCGTGTCACCGTCGACCGGCGCGCCCACATCCACCCGGATGGGGCCTATGGTGGTTTTGTATCGCAGCCCCAGCCCGGCGCCCGCGTGCCAGTCACCGTTTTCTCCGGGCAGGGCGCCGTCCCCCACATGGCCCGCATCCAGGAACCCGACCACCCCGATATTTTCGCGTATATCGGCGCGCAGTTCCGCCGCGAGGCCTAGAAAACTGCGCCCGCCGCTTTCCTTGCCGTCGCCCAGATCGATCGAGAGCGACCTGTAGGGCTGCCCCCGTACGGTGCCCCCGCCACCCGAGTAGAACAGCATGTCCGGCGGGACATCCCTGGTCTTGGCGTTGACCACGCTGCCCGCCTGTAGCCGGCCGGCGAGGACAAATCGTTCGCCCAATGCGTGGTAGGCGCGCGCGTCGGCATACAGGCGCGCGCCGGAGGCCGAGGTGTTCAGGCCGAGAAACGGCGTCGCCTCCAGCCCCAGATAGGTTCCGCGTGTGGCATCGTTGGCTAGGTTGCGGGTATCACGGGTCAGCGTAAGGGGAAAATGAAGCTGGGTCAGGTCGCGCTTGCCCAGATCGTCCTCAATGTCCGAATAGCGCAGCAGGATCCCCGCACTGCCTGAAAGCGTGTCGGAGAATTCGTGAGTCAGCCCGCCGCCAAGCGTGACATCGCGCTGCTTGTAGTCGGGTTCGTCCTCCAGCGAAATCTCGCCCAGGATATAAGCCCCGGTGTCGGGGGTGAAGGTCGCCGGACGGTCCAGGCGGGCGCCAAGGCTGTAATCCATGCCCCCCGTGTCCCCGCCTATGCCGGTGATTTCGGCGTCGAAACGCAGGCGCTCCGCCCCGCCCAGGAGGTTGCGATGCAGCCAGAAGGCCGACAGCGTGACCCCCGAGTCGGTACCGTATTCGGCACCGAACCCGATCCGGCGGCGTTTGTCATCGGCGGTGGTGGCGGTGATGTCGAGCGTCCCGTCGGGGTTCGCGGTTTCGACTTCGTGCAAGGTCACGGAACGGAACGCGCCCGTGCGGCGCAGCCGGTCGGCGGATTTGCGCAAGGCCACGGGGGAGAATGTCTCCCCCGTGGGCAGCCCGGTGATGGCGCGAATCCGCTCGGGCCGGACCCGGCTTTCCCCTTTCAGAAGCAACTGGCCGAAGCGCAACTTCCTCCCTGGTGCCAGGGCCAGATCCGCGGTCATGGTGGCGGAGCGGTGGTCCACGATCAGATCCTGCCCCGCGACGCGTGCCTTCGCATACCCCGCGTTGCGCCAACCTTCGACACCGGCCTGTGCGGCGGCCCTGATCGCGCCGCTTTTCGCGCGTTCTCCGGGGGCAAAGTCCTCCGGCAGATCCGTTTGTGGCGCGAGCGGCGCAATCCGCGCCCGCGCGAAGCGGAACGCAGGGCCCGGCCGCACCGAGAGTGCGATCTTGCCGATGCGCTCCAGCCGGGCAAAGGGGGGAAGATCCGCGACTTCACGCCCGTCCACCCGGATGGAAATGTCGCCGCCGTAATAGCCCTGCCCGTAAAGCACCCCCAGAAGCCGGGCATAATCGGCCCGCGCCGCGGCCAGAAAGTCGGCGGGGGCGGGCGAAGTTTCCGCCGCAGTGGAGAGTGTCAGTGACGCGGTGCGAAGGGCTTTCTCCAGCGCCTTCTCTGCTCCCGGAGTGCTGAGTGTGACCTCCGCCGCCCAAAGAGGAGACATCAAACCGGCAAAGACCGAAAGAACGGCACAAATAACACGAAACCGCATGTAAAATTCCCACCCCACACTTCCTCTATACCTCTTTGTTTTGGGCCTGACCACGCCAGAAGCATCACGAAAAGCGGCGTGGCGTCGCTGCCTGCGGGCCAGATGCCTTGACAGGGCGCGCCCCTTGCCGCACTTCGGGCGCAAGAAGCAGCAGTTAAGGATTTGACATGCGTATTGCGATGATCGGCACGGGCTATGTTGGCCTGGTTTCGGGGGTCTGCTTTTCCGATTTCGGACATGATGTCGTTTGCGTCGACAAGAATCCTGAAAAGATTGCCATGCTGGACCGCGGCGAGGTGCCGATCTATGAACCCGGCCTCGATGAGTTGATGGCCCGCAACGTGGCCGCCGGGCGCTTGTCTTTCACCGGCGACCTGGCCCAGGCGGTCGCCGGGGCGGATGCGGTTTTCATCGCCGTAGGCACCCCGACGCGCCGGGGGGACGGGCACGCCGATCTCAGCTTTGTCTTTGCCGCAGCCGAGGAAATCGCCGCCGCGCTGACCGGCTATGCCGTGGTCGTAACCAAATCCACCGTGCCCCTAGGCACCAACCAAAGGGTCGAAGAGGTCATCCGTGCCGCCAACCCGCAGGCTGAATTCGACGTCGCCTCGAACCCCGAATTCTTGCGCGAAGGCGCGGCGATCGACGATTTCATGCGCCCCGACCGCGTTGTGGTCGGGTGTGAGAGCGATCGCGCCATTGAAGTCATGCGCGAAATCTATCGCCCGCTTTATCTGCGCGATTTTCCCGTTGTGTATACGGATCTCGAATCCGCCGAGATGATCAAATATGCCGCCAATGCCTTTTTGGCGACCAAGATCACCTTCATCAACGAAATTGCAGCCTTGTGCGAGAAGGTCGGTGCCGACGTCAAGGCGGTGTCCAAGGGCATGGGAATGGATGGCCGCATCGGCAACAAGTTCCTGCATGCGGGGCCGGGCTATGGCGGGTCGTGCTTTCCCAAGGACACCCGCGCGCTGGCCCGTATCGGGCAGGAACACGCGGTGCCTCAGCAGATCGTGGAAACGGTGATCGAGAAAAACGAAGCCATCAAGCGGCGTATGGTGGAGAAGCTTCTTGAACTTGCCGGCGGGTCTTTCAATGGCAGGTCGATTGCGGTTCTGGGGGTAACCTTCAAGCCTAACACCGACGACATGCGTGAGGCCCCCAGCCTGACCATCGTGCCCGCGATGGTGGGCGGGGGGGCAAAGGTTCGCGTGACCGATCCGCAGGGCAGACGAGAGGGGGAGGCTTTGCTTCCCGGCGTGACCTGGTGCTCCGACGCCTACGAGGCCGCCGACGGTGCCGATCTGGTCGTGCTGCTGACCGAATGGAACGAATTTCGCGCCCTTGATCTCAAGCGTCTCGCCGGGGCGATGGCCACGCCGCGCATGGGCGATCTGCGCAACGTCTATTCCGCAAAAGATGTGGCCGATGCGGGTTTTGAAGCCTATACCGGCATCGGCCGGTGATCTCAGGCGCCGGGGCGGGATCCGGCCCCGGTGCGTTGCAACACCCAGCCTGTGAGGCGCGGTGTGATTTCCGAAAGCGCCGCGTCAAGCGCGTTGACGACATCCGTGGCCTTGTCGCTGGCGGCCTGTGCTTCGGCAGAGAAGCGGTCCTGCGCGATGACGCTGGCATCGTCTTCGCGGATCAGGCGCGCGCGCAGGGTGATGCGGGCCATTACGCTGCCGTCCGCAGGCACGATCTCTGCCTGCAAATCCGTGAGTTCGCTCAGCAGCACATAGTCGCCTGAGGCCCCCAGGGGGCGGCGGCCGACATAAGTGAAGCCGTCGCTGGCTTCCAGCCGGTGTACCAGAAGCGTTTGCAGCATCTCCGGTGCCGGGTTCGTCCATCGTGCACCGGGCAGGTACTGCGCCTCCAGCGGGTTGGGGCGGACGAGGATGCGGTCCGTGTCCAGCGCGCCACCCGCACCGGGGCGTTCCACCACCAGTTCGCGCGACAGGGTGCGCCGGGCACTGACGGGGGGGGCCGTGACCGCACGGAGTTCATAGGTATCCAGCGGTCTGCTCGCGCTGTCGAGGGCCTCGATCATCGAGCAGGAGGGCAGCGCCAGAAGCAGGCACAGGGTTAAGGGGCGCATATTGAACCTCATCTTCTGTATTCCGGGACGTCGCGGCTGAGGAAGAACCGGGCCGGGTCACGTTCGATCCGGTCGGCCAGTGTATCCAGAGTCTGGACGAGTTTGCGGGCTTCGGCCCCAAGAAGGGAATATTGCGGCAGGCCGCTGGACAGGAAATCGGCCACCGGTGGCTTGGCGTCGGCGACCATTGCGTCGACTCCGGTAAAGGCGCTTCGGGCGGCTTCGGCAGCTTCCCGTACTCCGGCGGAGATCTCGGGCAGGTCGCTGGAGACCTGGGCCAGCGCGCCGTCGAGCCGCCGGATCGCGGCCCGCAGATCGGTCGTGATCCCTTCTATGTCCTCGTTGATGACCTTGTCCGCCCCATTGAATGCGCGTTCGGCGGCGGAAAGCGCCCCCTGACCGGTTTCAAGTGCGCTGTCCATCGCGGCCAGAGTCGTCTGGGCGCGACTGAACGTGTCGGTTACGGTGGTCAGGGTGGTCCGGGCGTCGTCGCTCAGCCCGTCGATCCGACCTGAGGCGGCGGAAAGGTCCCCGCCGACGGTTTCCATGGTTACACGCGCGGTTTGTGTTGCGGCCCGGATATCGGCCATTACGACCGGCAGGTCGTCTTCCACGGCGCGGGCAATGCCGGCCACGGCCTCGGTCGCCTGCGCGACAAGGCGTGCCCCATCCCCCGACAGCAGTATTCCCGCCTGATCTGCGGCCCCCTCCACGCTTTCAAGGGTGGTGTTCAGGCGCGCAAGGGTCGTTTCGGCCTCTTGCAGGCGGGAATTCGCGGTTTGCCCGGTTTCGGACCACAGAACCATCAGGTTTTCCGCGGTCGTGCCCAGGGTTTCGGTCTGGCCGCGCAGGGTTGCGGCGGTGGCTTCGAGTTCGCGCAAGGTTGTGCGGACATCCGTGTCCAGGACATTGGTCGCGACATCGAAAGCCCCGGTTGCGCTTTCGAGGGTCTGCGATCCGGTGACCAGCGTTTCCCGTGCCTGATCGGACATCTCGGTGATGCTGACGATGGCACTTTCGGCCATGGCCAGCGCCTCGTCGACGGTCTTGCCGATTCCGTCAAGCTGCTGGGTGAACCCTTCGATATCGCCAATGGAATCGCCGACTTTGGCCGCGACCGATGAAAAATCGTCCAGCGTGGAGTTCAGGTTTTGCGAGGTCGAGGCGAGGTTGCCGATAATTTCCCCGACCTGTCTTTTGTTGTCATCCGACAAAAAGCCCTGAAGGGCACGGACGGCTTCAAGCGCCTCGGAAAACAGGGCGGGCGCGTCTTCGGCGAGTGTCTGAAGGACAGACCGCTCCGAGGTTATCTCGGGCACCTTGTCGTCCTGGTCTTTCAAAAGCGGCGCATCGGTGGAGCCGGAGGTGATCGCGACAAAGGCAACGCCCGTCACGCCCTGGGATTCGACGCGTGCGATGCTGTCCACGCGGATCGGTGTGTTGGCGGCAACCTCAAGCCGAACGCGCACGGTGCCGTCCCCGCTTTCCGACAGGCCCAGATCGACGACCTGCCCAACCGTCAACCCGGCAAAGCGCACATCCGAGGCACGACCCAGCCCGGATACGTTTTCAAACCGGGTATCGTAATAGGCGAACTGCTGGTCCATCTCGGATTTGGTGAACCACATGAAAAACCCGAGGATTCCAAGAAAACCTGCAACCGTGAAGGCCCCGATAATTATATAATTGGCGCGTGTTTCCATCGTTAACCTTTCTCGGCGCCTTGCGTGGCAAGGGCCGCACGGGCACGGGGCCCATGAAAATAGTCATGCACCCACGGGTGGTCCACTTCAAGCATCTCGGCCATGGTGCCGGTCACCAGGACCCGCTTTTCCGCCAATACCGCGATCCGGTCGCAACAGGCGTGCAGGCTGTCCAGATCATGGGTCACCATGAAGACGGTCAGTCCCAGGCTGCGGCTGAGTCCGGAAATCAGCCGGTCGAACTCTGCCGCGCCGATCGGGTCAAGGCCGGCGGTGGGTTCGTCCAGGAACACGATGTCCGGGTCCAGAGCCAGTGCGCGTGCCAGGCCCGCCCGCTTGCGCATGCCCCCGGAAAGTTCCGAGGGGTACTTGTCTCCTGCCATCCAGGGCAGGCCGGACAGCGAAATCTTGAGATCCGCCAGCGCATGGCGGGTTTCGGCGGGCAGGTGGATGGCAGAGCGGATCGGCACCTCGACATTTTCACGAACGGTCAGAGACGAAAACAGCGCACCGTCCTGAAACATCACGCCCCAGCGGCGGCCGATCTCGTCCCGCTCTGTCTCGGTCGCGGTGGTGATGTCCGTGCCCAGAACCTCGATCGAGCCGGCAGCGGGCGTTTGCAGCCCGACAATCGTACGCAGCAGAACCGATTTTCCCGTCCCCGAACCGCCGACCACACCCAGAACTTCCCCCCGCCGCACGTCGAGATCCAGCCCGTCATGAACGACATGGCGGCCAAACTGGTTGCGGAGTCCCCGAAGGCGGATCACGGGTGTCATATGCCCACCTTCGCGAAAAAGACCGAAAACAGCGCATCGGCCAAAATCACGGCGAAAATCGCAGTGACCACCGCCTTGGACGTCATCAGTCCAAGCGATTCCGCGTTGCCGCGCACCTGCATCCCGGCATGGCATCCCACGATTCCGATAATCAGCGCAAAGACCGGAGCCTTGGACAGGCCGACGAAGACATGGTTGATGCTGGTGCCTTCCACCAGCCGCGACTGGAACATCGCGGGGGAGATCCCCAGTTCGATCCATGACATCAGCGCACCGCCCAACAGCCCGGCAAGGTTCGATATCAGCCCCAGGATCGGCAGCATCAGCACCAGCGCCAGAACCCGCGGTACGATCAGGGCCATTGTGGGGTCGATGCCCAGAGTCTGCATGGCGTCGACTTCCTCACGCATCTTCATGGAGCCTATCGCGGCAGTGAAGGCGGATGCCGTCCGTCCGGCAACGACGATCGCGGTCAGCAGGATGCCCAACTCCCGCAAGACGGCCACGGCAATAAGATCGATCACGTAGATTTCCGCCCCGAACCGCCGGAGCTGGAACGCCCCCTGGAATGCCAGCACCACGCCGATCAGGAAGGACATCAGAGCCACGATCGGCACTGCGCGCAGCCCGACATCTTCGCAATGATGGACGAGAGCGGTCAGCCGAAACCGTGTGGGATGGCGCAGGCTGGCGCCAATCCGGGCCAGAAACAAGCCAAGATAGCCCGTCAGTTCCGCCCCTGTGCGGCCATGGCCAGCGACGGAGCGGCCCACGCCTTCCAGCCAGTCGGCGATGGTGCGGCGGCGCGAAACGTCACGGTCCGGTTGAGGCAGGGCGGCCTCTACGGTTGCAAGCAGCGCGCGATGTGCATCTCCCGCTCCGGCGATCTCCAGCCCGCCCAGCCGCTCTCGCAAGTTCAGGATTGCCCATGCGCCTGCGGTGTCCAGCCGACCGGTTTCGCTGAGATCCAGAACGACCCCTTCCGGGGCACGTTCCAGCGCCTCCTGCAGTCGGGGCAGGCCGGACAGGGTGACCGGGCCACGAAGAAGCAGGCGCTGGCTTTGGTCGTCTGCGATGATATCTAATACGGGCTCGTTCAAATCAACCGCTCAAATCAACCGTCAAACCGATCACGACAGACGTCAGGACGCGCACTCTAGGATGCGGGTCGTGTGCTGACAAGCTAAAAGCTTACCCCTGGCGGCGGGCTTCGGCGCGGGCGCGCTCCGTATCGCTTTCGAAGGTGGCCCAGGGGCGGTCCGTGCCGGTTGCCGGCAGGGTATCGCGCCGCTCGTTGCGGTGGATATGCATCTTGGCGATGAAATGGGCGGTAATCGGTGCGGTCATGAACAGGAAAAGCGTGATCAGAAGCTCGTGAAAGCTGAAATCCTTCATGACCAGAAGGAAATACAGCACTGAGGCAACCAGCGCCCCGCCCACGCCCAGGGTTGTGGCTTTGGTCGGCCCATGCAGGCGCGACATGGGGTCGCGCAGTTTTATCAGCCCAAAGGAGCCGACAAGCCCGAAGACCCCGGCAACGATCAGGGAGAAGGAAATCAGCAGGTCTGCGATCAGGTCCATGGCCCCCTCACTCGATAATGTCGCCGCGCAGCATGAAGCGCGTGTAGGAAACGGTCGAGACAAAGCCGGTCATGGCGAAGATCATCGACGCCTCGAAATAGATCGACGTCTGCTTGAGCACCCCGAACAGGCTGAGCAATGCAATCGCGTTGATGACCATCGTGTCCAGCGCCAGAATGCGGTCCCCCAGGACCGGCGCGTTCACGATGCGGTAGAGATTGAGCATCAGCGCCACTGCGAAGCAGCCGATGGCAAAATAAAGCGCGTATTCGATCATTCGAATATCTCCTTCAGCCGGCGTTCGTAGCGGTGCTTGATTTCCGCACGCACCGCGTCCGGATCGGGTGCGTCAAGGCAATGTACCAGCAGGCTACGCCCATCGGCGGACAGATCGGCCGAAACCGTGCCTGGCGTCATCGTAATTGTCCCCGCAAGCATGGTGATGGCCTCGGGTGTGCGCAGGTCCAGCGGGATGGCGACCCAGTTGGGGTGCATGTCTTCGTTACGCTTGAACAGTATGATGCGCGCAACCGTGACATTGGCCACCACGATGTCCCACAGCACGATCAGGCAGTAGCTTGCCAGCATTGGCAGGTTGCGAAGCGCCGGGCGGTTGGGCCAGTAAGGTGCGGTGATGATCGGGATGATCAGCCCCAGGATCAGGCCCAGCGTCAGGCTGCCCGGCGAAACGTCGTTTACCAGCATCTGCCAGACGATCACCAGCAGAAGTGTCAGGTAAGGGTGGGGGAGCAGGCGGCGGATCATGGCTGGCCTCCTTCTGGCAGCACGGCCGAGATATAGGCCTCCCGGTCGAACAACTGCTGCGCCGTGGCGTCGAGATAGGCGCTCATCGGGCCGGCAAATACGGCCAGAAGCGCGACCGTTCCCATCATGCCACAGGTTACGACCAGCGGCAGCTTCGGCTGTTGGCGTGCACGCAGGCGCCGCCCGGTCGGGCCGGTCTCGGTTTTCCAGAACACCACGCTGCCCGCCCGCGCAAGTCCGACGATGGCAATCAGGGATGTCACGAGGATGACGCTCCATATCGCCCAAACCTCGGGGAGATCGCGCACCGCGTCAAGGATCAGCAGCTTGCCGATGAAGCCCGACAGGGGGGGCATCCCCGCGACGGCTATGGCCGCTCCGAAGAACAGGGCCGTTACCAGGCCATGTTGTCCCATTGCCGGACCCGGGTGCAGCCCGTCATCGGCGCGCCGCTCCCGCACGAGGTCCACCACAAGGAACATGGCCGCCCCCGCCAGTGTCGAATGAACGAGATAATACAGCGTTGCAGAGGTCGTCTGCTCCGTGAATCCAGCCATGCCAACCATCAGCGTGCCCATGGAGCCGATCACCGCGAAGGCAGCCATCCGCCCCAGGCCGGTGGCCCCGAGGATGCCGACCATCCCGATCGCAAGGGTGATCAGCCCCGCGCCCAGCACCAGCTGACCGATGATATCGGCGGTGATGTCGATCTCCGGCCCGAATACGAGCGTGTGCATCCGCAGGATGGCATAGGCCCCGACCTTCGTCATGATGGCAAACAGCGCCGCGATGGGGGCGGGGGCCTCGGCATAGGTGGCCGGCAGCCAGAAATGCAGTGGCAAAAGCGCCGCCTTGATGGCGAATACCAGCAAAAGAAGCACCGCGCCGACCCGCAGCATGGCGCTTTCCGCGGCGGGGATCTCCGCGACGCGCGCGGCCATGTCGGCCATGTTGAGTGTGCCGGTTACGGCGTAGAGCGTCCCCAGTGCAAAAAGGAACAGTGTCGAGCCCAACAGGTTGAACACCACGTATTGCACCCCGGCCCGCAGCCGCCGGGTGCCGCCGCCATGGATCATCAGCCCGTAAGACGCGATGAGAAGAACCTCGAAGAAAACGAACAGGTTGAAGGCGTCGCCAGTCAGGAAAGCACCGAAAATGCCCATCAACTGGAATTGGAACAGGGCGTGGAAATGGGTGCCCCGGCTGTCCCACTCGCTGCCGATCGCGTAGAGAAGCACCGGCAGGGCCAGGACCGATGTCAGAACCGCCATCAGCGCCGAAAGCCGGTCCAGCACCAGCACGATCCCGAATGGTGCGGGCCAGTTGCCCAACTCATACGATGTGATCGTTCCGTCCGCGGCCTGCCACGCCAGCCCCAGCGAGATGGCCAGAAGCAACGCTGTGCTGAATGCCGAAAATATCCGCTGCAACATCAACTGGTTTCGCATCGACAACACGATCAGCGCGGCGATCAGTGCCGGTACGATGACAGGGGCGATGATCCAGTGGTTCATTGGCGGGTGTCCCCTGTCTTTTCTGTATCGTTCAGGTCGATGCGGTCACTGCGGGCGGAAAGATACGCCCCCAGCGACAGCATCACGACAACCGCGGTCATCCCGAAGGAAATCACGATCGCTGTCAGCACCAGCGCCTGTGGCAGCGGATCGGTGAAGTCTTCCACCCCCTTGAGAAGGACCGGCGGCATGTTGACCGCCAGCCGCCCGCTGGCGAACAGGAACAGGTTTACCGCGTAGGAAAGCAGCGAGATTCCCAGGATCACCGGGAATGTCCTCTGCCGCATCACCAGATACAGGCCCGCCGCGGTCAGGATGCCAACGGCGCTTGCGAACAGAAGTTCCATGGTCAGTCCTTCTTTCCGTTGCGGCCAAGGTTGATGTCCATCGGGTGGATGTTCACCGTCTCTCCTGCGCGGCGGGCCATGCGGGACAGGCTGTCAAGTGCCAGCATTACCGCTCCGACGACGGTCAGGAACACGCCGGTGTCGAACAGCATCGCGGTGGCCAGTTCGAATTTCTCCAGCGGGGGGAGGGTGACATAGCCGAAATCGCTGGTCAGGAAGGGGCGTCCGTTGAACCACGCACCGACCCCCGTGGCGCTGGCGATGAGCACGCCGGTGGCGATCATCGCGTGGTAGCGGATACGCTGGCGCGCCTCTGCCCAGGCAAAGCCAGACGCCATATACTGCATCACCAGCGCGATCGCCACGATCAGACCGGCGATGAACCCGCCGCCCGGCATGTTGTGCCCGCGCAGGAAGATGTAGGCCCCCACCATCAGGGCAATGGGCATCATCACGCGGGTGGCGATAACCATCATCACCGGGTGGCGGTCACCCGCCTCGTCGGCGTCGGGCCCCCAGCCGGCCAGCCAGCGTCCGCCCGGCCCATCCAGCACCGACCGCGTCAGCGCAAAGATCACCAGCGCGGCGATGCCCAGAACGATGATTTCCCCAAACGTATCGAAGCCACGGAAGTCCACCAGGATCACGTTGACGACATTTGTGCCTCCGCCGCCCTTGTAGGAATTGACGAGGTGGTAATCCGAGATCGTGGGCAGCGCGAAATCCCGCGTCAGCATGGCAAAGCTCAGCCCCGCCACGGCAAGCCCGCCGGTGATCGCCAGCGCGCCGTCCCGCACCCGGCGGGCAAGGCTGCTGTCCACGGGGGTGCGTTTGGGCAGGAAATTCAGGGCCAGAAGCAGCAAGATGATGGTGACCACTTCCACCGAGATCTGCGTCAGCGCCAGATCCGGTGCGGAAAGATACACGAAGCCGAGCGATACGGTCAGCCCGATCACTCCCATCAGCACCAGCGCGAGGAAACGGTGGCGGTGGTAGCTGACCATGACCGTGGTGCAGGTGACCAGCAGTATCCACCCCACCAGGACAGCCAGCGGGGCGGGTTGTAGCGCGCGGGTCCGCGGCCCGATTTCTCCGCCCAGCCACGCGAACGCTCCCGCACCCAGAACCGTCAGCGCGAAGACGAAGGCATAGCGGGACATGCGCCCGTTGTGCAGCGTGTCTGTCAGCCAATGTGCCGCTTTGGTAGCGGCCCCAACAAGCGCGTCGAAGATGACCTTGGCCTCGGGGCGGGGGACGGCGTTCCAGACGCGTTCCAGCGGACGATGCAGCACCAGCAGCCCCGCGCCACCGGTCAGCGCGATGACCGACATGAACAGCGCCGGTGTCAGGCCATGCCAGATCTTGAGATGAAAATAAGGCAGATTCCCCCCGGTCACGGCGTAGGCGGAAATTTTCACCAGCGGCTCCGCCACGGCTGGCAAAATTCCGATCAGGATCGCAATCGCAATAAGCAATGCGGGCCCAGCCCACATGCCGAAAGCAGGGTCATGCGGTTTGGAGGGGTAATCGTCGCGCACCTCCCCCCCAAAGACGTGAAATATGTAGCGCAGCGAATAGGCCGCCGAGAACAGCGCCCCCAGAGTGGCGAGAATCGGAACGGCGTAGTCCGGCCCGGCCCAGACCGTATGGACGGTCTGTTCCAGCATCATCTCTTTTGAGAGGAACCCGCTGAGCAGCGGGAAGCCCGCCATCGACAGGGCCCCCAGCGTGGCGATGACGAACGTTACCGGCATCAGATGGCGCAGGCCGCCAAGGCGTTTGATGTCTCTTGTATGGGCCTCGTGGTCTATAATTCCCGCGGTCATGAACAACGCGGCCTTGAACGTCGCGTGATTGAGAATGTGAAACACTGCCGCGACCGCCGCTATGTTGGTGCCAAGGCCCAGCAGCATCGTCACCAGCCCAAGGTGGCTGACCGTTGAGAAGGCCAAAAGCGCCTTGAGGTCATCCTTGAAAAGCGCGATCACCGCAGCCAGAACCATCGTTATCAGCCCGGTCGTGGATACGATATAGAACCACTCCGGCGTGCCGGACAGCACCGGCCACATCCGTGCCATCAGAAACAACCCGGCCTTCACCATCGTGGCCGAGTGCAGGTAGGCCGACACCGGCGTGGGCGCCGCCATCGCGTGGGGCAGCCAGAAATGGAACGGGAACTGCGCCGATTTCGTGAAACACCCCATGAGAATCAGCAGCAGCGCGGGCAAGTATAGCGGGCTGGACTGAATCGCCTCTTTCCGGGTCAGGATCACGCTCAGGTCATAGCTGCCTGCAATATCGCCCAGGATCAGCATCCCGGCGATCATCGCCAGCCCGCCCATCCCGGTCACGGTCAGTGCCATTCGCGCGCCCTGACGCCCTTCGGGCAAATGCTTCCAGTAGCCGATCAGCAGAAAGGAGGAGAGCGATGTCAGTTCCCAGAAAATCAACAAAAGCAGGATGTTGTCCGACAGGACGATGCCTGTCATCGCGCCCTGGAAAAGCAGCAGGTAGGTATAGAACTGACCCATCGGGTCTTCGCGCGAAAGGTAGAAACGTGCGTAAAGCGTGATAAGCAGCCCGATACCCAGGATGAGCCCCGCGAACAGAAGCCCCAGCCCGTCCAGCATGAAATTCACGTTCAGCCCGAGGGCGGGAAGCCACTCGAACTGAAACTGCAACACCTCACCGCGCAGAACGGAGGGGGTGCAGATGATCAGCATGATGAAGGCAAGAAGGGTCGGCGCAGCGGCAAAGGCGGCGCTGGCATTGCGCCCGGCCTGTATCATTATCCCCGGCAGAAGAGCTCCCAGAAACGGTAAGGCCGCGATGACCGGCAGAAATACACCCGCGTTTTCCATGAACCCCCTGTACCCTTTGCCTGCCTTGTTCCGGGTGCGGCCCAAGAGGGCGCGAAAACGCTGCTGCCCGGTTCGATTGGTTTTTAGGTATGCGACCACGCAGGCTTAGCCAAGGCGTGAAGCGCCAGTTTTTGAAAGAAACCTGTCGAAAACCTGGTAATACCGCAATCTTGTGCCTCTGCGGGGGCGTTTGTTTTCCGGTAAGGATTTTTCTCTAAATCCGCCGGGGCGGGTACGCAGGCCCCGTGGATGTGCGGATTTTTGCCGATGGGGGGCATATGATACGAAGTTCGGAGAACCGGATGTTTACAGTGCCCGGCGGGCTCTTTAAACGCCTTGGGAAGTCACGGAATCAGCAGACAGAGGACATGATGCTGACGAGACGTCAGGCCCTATGTGGTCTTGGGGCTGTTTCGGTATGCGCGCTGCCAGCCCCCGCGCTTGCGATTTCGGACCGCGAACTCCGCTTGATCCGTCCCCGCACGGGGGAGTCCTTCCAAGGCACGCTGGTGCGCCGCGGGTTGTTCAGCCACCGGCTCGACAAGGAGGCGCTGACAAAAGTCTACTGGATGCTGCGGGACCTGCGTGTGGACAAGGCCCGCGAAATGGACGCGGAGCTTCTAGATCTTGTCGGACGCATCAATGCCCGTATCCCGGACCGGCCGGTTCAGATCACCTCTGCCTACCGGACGCCCCGAACAAACCGGTCGGTGCGCGGTGCCTCAAGCAGTTTTCACATGAAGGGACAGGCGCTCGACATCCGGGTCGAAGGCGTTTCCTCTTCTCTCCTGTGCAAATTGGCGCGCTCCGAAGGTGCGGGGGGGGTTGGCTGGTACCCACGCCGCAACTTTGTTCATGTCGATACCGGCCCCCGGCGCGACTGGCGGGGCTGAAAAACCGCAAACGTAATGGCGGCCTTCGGGCCGCCGTTTTCGTTTTCGGTGGGTGGGGCATTCGGCCGGCCCGCCATTTTCGGAAGATTCAGGTGAAAATTCCTTATAGGCCAAAAAATCGGAACAAAAATGTTTATTGCGCCAAGCGTATAGCAAAGCATAGGGAGAATATTCCATATTGGTGGGGAGTTGGGAGCCCGCCATGAAATATTTTCCGATCTTCCTGTCCCTGTCCGACCGCCCTGTCGTGATCGTGGGAGGCGGAGAGATTGCCCTTTCCAAGCTGCGTGTCCTGCTCAGGACCGAGGCGTGTCTGCACGTGTTTGCCCGTTCCCCCGCGGCCGAGCTGGAGGCCCTCGCGGCATCGGGCCGTATCTGCCTGACGCGGAGATCGCTCTGTGCCGGGGACCTTCCCGGCGCGGCCCTTGTTTATGCCGCCACCGGGGAAGACGAAGAGACCGCGTCCGTCGTCCGGCTGGCCCGCGCGGCGGGGGTGCCGGTGAATGTCGTCGATGATCTTGGAAGGAGCGATTTCATCACCCCCGCCATCGTCGACCGCGATCCGGTCACCATTGCCATCGGGACCGAGGGGGCGGCCCCGGTTCTGGCCCGGGCCCTCAAGGCGGATCTGGAAGCGCGCCTGCCGGTTCGCCTTGGTCTTCTGGCGCGGATCGGGCAGGCATTTCGTCCGCTGGCCGCGCACCTGCCCCAGGGCCGTCGCCGCCGCGATTTCTGGGCGGAGTTCTACTTTTCTGCAGGTCCCCGTGCGCTGGGTCGGGGAGGGGCGGCAGCGGCAGAGGCGGTGCTTCGCTCCTTGCTTTCTCGCCACATGACGCAGAAGGAGCGGGACGGCCACGTAGCCTTCGTGGGCGCCGGCCCCGGTGATCCGGAGCTTCTGACGCTGGCGGCGCGACGGGCGCTGGATGAGGCTGACGTCGTCTTGCACGACCGGCTGGTTCCACCCGCGATTCTCGATCTCGCCCGGCGGGAGGCGCGGATCGTCGATGTCGGCAAACGTGGCTTTGCCGCCGCCACGCCCCAGGACAGGATCAATGCGCTGATGGTGCAACATGCCGGCGCGGGAGATCTGGTTGTGCGCCTGAAGTCGGGCGACCCGTCCGTTTTCGGGCGCCTGGAGGAGGAAATCGAGGCCTGTGAGGCCGCTGGCATCGGCTGGCATGTAGTGCCCGGAATCACGGCGGCTTCGGCGGCCGCAGCCGGTATCGGGCAAAGCCTGACCCGACGGGGGCGCAACTCTGCCCTGCGGCTGCTGACGGCCCATGACATGCAGGGCTTCGCGGAGCAGGATTGGAGGGCGCTGGCCCGTCCTGGCGCCGTGGCGGCGATCTACATGGGCAAGCGAGCGGCACGTTTCCTGCAGGGGCGGCTGATGATGCATGGGGCGGCGTCCGAGACGCCCGTGACTGTCGTGGAGAATGCGTCACGCCCGGATCAGCGGATTCTGCCGGGGACGCTGGCAACGCTGGCGACGACGCTTGAGAACGGGGCCTGCGATGCCCCGGCGATGATGCTTCTGGGGCTGGCGCCGCGTGCGGCAACCGGGGCCCTGATGGAATTGAAAGAGGCGCTTTCATGAGCAAACAGGTTTTCTCGGTTGTGACGGCCAACGATCTGCTGGGGGGACATGTGGTCTATCTGAGCCCCTTGGGGACATGGGTGCCGGAGGTGCGCGACGCGGAACTCATCCCCGATATCGCCCGTGCCCGGCTTCGTCTGGAGGAGGTCACTGATGACGCGTCTGTCGTCGGGGTCTATCTGGCCGAGATGCTGCCCGGCCCGGATGGCCCCCGGCCCATGCATTTCCGGGAAGTCTTTCGCGCGCAGGGGCCTTCAGCCCATGCCCGGGTCCCCGAGGTTCGCCATGTATGAATACGACGCTTTCGACGACGCTTTCGTCCGTGCCCGGGTGGCGCAGTTTCGCAACCAGGTGGAGCGCCGCCTGTCCGGCGCGCTGACCGAGGAGGAATTCCGCCCCCTGCGCCTGATGAACGGGTTGTATCTGCAACTGCATGCCTACATGCTGCGGGTGGCGATCCCCTATGGGACTCTCACCGGGCGTCAGATGCGCCAACTGGCCCATATCGCGGACCAGTGGGACAGGGGGTATGGCCATTTCACCACGCGGCAGAATATCCAGTTCAACTGGCCGAAGCTGAAAGATGTGCCGGATATGCTGGAGGCGCTGGCCGATGTCGGCATGCACGCGATCCAGACCAGCGGCAATTGCGTGCGCAACGTCACCGCCGATCATTTCGCCGGGGCCGCCGCCGACGAGATCGAGGATCCGCGCCCCTGGGCGGAACTGCTGCGCCAGTGGTCCACCGATCACCCGGAGTTCCAGTTTCTGCCGCGCAAGTTCAAGATCGCGATCACCGGCAGCCCGCGGGATCGGGCCGTAACCCGCGCCCACGATATCGGCCTGCGCATGCTGAACGAGGACGGCGCAGCGGGGTTCGAGGTGAGTATCGGCGGCGGGCTGGGCCGAACGCCGATGGTGGGCAAGGTGCTGCGCCCGTTTCTGCCGGTGGCCGATCTGCTGCCTTATGTCGAGGCGATCCTGAGCACCTACAACCTTCTGGGCCGGCGGGATAACAAATACAAGGCGCGTATCAAGATCGCGGTTCATGAACATGGCATCGAAGAGATACGCAGGCTTGTCGAGGCCCGGTTTTCGGAGTTGCGGCCGTTGTTCGGGGGGGGCGATCAGGTCCGCCTGGCCGAAATCCGGACCCACTTCGCGCCCCCGGTCTTCGAAAGCCGCAGCGATGACGGGTTCGAGGCCGCGCGGCGTAGCGATCCGGTGTTCCGGGCCTGGACGGATACCAACCTGTCCCCGCACCGGCAGCCGGGCCATGCCATCGTGACGGTGTCTCTCAAGGCGCATGGGGCGGTGCCCGGAGATGTGACCTCTGCCCAGATGCGTCTGCTGGCGGGGCTTGCCGAACGTTACAGCCATGACGACCTGCGCATCAGCCATGAACAGAACGTCATCCTGCCCCATGTGCACAAGGCCGACCTGCCCGCGCTTCATGCGGCGCTTCTGGGGGCCGGGCTGGGCACGGCGAATGTGGGGCTGATCTCAGACATCATCGCGTGTCCCGGTATGGATTACTGCGCGCTGGCCACCGCGCGCTCCATTCCTGTCGCTCAAGCCATCGCACAGCGGTTTGATGCGCTGAAGCTGGAGCACGAGATCGGTCCGCTGAAGCTGAAAATATCCGGGTGCATCAATGCCTGCGGGCATCACCATGTCGGCCATATCGGGATACTCGGTCTGGACCGTGCGGGGGTGGAAAACTACCAGATTACCCTTGGAGGCGACGGGACGGAAAGAACTGTACTGGGTGAACGTGCCGGGCCGGGGTTTTCCGCAGAGGAATTGTTGCCGGCGCTGGAACGGCTGATCGCGGCCTATCTGGAGCATCGCGAAGGACCGGAGGAGACCTTCCTGATGGCGTTCCGCCGTCTTGGGGCGGCCCCGTTCAAGGCGGCCCTGTACCCGCGGGAGGCCCGGAATGCGGCATGATCCGGGGGGCGCCCGTATCGCGGAGCTGAACGCGCGCTACCGGCATCATGCGGGGATCAGGGTTCTCGAACACGCCCTGACCGACCCGTTGGTGGGGCGGATCGCGCTGGTGTCGTCCTTCGGTGCGGAGTCGGTGGTTCTGTTGCACATGCTGTCGGTGATCGACCGCAGCGTGCCGGTGCTGTTTGTCGACACGCAGATGCTGTTCCCGGAAACGCTGGCCTACCAGTCGGAGGTTGCCGCGGCTTTGGGGCTGATGGATCTGCGCACCATCCGGGCCCGGCCCGAGGCCCTTGCTGCCCGGGATTCGGAGGGCCTGTTGCACAGGCAGGATCCGGATGCCTGCTGTGCCCTGCGCAAGGCCGAGCCGTTGGAGCGCGCCTTGGCGGGGTTTGACGGATGGATCACCGGCCGCAAGCGGTTTCAGGCGCAAACCCGTGCCGGGATCGAGTTTTTCGAATCTGACGGCCCCCGCATCAAGGTTAACCCGCTGGCGCACTGGGCGGCGCAGGATGTGCAGGATTACATGATCAACAACCGCCTGCCAAAGCACCCTTTGGTGGCACGGGGGTATCTTTCGATCGGATGCGCGCCCTGCACCTCGCCGGTGACCGCAGGCGAAGACGCGCGTGCGGGCCGCTGGCGCGGCCGGGAAAAGCAGGAATGCGGAATCCATTTCATCAACGGCAAGCCCGTGCGTGGGCCCGTTCCGCAGCAGGAAGAGGCGGAGGAGAAAAAAGTGAACGTGATCGTAACCGAGGCGGGTTTTGCGCCCGACAACCATGCCGGGGGGTTCGTTCCCCTGGAGGAGTGGCGCGGGCAGGGGGCGTTGGACTTGCCCGCGGATTGCGACCCGGCGAGTCTTCTGGGGCGTCTCGATGGCCCGGGGGTGATCCGCATCGTTTTCGGATCGTTTACCGATGGGCGCGGCTTTACCGTGGCGCGGCGTCTGCGGATGATGGGCTATGCCGGGCAGTTGCGCGCCTCCGGCCCGTTGATTGCCGATCAGTTCCCGATGGCGTTGCGGTCGGGGTTCAATGAAGTGGAAATTTCTCCCGCTCAGGCTGAGCGCCAGCCATGGGCGCAGTGGCGTGCCAGTCTCGACCGGCCTGCCGCGTATCAGGAGCGGTTGCGTGCCTCTTGCGAGGCGCAATAATTCGGATGACGAAGGTATTTTTCACGGGGTGTCATGCCCCACCGCCGATAGGTGGGACTGTTTCTAAAAAACAAACCTAAAAACAAGCGGATAAGGCCCTGAATTGATTTAAAATCCAGTATTGTCTGCCGATCTGGTTGAGAAATCCGCTTGAGGAAGCTAAGCTTTCCCCACAACCGGCTGGGCCCTTTGTGCCTGGAGCCGAAAATTCACGGGCGCTGCCGCAGGCCGGACCCTCGGTGGCTCCCAAATGAAAACAGGGGAAATTCGTGTTTACCCAAATTCTGACCCCGGTGGATTTGTCCCATCTCGACCGGCTGGAAAGAGCACTCAGCACGTCTGCCGATCTTGCAAGGCACTACCATGTTCCGGTGACGTATGTCGCGGTCACCACCGAGCAACCGAGCAAGGTGGCCCATACGACGGTTGAGTTTGAGCAGAAGCTGAACGCCTTCGCCGCCGAACAGGCCGCGCGCCACAAGATTACCGCGCATGCGAAGATGATGATCAGCCACGATCCGGCTACGGATCTGGATGCCCGCCTGCGCGATGCGCTGGAGGAAACCGGCGCCGACCTTGTGGTGATGGCGTCGCATTTGCCGAACCTGGGCGATTACATCTGGCCGTCCCACGGCGGCAAGCTGGCAAGCCACGCCAGCGCCTCGGTCTTTCTGGTGCGTGAACACGCCGGCTGAGACCCAACCATAAACCCGAGCGAGAGCGGAGGGACACTTCATGTCTGACGAATCCACGCAACCGGGTATCCCCGCCCCCGAGGGGCCGGCGGATATCATCGAAACCGATTACGAGATCGGCCAGGACAATCTGGAAGGCCAGTTGGGGCCTTTCGGGTTCGACATCCACAACCCCGTGTTCATGATTTCGGGGCTCTCCATCGTTGCCTTCGTGTTCTATGCATTGGCTTTGCCGCAGCAGGCTGCCGATATCTTCGGGGCGCTGCGGCCTTTCCTGACCTCCACCTTTGACTGGTTCTTTCTCAGTGCGGCCAACCTGTTCGTTCTGTTCTGTTTGCTGCTGATTGTCCTGCCTGTCGGGCGGGTCCGGCTGGGCGGGCGTGATGCGACACCCGATTTCACCTATGCCGGGTGGTTCGCGATGTTGTTCGCGGCGGGAATGGGTATTGGCCTGATGTTCTTCGGGGTTCTGGAACCCGTTTACCACATGGCCATATCCGAGCCGCTGGGCGTGCCGTCACCGATAGCGGAGGACGGGACAATTATTGCCGGAAATGTCGAGGCCGCACGGACGATGGGGCTTGCGGCCACGATCTACCACTGGGGTCTGCATCCGTGGGCGATTTACGCAGTTGTTGCGCTGGCGCTGGCATTGTTCACTTATAACAAGGGCTTGCCACTGACGATCCGTTCGGCTTTTTACCCGATCTTTGGGGAACGTGTCTGGGGGTGGACCGGCCACATCATCGACACGCTGGCCGTGTTCGCAACGCTGTTCGGTCTGGCGACATCGCTTGGTTTCGGTGCCCAGCAGGCGAATGCGGGGCTGGAGCATGTCTTCGGCATTCCCGCCAATACCACGGTTCAGGTGATCCTGATCTCCGTGATCACGGCAGTGGCGCTGGTTTCGGTCCTGCGGGGGCTGGATGGCGGTGTCAAGGTGCTGTCCGAGGTCAACATGGGGCTTGCCGCGTTGCTGCTTGTTTTCGTGCTGCTGGTCGGGCCGACCATGATCATCCTGTCGGATTTCGTGGCCGGGATGGGGGCCTATGGCAAGAACCTTGTCGCCCTTTCCAATCCGGTCGGACGTGAAGATACCGGGTACATGAATGGCTGGACGACCTTCTACTGGGCGTGGTGGATTTCCTGGTCCCCCTTCGTGGGCATGTTCATCGCCCGCGTCAGCCGTGGCCGTACCGTGCGCGAATTCATCATATCGGTACTGATCGTGCCCAGCCTCGTCTGCGTGTTGTGGATGGCTGTCTTCGGCGGCACGGCGATCGAGCAGGTGCTCAGCGATCCGGCGAACAGCGCGGTGAAGGCACAGGTCATCGACAGCTACAATCCGCCGATCTCGCTTTTCGCAATGCTCGAAGAGTTGCCGCTGTCTTCCATCACCTCGGTGATCGGGATCGTGCTTGTGATCGTGTTTTTCGTGACCTCCTCGGATTCAGGATCGCTGGTGATCGACACCATCACCGCGGGCGGCAAGATCGACGCGCCGCTGCCCCAGCGGGTGTTCTGGTGCACTTTCGAAGGGGCCGTGGCCATTGTGCTGCTGATTGGCGGCGGGCTGGGGGCATTGCAGGCGATGGTGATTTCCACCGGCCTGCCGTTCACCATTGTGTTGCTTCTGATGTGTTTTGCCATCTACCGCGGTCTTCTCACCGAGGATCGCTGACCCTGCGCGGGGCGGTTTGTTTGAAGTGGAGCAATTCCAAATTGTTGCATCTCAAGACCGCCCCCCGTATTCAGAGGGGCAGGAATTGTTAGGAATAACACGACCGCCCCATGACGAGCCTCGACCTTGCTTTCGTCCGCAACCAGTTCACGGCTTTTCAGGACCCGGCCCAGCGACGGCTGGCCTTTATGGAAAATGCGGGCGGGTCGTTGCCGTGCCGCTATACGATCTGGCGCCTCAACCGCTTTTACCATGAACGCAAGGTGCAGCCCTATGGGGTCGGGGCCCCATCCCTTCGGGCGGGCGAGGAAATGGACGCGGCCCGCTATCGGCTGGCGGCGCATCTCGGGGTGGCACGGGATGAGATTCACTTCGGTCCCTCGACCTCGGCGAATACCTACGTCCTGGCGCAGGCCGTCCGCCAGTGGCTGAAGCCGGGGGCGGCCATCATCGTGACGAACCAGGACCATGAGGCCAACACGGGTGTCTGGCGCCGCCTTGCCGACGGGGGGGTCGAGATTCGCGAATGGCAGGTGGATCCGGAAACCGGGGCACTGCACCCGGAGCGGCTGGAGGTTCTGCTTGACGACAAGGTAAGGCTGGTGTGCTTTCCCCATTGTTCGAACATCCTTGGACATGTGAACGATGTGGGCGCGTTGTGCAGCCGTATTCGTGCGGCGGGCGCGGTCTCCTGCGTTGACGGTGTCAGTTTCGCGCCCCACGGGCTCCCCAATATTGGGAAGCTTGGGGCGGATATCTACTTATTCTCGGCCTACAAGACCTTCGGCCCCCATCAGGGGATCATGACGCTTCGGCGGGATCTGGCGCGGGTGCTGCCCCATCAGGGCCATGACTTCAATGCGGGGAATCTGTTGTGCCGGTTTACCCCTGCCGGGCCGGACCACGCCCAGGTTGCCGCCTGTGCCGCGCTGGCCGATTATGTCGACGCGTTGTATGAGCATCACTACCGTGCCGGTCGCGATCCGGTCGGGCGCAGTGCGAAAGTGGCGGAACTGTGCCGTGCCCATGAGATTGCCCTGGTGGAACCGTTGCTGGAGTTCTTGCGCAGCCGCGGGCTGCGAATCCTTGGGCCGGACCGGCCGGGATGGAACCGGGTGCCGACCGTTTCGCTTCAGGTGCCCGAACCGGGCGTATCGCTGGCGGAACGGCTGGCAAAGCACGGCATCCTGACGGGGGGGGGCAATTTCTATGCGCCCCGCCTGCTGTCCGCGATGGGGGTTGATCCTGCGGAAGGGGTGCTGAGAATCAGCCTTGTGCATTATAACTCGCCGCTTGAGGTTGACCGGCTGATCCGTGCACTAGATTGCGAATTGTAGGTTTTGCGCCTGCGGGCAAGTTTGACCTCAAGTACCGGGAAAGACATGGTTTCATCCTCCCCCATCCTTTGGTGGGTCCGGCGCGATCTGCGTCTTTCGGACAACCCGGCCCTGGCGGCCGCCGTGTCGCGCGCGCGGCCGCTGATTCCCGTTTTTCTGCATGACGAAACGGTAGAGTCACTGGGGGCCGCCCCGCGCTGGCGGCTGGGGCTGGGGGTCGAGAGACTGGCCAAGCGCCTGCGCCAACTGGGGGCCGGACTGGTATGCCGGCGTGGCCCGGCGCGGGAGACGCTGCTGGAGCTGGTCGCGGAAACCGGGGCCGGCACCGTGGTGTGGAATCGCTGCTATGACCCGGACTCGATCGCGCGCGACATGCCGCTCAAGGCGGAGCTGGCCAGACGAGGTGTGGCCGCCCGCAGCTTTGGTGGCCACGTGGTGTTCGAACCCTGGGCCCTGGAGACAGGGGCGGGCCGCCACTACAAGGTTTATACGCCCTATTGGAAGGCGCTGAGGGTTCTGGATGCCGAACCGCCTCTGGCGTCCCCAGCCAATCTCACCGCGCCCGATATCTGGCCCCGCAGCGAAGATATCGCGGACTGGCACATGGGGGCGGGGATGGGGCGTGGTGCGGATGTCGTTGCCGCACATGTGCGTGTCGGGGAAGAGGCCGCCGCCGATCGGCTGGAACAGTTTCTGGAGGAGCGCCTGCCGCGCTATACGGGGGACCGCGACCGCCCGGACCTGCCCGCGACCTCGGGCCTTTCGGAGAATCTCGCCTGGGGGGAGATCGGTCCGCGGCGTTGCTGGCAGGCGGGGATGATGGCGATGGACGCGGGTGTCGCGGGGGCGGAGACATTCCTCAGGGAACTTGCCTGGCGTGAGTTTGCCTATCACCTGATGTATCATACCCCCCGGCTGCTGACGGCCAACTGGCGCACGCGATGGGATGCCTTCCCGTGGAATGCCGAGGCCAACGCCCCCGAGGTGCTGGCGTGGAAACAGGGCCGTACCGGCGTCGCCTTCGTCGATGCCGCGATGCGCCAGATGCATGTCAGCGGGACGATGCACAACCGGGCGCGGATGATCGCCGCCTCTTATCTGACCAAGCACCTGCTGACCCACTGGCGCATCGGGCAGGCATGGTTCGCCCAGCATCTGATCGACTGGGACCCGGCCTCCAACGCGATGGGCTGGCAGTGGACCGCCGGGTCGGGACCGGACGCGGCGCCTTATTTTCGTATTTTCAATCCGGACACGCAGTTGGCAAGGTTCGATCCGCACGGTGTGTATACCGACAGGTGGCTTGCCGAGGGGCGCGCCCGCCCGACGGACACGGCGCTGTCTTACTATCGGGCCATTCCACGCCGCTGGAACCTTTCTCCCGGCGATCCGCCTCCACAGCCGGTTATCGGGTTGAGCGCCGGGCGGGCGCGGGCGCTGGCGGCTTATGAAACCGTGCGCGTGTGAACTTCTTGCCCTGTCCGGGTGCAATCTGCCAAAAACCGAAAAAAGGGAGACGGGATGGACGTCCTGAAATCGACAAAGGGTCAGCAGAACTTGCCGCGTTATTTTTCGCAGGTGTTCGATGTGGCCAGTTCCATGGGGCGGGGTCAACTGGATTTCGTACTGCCTGACGGGCGCCGCTTTCGCGCCGAGGGGCGCGGCCCCGGCCCGGTCGCGCAGGTGAATGTGCAGGATAACGACCTGTTCGCCCGGCTGATCCGCGAAGGCGATCTCGGCTTTTGTGAGGCTTATCTGGACGGCGGTTGGTCCTCCCCGGACCTGATGGCGTTCATGGATCTCGTCCATGCCGACAATGATGAGATATATGACGGCTTTCCCGGCCAGTCCGTTATACGCGCCTTCGAGAAATTGCGGTTCTGGTTGCAGCGCAACACCAGACGGCAGGCGCGGCGCAATATCTCCCATCACTATGACCTGGGGAATGAGTTCTACAGTCTTTGGCTGGATGACAGCATGACCTATTCTTCCGCGCTGTTCCGGACCGGGCAGGAAAGCCTTGAAAAGGCGCAGGAGCAGAAATACGCCTCTATAATCGCGGAGATGGGCGCGCAGCCGGGTGACCATGTGCTGGAGATCGGCTGCGGCTGGGGCGGGTTTGCGGAATACGCGGCCCGGCAGGGTCTCAGGGTCACCGGCCTGACCATCAGCCGCGCGCAATACGAGTACGCCGCGGCGCGCATCCGCAATGCCGGGCTTTCGGACAGGGTGGACTTCCGGCTTCAGGACTATCGCGACCACAGGGGCGAATACGACGGTATCGCCTCGATCGAGATGTTCGAAGCCGTGGGCGAGAAATACTGGCCGATCTATTTCGACAGCCTGCGCAGCCGTTTGCGCCCCGGACGTCACGCCACGCTGCAAATCATTACCGTGCAGGAGCGCCGGTTCGAAATTTACCGAAATGGTATTGATTTCATTCAGAAATATATTTTTCCCGGTGGCATGTTGCCCAGCCCCGCGGCCCTGCGCGACCAGGTGCGCGCGGCCGGGCTGGAGGTGACCCGCTCTCTCGAGTTCGGGGAAAGCTATTCGCTGACCTTGCGCCGCTGGCACGAGGTCTTCAACCGCAGGTGGGACGAAATATCCGCGCAGGGGTTCGATGCGCGCTTCCGGCGCATGTGGAACTTGTACCTGACCGCTTGCGCGGCGACTTTTCACAGCGGAAACTGTGACGTGACACAGATTACCGTGACGCGGCCCGCCTGAAGCCGGTTTCGAGGCAGTATGACCGACGTTTTTCTTTACGGCACCTTGTGCCATCCGCCGTTGTTTTCATGCGTCAGCGGGCAGGACATGCAGGCCGTGGCGGCCAGGCTTCCCGGCCATCAGGCGATGGCGACCGGTTTGGGGGCGATGCTGGTGCCCGGGTCGGGGGATGATGTGGCGGGGGTATTGGTCCGGGGGCTGGATGAGGCGGCGCAGGCGCGTCTTTTCCATTACCACGCATGTCTGGGTTACGTCCCCCGGCGGGTCGAACTGGTGACCGAAGCGGGCCGGGTTGTCGCCACGGCGTTTCAGCCGGAGGCGCCCGCCCTGGCGGGAGACTGGAACTTTCCCGCATGGCTGGCTGCCGACAGTGCGCTGGCGCTGGCCACGGCGGCGGAGATCATGGCCCGCCATGGTCAGCGCGACCCCGGCCAGATCAGGCCCCGGATCATGATGCTGCGCAACCGGGCGCAGGCGCGGTTGCAGGCCGGGGGGGACCGGCCCGCAGCCTTGCGCCGACCGACCGGGACAGGGGATGTTGAAATTCTCGCCCGCCGTTTTGCCTATGAAAACTTCTATGCTGTCGAGGAATACGATCTGCGCCACCGCCGCTTCGACGGGGCCATGTCCGCGCCGATCAACCGGGCGGCCTTCGTCACCGCCGATGTGGCGACGGTATTGCCCTATGACCGGGTACGTGACCGTGTGCTGCTGATTGAGCAGTTCCGCATTGGCCCCGTCGCACGGGGGGACGGGCAGGCATGGTCGCTGGAAGTCATTGCCGGACTGGTGGATGCGGGCGAAACGCCGCATGACGCCGCCCGCCGCGAGGCACGGGAGGAAGCGGGACTTGAGGTAGGGCGTTTGCACCGCATCCATGGCTATTACCCCTCTCCGGGGGCGAACGCGGAATACATGTATTCCTTTCTGGCAGAGGCCGACTTACCTGAAAGCGCGGCGGGCCTTGGCGGTGTTTTGTCCGAGGGTGAGGATATCCGCGCCCATGTCCTTCCATTTGACGCCATCGCGCCGCTGATGGACAGTGGGGAGATCGAGAACGCCCCGCTGGTCATTTCCCTGATGTGGCTTGCAAGACATCGTGAGCGGTTGCGGCAGGCCGCTTGAGTTGCCCGCGTGGCACCGCTAGGCAGGGTGAAACGCGAGACAGAAAAGGTGCCCGGATGCGCAAGGATTTCGCCGGTTTGGTCGGCAATACACCTCTGGTCAGGTTGAACGGTCCCTCCGAAGCCACGGGCTGTGAGATTCTCGGAAAGGCGGAGTTCATGAACCCCGGCCAGTCGGTCAAGGACCGTGCCGCGCTGTGGATCATTCGCGATGCCGTGGCGCGCGGGGCGTTGCGCCCCGGCGGCACCATCGTTGAGGGCACGGCGGGCAACACCGGTATCGGGCTGGCGCTGGCAGGGGCATCGATGGGGTTTCGTACGGTCATCGTGATCCCCGAGACCCAGAGCCAGGAAAAAAAGGACATGCTGCGCCTGGCCGGTGCGGACCTGGTAGAGGTGCCTGCCGCGCCGTATTCGAATCCGAACAACTTCGTTCGTTATTCGGAACGGCTGGCCGGGAAACTGTCCAAAACCGAGCCGAACGGCGCAATCTGGGCCAACCAGTTCGACAATACCGCCAACCGGCAGGCGCACCTGGAAACCACCGGGCCGGAGATCTGGCAGCAAACCGGCGGCAAGCTGGACGGGTTCATCTGCGCGGTCGGGTCCGGCGGGACCTTGGCGGGCACGGCGCTGGCGTTGCAGCCGAAGGGTGTGAAGGTGGGGTTGGCGGACCCGGAGGGGGCGGCGCTTTACAGCTATTACACCACCGGCGTGCTGACCTCGGAGGGGTCGTCAATCGCCGAAGGGATCGGGCAGGGGCGCATCACGGCCAATCTCGACGGGCTTGCCCCCGATTTTTGCTGCCGCGTCCCGGATGCGGAGGCCCTGCCGGTGCTGTTTGATCTGCTGGAACATGAAGGGCTTTGCCTTGGGGCATCGTCCGGTCTCAACGTTGCCGGGGCCATGCGCATGGCGCGCGAGATGGGGCCGGGCCATACCATCGTCACGGTGTTGTGCGATTACGGCACGCGCTACCAGTCGAAACTCTTCAACCCCGCTTTCCTGCATGAAAAGGGCCTGCCGGTGCCGCATTGGCTGGGCGGATCCGCGCGTGCACTGCCCGAGGTATATCAATCGTGACCCTTTTGTGCCGCATTCTGGTCTGCCTGACCCTTGTTCTGTCTTGCCTGCCGGCGGCGCCGGTTCTTGCCCAGCCCGTCGAGGAGGCGACCATCCCCGATTACACGACGTGGGAGATCCTGGCGACCCGGGCCGAGAATCTGCTGGCCGAGGGTCAGGCAAGCAATGCCACGCTTGAAACCCTGCGGGCCGCGCTGACGGAGGCGCGGACGAGGTTTCTGAGTGCGCAGGATATCAACGCCAGCCGCATCGCCACTTTGCAGGAACAGATCGATGCGCTGGGCCCGGTCCCCGATGGCGGCACCGAGGCCGAGGATATCGCCGCACGCCGGACAGAACTGAACAAGCAACTGGCGGAGCTGCGCGCGCCGGTTTTGCAGGCGGAGCTGGCCTATCGCCGGGCGGACGGGTTGATCCGCGAGGCTGACAAGATCATTCGCGACCGGCAGGCGGATGAGTTGATGTCCCTGGGGCCAACGCCGCTTAACCCGGTGCTCTGGGGCGAGGGGCTGTCGACACTGATCGAGACCGGGCGTGGGATCTGGGAGGAGCTGCGGACGAATATACAGGACCCGGCCCATCGTATGAACATGCGTGAAGACCTGCCTGTAACGCTGTTCTTTATTGTTCTGGCCGGGGTTCTCGTCAGCCGGGGACGCGGCTGGATGGAACGTGTGACCAGCCGCATCCTCACCCGCGGCAAGCGGCGTGGGCGCGCGGTTTACGGGTCTCTCAGTTCATTGGGGCAGATCATCGTTCCGGTGGTGGGGGTTCTTGCCCTGACGGCGGCCGCCAAATCTACCGGCATCTTCGGGCCGCAGGGGACGGCGGTGCTCAATCTGCTGCCGCTGATCGGCCTGGTCCCGTTTACCGCCCGCTGGCTGGGCGGGCAGGTCTTCCCGAAAACGCCCGTTTCCAAGCAGGTTTTGATTATTCCGGAAGACAGTATTGCCAAGGGGCGCTTGTACACCACGATGACGGGGGTCATCCTGTCTGTCGGGGTGGTCATGGACTTCCTGTTCAAGAGCTATGATTACAGCGAGTCTGTCCGCGCGGTCTTGTCCTTTCCGCTGATTGTATCGATGGCACTGCTGCTGTTTCTGATCGGCAGACTGGTGCGGCAGCATGATCGCGGCAAAGGCAGTGGGGAAAGTGTTGTCGATGGCTGGGCCTATGGCGCGCGCCTGACAGAGTTCGTGGGCCGGTTGGGAATGCTGGCTGCCGTGGCCGGGGCGGTTCTTGCCGCTATCGGGTATCGCGATGCGGCTGTGTTTTTCGTGTTTCCCTCCGTTCTGACGCTGGGGCTTTTCGCGCTGTTGCTTGTGTTGCAGCGGTTTGTGGATGACCTGTACGAATTTCTGACCGGGACCGCAGGGGAAGGGGGCGCACAGCGATCGCTCATCCCGACGCTTCTGGGGCTTGGGCTTGCTTTTCTGGCCTTGCCTTTTCTGGCGTTGATCTGGGGGGCCCGGATCGCCGACCTGACCGAGCTCTGGTCGCGGTTTCTTTCGGGGTTCACGATCGGGGGAACCCGGATTTCCCCATCCGATTTTCTGGTTTTCGCCGTTGTCTTCGCAATCGGCTATGGTCTGACGCGGGTGGTGCAGGGGACGCTGCGCAATACGGTTCTGCCCAAGACCCGGATCGACAGGGGAGGGCAGAGCGCGCTTATCTCCGGGGTCGGATATCTGGGGGTGATCCTCGCGGTGATCGTCGCCATCACAACGGCCGGGATCGACCTGTCGTCTCTTGCTATCGTGGCGGGGGCGCTTTCGGTCGGAATCGGCTTTGGGCTGCAGAACATCGTGTCAAACTTCGTCTCCGGCATCATCTTGTTGATCGAGCGTCCCGTCAGTCAGGGAGATTGGATCGAAGTCGGCGGCGTAATGGGGACGGTGAAGGATATCTCGGTACGTTCGACCCTGATCGAAACCTTTGACCGGACCAACGTGATCGTTCCAAACTCCGACCTCGTTTCGGGACATGTCACGAACTGGACCCATCAGAGCCTGATGGGGCGGGTCATCATCCCGGTCGGCGTGGCCTATGGTACGGATACCCGGAAGGTTGAAAAAATCCTGATGGAGATCGCCCAGGCGCAGCCGTTGGTCGTGGTGGATCCTGCGCCTTCGGTTCTGTTCATCAGTTTCGGCGCCGATGCACTGGAGTTCGAAATCCGCGTGATCCTGAGCGATGTGAACTATAGTCTTTCGGTACGCAGCGCAATCAATCACGAGATCGCGCGCCGTTTCACCGAAGAGGGGATCGAAATTCCCTACGCACAGCGCGATATCTGGCTGCGCAACCCGGATGCCGTGCAAACATTGGTTGCCTCATGCGGGGACACCGCGCAAGACAGCAGCAATGCGCTGAGGCGGGATGAGTATCATCCTGAAATCGAGCCATCCGAGGATGGTGATGGAGATGGACGATAAGGGCGACAAGCGTGGGAAAAGTTGCAAGAACCCTCTTGCGTTTGCAGAGGTTTCGAGGCTACACCCCACGCCACGGAGAGGTGGCCGAGTGGTCGAAGGCGCACGCCTGGAACGCGTGTAGGCGGGAAACCGTCTCCAGGGTTCGAATCCCTGTCTCTCCGCCACACTCAAATGCTGAATCCGTCCAAGGGCCCCGATTGGGGCCCTTTTTCTTTTTGTTTCAAAGGGCGTTGGCAGGGCCATCCGCCCTTCGGAGACCGGGCGCTTGACGTAGAAAGGGTCTCCGAATGGCCTGCGTCTCTCTTCGAGCGCCCCTCGACGGCCACAGGACGGCGCAAAACATTCTCGCATTTCCAATGGGTTGCCGGGTTCATGGGGTCGCCCCGTTCGCGAGATAATCCGGTGACGGAGACCGACACGAAGGCGCAGGGCGGTCAGAAGGACGGCTCCGTGGCGGCCGATCACCGGTCCGGTGCGCTGGTGCATGGGGCCGACGATAGCAGCGAAATCCCTGCCGGAAGTCTCTGATGACAAACAGACTTCGCGCCCATAGCCTGGCGCAATGTCGACCGGGCCCTGGACGGACGAAGAGAACGATCTGATCGTCGCGGATTACTTCGCGATGCTGTTCGATGACCTCGCGGGGAAACCCCTGAACAAGGCGGCATCATATCGACAGCTTGCAGACCGGATCGATCGGTCCGCAAAGGCAATCGAATACAAGCACCAGAACATCAGTGCCGTGCTCAAGGCGCTAGGTGAGACCTGGCTGACTGGCCTCGCACCCGCCTTCAACTTCCAGAGCTCGCTTGAGGATGCCGTTCTGCGATGGATGAACTCGCATCCGGAGTGGGTCCTGCGGGTCCCCGGCAACCGACCACCCACCGGCCTTCACGATGCGGCGCAGATCTGGATCGGGCCGCCGCCGACGCTGTCGAACCAGCCGCCACCGCAGGAGCTGGACCTGATGTTGCGGATCGCCAGGAAGTCCGACGTAGCCGGCCGCGACGAGCGTAACCGTGTCCTCGGCCGCGCGGGAGAGGAACGCGTGCTGGCGCATGAGCGGTTGGCGCTGCGGGCGGCGGGCCGCGACGACCTCGCGCGCAAGGTCCGCTGGGTGTCGGAGGAGGACGGTGACGGTGCCGGCTACGACATCGCCAGCTTCGAGCAGGATGGCCGGTCGCGGCTGATCGAGGTGAAGACTACGAACGGCTGGACGAGTTCGTGGATCAGACAAAAACGCTGGTTGGAGCCCTGGGCTGGGATCTCTTCCGAGAAGTCCGCGGTCGTGCGCCGGAGCAGATCGCAGGGCGAGAACTGCCAGAGGCTGAAATCCATGAAAGCCCTCGGTTCTTCTTCCGAGGCGAGGGCTTCGCGGCAGAGATGGGAATTGGGCCCTCCGGGGATTTCGTCGTCGCAGCAGGTTCGAGGGCAAGGGTCCGGACGACGCGAACAATACCGAGAGGGACGGTCACGCTCCGGAACACCCTTGTCGAGAAGGGTGTGCTCCGCGAGGAAGGCGATTTTCTTGTCTTCACAAGCGCCTACAGCTTCACGTCTGCCTCTGCCGCAGCTGCGGCGGTCATTGGTGCGAGCGCCAATGGCCGGATCCTCTGGAAACTCCCGGACGGACGCAATTACGCCGACTGGGAAGCCTCTCAAGGCATGTCAGACTGCGCCTCCGAGTGAGGCCGCCAAGGCGGTAGCAAGTTGGAATTCTGTTCCATCTCGCTAACGCCACCCACGTCGAACCGCTTCGCGGACGCTCTCAAAAAGTTTTCCGCTTTCAGTTACTTGCAAGAAATTCACCAAATTGGCGCAGTCACGAGGTCCGGAGAATATCGGCCCTGTGAGACCGCCTCCGGGCCGCCTGGCAGCAGGGGCAGTGCTCAGCCCCAACCGCATAACCCTCGAATACAACGAGAAAATCCGGCCGCAGCCGGATCGGGAGAACGCTTTCGCGGGGGCAAGTGGCGGAGAGACAGGGATTCGAACCCTGGGAGGGCTTGCACCCTCAACGGTTTTCGAGACCGCCCCGTTCGACCACTCCGGCACCTCTCCGCAAGCCTGAGGTCTTGTGAGGTGGTGATCTAATTGCTTCCGTGCAGCGGTGCAACCACTTTTATGCGTGGTGGCATGCGCAACGCCGCGCCGTTCGGCTGAGGTGCCCCTAGATTTGTAGACGCTTTGCCCGCTAATTTTGAGGCAAGGAGGAGGTGCCGGTGGTCTGCTCCCTGAAAGTGGTCCTCCCTGAAGTAGGCTTTCGGGCCAGTTGGAGGACGAAGGAATGGGACAGAAGAGGCACAAGCCGGAAGAGATCGTCGCGAAGCTGAGGCAGGTCGACGTACTGGTATCGCAGGGCCGATCGGTGGCCGAGACCCGTCATGCACTAAGACTGAAACCGGACCACCCGATAGGGGCAGGCCAGTTCGTCCATCGGCAAGTCTGTACTGGCCCGGGAACTTCGCTCAGGTCAAACCGCGAAACCGCAGGCTGACGGGATTTCAGGCCACGGCAGGTTGCAGACCCGCCCGGCTCTCATGAGTTTCTGTCCGGCGATACGAAGGGGAAAGATCGTGTTTCGCATCCCGTTTGCGCAAATGCGTTTTTTCATGACGCAGCCGCTTGACGCCGCCGGGCAGCTTGCCTAAAAGGCACCTCACGCCGGGATGACCCGGAAGGCATACGCGGTTGTAGCTCAGTTGGTTAGAGTACCGGCCTGTCACGCCGGGGGTCGCGGGTTCGAGCCCCGTCAACCGCGCCACTGCCTTCCCGACCCGACAAAAGCGCGGTTGTAGCTCAGTTGGTTAGAGTACCGGCCTGTCACGCCGGGGGTCGCGGGTTCGAGCCCCGTCAACCGCGCCACGTTTTCCCCCGGACCTGTGGCGAATAGGCGGTTGCCGCCCGCCTCGGAAATGTGAAACCTGTCGCGCAAGGCATATGCAGCGAAAGGATCTCGCATGAAGATCGACGGCACTCATTACCGCTCCATCTGGCGTGACGGGGACGGAACGGTAAAGATCATCGACCAGCGCTGGCTTCCCCATGAGTTGCGAATCGTGTCCCTGGAAAGCCGCACCGCCTTTGCCGATGCCATCCGCGACATGTGGGTGCGTGGGGCCCCCCTGATCGGCGCGACGGCGGCTTATGGTGTGGCGGTACAGATGGTGGCGGATCCCTCCGATGACGCACTGACGGAAACCTGGCGGGTCTTGCACGAAACCCGGCCCACGGCGATCAACCTGCGCTGGGCGCTGGATGAAATGGATCGTCTCCTCAGGCCGTTGCCCCTCGAGGCCCGCGCCGGGGCTGCCTTTGCCCGCGCGGCGGAGATTTGTGACGAAGACGTGGAAACCAATCGTCGAATCGGTCAGCACGGGCTGGAGATCATTCGCGCCATCGCCGCGAAGAAGGGGGGAGGGCGCGTCAACGTTTTGACCCATTGCAACGCGGGCTGGCTGGCGACGGTGGATTGGGGGACCGCGACCTCACCGATTTATCACGCGGCGGAGGCGGGGATCGACGTGCATGTTTTTGTGGATGAAACCCGTCCACGCAATCAGGGCGCGCAGCTGACCGCATGGGAAATGAACCACCACGGTGTCAGCCATGACCTGATCGTGGACAATGCGGGCGGCCACCTGATGCAGCACGGAGAGGTGGACCTGTGTATCGTTGGGACGGACCGCACCACCGCACAGGGCGATGTCTGCAACAAGATCGGTACGTATCTGAAGGCCCTGGCCGCACAGGCCAACGGGGTGCCGTTTTACGTGGCGCTGCCATCGCCCACAATAGACTGGACGGTCACGGACGGGGTGCGGGAAATCCCGATCGAGGAGCGGGCGCAGGATGAGGTGACCCGCGTGCAGGGGCGTTTGCCCGATGGGAAGATCGGGTGGGTACAGATTTCCCCCGACGGCACACCCGCGCGAAACCCGGCTTTCGATGTAACGCCTGCGGCGCTGGTAACCGGTCTGATCACCGAACGTGGCGTGGCACAGGCCAGCGCCGCAGGCTTGGCGGCGCTGTTTCCGGAGAAGGCCTAAAGATAAGGCGGCGTGCAGGCGGAGATCACCGTCGCCGGTCTGTCGCTGATATTGCGGAAGCGGTGCGGTTCCTGCGAATTGAACAGGTAGGAGTCGCCCGCCTTCAGAATCGTGCGGCACTTGCCGACGGTCAGTTCTATTTCACCGGAAATGACGATGCCGCCCTCGCTGGCGAGATGCTCCAGCATGGTCTCGCCCGTATCCGCGCCGGGGTCATAGGTTTCGTGCAGGATCTGAAGGTTGTGGCTGCGGGCATCGCCGACCTGCTTGAGCGTGATCCTGCCTTGCGCCTGGCCGGCGCCCGAATAAATGCGGGAGGTCAGGTCGCGCAATTCGCCGGGGGTGAAAAATACCTGCCCGCTGTCTTGTGCGTCCGGTTCGAAAAACTCTGACATCCCAATTCCCATGCCGCCCAGAATCTTGCGCAAAGAGGATACCGAAGGGCTGCTGCGGTTGGTTTCGATCATTGAAATCTGCCCGTGGGGCACGCCTGCCGACTCGGCCAGGTGCCGCTGGGACATTCCAAAACTCTTGCGTAATTCTCTCAGACGTGCGCCGACATCGAACTCGTGCATATGAAAGCCTCCCCGAAACGCTGTTTTGCTATGCGATTGCAGGGATTTGCACAAGTTGGAAGAAAGTACTGGCTCAAAATCCTGCGCAAAGGTAAACCTGACCGGAAGTTGGGAGGAATCAGCGATGACCAAGTCTGACGATCTGAAAACCCGGCGCGTTGCCGCAGTTGCCCAGGGGGCCGCCACGCGGGGCATCTATGTAGAGCGCGCCGAAAACGCCGAATTGTGGGATGTGGACGGCAAGCGATATATCGATTTCGCCGCCGGGATTGCGGTGAACAATACCGGCCATCGCCACCCCAGGATCATGGCGGCCGTGGCCGGGCAGGCAGAAGCCTTTACCCATACCTGCTTTCACGTTGCGCCCTATGAAAGCTATCTGCGCCTGGCCGAACGGTTGAACGCCGCCGCCCCCGGCGAATTCGCCAAGAAGACCCTGTTGGTCACGACAGGGGCCGAAGCGGTTGAAAATGCGCTCAAGATGGCCCGCGCCTATACCGGGCGCTCCGGCGTCGTCGCGTTCTCGGGGGCTTTCCACGGCCGCACGCTGATGGGGATGGCCCTTTGTGGCAAGGTCATGCCCTACAAGAAGAATTTCGGGGCCATGCCGCCTGAAGTATATCACGCGCCGTTTCCGAACGCCTATCATGGGGTGACGCCGGAGATGAGCCTGGCGGCGCTGGAACAGCTTTTCAGATCCACCATAGATCCGGAACGCGTTGCGGCCATCATCATAGAACCGGTGCAGGGCGAGGGGGGCTTCAATATTGCGCCCGCCGGGTTCCTGAAATCCCTGCGTGCGCTGTGCGACGCCCATGGGATCGTCCTGATCGCCGACGAGGTGCAGGCTGGAATCGCGCGGACAGGCAAGCTTTTCGCCTTTGAACATGCCGGAGTGGCGGCCGATCTTGTGGCCATGGCCAAGGGGCTGGCCGGAGGGTTTCCGCTGTCCGCCGTGACGGGGCGGGCGGAAATCGTGGATGCCGCCCCGTTGGGCGGGGTCGGTGGAACCTATGCCGGCAATCCGCTGGCCGTGGCTGCCGCCAACGCGGTGCTGGATGTGATCGCGGAAGAAGATCTGTGCGCCCGTGCCATTGAAATCGGCGAGCGGCTGCAAACCCGCCTGAAAGCGGTGGCGGAGCGGCAGGGCATGGCTTGTATCGGGGAGGTCCGCGGGCTTGGCGCGATGGTTGCCTTCGAACTGGTGCGTGATCGCGGCAGCCGTGACCCGGACCCGGCGCTGACCCAGGCCATCGTGGCCGAGGCCGAGGCGCGGGGGCTCATCGTCCTGCCCTGTGGCACGCGGGGCAACGTGGTGCGTATCCTGCCGCCGCTGACCACGCCTATGGCGCTGGTCGACGAGGCAGCCGACATTCTGGAGGCTTCGATCGAGGCCGCCGTGACAAAAACCGCCGAAGCAGCCTGAGGGAGGAGCCGATGGCGAAAGATCTGAGCATTCAAAGCAAACCCGACCTGTCCAGTTTCGTCTGGGATGATCCGTTCCTGCTGGAGAACCAGCTGACCGGGGAGGAGCGCATGCTCCGCGACGCCGCAGCGGCCTATGCCCAGGAAAAGCTGGCCCCGCGTGTGGTGGCGGCCTATCGCGACGAGGTGACCGATCCGGCCATCTTCCGGGAGATGGGGGAAATGGGGCTTCTCGGGGTGACCGTACCCGAGGACTATGGCGGGGTAGGGGCGTCTTACGTGGCTTATGGCCTGATTGCGCGCGAGATCGAGCGTGTGGATTCAGGGTATCGGTCAATGATGTCGGTGCAAAGCTCTTTGGTGATGTACCCGATCTACGCCTACGGGTCCGAGGCACAGCGCCGGAAATATCTTCCCAAACTCGCCTCCGGCGAATGGATCGGCTGCTTTGGCCTGACCGAACCCGACGCGGGGTCCGACCCTGCGGGCATGAAGACCCGCGCCGAGAAGACCGACACCGGGTATCGCTTGTCGGGCAGCAAGATGTGGATTTCCAACAGCCCCATTGCCGACGTGTTCGTTGTGTGGGCGAAATCCGATGCCCATGGCGGCAAGATTCGCGGCTTTGTGCTGGAAAAGGGCATGAAGGGGCTGTCCTCCCCCAAGATCGAGGGCAAGCTGAGCCTGCGCGCCTCAGTTACCGGGGAAATCGTGATGGAGGGGGTCGAGATCGGAGAAGAGGCCCTGCTGCCCGATGTCGAGGGTCTGAAGGGGCCGTTCGGGTGCCTCAACCGTGCGCGCTATGGCATCAGCTGGGGGGTTCTGGGGGCAGCGGAATCCTGCTGGCATGCCGCGCGGCAATACGGTCTGGATCGCAAGCAATTCGACCGCCCGCTGGCGCAGACGCAGCTTTACCAGAAAAAGCTTGCCGACATGATGACCGAAATCGCCCTTGGCCTTCAGGCCAGCCTGCGTGTTGGGCGGCTGATGGACGAAGGCAATGCCGCGCCGGAGATGATTTCCATCGTCAAGCGCAACAATTGCGGCAAGTCTCTGGATGTTGCGCGGCTGGCGCGGGACATGCATGGTGGCAACGGCATATCGGAAACTTTCCCGGTGATGCGCCATATGTGCAACCTCGAGACGGTGAATACCTATGAGGGCGCCCATGATGTGCACGCGTTGATCCTGGGGCGTGCCCAGACCGGATTGCAGGCGTTTTTCTGAACCGGGCGACATGCTGACATATCGCGCCGCCGGGGTTCCGGCGGCGCCCCCTGTTTTGCCGGAGATTTCTGATGAGTGAGATTCACAAGAACCTGATTGGCGGGGAATGGGTCGCGGGCGGCTCCGCCAGCGAGAATCGTAACCCCTCCGATCTGTCCGATCTTGTGGGCCTGTTCGCCCAGGGCACGGCCGCGCAGGTGGAGGCCGCGGCACAGGCCGCCCACGCGGCTTTGCCCGGTTGGGCCGCAAGCAGCCCGCAGGTGCGCGCCGACCTGCTGGAGCGGGTTGGCCAGACGCTGATGTCCCGCAAGGAGGAACTGGGCCGCGTTCTTGCCCGCGAAGAGGGCAAGACCCTCCCCGAGGCGATTGCGGAAACAGCCCGTGCCGCACAGATTTTCAAGTTTTTCGCGGGGGAATCGCTGCGGGTGCAAGGCGATGCGGTGGCTTCGGTTCGTGCCGGCGTGGATGTTGAAGTGATGCGCGAACCTGTGGGGGTGGTCGGGCTGATTACGCCATGGAATTTTCCCATCGCCATTCCGGCGTGGAAGATTGCCCCGGCTTTGGCCTATGGCAACACGGTGGTTTGCAAGCCCGCCGACCTGACACCGGCCTCGGCGCATCTGCTGGCGCAGATCCTTCACGACAGCGGTGTTCCGGCGGGTGTATTCAACCTTGTCATGGGGCGCGGGTCTGTCGTGGGAGAGGCGATCGTCAGCCACCCGCTGATCGATGCGATTTCGTTTACCGGCTCTGTCTCCGTCGGGCGGGCGCTGGCTGGGCGCGCGGCCGAAGGATTGAAAAAGGTGCAGTTGGAGATGGGCGGCAAGAACCCCATGGTGGTTCTGGACGACGCCGACATGGACACCGCCATCGCCGCCTGTGTGAATGGGGCCTTCTATTCGACAGGCCAGCGTTGCACGGCCTCGTCCCGGCTGATCGTTCAGGCGGGTATCCACGACGCCTTCGTCGACAGGCTTTGTGCCGAGGTTCAGGCGCTGCGTGTCGGCAATGCGCTGGAGCCCGACACCCAGATTGGTCCGGTGGCCAGCGAAAGCCAGTTGAACAACAACCTTTCCTATGTCGCGCTGGCCACGGAGGAAGGGGCGCAGGTCATGGGCGGGGAGCGGATCAACGGTGCCACAGAGGGGTACTTTCAGCGCCCGGCGCTGTTTCTCGATGCCTCCAACGTCATGCGCAGCACGCGGGAGGAGATTTTCGGCCCCTGCGCCAGCGTCATCCGCGTTGCGGATTTCGAGGAGGCCCTGGCTGTTGCCAATGATACGGAATTCGGCCTTTCCTCCGGCATCTGCACCTCCAGCCTGAAATATGCGCGGGAGTTCAGACGGCGCTCCCAGGCAGGGATGGTGATGGTTAATCTTGCCACGGCGGGGGTCGATTACCATGTGCCGTTCGGCGGGCGGAAGGGGTCTTCCTACGGTTCGCGGGAGCAGGGCCGCTATGCCGCCGAATTCTACACCACGGTCAAGACCGCCTACAGTTTCGCCCCCTGATATTGCGCTCTGACGCGGGGATGGGCCTACAGGTACGGCGCGGCTTTCCGGCTGCGCCGTTTTTCATTGCAGGCTGCCCGATTCCTGCCCGCCGCCCCGGGATGACGCGGGGTTTGTCACCTTTGTGTGCCTTGGTATTCAATTTTATGTTGCGCAAAAAAATGAGCGTTAATAGTGTTGCCCCCAGGAGGAGCGACCGAGGTCCGGCGAGAGTGAAACATCCAGCGAAGCAAGGTAAGATTTCGTTTTTTCTTTGTGATTTGAGGATCGGGGGGGAGCAGAGAAAAGTGGACAAGCCGCAAAATTCTGCGCGAAAATCTCCTGTAATCCGTCTTGGGTGTTTTGAATAGTGAGCAGTATGGCGTGTATTTTGCCGTCTCTTGCCGCGGCGCTGCGCCCACAACCTGTGTTAGGGAGAGAGACATATGAACACAACCGTTATCGTCAAGGGCATCGCGTTCGGGATTGCGGCGTCCATCGGCTTGGCCAGTGTGGCCGCTGCCGAAACTGTTCGTCTGCGGTTTCACACCTTCTATGGCACCGAGATGGACGAATTCGCCAAGAAGATGCGCGACACCGTGAAAGAGGCCAGCGGCGGCGATCTGCGTATTCAGTATTTCCGGGGCGGTGAACTGGTTGCCAGCGATCAGTTCGTGGATGCGGTTTCCAAGGGAACCATCGATATCGCCTATGGCGTGGGCAGTTACTGGGGCGGGCAACTGGACCTTGGCAATATCGAGGCCGGCCTGCCCGGGGCCTGGACCACAGCCGAAGAAGCGCGCGCGCTTTTCGAGGACAAGGGTCTGGATACGCTGCTGGCCGAGGCCTATGCCGGGAAAGGCGTCAAGCTGATCGGACGGGGCTACGGCAGCAACTACGACTTGCTGACCAAAGAGCCGGTCAACAGCCTCGAGGATCTGAAATCCATGAAGATTCGCGCCACCGGGCAGATGGCCAAGGTGCTGGAGGCCTTCGATATTCCTACCGTCTACCTGCCCGCGCAGGAGCTTTACATCGGTTTGTCCACGGGTGTCATCGATGGGGCGATCTACGGCGGCCCGGTGGAGTATGAGCAACTCAAGCTGCACGAGGCCGCCACGCATTACACCTTTCTCAACCTGCTCAATCCCGGCTGGATCGAGACGGTGATCATCAACCCCGATGTCTGGGAAGGCCTCTCCGAGACGCATCGGCAGATCCTGCGCGACGCCATCGACCAATACGCCGCCGATATTCACAACTGGCTGGAAGAGGGCAACCAGAAGATCGTGCAGGATGGCGACATTTTCGAATTTTCGACCCTTCCCGCAGAAGACTCCGCCCGCCTGACGGAGGCTGCCCAGTCTGTCTGGCAGGAAGAGGCGGCAAAGTCGGAACGCAACGCCCGCGCGGTTGAGATTCTCGCGGAAAACGCCAGGGCCGAAGGACGCCTGAAGTGAAGGTTTTTACCAGATACCTGCAAGTGCAGGATGGCCTGTCCGAGTTCGTCGGGCGGGCCATTTCGGGGCTGTCTCTGGTCTTGATCGTCATCTTGCTGATCGAGATCGTGGCCAGGTATTTTCTCGACTCCCCCACGATCTGGGCGCACGAACTTTCAACCATGCTGTTCGGGGCGTTCTGCATGCTGGCGGGCTGCTATGCGCTGCGCCACCACAGCCATGTGCGCTCCGAGGTGATCTACGGCATCCTGTCTTCGCGCATTCAGGCGCTGTGCGACACCATTGTCTTTGGCCTTGGGCTGGTTGTGTTGGCGGTGTTTTTCCGCATGGCCGTGGAGTTCGCCGCGGACTCCTGGGAAATGCGTGAGTTTTCCGCCCGCAGCGTGTGGCAGCCGCCGCTTTATCCGGTGAAGACGGTCATTCCCATCGCCGTGGGGCTTTTGTTTTTGCAAAACCTTGCGGAATTCCTGCGTTCTGTTTTGCGGACGTTCGGGGTGCGGTTCAACGACCCGCGCGCGCCGGAGGATGAGATCCTTGCAGAGACGCATCTGCCCGAAACGATGCACTGAGCCACGGGCCCACAGCGACAAAGCGGGGCGATGCCCCAGCCGAAAGGAATGGACATGGCCGATCTCGACCCCATGACAATAACCGCCATCATGTTTGCCTCGATGCTGGGGCTTATGGCGATCGGCGCACCGCTGGCCTGGGCGCTCATGATCTCGGGCATGGGCAGTGCCTACATGATGTTCGGAACCGGCGGGCTCGACCTGCTGCTGGCCTCTGCCTATGGGGCGATGGACAATTTCCTGCTGGTGTCGCTGCCACTGTTCATCTTCATGGGGCTGGTTCTGGAACGTTCCGGGATTACCGACGACCTGTTCGAGATGATCCACAAGCTGATGGGCGGGCTGCCCGGCGGGCTTGGCGTGGGGACGGTGCTGATCTGCGCCATGATCGCGGCCATGGCCGGGGTGTCCGGTGCCGCAACCGTCAGCCTTGGTATCATCGCGCTGCCGGCGATGCTCAAGCGCGGGTACGACAAGCGGCTGGTCACCGGGACAATCATGGCAGGGGGGGCGCTTGGCTTTCTGATTCCACCCAGTGTCCTGATGATCATCTACGCGTTCCTGTCGCGCGATTCGGTGGGCAAGCTGTTCGCCGCCGGCCTGATGCCGGGGCTGATGCTGGCCGGCATCTACATCGCGTACGTGCTGATCCGTTGCCGTCTGGACCCGAGCCTTGGCCCCCCCGCGCCGGTCGGGGAACGCTACAGCGGCCTCGAAAAGCTCAAGTCGTTGCGGCATCTGATTGCGCCTGCGCTTCTGGTGGGGGCGGTTCTGGGGGGCATTATCGGGGGGGTGACATCGCCGTCCGAGGCGGCGGCCATCGGCGCGGCGGGATCGCTTTTGATCGCGGTGCAGCGCCGCCGGGTGGACTGGCAGATGTTGCGCTACGTGATGGAAACCACAGCCAAGCTGATGGGAATGCTGATCTGGATTGCGATTGCCGCAGTGTTCTTTTCCAAGGTCTATGTGGGGCTTGGGGCGGGGATGATGGTTTCCGAACTGATCGACGATCTCGGGCTGGCGCCTTATGCGGTGATCGTGGCGATGCTGATCAGCTACTTCCTGCTGGGGATGTTTCTGGACGATTTCGCCATCATCTTCATCACCGTCCCGATCTACATCCCCGTCGTGCGGGACCTGGGCTTCGATACGGTCTGGTTCGCGGTATTGTTCATCCTCAGCATGCAGTCGGCCTACCTGACGCCGCCATTCGGCTACAACCTGTTTTACATGCGTTCGGTTGCGCCCAAGGAGATTACCATCGTCGATATCTACATGGCGGCCCTGCCTTTCGTGGCGCTGCAGATCCTCGGGCTGGCGCTGGTGGTGATTTTTCCGCAGATCGCACTTTGGCTGCCTGGCGTGTTGTTCTGAGCTTAACGGAATGTTGACAGGGGCAGGGCCGGGGGCTACTCCGGCCCTGCCTTGGTTTCCGGGCCTGCCCGGATGAAAAGGGAACGCGGTGCGCCTTCGGGCAATTCCGCGGCTGCCCCCGCAACTGTAGGCGGAGAGCGCGGCTGACAACGCCACTGGGAAACCGGGAAGGCCAGCCAAGCGACGACCCGCAAGCCAGGAGACCTGCCAGGGCGATCACCCGGTCCGCGTGCGGGGCGCGCGCGGGCAACGGCAGGTTCCGTAGTGGTGATGCTCGCCGTCTGCGGAAGGTAATCCCTTCACGGACATCGTTGCAAAGGCCGGCAGGACCGGCCGTGAGAACGGAACAGAATATGACACAACGCCTTTTTGCAATCGCGGGGGTGGCGGCGCTTGCACCGTTTTCGGTCCATGCCGAAAGCCTGCTTCTGGATGAGATCGTGGCCTCTGCGGCGTTGCTGCCGGTGGAAATCAACCGCACCGGCGCCACCGTCGAAGTGGTGGAGCAAGATGAACTTGACGGCGCCGGCCAGAGCGTCGGGCAAACGCTCAGCCGGCTGCCGGGTGTGTCGTTTTCCTCCAATGGCGGGCTGGGCGCGAATTCCACCCTGCGCGTGCGTGGCCTTGGCGGCAGCTATGTCGGGGTGCGGATCAACGGTATCGATGTCACGGACCCGTCCAGCACCCAGACAGCCTTCAACTTCGGGACGCTGACATCGGGTCTGGCGGGCCGGGTCGAGGTGCTTAAGGGGTCACAATCTGCGCTTTACGGTTCCTCTGCGATTGCTGGGGTTGTGGATATTTCCACGCGGAAGCCGGACCGGATGGGGTTCTCGCTGGGGAGCGTGGTCGAGGCCGGCAGCTTCGGCACTGTTTCCGGGACCGCGACGCTCACCAACAAAACCGGGAAGGGCTCCGTTGCGCTGACGCTCTCGCGGGTTGAGACAGACGGCTTTTCCACCAAACCCGACAATGATGAGGATGACGGCTTCGAACAGACCTTGCTGACCTTTTCGGCGGATTACCAGCTGACAGAGTCCCTGCGCCTTGGCCTCTCGGCGCTTCATGCCGATGGAACCGTCGAGTTTGACGCGGACATCGGTCATCTGGACAGTGAAACGGAGTCCACCCGTACGGGCGTTCGGGCCTTTGCCGAGTACCGGCAGGGTGTGCTGACCCATGAGGTTGCCGTCTCCGCCTATGAGATCGAGCGCGATCAGCACAATGTGCCAAGCTTCTATAGCCTCAATTACAAGGGGGAGCGCACCAGGCTGGAATACAAGGGCGGTGCCGATCTGTCCGCCGCAACCCGGCTGGCGTTCGGTGCGATCTGGATGGAAGAAAAATCCACCGTGGACGGGGTGAAATCCGATAGTGAGAGCCGTTCGGTCTTCGGGGAGGTTCAGCATGCTGCGACCGATGCGCTCGACCTGTCGCTGTCGCTGCGCTACGACGATGACGACGACTTCGATGGTGAGTTCTCCGGCCGCGGCGCGCTGGCCTGGCAGATTCAACAGGATCTGACCCTGCGCGCGGTTCTGGGCACCGGCTACCGGGCACCGTCTCTTTACGAACGTTTCGGTCCCTACGCTCTGGATGGCGTCACGCTGGAACCCGAGAAAAGCCGCAGCGCCGAGATTGGACTTGAAAAGCGGTATGAGACGGGCTTTGCCAAGGTGACGGCGTTTTATACCGAGGTCGATGATCTGATCGGCTTTCATGATCCTGACGGGTTCTTCGGCCCGCTGCCCGGCGGCTACCGGCAGGTTCCCGGAACCACCCGCACCCAGGGCGTGGAGTTTTCGGGCCGTTACGCGCTTGCCGAAACTGTCGCGCTTTATGGTAACTACACCTACACGGACGCGAAAGACCCCGACGGGCGGATGGCGCGCGTGCCGCGTCACGACCTGCTGATGGGGGTTGAGGCCGGGTTGAGCGATCGCCTGTCTTCCACCTTCGAGGTGCGGCACGTTGCCGATGTAAAGCCCAGCGCCTATGCCCCGTCCGGCCACAAGGTCGGGGATTACACGCTGGCCAACGCTGCGCTCACCTACGATCTGACGGAAACCGCAACCGCCTATCTGCGGGTTGAAAACCTCTTTGACGAGGACTACCAGACCGCGGGAGGCTACAATACCGCCGAGCGCAGTTTCTTCGTTGGCCTGCGTGCGGATTTTTAGAGCTATAGCCCTTGTCGTGCTGGGACTTGCCGGCACGGCACAGGCCGACCCGCCCCGGCGGGTCGTGTCGATCAACCTGTGTACCGACCAGCTTGCCATGCTGCTGGCCGGGCCAGGTCAGCTTTTGTCCGTCAGTCGTATCGGGGCGGATCCGATGAGTTCGCCGATGGCAGAAGTCGCTCAGGCCTTCCATACCAATAGTGGCGGGGCGGAGGAAATCTTTCTCCTGCGCCCGGATCTGGTTCTGGCCGGTCGATATTCCAATCCCGCAACGCTGGATATGCTGCGCCGCCTTGGTGTTCCGGTCGTGCAGGTTCCGATGACGTACAGCCTGCAAGAGGTGCCCGACCGCCTGCGCGAAGTGGGCCGCGTTCTGGGGCGGGAGGACCGGGCCGAGGCGTTGATCGCTGCGTTCGAAACCCGGCTGGCCCGGATTCGGCCCGGAGGCGCCGGGCCCGAGGCGGCCCTGTTCTCCGCCAATGGGTTTACCCAAGGGGCGGGGACGCTCAGCCATGACATTCTGCAAGCGGCGGAATTTTCAAACCTTTCGGCACGGTGGGGGCGACAGGGCAGCGGGTATCTCTCGCTTGAGGAAATCGTCATGGCGCAGCCCGACCTGATTGTGATGTCGCGCCCCTATCCAGGGACATCGCGGGCCGAGGAACTCCTGCGGCATCCGGCGCTTGGCAGGTTTGCCGCTACCGGGCGCATCGCCACAAGCGGGCCGGACTGGACGTGCGGAACGCCCCATGTTCTGGATGCTGTTGCACGCCTGGCCGAAGCGCGCCAACCTCCGATCGATGACTGACCTGCGCCTGACCCTGTCCCCCCCGTGGCTGGAGGCCGACCTGGGTGCTCCCCATAGGGTGCTGAGCTGGGCCTCCCACCGGCCCGGCTTCGTAACCGCGCGGCGTGTTCTCTGGCGCGAGGTCCGCAATGCCGACCTGACGCTTGATCTGGACGTTGGAACGTGGTTGCGCGCCCAGCTTGCGGCCCGCGACGCGAAGGATGCGGTGACGATGCTGACCTCGCGCTGTCTGGAGGGCCATGTCCGACGGTTCGCCCAGGTGGGGCGGGCACGGGCGGAGTGCATTGCCACCGTGGGCCTGTCCAATGCGGAACGGATCGGCTCGCGGCTGGGGGTGGGGCAGGGCTGGGGGACGATCAACCTTCTGGTCCACCTGTCCCCCGGCCTCACGGAGACTGCCCTGATCGAGGCCGTCAGCATCGCCGCACAAGCCCGAACGACCGCGATTCTCGACGCCGGGATCGTCCTGCCGACGGGGCAGGCGACGGGGACGGGAACCGATTGCATCGTCCTTGCCGCCCTGTCGGGCGACATGGAGTTTTGCGGCCTTCACACGGAAATCGGAGAGGCCCTTGGCCGTGCCGTATACGAGTCCGTCGCCCAGGGCGCGGCGGACTGGCTGGCCAACCCTTACGCAGAGAAGGCGCCCACATCCAGACAGGCGCCGAAGGCGATGGGGGTGTGCCAGGGGTCCGGGTCGCCCAGCACGTAACGGGCCGCGCGCATGATCCCGGCATGGGTTACGGCGAGGACACGCTCCTCGTGATAGGCGGCCAGAACCTGCCGGGTGCGGCCGATCAGCGAGGCGACGCTTTCCCCGCCATGGGGGCGCGCGGTGAAGAAATCGCGGGCCCACGCGTCCAGTTCGGCCTGCGGAACGGAGGCCCAGGGCCGACCTTCCCACGCGCCGAAATCCATCTCCGCCAAACGGAAATCGACACTGACTTTCACCTCCTTCCGCGTGCCCGCGCGGGCCGCAAGCCGGCGGCAGCGGGTGGCGGGGCTGGTCACGATGCGGCTCACATCCGGCAAAGAGGCAAGCACGGCTTCGGCTTCCTGGGCGAAGCCGGGGCAAAGCGGCACGTCGCGCCGCCCATAGCAGGTGCCGGGCGGTACGTCCGGGGTGGTGTGGCGCAGCAGGATCAGACCCATGCCAGAACCGCCAGAAGAACGCCCAGTTCGGCGATCTTGCCGACCGCGCCCAGGGTGTCGCCGGTATAACCGCCCAGCCGGTGGGCGAGGTAACGGCGCGCGCCCGCCACCAGTCCCCAGGTGGTCAGGGCGGCCGTGACGGCAGCCCCCGGCCCGATCGTCAGCGCCACAAACCCCAAAGCCGTCAGCGCCGTGGCCTGGGCGATGCGCTTGCCGGTCAGTGGCAGGCTCTGGCGGGTAAAGCTGGCCGCGCCCCCGGCCCGTGCATAGGGCAGGGTGGCCATCAGCGGCAGCATGGCGTATCGTGCCAGCGTATGGGCCGCGATCAGCCCTGCCGCCCCTTGCCATGGCCCGAACTGTGCCAAGGCAGCGGCACTCAGCCCCAGAACCAGCACCAGGGTCAGCATGCCATAGCTGCCGATGCGACTGTCGCGCATGATTTCAAGCGCCCGTTCTCGGGTGGCACCCCCGCCCAGCCCGTCGGCGGCATCCGCCAGCCCGTCCTCGTGCAACCCGCCGGTCAGAGCCACGCCCAGAGCAATGGCCAGCCCGGCCGCCACCGGCGCGGGCCAGATCCACCCGCCCAGAGCGAACGCCGCCGCCATAACGCCCCCTACGGCCAGCCCGACCGCCGGAAACCACGCCATCGCGCGGCCCATGGCGGCACTGTCGAACCCGGTTCCAACCGGCACTGGCAGGCGCGTCAGGAATTGCAGCGCCAGACCGATTTCCTCGGCCCGCGCGCGCATCAGGCCGGCTCCGAGACGCCGGCGTCGTCGAAGCTTGCCATCTCATTGAGCATGTCCGCCGCCGCCCGGAGCAGCGGCCACGCCAGCAGCGCCCCGGTGCCTTCGCCCAAACGCAAGCCCAGCTGCAAAAGCGGCTGTGCATCCATTGCGGCCATCATTTTCCGATGTCCGGTTTCGGCGGAACCATGGGCAAACACCATCGCCTTGCGCGCCTCCGGTGCCATGCGCACGGCGACCAGCGCGGCAGAAGAGGCGATGAACCCGTCCACGATCACGATGCGCCCCGCCTGAGCGGCCCCCTGCATGGCTCCGGCCATCATGGCGATTTCGAAGCCGCCATATTCGCACAGGGCTCCGATGGCGGTCAGTTCGCCGGTACGGGCGCTGGCACGGGTCAGGATGTCGCGCTTGCGGGCCAGCCCGGCGTCGTCCAGCCCCGTGCCGCGGCCGATGATCGCGTCGATCGGTGCGCCGGTCAGCTTATGGGTCAGCACGGTCGCCGAGGAGGTATTGGCGATTCCCATCTCGCCATAGGCGACCGCGTCCCAGTCGCCCCCGACGCCCAGGTCGCGCCCGGCTTCCAGCGCGGCTTCGCACTGTACCTGCGTCATCGCGGGGCCGGAGAGGAAGCTCTGTGTGCCCGGCGCGATGCGGCGATCAAGCAGGCCCTCCATGTCGAACGGCTGGCCCGCGATTCCCGCGTCGACAACCCGGAGCTCCGCCCCCACGGTTTTCGCGAATACGTTCGCTGCTGCGCCGCCTTGCAAGAAATTCAGCACCATCTGGCGCGTCACTTCTTTCGGGAATGCGGAAACGCCCTCATCCGCGATACCGTGGTCAGCGGCGAAGATGGTCAGTTGGCAGGTTTCCATCCGGGGGGTCAGCGTGGCTTGCAGGCTGGCGATCTGGGTGGCCAGTTCCTCGATCCGGCCCAGTGAGCCAAGCGGCTTGGTTTTCATGTCGATCTTGCGTTGCAGATCGGTGGCGAATGTCGTTTCTGTGCGCATGTTGGCCCTCGTGTTTGTGGCGGTGTTTTAGGGGGTGACTTCGGGGGCTGCAATCGTCCTGGGCAAAAGGGGCGGGTTGTCGCGGAAAGGGGCGGTATGGCGCGGGCGATCATGATTCAGGGCACGGGCTCCAACGTGGGCAAGTCGATTCTGGTCGCGGGGCTGTGTCGGGCGGCGCGGCAGCGGGGGCTTCGTGTCGCGCCGTTCAAGCCGCAGAACATGTCGAACAATGCCGCCGTCACCGTGGATGGCGGTGAGATCGGCCGGGCGCAGGCGCTACAGGCGGTGGCCTGCGGGCTGGATCTGCACAGCGATATGAACCCGGTCTTGCTGAAGCCCGAAACCGATACCGGCGCGCAGGTTGTCGTGCAGGGGCGAAGCCGGGGGGCGTTGTGGGCGCGCGATTACGGTGGCGTCAGGCCCACGTTGATGCCCGCGGTGCTGGAGAGCTTTGGCCGCCTTGCCGCCGGGGTGGATCTTGTGATCGTCGAGGGGGCGGGATCTCCGGCAGAGGTCAACCTGCGCAGGGGCGACATCGCCAACATGGGCTTCGCCCGCGCCGCCGGGGTGCCGGTTGTGCTGGCGGGGGATATCGACCGGGGCGGAGTGATCGCGCAGATCGTGGGCACGCAGGCGGTGATCGACCGTGACGATGCCGCGTTGATCCGGGGGTTTGTCATCAACAAGTTCCGGGGCGACCCGCGGCTTTTCGAGGACGGTTACCGGATGATCGGGGCGCGGACCGGCTGGCCGGGTCTTGGCGTGGTGCCATGGTTCGCACAGGCGCACCGCCTGCCCGCAGAGGATGCCGTGGACATGGGCGCGTCCGGCGGTCAGGGCGCCTTTCACGTGGTTTGCCCGATGCTGTCGCGCATTGCCAATTTCGATGACCTCGATCCGCTGAAGCTGGAACCCGCCCTGCGCCTGACGATGGTGCCGCCGGGCCGGCCCCTGCCGGGGGACGCGGATCTGGTGATTCTGCCGGGCACCAAATCCACCCGTGGCGATCTGGCGTTCCTGCGTGCACAGGGGTGGGATGTGGACCTGGCCGGCCATATGCGGCGCGGCGGGCGGGTTCTGGGCCTGTGCGGCGGGTACCAGATGCTCGGCAATGTCATCCATGACCCCGAAGGGCTGGAAGGTCCACCGGGAGAGACGCCGGGGCTTGGCCTGCTGGACGTGGAAACGCATATGCTGCCGGGCAAGACCCTGACCCGCGTGACCGCCGCGCATGCGGCGACGGGGGCGGGCCTGACGGGCTATGAGATTCACATCGGCCAGACGGATGGTCCGGACCGTGCGCGCCCCTTTGCCCATATCGCGGGACGTCCCGAGGGCGCGGTGTCTGCCGACGGTCATGTTGTGGGCACCTACCTGCACGGGCTGTTCGGGGATGACGGGTTTCGCCGGGCCTGGCTTGGGGCGCTTGGGCTCGAGGGGGGGGTGCGATCCTACGGCGCTGCGGTCGAAGAAACTCTGGATGCACTGGCGGAGCATCTTGAAACTCACATGCGGCTTGATGCACTTTTTGCTGCGGCCGGTTCAGTCGAGAGCGGCAGCCAGGCGTGACCATTCGGCCTCCGTGCCCGGCAGGCCGAGGCGCAACCAGCATCCGGAATAGGGGAAGATGCGGCTCCAGATATGTGCTGCCGCCAGACGGTCCCGCGCGGCGGTGGCGTCTGGGACTTCGAACAGCCGAAAAAGTGCCGTCCCCCCCACCGGCCGCCAGCCCGCCCGCGCAGCCAGGGCATCGGCACGGACGCCGTCCTGCCTCAGCCGGGCGATGCTGCGTGCTGTCCAGTCCTGATCGGCCAGGGCCGCGCGCCCGATCTCAAGCGCCGGGCCGGATACCGCCCACGGCCCGGCGCGCGCAGCCATTCGCGCCAGATGCGCCGCATCCCCCAGTACAAAGCCCAGCCGCACCCCGGCCAGGCCGTAGAATTTTCCGAAAGAGCGCAGCACGATCACGTTTTCAGGCCGCGTGCCAGGCAGCAGTGATAGGTCCGGATGCGCGTCGGCAAAGCTTTCATCGACAACCAGAAGACCCGTTTTGGCGGACAGCGCGCGCAGGGCGTCAGGGCTGTGTGTGCGGCCATCCGGGTTGTTGGGGTTGACGACGATGGCCAGATCCGCCCCCGCCAGTGCCGCGACATCCGAAACCTGCGTGGCCTGCCAGCCCGCATCCGCCAGGGCTGCGGCATACTCGTTATAGGTTGGGCCAAGGATGCGCGCCTGCCCCCGCGGGGCCAGGTGGGGCAGAAGCTGAATTGCCGCCTGTGCCCCGGCCAAGGGCAGCACCGGCCAGCGGGTGTGAAACCCCGCCTGTGCGGTGTCCTTCAGCGCCTCCAGCGAAGCCTGCCCGGGCAAGTCACGCCATGCGCTCGCCGGCAGGCCGGGCAGCGGAAAGGGCACGCGGTTGATGCCGGTGGAAAGATCGATCCAGCCTTCCGGCGTGCCGCCGAACCGTGCGATCGCGGCACCCAGGTCGCCGCCATGGTCTCTGATCCGTGTCATGCCGTCTTGATGGCCTTAGAGTCCGGCCAGCGCAAGGCCCGCCAACCCCAGCGCCAGCCCCGCCACCGCCCTGAGATAGAGGCCAAGCCCCTGCCAGAGTGTTTCCGGCGCCGGATCCGGGGCGGTTTCGTTCAGCCAAGGGTCGTCGTCAAGCGTTTCGTCATAGCAGCGCGGCCCGGACAGGCGTACGCCCAGTCCCCCGGCCATCGCTGCTTCTGGCCAGCCGGCGTTGGGAGAACGGTGCTTGCGCGCGTCGCGCTTCATGACCTTCCACACATTCCGGGGGGCGGCCCCGGCAAGGCAGAACAGCCCCCCTGTCAGCCGCGCGGGCACCCAGTTGGCCACGTCATCCAGCCGGGCGGCCACACGGCCGAAATGCATGAAACGGGTGCTGCGATGGCCGATCATGCTGTCGAGCGTGTTGATCGCCTTGTAGCCCGCAATGCCCGGCAGGCCCAGAAATACCCCCCAGAAAACCGGGGCCACGACCCCGTCAGAGGTATTTTCGGCCAGGCTTTCCAGTGCCGCACGGGTGATGGCGGGCGCGTCCAGATGTGCGGGGTTGCGCCCGACGATCATCGTGACGGCCTGCCTTGCCGCGGCCAGATCGCCGCGCGACAGGGGCCGGGCCACGGCGGCGACATGGGTGTACATGCTGCGCGGTGCGACCAGGGGCGCAGCCAGAAGACCCGTCAGGATTGCTCCGACCGCTCCGTCGGGCAGCACCGCGGCCACAGCAGCGGCGGGCAGGGTTGCCGCGGCCACCGTCACCGCTGTACAGGCCGCGCCCTTGGCCAGCCGGCGTTGTGGCGATCCGGTGTTCCAGCGGCTTTCCAGCGCGTCGATCAGAAGGCCCAGCCACATCACCGGGTGACTGATGCGGGTGTGCAGACGATCCGGCCAGCCGAAGGCGGTCTCCAGCCCCAGGGCGATGAGCAGGGCAAGGCTGTTCATCGCGGATCTCCGATGCGAAAACGGGTGATGTGGGACAACCCGGCATCCTGCATGGCTGCGCGGGCCTCCGGGGGTATGGTGCCGGGTGCGAACAACAAGGCTTGTGCTGCGCCGGTATGGGCACTGGCCAGGCCCAGGGCGCCCATTCGCCGCCCCAGTGCCAGAACCGGGGCTGGATCGGCCCCCCCGCGCAGAGCGTGATTGCGCCGCGCGCTTTCGGTGGCAAGATCGGCCAGCGCGGCCCGGTCGGGCCCCGTTTTCCAGCGGATGACCAGATCGGAGATATCGGCAAAGCGTGAGTCGGACGGGTCGGTGCGCTGGCCGGGGCCGGCGAACCCGCCAAGCACATCGAATGCAGGCAGCGGCGGCAGAGATGCCACAGCCCGTGCCGCCCGCGGGGCCCAGAGCGTGCGCTCGGGCGCCTCGATCATCAACGGGTCGGTCGCGCCTTCCAGGGACAGGCACAGCCCGGCTTCGTTTTGCAGGTTGGGGCGCAGACAGCGCAGCAGTGCCAGGCGCGCTGCTGTCGACGCCCCGGCACCCCCGCCCGGCGGCATGGTACAGGACAGGCGGGCACGCCCGAACGGGGCCGTTCCGAGGGCGCGCGCGAACAGTGCCCGCAGATCCGCCAGCCGCAGCACCGGCCTTGCACCTTGCCAAAATCCGAAGCCGCGACCGGGCTGCCATACCGCGTGAGCCCGAAGAACCGGACAGGGCAGGGTAATCAGCACGATCGCCCCCCCCGGACCAAGACGGCCTTGCAGGAACTCCCCGAAATGACCGCAGACAGAGGCCTGCCGCACTGCGCGGGAAACAAGAGCGGAAAATCGGGGCGGCATGGGATGTCCGGGTTGGAGGCGCGGTTCTTGCCGGCTGCACGCGGGAACCACAAGGGCTTCAGGCGGCCTCATCGGTTCTCAGGGATCGGTCGGGTACGGGTTCCGGCAACCCCTCACGCGAGAGGAGTACCGCGATCGGGCGCAGGCTGGGAATGTGGCTGCAGACGATCAGCGTGCCGACCATGATCGGGACCGAAAGGAACATTCCCGGTATGCCCCAAACCGCCCCCCAGAAAGCCAGGAACAGCAGGATGCCAAAAGTCGAAAGCCGCAGCGCCCGGCCCATCAGGATAGGGTCTATGACATTGCCAATGAAAAACTGCAACCCCGAGACGGTCAGGAACACGGCGACCGTTAACGCCGGATCGGTGAACTGCACGTAGGTGACCAGCGTGACCAGAAGCGTCGCCACGATAGACCCGATATTGGGAATGAAATTCAGGATATAAGCCATGATGCCGAGGGCAACCGCCAGGTCCAGACCAAAGCCCCTGGCCATAAGATACACCAAGAACCCGGTCGCGGCGCTGACGGCGGTCTTGATCAGCAGGTAATAGTTCACCTTGTAAATGATCGAGGTGACGATGTCCCCGACCTGTTCGGCGGTTTCGGGGTCTCCGAAGAAATTGGTCAGTTTGGTCGAGAACCATATCCGTTCCCCGAACAGAAAGGTGACGAACAGAATCACCAGAACGGTTCCCTGCATCAGGCTGCCCGCCTGTCCGGCCAGCGATTTCAGGTAGCTGGAGACATCCAGCGTCTGGACAGAATTGAGCACTGCCATCTCCACGTCCGGGCCGGCCCAGGAAAACATCGAGGCAATCGCCGCAGGGGTGCTTTCGACATAGGTCAGGGCGGTGCTCAGCACCGTATTCACCTGTGAAAGCACCAGCGACGTCACCCCCAGAAGCGTCAGCGTTATGAGGATCAGCGCCGCGATGGAAGCCAGCCAGTTGGGCACCCGCAGGGGGCCGATGCGGCGTGTGGCGATGAAGTTGATCGCATCGCTGGTGAAGCTGAAGACCATGATCGCCGTTGCCAGCGAGATCAGCAGAAACTTTGCCTTGACCAGCAAAAGCAGCATCACCGCGAAGGCGATAAGTACCAGCGCGCCGGTTTGCAGGGCATGCCGGTCGGGCCGCGGGTGGCGTATGAATTGCCGGGCGGTGCGTTCGGTGGTGATGGGGATGTCCTTGCGTGTGATGGTGTGTCTCCCGGCGTGCTGGCTCAGGTGAAGGGTTGAAGCGCGCCCGGCCCGGCGAGTCAAGGCGCGCTTTCATGTTGTACGGCGGGAAGAAAATGGGAAGTATGGAAAAAACGGTGGGAGGGAACGGATGGCCGGTTGGCAATTGGCTCATCGCATGGGGCGGCTCGGTACGGAATCCGCGTTCGAGGTTCTGGCCCGCGCGCAGGCTTTGGCGGAGCAGGGACGCACGATTGTCAATCTCGGCATCGGACAGCCCGATTTCGAAACCCCCGGTCATATCGTCGAGGCCGCCGTGAAGGCGCTGCGCGATGGGCATCACGGTTATACCCCCGCCAACGGGCTGCCCGCCCTGCGTGAGGCCGTGGCCGAAGACCTTTACCGGCGCCATGATGCGCGCGTGGACCCCGCGCAGGTTGTCGTTGTGCCCGGCGGCAAGCCGACGATGTTCTTCGCGGCGATGATGTTTGGCCAGTCCGGGGCGGAGATCCTGTACCCGAATCCCGGTTTTCCGATTTACGAGTCCGTTATCCGTTTTTCCGGCGCCACCCCGGTGCCCATCGCCCTGCGCGAGGAAACCGGCTTTGCCTTCGATGCCGAGGCCGTCCTGGCCCGGATCACCGCACGCACCCGGCTTCTGATCCTCAACAGCCCCGCGAATCCGACCGGGGGCGTTGTTCCGAAGGCGGAACTGGACCGGCTCGTGGCGGGGTTGGCCGACCATCCCCATGTCGTGGTGTTGTCGGACGAAATCTACAGCCGGATGCTGTATGATGGGGCGCATGTCAGCCTGCTGCGCTACCCCGAGCTTGCCGACCGTGTGATCCTTTTGGACGGCTGGTCCAAGACTTACGCGATGACAGGGTGGCGGTTGGGCTATGGCGTCTGGCCCCGCGCATTGGCAGAGCACGCAACGCGGCTTTGCATCAACACCCATTCCTGTGTGAACGCGGCGGCGCAATACGCGGGTCTGGCGGCGCTGACCGGGCCGCAGGATGCGGTGTCGGAGATGATGGCCCAGTTCACCCGCCGCCGCAGTGCCATCGTGGCCGGGCTGAACGCTTTGCCAGGGGTGCACTGCACCACCCCGGGCGGTGCGTTTTACGCCTTCCCCAACATCGCCGGCACGGGGCTGGAATCCCGTGCCGCGCAGGATCTGTTTCTGGAGAAGGCGGGTGTGGCGACAGTCGCCGGGACGAGTTTCGGTGCGTTTGGCGAAGGTTACCTGCGGTTTTCCTACGCCAACAGCCTTGAGGCGATCGAGGAGGCGCTTTCCCGGATCCGGGCGGTGCTTTAGTCCGCATCCGGCAAAAGCTTGCCGGGGTTGAGGATGCCGCTCGGGTCCAGGGCGGACTTCAGCATGCGCATGATCGCGACGGCGTCGCCATGTTCGGCATGCATGTATTTTCGCTTGCCCAGCCCGATTCCATGCTCGCCGGTGACCGTGCCGCCAAGATTCAGCGCGAGCTTTGCCAGCTTGTCGGAAAATGTGTCGGCGCGGGATGTTTCGTCTGGGTCTCCCGGGTCGATCAGCACGCCGCAATGGAAGTTTCCATCCCCGACATGACCTACGATGGTACAGGTCAGGCCAAGGGCGCGGCTGTCTGTCTGGGCGGTTTTCACGGCCTCGGCAAGGCGTGAGATCGGGACACAGACATCGGTGGACAACACCCGTCTGGAAGGGTTCAGCGCGCGGGTGGCCAGATGCGCCTGATGCCGCATGCGCCACAACGCGGATCGGTCTTCGCTATGTGTCGTCCAGCGGAAACCGGCGGCGCCGAAGTCCCGCGCCAGGGAGCCGAAGCTTTCCGCCTGTTCCGCCACGCCGGCTTCGGAGCCGTGGAACTCGAGGAACAGGTGTGGTGCCTCGGGCAGGTCGGAGCCCTGGTGCAGGTTGAAGCCGCGGACCATCATCTCATCCACCAGTTCGATGCGTGCCATCGGCAGGCCGGACTGGATGGTGGTGATGACCGTGTTGACCGCATCCTCGACGGAGGGAAACCGGCAGGTCGCGGCCGAGATCGCTTCCGGCTGGCCCTGAAGGCGCACGGTCAGTTCGGTCAGGATTGCCAAAGTTCCCTCCGAGCCGACCAAAAGGCGCGTCAGATCGTAACCCGCCGAGGACTTGCGCGCCCGCGTGCCGGTGCGGACGATCCGGCCGTCGGCCAGAACGGCCTCCAGCGCCAGAACGTTTTCCCGCATGGTGCCATAGCGCACGGCGGTGGTGCCGCTGGCACGGGTGGCGGCCATCCCGCCGAGCGTCGCGTTCGCGCCCGGATCGACGGGAAAAAACAGACCCGTGGCGCGCAGCCGGGTATTCAGGTCTTCGCGCGTGACGCCGGGTTGGACGGTGGCATCCATGTCTTCGGTGTTGATGCGCAAAACCCTGTTCATCCGGCTGGTGTCGAGGCTGATGCCCCCCCGCACGGGCAGGTGGTGCCCTTCCAGGGAAGTCCCCGCGCCGAAGGCGGTCACCGGACAGCCATGGGTATTGCAGATTTTCAGAATTTCCGAAACGTCCCCGGTGGTTTCGGGAAAGACCACCGCGTGGGGCGGTGCGGGGGGAAAGTGGGTCTCGTTTTCGCCGTGGGCCTGCCGTGCTGCGCGGGTCTTGGTCAGGCGCGCGCCGGGAAGGGACCGCAACGCCTCAAGGGCGGTCTCGATTGTCATGTCTCAGTCCAGAAGGGTTGCCATGTGGCGCAGGGCAAGGCTGTAGCCCTGTGCGCCGCAGCCTGCAATCACCGCATCCGCCCGTCGCGAGACGTAGGAGTGGTGGCGAAACGTCTCCCGCTTGTGGATGTTGGACAGGTGTACCTCGATCACCGGGCCATCGAAGGCCAAGAGCGCATCGAGGATGGCCACGGAACTGTGCGTATACGCCGCGGGGTTCAGGATGATGCCGTCCGCGGTTGCCCGCGCTGTCTGGATCTGATCGACGATCGTCCCCTCGTGGTTCGACTGGAAAAGCGCCACGTCCAGCCCCAGTTCCTGTCCCAGCGCCTTGCAGGTTGCGGCGATGCTGTCCAGTGTGTCGTGGCCATAGATCTCCGGCTGCCGCTTGCCCAGCAGGTTCAGGTTGGGACCGTTGAGAATGTGGATGGTCTTCACGGGGGCGCTCCTTGCAGGGTTGGTCGAGTTTTGCCGACACGGCGCGGGCTGGCAAGGGGGTCAGGCGAACGGATCCTGCGGATACTCCACGCGGGCGAGATAAAGCCCCTGTGGCGGGCAGACCGGGCCGCAGGCGGCGCGGTCGCGGGCCTCCAGCGCGGCTTTGACCGCCTGCGGGGGCCATGCGCCTGCGCCGACTCGCTCCAGCGTGCCGACAAAGCTGCGCACCTGATTGTGCAGGAAACTGCGGGCGCGGACGTGAAAGCGGAACTCCGATCCGCCGGGAAAGGGGATTTTCTCGATGCACAGTTCGTCCAGCGTCTTGACCGGGGAGGCCGCCTGGCAGATCGAGGCGCGGAAGGTGGTGAAATCGTGCCGGCCCAGGAGGTGGCGGGCGGCCTTCTGCATGGGGGCAAGCTCAAGCGTGTGCGGCACCTGCCACACCAGCCCGCGCATATGGGTCACCGGCGCGCGGCGGCTGACCAGCCGGAACAGATACTGGCGTTCAAGGGCGGAGAAGCGCGCGTGGAAATCCTGTGCCACCCGCACGACCTGGACGATTGCCACGGGCGCGGGTCTGAGATGGAAGTTCAGGGCCTCTCTCAGGCGGAAAGGATCCCAGTCGCGCTTCAGGTCGCAATGGGCCACCTGCGCCAGCGCGTGCACGCCCGCATCGGTTCGACCGGCGGCGGCGATGGAGGGCACGTCGGATTCCAGCCGGGCCAGTGCAGCCTCGACCGCCCCCTGAACGGAAGGCACGCCGGTCTGCCGCTGCCAGCCGGAAAACGGCGCCCCGTCATATTCGATTTTCAGCGCGAACCTTGGCATGGGTCTGCGTTACCGCGACAATGCGGTCTTGGCAATCGGCACGCTTTGGGCTGGCGGTCGGGGCGGGCTATGCTTACGTTGGCCCCCAAACGAGGGAGGCCCCTTTGCGCATCGGTGATATTGCAGACGGTGTAACACGCGGTTTGGAGAGCTTGGGCGCGACGGTCAGCGAAACCTTCATGGAGCCCGTGATCCGCCTTGGCGTGACGGGCCTGTCCCGGGCAGGAAAGACCGTATTCATCACCTCGCTGGTCGCCAACCTGATGGAGAGGGGGCGCATGCCGCAACTGCGCGCCGCCGCCTCGGGGGCGATTCAGGCGGCGTATCTTCAGCCCCAGCCGGATAACACCGTGCCCCGATTCGACTATGAGGCGCATCTTGCCGCGCTGACCGGCCACGATCCCCACTGGCCGGAATCCACCCGTGCGGTATCGGAGTTGCGCCTGTCGCTGAAGGTGCGCCCCGGAGGCCTTCTGGGGGCGGTGCGCGGGCTGCGCACGGTGCATCTGGATATCGTCGATTACCCAGGTGAGTGGTTGCTGGATCTCGGCCTGATGGAGAAATCCTATGCCGAGTGGTCTGCCGACACGCTTTCCCATATGCCCGAGCGCCCCGGCGGTACGGCGTTGGTGCAGGCGCTGAACGGGCTGGACGCCGCCCGGCCGCTGGACGAACCCGCGATCCAGGCCATGTCCGCCAGTTTTACCGCCTACCTGGCCCAAACGCGGGAGGCCGGCTTTTCCGATTGTTCGCCCGGCCGCTTCCTGCTGCCCGGAGATCTGGCGGGATCGCCGGTGCTGACCTTTGCGCCGCTGCCGGCGGTGTCGGGCAGCGCCCCGCGTGGCAGCCTCTGGCGCGAGATGGAGCGGCGGTATGAGGCCTACAAGCGCGAGGTCGTCAAACCTTTCTTTCGCGACCATTTTGCCCGGATCGACCGGCAGGTGGTGTTGATCGATGCCCTTGGCGCGATCCATGCCGGTCCGCGCGCGGTCGAGGATCTTCGCCGGGCGATGACGGACATCCTTGGCGCCTTCCGGCCGGGGAGGAATGCGTTTCTGAGTTCTTTGCTGACCGGCAAGCGGGTGGAACGTATCCTGTTCGCGGCCACCAAGGCCGATCACCTGCACCACAGCCAGCACGGGCGGATGACCGCGATCATGCAGGCCCTGATGCGCGATGCCCGTCGCCGGGCGGATTTCGCCGGGGCACAGACCTCGGCCATGTCGATCGCCGCGCTGCGCGCCACGGTTGAGGAAACCCGTCCGCACAATGGCGACACGCTGGACTGTGTGCGCGGCACCTTGCTGGAGACCGGGCGCCAGGCGGCGCTTTATCCCGGCGAGTTGCCGGAGGACCCCTCCGTGTTGCTGGAGCCTGCCCGCGCGGGCGCGGCAACCTGGCTGGACGGAGATTATAACATCATGCGGTTCGCCCCGGCCCGGCTGACCCTCAAACCCGGCGAAGGGCCGCCCCATATCCGCCTGGACCGTGCCGCGGAGTTCCTGTTCGGGGACCGTTTGCTATGAGCCGAAAGCCTGTTCTGTTCGATCTCGATGAAACGTCCGATACGCCCGAAACCCCGGCCACCGCGCCTCCGGTACCCGATCTGCCCGACGATCCGCCCACCGGGCAGGCGATGCGGGCCGTAGCCCTTCTGGCCGCGCGGCGGCCTTCGCGGACTCTGCGGCTGTTCTGGGCTGCATTCGTGGGGCTCCTCGGGCTGGCGATCTCGATTGCCGCCTGGGATTTCGTCACCGGGCTTTTGTCGCGCAGCAGCGTATTGGGCGGTTTGGCGTTGGGCTTGCTGGCGCTGGGCGGCGTGACGCTGCTGGTGTTGATATTGCGCGAGATGGCTGCTTTTGCCCGCTTGCGCCGCCTGGATGACCTGCATCAACAAGCCGATGCGGCACTGGCCGCTTCGGATTTGACGGCCGCCCGCAAGGTTCTGGATCGCCTGCTGGATCTTTATGCCGGGCGGGGGGATATACGCTGGGGCCGCGACCGCCTGGAAGAGCGGCGCGACGACATGTTCGATGCCGATGCGCTGTTGTCCCTGGCCGAAGCGGAGTTGCTGGCACCTCTGGATGCCGCCGCCACCCGGGAGATCGAGGCCGCCGCGCGTCAGGTTGCCGCTGTGACGGCTCTTGTTCCTCTGGCATTGGCGGATCTGGCTGCGGCGCTGACGGCGAACCTGCGAATGATCCGGCGCATTGCGGAGATTTACGGCGGGCGCGCGGGGTTTTTCGGCAGCCTGCGGCTTGGCCGGGCGGTGATGACGCATCTCGTCGCTACCGGTGCGGTGGCCGTTGGCGATGACCTGATCGGGTCCATCGCCGGGGGGGGCGTTCTGGCGAAGGTGTCCCGCCGGTTTGGTGAAGGGGTTGTGAACGGGGCGCTGACCGCACGGGTCGGCGTGGCCGCGATGGAGGTCTGCCGGCCGCTGCCGTTCCGGTCGCGCAAACGCCCCTCGGTCAGCGCGTTGCTTCAGCGGGCGCTTGCGGGGGTGTTTTCCCGCCCCTGACTGGACAGGGCTTTGCCCCCCGGCCATAGTCTGCGAATGCCCTTGCCGGACCGGACATGACCGCCTTCGATCTGACCACCGTTGCCTGCCGTGTGATTTCCCTGCCAATGGCCGGGGCGCGGCGTGCGCATATGCAGGCCTTACTGGCGGGGATGGGCATCATACCTGAATTTCGCCCCGGCGTTCCTGCCCGCCGTCATGCGCTGGGCTGCGCCCGTGCCCATCTTGCCGCGACGGCGGGGGGTGCGCACCTGCCCCTGATGGTACTGGAAGACGATCTTGCCCTGACGGGCGCCGTCCTGCCGCCGCTGCCCTGGGACGCGGACATTGTCTATCTCGGGGTCAGCCAGTTCGGCTGCCTGCCCGAACAGGTCGCGCAGGAAGCGGGCCTGGGGCATCGGGCGATCATGGGGCTTGCGCTGGCCGCCGAGGCCGGGGAGGACTGGCTGCGCCTTTACTCGATGGCCGGGGCGATAGCGATCCTGTACCTGAGCGACCGGGGGCTGGAAGCCTGGCGCGCGGCGATGCGGAGGTCTCTGGAAACCGGGCGCCCCTTTGATGTTTTCACAGCTTACGCAATGCCGGGGCTGCGGGTGTTCACCCCGCGCCGGCCGCTGTTTTATGAAAGCGCCGATCTGCAACGCCCCCATGCGCGCGTGCCGCCGGTGCGGCGTGAAAGCTGGACACGTACCCCCCTTTGTCCGGTGGCCGAGGGCGATCGGCGCACTGGCCTGACCCGTGAAGGCCCCCTTCGCGTACGTGCTGTTCGCGCAGGTGAAGGCCTGGCGTGGAAACCGGAGGGACAGCCATGACCTTGCCCGTGATCGGCGGTCTTTGGGTTGGCCCGCGGCTGAGCTGGGTGGAACAGCTTTGCCTGCGCTCTTTCGTGGATCGGGGGCATCGCGTGGTACTTCATGTCCCCGCGCCGGTCGGAGGGGTGCCCGAAGGGGTCGAAACGCGCCCGGCGGCGGAAATCTGTGCCCCGCCGTTCGATATTTCCGATGGCGACCGCCATCGGGTGGCGCTCTATTCCGATATCTTTCGTCTACACCTGTTTCGGCAAACTGCGTTCATATGGGCGGATCTGGATGCCTATTGCGTGCGTCCGCTGGCCTTTGTGTCCCCCCATGTTTTTGGGGTGTCGCACCGGGGCACCTACCCAACGGGGGTGATGCGCCTGCCTGCGGAGTCGCCCACGCTGGCGGCGATGCTGGCATTCGTTTCCGCCCCAAACCCCGTGCAGCCGTGGCGGGGGGGGCGCGCCCACCGGCTGGCCCGCCGCCGCATCGCCCAAGGGGAAAGCTGGGGGATCGAGGCGCTGCCCTGGGGATGCGCCGGGCCGAAAGCGTTCGCGCATTTTCTCAGGCAGACGGGCGAGGCGCACCATGCTCTGCCGCCTGCCGCCTTTTACCCGCTGCGGATCGAGGAACTGCACAAGCTGCACACCCCCGGCCTGCCACCAGAGGCGTTCGAGGGGGCAGGCGTGTATTCCGTACATATCTACGGCCACCAGCGGCGCCATATTGCGCGTGTTCTGGGGGGGATGCCGGCGCCGGGCTCTTATCTGGAGGCGCTGTGTCACCGCCACCGGATTGATCCCGGCGCGGCGCCGCTTCTGGCCGAGGGTTGGATGGCCCGCTGATGGTCTTTACGGGGCCGGGCAGGGCGCCTATAAGCCGGGGCATGGTGCAGCTCATAGCCATTTTCTCCCGAATTACCGGCCCGGCGCTCTGACTTTCGGGGCCGCCGGGGAAAGGCGCCGAGTCCTTCGCGCCGCCGCATCATTTGCCTGACTTGCCCAAGGACCAGACCCCATGTCCGCAGAGACGCCCGACTACAAAGATACCCTGACTCTGCCCGAAACGGATTTCCCCATGCGCGCCGGCCTGCCCAAACGGGAGCCCGCGTGGCTGGCCCGTTGGGAGAAGATCGGAATCTACGACCGGTTGCGCGAAAAGGAAGGCCGCAAGCCCTTTATCCTGCATGATGGACCGCCCTATGCCAACGGCCACCTGCATATTGGCCACGCGCTGAACAAGGTGTTGAAGGATTTCATCGTTCGCAGCCAGCAAATGATGGGGCGCGATTCCCGCTATGTTCCGGGCTGGGACTGCCACGGCCTGCCGATCGAGTGGAAAATCGAGGAGCAATATCGCGCCAGGGGGAAAGACAAGGACGCGGTTCCCGTCATCGATTTTCGTCAGGAGTGCCGCCGCTTCGCGGAAGGGTGGATCGACATCCAGCGCGCCGAATTCAAGCGCCTGGGCATCACCGGGAACTGGGACGATCCCTACCTGACCATGGACTATCATGCCGAGGCCGTGATCGCGGAGGAATTCCTGAAATTCCTGATGAACGGTACGCTTTATCAGGGATCCAAGCCGGTGATGTGGTCGCCCGTGGAAAAGACCGCGCTGGCCGAGGCCGAGGTGGAGTACAAGGACAAGGAAAGCTTTACCATCTGGGTGAAATTCCCGGTACTGACGGACGGTGACTTGAAAGGCGCGAACGTTGTCATCTGGACGACGACGCCGTGGACGATTCCGTCCAACAAGGCGGTGGTCTTCGGGGAGAGCTTTGACTACGGCCTGTACGAAGTGACCGAAACGCCCGAAGAGTGCTGGGCCAGCGTGGGGGACCGTTTCCTGCTGGCTGACAAACTGGCCGGCCAGGTCATGACCCGTGCGCGTCTCCAGCCGGGCATGTATCGCCGTGTGCGCGCCGTATCCTGTGAGGAGCTTTCGCGCCTGTCCCTCGCGCATCCGCTGGCAGGGGCCGAAGGCGCGGACGGAGAGTGGGACGAACCGCGCGATTTTCGCGCCGCCGGGTTCGTCACCGACGAGGAAGGCACCGGATTCGTGCATTGTGCGCCGTCACACGGGATGGAGGAATTCGAACTCTACCGTGGCCTTGGGATGCTCGATCAGGTCATCACCTACAACGTGATGGACGATGGATCCTTCCGGCCCGACCTGCCGTTCTTTGGAGGTGCCTGCATTCTCCGTCCCAACGGCAAGGAGGGGGACGCCAACAAGGCGGTGATCGACAAGCTGGCCGGGCAGGGCGGGCTTCTTGCACGGGGCAAGATCAAGCATTCCTATCCTCATTCCTGGCGCTCCAAGGCTCCGGTGATCTACCGGAATACCCCCCAATGGTTTGCCGCCATCGACCGCAAGCTGGACGATGGCATGGGCCGCCATGGCGACACCATCCGCAAGCGCGCCCTGACCAGCATCGACAAGCTGGTGAAGTGGACGCCGCCCAAGGGCCGCAACCGTCTTTATGCGATGATCGAAAGCCGCCCGGACTGGGTGCTGTCGCGCCAGCGCGCCTGGGGTGTGCCGCTGACGTGCTTCGTCCGGAAAGGGGTCTTGCCGACGGACCCGGATTTCCTGCTGCGCGATGCGGCGGTGAACGCGCGCATCGTTGCCGCCTTCCGGCAGGAGGGCGCGGATGCCTGGTACAAACCCGGTGCGAAGGAACGCTTTCTTGGCAATGAGCACGATTCAGAGGCGTATGAGCAGGTCTTCGATGTGCTCGATGTCTGGTTCGATTCGGGCTCGACCCATGCGTTCGTGCTGCGCGACCGGGCCGACGGCGCCGAAGACGGCATCGCCGATCTTTACCTCGAGGGGACAGACCAGCACCGCGGGTGGTTCCACTCTTCCATGCTGCAAGCCTGCGGCACCAGGGGGCGCGCGCCCTATCGCGGGGTGCTGACCCACGGGTTCACGCTGGACGAGAAGGGCAACAAGATGTCCAAGTCGCTCGGCAACACGGTGGCGCCGGAGGATGTGACCCGAGAATACGGCGCCGATATCCTGCGGCTGTGGGTGGCGCAATCGGATTATACCGCCGACCTGCGGATCGGGCCGGAGATTCTGAAAGGCGTTGCCGACGGCTATCGCCGTTTGCGCAACACGATGCGTTTCATGCTGGGCAACCTCAGCGGGTTTTCGGAGGAAGAGCGCATCGCCCCCGCCGACATGCCGGAACTGGACCGCTGGGTGCTGCACCGCCTGGCGGAGTTGGACCACAAGGTGCGCAGCGGCTACGACGCCTATGACTTTCAGGGGGTTTTCCAGACGCTGTTCAATTTTTGCACGGTGGATCTGTCGGCCTTCTACTTCGACATCCGCAAGGATGCACTTTACTGCGACGCCAGCGACAGTTTGAACCGGCGGGCTGCCCGCACGGTTCTGGATCTGTTGTTTCACCGCCTGACCACCTGGCTGGCACCTGTACTGGTCTTCACGATGGAGGACGTGTGGCTGGCGCGCTTTCCGTCGGAAGATGGGTCCGTCCATTTGCAGGACATTCCGGCTACGCCCGCCGACTGGCTGGATGAAACGCTGGCCCGGAAATGGGCCGATGTGCGCCATGTGCGTCGCGTGGTGACCGCCGCGCTGGAGGTGCAGCGCCGTGAGAAGGTGATCGGCGCCAGCCTTGAGGCCGCCCCGGTGGTGCATGTGCGCGATGCGGGGGTTTTGGCCGCGCTCAAGACGGTGGATTTCGCGGAAATCTGTATCACGTCTTCGATCCAGATGACGGGGGACCCCAGCCCGCAGGAAGCCTTTCGCCTGCCGGAGGCAGAGGGGGTTGGTGTTGTCTTCGAGAAGGCCGAGGGTGAAAAGTGCCAGCGTTGCTGGAAGATCCTGCCCGATGTCGGGACCCACGCCCATCCTGGCACCTGCGGACGCTGCGACAAGGCGTTGACCTGAAACAGGGGCCGCACGGCCCTTGTTTTTATCCTGCGTGGTCTGTTGCGCAGCCTTACCACAAGCGGGCGGGCGATGGAGCGGCTTCGCCCCCTGACGGTCACACCCCCCGCGGTGAAGTGATGGCTGGCCGACCGTCCGGTTCAGGCCGTCCGTATCTGTGCGACCGGCAGGAAAAGCGTCGCCACACAAAGGCTACGGGAGAATCGTCCACGGCCGCGCGAAGATGACCGGAAAGTGCGAAACACTGCTTCGTGGCCTCTTCTGGGGCAGTCGCGATCGCTGTGGGAGGGGGGTTACTCCCGTGCGCGGCCTTGTGGGTGGGCCTGCTCATAGACTTCGCGCAGGCGGGTGGTATCGACGGCGGTATAGCCTTGGGTTGTGGAGAGCGAGGCGTGGCCCAGAAGTTCCTGTATGGCGCGCAGGTCTCCGCCCGCGCGCAGAAGGTGGGTGGCAAAGCTGTGACGCAGGGCGTGGGGGGTGGCGCTGGCTGGCAGGCCAAGCTGAAGGCGCGTGCGTTCCATCAGCCGGGAGACCAGCCGCGGATTCAGCGCCCCGCCCCGCACACCGCGAAACAGCGGCCCTTCCGGGGCAGGGGGGTACGGGCAGATCCGGGCATAGGCCGCCACCGCCGCCCGTGCGGCGGGAAGGACGGGGACCAGGCGCTCTTTTCCGCCTTTGCCGCGGATGCGCAGGGTATCGGGCAGGGGATGATCACGCCCGGTCAGGGAGAGTGCCTCTGAAACACGCAGGCCGCAGCCATAAAGGAGTGTCACCACCGCCGTATCGCGCGCGGCGACCCAGGGGGTCTCATGCTGTGTGCCCGCAATATCCAGTACCGCGCGGGCGGCGGTTTCGTCCAGCGGACGGGGCAGGCCGGGCCTGAAGCGCGGCGCGCGGACCGAAAGCACCGCCGTCGGGTCGAATCCTTCACGCCGGGCCAGCCAGCGGTAGAACCCCTTGACCGCCGACAGCGCCCGCGCCAGAGACCGCGCCCCCAGATCGCGCCCGCGTTCATGGGCCATCCATGCACGCATGTCGCGTTTTCCCAGCCGCCGCAGGTCTGCCGGGCCGGGGGCGCCGCCCAGGTGCCCGGCCAGAAAGCTCAGGAACCGCAGCACATCCGCGCGGTAGGCCTTGAGCGTATTGTCCGTTCCCCCGCGCAAGGCCTTTTCTTGCGCCAGCCATGTTTCCAGCGCGTCCCTCAGGGCGGGGGTGAGGGTCAGGCTCATCCCAGCCAGCGGCGCATGGTGCGTTCGAATACGCCGGCGAAAAAGGCAAGAAGGTCGCTTCCCTGGTTCGGGGCGAAGGTTTCCGGGGCTTCGGCCGCCATGACCAGAAGTCCGGGCAGCCGGCCCGTCCCCAGATCGAGGCGCAACAACGCCTCCGATCTGATGGACGGTGCTTCGCCGCCATAGAGATGAGGGTCCCCATGGGGGTGACAGATTCGCAGGTTCACCTGTCGGCGGTTGTTGGAGAGAGAGTCGATAAAACCGGGACTTTCCACCAGCAGCAGGTTCTGGAACTGGCGCAGAGCGTGCGCCTGTTCGACAGAGCCGGTCTCCAGCACCAGCCGCAGCGCCTTGATGCGCAGGGCGTCCTTGACGTCGCTGCCGAGAGTCAGAAGAAAACTTTCGAAATCCGTCGGATCCAACAGGCGGAGGACGGCCCGGTGCACCTGCTTGGTTCCGGCGAGGTTCTCGTAGGCCGCCGCGATCACCTGCTGGTGGGTTTGTTCCAGCTGGCCCAGCCGGTTTTCCAGCTTTTCCATCGCGATACTGCGCAGATCGACGATATTGTCGCCCATCATGCGTTCATTCGCCCCGACGAGGGCGCGCATCACGTCAGGGTCCGAAAGGATCGTTTCGGGGTTGGCGATGATCTGCGCACGCAGATCGGAGTTTGGGGTCCTGCTCATACCTTCGGTCCTGTTTTTTGCAGTTTAACGCAGGATCACAGGATTTTCTGCCCCGTTTTTTCCCAATCGGTCATGAAGGTGGCCAGGCCCTTGTCGGTCAGCGGGTGGCAGGCCATCGCCTTGAGGACAGCGGGCGGCGCGGTGGCCACGTCCGCCCCGATGACGGCGGCCTGCGCGATGTGGTTGACCGAGCGGATCGACGCCGCCAGTATCTGCGTCTCGAACCCGTAATTGTCATAGATCGCGCGGATATCGGCGATCAGGTCCATGCCGTCCAGATTGATGTCATCCAACCGCCCGATGAAGGGAGAGACGAAACTCGCCCCGGCCTTGGCCGCCAAAAGCGCCTGCGCCGCCGAAAAGCACAGCGTGACGTTGACCATGCGGCCTTCGCCGGTCAGCACCTTGCAAGCTTTCAGGCCATCCCAGGTCAGCGGCACCTTGATGGCGATGTTTTCCGCGATGTCCGCCAGCTTTCGGCCTTCCGCGATCATGGCGTCGGCCTTTTGTGCCACGACCTCGGCGGAGACCGGGCCATCGACCAGCGCGCAGATCTCACGCGTGACCTCGAGAATGTCGCGCCCGGATTTCAGGATCAGCGAGGGGTTCGTGGTGACGCCGTCGGCCATGCCCAGTTGGGCCAGTTCTGCGATGGCGTCCACATCGGCGGTATCAACGAAGAATTTCATCGGGCGTGTCCTGCGATTTGGTGCAAATTGTCGCGCCCCTGATACCGCATGCTTTCGTGTACCGAAAGCGGAAAGGCCCGCCCGGTGATACCCGAGTTCGAACAGGGCAAGCCCGTCGCGGTCCTGACGGCACAGCCGATCGGCCGGCTTCTGGACTATCGCGCGCCGGAGGGGGGCTGCGCCACCGGGGATTTCGTCCGGGTTCCGCTGGGACCGCGCAAGGTCGTTGGCGTGGTCTGGGGGGCGGGGCAGAGCGCACTTGATCCCGCGCGCCTGCGTGACGTGATCTGTGTGCTTGACCTTCCCCCGATGGGTGAGGCGATGCGAACATTTCTGATTCGTGCCGCGGATTATACCCTTACCCCGCTCTGGGCGATGCTGCGGTTGGCGACCCGTGCGCCGGGGTTGGCGGAAGGGCCCGTGATGCAGAAGGTCTATCGCCGCGGCGGGGCGGCCCCCGCACGCTTGACGCAGGCCCGCGCCCGCGTTCTGGACGTTCTGGAGGGCTATGGTGGCCTGCCCGTCACGATGGGGGAGCTTTCGGCACAGGCGGGGGTATCGACCTCGGTCGTCAGGGGGCTGGTCACAGCGGGTACGGTGCTGGAGGAGGATACGCCCCGCGATCGCCCGTATCCGCGCCTTGATGCGGCGCGTCCCGGCAAGCCGCTGGCCCCCGATCAGGCCACCGCCGCAGGCCTTCTGCGCGCTGCGGTGCGTGCGGGGGCGTACGGAACGACGCTTTTGAAAGGGGTGACGGGGTCGGGCAAGACAGAGGTTTATCTTGAAGCCGTGGCCGAATGCCTTGCCCGTGGCCGTCAGGTTTTGGTCCTGCTGCCTGAAATCGCCCTGACGGCGGAGTTTCTGACCCGGGTAGAGGATCGCTTCGCCGCCCGCCCGGCGGAGTGGCATTCCGGCGTCACCATGACGGAACGCCGCCGCTGCTGGCGTATGGTCGGGCAGGGGGGGGCGCAACTGGTCGTGGGGGCGCGCTCGGCACTGTTCCTGCCGTTTCGGGATCTTGGGCTGATCGTCGTGGATGAGGAACACGACAGTTCCTACAAGCAGGAAGACGGCGTGCTTTACAACGCGCGCGACATGGCGGTGCTGCGGGCGTCGCTGGGGGCGGCGCAGGTGGTTCTGGCGTCGGCCACGCCGTCTCTGGAAAGCTGGGCGAATGCCGAGGCCGGCAAATATGCGCGGCTGAATCTTGGCGCCCGGTTCGGGGCCGGTGGAATGCCGCGGATGCGCGCGGTCGACATGCGGGTGGAGGCGGTGCCGCCGGGGCGCTGGATTTCGCCGTCGCTTGAGCGTGCGGTGGGCGCGCGTGTCCGGGCCGGGCAGCAGGCGATGCTGTTTCTGAACCGGCGCGGCTATGCCCCGGTTACCGTGTGCCGGGCCTGTGGGCACCAGATCGGCTGCTCCCAATGCGATGCGCGCATGGTCGAACACCGTTTCAGAAAGCGGCTGGTCTGCCATCAATGCGGGGAAAACCGCCCGGTGCCGGAGGCGTGTCCTTCCTGCGGGGTGGCCGGGAAACTGGCGGCCCTGGGGCCGGGCGTGGAACGCTTGGCCGAAGAAGCCGCCGTGCTGTTCCCCGAGGCGCGTCTGGCGGTGTTGTCGTCGGATATTTTCGGTTCCGCCCGCGCTCTGAAGGCGCAGATCGAAGCCATCGCCGCCGGCGAGGCCGATCTGATCATCGGGACCCAGCTTGTCGCCAAGGGGCATAACTTTCCCAAACTGACCCTGGTCGGGGTGATCGACGCGGATCTGGGGTTGCAAGGGTCGGATTTGCGGGCGGCGGAACATACCTTCCAACTGATGCGGCAGGTGGCGGGCCGTGCCGGGCGCGGAGCGCAAAAGGGGCAGGCACTGTTGCAGACCTGGCAGCCCGATCACCCGGTGATCCGTGCTATCCTGACAGGGGACGAGGAGGGTTTTTGGCGGGCTGAGGCCGGGCAGAGGAAGGCTGCGGGCATGCCCCCCTTCGGACGTCTGGCCGGGATCATCCTGTCCGCGCCCGCCCCGGAGACCGCGTTTGATTTCGGCACCGCGCTGGCGCGCCATGACGGGCCTCTGCGCCGCATCGGCGCGCAGGTCTTCGGCCCCGCGCCGGCACCGATTGCGCGGATTCGCGGGCGGCACCGGGTGCGGCTGTTGGTCAAGGTGACCAAGGGGGCGCCGCTGCAAGATGCGATTGCCGACTGGCTTGCCCCGCACACACCGCCCGCCGGGTTGCGGTTGGCGGTGGATATCGACCCGCAGAGTTTTCTTTAGCCGCCGGTGTGGCTCATGTGGCGGCTCATCTGTCCGCGTATGCCGCGGGAATAATCGAAGTCGTGCCCTTTGGGCTTGGTGGCGATGGCGGCACGGATGGCCTGTTCCAGCGCGCGATCATCGCTCCGGGCGCGCAGGGGCGCGCGCAGGTCGGCACTACCTTCCTGCCCGAGGCAGGTATAAAGCTGGCCGGTGCAGCTGAGCCGGACCCGGTTACAGCCTTCGCAGAAATTATGGGTCAGCGGGGTGATGAAACCGATTTTTTGCCCGGTTTCCCCCACGCGGACATAGCGCGCCGGGCCGCCCGTGCGTTCCGACAGGTCGGTGAGGGTCAGGCGGGCCGCCAGCCGTGCCCGCAGGTCGCTGAGCGGCCAGTACTGGTCCAGCCGGTTTTCCGTGCCTATGTCGCCCATCGGCATGACCTCGATAAAGGTCAGATCCATGTCTTCTCCGGCGCACCATGCGGCGAGAGAAAAAATCTCGTCCTCGTTGAAGCCTTTCAGGGCCACGGCGTTGATCTTGATTCGCATCCCGGTACTTCGGGCGGCATCTATTCCGTTGAGGACCCGATCGAGCCGTCCCCAGCGGGTGAGGCGGGCGAACTTTTCCGCGTTCAGCGTGTCGAGACTGACATTTACCCGCCGGACTCCTGCCGCGTGCAGATCCTTCGCGAACCGCCCCAGCTGGGAACCGTTGGTCGTGAGCGTCAGTTCCTCGAGCGTCCCGGTTCCCAGGTGGCGGCCCATGGCGGAGAAGAACTCCGTGATGCCGCGCCGGACCAGCGGTTCCCCGCCCGTCACGCGCAGTTTGCGCACCCCCAGCCGAACAAAGGCAGAGCACAGACGATCCAGTTCCTCCAGCGAGAGCAGTTCGCGCCTGGGCAGGAAAGTCATCTCCTCGGCCATGCAATAGGTGCACCGGAAATCACATCGGTCCGTCACCGAAACCCGCAGGTAGCTGATGGCACGGGCGAAAGGATCGATCAGCGGAGGCTGCGTCATCATGGCGCAAAGTTAAGAGGGGTCGTTGCAACGAGCAAGTGGTTTTACGCGTTGTTGCCCAGGGGCACGGGCCGGGTTAGGCTGGCGGGGCCAGGAAAACGGGGGAGGCCATGGGTCGTAACGGAATGGGTCGTAACGGAATCGTCCTGTTGGCGGTGGCCAGCATTCTGGCTGGTTGTGCGCGTGCGCCGCTGGAGGGGTCTGGCGCCCCCGTCCCGCCACCCAAACCGCGCCCGGTTGCGGCGCCCGCCCCGCCGGCAACGGCAATGACGGTTGAGCAGTTCGACACCACCAGTGTTCAGGCCCGCACCCTTGCCGCCGCGCCGGACAGCGGGGGTCAAAGGCTGGGGACGACGATCGCCAGCCTGGGGGATCCGGCGGAACCGGGGTTCTGGGCGAAGACGCCGCTGGTCGATACGGTTCGGACCGGGCGCCTTGAGTCTCCCGCCAGCGGGGCTTCTGTACAGGTGGAGTTGCGGCCTCTGAAGGCACCGGCCGGGGCCGGGTCGCAGGTGTCGCTGCCGGCATTGCGCGTGTTGGGCGTTCCGCTGACGGATTTGCCGGAGCTTATCGTTTACGCGGGGGGCTAAAACTTTAATTAACCCAATAAAAACAAATTTTTGCTCTCTTGTGTCGCATCGACATGATCCGGTCCTGCGGTTTCTGATATGCGCAACCAGAAGGAGAGCGACTGATGAAACATGGAATGTTGATTTCTGGCATTGCATTGGTTCTGGCCGGGTGCGGCGGCGGTGGCGGTGGTGGCTCTGCCGACCGTGCGTTTGAAGGCATTTCGAAAATTCCCGCGAATGGAACCGTTGCCGTTCCGGGGGAAGCACGCCGTGTGAATTATACCGCCAGCGGGACGGACTTCGACAATATCGAGATTTCAGACATTTCGGCGCCGCTGGAGACGCGGATTCGCCTGACGCACGGGAATGAGGAGCCGCGCCGCGTGGAGATTTCTTCCGGCGATGAGAAGATCGTGTTCGATGCCGCACAGGGGGATGAACTGGAGGCTCTCGATTATTCCATCGTCGCCATGGATGCGGAGGGCAAAACCCTCGCGGCGCTGTCGGGGGGCGCGGATGGTGAGCTTGAATACCAGGTGTTTGGCGCGTGGCTGACCGGCTACGGCACCGGCAGCGGGACGGTCGGCGTCGCCTCGACCGGGATGCGCTCTGCGCAGGTGCCGAGATCGGGCAACGCGGAGTACAGGGGGACAAGCGTCGGCGTGCTGAAGGCCGCCGATGGCAAACCGTACATGACGGCCTCCGATGTGCATGTGGAGACCGATTTCTCCACCCTTGAGGTGCACTCTTACAACACCGCGAAAGTCAACCTGAACACGGAGGTCGAAAGCGATGCCTCCGATGTCGATTTCACTGCGGTGGGCACCGTGTCTGGCGGCGGGTTTGCCGGGACCGTCAAGGGGGATATCATTTCAGGTGACATGAGCGGCTATTTCTTCGGTCCGAATGCGGAGGAAGTCGGTGGGACCTTCACCGCCGAGGGGGGCGGCAACAGCTATGCGGGGACCTTTGGGGCCGCGCAGGGGGGCGAGATCAGGAAATAAGGCCGCTGTCCGCGATCCGAAAACTGCTGATGGCCGGGCTTCTGGTCATCGGTCTTGCCACGCCGTCCGGGGCCGCCACGTCGCGGGATATCAACCGGGCTTTCATGCATGCCTTGCAGGATATGGCGGGCGGGAACCCAGGAGGGGCGGCCCTGGTTTTGCGCCGGATTCTGGCCGCGAACCCTTCTTTGGTGCGGGTGCGGCTTGAACTTGGGCGGGCACTGTTTCTGGCACGCGACTTCGATCAGGCGCGGACAGAGTTCCTGAAGGTTCTCTCGGGCGATATTCCGCCGCCCGTGCGCCGCAATGTCATGCGGTTTTTGCGCCGCATCGACGAACGGCGGGGCATGACGACGTCCATGTCTTTTGTCATCCGTGCCCCCGAGGGGGCTGGGCGGTCTTACAAGACCGATGCTATCTGCCCCGATTGGCCGGGGTGGGATTGCACGAAATTCCCGCTGCGTATGACCCGTGAGGCGCTGCCTGCACGCGGGATCGAAATCACCGTCTCGGGACGTCGCCAATGGGGACAGGGCCGACGACCGGGCCCGTATCTGCGCGGCAGCGCCATGGTTTTCGACACCAAGGGGCGAAGATACGATGAGGCCGGGGCGCAGGTCGCCTTTGGATTGCGCCGGAGCGCCCCCCGCGCATACTGGGAGGCAGAAGGCCGCATGGCTGCGGATTTCGAAGGCGAAAGGCTGCAGGAAGTGCAGTTTGGCCCGGCGTTCTCCTGGCACGCGCGCACGGGCGCGGGCGGGGCTTATGGTGCATCCCTGACGGTGTTGCAGGCGGATCACCGCCGGATCGGCGGGGCCGACGGCATGCTGGCCAGATCGCGGATTTTTGCCAGCAGGACCTTTGCCGGACACGGGGTCTTCGATGTGTCGTTGAAGGTGGAAAGCCGGGCGGCGGACCGGGAGGATCACGGGTACGATTCCGTGAGGATGACACTTTCCCACGAGGCTTCGGTGGATGCAGGCCTTACCCTGGCCACAAGCGCTTTTGCCGAGCATTTTCTGCAGCGGGGGGCCTCGCCCGGTTTTGCGGCCCCGCGTCGCGAGACCGAGATCGGCGTGCAGTTCTCCCTCATGAAAGAGGACACCTTCGTGATGGGGCGTTTCCGTCCGGCCGTGTCCGTTGCCTGGCGCGACCGGCGCAGTTCCCTACGTGCCTATTCCTACACCGAATCCGAGATCGCTTTGCGCCTGGTCCGCGCCTTCTGACCGGCGTGGTGCAGGAAACCATGGCGATTTGCGTGTTTTTGCTTGCCCCTGACAGTGGCTTTGCCTAGATAGCCGCTGGCACCGACGCGCAGCGTTCCCCGGCCTTTCAGGGCGTCCCTTTGGTCCGGTTCTGGCGCAAGGCGAAGTCGCAGAAAATGTGGGTGCGCGTGAATTCCAGGTTCTGGCGCTGCAAGGCGTGGGGGATCCGGTCCCTCCGCACCGAGGTTGGACAAAGAGGACGAGATATGCAGGTCACCGAGACCCTCAATGACGGCCTGAAGCGGGGATACACCATCACCGTGACTGCCGCCGAGCTGGACGACAAGGTCAACGAAAAACTGGCCGAGGCACGGCCCGGAATAGAAATGAAGGGCTTCCGCAAGGGCAAGGTGCCCATGGCGCTTTTGAAAAAGCAGTTCGGCCAGCGCCTTCTGGGCGAGGCCATGCAGGAAGCCGTCGATGGCGCCATGAGCAAGCATTTCGACGAGACCGGTGATCGCCCCGCGTTGCAGCCCGAAGTCAAGATGACCGGCGAGGACTGGAAAGAGGGCGATGATGTGGTCGTCGAAATGTCTTACGAGGCGCTGCCCGAGATTCCCGAGGCCGACCTGAAATCCATCAAGCTGGAAAAGCTTGTGGTCAAGGCCGCCGAGGAGGACATCACGGATGCACTGGAGCGTCTGGCCGGGACGGCCCAGAACTACGAAGATCGCCGCAAGGGCTCCAAGGCCAAGGATGGCGATCAGGTTGTGATCGACTTCGTCGGCAAGGTCGACGGTGAGACTTTCGATGGCGGCTCGGCCGAGGATTACCCGCTTGTGCTGGGCTCCGACAGTTTCATCCCCGGTTTCGAAGAGCAGCTGGTTGGCGTCAAGGCCGGGGAAGAGGTGAGCGTTACCGTCACTTTCCCGCAGGATTATGGTGCGGAGAACCTGAAGGGCAAGGATGCCACTTTCGAGTGCACCGTGAAGGCCGTGAAGGCCCCCAAGCCGGCCCCGATTGACGACGCGCTTGCCAAGCAGTTCGGCGCGGAGGACCTGGAGGACCTGAAGAAGAAGGTCTCCGAACGTCTGGAAGGGGAATACAAGGGGGCCGCGCGCGCGGTGATGAAGCGCGCGTTGCTGGACAAGCTGGATGAGATGGTCGGCTTCGACCTGCCGCCGACTCTGGTCGAGGCGGAGGCGAAACAGATTGCTCACCAACTCTGGCACGAAGAACACCCTGAGGAAAAAGGCCACGAGCACGGTGAGATCGAACCGACCGAGGAACACACCAAGCTGGCCGAACGCCGGGTGCGCCTTGGTCTGCTGCTGGCGGAAACCGGCCGCAAGAACGAGATCGGGGTCTCCGACAGCGAGATGACCCAGGCAATCCTGAATCAGGCGCGGCAGTTCCCTGGACAAGAACAGCAATTCTTCCAGTTCGTTCAGCAAAACCAGCAGATGCAACAGCAAATCCGCGCGCCTCTTTTTGAGGACAAGGTCGTGGATTACATTTTCGAACTGGCCGAGGTGTCCGAGAAGGAGATCTCCAAGGATGAGCTTGAAAAAGCCGTCGAGGCGCTGGAAGACGAATAAGGCCGCGCGCGGAAATCGGACCGGCCCCTTCGGAGGGGCCGGTTTTTTATGGCTTTTTCTTGTGTTTACGGGCGTGCGTTGTACTACTCTTGCCGGGGTGAGATAAAAGCCTCTGGGGTTGAGGGGAACAAATGGGCATTCCAGATACGTTGGCCGCACGCATCATAGAGTACGTCAATGAATTCGGGCTTTCCGGGCATCTTCTGATGCTGGGGCGCCAGAGTTGGGGCGGATCGCGCAAAGGGCCTTCGGCGCGGATGCTGGCGCGCACCATCAAGACCTATTACCCCGATCTGACCGAAGCAGACTTTCACAGGGGGGAGGAGCGTTTCGCGGAGCCGTTCTTTGAAAGGCTTGGCTTCGAACAGGTCGATTCCCTGGATATTTCCGATTTTGAAGGGGCATCCATCATCGTGGACCTTTCACAACCTGTCCCCGACCAATTGCACGGGAAATTCGATGTCATTTACGATGGCGGCACCTGTGAGCATATTTTCGACCTGCCGACCGCCTATCGCAACATAGATCGCATGCTGAAAGTCGGGGGCGTTCTGATTGGACATTCCCCCTGTAACAACTGGATCAACCATGGATTTTTCCAGATTTGCCCCGAAACGGTTTATGGGTTCTGGGAGAAATCGATGGGGTACGAGTTGCTGGAATGCCGCTTGCAACCCATCCGCCCGGCCCATGCGGAGAAGGCCGTTAGAACGAGCAACCCGAATGTGACCGGAAAGCGTCCGCGCCTTCTTGGGGATATCCCTTCAACCCCGATCATGCTGGATTATGCGGTACGAAAGACCAGACCGTCGGGGCAAGCGCCACAGGGTGCTTACCAGACCGACTATCTCGAGCACTGGCAAAGAAAAAACCGCCCCTGAGAGGGGGCGGCTTTCGCAACTTTCGGCGGGGCCGCTCAGGCCTCGTCTTTGTTTTCCGTTTGCTCGGGGGTGTCGTCGTCGGATGCGGCTCCGCCGATGTCGTCGAACAGTTCCGAAATCTCGAATTCGGCTTCGGCGTCGGCCTCGGCGGCGAGTTCCTGGATCGACTTGCCGGAGGCTTGCAGCTCAGCCTCTTCGGTCGAGCGGGCAACGTTCACCTGAACGGTCACTTCGACCTCGGGGTGCAGGGTGACGGTCACGTCATGCAGCCCCAGTTCCTTGATCGGAGTGTTCAGAACGACCTGCTTGCGGTCGACCGAGAAGCCGGCTTCGGTAGCGGCGTCGGCAATGTCACGGGTGGTGACGGAACCATAGAGCGCGCCGGAATCGGAGGCAGAGCGAATCACGACGAACTGTTCGCCGTTCAGCTTTTTGGCCAGGGCCTCGGCTTCCTTGCGGGTTTCGAGGTTGCGCGCTTCCAGCTGGGACTTCTCGGCCTCGAAGCGGGCGATATTGGATTCGTTGGCGCGCAGGGCCTTGCCCTGGGGCAGCAGGAAGTTGCGGGCGTAGCCGTCCTTGACGGAGACCACTTCGCCCATCTGGCCCAGCTTGGCCACGCGTTCCAGAAGGATGACTTGCATGGGGGCTCTCCTTACTTCACGGCGTAGGGCAGCAGGGCAAGAAAGCGCGCGCGCTTGATGGCGCGGGACAGTTCACGCTGCTTTTTCGCCGACACGGCGGTGATACGGCTGGGCACGATCTTGCCGCGCTCGGAAATGTAACGTTGCAGCAGGCGCGTATCCTTGTAGTCGATCCCGGGGGCGTTGTCGCCCGAGAAGGGGCAGACCTTGCGGCGGCGGAAAAACGGTTTGGCGGCCATGGGTTGGGTTCCTTTCCTGGGCTGATCAGCGGCGGCGGTTTTCACGTTCGTCACGCTTTTGCATCTGAACCGACGGGCCTTCTTCGTGGGTGTCGACCTTGATGGTCAGCACGCGCATCACATCGTCATGCAGACGCATCAGACGCTCCATCTCCTGCACGGCAGGGGCGGGGGCGTCGGAGCGCAGGAATGCATAGTGGCCCTTGCGGTTCTTGTTGATCTTGTAGGCCATCGTCTTGACGCCCCAGTACTCGCTGTCGACGACTTTGCCGCCGTTATCCGCCAGTACGGTGGAAAAATGTTCGACAAGACTTTCGGCCTGCGCGTTGGAAAGGTCCTGGCGCGCGATGAAGACATGCTCGTAAAGCGGCATGTGAGCTCCAGTTCTGTTGCGGGTGCACTTCATAGGACGGTTTTCCTTCCGCGGCCCGTCCACGAGAGGCTGCACCGGGTTGCGATCGTGCGGAAGGATGGGCTGCTTATACACATCCCGCAGGGCGATGCAAGCGCTGCTCTGGTCTGTGCGGCGCGGGCGGGATATGCAGGGGGAAAAGGCAACAGGGGCACCCGATGCGAAGGCTCTTTTTCCGATCCCCCGTTACCCGGCTGACGCTGGAACCACCCGCGCCTCAGGCCGGGCGCGCGGGGCTGGCGCTGGTGCTGATCGTGCGCGACGAGGCGCGCCACATCGGCGAATGGGCGGCGTTTCACAAGCTGGCGGGGGCGGCCCATGTCATCGCCTATGACAATGGCTGTAGCGATGGCACGGTGGCGGAACTGCGCCGGGTGCTGGGGGGCGCGCTCACGGTCGTTCCCTGGGCACAAAAGTTGCGGGAGGCCGCAACGGGGCAGGAAATTCACAACCAGATCCTTGCCTATGCCCATGCGGTGGCGAATTTCGGGGCGCGGTTCCGCTGGATGGCCTGTGTGGATGCCGATGAGTTTCTCGTGCCCGTCACCGGGCCGGACCTGCCTGCGGCGCTGGCCGGGCTGGAGCATTGTCCGCAGATTTCATTGCCCTGGCACAATTTCGGGCGCAATGGGCATGACGGGCCGCCTGCGGGCGGGGTTCTTGAAAACTACACCCGCCGCGCCGCCGATCCGATAAGCGGTGCGCGCGGGGTGACGAATTTCAAGGTTGTCTTCGATCCGGTCCGGGTGACGGCGGTGAAGGTGCACGATTTCCAGACCGACGGCAACAGCGACACCTGGAACGACCGGGGGGAGCGGTTTTCCCTCAGGGCGCGTGCAACGCGGGGGTTTTATTCGGTGGAACGTATCCAGTTGAACCACTATTACACCCGCTCCGGGCGGGAACTGGCCGCGAAAATCGCGCGCGGATCGAACCGCAGCGTCGAGGCTGCCCGCCACGCCGCACGCGTGTGGCGCAACGTTGCCAATATCGAGGCCGCGGAGGTCGAGGACACCCTTGCCGTGGACTATCTGGCGCGGGTCGGGGCGCCTGTCCCTCTCTTGTGAAGCCGCGGGCAAGGGGATAGACCAAGGCAAATTTGACCAAAGGGGGCACCATGACCCGAGCATTCGTATTCCCCGGCCAGGGGGCGCAGACCATCGGCATGGGAAAGGCGCTGGCGCAGGCCTACCCGGCCGCGCAACACGTGTTTGACGAGGTGGATGAGGCCCTGGGCGAAAAGCTCAGCGCGCTGATCTGGGAAGGGCAGGCCGAAGATCTGACCCTGACGCAGAATGCCCAGCCCGCGCTGATGGCGACATCCCTGGCGGCGATGGCGGCCCTGGAGGCCGAGGGGTTGGGGGTTGAGGCGGCGTCTTTCGTGGCGGGGCATTCGCTGGGCGAATACTCGGCCCTGTGCGCCGCCGGGGCGCTGTCCGTGGCTGACACGGCACGGCTATTGCGGCTGCGCGGGTTGGCGATGCAACAGGCCGTGCCGGTTGGGGAGGGCGCAATGGCGGCGCTGCTGGGGCTGGACGTGGCCGGGGCGCAGGCCGTGGCGCAGGCCGCCGCAAAGGTCACCGGGCAGGTCTGCCAGGCCGCCAATGACAATGATCCGGGGCAGGTGGTCGTGTCCGGGCACAAGGCCGCCGTGGAGCGTGCCGTGGAACTGGCCAAGGAGGCCGGGGCCAGGCGTGCGGTGCTGCTGCCGGTATCCGCGCCGTTCCACTGTGTTCTGATGGCGCCGGCGGCGGAGGCGATGGCCGGGGCGCTGGAAGGGGTCGGGATCGCCGCCCCCCGCGTGCCGGTCGTGGCGAATGTGCTGGCCGAGGCCAACACCGACCCGGCGCGCATCCGCAGCCTTCTTGTGGAGCAGGTCACCGGCGCTGTCCGCTGGCGCGAGTCCGTTGCCTGGATGTCCGCGCAGGGCGTTGACGAGTTCTGGGAGATCGGTGCGGGAAAGGCGCTTTCCGGGATGATCCGCCGGATCGAGCGTTCTGCCGCGACCCGTAGCGTCGGGACGCCGGAGGATGTCACAACTGCCGTCGAAAGCACCAAGTGAAGGAAGCAAATGTTTGACCTGAATGGAAAAACCGCGCTGGTTACCGGCGCTTCGGGGGGAATTGGCGGGGCGATCGCGCGCGCGCTTCATGGGCAGGGTGCTGTTGTGGGGCTTTCGGGCACCCGGACCGGCCCTCTGGAGGCGCTGGCCGCCGATCTGGGTGAGCGTGCCCACGTGTTGCCTTGCGACCTGTCCGACAAGGATGCCGTCGAGGCCCTGCCCAAAGCTGCCATTGCAGCGATGGGCCGCCTGGATATTCTGGTGAATAACGCCGGGATCACCCGCGACGGGCTGCTGATGCGCATGGCGGATGCTGATTGGCAGGATGTTCTTGACATCAACCTGACCGCCCAGATGCGCCTGTGCCGGGGGGTTCTGCGCGGCATGATGAAGGCGCGCTGGGGGCGGATCGTGAATATCAGCTCCATCGTCGGGACGAGGGGCAATCCGGGGCAGTGCAATTATGCCGCCGCCAAGGCCGGGCTGGTGGGGCTGTCGAAAAGCCTGGCCGCCGAAGTCGCCAGCCGGGGAATCACCGTGAACTGCGTGGCGCCCGGTTTTATCACCACTGCCATGACCGACAAGCTGAACGACGATCAGAAGGCCGCTCTGCTGACATCGGTGCCGATGGGCCGCATGGGGCAGGCCGAGGAAATCGCCGCAGCCGTGGTGTACCTGGCCAGCGCCGAGGCCGCCTATGTCACCGGGGAAACAGTGCACGTCAACGGTGGGATGGCGATGCTGTAGTTCAAACCGCGCCTCTGTCGCATATGAACGTAAAGCGTTTGCCTTGTGGGAACGATATGCTATTAGCGGCGCAGAATCTGCCGGGGTTACTCCCGCGCTTGGAAATACCCCGCGATCTGCGGGCTTGGAGCGGCCCGAAGGGCCAACAGCAAGAAACGGGCACGGACCCCGAGGATATGTGAGGAAGTAACATGAGCGACATCGCTGATCGCGTAAAGAAGATCGTTGTCGAGCATCTGGGCGTGGAAGAGGACAAGGTTTCCGAGAACGCGTCCTTCATCGATGATCTGGGTGCGGACAGCCTGGACACCGTGGAACTGGTCATGGCGTTCGAGGAAGAGTTCGGTATCGAGATTCCGGATGATGCCGCTGAAACCATCCAGACCTTCGGCGATGCGGTCAAGTTTATCACCGACGCAGCCTGAGCCTGATCGTAAGAATTTAAAAACGGCGCCCTTTTGGGCGCCGTTTTTCATGCCGCTTTCTTGAACGCAAGGGTTTGGCACAGTTGTCGGACCAGCAGTTCGGCCTCGGACCGGGTCAGAACCTGATGCGCGGTGCTTTTGAAATGCCGTACCGGCGCAAGATTGCCCAGTTCCGGGAACAGGGTCAGGATTTCGTCGCGCGTTTCACAGGCGAGTCCTTGCAGCGCCAGATCGCCGGGAAAGAGGCTTTCGCTTTCCACCCCGTCCGCCACCACGATCCGGTGCCCGTCGAACAGCATGTGCCAGTAGGTCACTTTCGGCAGCAGGGAGCTTTCCTGGTAAACGCCAGGCAGGCTGGTCAGGAATTTCGCCGGGATCAACGTTTCCGCGTGCCCGAAAAGCAGTTGCGCCACGGGGGAGCGCACCAGCATCCGGTGATTGGGGGAGACACGCGTATCGCGTACCGGCAAGCAGGGGCCAAGCGCATGGGCCTGGAAGCGGATCGGCCGCAGATCGGCCATTTCGCGATTGAAATACACGGTGCGCCCGCCGATCCAGCGCAGGCAGAGCGGCTCCCCCCGGTTGCTGAGGACGGTATCCCCGCTTTTCAGGGTTTCGATCCGTTTTTCCCCGTCCGGAGTGAGGATCGCAGTGCCCTCAACAAAACAGGGGATCTTGTTGAGAGAGTCGTATAAGGGCGCATTTGACGGGTCGACATTGCTAAGCGTGAAGGCATAGGTGACCCCGGCTTGCAGGGGTTCGCTTGTCAGGTAGCCGACAAAAACCCCGTCAACCTCTATGAGGTAGACCGATATAGTCCCGCCACCGGGCTTTGACAGGAAATAGACGCTCTCGGCATAGAGGTTGCCGCTGGCATAGGTTGTGGTTCCGTCCAGGCTGGTGACAACGCCGGTCTGGGTAAAATCATCGCCGGTTTCGTCCCGGTAACGGTCCCCGTCGAGGCGTAATCCAAAATCGGGGCGACCGCCGATAATCCTGCCGCCGGCGCCGTCGTCGATATCGAAGATACGCCTGTCCGTGGCAGGGTTGTAGCTGGTAGAAAGCGAAATGCTGCCCCCGGTAATGGTCAGGGCGGTCGTATTGTATCCAATTATAGAATACGTTGGCATCTTCTATTCCCTGAGATCCGTCAGCAGATCCAAGTCAAAGTTACCAAAATCATTCTAGGTTAGTATCAGCGGGCAGTCCATGCGTGGGTGAGGTTTTTTTCCAGAAGTGCTCGCAAGTCAACGCGGGCTTTCAGCCGCGTTGCCAGAAGGTAGATCCCGCCGAACTTGCGCTGCATGAACAGGGTTTCCATCGGTGGGATGTGCCAGAAATCCCGGTCTGCGCCCAGCTTCATGGCTGCGTCGCGCATGCGCAGGGCGATGTCCGTCTCGGCGAAATCGAATTTTCCAGGGCGGTGAAGGGGGGTCATCGACAGCTCGAACATATCTATAATCGCCTCCTGATTGTGGTTTTTCGTGTGCTCATCGAAGAAGCCGATATCCACAATGGCATTGCGAATGGCGGCGCGGTCGCGGGCTAGCCCGGCGGCCATCAGCCGGCGGAAGGCGGTCACGGTTTGCGGAGTAAATTCGCGCGAGGCGCCGAAATCAAGCAAGATGATGCGGCCGGTATGCGGGTCATAGCGGTAGTTGGCGAAGTTCGGGTCGGTTTGCATCAGGCGAAACTCGAACAACTCCCGGAAGAGAAGGTCGATCAGAAGTTCGGTAACCCGGTCGCGCTCTTGCTGGGGGGCAGAGGTGAGGCTGTCCACCGGCATGCCGTCAAGATAGGTCATGGCCAGGACATCGGTTGTGGTCAGGTTTTCGTGCAGGTCGGGGACGGCAAGGGATGGGTCGTCGCGCAGCAGCGTGGCGAAGCGGGTAAGATAGCGGCTTTCTCGTTCGTAGTCGGCCTCTTCATGGAGCTGGCGTTTGGCCTCATCCAGCATTGGGGCGATGTCCAGCGATTTGGGCAGCGCCCCGGACAGGCGCATCAGCGAGGCGACGTTATTCACGTCACTGTCGATACTTTTGCGTACGCCCGGATACTGCACCTTTATGGCAAGGTCGTGCCCGTCTTTCGTTCGTGCCCGGTGCACCTGCCCGATCGAGGCCGCGGCGATGGGGCGGGCATTGAATTTTTCGAAACGTTTCAGCCAGTTTTCCCCCCAGTTCGCGTTCAGGACTTTCTTCAGCTGACCGCCCGGCATGTAATGGGCGTCCGCGCGCAGGCGGCCCATGATATCGGCCAGTTCGGGGGGAAGCATATCGCCCGCATCCATGGAAATGAGCTGACCGACCTTCATTGCGGCGCCGCGCATCTGGGCCAGTTGCTCAGCCATCCGGCGCGCGTTCGCGGGGGTTAGCAGCAGTTCCTTCGCGGCGGGGCGTTTGCCCTGGGCGATGTTGCGCGCGCCCTGAATCGCCGCCCGTCCGGCAATGCCCGAAGCCAGCCCGCCGAACCGGGCCAGACGTGTCAGCCGCCCCGAAGGCACGGGGAGTTCTCTTGAAACGGATTTCTTGTCAGTCACGATGGGGCCTTTCATATAAAAGATGACTTTAGAATATATTTTTATTTACAGCTAAAAATCCCCTGATCAATGGCAATAGCGCGATCCCGGAGCGGAACGATTCCGCCCGCGCCGAAGCGCCGCCCTTGCTCCGATTGCAAAAACCGCTGTATCTATCACGGGCCAAATTCGGGCGAGGCAGTGAGGAGTATCTGATGCGTCGAGTGGTTGTGACCGGGTTGGGCATGGTGTCCCCCCTGGCCTGCGGTGTGGAGGAAACCTGGAAACGTCTTCTGGACGGGCAGTCGGGGATCGGTCCGATTACCCGGTTCGATGCCTCCCGGCTGGCAACGACCTATGCCGCGGAGATCCCGTTTGGGGACGGGCGCGGGGGGAGCTTCAACCCCGATGACTGGATGGACGCGAAAGAGCGGCGGAAGGTCGACGATTTCATCCTTTACGGCATGGCGGCCGCAACCCAGGCGGTGAAGGATTCCGGTTGGGAACCGCAAGACGATGAAGGCCGTGAACGCACCGGCGTGATGATCGGTTCCGGCATCGGGGGGTTGCAGTCCATCGCCGAGACCGCCGTGGTTCTGAAGGAGCGTGGCCCGCGCCGGGTCTCTCCGTTTTTCATTCCCGGTGCGCTGATCAATCTCGTTTCCGGGCAGGTGTCGATCCGTTTCGGGTTCAAGGGGCCGAACCACGCGGTTGTGACCGCGTGTTCAACCGGGGCCCATGCCATAGGCGATGCCGCACGGCTGATCGCCCTGGGCGATGCGGATGTGATGGTTGCGGGGGGGGCGGAAAGCCCGCTTTGTGAAATTGGCGTCGCCGGGTTCAACGCTTGCAAGGCGCTGTCGACCAGGCGTGGGGACGACCCGCAATCGGCCAGCCGTCCCTGGGATGAAGACCGCGACGGCTTTGTCATGGGGGAAGGTGCGGGGGTTGTCATTCTTGAGGAATACGACCACGCCCGGGCACGCGGAGCGAAGATATATGCAGAGGTCGTGGGGTATGGCCTTTCAGGCGATGCCTATCACATCACCGCCCCCGCAGAGGATGGAGACGGTGGGTTCCGCTCCATGAGCGCGGCGCTGAAAAATGCTGGGCTGACGCCTGCGGACGTGGATTACATCAACGCCCACGGCACCTCTACCATGGCCGACACGGTTGAGCTTGGGGCGGTCGAGCGTCTGCTGGGCGATGCGGTGAAGACGGCGACGATGTCCTCCACCAAGTCCTCGGTCGGGCATCTGCTGGGCGCGGCCGGCGCTGTGGAGGCGATCTTCTGCATCCTCGCCCTGCGCGATCAGGTGGCCCCGGCGACGCTGAACCTTGACACCCCGCCGGACTGGGCACGGCTGGACCTGGCCGCCAAGGCCCCTGTCAGGCGCAAGATCGATATTGTTCTGTCGAACTCTTTCGGGTTTGGCGGAACCAACGCATCGCTTGTCATGCGCCGGGTGGCGGACTGATGTGGCGCGCCGTTGCCTCCACCGCGCTGACGGTGCTCGTGGTTGTTCTGTTTTGCATTGCGGGCGTCGTGCTGTGGGGAAAACGGCAATATAACGGGCCGGGGCCGCTGGAGGCCCCGATCTGCCTGAAAGTGGAACGCGGGGCGAGCATGAATCGTCTGTCGCGTCAGCTTGAGGCCCAGGGCGCGGTCAGGAGTGCCCATATCTACCGGCTCGGTACGGAATATGCCGGGATTTCCGCCAGGCTGAAGGCCGGCAGCTTTCTTGTTCCGGCAGGGGCGTCGATGGCGGAAATCGCAGAGATCGTCACCCGTGACGGGCGTTCGACCTGCGGGACGGAGGTGAATTTTCGGATTGGCGTTCTCAATGCCGAGGTGCAGGTGCGTGAAATCGACCCCGCCACAGGCCAGTACCGGGAGGTTATTGCTTTCGATCCGTCGGGGGAGGTGCCCGGGGCTTATGAGGATATCGCCGCCAGTCCGGATACCCGTTTTCGGGTAACGTTGGCCGAGGGGGTGACAAGCTGGCAGGTGGTCGAGGAGCTGAAGGCCGCCGCTTTTCTGGAGGGTGAGGTTGAACAGGTGCCTGACGAGGGGGGGTTGGCCCCCGACAGCTATGAAGTCAGGCCGGGGGTCGGCCGCGCGGCGTTGCTGGACGAAATGCAGGCCCGGCAGGTAACGGTTCTTGAGAAGGCATGGGCGGCGCGGGCCGAGGGGCTGCCGCTGAAGACGCCTGAGGAGGCGTTGGTACTGGCCTCGATCATTGAGAAGGAAACCGGGATCCCCGAAGAGCGGCGCAGGGTTGCGAGTGTTTTTGTCAACCGGCTGCGGCAGGGGATGCGGTTGCAGACCGATCCGACGGTGATCTACGGCATCACCAAGGGGCAGGGCGCCCTGGGGCGCGGCCTGCGCCAGAGCGAGTTGCGGCGCGCCACCCCCTGGAACACCTATGTCATTGAAGGGCTTCCCCCAACGCCGATCGCCAACCCGGGCGGCGCCTCTGTCGCGGCTGCGCTGAACCCTGAGGACACGGACTTTCTGTTCTTTGTTGCCGATGGGACGGGCGGGCATGTTTTTGCCAAAACGCTTGATGAACATAACGCCAATGTCCGCCGCTGGCGTCAGATAGAGGCCGACCGTAACGCAAACTGAAGCCTGCAACCATAAAGATAGCTCTTGACTTCGCGAACGCTTCAGGGTATAAGTTGTGTCAAGCTGAGAAAAGTAGGTAAGCGGCACGGGGAAGTCCGGCGCCGCTTTTGTTTTGTCCGGCTTTCACCGCAAGAGTGGGCATTATCAATGACAATACTGGCTGCCCCGGGGGGGGATATGGCTGCTCAGGCTGTGCTTGAGGAGGCCGAGGAGCATTACAGGCGCACCATTCGCGCCCTTCACGACATCATCGCAGACGTTCAGGCGGGCCGGTCAGACCGCGCGCGGGAACTGAAAGGCGCCCTGAGCGATCTTGGAAAAGCGGCCCAGACCGCATTCGACGAAAGGGTTCGAGTTGAAAAGCGTCTCAGATCGGAAACCGGAATCGCCCATGATTATGCGCTCGACCTTGATGAGGCCCGTGCTGAAATCGGGCGCAGACTGGATCGCGTGCGCGCCGTCCGGGATCCGGGCGGCATTTCTGGAGAGCCTGAGTGAGGGTGCGTTGCTGTCGCTGCCCTATTTGTTCGAGTTTTGGGCTTTGCCCCACCAGATGCCGCCCGAAGGCGCATGGCGAAGCTGGGTGGTCATGGGGGGGCGCGGGGCGGGCAAGACCCGTGCCGGGGCCGAATGGGTGCGCGCGCAGGTAGAAGGCGCGCGTCCGCTGGACATGGGCCGGGCGCGTCGTGTGGCACTGGTGGGCGAAACCGTCGACCAGGTGCGTGAGGTCATGGTGTTTGGTGAGAGCGGGCTTCTGGCCTGTTCGCCTCCGGACCGCCGTCCGAAATGGGAGGCAACGCGCAAGCGGCTGGTCTGGCCGAACGGGGCAGTGGCGCAGGTTTTTTCCGCCCATGATCCGGAAAGTCTGCGCGGACCCCAGTTTGATGCGGCCTGGGCGGATGAACTGGCAAAATGGAAGCGGGCGGAGGAAACCTGGGACATGCTTCAGTTCGGTCTGCGCCTTGGCCCCGCGCCGCGCCAGTGTATAACCACAACGCCCCGCAATGTCGGGGTATTGCGGTCTCTTCTGGCCAATCCGTCCACGGTGGTGACTCACGCCCCGACCGAGGCAAATCGCGCGAACCTCGCGGATTCGTTTCTTGAGGAAGTGCGGGCCCGTTATGCCGGGACGCGCCTGGGACGGCAGGAGTTGGACGGCGTGCTTCTGGAGGAGGCGGAGGGTGCGCTGTGGCGGCTGGCGGGGCTGGAGAAATTGCGAGTGCGGGACGTTCCGCTACTGGACCGTGTCGTCGTGGCGGTGGACCCGCCGGTCAGCGGGCACAAGGGTTCTGATGCGTGTGGTATCGTTGTGGTCGGGGCGGTGACAAAAGGCGAACCGAAAGACTGGCGCGCCTATGTGCTGGAGGACGCATCGCTTCAGGGCGTCGCCCCGGTCCGGTGGGCGGAAGCCGCCATAGACGCAACGAAGCGCCATGGGGCTGATCGGTTGGTGGCCGAGGTGAACCAGGGCGGGGATCTTGTGGAAAGCGTCGTACGGCAGGTGGATCCGCTGGTTTCGTTCCGTGCTGTGCGGGCTTCGCGGGGGAAGGTGGTGCGGGCGGAGCCTGTGGCGGCGCTTTATGAACAGGGACGGGTGTACCATCTGCGCGGGCTGGCCGCGCTTGAGGATCAGATGTGCCGTATGACTGCCCGCGGCTATGAAGGACGCGGCAGTCCGGACCGGGTGGATGCGCTTGTCTGGGCGATCCATGACCTGATGATTGCCCCGGCGGCCCGGTGGCGGCGGCCAAGGGTGCGCAGCCTGTAAGACCTGAAACTTCCTGCACAGACCGCCCACCGGGCGGTTTTTTCGTGTCGGGACAGAGACAAGGAGAGATCATGAAACTGAATTTCCTGAAGCGGGCCGCGCCCGAGGCCAAGGCAAGCGCCGTCGGCCCGGTCATTGCGTGGGCCGGCGCGGGGCGCATGGCGTGGTCCCCGCGCGATACGGTGTCGCTGACGCGCAGCGGTTTTACCGGTAATCCGGTAGGGTTTCGGGCGGTCAAGATGATTGCGGAGGCCGCCGCCGCCCTGCCGCTTCTGTTACAGGATTCCAGGCGGCGCTATGAGACGCACCCGGTTCTGGGGTTGGTGGAGCGGCCCAACCCGGCCCAGGGGCGGGCCGAGATGCTGGAGGCGCTTTACGGTCAGTTGTTGCTCTCGGGCAATGCGTATCTGGAGGCCGTTGGCGTGGGGCAGGGGCTGCCGCTGGAACTGCATGTGCTGCGCTCGGATCGGATGCAGGTCGTGCCCGGCGCCGATGGCTGGCCGGTGGCCTATGACTACACCGTGGGGGCGAGCAAGCATCGGTTCGATATGGCAGGCGCGGTGCCGTCGATCTGCCATATCAGGAACTTTCATCCGCAAGATGACCATTACGGCCTTTCGCCGCTTCGGGCGGCGGCCACTGCGGTGGATGTCCACAATGCGGCTTCGCGCTGGTCGAAGGCGCTTCTGGATAATGCGGCGCGGCCATCGGGGGCGATCGTTTACCGTGGTGCCGACGGGCAGGGCACCATGACCGAGGAGCAGTATCTCCGCTTGCAGGACGAGATGGCGTCTTATCATCAGGGGGCGGTCAATGCGGGGCGGCCGATGCTTCTGGAAGGCGGGTTGGACTGGAAACCGATGGGCTTTTCGCCTTCTGACATGGAATTCCAGAAAACCAAGGAGGCCGCCGCGCGCGAGATTGCCGTGGCCTTCGGTGTGCCGCCGATGCTGCTGGGTATTCCGGGGGAGGCAACCTACGCCAATTACCAGGAGGCCAACCGGGCGTTTTATCGCCTGACGGTATTGCCTCTGGCGACGAAGGTGATGGGCGCGTTGTCGGAGTTTCTGGCCCGGCATGCGGGGGGACAGGTGGTGTTGCGGCCGGATCTTGACCAGGTGCCCGCGCTGGCCGTTGAGCGTGAAGCACAGTGGCGGCGTATCGCGGGGGCGGATTTCCTGACCGAGGATGAAAAGCGCGCCCTACTGGGGTTGCCGCGCCGGGCGGGGTCGGCATGAGCGCACAGGCGGAGAGGTCGGGATCACGGTTCCTCTACGCCCCATTCGAGGCCGCCCACGCCCGAATCGACGCGAATGAGCGTGTCGCACAGGAACGCTGGGCGGCGCTCGACTACCGGCTGGGGCGGATTGAGGCCGGTCTGGAGCAGTTGGACCGCCGCCTGTGGCTGGCGGTTTATGGTGTGGTCGGCGTGGTGCTGGCCGAGGGGGCGGCCCAGATTCTGGCCGCGATGCAGTAGAAGGGGAAAGTATGAAGGCAATGGAAACCGGGTTGGAGCACAAGTTTTGCCAGCCTGAGGCGCCCTTGACCGTTGGGGAGGGCGCGGTGATCGAAGGCTATGCCTCGCTTTTCGGCGTGGCGGATCAGGGGGGCGATGTGGTTCAGCCCGGTGCGTACGTGAAATCTTTGGCCGCAATGGCGCGGACCGGGCGGCGGGTAAAGATGCTTTGGCAGCATGATCCGGCCCAACCCATAGGCGTGTGGAATGAACTGCGCGAGGACGGGCACGGGCTCTACGTCAAGGGCCGCCTGCTAAACGACGTTGCCCGCGGGCGTGAAGCGGCGGCGCTGATTGCGGCGGGGGCGATTGACGGGCTGTCGATCGGCTATCGCACGCGAAAGGCGGGGCGCGACGGGGCCGGCCGCCGGGTACTGGAAGATTTGGAGCTTTGGGAAGTGTCGCTGGTGACGTTCCCGATGCTGCCGCAGGCGCGGGTTTCCGCCAGGGTCGGTGAGGCCGAGGCGGCTCTGCGCGAACTGGCGAAGACCCTGAACGGGGCCCGCCGTGGATTGGCCGACGCCTGAGGTACGGCCGTTTTCGAAGAGGACAAACCAAATGAGCGAAACCGGGTTTTGTGCCACCGGGTCTCCGGCGGTCGAGGCTAAACATGCCCTGAGCGGCTTTCTAAGCGATTTCAAAATCTTTCAGGGAAAAATTCAACAAAAACTTCAGGAGCAGGAAGAGAAGCTGACCATGCTTGACCGCAAGACCATTTCCGGGCGTCCCGCCCTGTCCCGTACCGCCGATTTCGATGCACCGCACCAGAAGGCTTTTGCCGCTTATCTGCGTTCGGGCGATGATGGCGGGCTGCGCGATCTGCCGGCCGAGACCAAAGGCATGAGCGCCGCCGTGGCGGGTGACGGGGGCTATCTGGTGGATCCGCAAACTGCCGAGACGATCAAGGGGGTGCTCAGATCCTCTGCCTCGATCCGGTCGATCGCGCAGGTGGTGACGGTTGAGGCCAGTTCCTACGACGTGTTGGTGGATCATTCCGATATCGGCTCTGGATGGGCCAGCGAAACCGCGCAGCAGGTCGAGACCGACACGCCCCAGATCGAACGCGTGACCATCCCGCTGCATGAGCTTTCAGCGATGCCCAAAGCCAGCCAGCGCCTGCTGGATGACAGCGCCTTCGATATCGAAGGCTGGCTGGCGGCGCGCATTGCCGATAAATTCGTACGCGCCGAGGCTGCGGCCTTTCTCCATGGCGACGGCGTGGACAAGCCCAGGGGCCTTTTGAACCATCCCCATGTGCCGGAACATGAGTGGAAGTGGGGCAAGCTGGGCTATATCGCCACCGGCACCGACGGCGATTTCGACGAAACCGCGCCGGCCGACGCAATCCTGGATCTGGTTTATGCGTTGGCTGCGGAGTACCGTGCGGGCGCGACCTTCGTGATGAATTCCAAAACCGCCGGGGCGGTGCGCAAAATGAAGGATGCGGATGGGCGTTTCCTGTGGTCCGACGGTCTGGCCGCCGGGGAGCCCGCACGCCTGATGGGGTATCCGGTGCTGATCGCGGAGGACATGCCTGACATTGCCCCCGGTGCCGTGGCGATTGGCTTTGGAGATTTTTCGGCCGGTTACACTGTCGCCGAGCGCCCGGACCTGCGTCTGCTGCGCGACCCGTTTTCGGCCAAGCCGCACGTGTTGTTCTACGCGACCAAGCGTGTGGGGGGCGATGTCAGCGATTTCGCGGCGATCAAGCTGTTGAAATTCTCGGTTGCCTGAACGGCGCGGCGCCCTCGTCTCGGGCGGTCGATGCGCGCCGGGCCGGGATGGCACCCGGATGTCCGGGCCGGATCCCGGCGCGCTCTTTTTCGCAAAATGACTGGAGAAAACGCATGATGCTGATCGAGCAGACCACCGTGCCTGCCGCCGTGCTGCCTGTACGCCAGTTCAAGGATCACCTGCGCCTGGGGACCGGGTTTGCCGATGACGCTGCGCAGGACACCTTGCTGGAGGCGCTGTTGCGTGCGGCGATTGCAACGGTGGAGGGGCGCTGTGGCAAGGTGCTTTTGGCGCGGGATTATACATGGACACTGATGGCCTGGCGCGAGGCGGGGCGCCAACCGCTGCCGGTGGCGCCTGTTCGTGCAATCGGCGCAGTAACGGTGATCGACCGGGCCGGGCAGACGCAGCGGGTTGATCCGGCAACCTATCGGCTGGACCCCGACAGCCATCGCCCCCGGTTGGTGGCGGTACACGGCGCGCTGCCACATATCCCCCTTGGCGGTCGCGCCGAGATGCGGTTCGAGGCCGGGTTCGGTGCGGAGTGGGGCGAGGTCCCGCCGGACCTGGCGCAGGCGGTCATGTTGTTGTCCGCCTATTATCATGAATATCGGCATGGGGCGCTCTTGGGCGATAGCGGCATGCCTTTCGGTGTCATGGCACTGATCGAGCGTTGGCGAACGGTACGTGTTCTGGGAGGGATGCCATGACCCCCCCCGTTCTGAGTCGCCGCTTTTCACTGGAGCGTTTGCGGCAGGTGCCCGATGGTGCGGGCGGATATGCAGTGGTTTGGGAAATTCTGGGAAATCTCTGGGCGGAACTGATCCCTCAAGCCGGCGGCAGCCGCATGGCGGGGGAACTGACGATCAGCCGCGTGTCTTGTCGGATCATCGTGCGGGCAGCGCCGGTGGGGGCGCCGTCCCGCCCGGAGCCGGGGCAGCGGTTGCGGGAGGGGGTACGGGTGTTCCGTATTCTCGCCGTGGCCGAAACCGATGCAAAGGGCCGCTATCTGACCTGTCATGCCGAAGAGGAGGGGGCCGCATGAGCTATGCGCATTCGGCGGCTTTACAGGAGGCGGTTTACAACCGGCTGAGTACGAATCCCACCCTTGCCGGGTTGATCGGCGAGGCGGTGTTCGATGCCGCGCCTTCCGGGGCTGTGCCGGGGACTTATGTGACCCTTGGTCCCGAAGAGGTGCGCGACGCGTCCGATGCCACGGGACGCGGGGCGATGCACCGGCTGAGCGTATCGGTGATGTCCGATGCGGCGGGGTTTCGGCGGGCCAAGCTGGTGGCGGAAGCGGTTTCAAAGGCGCTGTTGGAGGCAGCACTGATCCTGGAGTGCGGGCACCTGGTGGCGTTTCGGTTCGAGCGCGCCATCGCCCGGCGGGAAGGCAGCCTGCGCCGGATCGACCTGCGCTTTGGCGCACGGGTATCGGAAGAATGAATCATCAAAGCGGAGAACTGACATGACGGTACAAAACGGCAAGGATTTGCTGATCAAACTTGATCTGACCGGTGATGGTCAGTTTCAGATCATTGCGGGGCTGCGGGCGACGCGCATCGGGTTCAATGCCGAGGCCGTGGATGTGACAAGCCTCGACTCTTCCGGCGGGTGGCGCGAACTGCTGGCCGGGGCGGGGGTGAAATCGGCTTCGGTCTCCGGCTCGGGCGTGTTCCGGGATGCGGATACGGATGAGCGGGCGCGCCAGATCTTTTTCGATGGGGAAACGCCGCAGTTTCAGGTGATCATCCCCGGTTTCGGTATCGTGCAGGGGCCGTTCCAGGTGAGCGCCATCGAATATGCTGGCACCCATAACGGTGAGGCGACCTATGAAATGTCGCTCGCGTCGGCCGGGGCGTTGAGTTTTACGGCGCTGTGATGGCAAATCCGTGGGCCGGAGAGGTGGCGCTGGTGGTCGATGGCCGGCGCTGCGTGTTGAAGCTGACGCTGGGCGCGTTGGCGGAGCTTGAGGCGGCGCTGGAGGCCCGGAACCTCGTGGCGCTGATCGAACGTTTCGAGGTCGGGCAGTTTTCGACACGGGACATCATGGCGCTCTTGCTGGCTGGTCTTAGGGGCGGCGGCTGGTTGGGGACGGCATCGGATCTGGCCCGGGCGGAAATCGGCGGCGGCCCGATGGAGGCCGCGCGCGTCGCGGCGCGGTTGCTGGCGCTGGCATTCACGGTGCCGGAGCAGAGCGATGGGCTTTGACTGGCCGGCGCTGATGCGGGCGGGGTTGCGTGGGCTGGCTTTGCCGCCCGCGCGGTTCTGGGCGCTGACCCCGGCGGAACTGATGCTGATGCTGGGCGTGGGGCATGGCACGGCCCCCATGGGGCGCACCCGGCTGGAGGAGTTGTCGCGTACGTTCCCCGACAAGCATGAGGAGTAGGACATGGAAGACATGGAAGACGCCCTTGCGGCGCTGGAGGAAACGCTTGACGGCTCCCGCGATGTGGCGGCGGCGTTCAATGCGGAACTGGTGTCGATGCGTGAGAGCCTGACCATGGCGCAGGGCGATATATCCGGGCTGTCGCGGGCCATCGGGCGGGGGTTGCGGGGCGCCTTCGACAGGTTGGTATTCGATGGAGCACGCTTTTCGGATACGTTGCGGGACCTGGGGCGGTCCATTGCAAATGCTGCCTATTCCGCCGCGATGCGGCCTGTGCAGAATCATCTTGGCGGGCTGGTTGCGGGAGGGGTCGAAGCATTGGTCGACGCCGCGATGCCGTTCGGGAAGGGCGGAGCCTTTACACAGGGGCGCGTGATTCCGTTCGCGCGGGGCGGGGTCATCAGCCAGGCGACCTATTTTCCGCTGCGCGGGGCGGCAGGTCTGATGGGAGAGGCCGGCCCGGAGGCGATCATGCCGCTGGCGCGCGGGGCCGATGGCCGTCTTGGTGTGCGCAGCGCGGGGGGCGGAAGGCCCGTCAATGTGACGGTCAACATCGCCACGCCAGATATACAGGGTTTCCGCCGCAGCCAGAGCCAGATTGCCGCGGAAATCGGTCGCGCAATGGTGCGTGGGCAACGCAATCAGTAAGGAGCATGGAAATGGGATTTCATGAGGTCCGCTTTCCCGTCAACCTGAGTTTCGGGTCGGTCGGGGGGCCGGAGCGGCGTACGGAGATTGTCACGCTGGCCAATGGCCACGAGGAGCGGAATACCCCCTGGGCCCATGCCCGGCGTCGCTATGATGCGGGTATTGCAATGCGCTCGCTGGACGATCTGGAGGCGCTGGTCGCGTTTTTCGAGGCTCGGCGGGGGCAGCTATACGGGTTCCGCTGGAAGGATTGGGCGGATTACAAATCCTGCCCGCCCTCGCGTGAGGTCGGATTTGACGATCAGGATATCGGTGTGGGCGATGGGGCGCGCAAGGTCTTTGCGTTGACCAAGGTCTATGCCTCGGGCGAGGGGCGTTATGCCAGGCCGATCGCCAAGCCTGTCAAGGGAACCGTGCGTGTCGGTGTCGATGGCGATCCGCTTCAGGAGGGAGAGCATTTCGCCGTGAATAGCGCGACCGGTGAGGTCAGCCTGTTCGATGCGCCCGCCAGGGGGGCTGTCATCACGGCAGGGTTCGAGTTTGACGTGCCGGTGCGGTTCGATACCGAAAGGATCATGACTTCCGTTGCCAGTTTTCAGGCAGGAGATGCCCCGCAGGTGCCCGTGGTGGAGGTGCGCGGATGAGCGTTTCACAAGGCCTTCAGGCCCATCTGGACAGTGGGACGACGACATTGTGCCGGTGTTGGGCGGTGATGCGGCGGGATGGGGTGGTTCTGGGCTTTACAGACCATGACCGCGATCTTTCGTTCGAGGGTATTCATTTCCGTGCCGACAGCGGCCTGACCGCCGGCGTGCTGAGCCAGAGCACCGGCCTTTCGGTTGACAACAGCGAGGCTCTGGGGGCCTTGGCGGGAGACGCGGTGTGCGAGGAGGATATTCTTGCCGGGCGCTATGACGGGGCAGAGGTGCGGGCGTGGTTGGTCAACTGGGCGCAGCCGGCCCAGAGACTGAAACAGTTTCGCGGTTCCATCGGTGAGGTTACTCGTTCGGGCGGTGCGTTCACGGCAGAACTGCGCGGGTTGGCGGAGGCGCTGAACCAGGTGCAGGGGCGGGCTTATCAGCGGCCATGCAGTGCGGTCCTGGGGGACGGGCGTTGCCGCTTCGATCCGTGCAAGCCAGGGTATTTCAGTGAGCGTGTCGTCGAAGATGTCGAAGAGGGACGGGTTTTTCGTTTTCGGGACATGCGCGGATTTTCCCCACGCTGGTTCGAGGCCGGGCGGCTTATCGTGCTGGAAGGAGCTGCGTCGGGGCTGGTTGGTGTGGTCAAGAACGACCGCTTCGAGGGGGAGTGGCGTGTGATCGAGTTGTGGCAGAAACTGGCGGCGGCGGCGGGGAACACGGTTCGCATCGAAGCCGGTTGCGACAAGCGTGCCGAAACCTGCCGACTTAAATTTAGCAATATCATTAACTTTCAGGGGTTTCCTTATCTTCCTGGCGAGGATTGGTTGATGGCGTATCCGCGTTCCGGAGATCTCAATGATGGGGGAAGTCTGCAGCGATGAGCCTGACCGGGGATCGGGTGCTGCGCGAGGCACGGTGTTGGATCGGAACACCCTATTGTCATCAGGCGGCCATGAAAGGGGCGGGAACGGACTGTCTTGGGCTTGTGCGCGGAATCTGGTGGGCGCTTTACGGCAGGGAACCCGAGATTGTGCCCGCCTATACGCCAGACTGGGCCGAGCCGCAGGCGCAGGAGGTTCTTTGGCAGGCTGCGCGGCGGCATCTGCGGGAAAAGCCCGTGCCGCAGGCTGCGCCGGGGGATGTATTGCTGTTTCGGATGCGGGCTGGTGCTGTGGCCAAGCATCTTGGGATACAGGGGCGCATTGGGGCGCAAGCCAGTTTCGTACATGCCTATGACGGGCATGGCGTCGTCGAAAGTGCCCTTGGTACGGCGTGGGGGCGCCGTGTGGTGGCCCGGTTCGAATTTCCGTAAGAAAGGACAAATCATGGCGACAATCGTTCTGTCGGGGGCGGGGGCTGCGGCGGGGGCAGCTATTGGTGGGTCCGTGCTGGGGATTTCCAGCGCGGTCATCGGACGGGCCGTTGGGGCGACCGTGGGCCGGGTGATCGACCAAAGCCTGCTGGGTGCGGGGTCGCAAGCGGTGGAAACCGGACGGGTGGAGAGATTCCGCCTGACCGGCGCGGGCGAAGGAACACCTGTGGGGCAGTGCTTTGGCCGCGTTCGTGTGGCCGGGCAGGTCATCTGGGCGTCGCGCTTTCACGAGCATGTTGAGAAATCCGGCGGTGGGGGAAAGGGGGCGCCGAAAACTCCGACGGTGACGGCGTTCGGTTATTCGGTGAGCCTTGCGATTGCGCTTTGCGAGGGGGAGATCACCCGCATCGGTCGTATCTGGGCCGATGGCTGCGAGGTCGCGCCGGGGGATTTCAACCTGCGCATCTACAGCGGCAGCGAGGATCAGTTGCCCGATCCGAAGATGGAAGCGGTGGAGGGCACGGGGCGTGTGCCGGCCTACCGGGGCATTGCCTACGTGATGATCGAGGATCTGGATCTTGGCCGGTTTGGTAATCGTGTTCCGCAGTTTTCCTTTGAGGTGGTGCGTCCGGCACATGGGGCGGGGCCGGATCTGGCCAGCCGTGTGCGCGGCGTGGCGTTGATCCCCGGCACGGGGGAATATTCCTTGGCCACGACGCCGGTTTATTATGACTATGGACCGGGCGTCTGCGGCGTGGCGAATGTCAATTCGCCCTCAGGTCAGACGGATTTCGTGACCTCGCTGGAACAGATGCGTGCTGAAATGCCTGGATGCCGGTCGGTTTCACTGGTGGTCAGCTGGTTCGGGGATGATCTGCGCTGTGGCCGGTGCCGCGTACGGCCCAAGGTCGAACAACGCAAGTTCGAAGGCGAGCCGATGCAGTGGCAGGTGTCCGGTATTCGGCGTGGCCAGGCGGGGCTGGTTCCGAGCCTGGAGGAGCGGCCGGTTTATGGTGGAACGCCTGCGGACCGCGCAGTGATGGAGGCGATCTCCGAGATCAACGCAGGTGGACAGGAGGCGGTATTCTACCCCTTCATCCTGATGGAACAGATGGCGGAAAACGGTTTGCAGGATCCGTGGTCCGAAGCGGAAAACCAACCTGTTTTACCATGGCGGGGGCGGATCACCTTGTCCGCCGCGCCAGGCCGCGCGGGATCGCCCGATGGAAGCGAAACGGCCGTGGCGCAGGTGCGCGCGTTTTTCGGCACGGCGCGTCCGGGGGAGTTCCAGCGGACAAAAAACGGGCCGGTTTACCAGGGCGAAGATGGCTGGAGCTATCGGCGCTTCATTCTCCATTATGCGCATCTTTGTGCGCAGGCGGGCGGGGTGTCGGCATTTTGCCTTGGCTCGGAGATGCGTGCACTGACCCAGATTCGCGGACCTGGAAACAGTTTTCCCGCAGTGGCGGAAATGATCCGGCTGGCCGCCGATCTGCGTGCGATCCTGGGGCCGGAGACGAAAATCGGCTATGCCGCCGACTGGAGCGAGTATTTCGGATACCACCCTCAGGATGGGTCGGGCGATGTATTCTTCCACCTCGATCCGTTATGGGCAAGTGAACATGTCGACTTCATCGGGATCGACAATTACATGCCGCTGTCGGACTGGCGTGATGGAAACGCCCATGCCGATGCGCACTGGAAGACGATCTATGACCCGCAGTATCTGCGCGCGAATATCGAGGGGGGCGAGGGCTATGACTGGTATTACGAAAACCGTGCGGCGGCGGATGCCCAGCGGCGAACGCCCATCACTGACGGTGCGTATGGGGAGCATTGGATCTGGCGTTACAAGGATATGCGCAACTGGTGGTGCAATACCCACCACAACCGCGTGGGCGGCGTTCGCCAGGAAGACCCCACGCCGTGGGTGCCGCAATCCAAGCCGATGTGGTTTACGGAGCTGGGCTGTGGCGCCATCGACAAGGGCACGAACCAGCCGAACAAGTTCCTCGATCCGAAATCGTCGGAAAGTGTGCTGCCGAATTACTCCACCGGTGCGCGGGACGATCTGATTCAGGCGCAATATCTGAATGCGATGCTGGGTTATTGGTCGGAACCAGAGAACAATCCGGTTTCGGTCGAATATGGCGGCCAGATGATCGACATGGCGCGCGCCCATGTCTGGGCCTGGGATGCGCGCCCCTACCCACAGTTTCCCGCGCGTCGGGATGTCTGGAGCGATGGCGACAATTACGCCCGCGGACATTGGATCAATGGGCGGATTTCGGCGCAGTCGCTGGAGGCGGTCGTGCGCGATATCTGCATGCGCTCGGGCGTGGAGGCCGTGGGGGTCCGCAACCTTTATGGACTGGTGCGCGGTTACACGCTGGAGGGGATCGGCAATGCCCGCGCGGCGTTACAGCCGTTGTTGCTGGCGTATGGGTGCGATGCGGCGGAGCGCGACGGGCAGATTGTGTTCTCGCGCCGGGATGGCAGAAAGGAGGCCAGGCTGGAGCCACAGGCGCTTTTGGCCGCAGATGGTGAGATTGTGCCGCTGAGCCTGTCGCGGGCGCCCGAGGCCGAGACAGCGGGCCGTATCCGGCTGACCTTTGTCGAGGCGGATGGCGCGTATGAGGCGCGCTCGGTCGAAGCGGTGTTCCCGGACGAAGAGAGCCGTGCCGTTGCCGTGACCGAGTTTCCACTGGTGCTGAGCGGGTCTGAGGGCCGGGCCATCGTGGACCGCTGGTTGGCGGAGGCCCGTGTTGCGCGGGACCGGGCGCGGTTTGCTTTGCCGCTTTCGACCTTGGCGCTTGGAGCAGGGGACGTGGTGCGCCTGGACGGGCCAGGCGGGGAGGCGTGCTACAGGATCGACCGGGTTGAGCAATCCCATGGCCGGATTGTCGAGGCCGTTCGGGTTGAGCCGGGGGTGTACCGTCCGGCCGATGCCGTGGAAGATCGTATCGGCCTTGCGCCTTTCGTGCCGCCGGTTCCGGTCTTGCCGATGTTTCTGGATCTGCCGCTCTTGCGTGGAGACGAAGTTCCCCATGCGCCGCATCTGGCGGTTGCGGCAGAGCCCTGGCCGGGATCGGTGGCAGTGTATAGTTCTGCGGTGGACAACGGTTATGAACTCAACCGGCTGATTGCTGCCCCGGCGGTTTTCGGCGTGACGGAGACCCCTTTGCGTCGTGCCGCGCCGGGATGCTGGGACAGGGGCATGCCGCTTCGGGTGCGGCTGGGCAATGGGGCCTTGTCTTCGGCGGAGATGGGGGAACTTCTGGCGGGGGCGAACCTGGCCGCGATCGGGGATGGAACACACGGGTGGGAGCTCTTTCAGTTTGCCAGGGCGCGGCTGGTGGGGCCGAAAACCTATGAATTGGCTTTGCGTCTGCGCGGGCAAGCCGGGACGGAGGCAGAAATGGCGGAAACCTGGCCAGAGGGAAGCCTGTTCGTTTTGGTGGATGCGCGGGTCGGTCAGATTGACCTCGCCCCCACTGCGCGCGGTCGGGTTCGGCACTACAGGATCGGGCCTGCGGGGCGGCCTTATGACGATCCGACCTACAGGCATCGGGTTGAGGCGTTTAGCGGCCTCGGGCTTCGGCCCTATGCGCCGTGCCATTTTCGGGTGGTGCGACGTGGTCGGGATGTCGAAGCCCAATGGGTACGCAGGACTCGTGTCGGTGGCGATGACTGGGAGGGGGAAGTGCCCTTGGGAGAGGCCTTGGAACGGTATACCCTGCGGGTGCGGAACGATGACGGCAAAGTGGTCCGGCAAGAGGTCCTGAGCACACCGGGCTGGGTTTACAGTTCTGCGGCGCAACGGGCCGATGGCGCGGGTGCGGGTTTCAGACTGGAGGTTGCGCAGGTTTCGGACCTGTTCGGCCCCGGCGTTTATGCCAGTGTTTCCTTCCCGGAGTAAGGATGGGTGCGTTCAGCTTGCGGCGCAGCCGATGCAGGTCGGGATAGTCGGGTCGAACTCCAGCCGGGCGAGGGCGATCTTCTCGCCGCATTCGCTGCAATAGCCGAACTCTTCCTCTTTCAGCCGGGTGAGGGCGGCCTGAATTCGCCGTACCTGCGTTTTGCGGCGGGCTTGGGTTGCTTTCGCCATGGCCTGTTGTTGCATTGCATCCATCCGGCTGAGACGTCCGACGGATTGCTGGTCAAGCGTCACTGGCCGGGCACCGTAGGCGCCGGTGCGTGTCTCTTCGTGAAGTGCCGCCAGTTCTTTTTCCAGACGTTTCCGGAAGGCGGAAAGCAGGGCTTCGTTCATTTCCGACCTTTTGCGGGGTGGCCGTTGAAGTTGGATCGGTGCAACCTTTATTGTAAGTTGCCATCGCAGGAAAAGGAAAGCCCATGGCCCGAGTACAGCCCAGCGTGCGTGATTTTGATCCGGTTTGGAAGCGTATTTGCGAAGAGGCCGAAGCCGCTGTCCGTGATGAACCTTTGCTGGGCGGGCTGATTCACTCAGGCGTTTTGCACCACGAGACGCTGGATTGCGCGTTGGCGTACCGCTTTGCGTTGAAGCTGTCTTCCGGTGAGATGTCGGAGCAGGTTCTGCGCGAGATCGGGGACGAGGCCTATGCCCGCGCGCCGGAGCTGGGCGTGGCCGCGCGGGCCGACCTGACCGCCGTGTATGAGCGTGATCCGGCCTGTCACCGTTATTTGCAGCCGCTTCTCTATTTCAAGGGGTATCAGGCGTTGCAATGCTATCGGATTGCCCACTGGCTGTGGGGTGAGGGGCGGCACGACATGGCGTATTTGGTACAGATGCGTGCGTCAGAGATGTTCGGGGTCGATATCCACCCGGCGGCGCGCTTGGGACGAGGGATCATGATAGACCACGCCCATTCCATCGTGATCGGGGAAACGGCAGTTGTCGGGGACAACGTCTCCATGCTGCATTCGGTGACGCTGGGCGGAACCGGGAAGGAAGAACAGGACCGGCATCCGAAGATCGGCCATGGCGTTCTGATCGGGGCCGGAGCCAAGGTGCTGGGCAGTATCACCGTGGGGTGCTGTTCGCGCATCGCGGCGGGGTCCGTGGTGCTGGAGGATGTGCCGCCGTCCTCGACCGTGGCCGGGGTGCCGGCCCGGATTGTGGGGGAAGCCGGGTGCGATCAGCCTTCGGTGATGATGGAACATCGCTTTCGGAATTCCGAGGGGGTGTAGCTCAGGCCATCGAGGGTAACCAGAGCACGATTCCCGGCACCGCAACCAATGTTGCGATTGTCAGCGCGTCGGCGACGAAGAATGGGGTTACGCCCTTGAAGACGTCCTGCACGGTGAGGTCCGGCCGGACGCCTGCGACGACGAAACAATTCAGACCGATCGGAGGGGTGATGAGGCAGAATTCCGCCATCTTTACCACCAGAATTCCGAACCAGATCGCGCACATCTGGCCGGACATGCCGAAGGTGCTGTCGGCTGCGGAGACGAACTCTCCGCCGTTCAGCGCCATGACCGCCGGATACACTACGGGCAGCGTCAAGAGAAGCATGCCTATGGCATCCATGAACATGCCCAGAATGGCGTAGGCCAGGAGAATCATTACCAGGATCAGCATCGGCGGATAGTCGAGCGAGGTGATCCAGGCGGAAAATGCCCCCGGCAGGTCGGCAAAACCCAGAAAGCGGACGTAGATCAGCACCCCCCAGATGATGGTGAAGATCATCACTGAGAGCCTTGCCGTTTCGAGAAGCGCGTCCTTGAACTGGGGCCAGCGCATACCGTGCCAGAGTGCCATCAGGAACACGACGAAAGCGCCGATCGCGCCCCCTTCGGTCGGGGTGCCCCAGGCGTCGCCGCCAAAGGGGTTGTAGATGAAGAAAATGATGATCACGACCACGAAGACGATGGGCAGGGCTGGGGGAAGGGCGCGGAATCGCTCTGCCCAACTGAAGCCGCGAACGGGTGGGCCAAAGCCGGGGAGGCTGAGTGCGAGACCGACAATCAGCGCCGCGTAGATAAGCGCGGAGACGACGCCGGGAATGAACCCGGCCAGAAGCAGCTTGCCCACGTCCTGTTCGACGATGATGGCGTAGATCACCAGGATTGCCGATGGCGGGATGAGACTGGCCAGGGTGCCGCCTGCCGCGACCACCCCGGCGGCGAATTTCTTGTTGTAGCCGATACGAAGCATTTCCGGTATCGCGATGCGGGCAAAAACCGCCGATGTGGCAACGGATGCGCCTGATACGGCAGCAAAGCCTGCCGTTGCGAATACGGTGGACACCGCCAGCCCGCCCGGCAACCAGCCCACCCATTTTTTTGCAGCGTCGAACAGGGCACGCGTAAGGCCGGCGTAATAGGCAAGGTAGCCGATCAGGATAAAGGTGGGGATCAGGCTGAGCGCCTGGCTGGCGACCTTGGAGTGGGGCACCTGGCCCGCTGTTTTGACCGCCACGCTCAGGGCCCATCCGAAATCGGATGGATCGTAGCCTTTCTTCGACCAGAAAACCCAGACGAGACCCACGAGTCCGGCCAGCGCGGCCGCAAAGGCGACACGCATGCCTACAACAACCAGAACAAGGAGGCCGGCAGTTACGATAATGCCGATGTCGGTTGGGCTCATCGGGGTGTCCTAATCGTCGGCGCCGCTGACATGGACGGCTTCGGCGGCGGCCTGTTCCGTCGCGCTTTGCATCAGGGGAACGGCGGCGGGCCGCGCGTTGCCCAGAAGGAAAGCGCGGCCATATCCCCAAAGGTGCAGCATCAGGCGCAGGCACAGCACTGAAAACGCCACAGGGATGAGCAGCTTTGCCGGCCAGAGGGGAAGTTGGATGTCGAAGCTCGAATCCCGGCTCCACAAGGGGGCCGAGGGATCAAAGCTGCGCTGGAAATGGGCGAAGCTGCCCCACACGAGCAAAATCATCAGGACGAGCATGACAAGGCTGGTCAGAAACTCGACGGCCCATAATGCCCGCCCTTTCAGTTGCCCTACGAGGATATCCATGCGGATGTGCCCGCCTTCGCGCTGGGTGTAGGCGATGCCCATGAAAGCAATCAGCGGCATGGCCTGTTGAATCCAGTCCACGTAGCCTGGCAGGGGCTGGTTGAAGAAATTCCGCCCGGCAACCGAAACTACCGCAAGGACCATCAGTCCGAATACCGCCAGCCCGCTGACAAGGGCCAGCACCCGTTCGATTCGAAAAAGGGCGCGATCAGCCTGGCTCAGCAGGCTGTCGTCCTCGAGGACAGAGGCGTGCGCGGGCATTTTTGCTCCCTGTGTTGTGCCCTCCGGAGGGGGCGCGTCACTGGCCGATCATATCGGTCACGAAATCGTAAAGCTCCTGCGCGGGCAGGCCTCGGGCCGTGTTTTCCGCGATCCACGCTGCTGCGGCGGGGCCGGCGGCGGCTTGACGGAAGGCTTCCAGTTGTTCGGGGGGATAGGTGATGCGTGCGATTTCGCGCTCATCCAGTGCGGGGCCCCATTTGGCCATTGTTTCGGTGTTGTAGTAGTCGATGTAGTGGTCAAGCGCGTCGTCGACGGAGGTCATCAGGGCTTCACGATGCGATTCAGGCAGCGCATTCAGCGCATCGGTGTTGACCACCACCGGGCAGTTCACCGTGCCGGGATTGAGGTTCGTCGTCCACCATTGGCCGGTTTCGATCGTGCCGAAGGACATATGCGCATGGGGCGCGAAAGAGACGGCCTTTACGACCCCGGAATCGAGCGCCTGCCGGACCTCTGTTGCGGACATGGAGGTGGGAACCGCACCGATGGCCTGCATCGCTGCACCAATGCCGCCGGTCGCGCGCACACTGAGGCCTTCGAACTCCGCAACGGTTTGCGGGGCATCGCCGACGCCGACGAAATTGTACTGTGGAAGAGGTGAGGGCATAAGAAGCGTGGCGTTCCAGCGCGCCAGATCCTTCTGGACCGCGGGATGGGTGTAGAGCGCCTGACTTACGCGGCGCTCATCTTCCAGAGTGTCGACCCCGAGGAAAGGGAGTTCGAGAACCGTGATGGAGGGATTCTTGTCATTGTGATACCCGGCACAGAACTGGGCCATCTCGAAGGCTCCGATCGAGATACCGTCAAGATTTTCGGTGTTCTTCGACAAGCCTCCGTAAGAAATATTCAGGGAAAATTCGCCGCCGGTTTTCTCGGAAACCAGTTCGGCCAGTTTTTCGACATGTTCGGTAAAAGCCCGGCGCTTTCCCCAAAGCGAAACATTCCAGTCGGTGGCCCATGTTTCGGCGGCAAAGCCAAGCGCCGCAGAGGCGGCCACAGCCGCACCCAGGATCGGTCTCATGTTTGTTTCCTCCCGTTGGTTGTTAAGAACAGAGTAACGCGGCTTTGCGAGGGGTAAAGAGGCAAAACAGGCGCGCGGCTTGTTCCGGGCCCCGGCGCGTGGCACAGGGGGGGGTATAACCGGAGGTCCGATGCCATGTTTACCCCGCGTCCACGATTCGGCGAACAGACGCCCCCTGCGATTTTTCCGCCTGTCCTTGGGGCACTGGGCCTGGGGCTGGCATGGGGCCGCGCCGCCGATGTTTCCCTTGTGCCCGCGGCAATCGGGCAAATCCTGCTTGGGGCGATGACGTTGGTGCTGGCCTTTTGCCTGTTTGCCTATGGGCTGAAGGTTTTTCGCCGGCCAGGGACGGTGGTCGAGGATCTTCGCGTGTTGCCGGGGCGGGCCGGAGTGGCGGCAGCGATATTGTCGCTCTACTTATCATCGATGGTACTGGCGGAGATTATGCCTGTTCTGGCGCAAGTCGTGTTCTGGGGGGGGATTGGTCTGCATCTTGTGTTGGTTGGGATTTTGGTGTGGGTTTTTTTGTCCGGGCCGCAAGAACGGCGGCGGGTCAGTCCAGTCTGGCATTTGCTGTTTGCCGGGTTCATCGTCGCGGGGCTGGCGGCTGTGCCATTGGGATATGAAAACCTGGCAACCTGGATTTTTCATATCACGACAGTTTGCGCTCTGGGGATCTGGGGGAGCAGTGCCATACAGCTTGTGCGGGAAAGCGTTCCGGCACCGTTACGCCCGCTCCTGGCCATCCATCTTGCGCCGGCCTGCCTGCTTGGGCTTGTCGCTGCGGCACTTGGATTTCACGATTACGCGGTGGGCTTCACGGTTCTTGCCGGTGCAATTCTGGGGGTGTTGCTTGTGCGGCTGCCGTGGATGCTGGAGTCGGGTTTCAGCCCCCTTTGGGGGGCTTTCACGTTTCCGCTGGCTGCCTTTGCCAACCTGATGCTCGTCTGGGCGGGGTCGGCCGGGTTTTTCCGCAATGTGGCGGCGGTGATCCTGGTTGCTGCCTCTCTGTCGATTCCGCCGATCCTGGTCGGGATCCTGCGGGCCTGGGCAAAGGGCGAACTTGGCCCGCGCACCAATGCTGCGCGGGTTTGACGCGATTGACCCTTTTCATTTGGGTCGTGTCATGAAATAGGGAAGCGCCAAACGAAACCTCCCGAGGAGACTCCCATGGAGATTCGCGAGGCGCTGACCTTCGATGACGTTCTGCTTGTTCCTGCGGCCAGCTCTGTTCTGCCCGCGCAGGCGGATACCTCTACCCAAGTAACGAAATCGATTCGCCTGAACATTCCGCTGCTCAGTTCGGCGATGGATACGGTGACCGAGGCACGCATGGCCATCGCGATGGCGCAGGTCGGGGGGATGGGGGTGATCCATCGAAACCTCTCCCCGGAGCAGCAGGCTGAGGAAGTCCGGCGCGTCAAGCGTTTCGAATCCGGTGTGGTCTACAACCCGATCACGTTGCGCCCCGATCAAACCCTTCGGGATGCAAAGGACCTGATCGAGCGATTCAACTTTACCGGGTTTCCGGTTGTCGATGACAAGGGTCATGTCGTCGGAATCGTCACGAACCGGGATATGCGCTTTGCGAAGGATGACAGCACGCCGGTTCACGTAATGATGACTGGGGAAAAACTGGCCATTCTGCGTGAACCCGCCGATCGGGAAGAGGCGCTGAGCCTCATGCGGGCGCGCCGGATCGAAAAGCTTCTTATTACCGATGATGCGGGCAGGCTGACCGGGTTGCTGACCCTGAAGGACACCGAAAAGGCGGTTTTGAACCCGCAGGCTTGCAAGGATGAGCTTGGACGGTTGCGCGTTGCGGCCGCCAGCACTGTCGGGGATGCGGGATTCGAGAGATCCATGTCGTTGATCGACGCGGGCGTGGATATGGTCGTGATCGACACTGCGCATGGTCACTCCGAAGGGGTTGCGGTTGCTGTAGAACGCATCAAGAAGGAGTCCAATGCGGTGCAGGTTGTCGCCGGCAACGTGGCGACGGCCGAGGCCACGAAAGCCTTGATCGACGCGGGGGCGGATGCCGTGAAGGTGGGAATCGGCCCCGGCAGCATCTGTACAACCCGGATTGTGGCCGGTGTCGGGGTTCCCCAGTTGACGGCCATCATGGATTGTGCGGCGGCTGCCGGGGATGTGCCCGTCATTGCCGACGGGGGCATCAAGTTTTCAGGCGATTTTGCAAAGGCGATTGCCGCCGGTGCGTCTTGCGCAATGGTCGGCAGCATGATCGCCGGGACCGATGAAAGCCCCGGCGAGGTCATCTTGTACCAGGGGCGCTCTTTCAAGTCTTACCGGGGGATGGGCAGCCTGGGCGCCATGGCAAGGGGTTCGGCGGATCGGTATTTCCAGAAGGATGCCGCCAGTGACAAGCTGGTCCCCGAAGGGATCGAGGGGCAGGTGCCCTACAAGGGGGCTGCTGGTGCCGTCATACACCAGCTTGTTGGCGGGTTGCGCGCGGCCATGGGGTATACCGGCAACGCAAGCGTCGCGGACATGCGTCGCAACTGTCGTTTTGTGCGTATCTCTGGTGCGGGTCTGAAGGAAAGCCATGTCCATGATGTGCAGATCACACGGGAAAGCCCGAATTACCGCATGATGTAATGCTGGTATGTTTTCTGTTGCGCGGCGGGCTTTGGCCAGGTTGCGCGGGAAGCACACATTTTTCGTGGAGAGGCCATGACTCCCCAAGCCCGTCTTGCCGCCGCGATCGGAATCATGGACAGCGTGCTTGCCGGAGCGTCGGCGGAGCAAACCCTGACCACCTGGGCCCGAAAGCACAGATACGCCGGATCCGGAGACCGTGCTGCGATCAGGGATCTGGTTTTCAGCGCCATACGGTGTCGAAGATCTTATGGCACTCTGGGGGGGGCGGAAACCGGGCGTGGCCTGATGCTGGGATATTTGCGTGATCGGGGGGAGGACCCGGCAGCATGGTTTACCGGGGGGGCCTATGCGCCGGATGTGTTGAGCGCGGCGGAAAAAGACGTTTTGGCCCGCGAACCGGCGTTGCCTGGGAACGTCGCTTGCGATTGTCCCGACTGGCTGGCGCCACGATTGAGACAAAGTCTGGGCGATGAGTTCCTGCCGGTAATGAAGATGTTTCGCCAGCGCGCGCCGGTTTTCTTGCGCGTAAACCGGTCGAAGGCCAGTACGGAGCAGGCCGTTAAGTCCTTGATCTGCGAGGGAATCGAAGTTCAGGCGCATCCGTTGTCTCCGACGGCGCTTGAAGCGGTCGGAAACCCCCGCCGTATTCAGCAGGCCCGCGCGTATAGGGACGGATGGGTCGAGTTGCAGGATGCTGCGTCACAGGCGGTCTGTGACAGGATCCCGCTGCGGCCGCAAGATCGGGTTCTGGACTATTGCGCGGGGGGAGGGGGAAAATCCCTGGCCCTGGCGGCGCGCGGTGCTTGTGACATTCTGGCCCATGATGCGGATGCAACCCGAATGCGTGACATTCCCATGCGTGCTGCTCGCGCCGGAGGACGCATTCGCCGTATTTCGGACCCCGCATCCGCAGCCCCCTATGATGTGGTTTTGTGCGATGTACCTTGTTCGGGAAGCGGTGCGTGGCGACGCAGCCCGGAGGGGAAATGGCGTTTGACCGAGAAACGTCTGAAGGAATTGCAACAGGTTCAAGCGGAGATTCTTGCCCGCGCCGCGCAGTTGGTCGCGTCCGGTGGGTGGCTTGCCTATGCGACATGCTCGGTTTTGCAGGAGGAGAACGAACAGAGCGTATCGCGATTTCTGGAGGACTTCCCCGAATGGCGCTTGGGTGAGGAACATCGCTTCAGTCCACTGGACGGGGGGGATGGGTTCTTTCTGGCGCTTCTGTCCCATACCTGACCCAGCCTGATTAAGGCGTGTTTAACCTTGAGAACCGCAAGATCGGGGGACTGATTCAATCTCGAGGCCCGATGTGATCCCTTTTGCACGGTTGTCATCCCGCCTGATCCGGTTTTCCGTCCATGTCGCCGGATGGCTGTGGGTTTTACCGGTTCTGGCGGTTTTTTTCTTTTCGGTCGGCATCATGATCGGCAGCCCGATCTGGGGTCTGATCGGGGTGGCCATCGGGATGACCCTGGTTGTGTTGTCGGGACTTGCGCTGTTTCTTGCGTCCCTGGGGCGCCGGGGACGCCGGAGGTGGCGCCGGATGGCGGAAGCGGCGGCGTTTCATCTTCCATCGCCAGCAATCGTGAGCGATCGGCGGGGACATATCGTCTATGCCAACCCGGCCGCCTGCAAGACATTCGACGCGCGTGATGGGATCGATCTGGGTCAGGTTCTTGGCAGGGTGTTCGCCAGCGCGGAGTTCATGGTCCACAAATTGCAGAATGAGGCGCTGCAAAACGGCGCGGTTTCGGAAGATGTGGCCACACGTCGAAAGCGGTTTCGCATTCAGGTGCATGTCTTTTCGAGGGCGGCATTTTTCTGGCAAATTCTGGAAATGCCGCCCGAAACCCGCGAAAAGATTTTCGCCGAGGGGCAGCTTCCGATGCTCAAGATCGGGCGGGGGGGGACCATCCTCTTCATGAACGTGGCAGCCCATCGGATGCTTGGAACACAGCCCCGGCATGTGGACGATCTCTGGCCGCACGGTGTCCCATGTTCAGGGGCATTGTCGGAGCTTGAAGCGGAAGGCGGGTCCCGTTATTTCCGGGTCATTGACATGGAAACGCCGGAAGGACGGCGCGAGATCTATCTCTGCCCGCAGGAAGAGGTGGAGAAGCCCGGAGACCTGGATCTGCTTGAGTCTCTTCCGGTTGCCTTTTTGAAGATTTCGGTCAACGGTCGGATCCAGATGATTAACCGGTTGGGGCGCGATCTTCTGGGCGTCTTGGGGGACGCCCCGCGGAATTTCTTTGAGCTTGTCGAAGGGCCGGGGCGGCCCGTACGCGATTGGCTGGCCGATACGGTGCGAGGGCGTGCGGTGCACCGCTCCGAGGTTTTGCGGGTGCTTCGTGAAGACAGGGAGTTGTTCGTGCAGGTTGCGCTGGAGCGTGTCGCCGATGGCGGGGTCATTGCGGTGCTGCACGATGCCACGGATCTGAAGACCCTGGAAGCGCAATTCGTCCAGAGCCAGAAAATGCAGGCGATCGGGCAACTTGCGGGTGGAGTCGCACATGATTTCAATAACCTTCTGACGGCGATTTCCGGGCATTGCGATCTTCTGCTGCTGCGCCACGATGAGGGGGACCCGCACTATGGCGATCTGATGCAAATCAATCAGAATGCCAACCGCGCCGCGAGCCTTGTAAGGCAGCTTCTGGCCTTTTCGCGCAAGCAGACCCTGCGTCCCGAACTGATTGATTTGCGCGATGCGTTGACAGATCTGGGGCATCTGCTGAACCGCCTTGTCGGGGAGACAGTGGCGCTGAAACTTTCCCACGCGCCGGGGGCGTGTTGCATCCGGGCGGACAAGCGGCAAATGGAGCAAGTCATCATGAACCTCGTCGTCAATGCGCGTGACGCGATGCCCGATGGCGGGCAGGTTCTGATCGAAACCTTGCATTACGCGCTGAACGAGGAATTGCACCGTGACCGGGTGGTCGTTCCCCCCGGCAATTACATTCTGATCCGGGTCACGGATGAAGGGGTTGGGATTGCGAAGGATCGGTTGAGCAAGGTCTTCGAGCCTTTTTACTCCACAAAGAAGGTAGGGGAAGGAACCGGGCTTGGCCTGTCGACCGCCTACGGGATTGTCAAGCAAAGCGGCGGTTTTATTTTTGTCGACAGCGTGGTCGGTGCGGGAACCAGTTTCACCCTTTACTTTCCGGCGGCGTATCCAAAAGAAATGGTCGCTATTTCAGGGCAAACCGCAACACCGCCGCCCAAGCGGCAAAATTCCGGAACGGTACTTCTTGTTGAAGATGAAGCCCCGGTGCGTGCCTTTGCGGCCCGTGCGCTGCAGATGCGCGGCATGAATGTCATCAAGGCTTCGAGTGCAGAGGAAGCTTTGGAGTTTCTCGGCGATGAATCCCTGGCGGTGGATGTGTTCGTGACAGATGTGATAATGCCGGGGCTGGATGGACCCAGTTGGGTGCGGCAGGCGCTTGAGACGCGCCCTCGGACTCGTGTCGTGTTCATGTCAGGCTATGCCGAAGAGGCGGTTGCCGATGCCTTGGCGCATATCGAAAATTCGGTTTTCCTGCCAAAGCCCTTTTCCCTCGCGGATCTGACCGCAACGGTCAGTGCGCAGCTTGGCTGACCTGTTCGTAGAGGGCGAAATCTTGCGCTCGGGCCTTGCGCAGGCGACGCGCCAGGTCGCCGGGCAGGGCCAGATCCCCTGAGGGAGAGACGTTCAAGAGCGGCGGTATCGGAACGTTTTGGCCCAGCCGCTCTGACAGAAAGCGGCACAGACCGCTTTGATCGTCATGACGGAAAAGACGATCCACGGCGATTACGCCTTCCGGTGTGGAAACCATCCGGCTTTGCTGTCCGACCCGTGCGAATTCGGGTGGAGATTCTTTCAGGTACGCGTCGATGAATTCGGCGAAACTAAGCCCCAGGGTCGAGGCGGGCTTGCCCTTCAGTTGCGGGCGCTGCCGATAACGGTACCAGCTTCCCAGCCAGTCTTGCGGTTCCCGAATGACGGCAAGGGTCTCGATGGGGCGCGGGCCGCCATCGATCAGCGGCAGGATACGGCGGCGAAACATGTTGATGTTCATGTGCTTGGCGCTTTGCGGATGGCGGAAGATGATATCGGCTCCGGGCCCCAGAAGCTCCTGGTAGGCGTGGGTTCCGGTTTTTGGCACAGCCAGAAATGCCAACCCCGCTTTCCAGAACAGCATCATGATTTTACCCCCCTTTTTCGCATCAACACTCTCTTAACCTCTGTAGGTCATCATCAAAACATTAAAATTTTCTTGAAATGTTCTCATTTCGCGGCGATACAGGAACAAGGCAAGAACATTCGGGTGATTGCTGCCCCGAAGCGACTGTGGAATAAGGGAACGGAACAATGGCGATGGCGGATCTTCTGAGCATGAGCGACAAGCGTAATTCCGATAAGCAAAAGGCGCTGGATTCGGCGCTGGCCCAGATCGAACGGCAGTTTGGCAAAGGGTCCATCATGAAGCTTGGCGCCGATAACCCGATAACCGAGATCGAGTCGACTTCGACCGGGTCTCTGGGGCTGGATATCGCACTGGGGATCGGGGGGTTGCCCAAGGGGCGGATCGTTGAAATCTACGGCCCCGAAAGTTCTGGCAAGACGACGCTGACTCTCCATTGCGTGGCTGAGGAGCAGAAGAAAGGCGGTGTTTGCGCCTTCGTCGATGCAGAGCATGCGCTGGACCCGATTTATGCCCGCAAACTTGGGGTCGATCTGGACGAGTTGCTGATTTCCCAGCCCGATACCGGGGAGCAGGCGCTGGAGATTGTCGACACTCTGGTACGTTCCGGGGCGGTCAGCATGGTGGTGGTCGATTCCGTCGCCGCGCTGACGCCGAAATCAGAACTGGAAGGCGACATGGGCGACAACGCCGTGGGTGTACAGGCGCGTCTGATGAGCCAGGCAATGCGAAAGCTGACCGGTTCGATCGCGCGCTCGAACTGCATGGTTATCTTCATTAACCAGATCCGAATGAAGATCGGGGTGCTGTTTGGAAGCCCCGAAACCACGACGGGCGGCAATGCGCTGAAATTCTACTCCTCTGTCCGGCTGGATATCCGCCGCACCGGGGCGGTCAAGGACCGCGATGAGGTCGTAGGCAACCAGACCAAGGTCAAGGTGGTCAAGAACAAGGTCGCTCCGCCGTTCAAGGTCGTCGAATTCGACATCATGTACGGGGAAGGCATCTCCAAGACCGGAGAAATCCTCGACCTCGGGGTGAAGGCCGGTGTGGTGGACAAATCCGGGGCCTGGTACTCCTACGGGGATGAGCGTATTGGCCAGGGGCGGGAAAACGCCAAGACTTTTCTGAAGGAAAACCCCGACATTTCCAATGAGATCGAGGGCAGGATCCGTGCCGCGCACGGGTTGGATTTCACCGATCGGGGCAGTGACGGTGACGATATTCTGGAAGCCTGACCCGAAAAGATAAAATCTGAATGGCCGGGCGGTTTTGCCCGGCTTTTCTGACTGTAGACAGCCCTGCGCAGCGGCGATACATCGGAGGACAAGAACCCCAAGTTTGCCGCGAAAGGCCTGACCGTATGCCGAGCTTGAACGAAATCCGTTCGACTTTTCTGAATTACTTCGAACGCAATGGTCACCAGGTGGTGCACAGTTCGCCTCTTGTGCCCCGCAACGATCCGACGCTGATGTTTACCAACTCGGGCATGGTGCAGTTCAAAAACCTGTTCACCGGGCTGGAAACCCGCGATTACAGGCGCGCCACAACGTCGCAAAAATGCGTGCGTGCCGGGGGCAAGCACAATGACCTGGACAATGTCGGCTATACCGCACGCCACCATACGTTCTTTGAAATGCTGGGTAATTTCAGCTTCGGGGATTATTTCAAGGATCAGGCCATCCCCTTCGCGTGGGAATTGCTGACCAGAGATTTCGACATTCCCGCCGACCGGCTTCTTGTGACGGTGTATCATACGGATGAGGAAGCCGCCGCGATCTGGAAAAAGGTCGCCGGCCTGCCCGATGCGCGCATCATCCGTATCCCCACCAGCGATAACTTCTGGCAGATGGGTCCTACCGGTCCCTGCGGCCCCTGTACGGAGATATTTTTCGACCACGGGGATCATATCTGGGGTGGCCCGCCGGGCAGCCCGGAGGAAGATGGGGACCGTTTCATCGAGATCTGGAACCTCGTTTTCATGCAGAACGAACAGTTCGAGGACGGTTCAATGCGTGCCCTGGACATACAGTCGATCGATACCGGCATGGGGCTGGAACGGATCGGCGCGCTGTTGCAGGGCAAGCATGACAATTACGATACCGATCTTATGCGCGCGCTGATCGAGGCCTCCGCCAATGTCAGTTCGACCGAACCGGACGGGTCAGGAAATGTTCATCACCGGGTGATTGCCGACCACCTGCGCTCCACCGCTTTCCTGATTGCCGATGGGGTGATGCCTTCCAACGATGGCCGTGGCTATGTGCTGCGCCGGATCATGCGCCGTGCCATGCGTCATGCGCATCTTCTTGGGGCGAAAGACCCGATGATGCATCGTCTGGTCCCCGCACTCGTCACCCAGATGGGGGCGGCCTACCCGGAACTGGGTCGTGCCCAGGCCCTGATCGAGGAAACTCTGAAGCTTGAGGAAACTCGCTTCATTCAGACGCTTGACCGGGGTTTGCGTCTTCTGGAAGACGAGTTGGGGAAATTGCCTGAAGGGGCGGCATTGCCGGGCGCGGCGGCGTTCCGCCTTTATGATACCTACGGGTTCCCGCTGGACCTGACGCAGGACGCTTTGCGCGAAGAGGGCCGCACTGTGGATGTGGACGGGTTCGAGGCTGCGATGGCCCAGCAAAAGGCCAAGGCGCGTGCGAGCTGGTCCGGCTCCGGCGAGGCCAAAGATGCCGCCATCTGGTTCGATATCGGCGAAATTCATGGCGCAACCGATTTTCTGGGCTATGACACCGAAATCGCCGAAGGGCAGGTGCTCACACTTGTTGTCGATGGCAAGGCGGTCGACACGCTGGACGAAGGGGCCGAGGGATGGATGGTTGTGAACCAGACTCCGTTCTACGCCGAATCCGGTGGTCAGGTCGGGGATACGGGCACCTACCTCAAGCCCGATGGGGCGGGCGAGATCCTCGATACCCGGAAAATGCCGGGGGGGATTTTTGCCCACCGCCTGCGGGCGGGCAAGGGTGGCCTGAAGCCCGGTGATGCGCTGGAACTGCGCGTCGATCATGCCCGCCGCAGCGCGATCCGGGCCAATCACTCGGCCACGCACCTGATCCATGAGGCTTTGCGGCAGACGCTTGGCGACCATGTCGCACAGAAGGGCAGCCTGAACGCGCCGGAACGGCTGCGGTTCGACTTTTCCCATGCCAAGGCGCTCAGCGCCGGTGAACTGGCGACCGTCGAGGCCGAGGTCAACCGTTTCATCCGCCAGAATACAGCAGTGGAAACCCGCATCATGACGCCCGACGATGCCCGTGCCATAGGGGCACAGGCGCTTTTTGGTGAGAAATACGGGGATGAGGTGCGCGTTGTATCCATGGGGCGCGCCGCGACCGGCAAAGGGGCTGACGGGCAGACCTGGTCCATCGAACTTTGCGGCGGCACCCATGTCAAACAAACCGGCGATATCGGTTTGTGCGTTGTAATGGGGGACAGTGCGTCGTCTTCGGGGGTGCGCCGGATTGAGGCCCTGACCGGGCAGGCGGCGCTGGATCACTTGATCGCGCAGCAAAACCGCCTGAACGCGATCGGTGAGGCGTTGCGCGCGCAACCGGCCGATATCGTCGATCGGGTGAAAGGTCTGCTGGCAGAGCGTAAGGCGATGGAAGCGGAGCTTGCCAACCTGCGCCGTGACCTTGCAATGGCGGGCGGGGGCACATCCCCCGAGGCGCGCGAAGTTGGGGGCTTGCAGTTCCTTGCGCAGATCCTGACCGGGATTTCCGGCAAAGACCTTCCGCCACTCATCGACGAACACAAGGCGCGCATGGGCTCGGGGGCGGTTTTGCTGATCGCGGATACGGGCGGCAAGGCTGCCGTGGCAGCGGGCGTGACGGACGATCTGACCGGAAAGGTCTCCGCTGTCGATCTTGTGCGCGCGGCGGTAGCGGAACTGGGGGGCAAAGGCGGGGGCGGACGCCCGGACATGGCGCAGGGTGGCGGCAAGGATGCCGCCAACGCGGACGCTGCCATCAAGGCCGCCGAGGCTGTTCTGGCGGGGTAAGCCCGTTGACAGGCCCCATATGGCGGGGTGCGGGCCCCGCCAAAGCGCCATCAGTGCATGGCGGTTTCAGAGAACAGGTTGATGACGACGATTCCTGCCACGATCAGGCCCATGCCAACAATCGCGGGGATATCGATACGCTGGTTGAATGCCAGCCATCCGATCAGGGCGATGAAAACCACGCCCAGCCCGGACCACATCGCGTATACGATGCCCAGCGGCATGTATTTCAGCGTCAGAGACAACAGGTAAAAAGACAGCGCGTAGCCCAGAACGACAATTGCAGAGGGAATAAGCCGCGTGAACTGCTGGCTTGCCTGCAAGGCAGAGGTGGCGGCGGTTTCGGTCATTACGGCAAGCAGAAGAAAGACGTATTGCTTTGGCATGTGGCCCCCTTCAGCGCGCGATATAGCGGTCGCGGCGGTGGTTGGTCGCAATGATGATGTTGGTGACCATCGCCCCGGCGAGGGAATAGAGGACGGTGACCGGATCCATCACCCAAAGCGCCAGAGCGAAGACAAAGGCATCGAACCCAAGCTGAACCCATCCGGCGCGTATTCTGCGGGTCTCCTGCATCCAGAAAGCCACGATTCCGATTCCGCCCAGGGATGCCCCATGCCGAAACAGCACCAGCAAGCCGGCGCCCGCCGCCACCCCAGCCAGAATCGCCCCGGCCAGCGGGTGCACCGTTTGAAAGATCAGCAGATTGGGCAGGAGTTCGGTGAAAAGCGAAAGCAGGCCGACTGCGGCAAAGGTTTTCAGGGTGAAGGCAGTCCCCATGCGCCGGAACGCCAGCCAGTAAAATGGCAGGTTCAGAACGAAAAACAAAAGCCCGAAGCGCAGCCCCGATGCGTAGGAGAGCACCAGCGACAACCCGGCGATCTGTCCGGTGGTCAGCATCGCACTACCAAGTAATTGCACGGACAGGGCGACCAGAAGCGTGCCCACAAGCAGGCCCTGCGCGTCATCGAAGAAGCTGTGCCGGGTGTCGGAAAATTCGGTATCCATGGTCTCGCAGATGCCGCGAAACCGCGCCGATGTCCAGAGGAAGGGCCGGCCGCGAGGGCCGGCCCGTTACGTCAGCCCGCAAGGGCCTTGTTGAGGTTCTCGTCCACCTTCTCGAGAAAACCCATGGTGGTGAGCCATTTCTGGTCCGGGCCGACCAGCAGGGCGAGATCCTTGGTCATGAAGCCGGATTCGACGGTTTCGACCACGATGCGCTCCAGCGTTTCGGCAAAGTTGCGCAGGGCGCCGTTGCCGTCCAGCTTGGCACGGTGCTTGAGCCCGCCGGTCCAGGCATAGATCGAGGCAATCGAATTGGTGGAGGTTTCCTCGCCTTTCTGGTGCTGGCGATAGTGACGGGTGACGGTGCCGTGTGCGGCTTCGGCCTCCACGATCTTGCCGTCCGGGGTCATCAACTGGCTGGTCATCAGGCCGAGGCTGCCGAACCCCTGGGCGACGGTGTCGGACTGAACGTCGCCGTCGTAGTTCTTGCAGGCCCAGACGAAGCCGCCATTCCATTTCATCGCGCAGGCAACCATGTCGTCGATCAGGCGGTGTTCGTAATGGATGCCGGCCTTCTTGAACTGATCTTCGAACTCCTGTTCATACACATCCTGAAACAGGTCTTTGAAGCGTCCGTCATAGGCCTTGAGAATCGTGTTCTTGGTGGAAAGATACACCGGCCATCCCAGGCTGAGACCGTAGTTGAACGAGGCGCGGGCAAAGTCGCGGATCGATTCATCGAGATTGTACATCCCCATGGCGACCCCGGCGGCCGGGGCGTCGAACACGTCTTTCTCGATGACGGTACCATCCTCTCCCACGAACTTCATCGTCAGCTTGCCCTTGCCGGGAAAGAGAAAATCCGTCGCGCGGTATTGGTCGCCAAAGGCATGGCGGCCGATGACGATGGGTTGTGTCCAGCCCGGTACGAGCCGCGGCACATTGCGGCAGATGATCGGCGCCCGAAACACCACGCCACCGAGGATGTTGCGGATCGTGCCGTTGGGGCTGCGCCACATTTTCTTGAGGCCGAATTCCTCGACTCGGGCTTCGTCTGGGGTGATGGTGGCGCATTTCACGCCTACGCCGACTTCACGGATCTTGTTGGCGGCGTCGATGGTGATCTGGTCGTTGGTGCGATCACGTTCCTCGATTCCGAGATCGTAGTACAGCAGGTCCAGATCCAGATAGGGTGTGATCAGCTTTTTCTTGATGAAATCCCAGATGATGCGGGTCATCTCGTCGCCGTCGAGTTCGACGACGGGATTCGCGACTTTGATCTTGGACATGGGCTCCCCCGTTTTGCGATGAATCGTTCTGCCGCGTCATAGCGCAAACAGGAACACGGGAAAAGAACAATAGTATGCGAAGGTATACGATTTATGTGGCCAGTACCGCCAAACGCCGCCTTCCCCGGCGGCGGCGCGGTCAGCGGGTGTTTTCCGTCAGGCGCCGTCGCACATAAGCGTCGACTTTGGCAATCATCCCGTCGAGGTAATCGTTCTTGAAAAAATGATCGGCATTTTCAAGTTCCTCATGGGTGATGGTAATACCCTTCTGGTCATGCAGTTTTTCCACCAAGGCGTGGGTATCTTCGGGCGGGGCGACGCGATCGGCGGCGCCATTGATGATCAGGCCGGAATTGGGGCAGGGCGCCAGGAAAGAGAAATCATACATGTTGGCAGGTGGGCTTACCGAGACGAATCCGGTGATTTCCGGTCGCCGCATCAGAAGTTGCATGCCGATCCAGGCCCCGAAAGAGAACCCGGCAACCCAGCAGTGCTTGGCGTTCTGGTTCATGGATTGCAGGTAATCGAGGGCCGCGGCAGCGTCCGATAACTCCCCCACGCCCTGATCGTATTCTCCCTGGCTTCGGCCCACTCCGCGGAAATTGAAGCGCAGCACGTTGAAGCCCATTTCGTGGAAAGTGTAATGGATGCGGTGCACGACGCGGTTGTTCATCGTGCCACCGAATTGCGGATGGGGGTGCAGGATGATCGCGATCGGGGCATCCTTGCCCGGCTGGGAATGATAGCGCCCTTCAAGCCTGCCTGCGGGGCCGGGAAAAATAACCTCGGGCATGTGCGTCCCTTTGGGAGTTGTGCCTGCTGCATTTCTTGACGAAAATCATCAGGCTAACTAAAACGAAGTTGCGTCGGCGTGCCGACTGGGTGAGTTGGAGTTAATGACCTCGCCGCGCGCAGTCAACCATTGCGGAGAGTGTCGATGAAACTCAGCACGAAGGGGCGGTACGCGATGGTCGCGCTTGTCGATCTGGCGCTTCAGCCGGATGACGGCCTGACCTCGTTATCCGAAATCTCTCGCCGCCAGGACATTTCACTGCCCTATCTTGAACAGCTTTTCGTCAAACTGCGCCGTGCGGAGCTTGTCGAATCCGTCCGGGGGCCGGGTGGGGGCTATCGTCTGGCACGGACCGCCGGAGACATTCGGGTGGCCGATGTTCTGGCCGCAGTGGATGAAACCGTGAATGCCATGCATACCGGGGCCGGGGCGTCGGGTGGGGCCAGCGGGTCGCGCGCACAATCGCTGACCAACCGGCTGTGGGAGGGGCTCTCGGCCCATGTTTACGTGTTTCTCCACCAAACGCGGCTGTCGGATATCGTCCGCAACGATCTTGCGCCATGCCCGGCGGTTCCGGCAATCCTGCAGGTGGTGGACGCTCCATGATCCGAGACGCCCGTATCTACCTGGACTACAACGCCACGGCCCCGCTTCGTCCTGAGGCCCGCGCGGCGATGGTGGAGGCAATGGACGTGGTGGGCAACCCTTCCAGCGTACATGCCGAAGGCCGCGCCGCCCGGGCGCTGATGGAGAAGGCCCGCGCGCGGCTGGCGGCGGCCTTGGGGGCCGAGGGTGCGGATATCATCTTTACCTCGGGCGCCAGCGAAGCCGCCGCGCTGGCCTGCGCCGGGCGGGGGTTGCAGGCAGGTGGGGTGGAACACGATGCGGTTGCCGCATGGGTGGAGCCGACGCTGCCGGTCGATGCGCGGGGCGGTGTCGTTGTCGATGATCCTGCATGCAGCGTGTTGCAACTGGCCAATTCCGAAACCGGGGTGGTGCAGGGGCTGCCCAGGGGGCTGGCGGTTTGCGATATGACACAGGCCTTTGGGAAGCTTCCCCTGGCCTTCAACTGGACGGGGGCGCAAATGGCGCTGGTTTCTGCCCACAAGCTGGGCGGCCCCAAAGGTATCGGCGCGCTGGTGATGTGCCGGGGGACGGATCTGGCGGCCCGCATCCGCGGCGGGGGGCAGGAGATGGGCCGCCGCGCGGGGACGGAAAACATTATTGGAATCGCGGGGTTCGGGGCTGCGGCAGAGGCGGCTGTAAGGGATATTGACGAAGGGGTTTGGGCGCGTGTGGAAAAAATTAGAGATATTCTAGAAAAGGCTATTGAGGCTGGCGCAAATAAGACTATTTTTGTCGGGAAAGGCGCGAGACGACTGCCGAACACCTCCTGTTTCTCGACGCCGGGCTGGAAGGGCGAAACACAGGTGATGCAGATGGACCTGGCGGGATTCGCCGTTTCGGCGGGATCGGCCTGTTCCAGCGGCAAGTTGCGCGAAAGCCGGGTGTTGCGGGCGATGGGATTCGACGCGGTTACGGCCGGGTCGGCCATCCGGGTTTCGCTGGGACCGCAAACGCGCGAAGACGATGTGCTGCGCTTTGCCGAAGCGTGGCTGGAGAAAGAGGCAAAATTCCGGGCCCGCGCGGCCTGAACCGACACCCCCGAAACGGGGCGCAGACAGAGAGGCTACCCGATGGCTCCAATTGACGAGGCCGACGTGAAGGACGGCGTGGACAGGGAAACGGTCGAGGCCGTCAGGTCCATGGCCGGGACTTACAAGTACGGCTGGGAAACCGAGATCGAGATGGATTATGCCCCGATGGGGCTGAACGAGGACATCGTGCGCCTGATCTCGTCCAAGAACGATGAGCCCGAGTGGATGACCGAGTGGCGGCTTGCCGCGTTCCGGCGCTGGCGGCAGTTGGAAGAGCCTGACTGGGCGATGGTCGAGTACCCCGAAATCGACTTCCAGAAGCAGTATTACTACGCGCGCCCCAAAAGCATGCAAGAGAAGCCGAAGTCGCTTGACGAGGTGGATCCGAAGCTTTTGGAAACCTATCAGAAGCTGGGGATTCCGCTGAAGGAACAGATGATCCTCGCCGGTGTCGAAGGGGCCGATGCCGTGCCCGCCGAGGCCCGGAAGGTGGCCGTCGATGCGGTTTTCGACAGTGTCAGCGTCGGCACGACCTTCCAGAAGGAGCTGAAAAAGGCCGGGGTGATCTTCTGCTCCATTTCGGAGGCGATCCGGAACCACCCGGAACTGGTGAGGAAATATCTGGGCTCCGTGGTGCCGCAATCGGATAATTTCTACGCGACGCTCAACAGTGCGGTGTTTTCCGACGGCTCGTTCGTTTATGTGCCGCCTGGGGTGCGCTGCCCGATGGAGCTGTCCACCTATTTCCGTATCAATGCCGAGAATACCGGCCAGTTCGAGCGCACGCTGATCATTGCCGACAAGGGGGCCTATGTCAGCTATCTGGAGGGCTGTACCGCACCTCAGCGCGATACCGCGCAGTTGCACGCCGCGGTCGTGGAAATTGTGGTGCTGGACGACGCAGAGGTGAAATATTCCACCGTCCAGAACTGGTTTCCCGGCGATGAAAACGGCAAGGGCGGTATCTACAATTTCGTCACCAAGCGCGCTGACTGCCGTGGCCCGCGCTCCAAGGTCATGTGGACGCAGGTGGAGACAGGCTCCGCCGTGACGTGGAAATACCCGTCCTGCATTCTGCGTGGCGACGGCAGCCAGGGTGAGTTCTATTCCATTGCAATCACCAACAACTGGCAGCAGGCCGATACCGGCACCAAGATGGTGCACCTGGGCCGGAATACACGCTCACGCATCGTGTCGAAGGGCATCAGCGCGGGGCAGGCCCAGAACACCTATCGCGGGCTTGTCTCCATCCACCCCAAGGCGAAAGAAAGCCGAAATTACACGCAGTGCGACAGTTTGCTCATTGGCGACAAATGCGGGGCGCATACCGTCCCTTATATCGAGGTGAGAAACACCTCCAGCAAGGTAGAGCACGAAGCCACGACGTCTAAGGTCGATGACGACCAGTTGTTTTATTGCCGATCGCGCGGGATGGACGAGGAAGAGGCCGTCGCGCTGGTTGTGAACGGGTTCTGCAAGGAAGTGCTTCAGGCTCTGCCGATGGAGTTCGCCATGGAGGCGCAGCAACTCGTGGCGATTTCGCTGGAAGGCAGCGTGGGATGAGCAAAAATGAAAGAACAGCGAAAGCAGGAAACGCAGGTCGTGCCGGGCCACGGCGGGCGGATGGGGCTGACAATGCCAATGCGGCTTTTGATCAGCGCACAGATGCTTTTGTTCATTCTGTCTCTGGAGGACGAGGAAACCGCGCGCTGGTTGGCTGACCAGGCCGGGTTGAGCGCCCATCAGGCAGGATTCGTGGAATTGGCGCTTTCGCTGGTTCTGCTGGTTTTATGGGGGCTTTGCATGATCGGCTGGGTGCGCATTGCCCACCGGAATTCGGAGGATCGGAAATGATTGTCACCACCACCCCGAATGTCGAGGGAAAGACCATCGCCGCTTATCACGGCGTCGTCGTGGGGGAGGCCATTCTCGGCGCCAACGTGTTCCGCGATATCTTTGCCGGTATCACGGACATTATCGGGGGGCGGTCGGGGGCTTATGAACAATCGCTGGGCGAGGCCCGCGAAACAGCCCTGCGCGAACTGGAGCAACGGGCGCAGGCGGTCGGCGGCAACGCGGTCGTGGGGGTCGATCTGGATTATGAAGTTATCAACAACATGCTGATGGTGTCGGCCTCGGGCACGGCCGTCTCGCTGGCATAAGGGAAATGAAATGCTGAACATCAAGAACCTGCACGTCAAACTCGAAGAAGAGGACAAGCCCATCCTGAAGGGGGTGGACCTGACCGTGGAGGCCGGTAAGGTCCACGCGATCATGGGGCCGAACGGTTCGGGCAAATCGACGTTGTCCTACGTGCTGTCGGGGCGCGACGGCTATGAGGTGACGGACGGTTCCGCCCATCTGCGTGGGGCCGACCTGCTGGGGATGGACCCCGAGGAGCGTGCCGCGGCAGGCCTGTTTTTGGCATTTCAGTACCCGGTGGAAATTCCGGGCGTGGGCAACATGACCTTCCTGCGAACCGCCGTGAACGCCCAGCGTAAGGCCCGTGGAGAAGAGGAGATGGACGCCGCGACTTTCCTGAAGGAGGTTCGCGCCAGGGCCAGAGATCTGCAGATCGACGCCGAGATGCTCAAGCGGCCTGTGAACATGGGGTTCTCCGGCGGTGAGAAAAAGCGGAACGAGATTCTTCAGATGGCGATGCTGGAGCCGAGAATGTGCATTCTCGACGAAACCGATTCCGGCCTCGATGTGGACGCGATGAAGCTGGTCGCCGATGGGGTGAACGCCCTGCGCAGCCCCGACCGCGGCTTCCTTGTCATCACCCATTACCAGCGTTTGCTGGATCATATCGTGCCGGATGTCGTCCATATCATGGCTGACGGGCGCATTGTGAAAACCGGCGGTGCAGACCTGGCGCTGGAGGTCGAACAGAACGGCTACGCCGATATTCTTGCGGAGGTGGCGTAATGGCGGCGCCGCAAGTCAGGCAGGATGTGACCGAGGGGCGGTTGTCGGCCCTTGCCTTCCCCCAAGCGGCAGGCTGGACCTTGCCTGCACGCCAGGGGGCGCTGGCACGGGTGCGGGCAATGGGCCTTCCCGGACGGCGCGATGAGTACTGGCGCTTTACCGATCCCGCGACGCTGACCGCCGCCGAACCGCAGGCCGCGCGTCTGTTCGAGCCGGGGGAGAGCGCGCCGTTTTCAACCATGGACCGGGTGCAACTGGTCTTCGTCGATGGCGTGTTCGATGCCGGCGCCTCCGACGATCCGGCGCTGGCGGGGGTGGAAATTTCCCGCCTGGCCGAAGCTCAGGATCAGGATATCCATTGGGCGCGGGATATCTACGGTGTGCTCGAGGCGCATGGGCAGACGCCGGTGGAGCGTCCGCTGGCGGCACTGAACACGGCCTTCGCAACCGACGGCGTGCTGATCCGTGTGACCGGGCAGGCCAGCAAACCGGTGAACCTTGTTTACCTGCACTGCTCTGAAACATCGGATGCCATTCTGCATCATGTTATCCGTCTCGAACAAGGCGCAGATCTGACCCTGCTGGAAAACGGCCCGGCGGCGGCACGTTTCAACAAGGTAATGGAGGTTGACGTTGCCGACGGCGCGGCCTTTCACCATGTCCGCACCCAGGGCCGGGACCATGACCGCCGCGCGGTGACCCATGTCTTTGCCCGCCTGGGAGAGAGCAGCACGTTCAAGTCCTTTACCATGACGGCGAACGGCATTCTGACCCGCAATGAGTGCATCATCGAATTGACCGGCGACAATGCCGTGGCGCATGTTGCCGGCGCGGCCGTGGGGGATGGGACGTTCCACCATGACGATACGGTCTTTGTTACGCACGATGCGGAGAATTGCGAGAGCCGGCAAGTATTCAAGAAGGTGCTGCGCAACGGTGCCACCGGGGTCTTCCAGGGCAAGATTCTGGTACAACCGGGCGCGCAGAAGACCGACGGTTACCAGATTTCCCAATCTCTGCTGCTGGATGAGGATAGCCAGTTCCTTGCCAAGCCGGAGCTGGAGATCTATGCCGACGATGTGGCCTGTTCCCATGGGTCGACATCGGGTGCGATTGACGAGGAGGCGCTTTTCTACCTGCGTTCGCGCGGGGTGCCGAAGGGGGAGGCCACGAATTTGCTGGTGCTGTCCTTTCTTGCCGAAGCGATCGAGGAAATCGAACGCGAGGAAATCCGGGAAGAGATTCTCGACCGCCTCGCGGCATGGCTGGAGCGGCACCGGAGCTAACCATGTCCCTGACCCTGGAAGTTCTTTCGACATGGCGTAATCCGCGCGCGGCCATGCGTCGGCAACTGGCCGCAGGTCAACGCGAAGACCGGGCGATCGTCTACCTGATGGTTGCGTGTCTCCTGGTGTTCGTTTCGCAATGGCCGGGGTTGGCACGGCAGGCGTATCACGACCCGGAAATCCCGCTCGACGCACGGATCGGTGGCGCCCTGATGGCATGGATGTTCCTGGCCCCGCTGATTTTTTACGGGTTGGCGGCGGTCAGTCATCTCGTCAGCCGTGCCTTCGGAGGGCAGGGCACATGGTACAGCGCGCGGCTGGCGCTGTTCTGGTCGCTTTTGGCAGTGTCACCGGTGTGGTTGCTGCACGGGCTTGTGGCCGGGTTCATCGGGGCGGGAGCGGCGCTGGGGCTGGTTGCCACGGTTCTTGCGGTTGCGTTTCTGGCCATCTGGCTGTTGTCTTTGGCCGAGGCCGAGAAAATCGGTACCTGATACTGAAGGACGAGACCGGACATGTTGAAACCGCTGCTGGGCCTGGCCCGTGATACTGTCAGTAATCCGCGCGAAGGGGCCGGCCGCGTTCTGGCCATGCCGCTGCGCGAGGGGCAGCTTTGGCAGGCTCTGGCTCTGATCGTCGTGTTGAGCGTTCTGCTCACGCAGGCAGGGGATATGCTGGTCCCCGCGCCGGTGGATCCGTTGCTGCCCGTGTTCATGCAAAACCCGCTTTTGACGGCGACGATTCAGGGGGCGCTGCTGGTGGTGATGGTCTTTGCCATCTACTGGATCGGACGGGGCTTTGGCGGGCGGGGCGGTTTTGGCGGGGCATTGCGGCTGACCGTTCTGTTGCAGTTCATCATGGTCTGCCTTCAGGTGGTTCAGACGGTGGCGCTGATCGTTTTGCCGCCGGTTGCGGGGCTGATTGGAATTCTGGGGATTGGCCTGTTCTTCTGGCTTCTAAGCCATTTCGTGACGGTCCTGCATGGGTTCCGCTCACCTTTAAAGGTATTTTTCATGATACTTCTGTCGATGGCCGGTATCGTGTTTGGTCTTAGCCTGGTGCTGTCTCTGCTGGGGATGACGTTCAGCGGAGGGATGAGCGATGTATGACCTGTCCGCCGTCCGGCGCGATTTTCCCATCCTGTCGCGCAAGGTAAACGGCAAGCCGCTGGTATACCTTGATAACGGGGCCTCGGCGCAGAAGCCGAAGGTGGTGATCGATACTATAACCCGTGCGTATGCCGAGGATTATGCCAACGTTCACAGAGGGTTGCACACGCTCTCTACCATTTCCACGGAAAGATACGAGGCCGTCCGGGGTACGGTCGCCCGTTTCCTGAATGCTGCCAGTGAAGATGAGATCGTCTTTACCAGCGGGACGACCGAGGGCATCAACCTTGTTGCCTATGGCTGGGCCATGCCCCGGATGGAACCGGGGGATGAGATCGTGCTGAGCGTGATGGAGCATCACGCCAATATCGTGCCGTGGCATTTCCTGCGCGAACGGCAGGGCGTTGTGCTGAAGTGGGTGGATGTGGATGCAGCCGGGAATCTCGACCCGCAGGCGGTTCTGGACGCGATTGGCCCCAAAACCAGACTGGTCGCGGTAACGCATATGTCCAATGTTCTGGGAACCGTGGTGGATGTGGCCGCCATTGCCCGTGGAGCACGCCAGCACGGCGTTCCGGTGCTGGTGGATGGCAGTCAGGCGGCGGTTCACATGCCCGTGGATGTGCAGGCCATCGGGGCCGATTTCTATGCGATCACCGGGCACAAGCTTTACGGGCCATCGGGCTCGGGGGCGATTCATATCCGCAAAGATCGCATGACCCAGATGCGCCCCTTCATCGGGGGGGGGGACATGATCCGCGAGGTACACAAGGATGGGGTTCTTTACAACGACCCGCCGATGAAATTCGAGGCCGGCACCCCCGGCATTGTCGAACAGATCGGCCTTGGCGCAGCGCTTGATTACCTGATGGGGCTCGGGATGACCCGGATCGCCGAGCATGAGCGTGACGTCGCCTCTTATGCGATGGACAGGCTTTCGGGGTTGAACTGGGTGCAGGTCCAGGGCCGGGCGAAACAGCGTGGTGCGATTTTCTCCTTTACGCTGGACGGGCCGGCACATGCCCATGACATCTCGACCGTTCTCGACAAGAAGGGCATCGCCGTGCGTGCCGGGCAGCACTGCGCGGGCCCGCTGATGGATCGCCTCGGGCTGACGGCGACCTGCCGGGCGTCGTTTGGCCTCTATAATACTTTCGAAGAGGTCGATGCGCTGATCGATGGGTTGGAGCTTTGTCACGATCTGCTGGCGTGATCTCCGGCCCTGCCAGGGCAAGAAAACCGTTTGCAGCCCCGTGCGCTTTCCCCTATATCCGCCCCCAGGCACCCGTGGCTTGGTTGGATGACACCGCGCCTTCCGCAAGCTGTCGGCACTGTGGTTAACGGGTTGCAAATGGAAGAGAAAAGGACTTAGTAAAATAGGCCCGCACCGTTTCCCGCGCAGCTATGTGGGAATCAAGGGGTCCCTTAGCTCAGCTGGATAGAGTGTCGCCCTCCGAAGGCTGATGTCAAGGGGATGCCGTGATGAAGAGGACTAAGAAAGAGACGTGATACCAAGCTCTTGCCGAGCAGATCGTTTTTCGATTTAAAGGCTGGAGAAGTCGCGTAAGCACTGCGTAAGCAGTCAGGGCCTGACGGTTCTACTGCGCACCCATAGCTCAGCTGGATAGAGCGTCGCCCTCCGAAGGCGAAGGCCTCAGGTTCGAATCCTGATGGGTGCGCCATTAACCTCGAAAATCCACGATTTCGGCTCGCTAGCCAGATTGTCCCGGCGCTGCCGAGCTTGCCGCGCGGGTGCAGTTCATCCCGCGATGGACTGGACGGATTTGTATTGTAAATCAGGTGCTTGGCGAGTTCTGTGTGCAGTATTTGCACACGAGTTTTCGCGCTTTGTTTCCTACTCATTCGCGCGATACGTCGCGATTCAGTCGCCGTAGCCTCGATCTTCTTGCAACCTACGCAGGCTCAACGAATTTCGTCCGAGTGAGGTGTCCGTCCCGCCGTGAGGCTGGACCGATCGTCATCGCCGATATGGCTTGCCGATCCGTGATCTCCAACTGGGGCTGGCCCGGAAATTCCCGACCTTGGTCGCCCGGTCACCCGACCAGAACGGCCGTCATCGTCCGGACGTGGGTGTCGATGCGCTCCAGGACCGCGCCGGGTACGACGGCGCGTTCGGGCAGATCCCACCAATGCGCATCGACCGCCTGAACGGTTTCGACAACCGCCTTCAAAACGGCGGGTTCGGGGAGCTTGGCGCGGTTGGCGAAGGCCTTCCAGCGCGATGAGGTCAGTGCTTTGAAGGCGCGCTCGCCGCCGAGCGATAGGGCCAGGTCGTCCGCAGGAAGATAAGGGATGGTCGAGAGCAGGTCGTAGACGGGCGCGAGGGCAGGGGCGTTGCCGTCCCCGGGGTAGATCAGCGACCAGTTTTTCAGGTGCATGTCGCCGTTGCCCATGATTACCGAGAGCGCGAGACGCCGGACGAACTCCAGCGCCGCCAACGGAGAAATGGCTATGCTGAGCGCTGATGCGATATCGTGGTAGGCTGCGCCCTCGTATTTGCGCGCGGGGGGGATGCCGAACACTTGGGCGAAATCCTCGATATGGATGCGCTGGCCGCCCGGCCCGCGGTCGAAGCGACGCAGCAGCAGGACCCGCCCCTCGGTCATGGTCTCGAATTCCTCCGGGATGCCGTCGAACTGATCGCGGGTGATCAACTCGCGCTCGGGCACCTCCATGCCGATGGCTTCGGCCAGTGCGAGGTTGGCAAATTCGTTCTCCGACACCGCCGGAAAAGCCGTGGAGGGGAACTTGGCGATGTATTCTCCGTCGCCGTCGCCGTCGCCGTCGCCGTCGCCGTCGCCGTCGCCGAGCGGTACGGTCAGCCCGCCACCTTTGCCAGTGTTCTTCATCACTGAGAGCTTCATATGGACGCCGGCCAGCGAGAAGCGAGCTTTCGGCGCCGTCTGGGTAGCCTTCGCTGGGGCCAGGTCAGGGCCGTCGCCCGGCAGGGCGCGCACAGCGCCGGGTAGATCGGCCCCGAGCGCTGCGAGCAGGTCGAAGTCATTGCCGGGACGGACGCGCCCGGCGTGGTGCTTTTCCATCGCGTCGCGCAGCTTGTCCTCGGGAAGCAGGTTGGCGAAGAAGGCCGGTAAAGAGCCCGCGATCGGCCGCGGATCCTTCCGCAGCCCGCCATTCGCCGCTCGGAAGGACAGACTGAGGATGGGGTATCCACCCGTCGCGCGATAGGCAGGATCGAAGCTGAAAGCGTTGAAATCGCCCGGGGTTCGGACGATGGTGCCGATCTTGTGCCGGTTCAGGAAAATGTTGAGCGCCTGAACGCTGGCGGCAGTGTGTTCAGCGCTCATCGTCAGGCTCCGGTTGGGGGGCGAAGGCCGGAGCATCCTCCCCGGCCTCGGGGCTGAGCAAGGTGTTGACTGCTGGCACCAGGAATTGCGGGATCAACATCATCTCGAGCCCGAGCGCGCGCGCAACATTCATCAGCGTGGTGGCGCGCGCGGCGGCGGCGGCTGTCTCGATGTCGCGGTAGCGCGGGCGGGAAATGCCGGCCAATTCGGCGACCTGTTCTTGGGTCAACCCGGCGGTCAGCCGCGCCCGGCGGAGCTGCGCGCCGATCATGTGAAGCGAGTCTGTTTCGGGCATTGAAGATACTTTTGCGATTCATTTTATTACCATTGATCTGAAAACATATCACTGGTCCACCGGAATGGCAAGGTTGTGATCCGTATGGATATCTTTATGTTGCCCGAAGAAATGTATAGGTATCATTGGCGCGGGAGCCAAGGAGCGACGGCACGAAGCGTAATCAGGCTGCACAGCAACGGCGCATCTGATGGGGGCGACCTTCAGATGTAGGCGACGATCTCTTGTACAACGGTATCTATATAGGCGGGCACATGCTTGCTCTGCTTTGCGAGCAGGTTCCGGTCATTACCATCCAGCGCCACCATCCAGCACCGTTGCGAGCTTGACGATAATGCGATCGTCGATCCGATCCTTGCCCACGTGGCGTAGGGTCCGGAACACTGCACCGGTCTTTTGGCCCTGCGCTGTGAGCGTCTTGGGGGACGCCCTATGCGCCCTTCTGGCTCCGCTCGGAGCGGACCAGCGACAGGTCGATTTTCCCGGCGCTGACTTTTCGAAAGAACTTCTGAACCGTCAAATCGGAGAAGTAGTCTCGGCAGACGATGCCCGCTGGGATAACCGCCTTGCCGTCATATTGCGCCATCAGAAGGAAAGGGGGCATGGCTCGGCCCGGGTGACACGTCGGCATTGAGCTTGCTGGAGCCGGGAGGGATAGCAACGGACGCGGGATGCGGGGTGGGTGGGCGACAACTTCAGGTGGAATGGTTGGCCTGAGTGGAACACGCGAGTTGCCGAGCGGTAGCGATTCAAGATATCCCTGTTCTAGCAAGACTATTTCGGGGAGGTTTTATGAAAGCGTTCGAGTTCGATTCTGAAACCGGACCACCCGATAGGGGCAGGCCACCCGAACACAAAATTCTGGATAGCCCCAGTACCATAAAAATAGTATAACTTAATTTGTAAAAGAGGCCCCTTAGCCGTAAAATTCATACATGAGTTTCACAAAAACCGGATATGCGCGATGCTCGGCCGACCGGCAGGATTTGTCGGCGCAAAAGCAGGCGCCCGAAAACCTCGGCGTGAGCCCGGATCACATCTATACCGACCACGGATTGACCGGCACCAACCGGGCACGCTCCGGTTTGGACCAGGCCCTTGCCGCCGTGCGTGAGGAGGATACGCTTGTGGTGCCCAAGCTCTCCCGGCTGGCGCGCCCTGTTCCCGATGCCCGTGACATTGCCGACCGACTGCAAGAGCGCAACGTCAACTTCGCGCTTGGTGCGTGGGTCTATGACCCGACCGATCCCATGGGCAAAATGTTCTTCAATCTCCCCGCCACCTTTGCCGAATTCGAAGCCGACCTGATCCGAATGCGTATCCGCAAAGGGATGACCATCGCCCGCGCCAAAGGCAAACAGCGCGGCAAACAACCAAAACGTTTCGACAGTCAGTCCCGAGAACTGCGCCGCATGTACGAAACGGGTGAGTATTCCGTCAGCGCCCTGGCCGAGGTTTTCTCAGCCTCACGGCCAATCGTATATCGAACGTTGCAACGTCAGCCTGCTTAGGACCAGCTGGCTCGATGGCCCTCTCGATTGTCGACCCTACCTCCACAGAAATCGAGCACCTCGCCTCGGTGGACGTCAAATTTTCCGGGGCTCATATTGGTGGGGGGATATATTTCAGCGCCAATCACAATCCTACACCTGGGGGGGGCAGCACTGCGGTTCCTCAAAGCAGTCTGACAGGTGAAGCAGAAAGTCACGCAACGACGGAACTTGACTACACTTTGCCATCCGGTGGTGAGCCCTGGAATACCTACCGCGAAGACATCGATGGAGATGGCGACGTTGATATTGTGTTGGCTGGCTTCGATATGAGCCTGCATGTGGGAGAGCGCCTTGCCAGCACTGGTGAATTCTATGATGGGCCTTCTGTTCCGCTTCTGATCGCCAATGACCCAAATGATCTGTCAGGTGATGTGACGATTACTGGATACCCGTCTGCCGCCAATTCTCTGGATGGCACCAGCGGCACTCTTCATCAAACAACGGGAACCCTGGCTACCGGTGGTTATACCGACCAAACCGTCGGTGTAGATGCCGGAGGTTACTTCACAATAGACGATGCCGAAGCCGTCGGAGGCATGAGTGGCGGCGGAACTTTTCTTGACTTCGATGCCAACGGGGATGGAACGACTGAAACCTATCTGATCGGCTCCGTGGCGAGGGCTGGAACCATCAGGGATTCAGACACAGGCGAAGTGCTGGGCACCTTTGTGCAATCCGCCTCGTTTTCTCCACACTACGCTGACCTTGCAGCTGCCATTGAGGGCTTGACCGGCGACGAAGCCCGAACAGCCGATGACTTTCCACGCATGACCTTGCTTTCAGCACAGACGGTCGGTTCAACCCTGACGACCGTGCAGGGCCAGTTTTTCCATGAGGACATCTATGGTGGTGTTAACGCAGATACACTTCTTGGAGCAGGAGGGGATGATCATATTTTCGGAGGAGACGGAGCCGACAGCATTGATGGCGGCACCGGTTCTGATCGCATTGACGGGGGCAGTGGAGGCGACACCTTGTCCGGCGGGGCGGGCGCGGACTGGTTTGTCGGAAGCGGACTGGGTGGCGGGGCGACGGATGTCATAACCGATTTTGAAGCCACCGGCGGTGATGTGATCGATCTCAGTTCATATTTTGTGACTTTGGATGACGTCGTGGCAGCAACAGTGGAGTTGGGTGACGGGTCTATTTTAATCTCCTTGCCCATCGGATTGGGCGGCGGTGCTGTTCAGGTCCTTGATACGACCATTGCGGACCTCAATGCTACAAACGTCAATGTTGTATGCTTTACTGAGGGCACACTCATCCTCACCTCCAATGGTGAAAAGCCCGTGGAAACCTTGGTGGTCGGCGATGAAGTTTTGACATACAATGGTCATTCCAAACCTCTGAAGGCGATCAATATACGGCGTTTGGGTCAACTAGAGTTGGGCGACCGACCCAACCTTTGGCCAGTTGTCATCGAAAAGAACGCCTTGGGTTCCGGAATTCCCCACAAGCGGCTGAGAGTATCGCCGCAGCACCGGCTGCTGATAAACAGCAAGATCGCTCAGAGAATAGCTGGAGAGCCCGCGCTCGTTTCAGCCAAAAAAATTCTCGGCCATCCAGGAACCCGCCAACCGCGTCCCCCCAACGGCTGCACCTATATACATCTCATCTTCGAGGAGCATGAAGTTATTCAAGCTAACGGATGTTGGAGCGAAAGCTTTTATCCAGGGGATCAAGCCTTGCTTACTCTACCCCGTCAACTCGCGCAAGAATACAGCAATATCTTTGGCCAGTTTTCCGGACCGAATCGCCCGATACTCGACGGACAAAAGGCCCGTAACATGATCAACCGGCACCTGAAAAACGCCAAAGCGCTACAAATACAGCAGAGATAGGCGGTAAAACTTGCGTCTATAGCTGCGTTGTGGATGGAACTACCCGCTATGTAGGGATCACGGATGATGAAGTGGCCTGCCCCTATCGGGTGGTCCGGTTTCAGTCTTAGTGCATGACGGGTCTTGGCGCCAAGGCAGATGCCTGCGGCGGGGCTGATCCCTGGTCTCGAAACGGTGCCCAGTGAACGGCCTCCGGCGCTGGTGGCCGATAGCCCAGGGACGAGTGAGGCCGCGCCGTGTTGTAATGGACCCGCCACGCCTCGATCACCACGCGTGCCTCGGCCAGCGAGTAGAAGATCTCGCCGTTCAGCAACTCGTCCCTGAGCTTCGAGTTGAAGCTCTCGCAGTAGCCGTTCTCCCACGGACTACCCGGTTCGATGAACGCGGTGTTAGCCCCACCGCGTCGATCCAGTGCCGCACCGCCTTGGCGATGAACTCGGGGCCGTTATCGGATCGGACGTGGCAGGGCACACCTCGCAGGATAAACAGGTCGGTCAGAACATCGATCACGGCGGTGGAATTGAGCTTCCGGTCGATCCTGATCGCCAGGCACTCCCGGGTGAACTCGTCGATGACATTCAGCATCCTGAACTTCCTTGCGTCATGCGTCCGGCTCTCGACAAAATCGTAGGACCAGACGTGGTTCGGGCGCTCCGGCCGCAGACGGATGCATGATCCATCGTTCAGCCAGAGCCGCCCCTTCTTCGGCTGCTTATGCGGTACCTTAAGCCCCTCCCGCCGCCATATTCGTTCGACCCGCTTCACGTTCACCGCCCATCCAGCATCGCGGAGAAGAGCCGCGATCCGGCGATAGCCGTAGCGGCCGTACTGGCTGACGAGTGCGATGATGTCCGCGGTCAGCGCGTCTTCGTCGGGACGGCCCCGCGGCACCTTGCGTTGTGTCGAGCGATGCTGACCAAGTGTCCGGCAGGCGAAGCGCTCCGAGACGGAGAACTTCTGCCTGACGTGGTCGATGCAACGGCGGCGGCGGGCGGGGCTTAGTAGTTTCCCGAGGCAGCCTCT
>NZ_QAAA01000001.1 GCF_003046545.1 Rhodovulum imhoffii | reverse complement strand
TCTGTCTCATCTCCACTCCTTGGTGGTTACGATGTGCCAGAAACCCTCTCTTATCAAATCACCCTATTCTGTCCCATTGGCGCTGACGTCAGACAAGGCCAGACGGTGCTGAAGCACGGCGCTGGGTCGTGCCCGGTGGGCCGCGTGCCCGCGGCCGAGATCGAGGCCGCGGTTATCGATCAATTGCGGGCGGTGTTCCGCCCGCCCGAGATCGTGGTTGGTACGTGGAAGGCAGCGCGCGCCCACGCCGCCGACATCACCGAGGCCGATGCCTGTATCGCCCTGCAACAACTCGATCCGTTGTGGGACGAACTCTTCCCCGCAGAGCAGGCGCGCATCGTGGCGCTGTTGGTCGAGCGCGTAGACATCGCCAGCGACGGCCTGAACGTCAGGCTGCGCTTCGACGGACTCGGCGGTCTGGCCCGCGAGATGCTGGCCGGTGGCATAGAGGCGGCCGCATGAACCGCGGAGTCCCGATCCCGGAGACTGTGACGCTCCATGTCCCGTTCCGGATCGTGAAGCGCGGCGGGCGAAAGGAAATGCAATTGCCGGATGGCGCCACCCAGCCCCGCAAGACCGACAACACGCTGGTCAAGGCGCTGGCGCGCGCATTCCGTTGGAAGCGCATGCTCGAGTCGGGTGAGTTTGCCACCATCGCAGAACTGGCCGAGCGCGAGGGGATCGCGTCCTCCTACATGACCCGCGTCCTGCGGCTCACGCTGCTCGCGCCCGATATCGTCGAGGCGATCCTGGACGGGAAGCAGGGGCCTGACGTCACGCTGCGGAAGGTGCTTGAGCCGTTTCCGGTAGAGTGGGCCCAGCAGCCCGCCGCCATCTTCCTCCTGAAAGAATAGGGGCAGGCCGCAGCCTGCCCCAATGGTGTGGATCTTTCACCTTATCGCGGGAAAGACCACGCCGCTTCTTCTGCTAGGAATATCAGGCTATCCTGGAATACGCTGGCTTGGCAAGCACTTCGGAGGGCTCATGTATCGTTTCGCCTTTGACCTTGGAACAAATTCGCTCGGCTGGGCGGTCTACCGGCTCGACGATCGCTCGCATCCCGCTTCGCTTGAAAAGCTCGGGGTGCGGATATTCCCGAACGGCCGGGATCCGCAGTCGAAGGAATCCAATGCTGCGGGCCGCCGCGGTCCGCGCGGTTCGCGGCGACGACAGGACAGAACGCTCGGACGACGCAGACGGTTGCTCGACGACCTGATCGAATTCGGCCTGCTGCCATCAGATGCAGATGCGCGCAGCGCAGTCTTTGCTGCAAACCCCATCGAAGCACGAGCGAAGGCCGCACGCGAGCAGGTGGCTCTGGAACAACTCGGCCGGGCGCTCTGGCACATGTCCAAACACCGAGGCTTCAAAAGCAATCGTCGTGCCGACAAGGATGCAGATGAAAAGGGCAAGATCGCAACGGCGTCGAATGCTCTCATGGAGCGTCTCAAGTCCGAAAGTCACCCGACCTACGGCGCCTTCCTCCACGCCCGTCTCGCGCGTGGCGAAGGGACTCGCATCCGGCCTACGGGCGAAGGCGCGAAACTGTCCTACGCGTTCTATCCGACCCGTGCCCTACTGGAAACGGAGTTCGATCACATCTGGGCCACGCAGGCTGCCTTTCATCCGACGCTGACGGATGGCAAGCGGGAACGGCTGCGCGATACGATCTTCTTTCAGCGCCCGCTGCGGCCCGTCCGGCCGGGGAAATGCACCTTCTTCCCGGATCAGGACCGCCTGCAGCGCTGGCATCCGGCCGCTCAGGAATTCCTGATCTTGGCTCAACTCAACCATTTACGCATCGTCGATGACCATGGCGAACAGCCGCTGGACATCACCACCCGTGATCTTGTCGCGCGGACCCTGATGAGCGGGACCAAGCTGACCTGGGCGGCGTTGCGAAAGACCCTGAAATTGCCGACGCAGGCTGAGTTCAATCTGGAAAAGGGCGGCCTGAAGGAGCTTGCGCGTAACGACGTGGCCGCACGATTGCTGGGCAGCGCGAAGAAGCCAGGCCCCTTGGCAAGCCTCTGGCCAACCCTCGACAATGCCATGCAGGTGGAGATGCTTGGCCGGATCGCGGATACGGCCGACCCAGAAGAGTTGATCGGTTGGCTGATGGACCGGCACAACCTTTCCCGCAACGCGGCGGAAAAGGTCGAGAAGATCCCGCTGCCGGACGGTCACCTGCGGTTCTGCCTGGAGGCTACGCAGGCCATCGTGGAAGAGATGCGCAAAGACGTTATCACCTATGACGAATCCGTTCGGCGTGCACCCGAGTTGGGCGGCGCGGGGCTAGACCATTCCGATTTCCAGGCAGTGGAGGGCGTGGACACCCTGCCACCCTACAACCGGCTTTCCGTCCTGCAACGCATGATCGGCAATGGTACCGGCGATCCGAACGACCCCGAACTCGTGCGCTATGGCCGGATCACCAACCCGACGGTGCACATCGCGCTGGGACAGTTCCGGCGCGTGATGAATGCGCTGATCGCCGAATACGGCAAGCCTGCGCAGGTGGTGATCGAGTCTGCGCGCGACATGGCGAAGTCAGTCAAGGAACTGAACAAGATCGAGGGCGACATCCGCAAGAACACCGCGCGCAACGATCGATGGCGGGCCGAATTGCAGGCGGAGGGTCTGCTGGCGGAAGGCGCGCGTGTGGGCGACCGGTTTCTTCGCATGCGCCTGTGGGAAGAGATGGGCAAGGGTCCGGCAGATCGCCTCTGTCCCTACACCGGCCAGCCCATCGCGCTGCACCAGCTGCATTCCGGCGAGATCGAGATCGACCACATCCTGCCCTTCGAGGACACCTTCGACGACAGCCCCGCTAACAAGACCCTGTGTTTTCGTGAGGCCAACCGTATCAAGGGCAAGCGTGCGCCCGGCGATGCCTGGTCCGGCGAGGATCTTGCCGCCATTATCGCCCGGACGAAACACCTGCCCGCCAACAAGGCTTGGCGATTCCTGCCCGGCGCGATGCAGAAATGGGAAGAGACGCGCGGCTTCGAGGACCGCCAGCTGAATGCCACCGGCTATCTTGCTAGCGTTGTGCGCGCCTATGCCGAGGCGCTGTTTCCGAAGACCGATGACGAAGGGAAGCGGCGCAGCCATGTCTGGGTCCTCCCGGGGCGCATGACCGCGATGCTGCGGCACCGCTGGGGCCTGAACCTGGGCGATCACAACCGCAAGTCGCGCGACGATCACCGCCACCACGCGATCGACGCCGCCGTTGTCGGCGTGATCGACCGGCGGATGATTCAGGTCTTGCAGACCCACGCCCGGAGAATGGGGGTGGAACGACTGGACCGCGTGTTGCCCGCCCCGCCGGAACCTTTCGAGGGCTTCCGCGCTGCCGTCCTGCGCGCGGTCGAGAAGGTCAACGTCAGCCACCGCGCGCAGCACGGCAGCGCCGACCCGTCCGACCCCTCGCAAACCAGCGGCAGGTTGCATGAGGACACTTTCTTCGGCCTTGTGCGTGACTTGCCGGAAAATCAGGCCGACCGGACCATCGGAAATGTCGTGGTGCGCAAGCCCGTCCTTGACCTGACGGAAAAGGAAATTGGCCAAGTGCGCGACGTGAAGCTGCGCCTGAGCCTTGAGAAAGCCACAAGATCAGCGCGCGACAGGTCGCTGCCGGATGCCGAACGCAAGAAGCGCCTGCCCGAGGCACTGGCGAAATGGGTTCAGGACACCGGACACCGCAAACTGCGCATCCTGAGAGAAGAAAAAAGTGTGCGCGCTGTTTGCGACCGTGATGGCAAACCCTACAAGTGGCTGGTCCCAAGTGAAAATGCTTTCATGGACATCCTCGAAACCCCCGACGGCACCTGGTTCCAGCACGCGACCGACATCTGGGCGGCCAATTCGGGCGGGGCCGAGCCGTGGAACGTCGCGCATCCCAACGCGCGTTTCATCATGCGCGTCCACAAGAACGACACGATCCAGCTGTTCGATTGGGACAACAAGAACAAATGCGTGGTGGAGGGAAGCAACAGGATCAAACGGATCATTCGTCTGTCTCCAAGCAATTCGGTGATCTATCTCGTCGGAACAAATGACGCTGGCGACTTCCAGAAACGCCATAATGACGCCGACGATCCCTTTCGCTGGGATTTCGCGAACGTCGGCAAATTGAAACTCCGCCGCGCCCGGCGCGTGCGGATCGACGAACTGGGGCGGGTGCACACGATCCCGCATGGGACGATCTGACAGGCAAGCCAACCCTTCGGGCACATTCCATCAAGGAGGCTCTCATGGTTGGACGGATACTGGAACTGACGGCACCCGGGCTTTCGGTGCACAAGCGCCGCGGATTCCTGGCGGTTGATACGGACGGAGGGGAGACCGGGTGCATCGCCTTCGATGACCTCGAGGCGGTGCTGGTCGCCAGCCCCGGGATGATCTGGTCGAACAGCGCGCTGGTCGAACTCGCAGCCCGCCAGGTGCCGGTAATGGTGTTGGGGCATGACTTCAATCCGGTGGCGGTGGTCCTGCCACTGAACGGGCACTTCCAGCAGGCGCATCGCATCAGAGCGCAGGCCGATGCGTCCTTGCCGTTTCGCAAACAGGCCTGGGCTACATTGGTCCGCCATAAGATCACGGCACAGGCGGAAGCTCTCGAGCGTGTGAACGAACCGTCCGAGCGCCTGCGACGACTGGCAACAGCCGTGCGCTCCGGCGACCCTGACAACCGCGAGGCGCAGGCCGCGCAGGCTTACTGGCCCTTGATGATGGACAAGGCGTTCCGGCGTGACCGCGAGGCCTCGGGGGCCAATGCCCTGCTGAACTACGGCTATGCCGTTCTGCGGGCAGCAACGGCGCGCGCGATCGTGTCCGTAGGGCTGCATCCGTCCCTGTCCGTCCACCACCGCTCGGGCGGCGATGCACTGGCGCTTGCCGACGACCTGATGGAACCGTTCCGGCCCACCGTCGATCTGATCGTCCGCGGCCTGTGTGCCAAGGGAATCACCGAAGTCGCCGAGGCACGCGGCGCGCTCGTGGCCAGCCTTGCCGCCGACTTCCCGACGCCGCAGGGCGCAAGCCCGCTATCACAGGTCTTGGTGCGCCTGGCGCAAAGCCTCGCCCAGTCCTGCGAGTCGGGCAAACTGCGCCTCGTCTTTCCGGACCGGCCAATCCCGATAGCCGCCGAGGAGCAAGACGATGAGTGAAAACGGCTTCAAACAACTTTCAGGATACAGGATCATGTGGGTATGGGTGCTTTTCGACCTGCCGGTGCTGACCAGCGCCGAACGCAAGTGGGCCACGCGGTTCCGCAACGATTTATTGGACCTTGGATTTGAAATGGTTCAGTTTTCGGTCTATCTCCGTCATGCTTGGAGCAAGGAGAAGGCCGAAAGTTATGCCCGACAGGTTGGCGACCTCGTACCCGACGCCGGCCATGTGCAGGTTCTCTTCTTCACCGACAAGCAATATGCGCTCAGTCAGGTCTTCCACGGCAAGCGAAGATCGAAAGCGCCTGCGGAAAAACCGGCTCAACTCGTGCTGTTCTAGGCTTGCCGAGGGCGTTTTTCTGCGGCGCAACTCAATAAAAAACCCCGCACAACAAGAGGTTGAGCGGGGTCAATCCTAGCAGAAGAAGCGGCGTGGCCAAGCCCGGACAATGCGGGAAAGATGGACGAGGTCAGCGTCATCCTAGCAGAAGAAGCGGCGTGGCCAAGCCCGGACTTCTTCCAGACAATCATCCGCTCCACAATGATCCTAGCAGAAGAAGCGGCGTGGCCAAGCCCGGACACAGGAGCCGCGAGTTCATCCGTTTCCCATATCCTAGCAGAAGAAGCGGCGTGGCCAAGCCCGGACTGCGTCATAAACCGCGAGTTCGAGTTCGATATCCTAGCAGAAGAAGCGGCGTGGCCAAGCCCGGACTGGTCAGAAACAGTGCTCGGCGTGAATGCAATCCTAGCAGAAGAAGCGGCGTGGCCAAGCCCGGACTACAGCGACCCACGTTTGAGTGATGGGCCTATCCTAGCAGAAGAAGCGGCGTGGCCAAGCCCGGACTCTGATTTTGAGAGTGTCCGCGCCCGCCCGATCCTAGCAGAAGAAGCGGCGTGGCCAAGCCCGGACCATGTGCTTCATGAAATCAGAGGCCGATGTATCCTAGCAGAAGAAGCGGCGTGGCCAAGCCCGGACCGATGCCACGCTGATCAAACCTCTCCTGAAATCCTAGCAGAAGAAGCGGCGTGGCCAAGCCCGGACGACGACCGCCAGCGGGTGGAAGATGCGCTCAATCCTAGCAGAAGAAGCGGCGTGGCCAAGCCCGGACGTGGTCTGAATGATTGCGGTGATAAGGGTTCATCCTAGCAGAAGAAGCGGCGTGGCCAAGCCCGGACCGAGAAATCGAACAGTATGAGGCCGAAAATGATCCTAGCAGAAGAAGCGGCGTGGCCAAGCCCGGACCTTGCCGTTTTCCATGCCTTGAGGGCTGGCATCCTAGCAGAAGAAGCGGCGTGGCCAAGCCCGGACGATGGCGTTCATCGCGTCTCCGGTGTGATAATCCTAGCAGAAGAAGCGGCGTGGCCAAGCCCGGACACGTAGCCGAGCAGCGTGTGATAGAGCGCGTATCCTAGCAGAAGAAGCGGCGTGGCCAAGCCCGGACCTGTTTCGCGTGGCCGACCAGCTGGCCCACATCCTAGCAGAAGAAGCGGCGTGGCCAAGCCCGGACTGATCGAGGGAATGACAGCCGCCCAGAGCAATCCTAGCAGAAGAAGCGGCGTGGCCAAGCCCGGACGCAGATTGAACTCGGGCGTTTCCGGCCCAAATCCTAGCAGAAGAAGCGGCGTGGCCAAGCCCGGACTGGCCGACTTAGATGGCCATCGCAGAGGTCATCCTAGCAGAAGAAGCGGCGTGGCCAAGCCCGGACAGCCTCGAACTGGCCGAATAAATCACAAATATCCTAGCAGAAGAAGCGGCGTGGCCAAGCCCGGACAGCACCGTCTTACCCCAGCCGCCATCGATGATCCTAGCAGAAGAAGCGGCGTGGCCAAGCCCGGACCTCACCCGCGTGCAGGCGCATGCGCTTCCTATCCTAGCAGAAGAAGCGGCGTGGCCAAGCCCGGACGACAGAATCGCGTGATTGCAATGCAGGAAGATCCTAGCAGAAGAAGCGGCGTGGCCAAGCCCGGACAACGGGGGCAAGATGGACAAGGTCAGCATCATCCTAGCAGAAGAAGCGGCGTGGCCAAGCCCGGACATGGTATCGGCACTGGCGGTGTCGCCATGCGATCCTAGCAGAAGAAGCGGCGTGGCCAAGCCCGGACTGAGCTTTTCGTCAAGCGCATCCAGAAGATATCCTAGCAGAAGAAGCGGCGTGGCCAAGCCCGGACCCGGCGCGGGACAGCGCCCGCAGGCCGGCGATCCTAGCAGAAGAAGCGGCGTGGCCAAGCCCGGACGCTCTCCAGCATCCAATCATGCAACGCGGCAATCCTAGCAGAAGAAGCGGCGTGGCCAAGCCCGGACGAAATTACCGCCGGTGCGCGGGCGCTGAAAATCCTAGCAGAAGAAGCGGCGTGGCCAAGCCCGGACAGCGGCGCAACGCTGTTGTAAAGTTGGTTCATCCTAGCAGAAGAAGCGGCGTGGCCAAGCCCGGACAGGCGCTGCATGCGGCAAAGCGTGTCGATCATCCTAGCAGAAGAAGCGGCGTGGCCAAGCCCGGACTGAAGTTCGAGAAGGACCTGACGACCGCCTATCCTAGCAGAAGAAGCGGCGTGGCCAAGCCCGGACACGAATTGCCGTGAAATCGCCCCCCCGCGCTGGATGCGTCGTCCTACAATCACCCAGCCACAGCCTGAGAGCTTCCGAAACCAGTCGCGGCAGACGCAAACGCGACTCCAATCCAAGTAATTTCAACGGCTTGAATTTCGTCAATATCTACATGGGCTTACGAGAAATTCACCAAATCAGCGCAGTCATGAGGTCCGGAGAATATCGGCCCGGAGAGACCGCTTCCGTGCCTCTTGGCACGAGGGCCAGTGCTCAGGCGATCATCTCGCGGCCATGCAGCCCGTAGGCCCCACGGACGTCCGGCTTGCCGGTCTTGTCCGATTGCGCCTCCGGCTGGCCCTTGCACCACTGGAAGCAGAGCCGCCCCGCGACGGTGATCGAGTCGATGAAGACCGTGTCGTACTTCTCCAGCACCTGCGGATCGCCGTACTTCTGGCAGATCGCCTGGTAGTGGTCCTCGCTGTAGGGCTGGTCCTTGCGCAGCGCCGGGTTCGGGCCGCCGATGAACACCGCGAAGTCGCGGCATTCCCGCCAGGTGCGTGGGCGGATCGTGTCGATTGCCAGCCCCTCGATGGCGAGATCGCCAGCCTCGAGATCGAAGAACAGCGAGGTGGTGGAATTGAGCGTGCGCAGGAGCGTGGTCTTGCCGATGCCCGGCGGTCCGAAGATGGCGGCCTTCACGCCGCGCACCTCGGCCAGCCGCTCGTCGGCGGTGATGATCGGGAGGCTCATGCATCGCCTCCCTGCGGCCGGATCTCGACCTTCAGCGCGCCGGTCTTCACGGTCCGCGCCTGCTCGAAGCCCTGGCGGATCGCGTCGGGCCAGGCCGCGTATTTGCGCTCGGGCACCTTGAAGGCGATCTCGACATACTCGGCGGGGTCGTCCCCGGCGTCGCGGATCCGCTCGACCATGGCGCCCAGCTGCGACTGGTCCCACTCGACCCGTTTCGGCAGGTCGGCAACCACGGTGAAATCGCCGTCATCGAACCGGACGGTGCCGGTATCCTTGGCCTGCGCCTGCCGCTCCTCGGTGGCGCGGGTGGCGTAGCGAAAGGTCAGCGCGGCATCGAGCCGGGTCTTCGCGGCCTTGTCGCGTTTCAGGCGCTCGTCGATCTCGCGCTGGAGGATGGCCAGCAGTTCGACGGGCAGCCCGGCGATCACCTGCGGGCTGAGGTCCGGCAGGTCATCGGGCGTGGGGGTGTTCTCGGGATAGGGCATCGGGGTCTCCGGGATTGGGAATGGGATTCAGGCGGCCTCGAGCAGGCGCATCGAGAGCGCCGCGCCGGACGGGCCGGGCTTCGGGCGGGCGACAGCGATGTAGGCGAAAGCGTCGGGGCCGAGCCGGGACTGTACGAGGTGGACGAGGTTCTGCTCCGCCGCGCGCCGGGCGGCGGCTGCCACCAGCTGCAGCGTGCGTTGGCGATCCGCCGGCAGCTTCGAGATGACCGACGTGGCATCGACCGCGAGGAACCCGCGGTGATAGACCAGCGCCTCGCCGGGTTCGGCCTGCGCGATCCAGGCGGCGAGTCCGATCTCATCGAGCGCCGGCTCGTTTGCGCCATGCAGCTGCACGACCTCGGCCTCGGTGATGGGCGACACGCGTCCCATCAGGCCGCTCCCGCGCGCGGCTGGGTGTCCATGGTGTGCTGGAGCTGGTCCCGCTCGAAGGCGACGATGTCCTCGAGCCGGTAGACGACCCGTCCGCCGATCTTCATGTAGGCCGGGCCTTCACCCGCCCACCGCCAGCGTTCCAGCGTGCGATGCGAGATCGTCCAGCGCCGGGCGAGTTCTTTCTGGTTCAGGCAATGCTTCTGCTGCATCGGCTCTCTCCGTTTGCGTGTGCTTCGGAGAGAGATTGCGAAATCCCGCTATGGGATGTCGTCAGGATCGCAGGGGGATGCGGAGGGGGATGGATATGGCCTTGCAGGACAGGCTTGGACGGCTTGGAGGGGGATCGTCATCCCCTTCCATCCCCCAGCCGATCCCACACCGAGCGTGCTAAGGAACAGCGCATAGGGGGATGAGAGGCGAGTCAGTCGATGTTCAGACGGTAGCCGCCGCGACGGTCGGAGCGGATCAGCTGCCGCCAGTCCTTCTGCGACTTGAAGACGTCGGCCATGCGCAGGCTCTTCGAGCCCGCCGACGACAAGATGGCCTTGCCGCTCTGCCACGGCTCGCCGCGCTGCGCGGCGTCGTGCAGGGCACGGACGACCTGCGCCTGGATCGGGCCGAGCCGGAAGCGGTAGCCGTTGCAGCGCACCTCCTGGTAGTCGGCCGAGGCGATGAAGGTGCTCTCCTCCATCGCCGAGCCGCCGGAAGAGAACCCGGACTGAAGCTCGAAACGATCGCGTTCCTCGCGCCTTAGCAGGAGGTCGCCGATCATCACGAAGACCGGCTTGGCCTCGCCATAGAGCGACGCATAGTCCGCGCGCGGCGTGCGGAACTCGCTGACATGGAGCTCGCCGCAGCGGAACAGCTGGAAGACGTCACAGGCGTGCAGGTCGAGCAGCCCGCTGAAGGGCTTCTGCTCCCACGGCACGCGGAACCGCTCGCCGTCCTGGCCCTCCTCGTAGTCGCCGAACTCGACCGGCTCGCCGAAGACGCGCACCGACAGCCGGAGCTTGTCGTTCTCGGCCAGGTAGACGAGGTCCGTCTCGGAGATCCGCCAGCGCTCGAGCACCTCGGGGAGCGTGAAATACAGCTTGTCGATGTGCACGCGCCCCTCCGATTCCCCTGCCTGATGTTTACCTTCTGTTCTTATTCGCTTGACGTCCGTCGATCAATCCGATTTTATCCTATTTCATCCACAATTGGGTGGGGAAACATGAACGAGCACCACACGCTTGCCGACCGTCTCAGGGCCCGGGCCAACCAGCTCGGCCTCAGCCCCGCCCATGTCGCCGAGATGGCCGGAGTAAACCGCTCCTTCGTCTACGACATCCTGCGCGGGCGATCATCCCGCCCCGGCATCGACCGGCTGGCCGAGGTTGCCCGCGTCCTGAAGGTCGACCGCGACTGGCTGATCCACGGGATCGGCGATGTCGAGGGCACGCCCCCCTTCATCGAGAACCCGGACGAAGCCTTCGTCTCGATCGCGCATGCGAGCCCGCGCCCGTCGATGGGCGGCGGCGCGGTGGTTCAGGAGCACGACGATCCTGCCGGCCGAGCCTACCACTTCCGTCGCTCTTGGATCCGCCACAGCCTGAAGGCCAGCCCCTCCCAACTGCGGATCATGCATGTGGAAGGCGACAGCATGGCGCCGACGCTGCTCGACGGCGACACGGTGCTCGTCGACATGGCGCGCCGCGCGCCGAACCCGCCGGGGATCTTCGTGCTGGACGACGGCATGGGACTGGTGGCCAAGCGGCTCGAGCACATCCCGAACAGCGACCCGCCGGCCGTGCGCGTCATCTCGGATAACGGCTTCTACAGTCCTTACGAGCGAACGGCCGACGAGATCCACATCGTCGGCCGCATCCGTTGGTTCGCGCGGGAGATCTGACTGAACAAAGCGCGAACGATCACGACTCGACTCACAGTCTCGCCTACGATATATTGCGGAGGACAGGGAGGCAGACCCCACCAGTAGAGGAGACGCCTATGCTCTTAAACATTTTCAACGTAGATCATGGCGCATGCGCATTGGTCACCACTAGCAACGGTCGCCGAGTATTGATCGATTGCGGTCACCATGCCGAAGAGCGTTGGTTGCCTGGAGCTGCTTTAAACTCCATGGGCATCTACAATATCGACAGGCTTTTCATAACAAACTTTGACGAGGACCATTGCTCTGGGATCGGAGATCTCTTGAGTCGGGTATTCGTACAAGCACTCGTGACCAACAATACAATTACATCCCAAGCCGTTCGTGAAATGAAGTCCGCCAATGGCATGGGTAACGGTATCCGTCGCCTCATTGAAAGCATGGAGCGAACATTCACGGGTGGACCCGTCTCCGCAGTTGATGACGCGAATTTCGGGGATGCCTCTTTCTCGGTATTCCGAAACCCGTATGATCCCTACTTCGGGTTCAGCGACACCAACAATCTGAGTTTGGCAATATTCATCCGCTGTGGCCCGCACAAGATAGTTTTTCCTGGCGATTTAGAAGTCCGAGGCTGGAAAGCGCTAATGCAGAATCCGGCATTCGCGAGAGAGTTGCGAGACGTGACCCTTTTCGTGGCATCTCATCATGGAAGGCTGAATGGCTACTCTCGTGAAGTCATGGAAGCTTGCCCGAACATCCAAGCGGTCATCTTCTCAGACGATGGCATCGCTTATCAGACGCAGGAGACTGTTGATCTATACCGTCAGCACGCAAACGGGATCATTTTTGATGGTAAACTCCGTCGGGTTCTGACGACGCGGCGCGACCGGTCGATGATATTCCATTTGAATGAAGCCGGAGGCGGCACCGTGTCGCTCAACGTTGCGGCGTGAACATATCGTTCGATTTCTATGAGTATGCCGGAATCATAGTGCCGGGCTCGGTTTTAGCTTTCGGCGCAATGTTTTTGATGCCTGAGTTCCGCGAACAGCTAGGGCCAGACGGCTTCACATTCGGGGAACTTGGTCTTTTCGTGGTGCTTTCCTACGCTCTTGGACAACTTGTTCAAGGTATCGGGAATGCCGTCGAATGGCTCCTTTGGTGGCCTCTAGGCGGCCTGCCAAACAAGCGAGTCTTGGATGGCGAGGCACTTACCGAACAGCAGCACTTGCGTCTGTTGGACTTACTACGGAACGAGAAAATCATAGGCGAAGAGGGTCTTTCAAAGCAGGACGCCAGAGCAGCCATGCGAGAGGTCTATGCCCGAGTTGCAGCTGCAGGCCAGTCTGCAAGGGTAGACAAATTCAATGGAATATACGGTATGTTGCGTGGTCTTTCGGCATCTCTGCTGCTCCTGACCATTGCCTTCGCACTAGTTGAGACGGAGAGAGCAACGCTGCTGCTCGTCGGCTTTTCGACGTTGGTTTCACTTCGCAGGATGCACCGGTTTGGCTGGCACTACGGCCGGGAACTAGTAGTCGTGTATCTCGCGATGCATGCTCGACCGACCAAGCCGTAGTACTGCATCATCGCTTCGCTTTGCGCTCTTTCGCGCGAATACGACAACCCTCTGTTTTCACTTGAATTCCTTTGCCGATCGCGGCGAACACGGAGCAAACCGTCTCACGAGGTTCGCTCCCCATGCCAGACGATATCGCCTTCGCGCCGCCCGCCGACACGCTCACCACAGATGAGCGGCTGGCGGAACTGGCCGCCATCCTCGCCGGCGCCATCGTGCGCATCAACCCACGGGAAACGAACGAAAAATCTCCGCTCGACGGAGACAGTTCGCTGGACATTCTCGCCCTCAGACGCCGTCGTCGGAGACAGGTTCGCAACCGAGTTGGAGACGACGCATGAGGAAAAACGCAAGGAAATCAGGCGCGCAGGCCGCGCCCGCAGGCCAGGCGGAGAGGATCGACGTCCTGGCCGAACTGACGGCGATGAAGGCGATGACGGTGCCCGAATTGCAGGAGAAGTGGCAGGCCATCTTCGGGGAGCGCGCGCCGAACGCCAGCCGCGGCAACCTCGAGCTTCGGCTGGGCTACCGCATCCAGGAACTGGCCCATGGTGGGCTGCGCCGGGAGACGCGCCGCACGCTCGATGCGCTGGCCGACGAGGTCATGAGCGGCAAGCTGGGCGGCATGGTGGCGGATCGCCCAGTTCGAGCGCGAGGTGATCGGCGAGCGCATCCGCGACAAGGTCGCTGCCTCGAAGAAGAAGGGCATGTGGATGGGCGGCTATGGCACATGGAACTTCCGGGAGCTTCTGAAGGACCACGATTATCATCGCGGGATCCCTCCACGATTTCTGACTGAGGCATCATTCCTTGTCAGCGAGACAGAGCTAGGTATCGCCCACTTTCAGGACAAAAAGGTACAGATGAAGTATCGTGACTTCGTTGATCGCCTCAAAGCATTCGTAGATTATTTCGGCATGCACTCTTCTCCGGAGAGGTTTGGCAGCGTCACATTACAGTCGGTAATCCCCGCAAGCCAATTCGACGAGATGAATATTGCGCAACACCATCAATCCGAGATCAACGAGGTGAACCGACTGGCGACCGAAGCTTGGAAGGCCCTCGTTCCTCTGATTTCAGAGATAAAGGACCGCATTCCTGAAGTTTTTGACGAACCAATCAAGGGTGGCTGGATAAGGAGCCCTGAAGAATAGGCCCGTGACGGTTCAACAAGAATCCTTTGAATGGTCGGGCTCACCATTACGAGGCGATCAAACCTCGGCAGCGTTCCACGAGACTGTTTAATTAAAGCTGGCCTGAAACGACGTGGGGGTCAGCGAGACATGCGCATCGAGCGGCGGGTAAAGCTGGAACGCCCTCGGCTCGCGCGAGAAATTCCACATCCGGAACAGGCACCACTCCGCACGCCGTTCGTCGGCAACGGCCAGCTCGTTGCGCGTGATGTGGAAGGGCGTTCGCTCCCAGCCGTTCGTCGTTTTCACCTCGATCAGCCGTGGCCGGCCGTCCGGCGCATAGCTGGCAATGTCGTAGCCCGCCCCATCTCCCTCCTCCTCCGAGACCCAACGGACCTTGCGCGCCAGGTCTTCGCGCCCGGCGGCCCTCAGGGTGGCATGCTCATGCGCCAGGACACGTTCTTCGCCAGCGCGGCCAAGGGCGCGATTGCGCTCGTCCCGGCCCGCCACGTCGAACTTCCGGGCGACGTGCAGCATCTGGTCCAGCTCTTGCGGCGGGGGCTGGTTGGATAGCGTGGGCGGAGGAGCGATCCAGATCTGCGCCGCCTCGCGCATGCCGGTCGCAAGGCGCGTTCCCGGCAAACGGCCGAGCCAGTCCGGATGCAGGTCCAGCCACCGCGCCACCGCGTCGACCAGCGTCATCTGGAAATTGAAGGCGGGCTTGTAGCCGGGGATCCAATCCTCGCCGAGCCCCTTCAGCACGGCGCTGATGTTCTGGTGCTTGAACTCGACGGACCCCTCCGACCGGTCGTTCAGAAGCGGCAGGAGCGCCCGGCGATGCTCGGCCTTGCTGTAGCGGCGCCCGGCGATGTCGTCGGCCAGCATCGCGAAGTAATCCGCGACGATCAGGTCGTTTTCTTCATCGGTCCAGGGGCCACTCGCCATGCCGCCAGGCTAGAGGCGCGATGTGCGTTTGTCATCAATGGCTTCGCTGGACCCGGCGCCGATTGCAACGCTCCGCTACGCGCTGGTCTGTGCCGGCCCGCTGGCGTGCGCCTCCTGCATGTTCGGTCTCTGTTTCACTCGATAGCGATGGAAACAGGGCGCGCAGTTTTGGCGGGTTCGCGAGTCAGGCCATTGAAAAGCTGGGGGAAATTTCGACCGAACCGAAATCAGTGCGGTTCGCCCGACCAGAGACGAGAGGCCATTCAGAGACGGAAATCCCTGTGCACCCAAGCCTCAGCGGTTCGCACCAATCCGGCAACCCCCTTTGAAAACAGGAGAAATTCCGCCTCGGTTGGGCGGCCAGAACGGGTTCGCAAGGGTGATGGTGGCGGAGGGAATGGGTCTGACGTCGAACCGTCTCCACATCCAAGTAGTTGATAAAAATTGGTTTATACCAATCTTCTTAACCGCTTAACCACATTCTGTTTTTTCGCCTCCCTTCCGGCAGGTCTGGCTCCGGATCGAGTTCGCGAGCCCGCAGCCGAGCCCCGCGACGGTGATCTAGCCACACTAGGCATTCTTTAGTCCGGTGCAGGTCTCGCGTTTGGCGGCGGTGATCGCCTTCCCTCCGGCTTTCACTTCGGCAGCCAGGTCCCGATGATATGCTGGGCAGAAAACACAGCGAACACCAGAAATAGGCAGCCCGAAACCAGGAGAATGAGAGGCCGGCGCCGATCGGTGAAGCGCCGGACTGCTCCCGTCGCCAGAAGGGCCGAAACCGCGCCGTGAACGAGCAACGAGTTGAGGAAAAAAGCTAGCACGACGAAGGCGAGAGCTCCTAATGACATCGTCGCGAGAGGGAGGCTGGTGGCAAAAACCGCACCAAAGAAGAGGACTGACTTTGCATTCGAAATATTCACGAAAAAGCCCGAGGAAAAGGCGCGACCCAGGCTCAAACTGGGGGCGGCGGACCCGCCTTCTGGGGTATGTCTGCGCAGTGCGGAGCGAATGGACTTCCCTCCCAAATAGACTAAGAAACCGCTTCCCAACAGTCCAAGAATACTGAAGATCCTGTCGCTGAATGCTTGCCCGGAGAAATAGACGGCGATCGCGGCGCCACTCGAGAAGACCACGCCAGCGGTCGCGATCCCGACAACAATGAGACCACGTACGAGCGCTCCCTGCTGCGAGGCCGATAGAATGAGAAAATGGTTCTGGCCCGGAACGCTCATCGCCGTCGCCTGAAGCGCGAGAGCAGCAAGAAGACTCGCCTGGAACTCACCCATCACAGAACCCTAAGCAGCGCTGCCCGCTCGGCGTCAAACCCGCCGAAAGCTTTGGCGCTGCCTTCCTCGGCGCGCTTCAACTTGCCGTACAGACGCAATCCTTCAGGATCGAAGACTTGCGGCGCGAGGTCGCTGGCCAGATACGCCGCAAGAGATGACTCAATGCTGAAATCGAGCGCCGCACCGGTAGGCGCGGCGCCTCTCGGCGCTTTGAGAATGGCAGACACCACCGTGAGGATGGTAAAGTAGGGGTTGGCATCGGATGTCGGCGTCCGCAGCTCGATGCGCTCTTCAGGGCCGTCGCGAATAATGCGGATGGCCGCAAAACGGCTTCCTTCCCCAATATCCGCCTTGCGCGACGCGAAGGACTCGATCTCTTCGGTGTACCGACTGTTCCTGCTCGGCCGATAGATCGAGAAAGCGGGGCCCAGAGTTCCCTGGATTGCATGGGCCAGCTTGTCTACACTGAGTGACGCACAGGAAATGTGCAGGTGCAGGTTGCTCGGCGATTGGTTCATTGCGTTCACGGCGATAAAGGTCGCCCGAAGCCCGAAGCTCGCGGCCACATGCCGGATGATCATGCGGGCAAGGAAAACGCGATCAGCCTGTTCCAGCGGAGGTGTATGTCTCAGCGAGATCTCGTATTGATCGACCTCGTTCTCCTGTGAGAGGTCGAGCCACTCAATGCCTGCGGCATCGAGTGCATGGAGGATCGCCGAGATGCAATGCTGCTTTCCTGCGAGCCCGCCGAAAGCGTAGGCTTGCCCGTCGGCGGGTAGGTCGTTCCGACCTCCGAGGAGATAGAACTCGAGTTCGGCACCAATGCGGATGTCATGCGTCCCCAGGCTTGCGGAAAGGCGACGCTCGAGAACCGCCCTGATATCGAACCGGTGCGGAGTTCCATCGGTCGCCTTCGCGCGGCCGATGACCAGTGCATCGGCACCGAAAAGATCGACCTGAGCCGTCCGCGCGAACGGCCGCACCTCGGTCCCGATCACGTCAATCGTCATGTCGGAAGCCCCGACCGGAATCACGAACTCGTCGAAGAGATGCGGATGGCCGTAGATATCTTTCGCAAACACTCCGGGAGAAAACCCGATCATCATACTGCTTTCGACCGCGCGATTGGCAAGTTTTCCCCGCGCAATTCCGTGCAGGTCAGGAAAGAGGCAGAGGGTTCTTGTCATAGGTCGCTTCACTCCTCCCGGAAGTACAATTCGTCAAAATCCCGTAGACCACAAGTGCTCGTTCATACCATGCGGAGTGTCGCACGTGGACTTCGATTTCGGGAGGTGACGGGTCTGGCTTTAAGACCGTGCGGCTCCGCTCCAGCGTTTCATGCCAGATTGCTTGGGACTTCTTCTCGCCGCTGTTCCAGGAGCGGATACGACCATCGGACCAGCGGAGCATGTCGGGATCGAAGGTCACGGAAATTGCCTCGCACAAGCGCGAGGTGCCCGCCGTGACCCTGTTGAAACTGACCGATGTCGCGGCCCTGCCATGGCACGAACAGCCGGAGCGGGTGTTCGACTGACCCATTCTCCGTCAACCGCTCAGTCTCTGCAGGGCGGACGACCTTGCCAACGCCCTTTGAAACAAAAAGAAAGAAGGCCCCGATCGGGGCCCTTGGACGGATTCAGCATTTGAGTGTGGCGGAGAGGATGGGTCTGAAAGACAACCTTCTCCACGAGTTTCTGGGAACATCTGGGGGGACCTTCGCGTCGCTGAGCATTCCGTGGCTTCTCAGAAATGCGCTCAGCGTTCGCCCATGGAATTCTGAATCGTTCTGACGATCGGTGCAAAGAAGTAGCTGATGATTCGCCTGGTATCGGTGGTTACGTCGATTGTCGCGGTCATGCCGGGGCGCAGCGAATAGGTGTCTGAACCGGCGCGGAGGATGGCTTCGTCTGGCTGAATGCGGACAAAATAACCCCACTTCCCTTCGCTAACCTCTGTGGAGTCGGCCGCGATATCCGACACTGTTCCACGGACGAAACCGAACCGTTCGGATGGATAGGCGTCGAGTCGGATATTCGCCGGTTGGCCGATCTGCATGAACCCGATATCCTGGTTGGAAAACGTCCCTTCGATTTCGATCTCGGCCTCTGTCGGAACGATCCGAAGCAGTTCCGCCCCCGCTTCGGCAATGCCACCTACCGTGAATACGGCGAGTTGATCGACCACGCCCGTGGCGGGAGCAACCAATCGGGCGGCAGAAACCCTGCGTTCTGAAGCGCGCTGCTCTTCGGCAAGCGTAGCCAGACGTCCGTCGATCTGTGCTCGGCGATCAAGTGCGGAGTGGCGTAAGTCGGCCGTCAATCGCCGTCTTTCACTATCTAGGGCCGCACGTTCTGTGACCTTCTGCTCAAGCTCACGTAAGTATATGTCTCGTTCGCGCTCAAGATCTGTGAAAGCCTGTTGCACGTCCAGAAATGCCGAACGGCTGGTTGTGCCCTGTTGCAAAAGCTGCTCGGAGGTGCGCAAGCGTTCCGCCTGGATGTCCAAAGCAGCATTAACGCGTGCAGTATTGGCGTTGGTCACAGCCTCAGATCGCCGATTTGTCTCCTCGCGCGCAGTGATCTGCGCGAGAGAAGCAAGATAGTCCGCAATTTCGGCGAGCAGCAGCTCGCGTTGTTCGACCGCGAATGGATGAGCGCTCAACACGTCCCGCACATCGAATAGTTCAATGGATCTCTGTCCGAGATCAACACCACTCGGATCGAGAGCCAAGGTTTGCACCATTGCCTCGAGCCGGGCCAGTTCGATCACGAGCCTGTCTCGCTCGGCCCTGATTGCGCCGAGTTCCGACATTGCTTCGGTCGGATCCAATTCGATGAGGACATCGCCTTCGGTTACCGTCATGCCGTTGCGTACATGGATGGCGACGATCCGGCCTGCAAATTCCGGTTGTACAACCTGGACTCGGCTGATCGGAACGACGCGCCCTTCGCCACGGGCGACGACCTCGACTTTGAACAGGAAAGACATTGCAAGGATGGCGACAAAGACCGAGATCGTGAAAACGATCGTCGCGTGCAAGGTCGGAGAGGTGATCTTCATTGGTTCTGAGAAAGCGGTCATTGCAGTGCCTCAAAATCGACCACCTGATCAGGACTCGCAAAAATATCTGGGCTATGCGTGATGATGATCAGCGTAGCCTCGCGCTTCAGTTTCTGCAGTTCTGCCGCCATGCGCCGTTGCGAGGCGCTGTCCAGCGCGCTCGTCGGCTCGTCAAGGATGATCACCTTCGGGCTTCGGATTACAGACCGTGCAATCGCGATGCGCTGCCGCTGGCCACCTGAAAGGGCCGAACCACGTTCTCCTACATGCGTCTCAAGCCCAAGGGGAAGTTGCTCAACCAGCGTCTCAGCGGCAGAAATCCTGAGGGCCCTGGCGATCATTTCATCGCTGGCCTCTGTGGCGCCAAGGGTCAGGTTTTCGCGCAGTGTTCCCGAAAATAGGTATGGTTCCTGCGGTACATAGGCAATATGGGTTCTGACGTCGTGGGGCTCGTAGCGCGCGATATCTTCACCGCCCAACCGGACCTCGCCCTTGTCAGGGCTGTCGATACCAGATGCCAGTCTTCCAAACGTCGACTTGCCGATGCCGGACGGCCCGACGACAAGGGTCAGCGTATTGGGTCCGGCGCTGAAACTAAAACCACGCAGGATCGGCGCCGACGGATGATAGGCAAAATCCACGTTGACGAAGTCAAGTCGTGCTTCGACGTTGCGCGGCAGTTTCGGCAGAGCGTCGAAAGGCTCCATCGGCGTATTGACCACATCGCCAAGTCTCTGGCGTGAAACACGAATATTTTGCCAGCCTTCCCAAAGGCTCGAGAAGTTCTCGATCGGACCAGTCACCTTCTCAGCCAACAGATGAAAGGCGATCAACTCGCCCAAAGTCATCTGCCCGGCGAATACGAACTGCGCGCCGAAATAGATGATGCTGATTTTAATGGCCTTGTCGACAATGAACAAGAGCTTGTCATTCCAGATATTCAAAAGGCCGACGCGGTAACCGGCATTGAGGTTGGCGTGAAGAGTTTCATCCAGTCGTTCTAGCATTTTGCCTTCGGCGCTGAGCGCCTTCACCGATGCAATGCCGGAAATGTTCTCAACCATCTGTGTCTGATGCGCGGCACCGGCATCGAATTGCACCCGTAGACGCCGACGCAGGAACGGGCCAAAGCCAAGATAGATCAAGATCTGAATAGGCAAAGCCGCCAGGATGATCAGTGTCAATTCAGCGGAAAGCGTGAATAGAACGGCGATGTAGATAAAGACAAATATCAGATCGAGGAATACGCCCGTGGTCGTTCCAACCAGAAACGCACGAATTGTATCCGTTTCGCTGATCCGCGCAATCGTCTCGCCAACGGACCATTTCCGAAAGTGGCTGAATGGGAGTTTGAACAGATGATCGAAGATGCGCGCGCCGAATTCTCGGGTAATACGGTTGGCTGTCAGCATGCTGAGCAATTCGGACAGCACCTCGAAACCAAGCTGAAACAGGCTGACGGCGATAAAGATCGCCACAACGACGACAAGCGACGCCTCGCGTTGAAATGGCAGGATGCGGTCGATGATAACCTGAAAGATGAACGGCTCGACCAGCCCGATCAGGCGCAGGCAGATCGCGAGGAAGATCAGCTCGATGTAGAGTGGCGTGAACTTCCAGAGCGTTTTGCCGAACCAGGAAAGCGGGATTTCACCGGTGTTTTCATCCTGCCGATCCGTCATGGGCAATCGGCGGCCGCAGAGGGTGTGCGAATGACGCAGGCGCCGGGAAGAGCGTCTGCATCCGGGGAGACGGCGATCACGATGAAGTCCTGGGCTTGCGGCAAGGCGCTCGACAGGCGGTCCATCAGGGCGCCTTCGGTAACGGCCTGCAATTCATCCGTCAGCCGAAGCGATCTGCCCGTCTCAAATCCGTCGAGCGCGCTTTGCAGCTCGGATCGTGCCTGATCGACCACGAAGTCAGGCAACTCGGCAAAATTTGCCGCCAGCGGTGCCTTGCGCGGTCCCAGTTCTCCGGACGGTCCCGATTGCCGGAAATCGGCGTAGGCATCGCGGACAACCTGTTCTGCATCAGCGAGTTTCGCGGTCTCAACCTCGCCAGACAGGAACAGGATCCGATGGTCGCGCGTGTAACTGGCCATGCCCGCGCCAAAACCATAGCTTGCACGCAGCTCCGTCCGAACTGCCTCGAACAGGACAGACTGGTCATCGCCCCCGAGCGCGTGGATCAGGATCAGGTCTTCCGTTTCGCCGCCCAGGCGAGTGGGCGGCAGCGGGGCGATCAAGGACAAAGTGGTGGTTTGCGCCTCTGGTATATGCAGCAGGATCCGTCGTGCGGTATAGTCCGGCGCGGCCTCCTGCATGACTGTCCGGGATGCATCCGGCAATCCGCGCAGCAACGCATCAATCGCAGCCCCTGCATCTGCGGTTTCGATCCCGCCCGCAACCACAATGGCCTGAGGCGTGCGGGTGAACGTCTCGGTATGCCAAGCCACCACATCTTCCCGCGTCAGATTGTCGACGACACCGGGTTCATCCAGAGATAACGCATTGCGGAGCGGCTGCTCGCCGAGGATCGCCCAACGGACAGCATCAAAGCCGGCATTGGCGGGCTGCGCCTGCGCCTCGGCCATTTTCGCGGCGGTCCCCTCGCGGATACGATCGAACCACATCGAGTCGAGTGTCGGCGCACGCAGATGCGCGTTGGCAATTGCGATGGTCTCGTCCATCTGGTCGCGCTCAAAGGTCAACTCGCCAATCACATGGTCGATGACCGCGACATAGATATTCCCCTCGGAGTTCAGATCGGCGAACCGCTCCCCAACATCCCCCGCAGGATACCCCTCGGCCCCTCCGGCAAGGATCAACTGCGTACCGACCACCGGCGCGGCCTTGTTCGTATCGGCGCGATAGGCCCAATCGGTCGGCCAGGCGATATGGATCGTGACGTCTTCATGCTCCGGCATTTGTAGAAGCGTGTAGACGACGCCGCCCGGCGAAGTCTCGACGCTGGCGGTCGGGGCATCTCCCCTACAGGCGGCGAGGCAGAGAAGCGCAGCAAACAGGAGCAGGATACGGGTCATTCGAAACTTTCCTCGGGACCAATGAAGGCAATCGCGGTGCGGCCGTCACCGGCAAGCTGGCGCAAGAGCTCATTCGTGGTGTCCAACGAAAGCCCGCGATGCAGGCGCTGTAGCTCGCGTTTGGACAGTGCGCCTCGCAGGTTGGACACACGATCAAGAACGTAATCCGCCATCCAACGGCTTGTCTCATCATCATCGTCCCAATCCGGCCAAAAGCCGTCGAAACGGTTCAGAACGCGGGAATAGGTGGCCTCGGGGATACCGCCATTCGCTACTTCTGATAGGGTATCCTCGAACGCGGTCTTTAGCTGGGTCAGAGAAACGCCCGCATCCGGCGCGGCGGAAAAGCTGATTTCGATGTTGTCCTCGTCGATCGGCCAGACCTGCACGTCAAAGCTGCGGGCAACGGCGGCATCGAACCGCAGAGGCCCGGCCAGCCCGCCGGGCAGGTTGGTATCAAGGATATCGCGCAGAAGCGCCGTCTGGGCCTCCAGCAGGTCGAACTGGACAGGCTCGGGCAGCGCGACCACCCGCCGCCAGCCCATACGCGGCGCGGCATCCGGGTCCGGATAGCGCAAGGTTGTTGTCTCGGGTGCGACAAGCTCGAAAGGCGGCGGTGCCACGTCAGCGGGCTCCATCTCAGGCCAGCCGGCGTCGCGCATGGCCCGGCGCAGCCTCCGCTCGGTGACGTCGCCAATGACGACCAACCGGGCGTTCGCCGGCACATGGGTCGCGGCATGAACGGCGCGCGCCGCGTCATAATCCAGCATCATGATCTCGTCCGGTGTGCCGATGGGCGAAACCGCAATGACGTTGCCGTCATAAAGGAACGCCTTCATCGCTTCGCCAGCCTGCGCGTCGGGGTTGTCCGTCATCCGGAATTCGTATTCGCGTAGTACGATATCACGTTCTTTACCCGCAAATTCGCTTGGCAGATTTATGGGATCGAACACGCCCTTGAGAGTTTCGAGCAAGTCCGGCAGATCCTCCGGCGCGCCCGACAGCCAATAGCCAACGGCCGTATCGCTCGTCCATGCGTTGGAATGCCGATCTGCTGCACGCTCCGCGCCAACGGCGTTGAGCCAGACGAGGTGCTCAAGATAATGCGCCTCAAGCGCGGCGCTGTCGTACGCAAAGATGACGTGAACGGATGCCGTCTCTCGGTCCGCTGCAAGGATTCTAATTGACGAGTCTGCCGAGTTATTGCCCTGCCAGGCCTGGATCAGGGCGGCTCCGAGGCCAGCGAGCAGGACAGCAGAACCGACGACGACGGAAGGGACCTGGCAGTGATTGCTGGGTCTCTTGCGTTGTCGCGCCAACTGGCAATGCTGCAACACGCTCTTGCCAAAACAATCCGTCATGCTGGCAGTTCAATGCCGAAAAAGGTACACGAACAGTCCAGCTACCAACGCGCCGCCAATTATGGCCGCGAGGAGGCCGGGAGACGACCCGATACCCGAGAAAAACCAGATAGCCGCAATGCAGAGTATCGCGGCGACGATCACCAAGATTCCGATGTGAACACGACCATCCATGACACCCCCTTTCGAAGTCTGGCCTAGCGCGACCTTTCACAAGGCGCGCTAGGCCATTTTCAATTAACCTTAGCGGCGGTTCGAGCGATCTTCGGCGTAGCCCTGCGAGATCGAACCGACGATGCCGCCTACTGCGGCACCGACAGCACCGCCGATCACGGCACCCGGAGGACCGGCAACTGCGCCGCCGGCCCCGGCCCCCATCACGCCATAGCCCAGCGCACCCATGGTCGCCCCGTAGTTGTTGACCACATCCCGGCTGCGACGACTGACATTCGACTCTCTGCCACCGCGACCGCCACCGCCACCGCCGAAGCTGACGGTGCCGTTCAGATCGGTCATCGAGGTTTTGTAGATACGAGACATTTTCACGGCTTCCTTCCTGTTGCGGATCGGATGTGCTATCCTACCCGCTATTGCTGTTTGCCGGGCTTTCCTACCCGGCGGCTCAATCGGGTGGGGCGTTGTACCAGAACGCTCCACCCGTCCGCCCACACTGATGCGGACAGGATTTCTAGGCCACGGCCCGTTTCTCCGTCTTCCTGAGGTTTACTCCTGTCCAGCGGTTGATCCGGCGCACCGTTCCGTCATGATTGCGCCGAAGGCTGGTGGCCACCTCGTCGGGAAAGATGTTGTGGGTCATGTCGTGCAGGACTTCACGAATATTGTCGAAAGGCGTGATCCAGTCGTTGAAAAACAGCCGGTCACCGCAATTCCACTCTTCGTTGGCGAGTGCGCGTCCGGTTTTATGCACGTCGCGCTCCACCTCTGGCGAAAGCCAGGCCCAGGTCACCATGGCTGTTGGAATTCCCTCATTTGTCACATAGAAACGAGCTTGGCCGCACCAAAGCGCTGGTAGGATTTCGACACGCAAATAGTCGCCTAGCTTGAACTGCCGATGATATTCCGACTGCGCGAGCAATTCGAGCGCGTAGCCAACGCTAGCATAATAGTCGATGTTCACCATGCCACTTGCTCCTGCGTTGCGCTGCGAGCGTGCCGAGCGGTCACGCCCGCCGTTTTGCCCAGGTGCCGTTCCAGTGCGCTTTGCAATGCGCGATGATCTCCGAATGGCGCAGCCTGTCGTGTCAGCGTGTATTCGTCTTCCTGAGCAGCTTTCAACCATGTCGCATAGCCGATCGGCTTGCGCTGGTCGTTCAAGGCAAGGAATGCTGTATTACCATGCAGATGTCGCAAGAGATCGGCGTAGTAGTCCTCAATCCGCGTTTCGGAGAGGCCTTCCCAATAGTCGATATCGATGAGCGCCATAGCGCCGAGGCTTCGATATGCGTCTATCGCAGGCGTTTCGGGCTCTGGTTGCGGCATTGCAGGCAGATAATTCGCGACATCGCCTGCACGGTTGGCCAATTCTTCAATTGGGACATGGCGCATTCCATCGCGGCCTGACGCAAAGAACTGGCGAAGACACTCTCCGTAGCCACGATTGAACAGCTCAACAGCGGCCAGCCGTGCAGCCGGATAGTTCTGGCGATAGTGATACTGCGCCTGCGGGTCGGCCAACGCCGCAGCGAGCAGGTCCATGTCCAACCCAAGATAGGCATCGTTTTCGCGATGCCAGACATCGCACAGGGCGGGATATAGTTCCGGCGCTGCCGTCCGCGCATGCATTATGACAACCAATTCTCCAAGAAATGCACAAACCTCCCGCGCCAAGGGCGGCATTTGCTTGTGGTCGGAGAAGAGGATTTGCAGGGCATGAGCGAATTCATGCGCGAGGCAAATCACGTCGTCAGGAGCGCCCCCCCCAGTTCAGCGCGATCAAGACGGGGCGATCAGGGCCACGATCCATCGTGTGCGGCAGGCGGTCGCCTTGAGGAGCGAGAATCGAGAACTCGATTTCAATGCAGGTTCTGTTCCACAGGTCAGGCTGTTTGAGAGCCGCCTCAAACGCAGGAAGAACGAGACTTGTCAAGCACTCATTTTGAGTCAAGAGAGATGAAGAAGACCTGACCTTGTCAGGCGCGGAAGCGATCATTTGCGCCGGGCTGCGTCCCAACGAACCGGCCCGATAAGCGGCCAAGATATCGAGGAGAAGCGTCCGATCCAAATCATGTAAATTCAAATAGTCAGAATACAAATCTCTCATGCTGCTACCCTGAAAGCCCTTCTGGCACTCACCTCAGCACAGTGCTTATCGTTACAATCAAGAGGCGATTCGATCAACTTGTTTTTTGCCTTGACGGCCAAAAATTCAGCTTGAAGGGGGGGGGGTAACGGCATGTTAAATCGACTCTTATCATGCGGAGCCTCGATTATAATGGCGTTGGTCGCGGCTGAAGTGTCCATGATCGGTGATCCGCCCTATTCAGCTATAGGGCGACCAAGCAAGACGGGCAGCCTCTCAACCGACCTTGCAGCCCCAGAAGGACGTCTGGTCGGCGGCGAAATACCCGTCCGCGACCCGGAAATACCCCTGCAGCTCGACGGTATCGCCCGCAGTGAGCGGTACCATTGTCTGCAGCCAGATGGCGGTGGCGAGCGAGACGTGGGTGGCGGAGATTTCACCGAGGGAGCCGCGGATCTCCGTCGTGCCGTTCAGCACGATCCGCCCGCGCATCCTCGCCGTGGCGCTGGCGTTGATCTTGTAGAGCAGCGTCGCGCCGAAGAGGTAGGTGCCGTCGACCGGGGCCACGAAGTGGTTGTTCGCGGCGTCGAAGGCACCCTGATCGTTGTAGTCGGTATTGTTCAGGCCGATCTTCGTCCAGGTCCCGACGCCGACGTAGTTGTCGTAGTTGGTATACGCCTTGAACCGGGGCAGCCGGGGCTGGTCGACGATGCCGGTGGCGTTGTCGACGCTGAGCCCGTCGAAGAAGGTGCTCCCGTCGGCCGAGACCGCCAAGCGGAAGCGGTCCGAGCCGAACAGTCCCACAAGCGCCTTGGTCACAAAGCCGGTCTGCAACGTCAGCCCGAGGTCATCGCCCGCGGCCTCCTTGTTCATGGTGTAGAACAGATCGCCGGTACCGCCCTCGGCCACCGTCTTGGCGGTCCAGAGCGCGGCGTTCAGCTTGGCCGAGAACGGGTTCGACGCATCCGCTGTGGTGCCGACCCCGAGCAGCGCCATGTTCTGCAGCGCCGCCGGTGTGGTGCCGACCCAGCCCGCGCCGTCGTAGACCAGCAGCAGCCCCTCGTCCTCGATCCACGCTCGCCAGCCGGTCCGTGGTGGAAGGCGCATCCAGGCGCCGTCCGTCCAGAGCGCCACGTTCAGGTCCCAGCCCGCCCAGTCGCCGGTCGCGCCCGACCCGACGATGTAGCGGTCGCCATCGGCGGGCGAACCAGGCGGCGCGGTCAGGTCGCGGTCGAGGACCGAGAGCTGGACGAGCCCGTCGAGGATCCGCAGCGCCTCGTTGTGGGTGACGTGCTTCTGGGCCTGCGCCGCCAGGATGTAGGGCAGCAGGAGATGGGTCGTGGCGTCGGACATGGTATGGCCTTCAGAGTGTCAGCGTGACGGTCTTGGGCGCGCCCCGCCCGACGAGGGCGGAGAGCTGGAAGATGCGGATGTCGAGGGTATCGCCGGCACCGAGCAGTGCGCCCCAGTCGGCAGTCTGCTGGGCGGCGGTGTAGACCGCGCTGGTCGTCGTCGTGCTCAGCACCCGTTTCACGATGGCGCCGTCGAGAATCTCGACCTCGTAGGCTTCGAGCTCCTCGGCCAGCGGCACCTCGAGCCCGCCCCAACTGTCGGCCGCGAGTACTCGGGACCGGCGTGTCCAGCGGATCGTCAGATCGCCGGGACTGCGCGGCTTGCGCCACGGCTGTTCGACACGCGCGACGGAGAAGGGTCGCAGCCCGACGCCCTCGGGCGCGAAGGACTGCGCGACGTAAGTTTCGTCGCTGACCGGGCGGCTGGCCGGGCCGATGCGCCAGTTCCACGGGATGCCGAGATCGGCCTCGGCGATCGGCAGTGACGCGAGCGCGGTGTCCAGCACGACTACGTGGGCGCCAGCGAGCGCCGGGTTGCCCATGGCGCCCTCGGTGCCGCGCTGGCCACGCAGGAGCCGGGTTAGCCGATACCGACCGGGCGCCAGCAGCTCCGCCGCGCCCGCCTGCACGATCTCCCAAACGCCGGGCGCACTCTCGATAGCGAGCGCATTGGCGCCGCCGAACAGCGTCAGGTCGGTGACGCTTTCGAGAGTGCCGGTCAGCAGATCGACCACCAGAGCATTGCCGAGATCGAAGCGCGAGGTGGGGCCCGCGAAGAAGTCCGACACCAGCACCCCGATCCGGGAGCGACTGCCAAACGTCGTCAGCAGCTCGAAGCCATCGGTCGAGGGGCTGCGGAACACAGCCATCTCACCCGGCCAGGGAACCGCGTGCGCCGCGACCAGCGGCCGATGTGCGGGCTGATCCTCGGTCAGCTGCGGGAGGTCCATCAGCACCGCATCCGGCGCGCCGAACACCACGGCGCGCATCAGCGACGCCGCGCGCGGATCGCCGGGCGGGAGGTCATAGGTTGTCCGATCCTGTCGCACCGCCTCGATGCCGCGCGCCTCCGCGTCGGCGATGGAGACGAGCCGTAGATCGACCAACCGACCGTCATGCTCCAGCCGGATCGCGTCGGCCGAATCGAGCGCGAGGCGCGAGGGCGGCAGACGGAACGCCGCCGTCTCGCGCCCCACCCACGCCTCCATCAGCGCGCGGCGGCAGCGGCGCTCGGCTTCCTCGGGCGGTACCGCCATCGGGAAGGACTCGGACGCGATGCGCGTCGTGTCCACGGTGATGCGTCGCGCCTCGACGAGAGCGGCATCGTAATCCTCGTCCGCCCGCGCGACCTGCCATTTCAGGGCCTGCGGCAGTTCGGTCTCCTGGCCGCGGGTGAGCTCGAGCACGTCGCCCTCGCGGGGCGCGACAAGACCGTCTGGCGAGATGGTTGCGACAGCTGCGCGCCCGCGCATAACGAACCGTATCACACCCTCCGTCTCCACCGCGTCGAACCCGAAATGCCGCGCGAGCGTGGTAATGGACGCACGCGGGGACTCGAGCGCGCCGATCACATAGCCCTCCACCGCGCCCCAGAGCCCGGTGACATCAATCCGGGGCTCGGGCAGACCTGCGCGCAGGCAGAGGTGCCGGACCAGCGCCGCGAGCGACACCGCGCCGAGGCGCCCGGTCAGCCAGTGGCCGAGCCGCCAGTTCGCCCCGTCCGTCCAGACGTCGGTCAGCGCCGGAAAGAACGGATAGGGCCGCGCGTCCCAGGTCCAGGCGGCACATTCCGGCACATGCACCATCCGGCCGCCGTAGACGCTGGAGATCGGGTTGTTCGCGGCTTCGCCCCACCAGAGATACGTCGCCTCGAGATAGGCGCGCTGGATCGCGTCGTCCCGCCAGCCGCGGGAGAAGTACGGCACGAAGCTTTCGGATGATTTCGGGTCGAAGAAGACGTTCGGCTGGTTGGTGCCCCGGTCGATGGCCGGGCAGCCTAGCTCGGTGAACCAGATCGGCTTGGACTGCGGCGCCCACGCCGTCGGCGTGCCGCTCTCCACCCCGCCCAGGCGGTCGTAATGCGGGTTCGACCACCAGGCGCGCAGATCCTTGTAGCGGAAGACCCATGGCTTGCTGGCGGCACCGTCGGTGATCGGGGTGCGCACCTGCGCCCATCGGTCGGCGGCAGAGGCATAGAACCAGTCGAAGCCTTCGCCGCCCGCGATGTTCCCCTGCAGATAGGCACGGTCGTGGATCGCGGGCCAGCCGTCCTGCGCATCGACATGCTCGAAGCCATCCCGCCAGTCCGAGAGTGGCATGTAGTTGTCGATCCCGACGAAATCGATTTCCGGATCGGCCCAGAGCGGATCGAGATGGAAGAACACATCGCCGCTGCCGTCGCCCGGCTGGTGTCCGAAATACTCCGACCAGTCGGCCGCGTAGCTGATCGCTGTGCCCGCGCCGAGGATCGAGCGGACGTCGGTCGCCAGATCGCGGAAGGCCTGCACCGCCGGATAGCTCGACGCGCCCGAACGGATCGTCGTCAGCCCGCGCATCTCCGTCCCGATCAGGAAGGCATCGACCCCGCCGGCTGCCGCGCAAAGATGGGCGTAGTGCAGCACCATGCGGCGCAGGCCCCAGTCGTCCGCGCTCCCCGTCCAGGCGACGGTTTCGCCCGAGACCCCGAAGTCCGATGGGCTGGCGTTGCCGAAGAAGGCCGCGACCTGGCTAGCCGCGGTGGCGGTCGTGTCCACGCTGCCGGCATAGCCCGCCGCGGGCGAGCACGTGATCCGGCCGCGCCATGGGAACGTCGGCTGACCAGCCTCGGCGGCGTTGTCGCTGTACGGGTTCGGCAGCGTGTTGCCGGGCGGCACGTCCATCAGGATGAACGGATAGAAGGTCACGCGGAACCCGCGGGCCTTCTTCTCCTTGATCGCCTGCATCACCGCGAAGTCGGCCGGCGTGCCGCCATAGACCGGCCGGTCCTGGTCGTCGCGACTGACGAGATGGGCTGCGGACCGGCTCACGCCGTTCACGCTCCACGTCTGCGGGCTCGTGGTCTTTTCCGAGACCTCCACGCCCGGCCGGATCGTGCAGTCACCCGCGCGCAGGTCGTTCCCGAACCAGGCCACCACGAGGCTGATGCTCTCCACCTTCGGCGCCATCGCCTGCAGCCGGTCCAGCGCCACCACCATGTCGGCGGTGTCCGAGAGCGCGTTCAGGTTCTCCGGCACCTGCGCTCCGCCGCTGCCTTTGCGGATGCCGGTCGTCGCGTAGGTGAACTCGCCCGAGGCCGGGATCATGGTGACGGCGCGGGTCAGCCCCTCGGCGGTGTCGGGATCGGCGAGCGGGCGGAAGACCTCGAAGGACAGCTGCGGCAGGCGGTTGCCATAGGTCGAGAGCGCCAGCTCCTCGAAGACGACATACGCGGTGCCGCGGTAGGCGGGAGTGCTGGCCGTGCCCATCCTCGCGGCGATGAACGGGTCGGCCGTCTGCACCTCGTCGCCGGGATACCAGCGCCAGGTGACGCCGGAGAGGTCCATCGGCTTCCCGTCCGCCCAGATGCGGTCGATGCCGGTGATCGGCCCCTCGCACAGTGCGACCGCGAAGCTGGCATAGTAGAGATACTCGGTCGTTTTGACCTTGCCGCCTCCGCCGCCCTTGCCGCCGCCCTGCGTGGTGGTCTTCGTCTCCTCGCGGAAATCCGTTGCCCAGATGATGTTGCCGCCCATGCGCATGCGGCCGTAGAGCCGCGGGATCACCGCGCCCTCGGTGGCCGAGGTGATGCGCAGCGTGTCGAGCCGCGCGCCCTCGATGCGCTGCGTGGGCGCCAGCGACGAGATGATCCAGCTGTCGACGACCGAGCCGATGGTGGAGCCGATGAACCCGCCGATGGTGGCGGCGCTGACGCCGAGGATCGCGCCGCCGATCGAACCGCCAATGGCTGCGCCAGCGGCACCGAGAACGAGGGTGGCCATGTCGGGGGTCTCAGCGATGCGGGAACAGGAAGGCGAAGGCGATGCGCCGCCGCCAGGATTGGGTGAGCGGTTCCTCGATCACGCCGAGCCGCTCGTAGGCGTGCAGGAAGCTGTCGGGCGCGGTGAGGATCCCGACATGCTTGGCGATGGCGCGGGGCTTCATGCGGAACAGCACCAGCGTTCCTGGACCGGCTGCCGCGGGCTCCACTTCGATCATCATGGCACCCGCGCCCTCGGCCAGAACCTCGCGCGGGCCGGTCTCGCCCCAGTCCCGGCTGTAGGGCGGGATCGGGAACGGCTCGGGGCCGACGGCCTCGCGCCAGACGCCCCGGGCGAGCCCGAGGCAATCGCAGCCCACGCCGCGCAGGCTGGCCTGGTCGTGGTACGGCGTGCCGAGCCAGGACCGCGCGATGGCGATGACGCGCGCCGGGTCGGCCGATGCGAGAGGTTGCGTCACAGTACGCCTCCCTCGTGGCCGCCGTCCCGGCTGGCGTAGCGCAGGATCGTGTCCTGGCCGGGGATATGCGGGAAGCCCCTGAAATTGGCGGTGTTTGCGAACTTCGCCCCGCAGGTCTCCATGCGCTTGTCGCAACCCGCACGGATCGTGAAACCGTCGCCCTCGGCGATCGCGCGCACCGGCGCCTCGAGGAGGGTCAGCACGGCGATGCCATCCGTGACGTCATGGCCCAGCACCTCCGTCCGCCGTCCCGCGTTCGCGCCGCTGGTCCATTCGATGGTGCCGAAGGTGAACCACCCGGCGTCGAAGGCGCCGAGGCCCGAGGCCGTGAAGGCTCGGTCGCGCAGAAGGTCGATCACCGCACCGGTGCCCATGAAGGCGGGGGCCTCCAGGTCGACGCCGCAACGCCCATCGCCGAGCGCGGCATCGCAGGTCGCCTGGAACGTCCGCCCGACCGTCTGGCCCAGCTCATGGGCGAGCGAGCGAACCTCGGCGACGAAGGCGAGCCGCCCGCGCCGGATCTGACCGATAGCGCCCCGCCGCATCAGCACGCGCTGGGAGGTCGAGGCCCAGTTCACCCGCCAGACCTCGACCTCGGCGTTGTCCCAGCGGCCGTCGAGGATGTCTGTCTCGGTGATCCGGTCCGAGGTCAGCACGCCTTCGGCGTCCTGCGCATCGACGGACAGGTCCGAGCCCGATCGCACCTCGGAGGCCGTGAGCCCGCTCTCGGGCTCGAAGTCGGTCCCGTCGAAGCTGAGCGTCCGGTCGTGATCCGTGAAGCCGAAGGTGACGCCGTCGGCGCGGGTGATCCGCCAGCACCAGGCGAGCGTGGTCGTGCCCTCGTCGAGATGGGCCTGCAGCGCGGGCGAGAGGGATTTCATCGGCAGGTTCCCGTCATGCGGTCGTCGAGATCGGCGATCCAGTCGGCCCAGTCCGGCGGAACGGTGGCGACCGTCTCGGTAGGCGGTCGGGCGAGCCTAGCCTCGGCGTAGGAAGCGCAGCCCGCATCACCAGCGCCCATCGTTGCGGCGCAGCCGCTCAGCAGGATCGCCGGTGCCGCGGCCATCGCGAACCGCGTCGCGCCCGCGCTCGACGCGCTTGTTCTTGTCTTCGATAGCATCGCGTTCCGCCTCCCGTCTGCCCGCGCGTTCCCCTTCCGCACGCCCCCAGACTCGGCCGAGGACGACGCCTCCGACCGCACCCAGAGCCGCGACCAGCCAGATCAGGAACTCAGCCACCGTCCCGATCCCCGTGCGCGGCGGCGACGCAGTGGGCGACGAAGAAGACCCCGAGGCAGCCGCCCACGACCAGACCGGCGAGGAACTCAAGCATTGCCGCGGAACCCGCGCTCGATCCGGTCGCGCAGGCCAATCAGGCCCAGCCCGAGGAACATCAGCCCCGCTGGCGAGGCATCGCCAGAACCGGCGAGCAGCGCGATGAGCCGGGACAGTTCCCCGAGCGGCCCGGTGGCGGGCAGCGCGAGGGAGGCGATGCCGGTGAGCATGGCCAGCAGTCCTGCCCACCAGGTCATGGAATTGGGTCGGACGTATCGCATTGGGATCAGGCCCTCCGGATCAGGGTGGAGAAGAAGGCGGCCAGCCGGGCGAGCCAGCTGGTCGGCGCGTCCGGAGCGGGATCGATGACCGGCGGCCTCGGCAGCGGCGACGGCCGCAGCAACGCCAGCGCCTGGTCTTCGGTCAGGCGACGGATCGGCCGCGAGAAGTCCACGCGGCCCGCGCGGTCCACGGACCAGACCGGGATCGTGCCGCCGGGATAGCGGGCGTGGCGGAACAGGTCGCGCTCGGCTTCCCGCCGCGGAATGATCGCCGCCGGTCGCCGCCAGTTCAGAAAAGCGTCGGCGGCTGCAACGCGATTGCCGGCATTGAGATGTCGGGTCAGTGCAGCCTTCGCAATGCCGCCGGTGTTGTAGTGGAAGCTGACCAGCGCATCGAACTCGTGGGGCGCCAGCGGCCCCTTTAAGGCGCGCAGGACGGCGTCCTCGTAAGCAGTCAGGTCGGCTTGAAAGACCCGGAACGCCTCGCGGATCCCGGCATCGAGATCGGCGGGCATGCCGCGCGGCATGGTGGCCGGATCGGGCGGCCCGGCGGCGGCGGTGTGGCCGATGCCGAAGGTCCAGAGCTGTTTCACATCGAGATAGGGTCCGGGCACGAGTCCTTCGTGCCGGACGAGGGCCAGAAGGCCGCGGTCGGTCATGTGCATGGGATTACCGGATAAGCGAGAGGACGAGGATCAGCGCGGCAACGGCGAGGCCGACGCGCAGGCGATGCGCGAAAGCCTGTCGGGGATCGGCGGGTTCGCAGCGGAGGGAGCGCGCGAGACGGAGAAGGTCATTCATCGCCGCGGCCTTCGTTGGCGCGGCGCAGGCGGGCGAGCAGCATCTCGATGAAGGCCGGACCGAAGACGCCGACGAGATAGGCGGCCGACCCGGCAGCGCCGCCAGCCGGAATGGCCTCAGGCTGGAGCCCCATCCACGCTGTGATGACCGCCATCGACAGGCTACCCATTCCAGCGGCGATCAGGCCGCCGAGAAGAATATGCCGGAGTGCATCGCGCAGCCGCATCTTGGTGGTCAGCGCGTTCGTCGCACCGCCGAGTGCGCCCCAGGCAGCGAGGATCACGGCCGTCGAGGCCGCGAGCTCGCGCAGAACGGCGGCCACAAAGCTGCCAGTGTCATTCATCGCCGGATCTCCAGAAGCGGAATGGAGGTGATCGAGCCGAGCCGCTCGAGATCGAGCGTCACGTCGAGCGCGTCGGTGTCGAAGCGGACTGGCACGTCGAACTCGAAGCCCGCGGTGATGGCGACGCCAACGCTCGGCGCGGCGCCGAAGGTAACGACGCCAGTGGCGGTGTCGACCGACCAGCCGGAGGGCTGCTCGACACCCGACAGCGCGATGCGCACGCTTCCCGCCACCGGCTTGGCGATGGCGCGCGACCAGGATTGCGCACCGGAGGTGTAGTGCTTCACCAGCTGGACAGCGGTGGTCGTGCCATCCCCGGTGCCGATCGCCTGGTCGGTGGGCAATGGCGTCTGGGACGGCAGGCACGATTTGAAATCGCCCCAGTCCTTGAAACGGAAGCCATGCAGGCGGCCGTTTCGCGCCTCGAAGAAGGCGACCACCGACGCCAGATCGTCCGCGCGGCGGATGCCATAGGCGACGTCGTAGCGGCGGCGCGAGTTGGCCCAGCTGGCGTTGCGCTCCTCGTCACCCGAGGCAAGCTCGACGATCTGGGTGCGCCGTACCGGCCCGCCGCGCGCGCCGCGACTGATGTTGTCGGGAAACCGGACCTCGTGAAACGCCATCACATCCCCCTCCGCCCGAGCGACACGGCGCGGGCGATATCCGCCGCGACCTGCGTCCGCGATTGACGGAAGCTCTCGGCGTCACGCACCATGATGGTGACGTTGACGCCGCCGCCTGTGCCGTAGCTCTGCGCCTCTCGCCGCGACAGCACGCGCTCGCCCCGCTGCAGGATCGCGGGCACCTCATCGTGGCGAAGTCCGGCCATGCCGCCGGAATGCATCCGGGGCGCGGCGGCGAATGCCATGGCCGGGACCATCCGCGAGGGTCCGGCCGATCCGACCATCCCACCTGCGTGCAGGACGTTGGCGAAGGTGAGCGGGGACCGTGGCCCCAGTGGGGCCGCGTAAGCCCCACGAACGCCCGCGCCGCCGAGCGCGCCCGAGAGCGCGTTGGCGATGGGGCCGAGGATGAACCGCCGCGCCGCCAGTTTCGCCAGGTCCGCGATGAGCGAGGTCACCAGATCGCGGAAATTCAGCTTTCCGGTCTTCACGAACTCACCGACCGCGTCCTCGGCCGACTGAAACGCGCTGACGAGGCTCTGGCCGATATCGCCGCCGATCTCTCGGGCCCGGCTGGCATAGTCCGAGAGCGCTGCCGTCACGGCCTGCCATCCGGTCCGCGCACGCTCCGCCCCTTCGCCTGCGACGGTTCCGGCATCGCGGGCAGCACTTCCGGCGCCGTTGGCCGCAGTTGCGGTGTCGTCGAGCCCGGCCGCGAGTGCATCGGCGGAGGTCGCGGCATCCGTCAGCGCGGTTTCGGCCTCGGTGCCGGACCCGGTCACGGCAGCTTTCAGCGCCTGCCAGGCGGCAAGCGGCCGGGTCGCGGCATCGGTCAGCATGCCAGCGGCCTCGCGATAGGCATCGGCCCGGGCGCGCGCGTCATCCGCCATGGTGCCGAGACCGAGATCGGGCGGGGTGATATAGGTTCGGGCAAGCGCCGCCGAAAACGCATCGGCCGCTGCGGTACCCGCCGCCGTCGCGGCCCCCTCGAACGGGTTGTCGATCCGGCTCAGGTCGACAGCGTCGAGCGTGCCGATCCGCACCCCACCTTCGCCTGTCGCCCATTCCGGCAGCAGGGCCAGCGCGGCGTTCAGCGTCTCGATGAAGCTGTTGATGCGGGTGACGACGCCGTTCAGCATCGCCTCGACCCCGCCTATCAGCCCGTTGGCGGCCTGATAGGCAAAATCGCCGATGGCACCGGGCAGGCTGCCCCAGATCGCCACCGCGCCGTCATAGGCTCCCTGGAAGATCGCGACGGTGCGGTCTCCGAACCCGTTGAGCCCCGCGACGGTGCCGTCAAGAGCCGAGAGCGCGGCGGCCTTCAACCCCTCCCATCCGGCCGCCATACGGGCCAGCGCGGCGTCGAGCGCGAGCCCGACCCGCGACCAGACCTCGGATGCCAGATCGGAAAGCAGCCGGAAGGCTTCGCCGACCCCACCCACGCGGGCAACGAATTGGGACAGCTGATAGGTGAGTTCGCCGACGCCGACGATCAGGGCGCCGATGCCGGTGCGGATCAGCGCCCCGCGCAGCACGACGAGCGCGGTTGCGAACCCACGGACCGAGAGCGCGGCAGCGGCCAGCCCGGCGACCCAGCGGCCCGCGAGGAAGGTCGCGAAGGTCACGGCATAGGTGGTCAGGCGGCCGATATTGTCGAAGAGACCACGAATGGCGATGCCGAGCGGCCCGGTGCGGCTGGCCACTGCCGCCATGGCGTTGGCGACGGCTTCCAGCGCAGGCGCTGCGGCGGCAGCCAGCTGGTTCGATAGCCCGCGCCAGATCAGCCCGAGCCGGGAGATGGCATCGTTCGTCCGCTCGATCTGGTCGGCATCCTGCTCCGAGACCACTACCCCAAAAGCGAGGACGTCTTCGGTCGCCTGGCGCAGCGTCGCGGTGTCGATCCGCGACATTGCGATGGAGCCTTCCTCGCCGAAGAGCTGCCCGGCGACAGCTGCGCGCTCGGCGGCGGGCACGAAGCTCTCGATGGCGGCGTTGATGGCGCCGACACGCTGGTCCAGCGGCAGCGCGATCAGGTCGTTGGCGGACAGCCCGAGCCGGTCGAGCGCATCGGCGGCCGGGCCCGTGCCAGCGGCGGCCTGGCTGAGACGACGCGTCAGATCCTTCGTCGCCTGCTCGATGCCGGACATCGACACGCCCGCCAGCTCGCCCGCGCGCTCCAGCGTCTGGATAGAAGCAACGGTGGTGCCGAGGGACTGCGCCAGCTTGGCCTGCGCATCGACGGTCTGGAGGCCCGAGCGGATCATCGCTACGCCAGCGGCAGCGGCCGCTGCCACAGCGGCTGCGGCGGCCACACGCAACCGGCGCGAGAAAGCTGCCAGCCGGGTGTTCGCCGCCTCCATCTCGCGGCTGAGCCTTCCGAAGCCGCGCGCCCCGGCTTCGCCCACGCCTTCCAGTTCGGCGCGCACCTGCCGACCACCGACCGCGGCAAGGCGGACGCTGACGCGTTTTTCAGCCATTGGGGCGTTCCATCTGTTCGTTGAGTTTGGTGACCATCACCGCTTCGATGACGGGCAGCAGTTCGGCCATGGCGAGCGGCGGCACGCCGAGCGCATCCCCGAGCGCCAGCGCCGCCGACATGTCCCAGCCGATCACCGCGCCGGGCAGAACCCGGAGTTGGCCGCCGAGGCGGCCGACCAGGTCCCAGACCTGCCAGCCCTCATGGGTCAGCGGCCGGTTTAGCCGCGCCGGGCAGTCCGGGCACGTCGTTTGGCAGGCGTCGCAATATCGGTCGCCCCCGCCGAAGGACCATTCGGCGAGAGCGCGGAGGCGTTTTTTTCCTGCTCCAGCAGCAGCCCTTTCGATACGTAGGTCAGTTGGAAGGCCTCGAAGATCGGCCAGACGTCGAGCAGCGCGTCGATGGCCTCGGGGCTCGGATCGATGGGATTGCCGTCCGCGTCCCCGATGCCCTCCCAGGCGAGCACCGCCCTGCGAGCGAGCGCCTTGGCGAAGGCCACCGCGCGTTCCTCGTCGGAGGCCTCCTCGGGCACCGCCTCGACAGCCGGATCGCTGCGGGTCGCCACCATCTGCGCGGTGGTCAGCGGGCGCAGCTGCACCCGGACGCCGGGGGCAAGCTCATGCCAGCGCGGGGTGCTGGTCAGGTCGAGCGTCAGCATCAATACGTCTCCAAATCGTTCACGAGGGTGGCGGTGCACATCCGGCCGACGACGCTGTCGCGCGCCGCCTGCCAGTCGAAGGTGGCTTGCACCCCCTGCGGTCCGGAAATCTCGATCCGGGGGCGCGGCAGATAGACGGCGTGCACGGTGAAGGTGAAGCTCTCGCCCGAGGGCAGGACGTAGGCAAATTCCATCTCGCAGGCTTCGCCGTTGATCGCCTGCGTCACCAGCGTCTGGTCGGCGAACCGCACCTCGATCCGACCGGTCAGCGCCGCGATGGACGGGTCCGCACCGTCGATGCGGCCGTCCGAGCGGATGGTCTCGATCCGGTCGAGGTTGTTGGCATAGGTGATCTCGGCGGAGACCACGTTGCCGAGGGCGGTGCCATTGCGGGTGATCGCCCCGTTGAAATGCCCGAAGCGCTTCAGCTCCAGTGCGGCGGGCGTTCCGGCGCTGGTGGTCGTGCCGACCGTCTCGCCCTGCGCCACCAAACGGGCCGTGGCGGTCAGAAGCCCGGACCGCTGCATCTGCCAGGTGATCTGGTCGAGCACGCAGCCGGAATACATCGCATAGCGCGGCACCTCCGGCATGCCGGTCTCGATGGAGAGGCTCGGCAGCGTCCAGGCGCCCGACTGGAACTCATGCGTCCAGGGGCCGGTGCCCGTCGTCGTCGGCGCCCCGAAGGCCGCCTTCAGCCAGAAACCAAAGGCTTCGGCATCGAGCGGCACCACGATATCGCCGTCCGCCGTCACCGCGTCCTTGATCGGCGCCAGCGGATCGCGGCCGTAGCCGAGAAGCTCCGAGTTCAAGAGCGGCTGTTCGGCGCCGAGCGTGGTGCTGGCGAACGGCATCTTCGTGAAACCGCCCACGGGCGGCGTGCCATAGACAGTCTCGAACGCAAGCGCCATCTGCGCCCGCGCCCCCTGGGCTCGTGCCATGGTTTTCTCCTCAGGTTGTCGGGATCAGCCGAGCGGATCGGCTGTGGAATAGTGCAGCACCACCGGGATAACGGCGGCCTTCAGGCTGGCCGCGCCCTCGACCGGCAGATCGACAGGCCGCGGCGCTTCCGCCTCCACCCAGTCGCAAAGGCCGCCCAACGTGCGGTCGGCGGCGAGCGCCGCGCCGATGCTGGCGGTCAGCGTGTCGAAGGCGGCGTCACGGGCGGCGCCCTGAACGACCGCCTCGATTTCGGCGCGGTGCTGGTAGTGGTAGCGCAGGGGCGAGAGCGTGACCTCCGGCTCCCCCGGCTCCCCGTCCCGGAGGATCAGCAGCCCCTCGGTCGGGATACGCTCGGGCAGCACCTCACCGCGCAGGGCGTTGCCGGGCAGCGCCGAAAGCCGCGCGTGCAGCGCGGTGAGGATGGTTTCGCGTTGGTTGGGCATTACGAACCTTGTGCTCCACGACGGGGCCAACGTCGTTGAGTCTTGTTGTTGTTCTGTTGCAACGGGTTGAAGCCGTCGTCACGGGCTGAGTCTCGACGGAGAAAATCTGGCGACAGCATGAGAACGTCTCAATTTCCAGAACGGGCGCGCTCGCTATGCTGAAGACCACCACTGCTGGAGCCATTGAAAATGTTGGTCTATCGCATACTGACCGGCGTCGACGACGCTGCATTCTGCCATCGGCTCACCGAAGCGTTGCACCTGGGGTGGAGCCTTTATGGCTCGCCAAGTGTCACCTTCGACTCATCCCGGCAGGCCGTGATCTGCGCTCAGGCCATCACGAAGGAAGTTGCCGGTCGGACTTACGACCCGGCCATGGACCTTTCCGTGCAGTAAACCGCGAGGACGCATTTCAAAGATCGGCGAAGGAGAAAGGACATGTCGAACTCGATAATCGGTGCCCAAGGAAAGCAGCGTCGGTCGTTGTTGGACGGGCAGTCTCCGACCTCGAAGATGGTGGCCGTACTCGTTGGGACCTTGTTCCTCGCTCTGTCTTCCTACGTCGAAGTGCCGATGATCCCTGTACCGATGAAGATGCAGACATTTGCGGTCGCGCTGGTTGGCGCAGTCTACGGGTGGCGCCTTGGCGGCATCACCATCGCGACCTGGCTAGTCGAGGGCGCCTTGGGGCTGCCGGTCCTTGCTGGTGGCGCAGCCGGGGCACATCATTTCATCGGTCCGACGGCTGGCTATCTTTTCGCATTTCCACTTGCAGGCATGGCTGCGGGGTGGCTGGCGGAACAAGGCTGGAACGGTGAGCGGGTCGTCCTTGCCTTTGTGAACATGCTGATCAGCAACATCATTTGTCTCGTGATCGGCGCGGCTTGGCTCGCAGTTCTCATTGGCGGCAGAGAAGCAGTCATGGCGGGCGTGGTTCCGTTCCTCACTGGCGCAGTCCTGAAGTCAGCGCTGGGCGCTGTTTCCCTCAAGCTGCTTTCACGGCGCCTGCGGTCGATCTCGGAATGACCGTGCGGCTGCGCCCGCACCACCTCTTGTGCATCCTGACCTATGTGGGGAAGGGCTATGGTCGGGATTTCACGGCCAACATGTCCGCAATTGTCCGTCGAATTGCATCAGGCGAAGAATTCGAGATCGTATCGGGACCGGACGACATTTGCTCCCCTCGGCTCAATGAGCAAGCCTCACACTGCCATGAAGCTCGGATAAGCCTCCGCGACGAGAATGCCGCGCAGGACATTTCCAGATGCCTTGGAATTGGCGTTGAGGCGGGAGCGAGGATCAACTTAGGCATGCCGCTGAAAATGGCGCTGCGCCGTTCGTTCGCAGCCGAGGATATCCGGTCTGCTTGTTTCGGATGCGAATGGACATATCTCTGCCGCGCGGTTGCTTCCTCCGATTTTGAATGCTCGATCCTTTGAAGCCCAAGGCAGATGCAGGGTACCTCGGAATAACAGTGCAGCGAACTTGCAGAATTCGAAGGCCCAAGCACATCAGAGCCGCTACTCCACCCAGTTCAACACGATCAGTCCCGGCACGCTGTCGAGCGCCCGCTCGGCGTCACGGTCGAGGTCGAGCCGCTTCGGCAGCTTGACCTGTGGGACCAAGAGGAAGATCGGCACCGTCGTGCGTCCGCGGCCGGTCTTCGACCGCGACGCGACACCGAGCCCACGGCTGTTCAGCCGCCCTTCCGCCACCAGAAGGCTCGGGCCGGTGCGGCGGTAGATGAAGCGCAGCCGCAGGCCGCGTCGGCGCTCCCATTCGCCGGGAGTGATCTTGCCGCCGCGCAGGCCCCGGCCGGCGGCCTCGGTCGGGATCGCCAGCCAGAACCCGTCCTTCGAGCGGATGAGAGGCCCGGTGTCGTGGGCGCCGACGATGACCGGGGCCTTGGACCAGACCAGCGCCGCGGCGTTAAGGCTCTCGCCGGACTTCGGGTATGTCTGGCTCCGGATCGAGTTCGCCAGCCGTCGGCCGAGCCCCGCCCCGGTGATCTGGCCACGCCAGACGGTCTTGAGCCCGGTCCCGGCTTCGCGCATGGCTGCCGTGACGGCCTTCTCGCCGGCCTTCACCTCTGCCGCCATGGCAGCGACGAGGTCCGGCATGATGTCGAGTTTCAGCTTCATCGCTGTCAGGCCGGTCGCAGATCCACGGTCCAGACGAGCCGTTCGCGGTCGCGGACGGGCTCGCCCTGGATGAGGAAGGGCTCTCCGTCGATCTCGATCCGGTCGCCGGGGCGTGGGTTTGTAACCTCGGCGAGGCGCAGGTCCAGCCGGGAGGTTTCCGACCAGATGCGCGCCTCGCCGAAGCCGGTGACGTCGTCGGGCCGCCGCAGGATCGCGCGGACCAGCGACGGCGCGCCGCCCTCGGCGGTGTAGACCACGTCCCGCGCAAGATGCGCGTCCGCGAAGAGCGCGTCGAGGACGGCAGCGAAGGCGGTCATCAGGTCCGCCGCGCCGATCGCAGCACCTGCGGCCGGGTGCAGATCGGGAGCGGGTTGCTCTCGATCTCGAGCCGCACCCACTCGTCGCGATCCCGGTCGGGGATCGTGCGGGCATAGAGCGGCTGGCCGAGGGTGTTCACCGTCTCGAAGGTGTCGGCGGGGGCGTAGTAGATCTCGAAGAGCCCCTCGATGCCTTCGGGATAGAAGAAGGCCTTGTCGGTCGGCACGGTGAAACCCACCCCGCCCCGATAACGGCGGAAGGTGATGCCGCCGAAGCTGACCTCGTCGGCGACGCGGCCGCGCAGGTCGGCTGCGGCGGCGGTGTTGAGGTAGGTCTCGCGCACTTCCTTGTGGGCGACGAGATCGGCGAAGAAGGCCGAGCCGCATTCCGCGCGGACCTGCACGGCGCCGGCCGAGAGCCCGCCCATCGAGTCCTCGACGCTCTCGATGAGCGTCTGGCAGCGCTTGCGCAGCGCGCCGGAGGCCGGGCTCGCATTGTCGAGGTCGAAGTCGATCTCGGCCGCCGGCGAGATGCCGAACTCGGTGAAGTAGTTCACGACCGTGGCGTGGTCCTTCGGGTCCTTCACCAGCCCCTGGATGCCGTTCAGGAGGTGGTATTCGAAGGTCGTCTCGGCGTCCTGGCGGAGCTTGCGCAGGCGGTACGCCACCTCGGTCTGCACCTGCTGGGTGGCGCTTTCCGAGCCGAAGTCGCGAACGGACTGGATCTCCGAGGCCCAGAGTACGTCCTGCTTCTTGAACTGACGGCAGACGAAGGCACGCATCTCGCGCCGGTCGGGCACCTGCTGCTCGTAGGCCGAACCACGCTCGGAGAACGGAATCAACGACAGTGTGCCGTCGCGGCTCTCGATCACGACCGTGCGGGACCGGACACCGCGCGGGCTGAAGAGGGCCGAGCCCGAGAGCAGTGCCGGCTTGTAGGGGATGTTCTCGAGCGCACGAGTAAGTTCGACGATGGTGAAGGCATCGCCTTCGAAGATGTCCATGGTGGCCATGAGGATGCCTCCTGTCGGGATTGGATCAGCGGACGAGGATGCCCGCGGCGAGAAGCGCCGTGTGGGCGGCCGCGATCTCGCCCTCGCTGGGCGTGCCGGCGAAGACGAGATCGTGGCGGTTTACGATGGCGGGACCGCGGACCACGGCTACGGCCGGCGCATCGCCACCGGACGCATCCGCCTTGCCCCAGAGCACGGCGACGGCGGTCTCGGTGCCGTCGACCGCCGCCGGATCGTGCGCGGCGTACTTTCCGGACGCGGTGATCTTGCCGAGCACGGTGCCGGGTTCGAGCGTGCCCGCCGCGACGGTGATCGTTTCGCGGGTGTAGTCGCGGAAGGCTTCCCAGACGAGGAAGCCGCCGGGGTGTTTCCCTTCGACCAGCGTGGTCATGGTGTCATCCTTTCAGCTTGAAGGTGCGGGCGACGATCTCGCCCCAGGGGCGCGCGGCCGAGGAGCGGCCGGGCTGCGGGTGATGGGGCGCGATCTCGGGCTCGGCTTCTGCCTTGGCGGCGAGGAGCGCGGCGCGCACATCGTCGAGACTGGCATCCTGCTCGAGGAAGCGGCCGGCCATCTGCGGCTGGCCGGCAAGACGACAGAGATCGATGACGGCCCGAGCATGCTCGATGACTTCCGCGCGGATCGCGGCGGGATCCGGCGGTGCGACGCTCGGCGGCGGGGTTTGGGCGGACGGCTCCGGGGTGTCGGGAGCGGCGACCTCGTCGTCCTCGTCGTCCTCGACCTCATCGCCGTCGGCGACGTCGTCGGTGGCCTCGGTGTTTGTGCCGTCAGCATCGTCGCCGGGCTCCGGTTCGGCTTCGACCTGCTCCACCAACACCGGCGGCGCATTGCGGAAGCGCCCGATGTCAAAGCGCGCAGCGATCCGGACGGGCTCGATCAGGCGGTCGGCAAAGCCCTGCGCCACGGCATCGCCAGCGTCGAACCATGTCTCGGCGGCCATGAGCGCGGAGACCTCCTCCGGCGTCCGGCCGGATTTCGCGGCGTAGCCGGAGACCAGGCTGCCTTTCACCTTGTCGAGCGCCTCGGCCATCGCGCGCATGTCCTCAGCCGTGCCCATCACGAGGCCGGCGGGGTCGTGGATCATCAGGAAGGCGTTCTCGGGCATGACGATCTCGTCGCCCGCCATCGCGATGTAGGAGGCGGCCGAGGCGGCGATGCCGTCGATCCAGACGGTGACCGTGCCCTCGTGGCGCTTCAGCGCGTTGTGGATCGCGACCGCGTCGAAGACCGATCCGCCGGGGCTGTTCAGCCGCAGATCGACGGGCGTGCCCTCGGGCAGCGCACCCAGTTCGGCCAGAAAGCCCTTCGCCGAGACCCCGTAGGCGCCGATCTCGTCATAGATCGCCACTTCCGCACCGGTCCCCCGGGCGCGGATCGCATACCAGCTTGCCATGTCGTCACTCCTGTTCGGTGGTCGGATCGGTCGCCGCCGCGCCGTCATCCGTGTCGTTGCCGGCGCCCTCACCGGCCTCGGACCTTGTTGCCGGTGTCGCTCTTGCCCCTTGCGTCTCGCCGGGGCTCGTGCGGTAGCGCAGGCCGAGTGCCGTCGCGCGCGCGGCGTCCGCGGCGTTCTCGCGGTCGACTTCCTCGATGTCGTAACCGGTGGCCTCGACCACCTTGCGCCGCGACGTGATGCCGGCCTCCATCGCCAGCACCTGCGCCTGGATGTCCTTCAGCGGATCGACCCAATCCCAACGTGGCGGGATCCACTGCACCGGCCGAACCTCCGCCGGATCGGCGTCGACCGCGCCCGACAGTACCGCCATCTCCAGCCAGCGCAGCCAGACCGGGCGGCAGAGCTGGTGGACGATGACACCATGCTGCAGCTGGCCGATGCGACGGCGGAACTCGACGAGCTCGGCGCGGAGGCTCGAGTAGTTGGCCTGCCGAACGTCGCCGGTCACGAGGTGATAGGGCAGCCCGAGAGAGGCCGCGACCGCCAGCAGCGTTCGGTACTGGAAGGCCTCGTAGCCGCCGCCGACATCGGCCGGAGACGAGAACTTCACGTCTTCGCCTGGCAGCAGCACCTGCATCGTGCCGGGCTCGAGGCTCGCGATGGCAGCCCCGTCGAGATCCGCCTCCGCCTCGCCCATCATGGGCTCTTCCGGCGCCGTCTTGGTGATGAAGCCCGCGAACATCGCCGCGGTCTTCTTCCGGTCGAGTTCAGCGTCGTCGTACTGGTCGAGCAGGAACAGCCGCACCATCGCGGGCGCGATATGCGGCAGGCCCCGGATCTGGCCCGCGTCAATCGGGCGGTAGATGTGCAGCACATCCCCCGCCGGCACGCGCACCGTCTCCGGCATCACCGCGCCCTGATCGGTGCTGTCGCCCGGATGGCGACGGCGGAAGTGATAGGCCACGCGTCGCCCGATCGCATCGAACTCGATTCCGCAGCGGATGCGGTTGCCATTGGCCGCGGTCTCGGTCTTCTCGAAGGGCAGCATTTCCGACTGGAGAAGCTGCAGCTGGATCGGGACCTGCAGTCCGTCCTCGGCCCGGCGCGGGCGCAGCCGGACGAAGCATTCGCCGGCAACGAACATCTCCCGCGCGACCATGGCCTGCAGGCCGTAGAAGTCGGTCAGCCCATCCGCATCGGCCTCGTCGGTCCAGGCGAGCCAGAGCCGCTGGACTCGGTCGCGGAGGTCGGCGTCACCGATCAGCGAGGAGGGCTTGATCCCGTCGCCGACGAGGTTCGCGGCGAAGGCCTCGCAGGCATTGGCGGCATAGCCGTTCGTGACCACCAGCTCGCGCGACCGCGCCAGCAGACGCGGACCGCCCGAGGCGACCAGCGCGTTGATGTTCTCCAAGGGCGGGTTCCAGCCCCGCAGCCGACGCTTCGCCATGGCGCCTTCGAGACGGGCGCGCACGGCAGCGGGGCCGCCAGCGGACCGACGGCGAAAGCGGTCGAAGAGACCCATGGGATCAGAGCCCCTTCGCCGTCGTCACGCGGACCTGACGGACGATCTGCCGTCCCTCGGCCGCGGCGATCTCGCGGTCAAGCGCCTCGAGGGCGCGATCGATTTCGGCCACGCTGCGATAGTCCACGGTCTTGCCGTCGTAGCTGACCCGCGCCACGCCCGACGACCGCTGCGCGGACAGCGCCTCACGGCGGCTGCGGAGATCTGTGATTGTCGCCATTCCGTCCACCTTCTATCGTCAGGCCAGCCCCATTCGGCAAAAGGCACCAATGACCGACCAGATCGCCCGGATCCGCATCGACCTCGAAGGTCTCGAACCGCGCATATGGCGCCGCGTCGAGGTCAGCCTCTCGACCAACCTGCGCGCGCTCCACGAGCTCATCCAGGCAGTCATGCCCTGGGAGGACTGTCACCTCTATCAGTTTGCCCTGGGCGACCGGGTCTACGGCGAGCCCGATCCCGACGATGCGCACTGGGGCCACAAGGTCTACCAGGCCAAGGGCTTGCGCCTCTCGACCCTGGTCAACAGTGGCGTCACGGAGCTGCTCTATACGTATGATTTCGGGGACGACTGGCGGCACCGCGTCGTGATCGAGGCGGTGGAGCCAGCCGCCCCCGGTGTCGATTACCCGGTGTTCCTCGGCGGCGAGCGCCGCTGCCCGCCCGAAGACGTCGGCGGCCTGCCCGGCTTCATGGACTTCCTTGAGGCGGTCTCTAACCGCCAGCATCCACGACACAAGGAGATGCTGCACTGGGATGGCGGGCCGTTTCTTCCGACCGATTTCGGCGAGGCCGAGATCGTTAAGCGCGTCCGGAAGATCGCCGCGCGGCGCAAGACCGCCTACGAGGCCTTCCAGCGCAGCCGGGCCACGCGGCTCAACTGATCCCTTCCTACTCACCCCATGTAGCTTGACCGCACCGTGCGCCGGCGCGGGGTCGTTCTTGTCAGGACGGACGGCGCCGTCGCTGGACCGGCCTCCGGCCCGTCCTGTTTCACCAAACCGAGTTGAGCTTCCAGATCAGCCCAGCGTGCTTCGGGCCAGCGATCAGCGCCCGCGATCCACGCCGCCGAGCGGGCGTAGACGCGTGTGTCCAGCGCCTCGTTCCGCTCGCGCAGCTTCTGCCATTCGAGCCGCGCGAAGCCACGCTTGCCCTTCACCGTCACCAGCTGCTCGGCGGTCAGCTGCTTGAGCCATTCGCCATCCGCCCAGTCCGGCAGATGGATCGTGCCGGGCGGGCACAGCGCGCCGGCGGCCTGTTCCTCTCTGGTCGGCCGGTCCTGCCGCAGGAAGCGATAGGTCTCGGCCTTGAAGGTCGAGGTCGCCACCGTCCAGAGCCGGGCCCCGCGCCGCAGTCGCTTGCCCGCGACGGTGGCGTCGACATAGGTCGGCCCGGTCACCGGACTCGTTCGCGTGAACCCCTCGACGCCCTTCACCGGCGCCACCTGCGCGAAACCCACCTGGCGTGACCAGGCATAGACCGCGCTGGTCTCATACCCCGTGTCGATGGCGAGCCGCGCGAGTGTCATCGTCTGGCCCGAGGCATGCGCCCATGTCCGACCCAGCAGGTCGGTCAACTGCTGCCAGCAGCCCGGATCGCCGGGCCCGCCCTCGAACACGAGGTGATCGACCAGCCAGCTTTCCAGCCCACGGCCCCAGGCCCAGACATCGACCTCGATCCGGTCCTTCTGCACGTCCGCTCCGGCCGTCAGGAACAGGCCGCGCTCAGGCACCGTGCCCGGCGCCCATGCCTCGCGCCGGTCCGCCAGCCGCTGCCAGTCGGGGGCCTCGCCGGTCTCCATCCAGGTCTCGCCGAGGATGGTGTTCCGGAACGCCCGCATCGCCTCGTCGCTGCCCCGTGCCGCCTCGTGCGCCCGCGCGATCCGCTGCCAGCTGAGCCAACCCACCGGCGAGTAGAGCGCCGACAAGTGGTAGCCGACCGTCGCCGGATCGGCGGCCGTGGCGGTCGCACGCCACTCGCCGCGCTCGAGCATCCTGGTCTTGTGATGCTCGGCGATGGGCCGTTCGCAGCCCTCGCAGTGATACTCGGCCGTCTCGGGCCGCCCCTTCTCCCAGCGCAGCCGCTCGAAGCGCAGCCATTGCATCGCGGCGCAATGCGGGCACGGCACAAAGAACCGGCGCTGGTCGGAGGCCTCGAACTCCCGCTCGATCCGGGAGAGCCCCCGGATCGTAGGCGTCGAGACCAGGAAGACCTTGCGCCGATGGGCGAAGGTCAGAGAACGCGCCTCGGCCAGCGTGACCGGATCGCCCTCCTCGTCGGCCGAGGCCGGATAGGCGTCGACCTCGTCGAGGAAGATGTACCGAGCCGGAGTCGACCGCAGTCCGACCGCCGAGTTCGCGCCCGTCATGATCAAGATGCCGCCGGCAAACTCCTTCGACAGCATCGTGTTGCCCGCATCCCGCGAGCGGGCGGGCTTCACCCGCTCCCGCAGGTCCGGGCTCTCGTCGATCAGCGGGTCGATCCGCTGGCGCGAGTTGCGCTTGGCCAGTTCCACGGTCGGCTGGACCGCGAGCATCGGCCCCGGCGCCTGGTGGATCACGAAGCCGATCCAGTTGTTGCCGGCCTCGGTCGCGCCAACCTGCGCGGCCTTCATGAACACGATGCGCTGGGTCGGATCGCCGGGCGAGAGCCGGTCCATGATCTCGCGCATGTAGGGCGTGCGCGCGGTCCGGTACTGCCCCGGCTCGGCCGAGGCCCGCGAGGCGAGTTTCCGGTGGCGGTCGGCCCAGCTCGAGACGGTCAGGTCAGGATCAGGACGCAGACCCCGCGACCAGGCGCGGATCAGCGCGGCGGCGCCGTCGAACCCGAAGAGGTCGTCATCCAAGCCCGGGTCGGATCTCTGCGAGGCTGTCGAACTGGGCGCGGACATGGGCCTCCAGAACTTTCTGCATCAGCGCCGCCTCCACCTCGCACCCGTCCCCAAGCGCCGCGGTGAGTTCAGAGGCCATGAGCGCGGCAACCCGCGCCGGCCAGGTCACCCACGCGTCGCGCTCGTCGCGCGCGAGCCGAAACATCAACGTCTCCGCCCGCGCACGGTCGACCAGCTCCCCCTTCAGCTTCTGGAGCCGGATGCGTCGCTCCTGCGCCTTCAGCACCTCGTTCGCGGTCTTGGCCTGAAGGAACGTCGTGCCGCCGCCGAGGGCCGGGGCTGAAAGCCCCTGTTCCCGTAGCGTATCGCCGACGGCGGCGACGGCGGCCTCGGGCACGGGCTTCAGCTTCGGCGCAGGCGGCTTGCGGGTCTTCGACGGGTCCGTCGTCTCGGCCCGCCGCTCGTCTGAAGCGGCGGCGTCGATGCTGCCATCCTCGTGCAGAACGAGCCGGCCGGCGGCCTTCGCCTTCTGGATCGCGCCGCGCGACAACCCGACATGGGCGGCGTACTGGCGCTCGCTCATGCCCTGCATCGCCAGCCCCGATTATCATTCAAAGTCAGTTGCTTATCGAGTTGATAAGCCTCGCGGGCAGAGCGAACTTAGATCCCACAAGGACGATGCAACTCACCCGGAGCCACCACGATGACAACCCGCCTGAACCCGATCACAACCCCGCGTCACGTACTCCGCGCCGAGAAGGCGCGCCGGAACAAGGAAGCAGCCCTGAACGCCTTCATCGGCAAGAAAGCCGAGATTGACGAGATGCTCGCCCGCCTGCAGTCGCTCAGCGACGACCATTTCAACTGCCACCCCGACGAGGTGGGCTGGGCCATGGTCGGCACCCTCGAACACTACGCCAGCCTCCTGAAGCGCATTACCGACAGCGCCTTCGGTGAGGGCGAGCACGCCCGCTGATCTCCGGCACCGCCGGAACTCCCGCCGCGCACCCTGCGCGGCTCGGGGTCGTAGAAGGCGCCGCATGACGCGGGCCTCGAACACGGAGACCCCGTATGACCAAGCTTTCCGATGCAAAACTCGTGATCCTCAGCGCCGCCGCGCAGCGCGAGGATCGCAGCGTCCTGCCGCTCCCCGGCTCGCTCCGCGGCGGAGCCGCCACCAAGGTGGTCGGTGCGCTCCTCTCCCGCGGGCTGATCGTCGAGACCGCGACCGACAGCCGGGCCAAGGCCGACACCGCGCTCAACCGCATGTGGCGCAACGACGAGGACGGGCGCGCCATCCTCCTGCACATCACCGACGCGGGCCTCGCCGCCATCGGCATCGAGCCGGTAGGCGGCGCCAGTGCGTCCACGGGCGCCGACGCTGCGCCATCCGTGGAAGAGGAAGCTTCCGCCGAGGCCGACCCAGCGCCCAAGGCGCGTACGCCGCGCACGGGAACCAAGCAGGCCGCGCTGATCGCGATGCTCCGCGCGCCGGGAGGCGCGACCATCGACGAGATCGTCGAAGCGACGGGCTGGCAAGCTCACACCGTGCGCGGGGCATTCGCTGGCGCGCTCAAGAAGAAGCTCGGGCTCGAAGTCACCTCGGAGAAGGTCGAGGGTCGCGGGAGGGTCTACAACCTGCCGCGCGACTGACAAACGAAGACGGCCAGAGACGCGCCTCAGACTTCAGGGACGCGCCGACGGCGCATTCGCCTACAGCGGCATCAGTCTACATCAGGCAGCTTTTGCCACCATTGATTCCAAGAAGTGACCGTCTTTCCCGACCGACTCTTGGTCGCTGGGCTGAATCGCTTTTGGTACCTTGCACCTTCGAACTCGACGATTTCCCTAGACTTGGCCTTTGGGAAGGCTTCGTCCAAACGGTGGTTCAGAAGCTCTTGCTCCGTGTAGGGAAGCAAGCCTTGGGCTTTCAGGCTCTCCGTTATCCGCCTGACTTCCATTCGAGCGCTATTGATCCTGGTATGGTATTTATCCGGGTTCCCGGACGTATCCATACTATCTCGCTCCTCCAGTCGTTCGAGGTGCTTCTTTGCCTGCTCCAAACCTTCGAGCGTTTCGGGATACTCGAAATACACGTTTCCTCCGCAACTCGTTGTTCCTGCCGGAGGCAACGATTAACGGAGGACGCATCGGCATCGCAAGCACTCCTGATCTAGGTTTCAGGTCGTTTTGATCGTGCCCCGCGCGCCATTCCCGGCGCCATGCCCGGCTCGTTGAAGAAGAAACGCGCCCTGACGATCATCTCCGAGAAGGTCGAGCGGCGCGGACGGGTCTATCGTTTGGAAGCCTGACCTCGCTTTATGACTGGACCGAAATCGCGCCGATATGGCAACCGACGACGAACTGGGCTGCCGCTCGCATCGAGCGGCGCCCCTGTCGTCTTGACCCGGATCGTTTCGAACAGTCGCCGCAGGGCGAAGGAGCGCGCGATGCTCACCACCGTGAACACCGCGCCCATCTTGAGGTTCTGCGCCAGCGTCGTGTGCAGCCCGAAGACCGGGAAGATCAGGATCTGCGTCACCACCGCGACGCCGTAGCCCAACGACACGTTGGCGACAGCCTCCACCAGCGACATGAGGCGGGACTGCTTCATGCCGCGGCCTCATCCATCGGCCAGCAGTTCAGCCGCGAGAGTTCGCAGCGCATGCGCCGCGACCAGCGGGACCACTCCGTTGCCACAGAGCCGAAGCCGGTCCACCCGGTGGGCCAGCCCATCAGCGCCTCGACGAACAGCGGGTTCAACGTCCGGGGCGTGTCGCAGGAACGCCCGCCAGCCGTCGGCGTCACCAGGACCTGGCGGCCAAGCAGCCCGTTCACCGGCGTGTTCGCGAGGCTCGTCGCCCCGTCCTTGTGATCCCGCGCCGTCGGCGTCATCCACATCCGCGTCGCATCGCAGAGCGTGGACCCGTCGTTGCGCGGGCGCGCCGTCTCGCTGCGATTGCTCGTCCGGTTCCGCGTGCCCTTGCTGTCGCCGGCGAGTGGCGTCGGCCAGAGCCGCATCATCTCCGTCCGGTTCCCGCCGCTCGAGCGCGTCCCCGAGCAGGCGCGCGGGGTCGGCCAGGTGGTCGCGCTCGCGGTGGGCGAGGATGAAGAGCCGCTCGCGCCGATGCGGCGCACCGACTTCCGCCGCCGTGAAGAGGCCCGCCGCAAGGCGGTACCCCATGCCGACCAGTCCGCTGGCGACTTCGGGGAAGCCGAGGCGGAGATGATGGGCGACATTCTCGAGGAAGACGAAGGGCGGTTCGACCTCGCAGATGATGCGGGCGACATGCGGCCAGAGGTGGCGCGGGTCGTCCGCGCCCCGGCGCTTGCCCGCGACGGAGAACGGCTGGCACGGATAGCCCGCAGTGACGATGTCCACCGCGCCGCGCCACGGGCGGCCGTCGAAGGTTCCAACGTCGTCCCAGACAACAGCCTGATCCAGGGACGCGTCTTCCATCCGCGCCACGAGAGTGGCTGCGGCGTAGGTTTCCCGTTCGACATGGCCCACAGCACGATATCCGGGGATGGCGATGGTGAGCCCGAGGTCAAGGCCGCCTGCGCCGGAGCAGAGAGAGAGGCCGAACATGCATGCGTCTCCGGTTCCGGAAGCGCGTCCGGAGGAAGGTAAAGCCAGGTCATGCATGTCACGCGGCGGGTTCAGGATGTGGTGCGGGTGCGGCCAGGGTTGCGCCCAGCCGCTCCGTCCTCACCTGCGCGAAGGTCCGGCCGTCGCCATCAAGGATCGCGTCGCGGCCGGTTTCGGCCTGCCAGCGTTCCACGGCGACGTCGACATAGGCCGGGCTGATTTCCATCGCAAAGACGCGGCGGCCATTGGCTTCACCTGCCATGATCTGCGAGCCCGAACCTGAGAACGGCTCATAGCAGAGACCACCCCGCGCCACATGCTGGCGCATCGGAATTCCGAAGGCGTCGAGCGGTTTCGGCGTCGGATGGTCGGGCCGGTCGTCCTTGGCGAAACTCGGCAGCGCCCATGTCGATGGCAGCGTTTCCTCGGCCACCTTCGGCGGGCGGTTCGGGCGGCGCCAGCCCATGAAGCAGGGTTCGTGCTTCCAGAGGTAGTGCGACCGGGTCAGGACACCGCGATCCTTCACCCAAATGATCTGCTGATGGACGAAGGCGCCCGCTTTCTCCCAGCAGGCCTCAAGCATCGCCTGGCGGCGCGAGGCGTGCCAGCAGTACCAGGCGGCATCCTCGGTGATGGCTTCCGCCACGGCTGCAGCGATGAACCCGTCATAGAGTTCCGCGCCCTGCGAACTGTCATCCCAGGTCGTGCCGTAGGACGCCGACCAGTCCTTGTTGCGGGTCGGATGGTTGGAACCGTCATAATCCACCAGATACGGCGGATCGGTCGCGAACAGGATCGCCCGTTCGCCATTCATCAGGCGGCGCACATCGGCCGCGCTGGTGCTGTCACCGCAAAGGAGCCGGTGATCGCCGAGGATCCACAGATCGCCGGTGCGCGACGCCGGATTGCGCGGCGGTTCGGGGATGGTCACCGGCGGCACGGAGCCCCCGGTGCCATCTTCTTCTCCGTCCCCCTCCGGCACGAAGGCCAGCAGCTTGTCCAACTCGCCGTCGGAAAAGCCGACCAGTGACAGGTCGAAATCTTCGGCCAGCAGATCGTTCAGTTCGGCCGACAGCAGCGCCTCGTCCCAGCTGCCGAGTTCGGTCAGCTTGTTGTCCGCAATGCGATATGCCCGGCGCTGCGCCTCGGTCAGATGCCCGAGTACGATCACCGGCGCTTCGGTCAGACCGAGTTGCGTTGCCGCCAGCACCCGGCCATGCCCCGCGATCAACTCGCCGTCCTCGCCGACGAGGCAGGGCACGGTCCAGCCGAACTCGGCCATGCTGGCGGCGATCTTCGCGACCTGGTCCGCGCCATGTACCTTCGCGTTCCTTGCGTAGGGCTGGAGGCGCGACAGCGGCCACATCTCGATCCGCTCGGGGGCGAAGGCGAGGGTCATGCAGGTTCCTGTCGATGGTCGATCGGCATCCGCCGGGTGGACTCCGGCACGGCGGGGTCCACCGGCTTCCGGCTGGACTCCGGTATCCGCGGGGTATCCACCCCGCGCGGCCCGTCAGATATTTGATTTTGCGAGGGTTTCAGGCGTCGCGGTTGGACGCTGGTCTCCGGTGGCTTCCCAAAAATCCGGCCCTGTCGCTAGCGAAATGCCGAGCCAAGCCCGCCAGCATACGAATATCGCCAGGAAGGAACCGGAAACTGCCGTGGGCTGGACCCCGGCCGGACCCTCGCTGGATACCGGGGTCCAGAAGGCCCCCGTCAACGCAAAAGGGAGAGCGAGCCTTCCAGCGCACTCTCCCCATCTTGCCTTCGGAATAGCATGGATCTGTTGCAGATGTCGAAGGAAAAAGTGTTGCAACACATTGGAGTCACTGCGCATTCAGGCGCGCGGCGATCTTGGTCAGCGCCAGTTGCCAGCGACGCCACGCGGTGGTGCGGTCGCAGCCCATCTCCCCGCTGATCTGCTTCCACGGCACGCGGGCCGCGCGCGACCACACGAGCTTGCGCTCTCCTTCCTCGATCCAGAGCACCCAGTCGAAGGTCTGCTCCAGTCGGGTGATCGCGGCGGCCGAGGGCCAGACCCGCATCGGCTGCGGCTCCATCGCGGCGATCTCGCGGCTGGTGCGCACGATGTCCGGCCAGGTGTTGAAGTAGCCTTGCGCCTTCACCGGCGGCAGCTTGCGCAGGGTGCGGAACGCCTCCTCGAAATGATCGGCGACGCAGTCGGCGGTCCATTCGCGATCAGCCATGGCGCACCTCCCTGTCGGAGGGACGCGGGCCGTAGAGCTTTTCGCCGAGCTGGCGGACCAGTTCACGCTCGGGCCAGGTGAGGCGGTCGTCATCGGCGGAGACCGCGAGGACGCCCTGTTCCTGCCAGCCCTCGCGCTTGACCTGCTCGGGATCCCGGCGTCGGCCGCCGTAGCCTTGGGGATGCCATCTCATGCGACACCTCCCTTCGTCTCGATCGCCCAGAGCAGGATGGCGATGGCATCGGCCTCGTTGTCATCGGCGGGGTTGAAGCCGCGGGCGCAGACGGCGGCGACCATGGCGGCCTTGTCGGCGTTGCCCTTGCCAGCGGCGTGGCGCTTGATCGTGCCGACCGGAACGCCCTCGTAGGGCACGCCGCGCAGTTCGGCCCATGCGGTCAGCGTGGCCATGAGCCCGCCGTAGATGTGGCTCGCGTCGGTGCCAGCGTGGCGGCGGACTTCCTCGAACCAGATGGCGGCGACGGGCCCGGACAGGCGGTCGATCTCGGTCAGCCAGTTGGTGAAGCGCAGGTAGCGCATGCCGCCGCCGTCGAAGCGGCCGGGGCGCAGCGAGACGGTGCCGCTGGTGATCAGGCCGTCATGTCCGCGGATCGCCCAGCCGGTCGAGGTGCCGAGGTCGAGCGCGAGGATGCAGCGGTTGCGGGGCGTGTCGAGCGGCAGCGATTCAAACCTTGCGCCGTCGCAATTCGGGATCAGAGTCGGCTGAGCCATGATGGGTCTCCTTTGCCGGTGGCCTGTGGTGGTGGAAGACGACGGCGGTCTGGTGCTTGGCGGTACGGGGCCGCCGTCGTCGGATCGGGAAGCACAACAGACCGTCACGGCGGCGCGCGCGGCTGGCCCGGACGTATGGGAGGAGTGGCCAACCCTGTGGGGTGGCCCTCCCATACGTAGTATGGGTGTTTGACACCTAACTGTTCCGGAGCAGGCAAGCGGCTGAAATCATTACGGAATAAGACTTCATGAAGTCTTCGGGCATGAGTCAGGGACCTAACTCTTATTTGCCCGTAACCCGTTGATTTCATTGAGTGCACAGTTGGCGCTGTCATATGAGTCAGGCCTCACTCATATGAGTTAGGTCGTCCTCCAGCCCCTCCGGGTAGACCCAGACGGCGGGGTTTTCGACCTGCAGGCAGAGCCCGGATTGGGGGCACTTGAAGTGGCTGGGCAGGACCGGACGGACCTCCGTGGTGACCTCGCCGGTGGCCGGATCGACCTCCTCGGCGGGTGCGCCGAACTGCATGCCCTCGACGCAGAGATAGCCGAACCGCGACCGGGTGACGGGGAAGCCGAACCCCGAGGGGTCGCGCAGGAACTTCACGAAGCCCTTGGTCGCCAGCACGCTGAGGCGCTCGCGGATCGTGTGCTTGCTGCCCAGACCGCCCCGGTTCTCGAAGGTCTCGGCGAACTGCATGGCGGTGTAGAGGCGCTCGCTCGCCGCCTCATCCAGCAGCATGCCGAGGATGACATCGTGCTTGCGCAGCCGCTCGGCGTCGAGCTTGGCGCCGACCTCCTTGCGCACCAAGCGCTCGTTCATCGGGTTCAGTTCGACCCACTCGCCCTTCACCTTGTCGATCAGCTTGCCGGGCAGCGCGGGACCGTTCCGCAGTTCGATCTCCAGTTTGCGAACGCTGCTGTCCTCGTCGGGCCGGTGCATGAGCAGCCCCGAGGTGTAGAAGCCACGCAGCGCGCTGGCGCCGGAGAGCGCGAGGAAGGGATCTTCCTTGACCTGGTGCTTGGTGACCTTGCGGGTGTGGTGGGCGAGGATGACGCCCGCGTCCGGATTGACCGCCTCGCGCAAGAGCTCCACCCGGTCCTTCAGGAAGAACATCATGGCGGTGTTGTCGTTCTCGCCGCCCCCCTCGGGTCCGCCGTCGAAGAGGTTGCGGATCGGGTCGATGACGATGATGTCGGGCGGCGCGTCGGCGAATGCGGCCCGGATCGCCTCGGCCACGCAAGCGACGCCCTCGGCATCGAGCAGCAGCTTCAGCTTCGGCGTGGCAATGAAGGTGTCGCGCGCGGCGGCAATGACGGCGGTGGGCAGCGCGATCTGCTGCATGCGCTCGCGCAGATAGTGATACTGGATCTCGGCCTGCAGGTAGAACACGCGCAGCGGCCGGGGCGGGGTGAAGCCGAGGAACGGCACGCCCGCCGCCATGTGGACGAGCCAGGAGATCAGGAAGTCGCTCTTGCCGACCTTCGGCGCGCCGCCCAGCACCAGGAGCCCACCCGGCGTCAGTACGCGCGGCCCGATGATGTCCTCGGGCATCGGACTGGTGTCGTCGAGCAGCGCGCCGAGGCTGAAGGTCGGCAGCGGGCTGGCCGGGGCATCGACATGGGCCGCACGCAGGAGCGGCGGGCCGTTGCGCTTCACATGCAACGCCCAGAGCCGTTCTGACTCGGCCATCAGCCGATCGAGCGGCCAGGATGGGCGCAGCATGGCGGCGTTGTAGCCGCAGATCGCCTCCCAGCCCGCGAAGGGATCGAGGCGGCCCTCGTGGACGAGGCGTACGTAATGGCCGATGGCGGCGCTGGCCCCCTGGAACCGCGACCAGTCGTCGACCGCGCCTTCGCGCACCGGCGTGGTGAGCACCGCATCGATGCCGGGCTTCGTGGTCGGCGCGGCAACGTCGCTGGCGAAGCCTACGCCTGGCAGCGGCGGCATTTCGGCGACCTTCTCGGCGAAATCCGCCAGGTCCACCTCGACGTCTCGATGTTCGCGGATCTGCACGAGGCGTTGATGACCGTGCTTGTGATAGACCGTGCCGGGCACCCGGATCGGCTGGTGCGCCGAGCGGAAATGCGTGTCGCCGCCGACCTTCACGGCGATCTCGCCGCGCAGGCGGCAGAGGGTGACCAGGTCCTCACCCTCGGCCGGTTCGGTCAGTTTCCACCAGACGTGCAGCTTCGCCGCGCCCTCGGGCGTCCTCCCGCCGCTTTCGATGATGAGCGTCGGCGCGCCGAGGTGGCGGGTGACATGGCCCAGCTTCGCCGGGATGTCGCCCGCGTCGAGATCGACCACGATGGCCTGCATCTGCAGCACGTCGGCGGCGCGGGCCTGGCCCTGTTGCTCGACCGTGCCGGGGATGACATAAACGGCCGCGCCCTCGCGGTTCGCCCATGCGGCAAAGGTCGTGAGTTTCCCCGGCGCGGTGTCGTCGGCGGGGATCCAGATGTTGTGCGGCTTGCCGTCCCGGCCCTGACCCTTGTCGACGAAGCCGCGCAGCGGGATCAGCCCCTCGCACCAGCTGAACACGGTGTCGAGGAACACGGCGATCTGCTCGGGGTCGGGGTCGCAGCCGAAGGGGTTCTCGGACGGTGGCCCGTCGTTGAAGTCCATCCACGGGTTGAAATGCAGGATGCCGTCGTCACTCATGCGGGAAGCCCCCAGCAGCGCGCGGACCACGGGCAGAAGCGGCATTCGAAGAAGTCGGGCGTGGTGGCGACGCGTGGCAGAAGCTCGCCCGCATCGGTCGCCTGCAGGATCCGCACGCCCCGGTCGGACATGCGCTGCGCGAGATCGGCATCGAAGGCGACCTGCTCGTGGTGCAGCTCGGCCGTGTCCTTGTTGATCGCGGTGAAGAGCGCGGGCGCGGTCGAGATGCCGGGGACCGTCGCTTCCATGTAGGCCTGATAGACTGCGATCTGGGCGGCGTAGACCGGCTTCGACTTGGTCACGCCGTCCTTGACGCAGGCGCGCCAGTTCTTCGCGTTCATCGTCTTGCATTCCCAGAGGGCGGGAACGGCGAGACCGAACCCCTCCGGCCCAGCAGCGATGATGCCGTCGACATGACCGCGGATGCGCCCGCCCGCGACGGAGAACCCGAACTGGCCGCCATCGGGCCGGTTGCCCTTGCGGGTGTAGAGGTCGAAGCCCGCGCCACGCAGCCAGGCGACGGCCAGATCCTCGAGCGCGTGGCCGATGGCGAAGATGCGCAGCAACTGGCCGCTGAAGTCCTGGCCTTCGTCCTTCGACGTCGCCGTGAACTCGAATTGCAGGGCGCGCTCGCAGGCATGGCCGAGGCGCGAGCCGCCGAGGTAGTCGCGGGGCGGCCGCGTCGCCTGATCGGCGGTCAGCGCCCGATCGACGGCGGCGTTGACCCGGTCGGCGAAGCTGGGGCGGCGATTGTAGTCGAGGGTCAAAACGGCACCTCCGGCGTCTGCGCCCGGGCGATGTCGGACATGGCCTCGCGGAAGCCCTCGACGGCTTCCTCGATCAGCGCGCGCACCTGCGCCTCGGTCAGATCCGCAAGCGGGGTGGCCCAGCCGATCTCGTCCATCAGCAGCGCCACGCGCTTCATGGTGGCGGTGATCGCGGCGCGCTCTTCCTCGGTCAGGTCAACCATGGCGAAACGCTCCCTGGCCAAGCGCGTCCAGAAGGACTGGCAGGGCATCGAGCAGAACCAGACAGAGGGCCGGCGCCGCTTCGACCGGACCGGATCGAACCAGCCAAACCCACGGGTGGGTTGCCGGCAGACAGCACAGAGCGTTCCACGCGGATGCCAGAGCCGCCGCCGGTCCTCGGCCGTGATGGGGGTAGATGTGGACATCGGTCATGCCGCCCTCCGTTCGGGCCGGGCGGCCGTGTCGATCAGCTGGCGGATGGCGCGCTTGTTGAAGCCGAAGGTCATCAGCGCCGAGGCGCGGTAGCGCGTCAGGCCGAAGTCATGGCGGCACTCGGGCGGCAGGTACTGCAGCTGCTTCTCGGTCGGCGGCTGGCGCAGCCAGGAGCGGGTCTTGAAGGCGCTCTCGTCGGTCTCGTGGGTGTTCAGCCAGTCATCGGCCTGCGCGAGGCAGACGGTCCGCTCGCCCACGCCCAGCAGATGCGGGCGTTCGCCCTTCGCGCCGCCGATGGCGTACCAGACCCCGTCCAGCCAGAAGATGCCGCCCCAGGCCGCGAAGCCCGTGGCCATCAGCGCGTCGTCCGTGCCGTAGAGGTCGACCCACGCGAAGCTGGACCGCTTCAGCAGGTCGATCTCGGTCATCATGAAACCCGAGAGCGATGCGGCACCTCCGCCTTCACCGGCCTCTTCGTCCTCCCGCCGGAAAACCTCGCCGCAGAGCGGGCATTCGGTGGCGGCCAGGGGGATCTCTGCCTCGCAGGCCGGACAGGTCTTCGTCGGGGCGTCACCAGCCTCGGTCTTGCCGTCGAGATCGACGTCCTGTTCCAGCGTGCCGTGGATCAGGCTCGACGTCCCGAAATCCAGCACGACGCAGTCGGTCTTGACGACGCCGGGATGTTCCTCGGGGTCGACGGTGCGCAGGCCGCGCCCGACCATCTGGATCATGGTGGACTTGTAGGAGCTGGGCCGCAGCAGCACGACGCAGGAGGTGGGCGGATGGTCCCAGCCCTCGGTCAGCACCGCCACGTTGACCACGACGCGGATGTCCCCCGCCGCGTAGTCTGCGAGGATCGCCTTGCGGGTTTCTGCCGCCAGATCGCCGTGGATCAGCGCGGCGGACACGCCCGCCGCCCTGAACGCCTCGGTGACGTGTTCGGCGTGCGCGACGGTGGAGCAGAACACCACGGTCTGCCTGTCGCCCGCCTTTTCCTTCCAGTGGCGGATCACCTCGTCGGTGACGGGGGCGCGGTCCAAGATGCCCGCCACCTCCGCCATGTCGAAATCCGCCATGGTCTTGCGGACCGAACGCAGCTCGTCCTGCACGCCCACGTCGATGACGAAGGTGCGCGGCGGCACGAGGTGGCCCGAGGCGATCAACTCGCCCAGCCGCACCTGGTCGGCGACATTATCGAAAACCTCGCGCAGGCCCTTCCTGTCGCCCCGGTTCGGCGTCGCCGTGACCCCGAAAATGCGGGCGTCGGGATTGGCCTCGCGCACCCGGTCGATGATGCGGCGATAGCTGTCGGCGACGGCATGGTGCGCCTCGTCGACAACCAGCAGGTCGAGGCGCGGCATGTCGGCGAGGTTCGAGGCCCGCGCCAACGTCGGCACCATGGCGAAGGCGACCTGGCCGCCCCAAGACTTCTCCGTGGCGTCGATCACCGATGTGGCGACGCCCGGCACCACGCGCTGGAACTTGGAGCGGTTCTGCGCGGTCAGCTCGTCGCGATGCGCCAGCACGCAGGCCTTCGCGCCGTCTGCGATCATCTCGCCTGTGACCGCCGAGAGCATGATGGTCTTGCCCGCACCGGTGGGCGCCACGCCCAGCGTGTTGCCGCGGGAGGCGAGCGCAGCCACGCTGCGCTCGACGAAGGTCTTCTGGCGGGGGCGCAGGCGCATGGCCGGTCTCCCCCTTACTGCGCCCAGCTCGGCCGACCGGCGGCGCCGGGGGCGGACGCGGGCTGGCTGGGCTGGGTGGCCGTGGTGGGTTGCTGCGGGGCGTGGCCCTGCGCCGGGGCGGCGGACACCTGCGGCGCGACCGCGCCCATGAGCGCGGCGTAGTCGCGATGGTCGGGCGTGACCGCGGCGCGGATCTCGTTCTTGTCCTCGCCGTTGGTGTCGGTGCCGATGTCGATGCGGGCGACGAATTCGACGCCGTCGAGATCGCCGAAGCCGTTGATCCGGCGGCGGGCCTGCGCCTCGGGCGAATTGTCCTTGTCGGACACGCCGCGCGCCGAGTTGAGGATGCCGCGGATCAGGCCGCGCCCCATGTTGGCCCAGTCAGGGCCCTTCGGGCTGTAGAGGCCGATCAGCGACCAGACCTTGCGGCGGGCATAGGGACCCTCGAGCACCGTGTATTCGGCGTCGAGATAGACGGCGCCGGTGGCGGCGCGGCGCGCCCAGCCGCCGGTCCAGCCCTGCGAGGGGTCGTCGAAGCCGCCGGGGCGGAGCGTCAGGCGCACCTTGGCGAGCGTGCCCTTCGGGATGACGTTGGTGTTGGATTGCGCGGAGTTGAAGTCGTTCCAGGGTCCGGACATTGCGCGGCTCCTTTCAGTTGGAGGATGGGACGCGCAGCGGCGTCGATAGGGAAAAGCCACCCCGGCGCCCGGATCGGGACATCGGGGATGGCGAGATGCGCTCAGCCATGGTCGGGCTCCTGCGCGGGCGCGGGATCGGCCGGGGTCACCGGCGGCCAGGTCAGACGTTCGGAGGCAGGCGCCGCGGGGCGCTGGATCTTCTCCATCAGCCGTCCGAGATGCGGGGCCTCGACCCTGTCGAGGCGACCGGAGCGATCCTTGGCCGGATAGCCCCAGGGGTTCAGTGTCTGGCAGACGAAAGTGCGCTGCGGCTGGCCGCCGGGGTCCGGGATGTCGGCCATGGTGATGACCTGGTCGACGATGCCGGGCAGCTCGAGCCCGGTCTTCGAGCCGTCGATCTGCGGCTGGAAGACCTTGCGATTGAAGTCGTCGAGCCGCTCGTCGAGGATCCCGACGAACCAGACATGCTTGCCGCGCGTGTGTTGCAGGTGGGTCAGCCAGCCGATCATCTCGCGGCCGTGCAGCCCGTAGGCGCCGCGGATATCTGGCTTGCCGGTCTTCTCCGAGAACGCCTCGGGCTGCCCGCGGCACCACTGGAAGCAGAGCCGCCCGGCCACGGTGATCGAGTCGATGAAGACGGTCTCGTATTTCCCGATCACCGTGGGATCGCCGTAGCGCCCGCAGACCTCATCGAAATGCGCCTGGCTGTAGGGCTGGTCCTCGCGCAGCGCCGGGTTCGGCCCGCCGATGAACACCGCGAAGTCGCGGCATTCCTTCCAGGTGCGGGGCCGGAGCGTGTCGATCTCCAGCCCCTCGACCGCCAGGTCGCCAGCCTCGAGGTCGAGGAAGAGCGTGGTCGAGGCGTTCAGCGTCCAGAGCAGGCTGGTCTTGCCGATGCCGGACCGGCCAAAGATGACGCCCTTGATCCCCTTGCGCTGCGCGAGCCGTTCGTCGGCGCCGATGATGAGAAGGGCCATCACCGGCCCTCCTTTTTCATCACTGCAGCGGCGGCGCGATCGGCGCCGATGCACCCCGCCTCGCGGGCGAGCTTGTAGAGCCGCTTCAGCGCATCGGCGCGGCGGTAGGCGGCCGAGCTCTCGCGCTCCGCCTCCACGATCGCGAAGGCGATCTCGTCGACGGTCGCCTCGACGACCGGCAGCGGCTCCCGCGGCTCGTCACCGGCGCGCTGCGGGAGGGCGATGGTTTCGGGGAGGTCTTCGAGCGCGTAGCTCGCCTTGCGAAGACGGGTGATGTCGTCCGGCTGGTCCGGCATGGCGGTTCTCCGTGAGATGAGGTGATCGAGGAGGCGCATCACGCGGCCTCGCGGACGTTGGGCGCGGGCTCGGCGACGTAGATCGCCAGCAGCGGCGTCCCGTCGGCATGGGCGCCGGCGTCCTCGATCTGATAGTTGCGGTTGGGCTCGCAGACCTCGGTCAGCTCCCAGCGGCGATAGAGCCCCGGAAGACGCCTGAAATCCTCGAGCGACAGATCGGCAGTGCGGTTCATACGTGTCTGCTTTCGGTTGGAGGGAAGGCGCTCGGGGCGCTCGAATGGAAAAAGCCACCGGCGGGACCGGATCGGGACATCGGTTCAGGGGATTTCCTGGAGGGCGTCGTGCAGCCGGCGCATGGCGCGCTGGTACCGCTTGCGGGCGGCGGCCTCGGTCAGCCCCAGTTCGACGGCGACCTCGGCTTGCGAGAAACCCTCGATCGCCACGCGGATCACCAGCAGCGCGTCATCGCCGAGCAGCTTCCGCACGGCGCCGTTCAGTCGTGCGTATCCAGTCGCGCCGATCCCGCTGTCGCCGCTGTCCGCCACCTCGTCGGGATCGGCGCCGCTGGCGAGATGTTCGCGCGCCTGGTCGCGCTGGCGCACGCGGATCATGTCGCGCTCGACATTCCGCAGCACCGTGGCCGCGATCCAGTTGACGCGCCCGAGGTCGAGGCCGCGGAGAGCCTCGGTGGTGCGTGCCAGAACATCGGACGCGACCTCGTCTGCGGTGCCGATCCTGCGCCAGATCGACCGGCGGCGGATGGCGTCGAGACCGGGCCAGAGCGCCAGCAACAGCAGCGTCAGGGCGCAGTCGGACGCGGGCCCGTCGCCCTGCGCCGCCCCGACCAGCGAGGAGAGGATCACGTTCTTCCGGGCCGGATCGCCGGTCCTGCGGTGCAGCCCGTCCAGCAGGGCCGCCGGATCCCGGAACGCCGCAAGGGCGGCCTGTTCACGCCGGACGGCGTCGAAACTGCGCTGGAAGTGAAGGTTGGAGGAAGATTGCATAAGGTGATCACGGATCTCGTGCCACGCGAAGGACATCGGACGCCTGCCTTGCGGCCAGGCGTCCGGCGCCTTCTCGTGGCCAGGTCAGGACGTCGCGCGTCTCTGCGATTTCAGGGGGTTGGGTGAATGCGCGCGTCAGCGCGCGGTCGCGGTCGCGTGGTTCAGCGTGCCGCAGCCGCGGCAGGTGGCCTGAACCGGAAAGCCCACGAGATACTCGTGCCCCCGCGCGAAGCGCAGGTGCATGCGGCCGTCCCGGCAGACGCCGAGCAGCTTGTCACAGCGCGTGCAGCGCCATTCCGAGTTGAGGGTGGTGGGCTTGGTGTTCGCGGCGCCGGACCAGCTCGTCGGGGCTGCCTGGCGCGGGGGGAAGGGAGTCGGCATGAAAAAGCTCCTCTATGTGGAGCCCTTCCAATAATCAGCGGTTTGTTAGACCGTCCTCCGTCGCATGTTAGACCGTTGTTAGACGGGTTCCTCGACCGGGGCTTCGGCTACGTCTTCGGCTGGCTGTGCTTCAACGAGAAGGCGCCAGTATCCCCGTTTCGCGCCCGCGCCGATGTAGACGTCGCGGATGCTGTCCCAGGTTTCCTTCCGGAAGGCCTGCTGCGGACTGCGCGACCCAAGTCCTTCCATCAGCTGCTTGACCTGGACATCGGGGCTGCCAGCCTTCTCGGCCGCGACCAGTCGTTCGAAGATCGTGATCTGATCCGCACCCGTCAGCGCGAGCGATGTCTTGCCAGGAATGTGCAACGTCGCCGATTGCGTGCCCGATCGAAGGACCTGCGGTGTCGCACCACCCCGCGCCAGAGAACGATTGGTTCGGTAGGCGAGTTCGAGCGCATCTCGGGAGAGAAGAAGATCGTCTGTGCCGGTTGAGATGCAACCAGAAACGGGGACGACGAGGTTCGGCCCCAGGTATCCGGGACCTTCAGTGCTGGCCGACAGCACGATTCCGACGCCTGCCGCGTTGCGCGCGCGCATCAGCTGGTCTAGGCGCGAAATCGTCTTGAGGTCGTGAAGGCGGCGGGCGAAGTAGATCGGAACATCGGCACCGTCGATCCGCATGGAGCCGAGCAGCGACAGGTCCGGATCCAGCACCTGCGCCGCGAGCTTGTTCAGCAACGGCTTCAAAAGCCCAACCACGGTTTCGTGCAACCACTCGCGGTTGATCTCGTACATCTCGAGATCCGATGTCGGCCTCAGGCCCCCATCCTTTCCGAAGGCTCCGACGACGCGCGACATGCCCTCGAGGCCGGATGGCTTGACCTCGGCTTCGCCGCCCATGTCGTCATCGTCGATGAGCACGATGTCTTGGCGCCCCCGGCGGTCGAGAAGACCACCCTGAATCATGCGATCCGGATCGAGACCGATTTCGCGCAAATGCTCTCCGCTGACAACGTCCTCGATCCGGTCGTGAAGCATGACCAGTTGCGGGAAGATCCCGCGAAGGTCGGTGGGCTCGATCTGCTTGAAGGCGCTGAGAATGCCCCAGGCGTCGAGAAGCGCGAACCCGAGATTGCGTTCATCGGGATCCTTGTTGCTCTGAAGGTTGCAGCTCTTCGAGCCGGAAATGGTAATGTTGAGCGTGCGCACCTTGTCGTCACCGATGCGATTGTAGCTGACGGCGATCCCCACGCGGCTGAAGCCATCGGCGCGGCGGAAGATGTTGTTGGGCTTCAGATAGCGGTCGGCGACCTCCTCGATGTCGTCGTCGGCCGCCACTTTGAGAAGAAGCTTCCGGCTCCATGAGCCAAGGCGGATTTCAGCCTCGAGGACACGAGCGTCCGTGATCTCGTAGCCAGAGATACGCGGCAGATCGAGCCGCAGCGAACTGCGGAATCGCGAAAGGTTGTAGCGCTTCCAGGTCAGCGGTTTCTGTGAAACGTCGTGCCCCAAGGCCTCCTCAGCGAATGACCCTGCAACGCCCTGCCGCACCACCGGGCTGTCCGCGCAGACCTCGATCTGTCGGATGGCGGGCGTGTAGATGAGAGTGGCCTCGTTCGGCGGGCGATAATAGATCGTGCCCCGGCGTCCGTCGTCACGATGGTCATGGACGCTCGACAGCGGCCCGCCATGGCGAACGATCAGCATGATCGAGGCTGGGTGCGCGGCAGTGGCGGGCAAATCCAGCGCTTTCACCGTGCAGGCGGTCTTGAGTTGCAGCACCGCCGTAATCTTCGCGGCCAGAGCTTTCTCGTCGATCGACCCTGAATTGAGGTTGACCGCCTTTTCCAGTTCCACCTCAAAGGCATCGTAAAGCTTGCCATAGTCCCTGAATTTTCGAGCGAAGTGGAAACTCTCGGCATCTTCGAATGTCTGGCGGGCATTCAGAAATGCCCAGATGCTCTTGCAGAGCGGATCGGGTTGCCGATCGAACTCGAGCGTTTGCTCATCGTCGAGTTGTTGTTCGGTGATTGCCGTGAGCGAATCGATACCCTTGCCTTCGGAGAGCGCCAGGACGCGGCGTGATCTCTGCTCGGCGGGCCGCAATTCGTCTGCATCGAATTTCGATAAGATCTGCAACAGGCTCTGCCGAAACCCGTGAGCCAATTCCTCGTCCGAGGGATCTGGAATATCTGTGGGCAGGCCGAAATCGGGCTCGTTGTCGCCCTCTCGCACCGCGAGGACGGCCCGGACGAGGTCAATGCGGGCATCCTCGATCAGGCTATGGATGTGCGGGCCAACCGGGGATGCCTTTCGCGCCATGAAACCACCTCAACGAATACATTCTCTTGATTGATTCAACTTCCGATAATCGTGGACAAAACTTCGCCCTGCAAGCCCAGATGTTCTCAACCTGTTCGCATCCAGGAATGTCGTGACGCCGTGATGTCCCGTCTCGATCAGCCGGATGGCTTTTGATCGGTAGCAACTCTACCGAACACGGCCGATCCCCGCATGAAACGCCCCAATCCGCTCCCGCCCGCTCAGATGACGCCCGCCGAACGCCGCACTGAGCTGTGTGGCCTGCTCGCCCTCGGCCTGGTCCGCCTGATGCGGCGAAATCGGGGCGAACCTTCTGACGATACTGGAGAAATTCGCCTACACTATCAGGCCGACCAGTGCCGTCATGCAACCCCGAACTCAACGGAGAAAACATGACGACTCACGACCCCATCCCCGCGCGCCTTGCCGCGTTGAAGACCACCCCGACGCCTGACCTGAAGAAGCAGTGGCGCGAGTTGTTCGACAGCGAGCCGCCGCCGTTCAACCGACGCTACCTCGAATCCCGCCTGGCCTACCGCATCCAGGAACTCGCCTATGGCGGGCTGAAGCCGGAGACCATCCGGCGTTTGGAGCGGCTGGGTGAGGAACTTGACGGTGGCGACAAGAAGAAGCGCGGACTGCGCCTCGACCGCGACCGCCCCATCACCGGCACGCGCCTCCTGCGTGAATGGCAGGGCGTCGAGTATGTCGTCACGGTCACCGCCGATGGCTTCGAATGGCAGGGACGCTCCTACAAGTCGCTGTCCGCCATCGCCCGCGCGATCACCGGCACGCGCTGGAACGGCTGGGTCTTTTTCGGCCTCAAGAACCACAGGGGGCGGACATGACGAAGCCGCCCGAAAAATCGAAGGTCGTCCGCAAGCTGCGGTGCGCCGTCTACACCCGTAAATCCTCCGAGGAAGGGCTGGAGCAGGAATTCAACAGCCTTCATGCCCAACGCGAAGCCTGCGAGGCGTACATCGCCAGCCAGCGTTCCGAGGGCTGGGTGCTGGTCCGCGATCAGTATGACGACGGCGGCATATCGGGCGGCACGCTGGAACGCCCCGGCCTGAAGCGACTGATGGCCGACATCGAGGACGGGCTGGTCGATGTGGTGGTGGTCTACAAGATCGACCGCCTCAGCCGGTCGCTGGCGGATTTCGCCAAGCTGGTCGAGGTGTTTGACCGGAACGGCGTGACCTTCGTCTCGGTCACGCAGTCCTTCAACACGACGACTTCCATGGGCCGACTGACGCTGAACATCCTGCTCTCCTTCGCGCAGTTCGAGCGCGAGGTGACGGCCGAGCGCATCCGCGACAAGGTCGCCGCCAGCCGCAAGAAGGGGATGTGGATGGGCGGGGTACCGCCTTTCGGCTATCGGGTGGAAAACCGGAAGCTGCTCGTCGACGAGGACACCGCCGCGCATGTGCGCTGGATCTTCGCCAGATTCATCGAGATCGGATCCTGCACGGAACTGGCGCGGGAGGTCGGCACATGCGGCATCCGCACGCCACGCGGCAACCGGATCGACAAGAAGTATCTCTACCGGATGCTCTCAAACCGTACGTACATCGGCGAGGCGGTCCACAGGGGCGACAGCTACCCCGGCGAGCACGATGCGATCATCGACGGTGAGACATGGGAACGGGTCCATTTGATCTTGCAAGAGAGTCCGCGCAAACGGGCGGCTCGGACCCGTGCCGAGACGCCCGCGCTGCTGAAGGGGCTGCTGTTCGGTCCCGATGGAGCCGCGTTCTCGCCGACACACACCCGCAAGGGCGGCAAACTCTACCGCTACTACGTCAGCCAGACGGTACTCAAGCACGGCGCGGGGGCGTGTCCCATCGGTCGCGTACCCGCAGGCGATATCGAGGCCGCAGCCATCGGCCAACTCCGCGCCGTGTTCCGCCAACCCGAGATCGTGGCTGGGACGTGGAAGGCGGCGCGAGCACACGACGAAGACATCACCGAATCTGACGCCCGCGCGGCCCTGCAGCAGCTCGACCCACTTTGGGATGAACTATTCCCCGCCGAACAGGCGCGCATCGTGGCGCTGCTGGTTGAACGGGTGGAGATAGGCACGGACGGGCTGAGCGTCCGGCTCCGCGTCGATGGGCTCGGCAGCCTGGCCCGCGAGATGCTGGCCGCCGGCATCGAGGCCGCATGACCCGCAGCACGCCGATCTCGGAGACTGTGACGCTCCATGTCCCGTTCCGCATCGTGAAACGCGGCGGGAAGAAAGAGATGCAGATGCCCGAATGCGCCACGCACTCGCAGCGGACTGACAACACGCTGGTCAAGGCGCTGGCCCGTGCGTTCCGATGGAAGCGGATGCTCGAGTCGGGCGAATACGCCACCATCGCGGAATTGGCCGAGCGCGAGGCGATTGCCTTCACCTACATGGCCCGTGTCTTGCGCCTTACGCTGCTTGCGCCCGACATCGTCGAAGCTATCCTCGAAGGGAAACAGAGCTCGGACGTCACGTTGAAGTGGTTCATGGAGCCATTTCCGTTGGAGTGGCGATCACAGATGGCGCTGCTTTCCTGAGTGCCCGCCAAATGAAATTCCCCTCGATACGGGGATTGCGTCAGCTTGGGTTTCAGATGACCCTGAGACAAATTGGGGATATTGGGGCGTATCATGTCGGGCATTTTCAGATGGTTATTTGGCGGATCTTCTGCCCGCGAGTCCAAGGCACTGGATACTGCGCGAGATGAGCCTTGCAGTAGGGCCGCTGCCGAGCCGCAGCCTGAGATCCTCCGGATGGCGGACCCTTCTCTGCCCGGGCAGCTCTATTTCGCGCAGCTCGAACGTTTCACCTCCTCGGTTTCCGCAAAGGACTATGTGACCGCGGCCGCAGCCGCGCGCGCAAGTCTACCGCTGCTGCGCGACTGGCTGAAAGATCCTCAAGGCGACGGGAAGCGGCTCGACATTCGGATTCCGGCCCTGTCGCACGGCGGAACGACGATGGCCATCGTCGGAGATCGGGACGGACTCTGCGAGTTGCGGGACCTGGTGCAGAGTTTCGACCATCTGCAAGCTTACCGAACCGAGGCGGAGGAACACTTCGTCGACCTCGACCTTTTCGACCGGCTCCGGGAAGCGATCCGCGCAAGTCCGGGCATCCTGCAAAGCCGGATCAAAACCGTGCTGGGCGTCGATGACGGGCGCCGCGCCAGTCGGCTCATCTCCTACCTCGAGAAGTCGGGAGAAGTCCGTCGCGCGAAGAGCGGAAAGACCTATGAGCTCTACCTCGCCGATGCCGAGATGCCCAAGGCCTCTGCCGCGACGATCTACAATGAACCAGCAAGGCCGGGATCGCACCGACGCGACCGAAGCGCCGGGCGTCCGCACGAACTCGACCCAAAGCGTGTGAACATCGTGCCGCTTCCGCCTTCGCCGAATGCGTGGGAGCGACCCGTCGAGCTGCCTGCCACCGAGGAAGCTTTTGCAGACCCTCAGGGGGGCTGGAGCGAAATTGTCGTCAAGACAATTGAAAAATCGGATCGACCGGATCCGGCCTTTCGCAAGCACTACAGCACGCGTGGCGGCGCACTGTCGTTCGACGATCTTGCGAAGTCAGAAGCCAGCCTGGGCGCTCCTGGAGCGGTGATGTTCAGCGACGCGAGCGGACGACCTGGGACACCGGTGCCCCTACACCGCGATGCCTACCACATCTCCGTTCATCCAGAGGGCGAGGGCTTCGCGCTGCGCTCGAAGAGCGGTGTGATGACCGTCTATCGTGGCGACCTCGCCATCGATTTCGAGACAGATCTAGAGGCCGCCCCAGAAGTCGCCGCCAACCGCGAACGCCTCGGCTTAGCAGAAAGCGAGGCACATCGCGCCCTGCGCTGTATAGCACTGACACCGGATCGAAACCGCTACCTCTTCACTCACGTCGACGAAGCGTGGTGCTTTAACCGGGAAGGAGAGCGCCTATGGGGGCTCAGGATGCCGGCGAAAGAGCCGACCCGCATCAGGGTGGGCGGCTCCAGCTTCGGGACCGCGGCGGAAATCGATCAAGCCCTACAGGTCATGGGTCTTCAGATGCCGGTCACGCCCGACGAGATCCGGAAGCGGTACCGGCAGCTCGTGCGTGAACTGCACCCTGACGTGAGTCCCGGAAACGAAGAGAGGATGAAGGCCGTGAATGTCGCATCTGAGCGGCTAACCGGCCTCGATCCTGAGCAGCTGGACGGAAGTGGAGGAGGTGAAGCCGGTTTTGAAATCGTGATCAGCTTTGGCCCCGCGGCCGAGGCTGACTGGATCTATGCCGCAGCCTTCTCCGGGACGGGAGAAACCGCTCTGCTCGGCACCTATGCCGGGCGGGTGGTGCGGGTGGACCGCAGCGGCTCGCCGACCACGATCTACGACGTGGGCTCCGTGCCTGTCCGCATCGTTGAGACCGAATCCTTCCTCTATGTGATGACCACGACGCGTCTCTATGTGCTCGACGGCGACCGCCTGATCGCGTTGCATGATTGTTCGCCAAAATGCGATCTGCTCGTCAGCGGAGGCATGGTCCTCCTGGTCGAAGGCAAGGGCGTTCGCGTCTTCACGGAAGATGGCCGGCCGCTGGGGATCGCCCTGACCAAGGCGCCCATCCGGCGGGCGTATGTCGACAATGGCGACGTCGTCGTGGAAACGCGGACGCAACGGGGGAGCTTCCGTGGGATCCGCGCGGTTCCGAAGAGACCCGGCGATCCGTTCCAGGCAATTCCCATGCGTCCATCGTGATGGCTGACCACGTAACTGCGGACCGCCGCTCGTACATAATGTCGATGGTCCGCCAGAAGGACACAAAGCCTGAACTCGCCCTGCGCCGCGCCCTTCACCGGCTCGGATATCGCTTCAGGCTCCATCGTCGCGATCTTCCGGGCAGCCCCGACATCGTGTTCCCGTCGCGGAAGAAGGTCGTGTTCGTGCATGGCTGCTTCTGGCATGGCCATGGCTGCAAGTGGGGCCAACTGCCGAAGTCTAGGCCGGAGTACTGGAAGCCGAAGATTGAAACAAACAGAGAACGTGATAAGAGAGCCTTAACTGAGTTGCGGGAAGCTGGATGGGAGCCGCTCGTTGTCTGGCAGTGCGAACTGAGGGACCTCGAAGGAGCCGTCGGCCGTGTGGAAGCCTTCCTGAGAAGCTAGGTTTCGCTGGTCAAGCGAGCGGCACACCGATATGTTGGGCGAAAACGTTGGAGGCGGCGGCATGGCAAGACCTATTGGAATCGATTTGTTCGCAGGCGCGGGCGGTATGAGCCTTGGCTTCGAGCAGGCCGGTTTCGATGTCGTTGCAGCTGTCGAGATCGATCCCGTTCATGCTGCGGTCCACAAGTTCAATTTCCCGGACTGCGCGGTCATCCCTCGATCGGTGACGGACGTCTCCGGCGAGGATATCCGCGCCGAGGCCGGGATTGGCGATCGGACGGTCGATGTCGTGTTCGGCGGAGCTCCATGTCAGGGGTTCTCATTGATCGGGCAGCGCGCTCTCGACGACCCGCGAAACGCGCTGGTGAAGGATTTCGTACGTTTGGTTCGCGAACTGGATTCGAACTACTTCGTTTTCGAGAACGTGAAGGGGCTAACTGTAGGCAAGCACCGTAAGTTTCTTTTCGAACTGATCGAGGAATTCGAAGAAATCGGCTACTCTGTTCAACGCGACTGGCGGGTTCTGAACGCGGCTGACTATGGCGTGCCGCAGGATCGTCAGCGCTTGATCTTGATGGGAGCAAAGAAGGGCCGCTCTCTTCCGGACTACCCCAAGGCAATCGCAGAACGCCCGACCTGTCAGGACGCTCTTGCCGATCTTCCAAACGCAGAGGAGTTCGAGCGCCTTCGAAATTCCGACTCCATCAAGACAGCGGCCTTCGGAAAGCCCAGCACCTACGCCGAGCCGCTGCGGGGCCTTGGCAACGACGCATGGGCGTATGGTCACCCTCGGAATTGGGATCCGAAGAAACTGACCTCCAGCGCTCGTACTGAACACACCGAGATTTCCCGTCGGCGCTTTCGCGAAACGGAACAGGGTCGCGTGGAACCGATCTCGCGTTTGTTCAAGCTGCCGGCCGACGGCGTTTCGAATACGCTGAGAGCGGGGACGGATTCTGCTCGTGGCGCGTTCACTAGCCCGAGACCGATTCACTACGCGTTCGACCGGTGCGTAACTGTGCGCGAAATGGCGCGCCTCCACGGCTTTCCAGACTGGTTTCGCTTCAACGTTACCAAATGGCATGGTGCTCGCCAGATCGGAAACTCAGTGCCACCCCCGCTGGCGCGTGCGGTAGCCAGCGTCGTTATCGCTGCGCTGGGGGTCCGCCCCACGCGACCGACCGAGGCTGTGGATCTCGGCGACGAAAAGCTCCTGAGTATGGGGAACACCGAGGCCGCTGCGTATTTCGATATCCAGAACCCTATCGGACGCCGCGACAAGAAGAGCGGTGCGCGAAAGCGGAAACAGGAAGAGATCGAGGCTTCATATGCCCTTCACAGGGGGGCGCAACTCGTAGATGGCGTCGCTGGCTAGGGTCAATTCCTCCAGCGCCGACACTTCCGACCGCTTCACGGCAGTGAACTCGGTCAGGTAGAACCCGACGCCTTTGATCGTCCGCAAACCGATGGGAACGACCGTGTCCACCTCCGCTTCCGCGAAGGCGGCACGGACTTGGTTGATAATCTGACTCTGAATAAGCGGGTCCTTGGCCTGCTTCGCTTCGCAGGTGACCAGAACGGATTCCGGGCGTTGCGGATCGCCGGTCTTGCCAAGAAAGAGGGCGTCGATTTCAGTCGAGCGCAGCTTGATCCCCATTTGAAGATGGGCAAGTTCGAGCAATGGAAACGCGGCTGCCACCGCGAAATGGGTCTCCACAACACGCAGGTTGATCGCAGTTTGAACCAACCAGGTTTCGTCGGAACGCCCCAGCGACTTGGTAACGAGCGGAATACTAATCGACTGGACTGGATACCGCGGCGCATCTTCGCGAACTCCGAACGCATCGGGGAACGGCTCGGTCTGTCCTGGTCGGTAGGGTATGAACTCGAAGCACTCTCCGTCGCCGGTCCGCTGGACCGCGGCGAAGCGTTTGGCCGCGACCGAGGTCGGCCAGTTGCTGGAGGCATTTGCGCCGCGCAGCAGATCTTTCATGAAATTCGCAGGATTTCGGTCGCTGAGCGTCGAGCCGTAAAGATCGTTGCACTCGCGAATGGCCTGCGCGACGTCGTCCAAGCTCATAAGGCTCTTGTCCAGAGCGCCCGTCGAAGCGTTCCAGTACTTGCCAAACAGGTGCTCCACGACCTTTGTTTTCTGCGAGCGTGCCAATCGACCTCTTCCCACTTGGAACTCAAGCACTTATCGCCCAAGCGTAAGCATCCAATCAATCCCAATCCGTAGAAGAAAACTGCGAAGCACTTCGATTCCCTGCTAGATCTTCCACTGAAGTCTTCGATCCGAGCTGCTTGTCCAACCGCTACTGCTCGAACGAGGCAAAATTCGGCAGGTATCGGTAGAGCTTCGCGTAGTGTTTTCCGTCCGCCTCTGGGATTGGGCCCAAGTCCAGTTGCCCAGAATCGTGACAGGGAAGGCTGCGGTCCAGGTGGCGCATTTCTCGGGGCGTGAGCATCGGAACCTTAACCCGCAAGGCTTCGTCACCATCGCGAAAGAAAGGTAGGGTACGAAAGCCAGCAGCCTCGAAATGACCGTTTTGGCCATGGTCGACAAACACCCCGACAATAGTCGTCATCTTTGCACCATCGGCGTATTCGAAAGCGCTGATTTGATTAAAGCGCAGGACTTGCCCGGGATTGCGCCCTGCGTTAACGGAATGAAGCCCTGCGTCGATCTCGTCGCGAATTATCCGTCGAGATGTTTTGGAAAGCGACCATCCGCGCAGACCCGCTGGTTCAAGGTCTTGTGGTGTGCGAGCATCGCCGAAACAATCGCGAAATCCCTGAGCGGATGTAATCTCCAGCGGTTCCTCCAAATGAGGTCGCTTGTCCACAAGGCCTTCAGCCTGCACAGAGACGGCCAGAACCGTCCCGCTGGTTGCACGCGTCGCAACTGTTCTGACGTCGTCCAGAATCCCTGGGTTGAGCGGGTCATCGTAGTCGAGCCACACTATGGAACGATGCGCCCAATCCAGTCCTGGCAAGACATCTGCCGCAGACCCCATCATGAGTCGAATGCCTTTATACGGCTTGTTGAATTCAAATCGGGCCTTATGTGCCTGCTCTTTTTCGATGGAAATGACATCTTCGACGCCAAGGGCTTTGTGGAATAGAATGCAATCCGAAAACCAAATTGAGCCAAAACCGATGTAGCGATAGCTTTCAAGTGAAGCGAAGACTTTTAATCTTGAGAATATTTCGCTGAGCATTTTTCTCTCGGCGAATTTCGCTGGCCGTAGCGAATAGTCAATAATCCTATAGCTGGCGGTCATTGATCTTCACCACCCTGCTCTTCGAAAATGATATCGAAAGTCTTTTCTCCAACCGCTTTCGCCGAAGTGACGCCCAACGCGGTCATAAGGCTCTGAATCTTTGTCTCCTCTCTCGAGTACTGTATTTTGATCGTCTTGGGCCCAGGCACTTGGGGAGTTCGGTTCCAAGAGAACGTCGCCGGGCCCCGAAACTTCTCGACTTCCTTCGCTAACGTCTCCTTGTTGAGCGCGACCAACAAGGGCGACGCTTTCGCGCCATATTCCTCAATGCTGTTGTCAAGAGCGTTCAAGAAATTGATGACCGTTCGAGTGTGATCCAGCATCTTGGGGAAGGTCAGTTGCCAAACCGTAGTGGACGCATCGAGACCGGTTTTGGTCGTGTTCCATGGGAGCTTTTTTGAATCGCGGCAACTGAAGAAAACAGCACCACGAAATCGGGCGTATTGGTTGTGGTATTTGGGTATTCCGTCCTTCTGTTCGGCAACGGAGTTCCATCCGGTTGACTCGGATCTATCCGCTGAAAGGATCACCCGGCCATTGCAGATTACATACCAGCCAGCGGCTGTAGGAGAGGACTCCGAGATACCTGCGACGATACGGACGTTTACGGGTGCATCGGTGTCATCATCGACGGCAAACTCCTCGATTGCTGGATTAAACTGACCGCCTGACCGAATGCGAAGGTCCGTGTTAGTCAAGTGCAAACCGCCGAAATCTATTGCCAGGCCAAAAGCCAGAAACTGCCGCTGGTGTGAGCGGATCATCTCGGAGAGCTGGCGCTTGAAGTGCTCAGATGCAAACTGACGCGAGACCTCCGGCCGCAGGCGCTTAACTATGATTCTTGTCCCTACTTCGGCGTCTGCAAATTGACCCTCTTCAACATTCGCGAAGTCAAAATACCAGTTTCCCTCGTCCCGTTCCCAGGTGTCTACATCGACATGCATCGACCATCTTTGTTTGGTGGTGGTGGAATGCACTTCGAAATAGCGTCCGAATTTGAACAGGGCGCGCTTCATTCCAACGCCGAATTGGCCTATCGAATAGTCGGTGGACGCTGCTTTTTCGGGCCTGCCGAACCGGAAGGCATAATTCCGAGCGGTTTCCACATCGAAGCCGCCACAATTGTCTGCAATCTCAAACCCGTCCCCGTCCAAGTGGACCGAAACGTTAAGCCCGTGAAAATCGGGCTCTTCTCCGGGGCGCATGCGTTTCGCGCCATCAATACAATTGTCGACCAAGTCAAGTACGGCACGCTCCAAGGGGATATCCCGAACCAGCATGTCGACAAAGAATGCCTTTGTCGGCATCGCATCAATGTGCAGTTCTTCGTTCGGCATAGGAATACGGCTCATGTTCTGGTTGATCGCTTCACTTCGGTTTTCACCGTGATGCTGTTCTATTCCTGCGTCAAGGAGCGTGGGCTCCGCTTGCTTCCTGAGGCCTTAGCAATATCCATTGAGCGAGGAGACCCTTGCGATCTGCAAGTCCCGACCAGTAGTTCGCCCCCGGTTCCTTCCCGTCGAACGCCTCTGGCATCGAAGTGTTCAGGTGTTGGGAGGAACTGTCCCTATGCTTTCAACTGGTTACGGGCTCTACACCGAATGCGCGCAGTCGAGAGGTCCGGAGAATATCGGGCTCAAGAGAATGTGTCCGGCTGCTGTGCTGAGGACGCCAGTGCTCAGCCTCACCCGCATAACCCTAGAAAACAACGGAAAAACCCGGCCGCAGCCGGATCGAGAGAAAGCTTTCGCGAGGGCAAGTGGCGGAGGAGGTGGGATTCGAACCCACGGTACGCTTTCACGCACGCCGGTTTTCAAGACCGGTGCAATCGACCACTCTGCCACTCCTCCGGATAGCGGGAAGAGTTACGATAGCGGGCGCGATTCGGAAAGCGCCCTCCGGCCGATTTTGGGCCGATCGGAACCGGCCTGCTTTTCTTGCCCTGATCGTGAGGGTATCATCCCCGAAAATCAGGCGAGCAGAGCGGCACGCACACCGCAAAAGGAAAACCATGACCTTCATAGCCCCTTCCCGATTTTTCTCCTTCCTGCTGGCCGGGCTGATGGCCTGCCTCATTGCGGCCCCGCCCGCCCGCGCGGCTTTCGAAACCCGTGCCGGTGCCGCCTACGTGCTGGACCTGACAACTGACAGCACTCTCCTGGTCAAGAACGCAGACACACCTTTGCCACCGGCATCGATGTCGAAACTGATGACCCTCAACATGTTGTTCGAAGCCCTTCGCGACGGACGCGTGCGGCTCGATACCCGGTTCTCGGTGTCGTCGCGCGCAAAAGCAATGGGCGGTTCGACCATGTTTCTCACCGAAGCCGATCGCCCCACGGTGGAGGACCTCATCAAGGGTATTATCGTGCAATCGGGCAATGACGCCTGCGTTGCCGTGGCCGAAGGGCTGGCCGGGACCGAAGATGCCTTCTCCCGGTTGATGAATGAACGCGCCGCGGCCCTGGGGATGACGAACTCCACCTTCGCCAATGCCTCGGGCTGGCCGGATCCGAACCACCGCATGAGCATGAAGGATCTCGCGACTCTGGCCAGCAGGCTGATAACCGAGTTCCCGGAATATTATGACTATTTTGCCCTGAAAGAATTCGGCTACGACGGGCGCGCGCCTCAGAATCGCTTTAACCGCAACCCGCTTCTGTCCCTTGACATCGGCGCGGATGGCCTGAAAACCGGCCATACTCAGGAGGCCGGCTACGGGCTGGTCGGCTCCGCCATACAGGGCAACCGGCGGATCGTTTTCGTGCTGACCGGCCTCAGCAGCCCGACCGAGCGCGCGGAGGAAGCCGAACGTATCGTCAACTGGGCCTTCCGTCAGTTTGCGCGGAAAACCGTTGCCCTGAAAGGGACACAGCTTGCCGAGGCCAAGGTCTGGATGGGTGCATCCCGCCGGGTCGGCCTGACCGTGGCGGAGGATGTGGAAATTCTCGTTCCTGCCCTGCTGCGCGGGGAAATCGCCGCCGAGGCCGTCTTTCAGACCCCGCTGCGCGCCCCGATCAAGGCAGGCGATGAATTGGGCGCGCTGGTCTTCGACCTTCCGGGAATCGCGGAAAAATCCGTACCGCTGATCGCCGCGAAAGACGTGCCGCGGGGGGGGGTCATCCCGCATCTGCGCACAGCGGCCGAAGCTCTTCTTGGGCGGGCCGCCATGGCGGTGCAAGGCCTGTGAGGGGGGCGGAACGGGGGCTGTTCGTCACGCTCGAAGGCATCGACGGCACCGGCAAATCCACGCAATCCATGGCACTGGCTCGGGCCCTGCGCGAGATGGGGCGCGAGGTTCTCCTGACCCGCGAGCCCGGCGGCAGCACGGGCGCGGAGGAAATCCGGCGCCTGCTGCTGGAAGGCCCCCCCGACCGATGGTCCGCGGAAACGGAGATCTTGCTTTTCACCGCTGCCCGGCGCGACCACATGGAAAAAACCATCCAACCCGCGCTTGAAGCCGGCCGGATTGTGGTATGTGACCGCTTCGCCGATTCCACCCGCGTCTATCAGGGCATCACGCGGGGGGATCTTCGCGGCAAGGTCGATGCCTTGCACGACCTTATGATCGGGCGGGACCCCGACCTGACCTTCGTGCTCGACATGCCGCCGGACAAGGGGCTGGCCCGCGCACGGGCCCGCAACAACGGGGAGGAACGTTTCGAGGATTTCGGACTCGGGATGCAGGAAAGGATGCGCACCGGGTTCCTGGAACTTGCGCAGACCCTGCCCCATCGCTGCCGTGTGATCGATGCGAACCGCGCCCCCGACATCATCGCGGCCGACATTTTTCGCCTTGTCCGCCGGGCACTGCCATGACCGACCGGATCGAAGAACCGGACCGTATCGAAGGGGCCCCCCATCCGCGCGAAACCGCACGCCTGTTTGGCCAGGACACGGCGGAAGCCGCCTTTCTCGACGCCTTCACCACCGGCCGGATACATCATGCCTGGCTGCTGACCGGCCCGCGCGGCGTGGGCAAGGCAACGCTGGCATGGCGAATCGCACGGTTTCTTCTGGCACAACCCGAAGGTATTCCGCAGACACTCGCCCTGCCCCCGGACCACCCCGTGGCGCGCCGCGTGGCCGCCCTGTCGGAGCCCGGCCTGTTCCTTTTGCGCCGGACCTGGGATGAGAAGGCCCGCCCGCAGCGTCTCAAGGCTGTCATCACCGTGGACGAGGTGCGCAAACTGAAAGAATTCTTCGCCCTTGCGGCCACCGATGGCGGGCCGCGCGTGGTTCTTGTGGACTGCGTCGACGAGATGAACCCAAACGCCGCCAACGCATTGCTGAAGCTGCTGGAGGAGCCCCCGGCCAAGGCCACCTTGCTTTTGATCAGCCACCAGCCCGCACGGTTGCTGCCGACCATCCGCTCCCGCTGTCGGGAATTGCGCCTGCCTGCGCTGCCCCCCGACGCCATGGCGCTGGCGCTGGAACAGGCGGGCACGGCGCCCGGCAAAGACGCCGCCGCCCTTGCAGCCTTGTCGGGCGGGTCCGTGGGGGAGGCGATCCGGCTGGCAAATCTCGGCGGTCTGGAGCTTTACGCCGAGATCGTCGCCTTGATGGGGGGAATTCCGAAACTGGACCGTGCCCGCGCGATCAAACTGGCGCAAACCCTCGCCGCACGTGAGGCACAGGCCCGGTTCGATCTGTTCCTCGGGCTGGTAGATCTGTTCCTGGCCCGCACCGCGCGCACCGGCATTGCCGGCCCTCCCACACCGGAGGCCACACCGGGGGAGGCCGCGCTGCTCACCCGCCTTTGCCCCAACCCGGATATTGCGCGCCACTGGGCCGAATCCGCGCAGACGCTGGGCATACGGGCACGGCAGGGGCGGGCCGTGAACCTTGACCCTGCGGCGCTCATCCTTGATACCGTGCTCAGAATGGACGAAACGGCGGCCAAGTGTGTCGCCTGAGGCGAGCATATGACCGACCAGACCCCCGAGATCACCGACAGCCATTGTCACCTCGATTTTCCCGATTTCAGCCACGACTTGCCCAACGTCGTCACACGCGCGCAACAGGCGGGCGTGACACGCATGGTAACCATCTGCACGAAGTTGAAGTCAGAGCCGCAGGTACGGGCCATCGCCGAGGCGTTCGACCCCGTTTTCTACGCTGCCGGCACCCACCCGATGAGCGCCGCCGAAGAACCGATGGCGACCGTGGAGGATCTGGCCGCCCTCGCCCGGCATCCGAAATTCGTGGGTATCGGGGAAACGGGGCTGGACTATCACTACACCGCCGACTCGGCGCAAATACAGCAGGACAGCCTGCGCATCCACATTGCCGCGGCACGGGAAACGGGCCTCCCGCTGATCGTCCACGCGCGCGCCGCAGATGAGGACATGGCCCGCATCCTGCGGGAAGAATACCGAAACGGGGCTTACGGCTGCGTGATGCACTGCTTCAGTTCCGGCCCCGCCCTCGCCCGCGCGGCGCTGGAGCTTGACTTCTACCTGTCGATGTCGGGGATCGCGGCCTTCCCCCGCTCACAGGATCTGCGCGATATCTTTGCCATCGCGCCGCTGGACCGTATCCTGCTGGAGACCGACGCCCCCTACCTTGCGCCGCCGCCCCATCGCGGCAAACGCAACGAACCCGCGCATACCGTTCATACCGGCCATGTCGGTGCGGATGTGTTCGGGCTGGACTATGCCGATTTTGCCGCCCGTACGCAGGCCAATTTCGACCGGCTGTTCACCAAGGCCGCACGCTGGAGGAACGCGGCGTGACCAACCGATTCCGCTTTACCATTCTTGGCTGCGGATCCTCCGGGGGCGTGCCGCGGCTGGGCGGCCACTGGGGCGAATGCGATCCAGAAAACCCAAGAAACCGCCGCCTGCGTTGCTCGATGCTTGTCGAGCGGGACGGGCAGGACGGCACCACACGCGTGCTGATCGACACCACCCCGGACCTGCGCGCCCAGCTTCTGAAAGCCGGCATCGGAGAGGTGGACGCCGTCATCTATACCCACGCCCATGCCGACCATGTGCACGGCATCGACGACCTGCGCCAGATCGTGTTCAACACCCGCCGCCGCCTGCCCGTCTGGGCCGATGGGGCGACGCAGGATGCGCTTTACTCCCGGTTCGGCTACGCTTTCGTGCAGCCCAAAGGGTCCCCTTATCCGCCGATTCTCGAAATGCATACGATCGATGGCCCGGTCACGATCGAGGGCTCCGGCGGAGCGGTAACGCTGATGCCCGTGCGGGTAAATCACGGCGCGATCGACGCGCTGGGCTTTCGCATCGGAGACCTGGCCTATATCCCCGATGTTTCGGAGATGTACGAGGAAAGCTGGCCCATTCTGGGGGGGCTGAAAATTCTGGTAATCGACGCCCTGCGCCGCACGCCCCACCCGACGCATCTGCACCTGGAAAAGACCCTCGCCTGGATTGAAAGGCTTGCCCCCGAACAAGCCGTGCTCACAAACATGCATATCGATCTGGATTACGCCACGATCGCCGCCGAAACGCCGGCCCATGTCCTGCCGGCCCATGACGGCCTGGTTCTGAGCCTGACCCCCTGATGCAGATCCTGGTCGAAGTCATCCTGCCGGTTTTTCTGGTTCTGGGCTTCGGTTATGCCGCTGCATGGCGGGGCCTTGTGCCCGACGACGCCATCGACGGCCTGATGCGCTTTACCCAGAACTTCGCTATCCCGTGCCTTCTGTTTCAGGCGATTTCAACCCTCGACCTTGACCAGAACTTCGACTGGCGGCTGCTGACCAGCTTTTACACAGGTGCGCTGACCGGGTTTTGTGTTGCGCTCTTTGGGGCGCGGATCCTGTTCGGGCGCAGCCTGGAAGATGCGGTCGCCATCGGGTTCATCGGACTTTTCTCGAATGCGCTGCTGCTTGGATTGCCGATCACCGAACGCGCCTACGGCGCCGGCGCACTCGAACCCAACTACGCCATCATCGCGATCCATTCGCCGTTTTGCTACTGCATTGGAATTACGGCAATGGAGATCGTGCGCGCCCGCGGACGCGGTGTGCTGCGCACCTCTGGGGCTGTCTTGCGGGCCATGTTCCGGAACGCGCTGATCATCGGTATCGCGCTGGGCCTGGTGGTAAATCTTTCCGGCCTGTCGATGCCCGTGCCAATCATGGACGCGGTGGGCCTGATGGCACGCGCGGCGCTGCCTGCGGCGCTGTTCGGGCTGGGCGGTGTCTTGCTGCGCTACCGGCCCGAGGGCGACCTTCGGGTCATTCTGTGGGCCTGTGCGGCATCTCTGGTGCTGCATCCCGGCATTGCATGGATGATGGGCGGCGCGCTTGGGCTGGGCACGGGGCAACTCCGGTCGGCCGTTCTGACCGCGTCCATGGCGCCGGGGATCAATGCCTATGTCTTCGCCAACATGTACGGAGCGGCGAAACGGGTCGCGGCCTCTTCTGTTCTGATCGGCACGGCGGCATCGATCCTGACAATCTGGGTCTGGCTGGCGATCCTGCCTTAGCCGGGGCTCATCCCGCGCAGTTTTTCCGACCGGCGGCGCAGAACCTCGACCATAGTCAGCAGCGCGATGGAAATGACCACCAGGAGCGTCGCCACTGCCAGAATCGTCGGGCTGATCTGTTCGCGCAGGCCCGTGAACATCTGCCACGGCAGAGTCTGCTGGTTGGCCGAACCGACGAACAGCACCACCACGACCTCGTCGAACGAGGTGATGAAGGCAAACAGCGCCCCCGAAATGACCCCGGGCAGGATCAGCGGCATCTGCACCTTGAAAAAGGTTGTCACCGGATCGGCCCCCAGGCTGGCGGAAGCCCTGGTCAGCGAATGGTCGAACCCCACAAGCGTCGCTGTGACGGTGATGATCACAAAAGGAATACCCAGCGCCGCATGGGCCAGCACGACACCAAGATAGGTGCCCTGCAACCTGATATCGGAATAGAAGAAATACATTCCCGCCGCCGAGATGATCAGCGGCACGATCATCGGTGAAATCAGGATTGCCATGATCGCCCGGCGGAACGGTACATGCGGCTGGCTCAGCCCGATCGCGGCCAGCGTCCCAAGAGACACCGCCAGAAGTGTCGCCACCGGTGCGATTCTCAGAGAGTTGCGGAGCGCCTGCTGCCAGTCCGGGTTGGTAAAGAAATCCTGGTAGTGCTTGAGCGAATACGCATCGGCGTCCAGGGCCAGCATGCCCGGGGTGAAGGTAAAGAAATTCTCGGCGTTGAAGCTGAGCGGGATAATCACGAGGATCGGCGCGATCAGGAAAAAAAAGATCAGCCCGCACAGTAGCTTGAAGCCATAGTGCCAGATACGTTGCCCGAGGGTGGCATAAGGGGGTAGTTCCATGGGGGCTCCTCTCTTATCCCAGGCTGACGTTGTCGATACCCACGAGCCTGTCATAGACCCAGTACAGGATCAGTACGGCCGCCAGCAGGATACTGCCCAGCGCCGCCGCAAGCCCCCAGTTGAGCGAACTGGAAATATGGTAGGCAATCCGGTTCGAAATGAAGACGCCCTTCGTCCCTCCCACAAGTTCGGGAGTGATGTAATAACCGATGGCGAGAATGAACACGAGGATGCACCCTGCCCCGATCCCCGGAACCGATTGCGGAAAATAGACCCGCCAGAAAGCCGTCCAGTTGGTGGCGCCCAGCGATTTCGCCGCCCGCACATAGGTCGGCGGAATGGTCTTCATGACCGAGTAAAGAGGCAGGATCATGAACGGCAGCAGGATATGCGTCATGGCAATGATGGTGCCGGTCTGGTTGTTGATCATCACAAGCCGTCCGGCGTCGCTGATCAGGCCGCTCCAGACGAGCACGTCATTGATGACCCCCTGCTGTTGCAGCAATACTTTCCAGGACGAGGTGCGCACCAGAAGCGAGGTCCAGAACGGCAAAAGCACGAGGATCAGCAGCAGGTTCGAGGTGCGCAACGGCAGGTTGGACAGCAAGTAGGCGATGGGATAGCCCAGCAGCACACAGCTGCCCATGATGATCATGCTCATGATCAGCGTCCGCTTGAAAAGCATGATATAGATCCGTTCGTCCTCGGGCTGCGGGGCCACCCCATCGGGTGTCTTGCGCAAATCGACGGAGTTGAGGAAATACCCGCTGGTATAATCGCCCGAAAAGGCCTGAATCGTGGCCCAGACCTGCGGATCGGCCCAACCCTCATCCGCAGTCAGGAACTCCTCACGGAAGGTCGTGACCGGGAAGTCCGGCAAGGCGGCCTTCGCTTCGCTCAGCAAGGCGGCCTGCGGGCCGGAATAGGACTCCAGAACAGCCTGGTCCGTCTGGCGCAGATCGCGCACAAGCGCCGCATAGACCGGTGCCCAAGGGCGTTCTTCGGAAAGGTCGTCCCCTTCATCCCTCACCAGACGAGCAAAGCTCTGATAAAGGTCCGAGGTTTCGGGTAACAGTTCCGCCGCCGCGCCAGGGCGTGCGCGTTCGTCCGGCGCGGTCATCAGCGAAACCCATGTTCCGGGCGATTTCCAGGCCGGGTTCAGGCCGGTCAGGGCATCCTGGTAGGCTTCCCCGAAATCGTCGACCCGGCGCCCGGTCTTGCGAAAGATCGAGGAGATCCCCGTATATTCGTAATTCAGCCGGGTCCCCAGCCGGGTATGCAGCTTGCGCTCGGCCGCAATGACAAGATCATAGGCCATCGCGGCGAAGATGTCCTCGTCCGGCGGGATCCCCGCGCTCTGGTCCCAACCCTGCAAGGCCTTGGTCGCGCGCGGCAACGTGTCGGGCACGATCTCGTTCTCGACGGAACGAAACAGCATCGAACCGATCGGCGCGATGAAGGTGATCAGTATGAAAATCAGCAACGGCGCGATCAGAGCCAGCGCACGCATCTTTTCGGCGCGCAAGGCCCGCCGCAGGCTGTGTTTCAGCGGACGGCCATCAGCGGCCAGGACCGGGCCATCTTTGCTCATGCGCCTTCCACCAAGATGATGACGCTTTCCGCCGAGGCCCGCCGGATCGCGGCGACCTCCTGGTATCCGGGGTCGTTGTAGGCGGCCCGGGCGGTTGCGTAATCGGGAAACTCGATGACCACATGGCGTTTATGGGCCGCCCCCTCCGCCACCTCCGCCTGTCCGCCACGCACGATGAACCGTCCGCCCAACCGGGTCAGGATGGGCGTGTCGCGGCGGATATACTCGGCATAGGCCTCAGGGTCATTCACGGTAATATGGCCGATAATGTAGCCCTTGGGCATGGGTCACCTCCTTTTGGACGCCGGGCGCGCGAACGCGCCCGGCAAAGCATTTACCTGGCAAGCCAGGCCTGGAACTTGGCATCCAGGTCGTCGCGATAATCGGCCCACCATTCGTAGTTCTGAAGGAAGGTATTGGCCGCGTTCGCCGGATCGGTTGGCATATGCGGGGCCATGTCGATGCCCAGTTCCGCGTGCTGGCCCACCAGCGGCGCGGACGAGACGCGCGCCGGGCCGTAGGAGATGAACTTGGCCTGATCGGCAAGGCGCTGCGTGTCGGTGGCGAAGTACAGGAAGTCCTTCACCCGGGCGAGCCGGTCCTCGGGCAGGCCCGCAGGGATGATCCAGCCGTCGAGGTCATAGACCTGCCCGTCCCAGAGCATCGCAACCGGCTGGTCCTGCTCCTCGATCAGGCTGAACAGCCGCCCGTTATAGGTAGAGCCCATCACCACTTCGCCATCGGCCAGAAGCTGCGGTGTATCGGCCCCCGCAGACCACCAGATCACATCGTCCTTGATGGTGCCAAGCTTGGCAAGCGCCTGGTCCTGCCCCTCATCGGTTTCGAGGACATCGTAGATATCCTCTTTCGCGACGCCGTCACACAGCAACGCCCATTCCATGTTGTTGATGGGGCGCTTTTCGAGACTGCGCTTGCCGGGATAGGTTTCGGTATCGAAAATCGCACAGACACTTTCTGGCGGGGTTTCTCCCACCATGTCGGTACGGTACCCGAAAGTCGTGGAATACACGATCTGCGGGATGAAACAGTCGCTTACCAGCGTTTCGCCGAAATCCTCCGAAGCCTTGGTCCCGTCCGGCGCCGGGGCAAGAACTTCATCATGGTCGACTTCCATCGCCAGCCCCTCATCGCACAGGCGCATGGCATCGGCAGCGGTCACATCCACGAGATCCCAGGTGATGTTCCCGGCCTCATTCATCGCGCGCAACTTCGCGACGGCTTCGTTGGAACTCTCGTCCCAGATGACCTCCAGCCCGTCATGCATCGCCTTGTACGGCTCGGTATAGGCGTTGATCTGACTTTGCTGATAGGCCCCGCCCCAGGACACGACGGTCATGGAACCGGACATCTCTGCGGCAAGAGCCACGGGCGCGGCAAGCGCCGCACAGGTCGTGAAAAGAATGGTTTTGCGTTTCATGCGTATCTCTCCGTGTTGATCCCCTTGTTTTTCTTTCCACCCGCCGGGGATACGGGCGGCGCTCAGGCGTCAAGCGCCCGGCAATCCTCGGGCAGCCAGCCGATCTCGATGTGCTCGCCGGGGCGAAGGCGGCGCTGATCGGGCGCGTTGCGCGTCTTGATGACGAAATCCTCGTTTCCGGCCACGCGCAGGCGGGTACGATAGATATCGCCCATGTAGATGAACTCCAGCACCTCGGCGTGAACGGTGTGCACACCGGGGCTGAGGCGGGACTTGTCGATTTCCACCCGCTCCGGCCGGATCGACACGAGCGTCCGCTCCCCCGGCTTTGAGACGTTCACGGGCTTGGCGTCTATCAGTTCCCCGTCATCGAGGCGCACGACGGCGACACCGTCGGTGATATTTTCCACCGTGCCTTCCAGGGTATTGTTTTCACCGATGAACTGAGCGACAAAACTGTTTTCCGGCGCCTCGTAAAGCAGATCCGGGGGGGCAAGCTGCTGGATGCGCCCGTCATCGAACACCGCGACACGGTCCGACATGGTCAGCGCCTCGGTCTGGTCATGGGTCACGTAAACGGTTGTGATCCCAAGACTATGGGCAAGGCGCGTGATCTCGAATTGCATGTGCTCGCGCAACTGCTTGTCCAGCGCGCCGAGCGGTTCGTCCATCAGCACCAGCTCCGGCTCGAACACCAGCGCACGCGCCAGCGCGATGCGCTGCTGCTGTCCCCCCGACAGTTGTGCGGGCCGGCGCCCGCCGAAAGCCCCCATCTGCACCATTTCCAGCGCGCGCTTCACCTTCGCTTCGCGCTCGGACTTGCCGATCTTGCGCACCTCCAGCGGAAAGGCGAGGTTCTCGGCCACCGTCATGTGCGGGAACAACGCATAGTTCTGAAACACCATGCCGATGCCCCGCTTGTGAGGCGGAATGTTGTTGATGGGGTGCCCGTCCAGAAGAATCTCACCGTGGGTGGCGCTTTCGAACCCTGCCAACATCATCAGACAGGTCGTCTTGCCGGACCCGGAGGGCCCCAGCATCGTCAGAAACTCCCCCTTTCCGATGGAAAGGTTCAGATCCTTCACGACAAGCGTTTCGCCATCGTAACTTTTCTGCACGCGGTCAAAAACCACGAAACCGGCGTCGGCTTCGGTCACACAAACGACTCCCTGTTTTTTTGCCACGCTCTTCGGCGCTTGCGGGCCTTTACCCTTCGGGAACGGTAACATCCTGTGCACGGAGTTCAACGCGTAACTTTGAAATGCTTCGCGTGCGGTTCCGCAAACGGGATCGAATGTTTTATCAAAATATTGATATTTAATCATTCTTTTGAAAGGCGCCTGAATTTTAACCGGCCGGCCTGCTGACAAAACGCCGTGGCCACCCATGCCGAATCGAGCGCCAGGACAGCCTTGCCCCAACGGGGCCGGTCACCCCGCCGTATGTTTTTCCCGCACCCGGAACCTCTGACAGGACGTCCCGAGCACCGCGCCCTCAGGGCCGGGAACGAGCGTCAGAATCCGGGTGGCCAGTCTTTCCGCTTCGTTCTGCGCATGGGTGACGAACAAGGTCGCCGGGCGATGATGCGCGATCAGGTTCTCGGTCAGCGCCAGCATGGTTTCCGCCGTTTCGGCATCCAGCGAGACAAAGGGCTCGTCCATGATCAGAAGCTCGGGCTGCCCTGCGAACGCCCGCGCCAGGGCCAAACGGCGCCTTTGCCCCTGCGACAACTGGCCGGGGAACATTTCTTCCTTGCCGGTCAGGCCTGTTTCGGCCATCGCCCGCGCCGCCGCCTGCCGGGTCAACCCGCGATGCACCGTGCGCAGATTATCCATGGCACTGCGCCACGGCAGCAAAGTAGGGTCCTGGAACACCATTGCCATCGCACCGGGGCGGGCGATGGTGCCGCGAAATTGCGTATCAACCCCGGCCACAATCCGGAGCAGCGTGGACTTCCCGATCCCGGACGGCCCGACAAGCGCAACCGTTTCACCAGGCGCGATGGAAAAGGAAACAGGGCCCAGGACGGCATTGCCGCCGAACGTTTTGGACCGGATATCAACCGCGATCACGCCCACCTCCAGCGGGCCACGCGCCGCTCCCAGGGTTGCAGGAATACCCATTCGGCCAGCAGCATCACGGCGATGAAGGAAAACGCGTAGATCATCACCATCGGGACGTCGAAAAGCTGAAAATACAGGTGAATCTGGAATCCGATTCCAGACGAGCGCCCCAGAAACTCAACCACGAGAACGATCTTCCAGATCACGGCGACGCCGGACCGGGCCGCCGCGATGACAAACGGGGCCAGTTGGGGCAAGACGACATGGCGCAGGCGCACGTACCAAGACATGCGATAGACCTTCGCCATGGCATCCAGGTCTGGGTCGAGCGCACGGGCGCCTTCGCGAATGACGGTGGTGACGCCTGGCACCTTGTTCAGAGTGACGGCAAGGATGGCGGCGGTTTCATTGAGGCCGATCCACAGGTAGCACAACACGATCAGAACCAGCGCCGGCAGGTTGAGAAAGATTACCAGCCAGGGGTCGAGCCATCGGTTCAAAGCCGGGGAACGCCCCATGGCAAGACCAAGCGCAAGGCCCAGCCCCATGGCCAGCACGAAAGCCCACAGGACACGGACAAGGGTGGCTCCGAGGTGCCGGGGCAACTCCCCCGAGGAAATTTCGCGCACGAAGCCGGGCACCAGGTCGAACGGCATCGGCAGAATGCGCGGGTCCCCTGTCAGAAGGGCTGCCGTTATCCAGACACCAAGCAGCCCCGTGATCGACAGCACAGGTATGAAACGACAGGTCGGCATGGGGGGCTATCTGACATTCGCGAACAGCCCGGCGGGAACGGTCGCGGCCTTGCCCACAAGTTCCTCCCCCCCAAGATCTGCCATCAGCGCCAGAAAATTGTTTGCGGCGGTTGAATCGACCGGCATCCGTTCGGGAATGCCCGCGATCCAGTCCGCCTTGAGTTGCGCGAACTGGGCGTCGGACCTGGCGTTCATCAAAGGACGGATCGCCTGCCATGCGTCTTCGGACCTTCTCAGCAGCTCTTTGGCCTCCCGGCTGGCCTCGAACAGGGCTTGCGCCAGGCCGTGCCGATCGGCCAGAAAGCTCTCTTTGAGATAATAGCCCAAAAGCGGCATGTCCGGGTCGAGACCCAGCGCCTGGCCGGCGGTTTCGACGGAGATCAGCTCCCGCATGCCGGAAGATTTCATTTTCGCCAGAAAGTGCCAGAAGTTGATTGCTCCCGCATACTCGCCGCCCAAGGCGGACTTGAAGATCAGCGGCGGCGCCCCAAAGACCTGTTCGGTTTCCGCCTTGAGGTCCAGACCGTATTCCTGTCGGGCATAAGCGCGCAGGATCAGCCAGGACTTGTCCAGAGGCCCCCCGGCAATGCCGATCTTGCCCCCTGCCAGATCCCTGAGGCTGGTGGCCGGGCTGTCCTTGGGCACCACAACGCCCCCCACGGCACGCGAATAAGGAAGAAACACGTAATCTTTCCCATCGGCCCGCTGACGGGCAACCCAGATCCAGTCGGCAACGGCCATATCGGCCTGCCCCCCTTCGACGGCGATGCGCGTGGCGGCGTTGTCGGCGTAAGGCTGAACTTCAAGCGTGAAGCCATGCTTTTCATCAAGGCCGTGCTGGGCGATCGTCGCAAGCTCCCAGTTGACGGTACCGATCTTGAGAACCGCCGCACGGATCACGGGCAAATCGCCTTCGGCAAACGCCGGCGCGCCCAGAACAGACAAGATGGTGACAAGATATTTGAAAATCTTCAAGATTTTGGTCCTCCCTCAAGCCTTACTCGGCACGGCGCCCCGTTTCGTTCAGGTTTTCATCCAGCGTGATGTCGAATTGCTGACCACCCTTGCAGATCACGTCATCCAGATCGTAACCGCTGTCCTCGCGCTCGATATCGTCGGGGTCCATCTGGCAGTCGATCGAGGCAAGCCAGGCCTCGATCTTCCCGATGGTCATGGGGTCGATTTCGCCAGCCTGTCCGGAAGCGGCAAGACAAAAGGCAAAAAACGGTGCCGTGAGCCTTTTCATGTGAACGGTCTCCCTACTGAATGGTGAAGCGGACCTGCTGACTGTCCCCGGACGTGCCGGGAATACGCAGCACATGCGTTCCCGGCTTGATCGCGATGAAAGACAACTCGGCGGTTCCGGCCTTGTCGAACTCGATGGACTCTATGGCCATCGGGCGGATTTCGATTTTGTTGATCACGATTTCGTTCATCCAGATCGCGCGAAAGAAGCCCGGCCCCTCGACCGCCAGTTCCGCCGAACCGTCCGCCGTGATCTCAAGCTTGTAATACGCGCCCGACTGCAGGATCGCATCGTCCCCCAGGGGCTTGCCCGATGCCAGCGTGAGTTTGAGAGTTTCGCCCCGGTTGCACTTGGCCAGAAGCCCCGCAAAACCGAGATCGTCACAAAGTGGCGCAGCCGCGGCGGGCACACCAAGGCCAAGGGCGAATACAAGGGCAAGAAAGGGGTTCATGTGTCTGCTCCTTCGCATCAGTCGATAACCACGACACCCCAGGGCTGATCCCCCACCGGGACCGAACGCAGGGCTTTTTCCCGTTTCACGTCGATGACCGTGATGTCGTTGGAGTTCCCATTGGTTGTCAGGAGGTATTTCTCATCGGGCGTGAACGCCAGTTGCCACACCCTCTGACCTACCAGAATGTAATCCGTGACCTCGAGGCTTTGGACATCCACAACCGCCACCCGGTTGGCCGGGCCAAGCGCCACGAACAGGCGCCGGCCATCCTGCGTCACACGGGCCCCGACGGGTTGCAGCCACTCGGGCAGAACGCCAGGGACTTCAAAGGAGATTTTTCCGGCAACCGTCGGCTTGCCCTGCCCGTCGATATCCATGACCGTGACCGTCCCGCCGATTTCCGACGTGACGAACAGGCGCGTTCCGTCCGCGGTATACAAGGCAAAGCGCGGGCGCTGGTCGACCAGAACGTTGTGCTTGATCTCGTAATCCTCGGTGGAAATGAAATGCGCCATGTTGGTGGTTTCGGACGTATTGACGACCCATTTCGCGTCGGGGCTGATGCCCATGCCCTCGGGTTCGACCCCGACCGGAATTTCGGCCAGAACCGTACGGTCCTCGGTATCCGTCACCGTGACGAGATTGTCGTCTTCGTTCGCGATATAAAGGCGCTTGCCCGAGGGTTCGATCACAAACAGTTCCGGGTCCGGACCGGACGGCAGGCTTGGCAATTCGCGATAAGTTGCCGTGTCGAATACCCTTACGAGATTGTCGTCGGAAGCACAGACATAAAGCCGCGTTCCGTCCGGGCTGACGGTGATGCCTCGCGGGCGGTTGCCGCCGAAAAACTCTCCGGTCACTTCCCAGGTTTGCGTATCGACGACGGTGATCGTATTGCCCCGTTCGTTTGTGACAAACGCCTTCCCCGCGAATCCGGGCGTGGCAGCGCCAAAGACGAGGACCGTTGATACGAGAAGGTGTTTCATGCGGCTCTCCCGGTCAGTTGAACATCTCGCAAGCGGATTCTGCCCGGTCGCGCCCAAGCGTGTCCTGCAAAGCTGTCTGGTGGAAAAACCCGTCCTGAGGGCTGACACTGACGGTGATCCGCCCGTCGAAAAGGATCACCTCCTGCCGCATCTGGCCGTTCCAGTCGCGGAAATCGACCTGATGTCCCTTGAATCCCGCCAGTTCGAACTGGTCCGACAAAAGAAACCCCCTGACCGTTTCAGGGGCGGCCGATCCGGTTCGCGTCACCGCTTCGCCCAGCGCACGCAGGGCGATCCAGGCATTGTAATCGATATCGGTCATGTATCGCCCGGCGATGGCTTCGAAACGATTCTGAAGTTGCGTGGCGCCATATGCTTCATGGCCGCCATGCATCTGCACCGGGCGTAAGCCAGCCGCCCCCATCACCGGGCGCGGTGTCCAAAGATGATAGGTCAGGTATGGGCCGAAATAATCGCTGGCATCGGCGGCGATCACCACGTCATGCTCCGGCAGGTCCTGCATGAAGGCCGGCAACTGCCGCTGGACCAGAACATGCCCGGAATCGGTACGCCGCGTGCCGCCGGAATACTCGAACACACGTTCCCCGACGATGGTTGCGCCGAACTTGGCCGCCGCCTCGCGATAGGCTCCGGCCATGGCGATATCGGCGGGGTTGGACCCAGATATCAGCACCAGGCGCGTCCATTTTTTCCAGACCGCGAATTGAAGGATCGCATCGGCCTGTTGCTGCAAACTGGTCGCGGTATGCAGCAGGTTGGCACGGCAATCCCCGTCACGCAGTGCCATGTCCGGGGCCTGGGCATTGAAAACCAACGCCCCCGACTGCGCGGCCCGGTCGCTCAGCCGCAAAAGATCGTCGGCCCGGGCGATAACCACCACAAAACGTATCCCCTCTGCCAGAATATCCTCCAGCGCGGCATCCGCCCCGTCAGGAGCGACAGCCCGCAACACGGTTTCATAGCGATGCCCCAGAAAACCGCCGGTGGTGCTGTTGTCTTCGTTCGCAAGGGTCGCGCCAGCAAATCCCCTGTCTGCGGGTAAAAGTTCAAAGCGCGAAACCGGAAGCCGAACCTGGTAATCGATCCGCAGCACGGCCGCACGCACATCCAGGGCACCGGCCTGCACACCGGTCAGCGCCCACAGGCAAAGTGCCGGAAAAACAAGATGGAGAACGTGACGCACCATGCCTCCCTCCCATGCGGTCGCATCGTTTATCGCATGTCCGGGACAAAGATCAGCCGCTACCTTTGGCCAAGTTGTTCAGCAAGCTTAGCCGGGTCATCATGGGCCGCGACTCTTATTTATTAAGAAGGCTTGATGCGTGTTCTGGTCCTTTTGCTTGCGTTCTTGGCGGCCCCCGCACTGGCGGGAAGCAAGGTCGCCTTTTTCGGCATGCACATGCTGGACACCTCGCTGCAAACCGCTGAACTGGGGCAAAACCCGGAGGAGGTCGCACGCGTACAGATGCTCCACGACATGGTGGAAGCCCGCTTCCGGTCCGAAGGCTACCTGCTGGTCGACCTGAGCCCGGTGGCGGAGGAATTGAACCGGGTTAAAAACCCCGCAAAGTGTTATGGCTGCGATACGCGAATGGCGGCCAGGCTTGGGGCGGACTATGCGCTGGTCGGCGAGGTTCAGAAAGTTTCCAACCTCATTCTGACACTGAACCTGCAAATGCGGGAAACCCGGACGGGGACCATGGTGCGCGGCGCCGTCGTCGATATCCGGGGCAACACGGACGAAAGCTGGCGCCGTGGAATGCGCTACATCCTGGACAACAGGATATTCAAGGAGGAGGAAAGCCCCCAATGAAAAGAAGAACGGTCATCGCTGCGACTGCCGCCCTTGTAGTTTCGCCGTCGCTGGTTCTGGCCCACGGCCCGACCCGCCAGAAGGTCACGCTCTCCGTCGCGGTCGCGGCCAGCCCCGAAGAGGTCTGGGCGGTAATCGGGAATTTTCAGGACATGTCCTGGCATCCCGCCGTTTTTGCAACGACAGGCACGAACGGCAACGCGATCGACGCCACCCGAATCCTGACCCTGGGCGATGCGAACGGCCCCCGGATCGACGAGGTGCTTTACAAACACGACGCCGAAAAGATGACCTATTCCTACCGTATAACCGAAGTTTCCGTCGATGTTCTGCCCGTGACGAACTACTCCTCGCACCTGAAGGTCAGCCCGCGGGAAGATGGCGGAACCCTGATCGAATGGCGCGGCGCGTTCTATCGCGGTTATCCCAACAACGATCCGCCGGAACACCTGAATGACGATGCTGCGGTGGTCGCCGTGATGAATGTTTACAAGGCGGGTCTCGATGCGCTGGTTGACCGTTTCGGCGTTGCGGGCTCTTAGGCTGGCAGCCGTCTGCCTTGGCACGGCAGGCGCAACGCATGCGGAAACGGCATACATCACTTGCCAGTCTTCGCAAGAGGTCGGCGTTACGGACCTCGATACCGGGGAAAGCGGCGCACTCTGGCCCATACCCGGCCAGCCGGCGGGGGTGGCCATCGGTCAGCGGGACGACATTTACATCGTCGCGCCCGGTGCCAAGGCAGTCCACCGTCTGGCCCGCGCAACGGGGAAGGCTCTGGCCCACACCACGCTGGAGGGGGGGCCAACGGGCATCGCCCTGGATGCGAAACGTGGGCGGTTGTTCGTGTCCGACTGGTTCAATGCCCGGCTCTGGGTTCTGGAGGCCGCCACGCTGGCCACACTTGCAGAACTTGCCACCGGCAAATCCCCCGCCGGCATCGCCCTGTCGGAAGATGGGCTTTTTCTCGCCTCCGCGGACAAGGGCGCAGACCAGGTATCGCTGTTCGATGCCCGGTCTCTTGTCCGGCTGGGTGCAGTTCCCGTTGGAAGCCGCCCTTACGGCCTGCGTTTTGCACCCGACGGGCGGCTGTTCGTCGCCAATGTCGGCAGCAACGATGTCAGCGTGATCGACCCGCGAAAACGCATCCTTCTTGCAACCGTGCCGGTCGGTGAGCGTCCCTACGCAATCGCCTTCGCCCATGGCCGCGCTTTCGTAACCAACCAGTACCATAACACCGTCAGCGTGATCGCCCTGAAAGATCTTTCGGCAGTGGGCCGCATAGACGTCGGGGATTATCCCGAAGGGATCGATACCACAGGCGACGGCAAGTTCATCGTACTGGTCAACTGGTTCGGAAATACCCTGATGACCATCGACGCGGATACGCTCGACGTTAGGGAAACTTTCGATACATGTGACGGGCCGCGCGCCTTCGGCACCTTTCTTGCCCCTGGAGACGTCAAATGAAGCGTCTTGTTCTGGCCATCGGCCTGATCGTATGCGCCCCGGCCTTCGCCGCAGAAGCGGCCTGGGACGATATTCGCCATGCCCTGTATGGGGAGCGGTTTCTTCTGGACGGGTCCGGCCTGATCGCGATCGATGTGCCCTATCGCACCTCCGACGATGCGCGCACGGACATTGCCGCGCTCGTCACCGCCCCCGCGGGGACGGAACTGCGCGAGATAACCCTGATCCTTGATGAGAACCCCATGCCCGTTTCGGCGGTGTTTCAGCTTGCCACGGCACCGACGCGCTTCTTTTTCGATGTCACCATGCGGATCAACGGGCCGACTCCTTTGCATGTGGTTGCCCGAACCACGGATGGGCGCCTGTTCGTGGCCGAAACCTTCGTCAAGACCACCGGCCAGGGCGCATGCTCCGCCCCCCCCGGCACCGATGCCGAACTGGCGCTGCAAACCCTGGGCGAGATGCGGATCGAACTGGCCGGGCGGGTCCCCGACAACACATGCTGCGGCTCCCCTTCAACCCTGACGCAGAGGCTGAACCAAATTGACGTGACTCTGGATCACCCTTCCCATTCGGGCATGCAGATGGATCAGGTTTCGCTGCTGTTCACACCGATGCGCTATATCGAAACGCTCGATATCGGTGTGAACGGGGGCGGCTACGCCCGGATGACCGGGTCGATTTCACTTTCCGAGAACCCGCGCATCGGCCTTTCTGTGCCGTCCGGAACACAATCGGTGGATGTCACAATGACAGATACCGGCGGCACGATCACCCATGCCCACAAGACCCTGGAAGGGTATTGAGCCGCAGGGACGTCAGGGTTGGGGCCGTTCCGGCAAGATCCGCGCCAGGGGATATCCCCAGAGTTTCCAGCCATCTGTGCCCTCCGGCATCCAATACACGTCGGAGTAGCCCCACTCCACGGCCCGTTTGGCAGCGTTCCAGCTCATCCAGCAGTCTTCAAGGCAAAAGATCACGATCGGGCGGGTCGGGTCCCCCCCGGTTGCCTTGTCGAGCCCGCGCCGGAAATAGGCCGCCGTGACATCTGCAATCGCCCCATACCCCACATTGGGCAGCCAGATCGCACCGGGAATGGACACGCGCGGCTTGTCGCGCCAGATTGTCCCTTCGGGCAGGTTTTCCGGTCTGGGCGCCTGTGGCAGAACGTCGATGAACCCGGCCGCATCGCTCTGCCACAAGGCGTAGGCCGCTTCGGGGCCGATAACCGTTCCGCCATTGAGCGTTGCGGGCACAGGACTGCGATAGGCGTCCATCCGGTAACTGTCCGGCTCCGCCACCATTTCCGCCGACACCGCAGATCCGGCACACAGGAGCAGAGCCGCAATACACTGGCGGACAATCATTTCCGGGGCTCCAGAACCCCGGAGCCGAGATCGTTGACCAGCGGGACACCGGCCTCGATCAATATGGCATCAATTTCCTCCTGATGGCGGCGGATCAATCCGTTCAGTTTGCGCTGCCAGACCTTTTCGCCCTGCCGGACCCCCATCGTTATACGAAAGAACAGCCGCGGCGGCAGGGTTTCCCCGACCAGCGGAATGACCTTCATTTCCGGGTAGGAGGACTTGACCAGCGGCCCGCCCAAAGGCCCCCAGAGGATCGCGGCGTCGATCCTGCCCGCCCCGAGGTCATCCAGCATGTCCTGCGCCGGGTTTTCATGGCGGCGGTCCACCACAAGGTTGTAGGGCCGGGCCATACCGATCAGACCGTTGCGCGCCATATGCGCGGCAGGCGGGGTACCGGCAATAATACCGATCCGCCGGCCTTTCAGCCTGCCATCGTCCAAGGTCTCCACCCCGGCAAGATCGCCGGTCCGGGGCACGATCAGCACATAGACCGAGGTGAAGTAATGGTTGGTATTGAGGACGAGTTCATGCCCCTGCGCGTAGCCGATGACCACATCGCACTGCCGGGCATTCAGCGTATTGCGTATAAACCCCGTTGCCTGCGGAAACCAGGTGTACCTGACAGGAAGGCCGAGCTTTTGCGCGAAAAGCCCGGCCAGTTCGTTCTCGTACCCGGCTTCTGCCTTGTCCGATATCGGGAAATTCGCCGGATCCGCGCATACACGAAACGCATTTCGGGAAACCAGGTCCGAAGTCTGCGCGGCCCCGACGCTTGCCGCCCCGATCGCCGCGAGGCAGATCAGGGCCCGCAGGCTAGTGGCCCAGGCAGGCATTTTCGTCCTCGCGGATCACGTCGGATTTCGACTCTTTCCTGCCTGGGCGCCCGCGCGGCACGACATCGGCGCCCCGGGCCTTGAGGTAAACGTAAATGTCGTCAAGGTAACACATCACGTTGGGATTTTCGCCAAACGCGGGCATCACGAAGTTTTCGGCGGCGTTCACCTTGGTGCGCCCGTTCGTGACGACATCCCGGAATTCATAATAATCCATGTCGATGGCGGATTTTTTCAAAGCCGGGGCGTAGCTCGACCCTTCTCCCTCCGGACCGTGGCACACATGGCATTCCGAATGATACCGGCGAAAGCCGGAATAGGTCAGCCAGTCGACAGTGCCATCCTCGGCAACGTTGTAGGTCGGCACGTCATCTTCCGTGAAATACCGCCCGTCTTCGGAATAAACAGCGGTCAGGTTGTCGATCTCCTGCGCCTGCACGGCAAAGGGAACCGCCGTCATCAGGCACGCGGCCAGAAGTCTTGTGGGTGCGTTCATGTCGGATTCTCAACTTGTTAGCGACTGGCACCGCATCCTGTGCGGCACCAGCCACGTTGCGTCAGTCGTCTTCGCAGGCCGGATCAGTCGGGCAGTGCGAAAACGGTCATCTGACCGCCCAGAGCGGTATAATCGCTCAGGGCCGCATAGCCGCCCACGGCACCCAGACCGTCATTGGGGTTGGTCAGACCGGCCGCGAGACCGATCCCTGCCCAGCCCCCGACGCCCGAAAGGATCGCCACGTACTGCTTCCCGCCATGTTCGTACGTCATGACGTTTCCGATGATCCCGGACGGGGTCTTGAACTTGTAAAGTTCTTCGCCCGTTTCGGCGCTGATCGCTTTCAGGTAGCCCTCAAGCGTACCGTAGAAGACAATGTCTCCAGCCGTGGCCAGAGCGCCCGACCAGACCGAGAACTGCTCGGGGATCGACCACTTGATTTCACCCTTGAGGTTATCCCAGGCAATGAAGTTGCCCATACCGCCGTGGCTGTCGGGGGCCGGATACATCGCCAGGGTTGCCCCCACATAGGGCTGGCCCGCAGTATAGCTGACACGGAACGGCTCATAATCCATGCAGACATGGTTGGTCGGCACGTAGAACGTTTCCGTCTTCGGACTATAGGCAGCGGGCTGCTGGTCCTTGCTTCCCAGGGCAGCCGGGCAGATGCCGGTCGAGTTCACGTCCTCGCCGTTCTGTTCGGTGGAGTATTGGGCCACGACGGCCGGACGCCCATAGGTGTCGGAGCCGGGGTCCATATCCACGCCCGTCGTCCAGTTGACCGCCGGATCGTATTTTTCGGCCACCAGCAGTTCCCCGCTCACACGGTCGAGGGTGTAGCCCAGACCGTTCCGGTCGAAATGGGTCAGAAGCTTGCGCATCTCGCCATCCACGGTCTGCTCGGTCAGGATCATCTCGTTGATGCCATCGTAGTCCCACTCATCGTGGGGGGTCATCTGGTAGACCCACTTGGCCACGCCGGTATCGATATCGCGGGCGAAGATGGTCATGGACCACCGGTTGTCCCCCGGACGCTGGGCCGGGTTCCACGTAGAGGGGTTGCCCGATCCGTAGTACATCAGGTTTTCTTCCAGATCGACGGAGTACCAGCCCCAGGTGGTGCCGCCGCCGATTTTCCACTGATCGCCTTCCCAGGTATTGGTCCCTGAATCCGCGCCGACCGGCTTGCCCAGATGGGTGGTCTTTTCCGGGTCGAACAGGATGTCCGAATCCGGCCCCATCGAATAACCGCGCCACACCAGCTCGCCAGTGCTCATGTCATAGGCGGTCACGGAGCCGCGCACGCCGAATTCGCCCCCCGAGATGCCGACGATCACCTTGTCCTTGACCGGCAGAACGGTCGCGGTGTTGGTTTCGCCTATGGTCGGGTCACCATTCTGGACCTCCCAGACCACTTCCCCCGTCTTGGCGTCCAGCGCGACAACCTTGGTATCGGCCTGATGCAGGAAGATCTTGCCCTCGGCATAGGCGACGCCGCGGTTCACAGTGTCACAGCACATCACCGGAATGACGTCGGGGTTTTGCTTGGGCTCGTATTTCCAGAGAATCTTGCCATCGTTGGCCAGATCCAGCGCATACACGATATTCGGGAACGGCGTGTGGACATACATGATATCGCCGATAACCAGGGGCGACCCTTCGTGGCCCCGCAGCACGCCGGTCGAGAATGTCCACGCAACCTGAAGATCCCCGACATTTCCGGCGTTGATCTGATCGAGTTGCGAAAACCGCTGGTTCTTGTAGTCGCCGGTCTGGATAGCCCATTGCGACGGGTTCCCCATCTGGCTGACAAGATCGTCATTTGCAAAGGCGGTAGTGGCCGCGCAAAGAGCGATCCCGGAAACAAAAAGCGTTAGCTTTCTCATTCGAGTTCCTCCCGTAAGTACGGCGCCCTGCGCCGTCTGTTGGCAACCGACCCTCCTTGATCGGATGCATCTGGTGCCGCCGGACTCTGATGGCCCGGTCGGCCAATCCCGCTCTTGCTAGCCGTCTTCGGCGATAAAGGTTGCAAGATACGCGATAACGTGTGCCCGCTCTTCCTCTTTCCGGAGTCCGGCAAAAGTCATCTTTGTGCCTTTGGCGTAGTCTTTCGGCTTGGCCAGGAACTCCATCAGTTCTTCAGGCGTCCAGACCTTGCCCTCCGCCCCCAGGGCACGCAGCGTATCGGAATACCCGAAATCCTGGACAACGGCGACCGGCCGGCCGACGACCCCGTTCAGCACCGGGCCGGTCTTGTGCACGGCGTCGGCACCGACCATGTGGCAGGCCTGGCACTTGCGGAAAATCCTTTCGCCCGCCGCGGCGGCTTCCTGATCGGAGCTGTCGGCGACGGCCATAACCGGCAAGGTCACAAACGCGCATACGGCCGTGAGAATTCGGTTCATCTGCTTGTCCCTCCTGTGTTATTTCAAGCGTGCCGCGTGCCAGGCGACATGATCGCCCGCAAACGTGTTCACGAAAAAATAAGAATGGTCGTATCCCGGCTGAATTCGCATCTCCCCCGATTGCCGGCGCAAGGCCATCATGTTGGCCAGAGCTTCCGGCTTCAAAAGCGGCAAAAACTGGTCCGCCGAACCCTGATCGATCAACAGGTCGCCCTTCCAGCCGTGCTCCTCCAGAAGCAACGTGGAATCATGTTCGGCCCACCCGCACTCGTCATTGCCCAGATACGCACTCAACTGTTTGCGCCCCCAGTCCGACTGGGTCGGATGCGCGATCGGCGCGAAGGCGGAAAGAGACGCGAACATGTCCTGGTTGCGCAGGGCCATGGTGATCGCCCCATGCCCCCCCATCGAATGGCCGGTAATCCCGTGGCGATCCGTGACCGGGAACTGGCTGGTCACGAGCGCGCGCAATTCCTCGGCGATGTAGTCATACATCCGGAAATGCGGCGCCCAGGGTTTTTCGGTCGCGTTGACGTAAAATCCCGCGCCCTGCCCCAGATCATAGGCCTCGTCATCGGCGATGCCTTCCCCTCGGGGGGAGGTGTCGGGAAAAATCACTGCAAGCCCATGCCTTGCGGCATGCTCCTGGAAGCCGCCCTTCGTCATGGCGTTTTCGTGCGTGCAGGTCAGCCCCGACAGATACCACAGAACCGGCACGGGCCCGTACCGGGCCTGCGGGGGCAGAAAAACCCCGAAGGTCATCTTGCAATCGCAGGCGACGGAGTCGTGTGAATACACCGCCTGAATGCCGCCGAAACTGCGATTTTCAGAGACGACATCAAGTCCCATGGGCCTAGAACTCCACTACGGCGCGGATCGACTGGCCCTTGTGCATCAGTTCGAACCCTTCGTTGATCTGATCCAGAGACAGCTTGTGCGTGATCATCGGATCGATCTCGATCTTGCCGTCCATGTACCAGTCCACGATCTTCGGCACTTCGGTGCGGCCCCTGACACCGCCAAACGCGGTCCCCCGCCAGATCCGGCCCGTGACCAGCTGGAAGGGCCGGGTGGAGATCTCCGCCCCAGCGGGGGCGACCCCGATGATGATCGACTCCCCCCAGCCCTTGTGCGCGCACTCCAGCGCCGTACGCATGACATTCACATTGCCCGTAGCATCGAATGTGTAGTCGGCCCCCCCCTTCGTCAGTTCGACCAGATGCGCGACGATATCGCCTTCCACCTTGGAAGGATTGACGAAATCGGTCAGCCCGAAGCGGCGGGCCATCTCGGCCTTGTCGTCGTTGAGATCCACCCCCACGATCTGATCGGCCCCGGCCAGGCGCAGCCCCTGAATGACATTCAGGCCGATACCGCCCAGGCCGAAGACCACGGCGCGGCTGCCGATCTCTACCTTGGCGGTGTTGATCACCGCGCCGATGCCGGTACTGACGCCGCACCCGATATAGCACACCTTGTCGAACGGGGCGTCCTTGCGAATCTTGGCCAGCGCGATCTCCGGCACCACCGTGTGATTGGCAAAGGTCGAACACCCCATGTAATGGTGGATGGGGGTTCCGTCGAGCATGCGGAACCGGGTGGTCCCGTCGGGCAAAAGCCCCTGCCCCTGTGTTGCGCGGATCGACTGACACAAGTTCGTCTTGGGATTCAGGCAATATTCGCACTCCCGGCATTCGGGGGTGTAAAGCGGGATCACATGGTCCCCGACCTCAAGCGAGGTTACCCCCTCACCGATTTCGACAACCACCCCGGCCCCCTCGTGGCCCAGAATCGCCGGGAATATACCTTCGGGGTCGTCCCCGGACCGGGTGAACTCATCGGTATGGCACAAACCCGTCGCCTTGATCTCGACCAGAACCTCTCCGGCTTTCGGGCCGTCGAGTTCCACTTCCATGATCTCAAGAGGTTTGCCGGCTTCAACGGCCACCGCAGCGCGTGTTCTCAAATCGATATCCTCCCAAAGCCCCCTTTTTGGGGTGTTTCTTAGAATATAAGAGCCAGCCTCGAAGTCGGACAATAATACAAAGGTGTATACTCGCCCCGATGGACGCGCCCCCGGACTGGCGCCATACTTGGCCAACGGGAGGGACCATGAACATCCAGAAACCTTTGCGGGCTTTCGCCCTTGTTCTGCTCGGAACGCTGCCCGCCGGGGCGGCGGATTTCTCCGACCCTTCGTGGCCGTGCATTCAGCGCAAGGTCGAACGTCTTTCCATCGGACTGATGTGGCAGCACCCGATACCGGAAGATCCGGCCGCAGCGGCCCTGTCGGCGGATGCTGCGGCATTGGCGGACTCCTTGTCGCTCCGGCGTGTAGACCCCGAAGACCTGCGCCCGCGGGTCGAGGCTTTCGCCGCCCGGCATGGCAACGGGGCGGATGTGATGGGCCGCGTGTTTCGCCACAGCTTCGACTCCCTGTCAAAACGCAGGACACGGATCGTCGCCGGCATCGGGGAGCTGTCTTCAAGCCAGATCGCCCTGGCCGGGCAGATTGACGAGACCCGCCTGGAACTGGACCGGCAAATGGCGCTGGACAGCCCCGATTTCGACAGGGTGGACATCCTGGAGGAACGGCTGGACTGGGATCAGGTCATCTATACCGACCGCCAGAAATCGATCGCCTATCTGTGCGAAACCCCGCAGATCATTGAGCGCAGATTATTCGCCATCGGCCAGTTGCTGGAGACATTTGTGGACGAACCGCAATAGCGCCGCCCTCTATTCCCATTCGAGTTCCGTGTAGGCAACGGTTGCATTGCGCATGTTATAGGCCTCGAACAGGTCCCAGTTCGGGGCTTCGGCAGCGGCAATGGCCGTGACGGCTTTTCCCAGCCGCTCACCGCGTTCAAGGGCGGTGCGAGTATCACGCTCCAGCACATCCAGATAACGCTGCAAACCCTCCGCCCCTTCGGGCCAGTCCAGCAAGGCCGCCCCGTGTCCGGGCACGATTCCCGCCAGATCCCGCGTCTTCAGGTCGGACAGGGCGCGCCGCCATCCTACAAGGCTGCCATCCAGCGCCGGGGTATGACGGTCGAACATCAGATCCCCCGCCACAAGCACACCCGAAACCCTGTCAAACACGGTCAGGTCCGCAACCGTGTGCGCAGGAGTCCATGCTTCCAGATCAAGAACCCGTCCCCCCAGATCGATCTCGGCCCTCCCGCCGATCGTTTCGGAAATCAGCGGAGGGGCCGTTCCCAGGAAGCTTTCGGACCCGATCAGGCGTTCTAGGCTTTCAAGATAATTCCCGGCCCGGTCGGCCAAAGCACGTGGGAGGTCCGCATGACCAACGACCTTGGCGCCGGCCTCGACAAAGGGTCCGGCCCCCAGGACATGATCGGGGTGCATATGGGTCAGTATGACATGGCTGACGGGTTTGGCGGTTCGGGCGCGGATACTGCGCCAGAGAGCTTCTCCGATCCAGCGGGCGGCGCCGGTATCGACCACCGCAACGCTTTCGCGCCCCACGATGAAGGCGATATTGGAAACATCCCCGAGGTTATATTCATCCGGCTCTTCAACAAGGCCGGCATGCACGAACAATCCTGGCGCGACCTCCTCAAACGGGATGGTCTCCCCCGCGGGAGCACATCGTGCGGCACCGGACAAGACCCCCGCAGGGGGAAGTTCCGGAGGCCGTGCCGCCAGGGCGGCTTGGCACGCGGCGGCGTCCGGGGCTTCGTATCCCGGCAAAAGCTGGTCGCGGCAGGTCCCCGGCGCGATGGAAAGGCAAACGGCGATCACGGCTTCATACATTGCAAGGGCCCCGTAAAACTCTATCTTTCAAGTTAGCGCACAAGGCCCATACAAAGGTCCAGATATACACTAGCCGCAATTGGTGATATGCATTCGGGCGAAGCCGCATGTGAGGAGATGCGCGATGGCCCTGAGATTTCTCGCTGTCGCGGCCTGTGTGGTACAGGTCTCGACCGCCGCCGCAGAGACCGTGCCCAACCCGCTGGCCGAAAGCCCGACATGGGACGACCTGCGCTACGACATTCTGGGGGATGCCGAAACAGCGAATGGCGATACGTTGCTTGTGGTCGATGCCCCCTACCGCGCGCATGACGCCGCAACCGTCCCGGTGACTCTGACCCAGACAGACCCGGCGCAAACGATCACGGACATCTCCGTTGTCGTCGACGAAAACCCCGCCCCGGTCGCCGGAACCTTCACGTTTTCCGAAGCGATGGCGCCGCTTGATTTCGAGATGCGCGTGCGTGTGAACCAGTATTCCAACATTCGTGTCATCGCCGAAACGGAAAACGGGCTGTTCATGACGGGTCGCTACGTCAAGGCCTCCGGTGGCTGTTCGGCACCGGCCTCGCGCGATCCGCAGGTCGCGCTGGCCACGATGGGCGAAATGAAGCTGAGAATGTTCGACACCGGCGACACCCCCGCAGTCTCGACCGCGCGCCGCCAGGCACAAGTTATGGTGCGCCACCCGAATTATTCCGGTCTTCAGCGGGATCAGATCACGCAGTTGTTCATCCCGGCACATTTCATAGACCACCTGGAAGTCTGGCAGGGGGAAGACGTTTTATTCACCATGGATGGCGGAATTTCGATTTCGGAAAACCCGGTGTTCCGTTTTTCCTATCTGGACAATGGCGCACCTTCGCTGACGGTAAAGGCCACCGACACCGAGGGGAACAGGTTCGAAACGACCCTTCTCAAGAATCCTGCCACCTGAAAACGCGCGCGGGTCAGAAACAGACCAGTTCGGCCTCTGCCTGTGCACGCCTGAGATCGGCCACCATGTGTTCGGCCTCTGCGGAACTGCGGAAAATCGCCATGCGCTCGCCTCCGACGCGGCGCATGGACAGGACCGTCTCCGCCTGCACGTACTTTTCGTAAGGCAGGATCGCCGCGATTTCATCGATCGAACAGGCACAGCGGGACAGCATTTCACGGCTCTGACCATTGGCGGCCATACAGGCAAAAACATAATCCGCACGCGCTTCGGTGGGATAGTCATTCAAACGCGCCGCCTCGTCTTGCGCAAGGGCGGCGCCCGCCAGAAGCGCCGGAAGAAGGCTTGCCCATATCGGTTTCATTGCGTGTCTCCAACCCCTTCAAGAATCAGAACCGAACGGTAGACTTGGGCGTGCGTCCGGGCGTCGCCAGCCTCCGCGATCAGGCTGACATACCAGCCGGGCACCTCATCCGACATGGCCACACGCAGCACCAGATCGTCAAAGCCCTTCATGCGGTCACGGTTGGGATCGGATTCGAAAGGCCGCAGGCTGATCGTGGTGGTCGGAATGACCCGGCCGTTCAGGACGGCCTGACCGGCCTGTGTTTCGGCGGGGGAGCCGAGCGCCTCCTTGACCCGATTGCGGATGTAAAACGGACTGCCGCCTGCCGCCTCGGCCATGTCGCGGATGACGCTTTCGTAGAAATACATGATCATCGGGTTGCCAACGCTGGCCGGAAACCGCCCAAGGACACGATCCCCGCCCGCCTGTTTCAGTGTCAGTTCCACCATCGACATGTCATCCGCACTGAAACTGAGCATGACATGCCCGCTATCGCGGGTTTCGGCGCCTGGAACCAGCGGGCTGGTTACCTCACGGCGATAGACCAGCGCGGCATCCCGACCCACGGTGTCCAGCGTTCCGTTGCGAAACAGAAGATCGTAGCTCTTCGTCTCCTGCGCCCCGGCGGCCAGGGCAGCCCCCATAGCGGCACCAAGCGCCACGGCCACGGCGATGATCGGTCGTTTCATCATGCTATTCCTCCCGGGTCCGAGTTTATACCGTCCGGCACAGCAGTCACTGCCGACTTTTATCGGTGCCCCCGAGCCTGCGCCTTCCCTTCATTTTGATCTTCCAGTCGATGAGCTGCTTCAGGCGCGCCATCTTGACGGGCTTGGCCATCACCGACACGTCATTGAGCAAACCCGCCTCACGCAGGCTTTCACTGCGGTTCGCCGTAATCATGATTGCCGGAACATGGGCATTGGTCAAAGCACGCACGCATGAGATCGCCTCCACCCCGGTTTCTCCCTGATCCAGTTGATAATCCGCCAGGATGATGTCGGGGGGCATTCCCATGTCGTTGACGAATTCGATCGCCTCGCGGACCGAACGGGCCGGCTGAACGCTTGCGCCCGCCTGTTCAAGCCATTTGGTAGTGCTGTAAAGGACGTCCTCGTCGTTCTCTATCACAAGCACAATGTGATCCAGCCTCAGGTCTTCGGACTGCGTCAGCGCGCGCGGCGGCTCCCCCCGCCTGGGTGCGTCTTCGGCCACGCCCATGGTGATCGAGAACATCGACCCGACCCCCGGTGCGGAACGCACGAAAAGCTTGTGCCCCAAAAGCCTGCAAGCCCGGTCGACGACCGACAGGCCCAGCCCGACACCCGCGCTCAGCCCGGCGCCTTCGCCGCGCGTGAATTCCTCGAAGATCCGCAGCTGATCGGCCCGCGCAATCCCGATTCCGGTGTCCCAGACCTGAAGCTCGACTTCTTTGCCTTTCCGGCGGCACCCCACCAGCACCCGCCCGCCCGGCGGCGTGTACTGGATCGCATTGACCACGAGGTTCTGGATCGACCGCAACAGGTAGATCGAATCCGAGATCACGACAGCAGAAGACAAGACGACATCGAAACGGATGTTCTTCTGTTCTGCCATCAACGCCTGGTCGCCTTGTATCCCGCTCATCAAGGTATCCAGGCGGATCGGTTCGATCGAAACCGCATCGGCATCTGCGCTTTCGAGCCTGGAAATGTCCAGCAAGGAGCGCAACAACTGTTCCACCGACCCGAAGGCCCCGAACAACCGCTCCACCATCGGGTGGAAGGCACTTTGCCGGGTGGTTTCCCGGAGCGTCGAAATCAAAAGCTGCGCCGCGTTGATCGGCTGCAACAGGTCATGGCTGGCCGCCGCGAGAAACCGCGTCTTGGAAGAAATCGCCGCTTCGGCCCGGTCACGCGCGATGCGCAGTTCTTCCTCGACCCGCGCTTTTTCGCGATATTCCATCCTCAGCCTTTCATTGGCCATGGTCAGTTCGACCGTGCGCTCCTTGACACGCTCTTCCAGCATTTCGGTGGTCCGCACCTCAAGCGTCACGTCCCTGACCTCGACAACGAAGCCGCCGCCGGGCAACCGGGTGGCACGGACTTCCAACACCTTTCCCGCGCCGGGACGGATCCGGCGTCGCACCTGTCCCCGTGTCCGCAACTCGTTACGCCACACGCTGAGCCGAAACTCATCACTCGCACTCAACAGGCCCCGCATCTTGAGCAGATCGATCATCTTGCCCATGCGCATACCCGGTTTCAGATCGGCGGGCGGAATTCCCAGCAGTTCATGAAACTGAAAGTTCAACAGCAAGATCTGACCCTGCGCCGAAATCGTGCACACGCCCGGGCTCATGTGCTGGAAAACCGCGCGCAGATAATCCTCCTGCAGATCGATCAGGGTTTCTTTTTCCTGCCGGTTGCGGCGCACCAATTGGGTGATCTCTGTCATCAGCAGGACAAGGTTCTCACCGGACGTGTGCTGGGCGTTCAACTGGTACCAGCGGTCCCCGGACAGCTCCACGACAACCTTCATGTCCTCCTGCATGTTTTGACGCGACAGACGTGCACCAACCTCACGCAGGTTACGGTCCGCAGAGGTAAAGGCATTGCTTTCGGCAATCAGTTTGAAAAACCCGCTGACCCCCAGACCCGGAACGAAATCTTCGGCGCGATCCGGCAAAAGGTTGGCCATGAAGCCATTTGTGACATGCAGCTTTCCATCCATGAAAAGGGCAAACCCTTCGGCCATGGACGACAAGGCATCAACCAGGCTGCGCCGCGTGCGTTCGCGTTCATAACGCACGCTCTCCAGCTCGGTTTCCGCACGCTCGAGATCTCGGGTCTGGGCCTCCACCCGTTCCTGAAGCTCAATCGCCGACTGGAACGCCCGAAAGGCGGCAGGGCCGATATCGTCTTGCCGGTTGGCACGGCGGATCAGTGCGTCGATGATTTTCTCCAGCCGCTCAAGCCGAACCTCGGGCGGTTCGGAAGGGTCTGTCATCTCACTCACAGGTTCAGCGCCCGGGGCTGGGGTTCGAAGAAAGCAACGCCCACAAAGGTCTGGTTGATGTGAACCCCGGAATTTTGTTCGCCATAGGTGTTAAAGCCAAAGACCCGCCGCTTCCTGAGAATGCCGGATACCGGCTCGTGGAGTTGCTTTTGTTCGATCTCGAGCTTTCGAAGGGCACAATCGAAACCAAGAATGAAATCCGGTGGATTGCCATTGTCATTGGCCAGGTCAAGTTCGCTTTCCAGCGTTTCAATGATTGCCTGTCCGCGCCCAAGGGTCAGGATCAGCCCGTCGTCAATGGCCGCCAGAAAGGAAATGGCGTGGTTTTCGGAAACGTTGCGGACAGCGCGGATGTAGTATTTCCGGTTGTGGCGCAGGAGCATCGGGTTCTCGGCGAAAATCTCGGGGGACAACTGGTCGACAGAGCAGCCGACAAGGCGCGCATATTCCAGTGCGGCCGGGGCGCCATTTATCTCGTAGACGCGCCGTTCTTCGGGATCTGCCCCGGTAATGACAACCTGCCGGCCGACAGGCAGGAAATGGTCGAAGCCAAGCCCCTGAAACTCCAGATCCGTTTCCAGCAGGATCAGGACCGCCGCATCGGTATGGGCCCGCCCGCCATGCAGAACAAAAGTCCGTTCGAACCTGAACCCATCGCCCGCCGACCCGCCAAAGGTCGGCAGCCCGTCCAGAGCGGTTTCCAGCGTCGAGGCCAAAAGGTCTTCCTGCTTGCAAAGGCCGTCCGCGAAAATCAGGGCCAGGCGGTTCCAGCCAACTGTATGGCGGAATTTCTCTGCCAGTTTCTGGGCGGCCGCGCCAATTGCAGGCGCCGAAATCGGTGCCAGATCCGAGAAAAGGAGCGATGCGCAGCGAAAATGTTCCTTCGGAAAAGCCAGCAACAGCAGCGCATCACTTTCGTATCCTTGCGTCGTGATCTGCCCGGCAGTGGTACAACCATACACGGGGATTCCCCGCAAATGGCGCCCCAGCGCCGCAACGGTTTCGTCGATGTCCAGATGGGCCGGGACAAAGGCCAGAACGAAACAGGCCTGCGATCCTTCCAGGCCCTCTACAGCCCTGACGACCGCATCTTCGGCCACCTGCGAAACAGCACGCCCGATCGAGAGATAATGCGGTTTTCCCTCTTTTACCCTTTCGTTCACCTTGGCCCCGTCAGTTTCTCAAAAAAGTCCGAACCTCTTGTTCATTGCCCGCCTGTTGTGCCTCGAGTTCCTCGACCATCACGGCGGCCTGGGTTCGGTTGCGTACCCCCAGTCGCCGCAACAATGCCGTGATGTGAGCCTTGACCGTGGCCTCGGCCAGGGAAAGTTCATACGCGATCTGCTTGTTCGGCTTCCCCGCGCGGATCAGTTTCAGAATCCGGGTTTGCTGTGGCGTCAGGCTGGCAAGCACCTGGCTGGTTTGGAACACATCGGCACCGTTGTCGAAACGGGCGCTTTGCCCGCCGAAGCGCGCAAGGTATTCCCTGGGCACGTAGCGTCGGCCCGAAGCGATTTCCGAGACCGCATGGCGCAGGGTCGAAGCCGGGCTTTCCTTGGGCAAAAACCCCATCGCGCCACGATCCAGAAGAGATTGCACAAGTTCCACCGAGGCCAGGGACGAAATTACCAGGATACGCGCCCTTGGCATCCGCTGCCGCAACTTTTCGAAGCCTGAAATCCCGTTCACGTCAGGCAGCTTCAAATCCAGCATGATCAGATCCGGCGCAACACCGCTTTCCAGAACCGCAACGGTTTCCTCCATGCTGGAGGCGCGGTGCATTGCACATCCCTCGAAGCACATCTGCAAGGCAGAGGCCAGCGCATCGCTGTAGAGCGGATGGTCGTCGATGATCAGGATGCACGTCGGCCGCCCTGTCAAAGACGGGTTTGTAAGCGCCATGACAGTTGATCCTCCCACGCGCAAGGCTATCGGAACCGATCGTTGTTTCCAACAAGTATGTGGCTCCCCCCGATCGGTGGCCCGCCGACAGCCCCCTCCCGGAACATACATTCCGGCAAGGGAACCAGACCATCAGCCTCAATCGTTCCGGCCCCGGACACGCGCACGCGCTTTGCCTGTATCGTGGCACCCCCTCCGCGAAGGACCGCCACGGGAACGCATGCCAAGGCGTCAGGCGCCCGGAGGCCATACGAAATCCGGACGCAAGCCATCGTAGACCGGCCGCCCGTCATCGGGTTTCGGATACCCTTTCGAAGGGTCCCAGAACGCGTGATAAGAAGCGGCGGGCGGCGCTGGATTGTATCCCATGATGTTCGGCACCGCGACACGAATGCGTTTCTGCCTGTCATCAAGCATCAGCACGGCATCGCAATCCTTGCACAGGCAGATTTCAAGCGGCCCGTCGGGATTGGCTGCATTGAACGGTACACGTTTCATGTTACTTTCATCCGAAGCCTTCAGTTCGGCATGGTTGAAAAACACCACATGAGTCGTTTGCTGATTGGTGACCGACTTGCAGACGTTGCAATGGCACTCATGGTTGTCGATGGGTTCCGCGTCCGCATAGACGGTGACATGGGCGCAGCCCCCCTGATACTTATGATCCGCCATGAAACTCCCCCTTTTTTGAGATTCCAAGTTCAGACCCTGCGGTGATTCCCGTCAATTCGTACTAAGGTGTGTATCGCACCTTGCTTGAAAAGGCCGGGCACGCCGGGCAAGCTCTGACATCGATATGACCGGACCGAATAAAACCGAAAATGCGGACAGCGGGCTGAGCGTGCGCAACGTGACCTTTCGCTACGGTGCGAAGGTGGCGCTGGATAACCTGTCGCTTGACGTACGAGCGGGCGCGTTCACTGCGTTGCTAGGCCCCAATGGGGCAGGGAAATCCACGCTTATCGCCTTGTTGACCCGTCTTCTGGTCACACGGGAAGGCCGGATCGTCATCTGCGGGCATGACCTGGCCCGGACACCGCGGGCCGCGTTAACCAGGCTTGGGGTGGTGTTTCAACAGCCGACCCTGGATCTGAATCTGTCGGTGCGGCAAAATCTGGCCTATTTCGCGGCCCTCCACGGCCTGTCACCGGCGCAGATGGCACCCCGTATCGACGCCGCGCTCGACCGTCTGGGCATGCGCGAACGGGCTGATGAAAAGGCCCGGGACCTCAACGGCGGGCACCGTCGCCGGATGGAACTGGCCCGCGCGCTGCTGCACGACCCAAAAGTGCTGTTGCTGGATGAACCGACAGTCGGGCTGGATGCCGCCGCACGCCGGTCCATCACCGATCATGTGCACGACCTCGCCCTCCAGGGGCTTTGCGTCCTGTGGACAACGCATCTCACAGATGAGGTCCGCGATGAGGACCGCCTCCTGGTACTGCATCGGGGGCGGATCGTCGCCGCGGGCATAACCGGAGATATCCGCCAGGGCGCCCCCCTGTCAGACTGGTTCCTCAAACGAACCGGGGGGGCGGAATGAACGGGTATTGGGGGGTAAGCCGGGCCATTATCGCACGCGAATTCCTGCGCTTCGTCCATCAGCGGGAACGGTTTTTTGCCGCGCTTGTGCGCCCTCTGGTCTGGCTTTTGGTGTTCGCCTCGGGGTTTCGCGCCGCATTGGGGCTGTCAATCATCCCGCCATACCAGACCTATATCACCTATGAGACCTATATCATGCCCGGTCTTTGCGCGATGATGCTCTTGTTCAACGGGATGCAAAGCTCGCTCAGCCTGGTTTACGACCGTGAGATGGGATCCATGCGGCTTCTGTTGACCAGCCCTTTCCCACGCTGGTGGTTGCTGGTCTCGCGGTTGGCAGGCGCAACGGCGATCTCCATCCTCCAGGTATACGTGTTCCTTGCGATAGCCGCCTTGTTTGGCATTGTCATGCCGCCCCTCGGATATGCCGCCGTTCTGCCCGCACTGGCCCTGGGCGGGATGATGCTGGGCGCACTGGGGTTGCTGCTGTCCAGTTTCATCCGGCAACTGGAAAACTTTGCCGGCATCATGAACTTCGTCATCTTTCCAATGTTCTTCCTGTCATCGGCCCTCTATCCACTGTGGAAAATGGCCGAAAGCTCGTCATTGCTGCGCGATATCTGCGCAGGCAATCCGTTTACACATGTCGTGGAACTGATCCGGTTCTCGTTGTATCTTCAGGTCGACTGGGGGGCGCTGGCATGGGTGGCCACATCCGCGCTGGTGTTCACCGCGCTGGCAGTCTGGGCGTATGACCCTGCCCGCGGCCTGAACAGGCGCAAACCCTGACCCTCACCCGCGGCTTTTCAGCAGGGGCCGGGCTTTACCGCCAGTTTCCGCCAGTGTACGCGGCACGGACATCGCAGGCGACAAACAAAAATCCGGCCAGTATGGTTTCTTGCATTCCTCCCGTGCCGCCCTTCGCACGCGCGGCCAGCAAACCCGATGACCTCAAACCCGATATGCGGACCTGGGAGCACGTATGGACGAGACATCTCCCCACAGCGCCCACAACGCCGGCGCAACCGGGCTTTCGCGCCGCCGGCTTCCCTGGCTCCGGTCCCTCAAGGCACGGCTGGCGCTGGGGGCCGCGCTTCTGGGGGGCGGCACACTCCTGACCGCAGCGATTCTGTGGATCGGGATGGAGGAGGTCGCGACACATCTGGACAAGGCACTGGCCGCAGAAGCCCGCATCGATGCCTATGCCACGCTGTCCGCCCAGGCGGCAACCTATCTGGTCATCGCGAGCGAGGCGGTCCAGAGCGACCTGCCCGCCGCGGCCCGCGAGGAGCGGATTCAACCAATCTCCGGCCTGTTGCACACGACATTTGCCGCGCTGCACCGTGACCTCGAACATGCGCTTGCAAAATCCCAAACGATGAGCCTGGACGACCAGTCCCGTTACGGCACGCAATCGCTCGGCCTTGCCCGGATGGAAGCACTTTTGGAAAACACAACCCGCGCGCTGGCGGCGGAAGGGCGCGACTCCGCAGCGTTGCGCACCACGATCGATGTTTTTTCTGCGGGTTTCGATCCATTGCTGGCGCAGGCCGTCAATACGGAACTCCTGTTACGTAATGAAATCCTGACAGGTCTCGAAAGCCAGCGCACAGTACTCAGGCTGACGGCCATTGCCATCGCCACCCTGACGGTTTTGGCCGTGGCTGCCTTTTATTTTGCCCTGATCCGGCCCCAATTCGCACGGCTGGACACCCTGCGCCGGGCCGCGCACCAGATCGGGCAGGAAAACTTTGCCATCAGTCTGCCCGCCGGCGACATCGACGAGATCGGGGACCTCTACGCGGAAACCAACCGCATGGCCTCTGCCCTGTCTGTAAGGCACAGCGCGGTTCAGGCTGAATGGTTGCGCCTGAACGAAACCATCGCCCGGCGTACCGAAGCGTTGCGCACCGCCAATGCCCGTCTGGCTGAAATTGACGAAAACCGCCGCCGGTTCTTTGCCGATGTCAGCCACGAGCTTCGGACCCCTCTGACCGTCATCCTGATGGAAGCCCGGATCGGAGCCGAGGGAACAGAAGATCCGCGCAGCGCCTTCGCAACGATCGAGTCCCGCGCGGCACGCCTGACACGCCGTATCGAGGATCTGCTGCGAGTGGCCCGATCCGAAAGCGGAAGGTTGCAACTGGATCCCCAGCCGGTTCTCCTGACGCGCCTTTTCGATGAGATACAGCAAGACGTCGCCGCCGAAATCGACAGTGCCGGGATGAAATTCGTCATCGGCACCCCGCCCCCCCTCCGGCTGAGCGCCGATGCGAACTGGATCCGTCAGGTGCTGGTGAGCCTGATCCGCAATGCCATCCGTCACGCCCGCCCCGGCGGTCGTATTGCCCTGAGCGCCGCGTACGAAACGCATAGCGTTGAAATCTCCGTCATCGACAATGGAAACGGAATCGCTCCGGCGGACCAGGCACGCATTTTCGACCGTTTTGCCCAAGGTGGAAACGGTGGGCCGCAGGGATTCGGGATCGGCCTGGCGCTTGCCCGTTGGGTGGTCGAGGAACATGGCGGCGAGATCATCCTGACCAGCCCCCTGCCCCGTGAAGACGCCCTGGGCAATGGCGCGGGCACGAAAATCACGGTGCGCCTGCCCCGCGCGAAGCCAGAGAGTAACGCATGAAAAACCGTATTCTGATCGTCGACGACGACCCGGAAATCACCTCGGCGCTGGTGCGGGGCCTTCACCTTTTCGGGTATGAGGCAGAGGCCTCTAACCGGGCCGACCATGCGCTTGAGCTTTTGGAAAGCGGTACGTTTTCCGTGGCGATCGTCGATGTCATGCTGGGCGCCGACAGTGGGCAGGACCTGGTGCGCAACGCGCGCGCACGGGGCGCAACACTGCCGATCCTGATGTTGTCCGCCCTGTCCGATGTCGAAGACCGGGCCGCGGGGCTGGAGGCTGGCGCAAACGATTATGTAGTCAAGCCCTTCAGCCTCGATGAATTGGTGGCCAGGCTCAAGGTGCAGGAACTGCGGGCAGAACAGACCCAGCCATTGCCCGCCACGCTATGCCTGAGCGCGCGTTCCCTGTCGCGCGGGAGGGCCCGGGCGGACCTGACCGAACGCGAAACCGCGCTGCTGGTGCTGCTGATCCGTAACGCCGGAAGCCCCCTGCCTCGCGGGACGATTTTCGACGCGCTCTGGGCGGTCGACGGCTCGGTCAGCGAGAACGTTGTAGATGTTTATATCGGCTATCTGCGCAAAAAGCTGAAACGTGACGATTTTGGCTTTGAGATCAGAACCCTGCGCAATCAGGGTTTTCAGATCGACGGCCTGATCCCCCGCTGCGACCGGGGCTAAGCCCGGCCCGGCCGGGAAAAGGCCCGCAGCGCACCTGCCGGGTATCGCCCACCCCCGGCAACCTTACGGGCACAGGCGGCCAGCCCTGTCCCCCGGTTCCGCTTAGATTGCACCCGATCAGGCGGTACGCCCGCATCGAATCCCCTGTCGGGAAATCCGACAGGATCTGGACTCTGGGCAAAGATGGCTTGCACCATGTAAATATTCTTTTCCTGAAGAAATTACACCGCGTGCCCACCGTCATGACAAGCCGCCCCTGAGAGGCCATTTCCCACTTGCGGGGATAATCGCGCGTGACGCGCGGCCCGCCACCCCCCGGTTTCCTATACCGCAGCCATCGGACAGAAGCGGGACAAACAAAACAGCCCGCACATTTGCCATGGGTGTACAGATCAGATCAAAAAGACATCCTCGGCATAGAAGTCGGCCTCCGCAGATGCCATGAAATCCGGCGTCTCGAACAGTGTCGCAGACAAATACATCGCGGGCTGGAGAGCAGCACTCTCACTTATGTAGGGATCTTGCACGTGTTCAGGGCCGATATCACTGCGGAAGTGAAACACTTCTCCTTCCCTATCGCCCGCAAGGGCGCCCGGCTCCGGCGAGTCGCTCTCTTCCTCCAGACGGCGTCCGCCATAGGCGAAGAGCCGGGACATGATGTGCAAAACGGTCTCTGCATCCGGCAAAGGCTCCGCTTCCACACGCCCCGACAAGTTGCCGACAAGCTCCCCCGCCAGAGCATCCAAAAGCGCATCACTGTAATGAAGATCGTCGCGAAACATCCGATCCGGGGAAATGGCGTGATCGCGGGCCACGCCATCAGGGTCGACCAGGCTGATACGGTCATGGATTTCGGCGAGATCCTGCTGTTCTTCGATGATGCGCTTCCAGTTCTCGCGGCTCGGGCCCGCCGGAGCCTGACCGGAAAGTTGCAGGACAGAGATATCGAACGCGCCCAGCGCCTCCGCCGGTCGGGAAAGGTGGCGCGCAGATGATTCCCGAGTCCATTGAAAAGTTCGTCCGCCATTTCGGCATAGGACCCGCTGCGCGCGCATTCCAGCGTATCGGCCTCCCCATGTACCCAGATTATCCCCTTGAACTGCGCATCGGGCGCGGCAAGCGCCCCCTCAAGTGCGCTGTACAACGCATCCCGCAGATCATCGTCCTGCGCCCAGTCGGCGCCGGCACGCGCCCAGGTCAGCGGGGCTCCGGCCGCGGCCACCGATATGACGATGCTGCCCGGATCATGCGCTTCGATCTCCGCCCGCAGGTCATCGGACAGGTTGACGGCGTTGCTTTGCCCGGCAATCAGGTAAACATTCGGCATGCGGCACCTCCACATGCCAGACTGCCAAAGGCCGGTAAAGACAGGGTAACCGCCTTGCCTGTTTCAGCGGGGAATACAGGGCTTCCCACCCTGCCTCAGGGCGGCTTGCAGCGCCTCAAGCACAACGGCACCGTAGGCCCCGTTGGCGTGCAGGATATCCTGATCCGGGTGCGGCGTTTTCAGATCGACCAGCCGCGTCGCGGCGGTGGAAAACGACCCGGTCGTCAGAATCCCGTGGGTCATCGTAGCGTCCGGCTGAGGCAGGAACACCGCCCCCTCCGCCGAGCAGACCGCGCGCGCAACCTGCCGGAACACCTCCGCCGCGTGCAGCGCCAGCCCCTGCCGGATCAAACGACGAAACCCCCCACCGGTACACCTCATTTTCAGCAAACGTTCCGACGGGGCGGGTTGGGGAATCGCGAAAACGGGCACATCGGCCCGCGCCGCCCGCAATCGGCGCACCAGAGAAGCGCCTGTCGTCCCGGCAAGCGCGTCGGACAAAGCCGCACGCAGGCAAGGCTCCGTAATCACGGGCAGGTCCGAAGGGTTCGGACAGGGCCACCCCAGCACGTGACAGCAGTTGAGCACATCGGTCAGCCGGAACTTGCTGATCCCACACCCCACAACCGCCAGCGCATCATAGTGCGTCAGATCAAGCCGGACCGGCAGGCCCAGACGTTCCAGAAAGGCACGGTGGCGGGCGCTCTCCGGTTCGATCCGGCCATCGGCAAGCTGCATGCCTGCGGGCCCCGTCCCGGCCTGAACGAAGAAATCCATTTCACCCCCCAAGCGCACGGCCCGCCACGCCTCGATCAGGCAGGCGGTGTGGGAATTTCCGAAAACACAGATTTTCATCGCCGCACCGCATCCAGCAGGATTTCCTCGCACACTGCATCAAAGGCGTCGGGGCCCGGTTCCGCACAGCATGGCGTCAGCCCCTGCGCGGTCAGGAAAACCCGAATGACACGCCGCACGACCTCGGGCTTGACGCTGCGCCGGTCCGCTTCAAAGGCGTCGCCGCAAAACGGGCTGGCGGTCACGATCTCATAGGCGGGAAAATAATCGCAACCCTTGTGACACGCCTGAACCTCCCCGGCAGCCGTGCGCAGAACCGCCTTCGCACCGACCGTGGCAGGCAAGACGTGCCCTCCGGTCGCCGTCGCGACAAGCGGCACCGGGGACACGGTGAAGAGAAAGCGCAATTCAGGATTGTGACCCCGCACCAATGTGATGAAGCGGTCCAGCTCGGCGATCACCTCCGTCACGCGGGCGTTATGAAACCGATGGGCAGGCCGGGCGAAAGCCCCATCCACCGCACCCGGAAAAAGGGGAAAAACACTGCCCGTTTCGCCATCTTCCCACCGCTCGGTCAGGCCAAGAGTGAAAATGAAAACGGCACTGTTTTCAAACATCTGCCGCACCTTGCGCAAATGCGACAGGCGCGCGGCTTCCAGAAGATCGCGGGTGGCATACCCGCCCGGCTCGATCCGCGGGCGCAAACCGTCAAACCACGCGCCGTCCTTTTCGAAAAACGTCTCCGGGCGCAAACGGGCGGCAAAGGCATCCCCGGCCAGCTGCAAAAGCTGGGCCGTGGTATAAACGTTTCCGTAGCGCGCCGAATAAAGCCCAAAACCGAACCGCGCGGCGGTGGCCCCGGACATACCCGGAGGGGTCGGCTCCATGTCGACGAAAGCGGCGTCCGAGGCGCGCAATTCCCGCCCGATATGCTGAGCGAAACAACTCCCCGCCGTGCTGACCGGCATACCGGGATCAATCGCGAAAGCGGGCTGCCAGATTTCGCCAAAGCGGAAATCCGGCCGGCTCCGACAGCGTTTCCAGAAAGATCGGTCGGGAAGATCGGTATAAGACATCGCGCGGGCACTCTCCCGGGCGGCCCTTTGCGCCACCCGTCAGGCGAGCTAACACGGCGCGAAACCGCCCAGAAGACTGATTTTGCTTAAAATTTTTCCGTCCACAAAAGTCAGATGTCAAGGCCCAGGTCGAGGGCGGGGGCGGAATGGGTCAATCCCCCGCATGAAATATAATCCACGCCCGTCGCCGCGACCTCCGCAATGCGCGCCAGCGTCATACCACCGGACGCCTCGGTGATCAGACGACCGCCGACCATCGCCACGGCCTCACGCAGAGTCGCGCTGTCCATGTTGTCCAGCAGCACGGCATCGGCACCGCCGGTGGTCAGAACGTCCTCAAGCTGGGCAAGGCTGTCCACCTCGATCTCGATCCGCATCATGTGAGAAGCCCGCGCCCGCGCCGCGCGCAAAACCTGTGCCACCCCGCCCCCGACCGCAATATGATTGTCCTTGATCAGCATCGCATCCGACAGGTCGTAGCGATGGTTCACCCCGCCCCCGTGCAGCACGGCCTGTTTTTCCAGCGCCCGCAGCCCTGGCGTCGTCTTGCGCGAACAGGCCACCCGCGCGCCGGTCCCGCGCGTCTGCGCCACATGGGCGGCCGTCACCGTCGCGATGCCGGACAGGCGGGCGGCAAAATTCAGCGCCACCCGCTCCCCGGTCAGAACGGAAACCGCATTGCCCGAAACCGTCAGGACAGCCTCTCCCGCGGCGCAGGAACTGCCATCGGGGCGAAGCACGGTCAACTCCAGCCCCGGATCGACGAGTCGAAACGCCAGTGCCGCGACGGAGACGCCAGAGACGACCCCGGCCGCCCGCGCCTTCATGGAAGCGGTGCAGACAGCGCCCGGCGGAAGAACCGCGCGGCTGGTTACGTCACCCTGGCGGCCAAGGTCCTCCAGCAGTGCAGCGCGCACGATAGGTTCAACGATCAGGGCGGGCAGCGGCAGGGTCATGCGAGGTCCTCGGCTTGACGGCGATGGGAAAGGGCTTCGGTCAGGGTCATCCGCACGGAGCGGGCCTGTGCCGGGTCGGAATCCGGCAAATCGGTGCGGAAATGTGCGCCCCGCGATTCCATGCGGCACAGCGCGGCAGCCGCGATCAGCGTTGCCGCTGCGGTCATGTTCAGGAAGGAGTCGGCTTCGGAGGCTTCGGTCTCCAGCGCGGCGATACGGGACAACGCGCGGCGCAAGCCACCGCCGGCGCGCAAGACACCGACCTCGGCGCTCATCACCGCACGCAACCCGTCGATGGCGGCGGCGGGCAGGACCGCACCGCCGGGGGCAAAGCACAGGTCCACCGGCCCGGCCGGGGTTTCAGGCACCTGCCCGGCCACGTCACGCGCGGCGGCCCGGCCCAGTACGAGCGCCTCCAGCAACCCGTTCGAAGCCAGCCGATTCGCACCGTGCATCCCCGTATGCGCCGCCTCCCCACAGGCCCACAGCCCCGGCAAGCTGGAGCGCCCCCTGACATCCACCGCGATTCCCCCCATGTGGTAATGCGCCGCCGGAACCACCGGGATGGGGTGTGTCACCGGGTCGATGCCCGCCTTCGCGCACCCTTCGGCCACGGTGGGAAAATCGCGCAGCAGGCGCTGGCCCAGCGCACCGCGTGTATCCAGCATCGGACGCCCCCCGGCACGGTGACAGGCGAAAACCGCGCGCGCCACGATATCACGCGGCGCAAGATCCGCCAGGTCATGCCGGCCCTCCATGATGCGGCGGCCCTCGGAATCGATCAGCACCGCCCCCGCGCCCCGCAACGCCTCCGTCGCCAGGGGCAGGGTGCCGATTCCGCCGGTATCGATCGCGGTCGGGTGAAACTGCACGAACTCGGCATCGGCGATCTGCGCTCCCGCGCGCGCTGCCATGCCAAGCATCTGGCCGCGTATCGCCGGGGGATTGGTCGTCGCGGCATAAAGCCCTGCCGCGCCGCCGCCCGCCAGGATCACCGCCGGGGTGCGCACCAGAACCGGGCGCGCGCCCTCGGGGGCCAGCCAAACCCCGCAAACATGCCCCTTGTCCAGGTACAGCCGTTCGGCAAAGGCCCCCTCCATTACCTGCACGGAAGGTTGCGCCCGCACCGCCCTCACCAGCGCCGTCATGATCGCCCGCCCCGCCTGGTCCCCCTGGACACGGACCACGCGGGCCACCGCATGGGCGGCCTCACGGTTCAGCAGGAATTGCCCGGCTTCGTCACGGTCGAACGGTGTGCCAAGACCGGCGAGCGTCTCGATCATCTCACCGGCCGCGCCGACGATATGCAGGGCGACATCCGGGCGCACCACGCCCGCGCCTGCGGCAACCGTATCGCGGGCATGGGCCTCTGGCGTGTCGCCGGGCCCCACCGCCGCCGCAACCCCCCCCTGCGCCCAGGCCGAGCCCGCCCCCTGCCCCAGCGGCGCAGGCGAGATCACAAGAACCCGGCGTGGCGCCAGAGTCAGCGCCGCCGTCAAACCGGCTATCCCCGCGCCGACAATCACGACACGGTCCGTATCAAAGGCGGTCATTCTCAGCCCAGGTCGATCATGCGTTGCACCGCGCGGGCCGCCTTTTCGGCCAGCGCCGGATCCACCGTCACTTCATCCTCACCGTAATGCAAGGCGTGCAGGATCTTCGGAAGGGTGATTTTTTGCATGTGCGGGCACAGGTTGCAGGGCTTGGCAAAGCTGACCTCGGGCAGGTCCCCCGCAACATTGGCGGCCATGGAACACTCCGTAACCAACAGGGCCTTTTGCGCACGGTGATCGCGCAACCAGGTCACCATACCGCTGGTGGAGCCGGAAAAGTCGGCCTCCGCCACGACTTCGGGCGGGCACTCGGGATGGGCAATGATCTTGCCGTCGGGTTCCTGCGCGCGCCATTCGCGCAGGTCTTCGGGGGTAAACAGCTCATGGACCATACAGGCGCCTTCGGCCCAGACCACCTTCTTGGAACTTTCCCGCGCCACGTTCTGGGCCAGGAACCGGTCCGGGGCCATGATGACGGTGTCGCCTTCCATCGCGTCCACAACCCGCAGCGCATTGGCGGAGGTGCAGCAGATATCGGAAACCGCCTTCACAGCCGCCGAAGTGTTCACGTAGCTCACCACCGGCGCGCCTGGGTGGCGCGCACGCAGGGCGGCGATGTCTTCCGGCGTGACGGACTCGGCCAGGGAGCAACCCGCCCCCATGTCGGGAATCAGGACCGTTCTGGACGGGTTCAGCACCTTGGATGTTTCCGCCATGAAATGCACGCCGCACTGAACGATCACCTCCGCCTCGGTACGCGTGGCTTCGATGGCCAGTTGCAGGCTGTCGCCAACGAAATCCGAAACGCCGTGGAAGATCTCCGGGGCCATGTAGTTATGGCCGAGAATGACGGCGTTGCGCGTTTTCTTAAGCGCATTGATCGCAACGATGTAGGGGGCGTGGATGGCCCAGTCCGCCCATGGGATCACATGCGCCACGCGGGCGTGGATATCGCGGGTGGCTTCGGCCTTTTCAAGGCTGGGCGCAAGGTCGTAGATTTCCGCCAGATCGTCAGCGGCGCTGTCGGTATCGAGCATGGGCTCCCCTTCCAAACGGATCGTTAGCGCTAACTCAATCCTCCCCCGGCGTCCAGACCTTCTCTTGCCGCAGACGCAGCAAAGTTTCCCTTTCAGGTCTTCCGGAGTCGTTTTTTGACAATATGAAGGGCCGAACCTGCTACAAACTTACGACCATGGTGGGAGTTGATTTCCCGCACCCCGCCACGCAGAACGTCTCATGCCGCCCAAGGGAGGGGGTGCCATGACCCAAACTGATACACTCGCGCAGATTCGCGCGATCGCCATGAGCCATGCGCAGGCGGAAGGCCCCCTTTTGCCCCTTCTGCACGCGGTACAGGATCGGTTCGGCCACATCCCCGCAGAAGCCCTGCCTGAAATTGCCCAGGTTCTGAACATCTCAGATGCGGAACTGCGCGGCGTGATAAGCTTTTACCACGATTTCCGCGATGCGCCGCCGGGGCGGCGCATTTTGCGTCTGTGCCGGGCCGAAGCCTGTCAGGCGATGGGGGCGCCGGCGCTGATCGAACGTATTCTCGCCCATCTCGGACTGGAGCGGCCCGGCACCACCGACGATGGCGCGCTGACGGTGGAGTTCGCCTATTGCCTTGGCCTTTGTGCCTGCGCCCCGGCGGCCCTGCTGGATGGTCTGCCCCTCGGGCGGCTGACTGATGCCGCCCTGCGCACCGCGCTGGAGGAGCCGCAATGCTGACGCTCTACCTGCCCCGGGACGCCGCCGCGCTGGCGGTTGGCGCCAATGCCGTGGCCCGTGCCCTCAAGGACGAGGCCGCGCGCCGGGGGGTGGAGATACGCCTGATCCGAACCGGATCGCGCGGGATGGCATGGCTGGAACCTTTACTGGAAATGGAACAGGAGGGGGAACGGCTCGGCTTTGGCCCTCTGGCGCCGGAAGATGTCCCGGAACTGCTGGACAACTTCGACACCCACCCAAAAAGCCTTGGAAAAATCGATGAAATACCGTTCTTCAACCGCCAGACCCGGCTGACCTTCGCCCGATGCGGCGTGAACGACCCCCTGAATCTCGACGCCTATCGCGCGGCCGGGGGGCTGAACGGGCTGGAGCACGCCCTGCGTCTCTCCCCCGAAGAAATCATCCGCGACATTACCGAAAGCGGTCTGCGCGGGCGCGGCGGCGCGGGCTTTCCCACCGGCATCAAATGGGAAACCGTCTACAAGGCCAATGGGACGCGAAAATACATTGTTTGCAACGCCGACGAAGGCGACAGCGGCACCTTTGCCGATCGCATGCTGATCGAGGGCGACCCCTTCTTGCTGATTGAAGGAATGGCCATCGCCGCGCGTGCCGTGGGGGCGGCGCGAGGTTATGTTTATCTGCGCTCCGAATATCCCCAGGCCCACGCCACATTATCGCAGGCGTTGCAAATTGCCCGCCGCGCCGGAGTGCTGAACCGAGCCTTCGACATTGAGATCCGCCTCGGCGCGGGTGCCTACGTATGCGGCGAGGAAACCGCGCTGCTCAATTCGATGGAGGGCAAGCGCGGCGTGGTGCGCGCCAAACCCCCGCTGCCCGCGCATGCAGGTTTCCTGAACTGCCCGACGGTCGTCAACAACGTGCTGACTCTGGCCGCAGCCCCCACGATCATGGCCAGGGGGGCCGGGTTCTACCGTGATTTCGGACTGGGCCGGTCGCGCGGCACGATTCCGGTTCAAATTGCCGGGAATGTCCGCCGGGGCGGACTGTTCGAAACCGCTTTCGGCATGACACTGGCAGAGCTTGTGACCGACATCGCCGGCGGGACCGCCACCGGCCGTCCGGTAAAGGCCGTTCAGGTGGGCGGGCCTCTGGGGGCCTATTTCCCGCCCTACAAGTTTACCACGCCTTTGTGCTATGAAGCGTTCGACGATCAGGGCGGGCTGATCGGGCACGCGGGCATGGTGGTGTTCGATGAAACGGCCGACATGCTGGCGCTGGCGCGCTTCGCCATGGAGTTCTGCGCGCTGGAAAGCTGCGGAAAGTGCACGCCTTGCCGGATCGGGGCTGTGCGCGGGACAGAAACGCTCGACCGTCTGCGCGCGGGCGACCCCGCGGCGCGGCCCCTGATCGAAGATCTGTGCGAAACCATGCGCGAAGGCTCGCTATGCGCATTGGGCGGGTTTACCCCCTACCCGGTGCTTTCGGCCCTGCGCCACTTCCCCGAAGACTTCACGCCTGTGCAGGAGGCCGCCCAATGACCCCCCGCAAAGAGCCGGACCTCGGCACACCCCCGACCTGCGGCTCCTTCGTAAGACTGACGATCGACGGCCTGCCCGTATCGGCGCCCGAAGGCACCCCCATCCTGCGGGCGGCGGCATTGGCGGGCATCAACATCCCCCGGCTCTGCGCGACCGACCGGCTGGAGCCGTTCGGCTCCTGCCGCCTCTGCCTGGTCGAAATCGAGGGGCGGCGCGGCACGCCCGCCTCCTGTACCACGCCCGTGGCCGAGGGCATGCAGGTGCGCACCCAGACAAAGCGTCTTGCCCATTTGCGCCGCAACGTGATGGAGCTTTACATCTCCGACCACTCGCTGGACTGCCTGACCTGTTCGGCGAACGGCGATTGCGAGTTGCAGGACATGGCCGGAACCGTCGGTCTGCGCGAGGTGCGGTATGCGCCGGGCGCCTCCCATACGACACCGGAAAGCCCGCGCTATCAGGCCCCCGATTGCTCAAACCCCTATTTCACCTATGACCCGTCGAAATGTATCGTATGCTCCCGCTGCGTGCGTGCCTGCGCGGAAATCCAGGGCAGCTTTGCCCTGACGATCACCGGGCGTGGTTTCGACAGCCGCGTCGCAACGGGCGGGCCGAACTTCCTGTCCTCCGAATGTGTCAGCTGTGGCGCCTGCGTACAGGCCTGCCCCACCGCAACGCTGATGGAAAACGAGGTTATCGAACAAGGGCTGCCGGATCATACCGTCCTGACCACCTGTGCCTATTGCGGGGTCGGCTGTTCCTTCCGGGCCGAGATGAAGGGCGACACCCTGGTACGTATGGTGCCCGCGAAGGATGGAAAGGCCAATCGCGGCCACAGTTGCGTCAAGGGCCGTTTCGCCCTTGGCTACGCCACCCACCCCGACCGCATTCTGGACCCAATGATCCGCGAGACCGTCAGCGACCCGTGGCGCAAGGTCGGCTGGGATGAGGCCCTTTCCTTCGCCGCCGCGCGGCTGACCCGCATCCGGAGCGCTTACGGGGCACAATCGTTGGGCGGGCTGACCTCTTCGCGCTGCACGAACGAGGAAACCTATCTTGTGCAAAAGCTCGTGCGGGCGGTCTTTGCGACCAACAACGTGGACACCTGCGCGCGGGTTTGCCACGCCCCGACCGGTTATGGGTTGAAAACGGCTTTCGGCACTTCGGCCGGCACACAGGATTTCGACAGCATCGAACACGCCGACGTGGTCATGCTGATCGGTGCCAATCCAACCGACGGACACCCGGTTTTCGCCAGCCGGCTGAAGCGGCGGCTGCGTCAGGGCGCAACCCTGATCGTGATCGACCCGCGACGGATCGACATGGTCCGCAGCCCCCATATCGACGCGGCCTATCACCTTGCCCTGAGACCGGGGACGAACGTCGCCGTCCTGACCTCGCTCGCACATGTTCTGGTGACCGAAGACCTGACCGATGAAGCCTTCGTGCGGACCCGCTGCGATGGCGAGAGTTATGCCGACTGGGCCGCCTTCGTGCGCGAACCCCGCCACGCCCCCGAGGCGACCGCGCAGTTGACGGGCGTGCCTGCGGCAGACCTGCGCGCCGCCGCCCGCGCCTATGCCAATGGCAACGCGGCGATCTATTACGGTCTGGGCGTAACAGAGCATGCACAAGGATCAACCACAGTGATGGCGATTGCCAACCTCGCCATGGCAACCGGAAATATCGGGCGTCCCGGCGTGGGGGTTAACCCCCTGCGCGGCCAGAACAACGTGCAGGGCAGTTGCGACATGGGCAGCTTTCCGCACGAACTTCCCGGCTATCGCCATGTGCGCGACCGCACCGCACGGGAAACCTACGAGCGGCTCTGGCAGGTTTCGCTCTCCGATGAACCCGGCCTGCGCCTGCCCAACATGCTGGACGCGGCACGTGCAGGGGAGTTCAAGGGGATCTACATTCAGGGCGAGGATATCCTGCAATCGGATCCGGACACCTCCCACGTAGCGGAGGCGCTGGCCGCGATGGAGTGTGTCATCGTCCACGACCTGTTCCTGAACGAGACCGCGAACTATGCCCATGTGTTCCTTCCCGGCGCGAGCTTTCTCGAAAAGGACGGCACCTTTACCAACGCCGAGCGCCGCATCAACCGCATACGCCGGGCGATGGCACCGAAGGGCGGGTTGGCGGACTGGCAGGCCACACAGGCGCTGGCCAACGCGATGGGCGCGGGCTGGGCCTATACCCACCCCAGCGAGATCATGGACGAGATCGCCGCAAGCGTTCCGGCCTTTGCCGGTGTCAGCTATGACCTGTTGGAGCGCGAAGGCTCTCTCCAGTGGCCCTGCAACGCCGATGCTCCCCTGGGTACGCCGGTGATGCACGAAGCCGGGTTTGCAGGCGGAAGCGGGCACTTCATGGTCACCGAATATATTCCCACGGATGAACGGACCGGCCCGCGCTTTCCGCTTCTCCTGACCACGGGCCGGGTGCTGACACAGTACAATGTCGGCGCCCAGACGCGACGCACCGCCAATACCGCCTGGCATGACGAAGATGTGCTTGAGATTCACCCCCACGACGCGGAACAGAGAGGTATCTCGGAAGGTATGCTGGTGAACCTGGCCTCGCGCAGCGGCGAAACCACCCTGCGGGCAACGCTGAGCGATCGCATCGCGCCAGGAGTGGTCTATACCACCTTCCACCACCCGCAGACCCAGACCAACGTGGTGACCACCGACAATTCCGATTGGGCCACCAATTGCCCCGAATACAAGGTGACCGCCGTGCAGGTCCGTCCAGCCAACGGCCCCAGCGACTGGCAGCGCCGCTATGACAGGGAAAGTGCCGGCCTACGCAAGATGCTGGAACCCGGCCAGTGACGCGCGCGCTGGCCGAGGAAACCCCCGTCGCACTGGTCTATGACGGAACGACGCAGGCGGTAATGATGGCCACGCCCAGCGATCTGACCGATTTTGCCATCGGCTTTTCCCTGTCCGAGCAGATCGTGTCCTCACCAGCCCAGATCACGCGGTTGGAGCGCCACGACCAGCCCTTGGGAGTGGAGATGCGCCTGTGGCTTTCGCCGGAAGCCAAGGCCACCCTTGGCACACGCCGCCGCACAATGGCCGGCCCTGTGGGCTGCGGCCTGTGCGGGGTGGAAAGTCTCGAAGCCGCCCTGCGCCCATTGCCGGCCCTTTCCGGCGACACGAGGTTCGACAGATCCGCCCTGATGCACGCGCTGAACAGCATGCGCCGCTTCCAACCGCTCCATACCTCTACCCGTGCGACCCACGCGGCGGCCTTTCACGCGTCCGGCACATTCTTGCTGCGCGAGGATATCGGCCGCCACAACGCGCTGGACAAGCTGATCGGCGCCCGCGCCCGCGCCCGGGTCGGGCAGACCTGCGCAGAAGGCGCGGTGCTGCTCAGCAGCCGGGTCTCGATCGAAATGGTGCAAAAGGCGGTTCTGGCCCGCGCACCGGTTCTGGTGTCGATCTCCCGCCCCACGGCACTGGCCGTCAGCGTGGCACAGGCCTGCGGCCTGACCCTTGCCTGCCGCGCGAACGGCACGCTTGAGGTCTTCACACACCCAGAGCGAATCTCGGGAGGGGCAAGTCATGTCGTCTGAAAAGCTCATTCGCATGGCCGGGCAGATCGTGGACGCCTTCGCCCATTTATCGCCTGACGCACAGGCCAGGGCCGTTGCCGGCCATATCAATGATTTCTGGCCTCCACAGATGCGCGGAACGTTGCTGAGCCTGGTCGAAACCCAGGACAGCCGCCTGCCGCCCGCAGTTCTCAGGGCCGGGCCGCTGATCCGCCCGCCTGGCGCGGCGGGGCAAACCGAAGCGGAATCGTAAAACTGTAACGCCCCTGCGTCAGCCCTTTGGGCGCGGGCGGAAAACGCCCCGCACCGCGCACCGCCGCAAGCGCGGCCTTGTCCAGCACCGCCGCCCCCGTGCTTTGCACCAGGCGCACGGACACCAGCCGGCCATCGCGGGCCACCACCAGTTCCACCAACGCGCGCCCCTGCATGCGATCCCGTACCGCACCCTGCGGATAACGATGGCTGCGGCTGACCCGGGTCAGAATCGCCCGGCCCCAATCGACACGCAGACTTTTCTCTTGTCCGGGCGACAACCCTGCCTGCGGGGCGGGCGTGGCAAGGGCGGCCCTGGGCGCACCGCCCGTCCCACGCGCGACCTGCCCGGCCTGCGGCCTGACGGGGGCGGGTTTCGCCCGCAAAGGCGGTGCAATCTGCGGCGTGGTGTCTGGCTGCCCGGGCGCGAGGACGACCGGTTCTGCCGTTTTCGGACGGGCACTCCCCGTTTGAGGCATCGGCGCCACATCCGCCACAGCCGGGACACGCATGGCCGGCGGATCTGCCCGAACAGGGGGTGCGGTTTCCCAACTTTCGGCAAGCTGCCGCAGTCCAGGTGTCACGGCGGCCAGCGATAGAACACTTTCCCCCCGTTCCCCCCCGCGCGCTCCCCCCCCCGGCGTCCCCGCCAACCCAAACGCCGCCATGTGCAACCCGGCGGCAACCGGCAGGATCAGCACGATCTCGGCAACAGTCCTCATGGGGTCACCGTCACAAGGCGCAGGTCTCCATGCCCCGCCGCGGCCAGGCGTGCCAGAAGACGTGCCAGATCCTGCGCGGGCAAGGCCGCATCGGCGCGCAAGATCACCCCCCCCTCAAGAGCGGCCAGCGCCGCGTCCCCCTGTAGCGGGCCATACGTCATGCGACCGGACGCATCCACGACCAGGACATCGCCTGCCTCGGGCAGATTCTCCCCCGGCCCTTCGGGGGGCGAAACCTGCCCCATATCGGGGGGGGCGATCTGCGCGCTCATCAGGAAAAAGATCAGCAACAGGAACACGACGTTAATCATCGGCACAACGCTTTCCGCCACACGGCGCGGGCGGGGCTGAGTAAATTTCATCATCGTGCCCCCTCCATGACCGCGAGCCCGGTGAACCCGGCCCCGGACAAGGCCGCCATCACTGTCACCAACCGCTGCACATCCACACCCGGCGCAGGGCGCAAGACCACCGTGTCGGCTCGGCTGCCGGTCAGGTCGTCAAGCGCGCCCGGCAAGGCCTCCGCCCCGACCGGAACGCCGTTCAGTTCCACCCCCCTGGGCAGAACCGAAACCAGCCGGGGCGGACCTTGCCACGGCCCCGGCGCCCCGGACAGGCGTATCTCCAGCCCGGTTTCCATACCGAACCGCGCCGCAAGCATGAAAAACACCAGCAACAGGAACACCACATCGATCATCGGCGTCAGGCTCGACCGGCGGGGCGGACGCGGCATGACAAAACTGAACATCACGCCTCTCCGCCCAGAAAGATCCGGGTGGCGAGATCTTCCATCTCATGCCCGGCCCGGTCGATCACCGACTCGAACCAGCTCAGCGCCAGCGCGGCGGGAATCGCAACAGCCATCCCCGCCGCTGTGGTCAGCAGGGCTTCCCATATCCCCCCCGCAAGCGCGGACGGATCGGCCCGTGCGCCTGAAGCTTCCAGCACACGAAAGGCCTCTATCATGCCAAGAACGGTACCCAGAAGGCCAAGAAGGGGCGCAACCGTCGCGATGACCTCCAGTGCGCGCAGGCCGGTGCGGGCCTCGGCCAGCAGGGCACGGGCAACGCGGGTCGTTTCCTCCCGCGCCTTTGCCTCGGGCCGCGTCTGCCGCGCCGTGACAGCCGCACGCACCAGACGTGCCCGCATCCCCGCCCGGCCCGCAACCGCCTGTTGCGCCGCATCCGCCTGCCCCGCCTGCCAAAGCGCAACCGCGCGTTCCGCGCCCCCCCCCGCCCAGGCCCCACAAAGCAGAAGGCGCCAAAGCTTCCATATGATCAGCGTCAGCGTAATGACCGAAAGGCCGGCAATCCCCCACAGAACCGGGCCGCCCTGATGCAAGAACTCAATCAATTTCCACCACCTCCAGGGGCTGAAACACAGGTCCGTCCGGAGTTTCCGCCATGAAGGCGCGCACCCCGAACACATGCGCAAGGTTTTGCGGGGTCAGGACCGCCCCCGGCGGCCCATCGGCCACCAGCCGCCCGCCAGAAAGCAGCAAAAGCCGTGTGCAGAACCGCGCCGCAAGGCCGAGATCGTGCAGTGAAACCAAAACCACGCGCCCCTCGCCCGCGAGATCGGCAAAAATCCGCATCGTCGACAACTGATGGGCCGGGTCGAGCCCGGCAATCGGTTCATCGGCCAACAGAACCGGGGCCTCCTGCGCCAATGCACGGGCGATCAGAACCCGCGCCTGCTCCCCCCCCGAAAGGCGGAGCGCGGTTCGTTCGGCGTAGGCGGCCAGACCCATCCGCGCCAGAGCATCCGCAACCGCCGCCCTGTCCTGCGCAGCGGGGCGGGTGCGAAAATGCGGCGTGCGCCCCAGCCCGACCACGGTTTCCACGCTGACGGGCCAGGCGATTTCCCGCATCTGGGGCAGCCATGCTGCGGTGCGCGCGCGCGTGTGCTGCGGCAGAATCGCAAGGCTGGAACGCCCCTCATGCGGCAACAATCCCAGCGCCGCGCGCATCAGCGTCGTCTTGCCAGCACCATTCGGACCGACAAGGCCCACGCACTCCCCCGGACGCAGCGTCACGCTGATACCGCTCAGCACCTCGCGTGCCTGCCGCCGGACGGAAAGATCGGAAAGCTCCAGAACGGTCATTCCGCCCTCACCCGGGTTCTAAAGATCAGGTGCAGGAAAAGCGGGGCCCCCAGAAGCGCCGTCAAAACGCCCAGCTTCAGATCCCGCTCCGGCACAATCAGGCGCACGGCCAGGTCGGCGGCCAGCAAAAGCGCCGCCCCCCCCAACGCCGAGACCCCCAGAAGCCGCCCCGGACGTGCCCCCACCAGCGGACGCAGCACATGCGGTACGATCAGCCCGACAAAGCCGATCGCCCCGGCCACCGCCACCCCCGCCCCGACGCAAGCCGAGACCCCAAGCACCATCCGCAGCCGCAGGCGGGTCAGACGGACGCCAAGCGCCTCCGCCGCATCCTCCCCAAGGGTCAGCGCCTCCAGCCCACGCCCCAGCGGCAGCAACAGCGACCAGCCCAAAAGCGTCAGCGGCAGCGCCAGCCAGACATGGGTAAAGGACCGGTCCGCAAGGGACCCCATCATCCAGAATACGATTTCCGAAGCGGCATAGGGATTGGGCGAAAGGTTCAGCACCAAAGACGTCAGCGCACCCGCCAGCGCCGAGAGGGCAATCCCCGCAAGGATCAGCGTGAACGCCCCCCCGCGCGGACCCGCCAAAAGCACCAGCAACAGCACCGCCCCCAACGCCCCGGCAAGCGCCATCAAGGGCAAGGCCAGCACGAAACTGGCTGCGAGCCCGGTTTGCAGCGCCAGAACCGCGCCCAGCGCCGCCGAGGCAGAAACGCCGATCAGGCCCGGCTCCGCCAGCGGGTTGCGCAGATACCCTTGCAGCGCCGCCCCCGAAAGCCCCAGGCTTGCCCCCACCAGGACCGCGAGAATGGCACGCGGCAGGCGGATTTCGCGCATCACCAGAACGGCGGCATCCCCCTGTCCGGATATCAGCGCCGTCAGGCTTTGGTCCACCCGCAGCCCCGCTGGCCCGACCAGAAGCGAGGCCACAAACAAAAACGCCACGCCCCCGCCCAGCGCCAGCGGCACGGCGGACCCGGATCTGAGCAGGGAAGGTTTGCCAGCCATGTTTCCCCCTGTGACATTCAGCGGGATTCCCCGCAGACGGTGTGTATCACCTCTGCGGTCTGGCCGCTTCCTTGGCGCGCCCCGCGCCCGGAAAGGGTGAATGCCCTGGCAGGTCTCCTGGCTTGCGGGTCGTCGCTTGGCTGGCCTTCCCGGTTTCCCAGTGGCGTTGTCAGCCGCGCTCTCCGCCTACAGTTGCGGGGGCAGCCGCGGAATTGCCAAAGGCGCACCGCGTTCCCTTTTCGTCCGGCAACGCCGGACACCAAAGCCCTTTGTGATTAGCTGAATTCGTCAGCGAAGAAAACACCGGATTAAAGCCGTACGCCCCTGCGCGCCGCAAGATCGGTGAAATACTGCCACGCCACCCGGCCAGAGCGCGCGCCGCGCGTGGCCTGCCACTCGATCGCCTCGGAGCGCAACACGGCAGGCTCGATCTCAACCCCATAGGCCAGACAGTAACCTTCGATCATGGCGAGGAATTCATCCTGGTCGCAGGCGTGAAAGCCCAGCCAGAGACCGAACCTGTCCGAAAGGGAAACTTTCTCTTCCACCGCCTCGGATGGGTTGATGGCGGAGCCGCGCTCATTCTCGATCATGTCGCGGGGCATCAGGTGACGCCGGTTCGAGGTGGCGTAGAACACCACGTTCCCCGGGCGCCCCTCCACCCCACCGTCCAGTACCGCCTTGAGCGACTTGTAATGCTGGTCATCATGAGAAAACGAAAGATCATCGCAAAACAACACGAAGCGATGCGGCGCCGCGCGCAAAAGCCCCAGAAGACGCCCGATCGACGGCAGATCCTCACGCTGGATCTCAACCAGCTTCACCGCGTGCCCCTCGTCCAATATCTGCGCGTGCGCAGCCTTGACGAGGCTGGACTTCCCCATACCCCGCGCGCCCCACAGCAGCGCATTGTTGGCCGGAAGCCCTTGCGCGAAATGGCGGGTATTGGCCAGAAGCGTATCCCGGGCGCGGTCGATGCCCCGCAACAACGCCAGATCCACCCGGTTTACCTGTGCAACAGGTGCAAGGCCATCGGGAAAAGTGCGCCACACGAAGGCCTCGGCGGCCTCGAAATCGGGGACACTGGCGGGCGCGGGGCGAAGTCGCTCCAGCGCCTGGGCGATGCGGATCAGCGGGTCCGTCATCGGCGCTCGGCCCCGGATTCTTCGAGATCCTCTTCATCATCGAACCAAAGGCCTTGCGCGCGCAGTTCCGCCTCACGCTTGCGTTCCACCCGGCGGACCAACAGGATCGAGACCTCATACAGGCCGTAAACCACCACGAACAGGATGACCTGAGTAATCACGTCCGGCGGCGTCACCAGAGCCGCCAGCACCAGGATCCCGACAACCGCGTATTTGCGGACCGTCGCAAGCCCCAGTGCAGAGACCAACCCCGCCTTCCCCATCAACGTCAGAAGCACCGGAAGCTGAAAACACAGCCCGAAGGCCAGGATGAACTTGATGGTCAAAGACAGGTATTCCTGCACGGACCCCTGAAAGGTGATACCCGCGGTGGCACTTTCGCCCCCGGCTTCAAGCTGCCCAACCTGCTGGAAGTTCAAGAAAAAATCGAATGCCAGCGGGATGACCACAAAATAAGCGAAAGACGCCCCAAGAAAGAACATCAACGGAGAGGCCAGCAAAAAGGGCAGGAAGGCCTGCTTTTCGGACCTGTAAAGCCCCGGCGCCACGAAACGCCACATCTGGAACGCGATCAACGGAAAGGCGAGCGCGAAACCGCCCAGAAGCGAAATCTGGATGGCGACGAAGAACCCCTCCTGCAACTTGATGAGGTAAAGCCCGCAATCCTGACCCCGCTCTGCCAGCGCGCCGCAGATCGGTCGGGTGAGGATGTTGAACGCCGGGTTCCAGACCGTGAAACACGCCACCATCGCCACAACGAACCCCGCGACGGAATAAATCAGCCGGGTACGCAGTTCAGCCAGATGCTCAATCAGCGGCGCCGCGCTTTGGTCCAGATCGTCTTCGCTCATGCGTCTCTCTCGGGATCGGCGGCATCGGCGGCCTGACGGGCGGCGGCTTTCTCGGCGGCGGCAGCGCGGATTTTTTCGGCCTTGGCAGCGCGTTCCTCGGTCATCTCGGCGGTGGCGGGGCCACGGGCCGGGTTGGGTGGCTGCCATTTTTCGAATTTCTCGGCCGCATCGCCCAGCGCGTTGAGTCCCATCTTGCGGGGGTCGGCGATATCGCGCAACTCCTCCGCGGTTTCCTTGACACCCGCCTCGTCGGCGGCCTGATCCATCGCGCGCTGAAATTCACGCGCCATATTGCGCGCCTTGGCGGTGAACCGCCCCAGCGTTCGAAACAGCCCCGGCAGGTCTTTCGGCCCCACCACGATCAGCGCGACAATGCCGATGACCAGAAGTTCGGTCCAGCCAAGATCAAACATGAGATGCCCCGGGGCTTACGCCTCGTCTTTCTGCCTGCCGGTTTCCTCGGGCGTCACGTCTCGTGCGCTTTCGAGACTTTTCGCCGCCTCTTCCGTTTCTTCGCGCACGCCCTTCTTGAAGGCGGTGATGCCCTTGCCCACCTCTCCCATGAGGGATGAGATCTTGCCCCGGCCAAAAAGCACCAGAACGACAACGGCAATGAGAAGCAGCCCCGGAAGGCCGATATTGTTCAGCATGGTCTTCTCCCTGCGGGCGGGCGGCGGGCCCGGCCCAGATACGGATTCCGTCTGTCACATGTATTGGCTTACGCGCCCGGATCAAAGCCCCTTTTGCACCCGCGCCCCGCGATTTATTGCCCGAGGCGGCGCATTCGCCCAACTCGCCTATCCAAGGAGATCCCCATGCACAGTGAAGATATCAACGGAAAAACCCTGGAACACTGGGATTGCAACGACCTGCAACAGGCGCTGGAAAAGAACGTCATCGTACTGATCGATGTGCGCACCCCGCCCGAATACATGTTCGAATATATCCGCGGCGCGCTTTTGCTGCCGATGGCGGCGTTCGACACGTCCTTCCTGCCCGAAGGCGGCAGCAAACAGCTGGTGTTCCATTGCGGATCGGGCGTGCGCTCTCGCAAGGTGGCCGAGGCCTGCCTGGCCGCCGGACATGAACGCGCCGCTCACCTGGAAGGGGGCTTCGCCGCGTGGAAGGCCGCACATAAACCCTATGTCGGAACCGACATGGCCTCCGGCGCGCCGGTTCAGGTGGGCTGAACCGACGGAAACACGAAACACCGGTCACGCCGGATCATCAGCCACATCGGCGTGCCCGGTTTCGGCAGGAAAACCGCCGGCACCGTCGCTTTGAGAACCGTGCCATCGGCCTCCATGCGGAATTCGACAAGGCTTTCATTTCCCATGAAACGTGCCCGGTGCACATGGGCGCGGGCCGCAACGCCGTTTTCCTCCGTCGGGCTGGGGCCACGACCGTTACGGTCAAGGTCGATGCGGATGTGCTGGGGACGGATGATAATATCCACGTCTGAACCATCGGGGATCGCAGGGGTCAGAAAGCGCCCGAAGGGCGTTTCCGTCAAAAGGCCGTGAACCTTTCCGTTTATCACATTGATATCACTAAAAAATGCGGCGGCGGCACGATCCACCGGCGCATTGTAAAGGTTGTAGGGCGCCCCCTGCTGTACAATCCGTCCGCCGCGCATCAGGGCGATCTCATCGGCCATGCGCATGGCCTCGTCCGGTTCATGGGTCACCAGAAGAACCGCCGCCCCTTCTTCCTTCAAAACACTAAGCGTGTCATCACGGATTTCATCGCGCAAGCGGTTGTCGAGACCGGAGAACGGCTCATCCATCAGCATTATTCTGGGACGCGGGGCCAGCGCACGGGCCAGGGCGACACGCTGCTGCTCCCCCCCCGAAAGCTGGTGGGGAAAGGCGTCGATGTAGCCGATCAGATCCACACGCGTGAGCAATTCTTCCACCCGGGCACGCTTTTGCGCCCTGGCCCCGACCAGGCCGAAAGCGACGTTTTCCGCCACGCTCAGATGCGGGAACAACGCAAAATCCTGAAACATCAGCCCGACCGAGCGCCGCTCCGGTGGAACACGGTAAACGGTGTCGCAGATCAGATTGCCGTCGATGTAAATTTCGCCGCTGTCCTGCATGTCCACTCCGGCAATGATCCGCAGCGTGGTTGACTTGCCGCATCCCGACGGCCCCAGAAGACAGGTCACCTGCCCCGGCATCACCTTCAGCGACACGTCATCGACCACCGCGCGGCCATTGAAGCATCGGGTGATGTTGCGGATTTCCAGCCTTGGTTGGGGGGTCACGGCCTGCCTCGTGCTTATCTCCGATTAAAACTATCGGAATTTAAAGGGGGACTGCAACCACCTTTCCTAAAGCGTCGCGTTCACAGCCCCGCCATCCAGCAGGATATTCTGCCCCACGATGAACCCCGCATGTTGCGAACACAGGAAAGCGCAGGCAGCGCCGAATTCTTTGGGCGTCCCGTACCGGCGGGCGGGTATGGTGGCAAATCGTTGCGCGCGGGCCTCGTCGAGGGAAATCCCCCCGGTCTCGGCGACGGCCCGATCCAGGGCGTCGGCCCGGTCCGTGGCGTGCAGACCCGGCAACAGGTTGTTGATCGTCACCCCGTAAGGGGCAACCTGGCGCGCAGTGCCCGCGACATATCCGGTCAACCCTGCGCGGGCAGAGTTCGACAACCCCAGCACCGGGACCGGCGCCTTGACCGACTGGCTGGTGATGTTGACCACCCGGCCCCAGCCGCGCTCCATCATACCCGGAACCAGCGCCTTCATCAGGGCGATGGGGGTCAGCATGTTGGCATCGAGCGCACGAATGAAATCCTCCCGCTCCCAGTCCTGCCAAAGCCCCGGCGGCGGCCCGCCCGCATTGGTCACCAGGATATCCACCGATCCGGCAATCTCCAGCACCTGCGCCCGGTCGCTTTCGTCTGTGATGTCGGCGGCCACCGTGACGACCGTGGTGCCATACGTGGTGCGCAGGCTTTCGGCCGCAGCCTCCAGCGGCCCGGCACTGCGGGCATTCATCACGAGGTCGGCCCCGGCGTCGGCCAGCGCCCGTGCACAGCCCAGCCCCAGCCCTTTCGACGACGCGCAAACCAGCGCCCGCCTTCCGCGAATCCCAAGATCCATGTCCTCTCCTTCCGCACTGCCACCCGCCCCCTTTTACACCCCTGAGGCGGGCACCCGAAGCCGGCGCACGCGGGGCGGGTAGTGGAAATGAAAATTCCTGTCTTTTAGGACAGGTAAAATCATTTTACGGAAAGAAAACTTGACCTAAAAGCCTGTTTTTACAATAAAGGTTCACAGATATACACTCGTCTCCTTTTCAGGCATCGACCGAATTCATATGACGCTCCTGGATCATTTCGCCTTCCCCTCCCTGAGCCACTGGCAGGTCTGGCCCGCCGATGCGTTTCGTGTGGTGGAAGGGGTACATCTCGGCGAGACTCTGGCCGCATCGCACCCCTTCGTGGGGGACGTCTACCGCATGTGCCCCGGCACGCGGGGGATTGACCTGCCCCTGAATGCGTTCACCGCCGCCCTGAACACGACCACCCCCGCCCTGACTGAAGACAAAAGCGAACTCGGCCCGACCGGCACGAAAATTCGGCTGGAAGCCTGCCTGACCCTGATGAGCCCACAGGCCGACATGGCGGAACTCGCAGTGCTTCGGGTGGGCGATGCCACCAAAGGCCGTGCCTGCCTGTTGCCGCTGCGTCCGATGCAGGCGGCGCGCCCCTACACCCTGATCCACATCTGCCATGATCCGGCGCCGATTTCACTGGAAAACGCTGAAATCATGGGGCTTGCCCGCGGCTGCCGGATCGCACTTGAAGACGGGTCGTTCCGCCCGGTTGAGGCGCTCGCACCCGGCGATCGTCTCAAGACCCGGGATACGGGCGCCCGTGCGCTGAACCAGATAAAAAGCACCAAACACCCGGCCACGGGCAGGACCGCGCCCGTGGTGATTTCCGCCGGCACCCTTGGCAACTGCGGAGATCTCGTTGTCAGCCAAAACCAGCCCGTCTTGCTGGAGGAGGCGTTCGACGATCCGCAGATCGCGCTGACAGACTCGTTTCTGAGGGCGGGCACGATGCGCGACGACCGGTTCATTTTTCTGCGCGAAGGCGGGGCTGTCGAGTATTTCGAGCTGATCTTCGAAACCCCGACGGTCATCTATGCCGAGCATGTGCCCGTCGTGACCCGCACCGATCCGCAGGCAGCGACATGGCCCACCGATGTCCTCACCCACTGGCAACACCGGGCTGACAAGACCGCACATTAAGACGGCTCAGGCCAACAACATCTCCAGAACCGGCCTCCACTGCGCGCGCGCGCCCGCATGCGTCTTCAGCCGCGAATCAAACAGCGCCAAGCCCTCCACCGCCAGATCGTCATAGACGGATCGCTCGGAAATTTCCGCGAGCGGCGGGGCGCCAATTTCATCCAGCAAAGCCCTCAACCGCGCCAATGCACGGGTGCGCGGCCGCACCCGGTTGGCCAAAACCGCCACCCCGGCCTTGCCCTTGCGTACCCGCTTGAACCGGCCCAGGTCTTCATGAAACGTCGCGGCGGCCCCGGCATCGAAAACGGAAGGCATCACCGCCATCAGGATCACCTTGGTCTCCGCCACCAGATCCCCGGTCTCTGCCCGGCCGAGACCGCCGGGGCTGTCCACGATCAGCCAGTCCGTGGACTTTGGGATCTTGAGCGACGCCCCCGACCAGTCAAGCGCCTTGACCTTCGCCACCCCCTTGGGGCGGCGGGCAGCCCATTTCAGCGCCGATCCCTGCGGGTCCGCATCCGCCAGCGCCACACGCCATCCCCCTTCGGAAAGGGCCGCAGCCAGCGTAATCGCCGCCATGGTCTTGCCACAACCGCCCTTTCGGTTCGTCACAAGTATGGTTTTCACGTGGCTGCCTCCTTTTTTGAACCTTCACCGCCGGACGAGACGATTTTTGCCCCCGGCGACTCGTCCCTGAAAGTGGCACGACTTGGACAAACAGGGCATCTCGCCTTTTGCCGTCTGCACCGCCCAAGCCGATCCGCCCCGATGCGGCAAGAAGATACACCCCCCGGCGCGCATGCGAACGGAAGATTGCACCGCCCGCAGCGCCCGGTTATATCCCGCCCATGCTGGACACCGCCCATAACCGCCCCACCCTGCCCGCCGAAATCGCCCGGCGGCGGACCTTTGCCATTATTTCGCACCCGGATGCGGGAAAAACCACCCTGACAGAAAAATTCCTTCTGTTCGGCGGGGCGATCCAGATGGCGGGCCAGGTCCGTGCCAAGGGCGAAGCCCGGCGCACCCGGTCTGACTTCATGAAGATGGAGCAGGATCGCGGGATTTCGGTATCGGCCTCGGCGATGTCTTTTGACTATGACGGCTACCGATTCAACCTTGTCGATACCCCCGGCCACAGCGACTTTTCCGAAGATACCTATCGCACGCTCACCGCAGTGGACGCCGCGGTCATGGTAATCGACGGGGCGAAGGGCGTCGAAAGCCAGACCCGCAAGCTTTTCGAAGTCTGCCGTCTGCGCGACCTGCCGATCCTGACGTTCTGCAACAAGATGGACCGGGAAAGCCGCGACACTTTCGAGATCATCGACGAAATCCAGGAGAACCTGGCCATCGACGTAACCCCGGCCAGTTGGCCCATCGGCATGGGGCGCGATTTCCTCGGCTGTTATGACCTGCTTTGCAACCGGCTGGAACTGATGGACCGGGCCGACCGGAATCGCGTTGCCGGATCGATCCGTATCGAGGGCCTCGACGACCCAAGGCTGGCGGAACACATCCCCGGCCCCTTGCGCGAAAAGCTGATAGAAGAAGTGGAGATGGCGCGCGAGCTTTTGCCTGCGCTGGACCCGAAAGCGGTGCTGGAAGGTCACATGACGCCGATCTGGTTCGGATCGGCGATCAATTCCTTTGGCGTCAAGGAACTGATGAACGGCATCGGCACCTACGGCCCCGAACCGCAAATACAGGCGGCCGAACCGCGCCAGATCGCCCCCGAAGAGCCCAAAGTCACCGGCTTTGTTTTCAAGGTTCAGGCGAATATGGACCCCAAGCACCGCGACAGGGTAGCCTTTGTGCGCATGGCATCGGGCCATTTCAGGCGCGGGATGAAACTGAACCACGTCAGAACGAAAAAACCGATGGCGGTTTCAAATCCCGTCCTGTTTCTCGCCTCCGACCGCGAACTCGCCGAGGAGGCCTGGGCGGGCGACATCATCGGCATTCCCAACCACGGTCAGTTGCGCATCGGCGACACCCTGACCGAAGGCGAAGCCCTGCGGGTGACCGGGATCCCCAGCTTCGCACCCGAGTTGCTGCAAAGCTGCCGCGCCGGAGATCCGATGAAGGCCAAACATCTCGACAAGGCGCTGATGCAGTTCGCCGAAGAAGGCGCAGCCAAAGTATTCAAACCGATGATCGGCTCGGGTTTCATCGTCGGCGTTGTCGGCGCCCTGCAATTCGAGGTTCTGGCCAGCCGGATCGAGATCGAATACGGCCTGCCTGTGAGGTTCGGGCCGACGCAGTTTACCTCCGCCCGGTGGGTGCACGGAGAAAAGGCCGCCGTGGAAGGTTTCGTGTCAAAGAACAAGGGCCATATCGCTACCGACAACGATGGAGACATCGTTTACATGACCCGCCTGCAATGGGACATCGATCGTATCGCGCGCGACCACCCCGACCTGACACTCAGCACCACGAAAGAGATGCAGGTCTGATCCACACTGCCCGCGACACTGAAAAACCTTGATTTTACGCCCGGCAGCGCCGATCTGAAAACGGATGAGCCGCCGGGGCGCGCTGCCGCGCCTTCCCTTTCCCGCCAGCCGCAAGAGCCCAAAAGGGATGAGCAACCTCCGCAGTGACTGGATCATCGCCACCTTGTTGGAAGAACTCTCCGACATCGCCTTGGCAACTGAACAGGTGTCTCTGGGAAGATTGATAGACACGCTCGGGTCGCGCGGCTTCGGGCCACTTCTGGTTATTCTGTCCGCCTTTCTGATCCTGCCGGTGGGCATGGTCCCCGGCATGCCCGGAATCGTCGGCGTGTTTCTTATTCTGATCGGGTCGCGAATGGCTGTCGGAAGCACACATCTGTGGTTTCCGTCGCGTCTGCGAAAAGTAGAATTGCCCTCCCACCTTCTGATCGCTTCGATATCGCGCGCCCAACCGTGGGTGCTTCGGCTGCGCCCGATGATCGCGCCCCGCGCTACCATTCTCATCGACAGCCCCGTAATGCTGAAGATCATTGCCGTGATCCTGATTGTAACCGGCGCAATCAATATTCTCATCGGATTTATCCCCGGCCTGCCGTTTCTCATGTCTATGCATGTTCTTCTGATCGGTATTGGCCTGTCCAGCCGGGACGGATTGATCGGCCTTCTGGGTTACCTTGTCGTGCTGCCAGAGATGATCCTGATCTGGAGGTTGCTACTATAGCCCGCGATGCGGGCTGCCTGCGGCGCGGATATTTTGACCAAAGCAAGACACCGCAACACACGAAAGAATTGCTTTGGCCAAATATCCCGGGGGGGGCGCGCTTGCGCGCTGGGGGCAGCGCCCCCATCCGCCGGCGAATGCCGCACCGCCATTTTGGGTTGCTTGACGAAAGGCTCATGTTGACCTATGCCAAGGCCATTATGAAAGATCGGCAATCCGGCCGATCAGGCCGCGTGAACTGGCGGCCAAGACCTTGCCGCAGATACGCGAAGGATATTCATGTCAAGTTTTGCCGATTTGGGGTTGGACCCCAAGGTGCTTTCCGCAATTGCTGCTGCCGGCTATGAGAAGCCGACACCCATTCAGGCCGGGGCCATTCCGCCTGCGCTGGCTGGCCGCGATGTTTTGGGAATTGCCCAAACGGGCACTGGAAAGACAGCCGGTTTCGTTTTGCCGATGATCACGCTTCTGGGGCGTGGGCGTGCCCGCGCACGGATGCCCCGCAGCCTCGTTCTGGCGCCGACACGCGAACTGGCGGCACAGGTGGCTGAAAACTTTGATATTTATGCCAGAAACACCCGCCTGACCAAGGCATTGCTGATCGGTGGGGTCAGCTTCAAGGAACAGGATGCACTTATCGACAAGGGGGTGGATGTCCTGATCGCAACGCCGGGCCGGCTGCTGGATCATTTCGAACGTGGCAAGTTGTTGCTGACCGGGGTCCAGATCATGGTTGTGGACGAAGCCGACCGGATGCTTGACATGGGCTTCATACCCGATATCGAGCGTATTTTTCAACTGACGCCCTTCACCCGGCAAACGCTGTTTTTCAGTGCCACCATGGCACCGGAGATCGAGCGCATCACCAACACCTTCCTTTCCGCGCCCGAGAAAATCGAGGTTGCCCGGGCTGCCACCACCGGCGAGAACATCACGCAAGGAGTGGTGCTTTACACCGCCAGCCGCAAGGACCGTCAGGCCAAGGAAAAGCGTGCCCTTCTGCGCAGTCTGATCGACCGGGAAGGCGCGTCCTGCACCAACGCCATCATCTTCTGCAACCGCAAGACCGAAGTCGATATCGTTGCCAAGTCGCTTTGCAAACACGGCTACAATGCCGCGCCGATTCATGGCGACCTCGACCAGTCCCAGCGGATGCGCACGCTGGACTCCTTCCGCGAAGGAAAACTGCAATTTCTATGCGCTTCGGACGTTGCGGCGCGAGGACTGGATGTGCCCAGTGTCAGCCACGTGTTCAACTACGACGTCCCAAGCCATGCAGAAGATTACGTCCACCGGATTGGTCGTACGGGCCGGGCCGGACGCAAGGGCAAGGCACTGATGATCTGCGTCCCGCATGATCAGAAATGGTTGGCGGACATCGAAAAACTGATCGGCAATGAAATCCCGCGCCTTGAAAGTCCCCTGACAGGGGCGCCCCAATCCGAAAAGGGCCCGAAATCCGTAAGGACGGATGAGGCGCGGATGCCTCCCCGAAAACGGGAGGAAAAGCGGGATTCCGCGCCGCGTACAGACCCGCCACAGGAGAAACGTTCAAGGGCCCCGCGCAGGGAGGCCCCCGTTGTCGGAATGGGAGACCACGTTCCGGCCTTTCTGTTACGTTCCTTCAGAACCGCCGCCGGGGAAACCGCCGAATAGGCGAACAGGGAAAAGCCGCCGTCAGGTGGTCAGGCGGCTGACGATAACGGTAACTTCGGGCTTCTTGCCGATTTCCCGCTCCGCGCTCTGGCGCAGGATGCGGCGCATAGCGTCTTCGATCTTGTCGTCGTCCCCCAGCGTATCCTCCGACGCACGACCGAGAAACTGCTCCAGATCCGCCTCGAGAATATCGGCCAGCGGCACGTTGCTCTTGCCTGTTTCCGCCAGCCCCTTGAGATCGACCCATGGCTCACCCAGCGGTTCATCGTTCTCGTCGATCACGACGGTGACCACGGCATGGCCGTTCAGCGCCATGCGGATACGATCACGGGCCACCCCGTCCAGCGCACCGATCTGAACAGATCCGTCCAGATAGGTCCGTCCGGTCTCAACGAACTCAGCCACCTTCGGGGTATCGCCGGTGAGATCCAGCATCGTCCCATTTGGGGCGACGATAGCGTTCAGCCCGTTTTCTTCGGCCAGCTTGACATGTTCGCGCAGGTGGCGATGTTCGCCATGCATGGGCACCACCACCCGAGGCGCTATCAGCTTGTGAATACGTGCCAGATCGGGCCGGTTTGCATGGCCAGACACGTGGTACAGGTCCGCCCCGTCATCGATGACATCCACACCCATCTCGGAATACGCGTTGACGATACGCAGCACGCCGCGTTCGTTGCCCGGAATGGTTTTAGAGGAAAACAGGAAGCTGTCCCCCTCTTTCAGGGTAAGGCCCATGTATTTGCCGCGGGAAAGCTGTGCCGACGCTGCGCGCCGTTCGCCCTGGCTGCCCGTGACGATCAGCATCAGACTTTCGCGCGGGATATTCCCGGCCTCTTCGGGGGAAACGGTTTTCGGGAAATCGGTCAGGACGCCACTTTCGACCCCGGCTTCGATCATCCGGCGCATGGCACGCCCCAACAGGCAGACAGAGCGGCCCGCAGCCTGCCCCGCCTCCGCCAGTGTTTTAAGCCGCGCGATATTGGAAGCAAACGTCGTGGCCACGAACATTCCCGAGGAGCGCGCCACCAACTGGCGTATGGCGGGGGCAAGACTTGCTTCCGATCGGCCCGGATTGGGAGAGAAGACATTGGTGGAGTCGCAGGTCAGCACCTTGACGCCGGCCCTGACGACCTCCCCCCACAGGGCCGGATCGAACGGATCGCCCAGAACCGGCGTCGGGTCGAGCTTGAAATCGCCGGTATGCACGATGCGCCCGACCGGCGTATCGATCACCAGCCCCGCACTTTCAGGGATGGAATGCGACACCGGCAGGAACGACACCTCGAACGGTCCGGCCTTGATACGCTCAGGCCAGGCCTGCACAGGTTTGACCTGTGCGGGGTCATTGCCCTGTTCCTGCATCTTGCGGGCCGCATGGTTGGCGGTGAACGGACGGGCATAGACCGGCACCCGCAGGCGTTGCCACAGATGCCCCACCGCGCCGACGTGGTCCTCATGCGCATGGGTGATAAAGATGGCCTCCAACCGGTCGGCGCGCGCGGCCAGCCAGCCGATATCGGCGAAGATCAGGTCCACCCCCGGCGTTGTATCCATGTCCGGGAAGGTCACCCCCAGATCCACGAGGATCAGGCGTTCCTGCCCTTCGCGCCCATAGCCGTAAACATAGGCATTCATGCCGATTTCCCCGGCGCCGCCCAGGGGAAGGTAGATCAGTCTTTCCTTGCTCATATCGCCCCGTGTTCTTTGTTGTAGGCATGGATGACGGTCAGGCCATGCATGGTCAGATCGTCTTCGATGAGGTCAAATAGCACATCTCCCTGCGCGAACAATGACGCCAGCCCGCCTGTGCCGATAACACGCATAGGTTGGCCATATTCTGCACGAATACGATCCCGGACACCCCGAACCAGACCGACATACCCCCAGAATACGCCCGATTGCATACAATCGACCGTGTTGGTGCCAATGACCGTGGGCGGGCGGGTCACATCGACATGGGGCAGCGCCGCAGCCGAAGCGTGCAGTGCCTCCAGCGACAGGTTTACCCCCGGCGCAATCACCCCGCCCACATAAGCCCCGTCATGGGCGACCACATCGAAAGTGGTGGCGGTCCCGAAATCCACCACGATCAGATTGCCCCCGTGGCGGTCAAAGGCACCTGCGGCATTTACCAGGCGGTCCGGCCCGACATTTGTCCCCGCATCCACCCTCGGAGGGCTCGGCAACAGGCAATCCGGTTTTCCCACGACCAGCGGACGGGCCCTGAAATACCTGTCCGCGAAAACCCTCAGATTGAACACCACACGCGGCACGGTGGACGAAATGATGACATCGGTGATGTCCGTCCTGATGCCATGATGCTGGATCAGGGTCGAAAACCAGACGTAATACTGATCTGCGGTACGCTGATGCTCGGTCGAGGTCCGCAGAGTGCACAGGAACCGCACCCCGTCCCAGATGGAAAAGACGGTATTGGTGTTTCCGCAATCGATGCACAAAATCATGGGCAGCGCCTTTCCTGGAAAAACACATCCGCCGCAGCAATGCTGCGTGACCCCCTGGCCGTTTGCAAAACGAGACATCCATTCATGTCTACCGTCTCGAACCGTCCGGTGACGTCTTCCCCCGGCAGACGGGCGGTGATCGTGTCGCCCAGCCGCGCCGCGCGGTCAAGCCACGCCCCGCGCAGGGGGCCAAACCCATGGGTCCGGAAAAAGCGGGCCTGCACCGCGAAATGTTCCGCAAGGAAAGCCAGGAATTCCAGTGGATCGATCGGATCTCCGGATCCGGCCACCCGTGCGGGTGGCAAGGCCCCGGGTTCCAGCCCCGCCGGGTCCGGCGCATGGTTCAGGTTCACCCCGATTCCAACCGCAAGCCGGGTGACCTGCCCCGCCGTACCATCGCTTTCCAGCAGGATGCCGGCAACCTTCCCCCCCCCCACCAGAACATCGTTGGGCCATTTCAATGCGATAGTGGCCGGGCTATCGACATAAGCCAGAAGCGTCGCATAGAGCGAATAAGACGCTACGAAGGAATACAACGCCGCCTGCGCCGCGGAACAGTCCGGGGCGAAAACAAGCGTCGCGTAAAGATTGCCCTCGGGGGCAATCCACTTCCGGCCCCGCCGCCCTACCGCCGCCGTCTGGCGGCGCGCGGCAATCCATGTGGGTCGGTCCAGAACAGGACCCCTGCGACGGGCCTCTGCCATGGTACTTCCGACCTCATCCAGCAAGATCAGGTCGTACCCTGCCGGCCAGTGCCAGCCTCCGGGTTCAGTTGACAAGGGTCTGTGCCGCCGCCAGCGCCAGCCCTTCGATGCCGAAGAGGTTGACCACCCCCGCAACCATCGCAAAGGCCGAGAGCATCAACATGCTCCACAGCACGCGCGACATACCGCCGTCTATGGCCTCATCCGTCTCCTGACCGAAATACATGTAATAGACGATACGCAGGTAATAGAAGGCGCTGATCACCGAAGCTACGACCCCCGCGACCGCCAGCCAGACCAAGCCGGCATCCACCGCGGCCTTGACCACGTAGAACTTTCCGAAAAATCCCACCAGCGGCGGCACCCCTGCCATCGAGAACATCAACACCGCGACGGCCAGCGCCTTGCCCGGCTGTACCCGTGAAAACATGTTCAGGCTGCGGATATCGGTAACCGGCTGGCCGTCTTTTTCCATGCTCAGGATAAAGGCGAAGGTGCCGACGCTCATGATCACGTAGATGACCATGTAAACCAGAACCGCCTGGACCCCCATCGCGGTCCCCGCGGCAAGGCCCATCAGCGCAAAGCCCATATGCGCGATTGAGGAATAGGCCATCAGCCGCTTGATGTTACGCTGGCCAACCCCGGCCACGGCCCCCAACGCCATCGACAGCAGCGCCAGGACGGCCACGATCTGCCCCCAGTCGCCCGGAACGGCCCCAAAGGCATCGTGCATGACACGGGCGAACAGCGCCATCGCCGCCATCTTGGGCGCTGTTGCGAAGAACGCAGTCACGGGCGTTGGCGCGCCTTCATAAACATCGGGGGTCCACATGTGGAACGGCACGGCGGACACCTTGAAGGCCATCCCCGTCACAAGGAAAACCAACCCGACAAGCAGGCCCAAAGGCATCTGCCCCTCGCCCAGCGTGGAGAGTATTCCCGAAAAGACCGTCGTTCCCGCGTAGCCGTAGACGAGTGACGCTCCGTAAAGCAAAAGTCCGGAACTGAGCGCCCCGAGAACGAAATATTTCAGGCCCGCCTCGGTCGACCTGGCGCTGTCGCGGCGCATCGCGGCAACCACGTAAAGCGCCAGGGATTGCAACTCCAGCCCCATATAGAGGGTCATCAGATCGCCCGAAGACACCATGACCATCATGCCGACCACCGAAAGCGCAACAAGCACCGGATATTCGAACCGCAAGGCCCCTGCGCGGCGCATGTAGTCGGTGCTCATCAACAATACCGCCCCTGCCGACAGCAGGATCACGACCTTGCCAAAGCGCGCGAAGCCGTCATCGATGAAGGCAGAGGAGAAGGCCGTCTTCACCCCGCCCGCCGACGCGCCGATCCAGAGTGCAAGTGCAAAGAATACCCCGGCCGTGCCCCAGACCAGCAGCGGTGCCAGGCGATCCTTGCCGGTGTAAACCGCGACCAGAAGCGCCAGCATCGCATAGGTGGCCAGAACGATCTCGGGGAGAAGAACTGTCAGTTCGGAAGGGTTCATCACGGTCCCTCTCAATTCTGGGCCAGCCGCAGGGCGGCGTCGGCCTCGGCCAGAGCCGTCTGGTAACTGGAAACAAGCGCCTCGACCGAGGGCCCGGTGATATCGGTGACAAGCGCGGGATAAACGCCCAGCAGAAGCGTCATCACCACAAGCGGTGCGAAGATCGCACGCTCGCGCAGGGTCATGTCGGAAATAGAGCGCAGGCTTTCCTTGAGCAACGCCCCAAGCGTTACCCTGCGATACAGCCACAGCGCGTAGGAGGCCGACAGGATCACCCCGGTCGCCGCACAAAACGCTACCCAGGTATTGACCTGGAACACGCCCACGATTGTCAGGAATTCCCCCACGAAGCCCGAAGTGCCCGGCAGACCGACATTCGCCATGGTGAACAGCATGAAGACCAGCGCATAAACCGGCATGCGGTTGACCAGGCCGCCATAGGCGTCGATCTCGCGCGTGTGCATCCGGTCATAGATGACGCCGACGCACAGAAACAGGGCGCCCGAAACGAACCCGTGGCTGAGCATCTGGAAGATCGCCCCCTCCACACCTTGCTGGTTGGCCGCGAAGATCCCCATGGTCACATAGCCCATATGCGCGACAGAGGAGTACGCGATCAGTTTCTTCATGTCCGTCTGCGCCAAGGCAACAAGCGATGTGTAAACGATGGCGATGACCGACAACCACAAGACAAGCGGCCCCCACAGGTCAGATGCGACCGGGAACATCGGCAGCGAGAACCGCAAGAACCCATACCCCCCCATCTTCAGCAAGATCGCCGCCAGGATGACCGACCCCGCCGTCGGGGCCTGAACGTGGGCATCCGGCAGCCAGGTATGCACCGGCCACATCGGCATCTTGACCGCGAAACTGGCGAAAAAGGCGAACCACATCAGCGTCTGCATCCCGCCCAGAATTTCGCGCCCGGCGACCGTGTAGCTGTCCGCGCTGAACTGATGGTTCAGCAGTGTCGGGATATCGGTCGTCCCTGCATCGATATACATCGCCAACATCGCTACCAGCATCAGAACCGATCCGAGGAAGGTGTAGAGGAAGAACTTGAATGCGGCGTAGATACGCTGTTTCCCGCCCCAGATGCCGATAATCAGGAACATCGGGATCAGGCTGCCCTCGAAGAACAGGTAGAAAAGGATCAGATCCAGCGCGGTGAACACGCCCAGCATCAGCGTCTCAAGGATCAGGAACGCAGCCATGTATTCCTTGACGCGGTGTTCCACGTTCCAGCAGGCCGCGATCGTCAGGGGCATCAGGAATGTCGTCAGCATCACGAACAGAACCGAGATGCCATCGACCCCCATCTTGTATTTCAGGCCCAGCAGCCAGTCCCGTTCCTCCACCAGTTGGAAACCGGTGTCGTTCGGGTCGAACTGCGCCAGCACGAAAAGCGACACGAGGAAAGTCGCCGAAGTCGCCACCAGGGCCAGCCACTTGGCATTGCGCTGGGCCGCCTCATCCTCGCCCCGCAAAAACACCAGAAGGATCAGCGCCGCGATCAGCGGGATGAAGGTCACGATGGAAAGAAGGTTATCCATTACTTAGCCCCCCCGGTCAGCGACATCCAGGTGATCAGAAGCGCAACGCCAATAACCATGGCGAAGGCATAGTGGAAAAGATAGCCGGACTGCATCCGGGCCGTGACACGGGTAAGAAAGGGCACGAAGCCCATCGTCAGCCCGTTGATGAAACCGTCGATGATGTTGCCGTCACCGCGTTTCCAAAGTGCGCCGCCGATAGCCTTGGCCGGACGTACGAACAGAATTTCGTACAGCTCATCGAAGTACCATTTGTTCAGCAGGAACAGATAGAGCAGCCGGAATTGCTCTGCGGTGCGGCGCGGGAGATCCGGGCTGACGATGTAGAACATGTAAGCCGTCCCCAGCCCCAGCAGCATCGCAAGGAAAGGCGCGGATTTTACCCAGGCCGGCGCGTGGTGCGCCGCATCCATGACATGGTTGTCGGGCGCCATGAAGATTGCCCCGGCGCCGGGGTTCACCTGCGGCTCTCCATGGGTATCGTCACCATGCGCCGGCGCCGTACCGTGGCCCGCATCGGCCGACACCTCGTGGGACGGGATGCCAAAGAAGCGGTTCACATCGTCGTGGCTGCCGAAGAAATCGCTGTAGAACACCATCCCCGACACAACCGCGCCAAACGCCAGAACACCAAGCGGAATGGTCATCACCCGCGGGCTTTCATGGGCGTGTTCATGGGCGTGCTTGTCACCGCGCGGCTTGCCCCAGAAAGTCATGAACATCAGCCGCCAGCTGTAAAAACTGGTGAAACAGGCCGCGATGACCAGCGCCCAGAAGGCAAACATCGATCCGCCGCCCCATGCGCTTTCAATGATCGCATCCTTGGACAGGAACCCCGCAAAGCCGATATGGGTCAGCGGAATCCCAACTCCGGTGATTGCCAGCGTGCCGATCATCATCGCCCAGAAGGTCAGTGGGATCTTGTTCCTGAGGCCGCCATAGTTGCGCATGTCCTGTTCATGATGCATCGCGTGGATAACCGACCCCGCACCAAGAAATAGCAGCGCCTTGAAGAAAGCGTGCGTCAGCAGGTGGAACATGGCCGCCGAATAAACGCCGACCCCCGCCGCCACGAACATGTAGCCAAGCTGGCTACAGGTCGAATAGGCGATCACGCGCTTGATGTCGTTTTGCACCAGGCCCACAGTCGCGGCGAAGAAAGCCGTTGAAGCCCCGACGAGAACGATCAGCATCTTGGCTTCGGGCGCGTATTCGATCACCGGGGACATGCGGCTGACAAGGAACACCCCCGCGGTGACCATGGTCGCTGCGTGGATCAGTGCGGAAACGGGCGTGGGCCCCTCCATCGCATCCGGCAACCAGGTGTGCAGGAACAGTTGGGCCGATTTCCCCATCGCCCCGATGAACAGCAGAACCGCCACGACATTGGCCGCGTTCACTTGCCAGTTGAGAAAAGTGAACCCCGTCTCGGCAAGAGCGGGCGCAGCGGCGAAGATGTCATCCAGTTGCACGCTGTCCACAAGGAAGAACAACGCACCGATCCCCAGCAGAAAGCCGAAATCCCCGACCCGGTTGACGATGAACGCCTTCATCGCCGCCGCGTTGGCGGAGGGTTTCTTGTAGTAGAACCCGATCAGGAGGTAAGACGCGAGCCCCACCCCTTCCCAGCCGAAGAAAAGCTGTACGAGGTTGTCCGCCGTGACCAGCGCCAGCATGGTGAAGGTGAAGAAAGACAGGTAGGCGAAGAAACGCGCCTTGTAAGGCTCGTCCTTTTCCCACTGCGGATCGTGATCCATGTAGCCAAAGCTGTAAAGATGCACGAATGCGGAGACGGTCGTCACCACGATCAGCATGATCGTGGTCAGGCGGTCCACCCGGATCGACCAGTCCGCAACCAGGGACCCGCTGTCGATCCAGCGCAGGATCTGGATATGCTCGGCCTCCGCTCCGGTGCCCCAGAACGCGAACCACGAAAACAGCATCGACAGGAAAACCAGGGTCGTGGTTGTCCACATCGCGGCCTTTTCACCCAGCCAGCGCCAGCCGAACCCGCAGATCAGCGCCCCAACCAGCGGGGCGAGAAGAATGATCTTTTCCATGGCGCTTTACCCTTTCAGCAGGTTGATGGCCTTCACCGCGATCGTGCCCCTGTTGCGGTGGAAGCAAACAAGGATCGCCAACCCGATCGCGGCTTCGGCGGCAGCGACGGTCAGCACGAACAGGGTAAAGATCTGCCCGACAAGGTCGTTCAGGTAGGCCGAGAACGCCACAAGGTTAATGTTGACAGCCAGCAGCATCAGCTCGACCGACATCAAAATCACGATCACGTTCCTCCTGTTCAGGAAGATCCCGAATATCCCGATGACGAACAGCGCCGCAGCCACCGTCAGGTAATGTTCCAGTCCGATCATTTAGTCCCCCCGGGCCCAAGACCCGTTATCTTCTCCGAGGTCACAGCCCCTGCCCCGGTTTCACGTCCTTCAGTTCCATCGCCTTGGCCGGATCCCTGTAGATCTGCTTCAGGATGTCCTGGCGCTTGACATCCGTGCGATGACGCAGCGTCAGCACGATCGCCCCGATCATCGCCACCAGCAGGATCAGTCCCGCCGCCTGGAACAAATGCAGGTAGTCGTCATAGATCAGCGTACCCAGGTGGGCGGTATTGTGCGCCTCCGCGTCCGAGATGACCGCGGCCCGCAGGTTCGCAGCGTTTTGCGCAGGCTCCCAGACGGCGTAAACCATCCCAAGCTGGATCAGGAAAACCACCCCGATCAGCGCCGCCACCGGCAGATAACGCACGAACTCGGATTTCAGCTCGGTGAAGTCCACATCCAGCATCATGACCACGAACAGGAACAACACGGCCACGGCCCCGACATAAACGATCACCAGCAGCATCGCCAACAGTTCCGCCCCAAGCAGAATGAACAGGCAAGCCGACGATAGAAACGCGGTGATCAGCCACAAGACCGAATGGACCGGGTTGCGCGACAGCACCACGAACAGCCCCGAGATCAGCGTAACCCCCGCGAAGCAGTAGAATGCGATATCGACGACACTCATGTGCGGTCCTCCTCATTCGCGTCAAAGACGCTCCGGGCCAGCCCCAGAGCGTGGCTCATGGCCGGGATTCCGCCCAGCATGGCCATCTGGTAAATCACTTCTGCAATCTCGCGCTCCGTAGCGCCCGCTTCCAGCGCGTGCCGTACGGTCAGCTTGAATTGCGCATCCGCCTGTGCCCCCAGAACCGTCAGCCCGGCCAGAACCGCCAGAAGGCGGGTCTTGGCGTCCAGCCCATCGGGGTTGAAGGCATTGCCCCACATCATCTCCATGAAGTCGCGGGGCATGGTCGGCATCAGCTTGTCAAAACCCTGCACCTGAAAACTTTCCAGCGCCGGGTTGAAGGCACGGGCCATCTTGTGGCTCTGCTCCAGCATCTGCTCGAAGAGTCTGGCGAAATCACTCATCGGTAGGGCGCGTCCAGTTCAAGGTTGCGGGCAATCTCGGCCTCCCAGCGTTCGCCGTTGTCCAGAAGCTTCTGTTTGTCGTAAAACAGTTCTTCGCGGGTTTCGGTCGCGAACTCGAAATTGGGGCCCTCGACGATGGCATCCACCGGGCAGGCCTCCTGGCAGAACCCGCAATAGATACATTTCGTCATGTCGATATCGTAGCGCGTCGTCCTGCGGGAGCCATCCTCGCGCGGCTCGGCGTCAATGGTGATCGCCTGCGCGGGGCAGATGGCCTCGCACAGTTTGCAGGCGATGCAGCGTTCCTCACCATTGGGATAACGGCGCAGGGCATGCTCTCCGCGAAACCGCGGCGAGAGATGGCCCTTCTCATGCGGGTAATTCAACGTGGCCTTGGGCCGCAGGAAGTATTTCATCCCCAGCCGGAATCCCTTGAAAAAATCCCACAGCAGAAAATACTTGCCTGCGCGTGTCCAGTCGATCGCGGTCATGGATCAGCCCCCAATCGCCCAGCGGGCATAGGCGCCGCCGAACATCTCGAATTTTGCGAAGAACGCCACCAGAACCACCCAGGCCAGCGACATCGGCAGGAACACCTTCCAGCCCAGCCGCATCAACTGATCGTAGCGGTAACGGGGCACGATGGCCTTCACCATCGCGAAGAGGAAGAAGAAGCCGGCCATCTTGGCCACCATCCACAGCGCCCCGTCGGGCAGCCCCGGAATGGGCGACAGCCATCCCCCGAAAAACAGCAGGCTCATCAGCGCGCACATCAGGAAGATGGCAATATACTCACCCGCCATGAACAGAAGGAACGGGGTGGAGGAATATTCCACCTGATAGCCCGCCACGAGTTCGGACTCCGCCTCGGGCAGATCGAAGGGCGGACGGTTCGTTTCCGCCAGGGCGGAAATGAAGAACAGGAACACCATTGGAAGATGGGGCAGCCAGTACCAGTTGAACAGGCCAAAGCTGCCATCCTGCGCGGCAACGATGTCCCCGAAGTTCAGGCTGCCGGTAGACAGGATCACCCCGATGATGATCAGCCCGATCGACACCTCGTAGGAAATCATCTGCGCTGCCGAGCGCAGGCTGCCCAGAAAGGCGTATTTCGAATTCGACGCCCAACCGCCCATGATCACCCCGTATACCTCCAGCGAGGAGACCGCCAGAACGTAAAGGATGGCGACATTCAGATCCGCCAGCACCAGCCGGTCGGAAAACGGGACGACAGCCCAGGCCAGCAGCGCCATAACGAAGGAAATCATCGGAGCCAGGAAGAATACCGACTTGTCGCTGCCCGCGGGAACAACGACCTCCTTGACGACGTATTTCAGCGCGTCGGCCACCGTTTGCAGCAACCCGAAAGCCCCAACCACGTTCGGCCCCCGGCGCATCTGCACCGCGGCCCAGATCTTGCGGTCGCCATAGACAAGGAACAACAATGAGATCATCACGAATGCGATGACCAGCAAGCCCTGCGCCGCCACGATCAGCGCGGTTCCCATAGCGGTATTCAGAAAATCAGCCATTCTTGCCCCATATCCCTCTGGTCGCCGTGACGGGGTGGCCCCGGTCGGCACCCCGGCTGCCGCGCGGTGCGGCCATGTTCGCCGGGAAACCCTTCATCATTCACTCCGCCGCCACGGACGTATTTCGGCGTGCCTTTGTGTTTGCCGACAATTCCGCCATCAGGGACGACGCCCGCGCAATCGGGTTCGTCAGGTAGAAATCCGATATTGCGTAGCGGAAAGATGCCTGCGCCATCGGCAGCGCCGGCAGCGGCTGCCAGGCATTCTCCGGCACCACGTCCAGCCGGCCCAGATGCGGTATGGCCTTGATCAGGCGCTGGCGCAGGTCCGCGAGGCTGTCAAAAGGCAGCGGTTTTCCCATCTCTGCCGAAAGCGCCCGCAGGATGGCCCAGTTTTCTCTGGCATCCCCGGGCGGAAACCCGGCCCGCAGCGCCAATTGGGGACGCCCCTCGGTGTTGACGAAAAGACCTTGTTCCTCGGTATAGGCCGCGCCGGGCAGGATCACGTCGGCACGATGCGCACCGCGGTCGCCATGGCTGCCCTGATAAATCACGAAAACACCTTCGCCGATCTCTACCTCGTCGGCACCGAGGTTGTAGATCACATCGGCGTCGTTTATCGCGTCCATGCCACGCTCACAGGTCGCCCCGACATCCATCGCCCCAACCCGGGACGCTGCGCTGTGCAGGATCAGAAGACCGCTTTCGGTGTTCGAGGCAATTGCCTGGGCGGCGGCCAGAACGGCGGCTCCGTCGGCCTCCCGCAATGCCCCCTGCCCGACGATCACCAGCGACCGTTTGCCGCGAATGGTCTCATCGCCCCCCATATCGACGATTTTCTGAAGAGCCGCCCGGTCACTGCCGGCATGATGAACATCATAGGTCAGGTCCGCAAACGGCCCGACCAGCGCCACCTCGGCCCCGGCCAGCCACGCCTTGCGGATGCGTGCGTTCAGTACCGGCGCCTCATCTCTCGGGTTGGTGCCGATCAGAAGGATCCGCTCCGCCGTATCGATATCCTCGACGGCCGCCGTCCCCGCATACCCCGAGCGGTTCCCCACCGGCAGCTTCGCCCCGTCCGTACGACACTCGACCACGCCACCCAACCCCTCAATCAGGGTCTTGAGAGCATAAGCCGCCTCGACAGAAACCAGATCGCCCACCAGGGCGGCGGGTTTCGACGCGCCCTTCAGCACCTGCGCCGCCTTTCCAAGGGCCTCCGCCCAGGTCGCGGGGCGCAGCCTGCCGTTTTCACGCAGGTAAGGCCGGTCCAGCCGCTGGCGGCGCAGCCCATCCCAGACAAAGCGGGTCTTGTCGCTGATCCATTCCTCATTCACACCGTCGTTGTTGCGCGGCAGAATGCGCATGACCTCGCGCCCCTTCGTATCCACCCGGATGCTGGACCCGAGCGCATCCATCACGTCGATGGTTTCGGTCTTTGTCAGTTCCCACGGACGAGCAGTGAAGGCGTAGGGCTTCGAAGTAAGCGCCCCAACCGGGCACAGGTCGATGATGTTGCCCTGAAGGTTCGACTCCAGCGTCTGGCCGAGATAGGAGGTGATTTCCGCATCTTCCCCTCGTCCGGTTTGCCCCATCTGGGCAATGCCCGCGACCTCGGTAGTAAAGCGCACGCAACGGGTGCAGGAAATACAGCGCGTCATGCAGGTCGCCACCAAAGGCCCGAGATCGGGGTCGTCCACGGCGCGCTTGGGCTCCCGGTAGCGGCTGAAGTCAACCCCGTAAGCCATTGCCTGATCTTGCAAATCACACTCACCGCCCTGATCGCAAATCGGGCAGTCCAGCGGATGATTGATCAGCAGGAATTCCATCACCCCTTCACGGGCTTTCTTGACCATGGGGCTGTTGGTGCGCACCTGCGGCGGCTGGCCTTCCGGGCCCGGACGCAGATCGCGCACCTGCATCGCACAGGATGCCGCAGGCTTGGGCGGGCCGCCCACGACCTCGACAAGGCACATCCGGCAGTTGCCCGCGATCGACAGCCGCTCATGATAACAGAAGCGCGGAACCTCGACCCCGGCTTCCTCGCAGGCCTGCAACAGGGTCATGGCCGGATCGACCTCGACCTCGCGGCCATCAATGATGATCTTGCGTCGCTCAGACATTGACTACCCTTGCCTTCCGGCGCCTCGACGCCGCCTTTCCTAGTTCTCCCGCAGCAGAATCCCGGTCAGGGTTCCCTTTGCGATTTCCGCCCGCCCCAGCCTGCAATAGCTTTCGGCATCGCCCTTGATCACGCCGTTGGCGCGTAAATACTTGTCGCGCAGGGCCCGCATGCGATCTCGCTCCCGCTCGGACTCGAGAAACGCCTCGATCTGTGCATCGCTGTAGCCCAGTTTCCTGGCGTATTGCTCCAGTTCCCACGCCTTTTTCATCGCCAGAAAGAGGCGCGGCGAAATCGTCGGACAGTGCTTGCGGATTTCATCCCCGATCGCAGCGGACAGCAGAGATCCGTTGATATGCCGGTTCTCGCGCAAGGGCGGCAGATCCTCGGCATGCGCCACCCCCCCGCCCGCGAGGGCAAGGATCAGCGCCGCGAAGATATGCCGCCCACGCACCATCACTCTGCCGCCACCGCCGATGCGCGACCGCTCTTGCGAGCCTTGATCCGATCCTCGATCTCGTCGCGAAAATGCCGGATAAGCCCCTGAATCGGCCAGGCCGCCGCGTCGCCAAGCGCACAGATGGTATGGCCCTCGACCTGACGGGAAATGTCGAACAACATGTCGATTTCCTCGATCTCGGCCTCACCTCGCACAAGCCGGTCCATCACCCGCATCATCCAGCCGGTCCCTTCACGGCAGGGCGTGCATTGTCCGCAGCTTTCGTGCTTGTAGAAACTGGCAAGTCTCCAGATCGCCTTGATAAGGTCGGTGGACTGATCCATCACGATCACCGCCGCAGTCCCAAGGCCGGATTTCTGCTCCCTCAGCCAGTCGAAATCCATGATCGCGTCATCGCACAGGCTCGCCGGCAAGAGCGGCACCGAAGACCCCCCCGGTATCACCGCCTTGAGGTTTCCCCACCCGCCACGCACGCCACCGCAGTGGCGATCCAGCAATTCGCGCAGGGAAATGGACATGCTTTCCTCAACAACGCATGGGCTGTTCACATGGCCGGAAACGGCGAAAATCTTGGTCCCGGCATTGTTGGGGCGGCCGAAACCGGCAAACCAGTCCCCCCCGCGGCGCAGGATGGTCGGCACCACGGCGATGGACTCCACATTGTTGACCGTGGTCGGGCACCCGTAAAGCCCCGCCCCCGCCGGGAACGGAGGTTTCATGCGAGGCATACCCTTCTTGCCTTCCAGGCTTTCGAGAAGCGCCGTCTCCTCCCCGCAGATATACGCCCCCGCGCCATGATGCAGGTAAAGGTCGAAATCCCAGCCCGACCCGGCGGCATCCGCCCCCAGAAGACCGGCGTCGTAAGCCTCGTCAATCGCGGCCTGCAACGCCTCACGCTCACGAATATATTCGCCGCGGATGTAGATGTAAGAGGCATGCGCCCCCATCGCGAAACCGGCGATCAGCGCCCCTTCGATCAGGGTGTGCGGATCATGGCGCATGATCTCCCGATCCTTGCAGGTCCCGGGTTCGGATTCATCCGCATTGATGACAAGATAGTGCGGCCTTCCGTCACTTTCCTTCGGCATGAAAGACCATTTAAGGCCCGTGGGAAATCCCGCCCCGCCCCGGCCGCGCAGCCCGGATTTCTTCATCTCGTCGATGATCCAGTCCCGGCCCTTGGCGATGATCCCGGCGGTGCCGTCCCAATGCCCGCGCGCCCGCGCGCCCTTCAGCGTGCGTTCATGCATTCCGTAAAGATTTGTGAAGATGCGATCCTGATCGGTCAGCATTGGGTCACCCTGTTCGTCGGCCGCGAAGGCCCGTATTTCGATGCCATTGGCAGCAGATTCCTTACCCGCCGCCAAGGCAGTTTCGCGTGCGGGATCATCCCGCATATGGGCGGCTAAACGCGGCTAAACAGTGTGCGCCGCCGCCCCTGTCCTGGCCTCAGTAAACGTCGCCCTTGTCGACCTTCTGAGAAAACTCCGTCTCACCGCCTTCGGCGAGCACCCTTGCCTGTGCGACCCACTCGTCCCGGCTGACCCGGCCCTTGAACCCCTCAAGGTTCTCGTCCACCCAGGCAATCTCATCCGGGGTCCAGGCCGCAATCTGGTCAAAGTGATAGAACCCGAGACGGTTGCAAAGCCGTTCCAGCTTCGGTCCGACACCCTTGATCCGCTTCAGGTCGTCGGCCTGACCGGCACGCGGCCCATCCAGCGCAACGGGACGCGTCCCGACCTCGGCCGCCGGGGCCTGTTCGACAGGCGCGGGTTCGGGGCGCGCCGCAGGCGCGGGCGCAGGCCGGGGGGCGGATGCCGCAACCGTCGGCACCACAGGCCTGGCCGCCACGGGCGCAGGGCGCCCCCCGTCATGTGCCTTCACGTCATCGTCGGCGGCACGGTACTTCGCCCGGCGCGCCTCGATCTCGGCGTTTTCGCGACGGGCCGCCTCGATTTCCTCATCCGTCCGACAAAAGGTCATCGTCATCAAGGCCCCCATAACCCCAAGGGTTACGGCCCCGCCAATCAACGCCCCAAGCGCCCAAAGGCCAAGACGGTATCCGATCACGGCCACCGTGACGCCAACGACCGCCGAAAGCAGCCAGATCGCAATGGCGCATCTCACTTTATTTTCGGGTCTGTTTACATTCATTGTCTCACTCCGCTGCAACGGTTAGTGCTCCGCGTTTTCATTTCTAACGCGGTGAGCGCCCGTTGTCTCGCCCTCAGAGGCAAATGCCCGGGCCTGTTCTACCCAAATGCCGCCGTGGACACGCCCCTTGAAACCTTCAAGGTTCGCCTCCATCCAGGCGACGTTATCGGCCCCCCATTCAGCGATTTGCGCAAAATGAAAGATGCCAAGCGTATTGAGCATGGCAGCAAGCGGTTTATCAACGCCCTCAAGGCGCGTCAGGTCGTCCGCCCCCGAAGCCAGAGGCGCACGCAGCACCGTCGGCCGGCGACCGTCCTCATGCCCCGGTGCGGCGCGCCACGGCACCAGCAGGGGAACTTCGGTGCCGTCGATGCGCCTGACCGTGTCGCCGATACCGCGCGCCAGTTCTACCGAAGCATTATAGCCCTTGTGCGGACTTTCGGCCCCGCCGGCCAGACTCGTCAACCCGCCTGCGGGTTCCGATGCATAGCGTCCGTTCTGCGGCCCCGGCGTCGGCACCTTGCCCAAGGCGAGATCGTCGAGAATCTTCGAAAGGCGCTCTGCGGTCAGGTCCTCGTAATAGTCCTTGCCGATCTGGGCCATCGGCGCATTGGCACAGGCGCCAAGGCACTCGACCTCCTCCCAGCTGAACTTTCCGTCCGGGGACAGGGCGTGCGGTGTCGGAGCGATCTTCTCCCGGCAGACGCCGATCAGGTCTTCCGCGCCGCAAATCAGGCACGACGTCGTGCCACAAATCTGCACATGCGCAACCGACCCGACCGGCGAAAGCTGAAACATGAAGTAGAAGGTCGCAACCTCCAGCGCCCGGATATAGGCCATGCCGAGCATATCCGCGACATGTTCGATCGCGGGACGGGTCAGCCACCCCTCCTGCTCCTGCGCGCGCCACAGCAACGGAATGACCGCGCTGGCCTCGCGCCCGGCAGGATACTTGCGAATCTGCGCCTCCGCCCAGGCCTGGTTGGCGGGTGTGAAGGCAAAGCCATCGGGCTGGTCGGGGTGAAGTCTACGCAGCATGTGCAGCCTGTCCTTCCGAAACGTGCAAAGAAATCATCACCGGTCGACCTCTCCGAATACGATATCCATGGTGCCGATGATGGCCGCCACATCGGCCAGTTGGTGGCCGCGGGCCACGTAATCCATCGCCTGAAGGTGCAGAAAGCCCGGCGCGCGCAACTTGGCCCGGTAAGGTTTGTTGGTACCGTCGGCCACGAGGTAAACGCCGAACTCGCCCTTCGGGGCTTCAACCGCGGCGTAAACCTCCCCCTCGGGGACATGGAACCCCTCTGTGTAAAGCTTGAAGTGATGAATCAAGGCCTCCATAGAGGTCTTCATCTCCTCACGCCTGGGAGGGGTCAGCTTGCCGCGGGCAAGCACATCCCCCTTTTCATGACGCAGCTTTTCACAGGCCTGCCGGATGATCCGGGTGGACTGGCGCATTTCTTCCATCCGCACAAGGTAACGGTCATAGCAGTCGCCGTTCTTGCCGACCGGAATCTGGAAGTCGAACTCATCGTAACATTCATAGGGCTGGGCACGGCGCAAATCCCACGCAAGACCGGAGCCGCGCACCATCACACCGGAAAAGCCCCAGTCGAGCACATCTTGCTCGGAAACGATACCGATATCCGCATTGCGCTGCTTGAAAATACGGTTCTCCGTCAGCAGACCGTCGATATCGTCCAGAACCTTCGGAAATTCCTCGGCCCAGGCATCGATATCCTCGACAAGCTCCGGCGTCAGATCCTGATGTACACCGCCGGGCCGGAAATAGGCCGCGTGCATCCGCGCACCGCAGGCACGCTCATAAAAGATCATCAGCTTCTCGCGCTCCTCGAAGCCCCAAAGCGGTGGCGTCAGGGCCCCGACATCCATGGCCTGCGTGGTCACGTTCAGCAAATGGTTCAGAACCCGGCCAATTTCCGAATAAAGAACCCGGATCAGGCTGGCGCGGCGGGGCACCCTGGTCCCGGTCAGCTTTTCGATGGCCATGCACCAGGCATGTTCCTGGTTCATCGGTGCGACATAGTCGAGCCGGTCCAGATAGGGCAGGTTCTGCAGGTAGGTGCGGCTTTCCATCAGCTTTTCGGTGCCACGATGCAACAACCCGATATGCGGGTCGCAACGTTCGACGATTTCGCCATCCAGTTCCAGAACCAGACGCAAAACGCCGTGCGCCGCCGGGTGCTGAGGCCCGAAATTGAGGTTGAAATTGCGGATCCGCTGTTCGCCGGTCAGGGCGTCTTCGACTCTGCCGTCCATCATCTTACACCTTCACCATCACGCGTCGTCTTTCGCCCGCTCATCCCCCGGCAGGATATATTCCGCCCCTTCCCAGGGCGACATGAAATCGAACTGCCGGTATTCCTGGACCAAGGTCACCGGCTCATAGACGACACGCTTCTCGGCCTCGTCATAACGAACCTCGGTATAGCCCGTTGTCGGGAAGTCCTTGCGCATCGGATGCCCGCGAAAGCCGTAATCGGTCAGAATGCGGCGCAGGTCCGGGTGGCCGGAAAAGAGAATACCATACATGTCGAAGACTTCGCGTTCGAACCAGTTGGCAGAGGGGTGCACCGAAATGATCGAGGGGACCATATCCCCTTCGCGCACCGGCGTTTTTACCCTTATGCGCTGATTCTGATACATCGACAGGAAATGGTACACCACGTCGAAACGCTCTTCCCGGTCAGGGTAGTCCACCGCGGTGATGTCCACCAGCGATGAGAACCGGCAGGTCGCATCCGCGCGCAGAAAATCGGTGAAGCCGACGACAGAGCTGGGCGCGACGGTGATGTTCAACTCCCCATGCGCCACCTCGTAGGAGAGAACACAATCCGGGCGGCGGGCCTCGATATGGGCGCCGAGTTCTTTCAGGGCGTCGCTCATGTCTTACCTCACGATGGTGCCGGTACGGCGAATCTTGCGCTGCAACTGGAGGATGCCATAAAGCAATGCCTCTGCGGTCGGCGGGCAGCCGGGAACATACACATCCACGGGCACGATCCGGTCGCAGCCGCGCACGACAGAATAGCTGTAATGGTAATAGCCGCCGCCATTGGCACAGGACCCCATGGAAATCACATAGCGCGGCTCCGGCATCTGGTCGTAGACCTTGCGCAGCGCGGGCGCCATCTTGTTGGTTAGCGTGCCCGCCACGATCATCAGGTCGGATTGGCGCGGAGTGGCGCGCGGGGCGGTGCCGAAACGTTCAAGATCATAACGGGGCATGGAGCTGTGCATCATCTCCACCGCGCAACATGCCAGCCCAAAAGTCATCCAGTGCAAGGAACCGGTGCGCGCCCAGTTGATGATGTCCGCCGTCGAGGTGACGAGAAATCCCCTGTCCTGTAATTCGGCATTGAGCGCCTTGGCCGCATGCTCCTTGTCGGCCCCGGCAGTGTTGACGGAAGTGCTCAATCCCATTCCAGGGCTCCTTTCTTCCATTCATAGGCAAAGCCGACGGTCAAAACCCCGAGAAAGACCATCATCGACCAGAAACCGACCATCCCGATCTGACCGAATGACACCGCCCAGGGGAACAGGAACGCGATTTCGAGATCGAAAATGATGAACAGGATCGCAACGAGATAGAACCGTACATCGAAGGTCATGCGCGCATCGTCGAAAGCATTGAAGCCGCATTCGTAGGCGGAAACCTTTTCGGGATCGGGGTTGCGCACGGCCAGGATCACCGCCGAGAGGATCAGGATCAGCCCCAGACCGATCACCATGGCGAAAAAGATGAGTACGGGGAGATAATCTCGCACCAAGTCTTCCAAGGGCCTGTTCCTCCGTGGCGTGCGCAGGGCATTTGCTTAGGGTCAGCGAAATCTAAACCCGCACCGGAGACCGGTCAACAAACCACCCCGGCGCGACCCGTTGTTACCCTGCCTTTTCGCAAATGTATACAGTGGTGCGCATTGAAAATGAGCCCGATTGCCGCAACCCTTGAATATATGGAAAAAGCAGGGCAAAGACCCTGCTTTTCATCGCGGTTTCGTGACGCAAACGTCTCTTGAAAAAAGGCGGGGAGCACACGCCCTACACAGCCCAGGCGGGTTTTCTCCGGTCGAAGAAAGATCCGATTCCCTCTGCCGCTTCCGGGTCTTCCCACGCGGCGACCAGGGCGGAGATACTGTCCTCGATCTCGGCCTGCGCGATCGGTGGCCCAAGACGGCGCAAAAGCGACTTGGCCCGCCCCACCGCGCCGGGCGCACAGGCAAGATACGGCGTGACTTCCGCCTCCACAGCGGCGTCGATGTCTTCGGGGGGCACCGCGCGGGCCAAAAGATCCAGCCTTACCGCTTCTTCTGCCCCGAACCGACGCGCCGACATGAAAATCCGCCGCGCACGAGCCTCGCCCATGCGGGCGGCAACGTAAGGGCCGATCGTTGCCGGGATCAGCCCCAGCCGGGTTTCGGTCAGGCCGAACCTGGCCCCCTGCACGCCAATTGCCACATCGCACACTGCCATCAGACCAATGCCGCCGCCAAACGCCTGCCCCTGCACCCGCCCAATCAGCGGTCTGGGCATCGTGTTGAGTGCATTGAGCATCATCGCCAGCTTGCGCGCCTCGGTGGCGCGGATCGGACCGTCCGCCGCGATCTGGGCGCGCATCCACCCAAGATCGCCCCCGGCGCAAAAACTCTCCCCCGCGCCGGTCAGCACGACGACCCGCACGGCGGGGTCGGCACCAAGGGAAAGTGCGGCCTCATGAAGCGCGGCAATCAGATCCGCCGACAGGGCATTATGCTTCTCCGGGCGTTTCAGGGTCAGGGTCGCAACGCCGCGGACGTCGACCCCGATGGTCAGAACTTCGGTCATTCGCGTCCTCCTCCTCGCATGTCACGCGCCATTTGGGCCGCCAGTTCAAGGATATCCCTGTCCAGCCCGGTATCGTACCCCAGCACGGCCAGCCGGTCGGCCACCGTCTCCGTGGCCACGTTCCCCGTTGCGCCCTTGGCGTAGGGACAACCGCCCAGCCCCCCAACGGCAGCGTCGAACACGCGCAGGCCCATCTCCAGAGAGGTTTCGATGTTTTCCAGCGCGCGCCCGGCGGTATCATGGTAGTGCCCGGCCAGCCTGTCCGCCGGGACCTCCCGCAACACCGCCCGCAACATCGCGCCTATGGTGTCCGGCCGTCCCTGCCCGATCGTGTCGCCAAGACTGATCTCGTAACATCCCAGATCCATCAGGCGCCCGGCCACTGCGGCCACCTTCGCGGGGGGCGTGGGGCCGTCATACGGGCAGTCGGTCACACAAGAGATATACCCCCGCACCGGCAGCCCATCGGCCCGCGCGGCCTCGGCAACGGGGGTAAATCGCTCAAGGCTCTCGGCAATGGTCGCGTTGATGTTCGCCCTGCTGAACCCTTCGGAGGCGGCGCCGAAAATCGCCACCTCGTCGACCCCGGCGGCGCGCGCCCGGCGATACCCCGTCAGATTCGGGGTCAGCGCGGCATAGCGCACAGCAGGTACCCGGGTGATCGCACCCATGACATCGCTGCTGTCGGCCATCTGCGGCACCCATTTCGGGCTGACGAAACTTCCCGCCTCGATCCGGTGGAACCCTGCGCGGCTGAGCAAGTCGATCAAGGCAACCTTGTGTGCCGTCGGAATCGGACGCTTTTCGTTCTGAAGCCCGTCACGGGGACCGACCTCGAAGATTTCCACCTTTTCAGTCATCCGGAGCCTCATAAAATTCCTGTTTGTAAAGCTCGGGCGGACCATCCTGTGTTTCGGCGGCCCTGAAAGCCGGACGCGCGGCCAACCGGTCGTAATAGGCCGAAAGTGCCGGCGTGGGCGGCACGAAACGGCGTGCCACGCGCAGGCCGTAGCCAACATTCACATCCACGGCCGAAAACCCCGAAGACAACAGGAATCCATCTCCGACAGCGGCCTCGATCACCCCCAGCGTCCGCTCCAGGCGCTTTGCCTCCAGCCGCATCACCGTCGGGCTGCGCATCCAGCCCTCCCGCAAGACGATGTGATGCTGTGTCAGGTTGGCCAGGTGCTGACCGATGGTTTCCGCGAAATGCAGCCACTCCAGCCATGCCGCACGCTCCGGGTGGTTCGGTGCGCGACCAAGACCGCAGGCAGGGCGCGTTTCCACGAGATACTCGGTAATCGCACCCGACTCGAACAACACCTGCCCGTCGATTTCCAGCGCAGGCACCCGCCCGGCCGGTGAAAGCGCCAGATACTCCGCCCCCCGCAGGGACTTGTCGAGGAATGAATGGCGCACAAGTTCGAACGGCACCCCCATCTCGTGCAAGAGCCACAGCGTACGGAATGAACGTGCCTGCGCACAGTGATGCAGCCGGATCATGTCTCTTCCTCCAGCCGGATCAGCGCCGCACCATGGTCCACCTGCGCGCCGGGGGCAGCCAGAATCTCGGCCACCATCCCGTCCCGGGGGGCCGTCAGGGTGTGTTCCATCTTCATCGCCTCCAGAACCGCCAACGGCTGGCCGGCCGCCACTTCGGCCCCGGCTGCAACCATGACCGCCGTCAGCAGGCCGGGCATCGGGGCCTCGATCAGGTTGCCGCCGCCCGCACCCGCCGCGTCGCATGCCAGCGGATCCACCACACTGAAGGACCAGGTGCGCCCTGCAAACACGGTCACCGTCTGCCCCTCAAGCATAAGCTGTGCACCTGTCTTCACCCCATCGACGCACCAGAACCCATGGCGACGATCACAGTGATGCGTGACTTCACCCAGCGTCACTTCGGCCCGATCCGGGCCAAGCACCTCAACGCGAACATCGTAGGGGCCACCCGGCCCTTCCAGCGTCATACGGAATGCCAGCGGCGCCCAAAGCGCGAACCCCTGCATCGGGCGCGCCGGGCCATCCAGCCCTGCGCCCGAAAGCGCGGCCAGGCTGATGATCGAAGGGGGCGGGACGGTCTCGACGCTCAGGGCCTCAAGGTCGCGCTCGATCAACCCGGTATCGACATCGCCCGCGACAAACCCTTCATGCACCGTCAGAGCCCCAAGGAAGGAAAGGTTTGTAACCGTCCCCGCAACCTGTGTCTTTGCCAATGCCCCCGTCATGCGCGCAAGGGCCACCGAACGTGTTGGCCCGTGGGTGACGATCTTGGCGATCATCGGATCGTAGAACGGCGTGATGGTGTCGCCCGAGCGCACCCCGGTATCTGCTCGTACACCCTCAGGAAAGAAAAGACGTGCCAACGTTCCGGTGGCCGGCAGGAACCCGGCCGGGACGTCCTCGGCATAAAGACGCGCTTCAAAGGCATGGCCGTTCAAGGGAATCTGATCCTGCCGCAAGGGCAATCCCTCCCCGGCCGCGATACGCAACTGCCACTCCACAAGGTCAAGCCCGGTCACAGCTTCGGTCACCGGATGTTCGACCTGGAGCCGGGTGTTCATCTCCATGAACCAATATCCGTCAGGGCGCAATCCATGGGTCCCGTCTACGATGAACTCCACCGTGCCCGCGCCCCTGTAGCCAATGGCCTTCGCTGCCCGCACAGCAGCCTCGCCCATTGCCATGCGAACCTCCGGGGTCATGCCCGGCGCGGGGGCTTCCTCAATCACTTTCTGATGGCGTCGCTGAAGGGAACAATCCCGCTCATACAAGTGTACAGCATTTGTACCGTCACCAAATACCTGCACCTCGATATGTCGAGGCTTCTCGACATATTTTTCAATCAGAACCGCATCATTTCCAAAGGCAGTACGAGCTTCGGCGCGGGCACTTTGCAAGGCGGCAGCAAACTCTTCCGGACGGTCCACCTTGCGCATCCCCTTTCCTCCGCCGCCGGCGATGGCCTTGATGAGAACAGGGTATCCAATCGCATCCGCTGCAGAGGCAAGATGCTCCGGCTTTTGATTGTCGCCATGATAGCCCGGCACCACGGGAACGCCGGCTTTTTCCATCAGCGCCTTGGCTGCATCCTTCAGCCCCATCGCCCGGATTGCCGCCGCCGAAGGACCGATGAAAGTCAGACCAGCCGCCTCGATCGCTTCGACGAAATCGGGATTCTCCGAAAGGAACCCATAACCCGGGTGGATCGCTTCAGCCCCGGTGGCACAAGCCGCCTCGATGATCAACTCCCCCCGCAGATAACTCTGGGCCGGCTGTGGCGGCCCGATCAACACCGCTTCGTCCGCCAACGCCACATGGCGTGCCGCGGAATCCGCCTCGGAATAGACGGCAACCGTAGCCACCCCCATGGACCGGGCCGTCTCGATTACCCTGCAGGCGATCTCGCCCCGGTTTGCGATGAGAATCTTGCGAAACATCCTTGCCACCTTTGCTTTTGCTTTCGGCGAAGGCGGGGGCTGCTTGCCCCCGCACCCCCAGGGATATTTCGCCAAAGCAATTGGTTTTGCTTTGGTCCAAATATCCTCGCCGAAGGCGCATTGACTACATTCTGAATACGCCGAACCGGGTCGGACCAAGCGGAGCGTTCAACGACGCAGACAAGCTCAGCGCCAGCACCTCACGGCTTTTGCGCGGGTCAATGATGCCGTCATCCCACAAACGCGCCGAAGCGTAGAGCGGATGGGACTGACGCTCAAACATCTCGATCGTCGGGCGCTTGAATTCGGCCTCATCCTCGGCGGACCAACTTTCCCCCGCACGTTCGATCGCATCACGTTTGACCGTGGCCAGCACACCTGCCGCCTGTTCCCCGCCCATCACACTGATCCGCGAGTTGGGCCAGCTCCACAGAAACCGCGGCTGGTAGGCACGCCCGGCCATGCCGTAGTTTCCCGCCCCGAAGGATCCGCCCACCAGCATCGTGATTTTGGGTACCGAAGTCGTCGCCACTGCCGTCACCATCTTGGCCCCGTGGCGGGCAATGCCTTCGTTTTCGTATTTCCGCCCGACCATAAATCCGGTGATGTTTTGCAGAAAAACCAGGGGAATGTTGCGCTGACTGCACAACTCGACGAAATGGGCACCTTTCTGGGCCGCCTCGGAAAACAAAACGCCGTTATTTGCGATGATCCCCACAGGGCATCCCATGACATGTGCGAACCCTGTTACGAGCGTTTCCCCGAAGCGGGCCTTGAATTCATCGAAACGCGACCCATCGACCAGGCGTGCGACAACCTCTCGAATATCGTAGGGCGTCCGCAGATCGGCGGGGACAACACCAAGGATTTCTTCCGGGTCGTAGGCCGGATCTTCCGGTCTTTCCCAGCGCACGGTATCGGGGCGGGTGCAGTTAAAATGCGCCACCGCCCGCCGTGCCAGAGCAAGAGCGTGGGCATCGTCTTCAGCCAGGTAATCGGCCACACCCGACAGCCGCGTATGAACGTCGCCGCCGCCGAGATCCTCTGCCGTGACGACCTCACCCGTGGCGGCCTTGACCAGCGGCGGGCCGGCAAGAAAGATTGTTCCCTGCTCCTTGACGATGATGGTTACGTCGGACATCGCAGGCACATAAGCCCCGCCGGCCGTGCAGGACCCCATCACAACCGCAATCTGGGGAATGCCCTTCGCGCTCATTCTTGCCTGATTGTAAAAGATGCGGCCGAAATGATCACGATCCGGGAAAACCTCATCTTGATTGGGCAGGTTCGCGCCACCGGAATCCACCAGGTAGATGCAGGGAAGGTGACACTCCTCGGCGATTTCCTGTGCGCGCAGATGCTTTTTCACCGTCATCGGGTAGTAGGTCCCGCCCTTTACCGTGGCGTCGTTGCACACGACCATCACTTCCTGGCCATGAACCCGCCCCACCCCGGCGACCACACCCGCGCAAGGGGCTGCCCCATCGTACAGACCATGCGCCGCCGTCGTACCGATTTCCAGAAACGGTGACCCCGAATCCAGGAGGTTGGCGATACGGTCACGCGGCAACATCTTGCCCCGGTCGATATGACGCTGGCGCGCACGCGGGCCACCGCCTGCGGCCGCAGCCTGAGCGGCCGCCCGAATCGTCTCCAGCGAGGCAAGGTGCGCCTGCCGGTTGGCGGCGAAAGCCTCGGACGACGCAAGCACGGAACTGGTCAGTTTCATCGGTTGTCCCCCTTGGTCACAGCCCTGCTGTGATCTGTCTGCGACGATCGATTATTTTTAGAACAGGAATTTTTACAAACTTGACGCAGATCATACTGCGGTACACCTCGGCATGCGCCTGTGTGCTCCGTTCGCAAAGGAATGGACGGAACATGCCAAATACAATCACACTCACCGCTGCAGCTCTTGCTTCGGCACTCGCCCTCGCACCGATGGCACAGGCACAATCCGCAGGCGATTTCACCCTTGGGATCGGTCTGATCGGCGTCATGCCGAAATCCGACAACGGCGATCTGGCGGGTTTTCGCTCGGACGTGCAGGACAGCGTGCGCCCCTCGATCACGTTTGAATACTTCGTACGTGAGAATATCGGCATCGAAGTTCTGGGGGCTCTGCCCTTCGAACATGACATCAAGCTGGGTGGAGTCGAGGCGGCTTCGACCAAGCACCTGCCGCCGACGGTGTCGCTCCAGTACCACTTCGCCAACGCATCCGCCTTCACGCCGTTCCTTGGCGCGGGGATCAACTACACCACTTTCTTCGAGGAAGACTCGCCCTTGGGCGATCTGTCGATCGACGATTCCTGGGGCCTGGCACTGCATGCCGGCTTTGATTACGCGGTCAGCGACACCGGGGCCTTCCGGGCCGACGTACGCTGGATCGACATCAACAGCGACGTCAAACTGGAAGGCGACAAGATCGGTGATGTCGACATCGATCCGTTTACCTTCGGTGTAAGCTATATCCACCGTTTCTGAGACACGTGGGGCAGGGCCGGCCTGACCGGCTCCGCCCTCACCCGACCGGTCCCTTCCGGCGGACGCGAGTTCCCGGATCACTCCCTTTTCTCCTCCCGGTGTTGCACCGGGCCGCCCTCTCCCCAAGGCGCCCCGGCGGACAAGTTACTTGCTTTCGAGGTAGCGGACGGATTGTTCGAGGAACAACGCCTGTTCGCCCCAGCGTTTCATCGTGCAGCTTCCCGCCGCTGTCATGGTATAGGAACTGCCGCGGCGCATCATGGCCTCAACCGCACAGCGAATCTCACGCCAGTCTTCCCATTTGGCCTTCATATCCTCCAGATCGGTCGTCAACTGAAACGGAACATTGGCCGCCTGATGGGTTTTCAGGAAGTCTTCGTCTGCCGTTTCGGCCAGTTCCATCATCCGTTCATAGGCGGCGTCTGCGCGGGATTTCCAGTATTCGGATTCCTTGCTCATGCAGGCAGCAATATCGACAGCCACCGGGTTGGCCTCCTGGCTGAAGCACTCCCGCGCAGAGACCCCGACGCAGGCGGCCTCCACCCCGGCAAGGCGTTTTTCCGTGCCGACGCGGCGCAGGTCCTCCATACATTCAAGCGTCGCGTCCGGGCTGAACCGGACCATGTCCCCGGCCTGCACACCGACAGGTATGGCAAAAGACAGGGCGGCGATAAGGGGGAGTCGCATTGTGCACCTCTTAAGTTGAGTCTGTGACTCAACATTAACCCATCGCCTTCACAAGTTCACGCCCCACCAGCATCCGCCGGATTTCCGAAGTCCCGGCACCGATCTCCATCAGCTTGGCATCGCGAAAAAGGCGGCTGACGGCACTGTCGGCCAAAAATCCAGCCCCACCCATGGCTTGAACGGCCTGATGGGCCTGTTTCATCGCTTCTTCAGAGGAATAAAGCACGCAAGCCGCCGCGTCCTGCCGCGTCACCGCGCCGCGATCACAAGACCGTGCGACGGCGTAAACATAGGCCCGCGCACTGTTCATTGCGGTGTACATGTCCGCAATCTTCCCCTGCATGAGCTGGAAATTGCCGATCGGCTGACCAAACTGCCGACGATCCCGCATGTAGGGCATGATCTCGTCCAGACAGGCCGCCATGATGCCAGTGCCAATGCCCGCCAGCACGACGCGCTCATAATCCAGCCCGGACATCAGCACCTTCACACCCTTGCCTTCCTCGCCCAGGACATTCTCGAACGGCACTTCGACATCCTCGAAGATCAGTTCGGCAGTGTTGGAGCCGCGCATGCCAAGCTTGTCGAAATGAGAGCTGGTGGAAAATCCGGCCATCGTCTTCTCGATGATAAAGGCTGTTATCCCTTTCGCCCCGGCCTCCGGATCGGTCTTTGCATAGACGACAAGCGTCTCCGCATCGGGACCATTTGTGATCCAGTATTTCGTGCCGTTCAGCTTGTAATAGCCGTTCTTCTTCTCGGCCCGCAGCTTCATGCTGACGACATCGCTGCCCGCGCCCGCTTCGGACATGGCCAGCGCCCCGACATGTTCGCCGGACACCAGATCGGGCAGGTATTTGCGCTTCTGCTCTTCTGTGCCGTTCAGCTTGATCTGGTTGACGCACAGGTTCGAATGCGCCCCGTATGACAGAGCCACACTGGCCGAGGCGCGCGCGATTTCCTCCACCGCGATCGTGTGGGCCAGGTAGGACATCCCCGCGCCGCCATGCTCCTCTGGCACGGTGATGCCCAACAGACCCAGCTCCCCCATTTCGCGCCAAAGCTCATGGGGAAAGATGTTGTCCCTGTCCACCCTGGCCGCGATGGGCTTCACCCTGTCCTGGGCCCAGCGGTGCACCATGTCCCGCAGGGCTGCGGTCTCCTCATCCAGGTCGAATTCCATCGTGGCGGTGAACATATGGCGCCTCCTCCCTGCGCTTTATTGAACAACCGTTCAGATAAATAGCAGCCCCGGTGAGTCGCGTCAATCGTCTGGCATCTTCGGGGCGGAATGCTTAGTTTGCGGAAGAGACCCGCTTTGCAAAGGATGGGCACATGCTCCTAAAATCACTTGCCTTTCTTGGCACCCTGGCCACCTTTCCATTTTGTGCAATGGCGCAGGAAGTTGGTCGCGTCGGCGTGGACTGGGTCGGAAACGACATCATCATCGAGGCCATCGAAGACCCGAAAGTCAGCGGCGTGACCTGCCATATCGCCTATTTCGAACGCAGCATGTTGGACCGCCTCAGCCAGGGAAACTGGTTCGAAGACCCGTCCAACGCCTCGATCGCCTGCCGACAGACAGGGCCGATTTCGGTGGGTGAGATCGACCGCTCTCCCGAAGGGGAGGAGGTTTTCCGCGAACGCCGCTCCATCATTCTGAAAACCTTGCGCATCAAGCGCATTTTCGACGCGGAAAACCAGACGCTGATCTACCTGGCCCATGCGCGTGAATTGTCACAGGGATCGGCCAAGATGGGGATATCGACCGTTCCGCTTTACCAACCGGTCAACTAACCAAGGAGGGGCGCGAGAACCGCCTCCAGGTCGTCATAATGATCGAGCAACCCCTCGGGCTTCAGATCGGCCACCCCCTGCCCCGCCGGCCCGAACGTGACCAGTACACAGGGCACCCCGGCGGCGCGGGCGGTTTCACGATCGGTCACCGTATCCCCAACAAGGACCGAGCGCCCCATCTGCCCGCCGGCTCCGTTCACGGCCGCACGGTAAGGGGCCGGGTCGGGTTTTCGAACCGGCAGCGTATCGGCACCGACCAAGGCTCCGAAAAGGCCGCGCACCCCAAGCCGGGTCAGCAATATCTCGGCCAGCCGCTCGGGCTTGTTGGTGCAGACGCCCAGCCGGACCCCTGCACTGCGCAAACGATCCATGGCCTCGCGCACCCCTGGGTACAGCTGCGTGTGAACATCGATCGCAGCTTCATACTGACGAAGGAACAGAGGGAACTGTGCCTCGATCAGCGCCTCGTCCGCACGGCCGTTGACCCGCTCAAACCCCTTGCGCAACATCGCCCGCCCGCCCTGGAACGCAGTCGCCGCATCGGCCTTCGGCTTCAGCGGCGCCCCAAAGCCGAGCGCCCCGAAACACGCATTGGCCGCCGCGATCAGGTCGCCGCTGGTATCGGCCAGAGTTCCATCGAGGTCGAATATCACCGTTGGCATGGCCCCTCCGCGCAGTTTTCCACCGCTGTTGTAACGTTCTGCAATCGCAATTTACGATCCGCTGGTTGCTAAGTCTTTTCCCTGCGATAAAAGGGGGGCGACAAAAAGGAAAGAGCAGACCACCATGCCAACGGCGTTGATCATCCTGGCCGCCGGTCAGGGAACACGCATGAACTCGGACTTGCCGAAGGTTCTGCACACGATTGCCGGCGCGCCGCTTCTGGCCCATGCGATGGCCGCCGGCGCGGGGCTCATGCCGGAGCGTACGGTTGTCGTGGCCGGATACAGATCGGACCTGGTACAGGGCGCCGTCGCGGATATCGACCCGGATGCGCAAGTCGTTGTGCAGACGGAGCGCAAGGGAACCGCCCATGCCGTGGCGCAGGCCCGCGCGGCGCTTGAGGGGTTCGGCGGCGATGCCTTCGTCCTTTACGGCGACACGCCTTTCATCAGCCTCGCGACCCTTGAAAAGATGCGCGCCACACGCCGCCAGCATGAGATTGTGGTGCTGGGGTTCGAACCCGAATCCCCTGACCGCTATGGCAGGCTGGTCATGTCTGGCGGCAATCTCGAAAGAATCGTGGAATACAAGGACGCGACCCAGCAGGAGCGCGCAATAAGGCTGTGCAACTCGGGCGTCATTGCGGCCAGCGCGCAAACGTTGTTCGCCCTGATCGGCGAGGTCGGCAACGATAACGCCGCCGGGGAATACTACCTGACCGACATCGTCGGTCTGGCGCGGGCACGCGGGCTGTCGGCCACCGCCGTCACCTGCCCCGAGGCCGAGACCCTCGGCGTGAACTCGCGCGCGGATCTCGCCCGGGCCGAAGCGGCTTTCCAAACCCGTGCCCGGAACGAAGCACTTGAAAACGGCGTAACGCTGAATGCCCCGGATACCGTCTTCTTCGCCCATGACACCATTATCGGGCGCGATACGATCATTGAGCCCCATGTCGTCTTCGGCCCCGGCGTGAGCGTGGAAACCGGGGCCCGGATCCGGGCCTTTTCCCACCTTGAAGGTTGCCATGTCAGCCGGGGGGGGGTGGTCGGCCCTTACGCACGGCTGCGCCCCGGCACGGAACTGGCCGAAGATGTGCGCATCGGCAATTTTGTCGAGGTAAAGAACGCCCGTATCGACGAGAACGCGAAGGTCAACCACCTGACCTATATCGGCGACGCGACAATCGGCGCGGATGCCAATGTGGGCGCGGGAACCGTGACCTGCAATTACGACGGTGTGTTCAAGCATCACACGGAAATCGGCGCAGGTGCGTTTATCGGTTCGGGCACCATGCTTGTTGCGCCGGTTACCGTCGGCAAAGGGGCGATGACGGGCTCCGGCTCGGTCATCACGTCGAACGTGCCGGACGAGGCGCTGGCTATCGGACGCGCCCGCCAGGACAACAAGCCGGGCCTTGCCCGGAAACTCTTCGACCGATTGAAAGCCCGGAAAGCGGCCCCAAAAAGAGATTGATCCATGTGTGGAATTGTTGGCGTTCTCGGAGATCACGAAGCGGCCCCCCTGCTGGTACAGGCGCTGGGACGCCTGGAGTATCGCGGCTACGACAGTGCGGGCATCGCAACGGTCAATGCTGGACGGCTGGACCGCCGCCGCGCGGTCGGCAAGCTCGTGAACCTGTCGGATCTCCTGGTACATGATCCCCTGCCGGGCAGATCCGGTATCGGCCACACCCGCTGGGCCACCCATGGCGCGCCGACGGTTACCAACGCCCACCCGCACCGGGCCGGGCGCGTGGCCGTCGTGCACAATGGAATCATCGAAAACTACCGCGCCCTGCGGGAGGAACTTTCCATCGGCGGCGCGGGCTTCGAATCGGAGACCGACACCGAGACCGTCGCGCTGTTGACCCAGAAATACCTTGGGGAAGGTCTCCCGGCCGCAGAGGCCGCCTTCAAGGCCCTGTCCCGGCTGGAAGGAGCCTTCGCACTGTGCTTTCTTTTCGAGGGCGAAGATGACCTGATGGTCATCGCACGCAAAGGCAGTCCGCTGGCCATCGGCCATGGCGCGGGAGAGATGTTTGTGGGATCGGATGCCATCGCGCTGGCACCAATGACCAACCACATCACCTACCTGGAAGAAGGGGACCGCGCCATCGTGACCCGCGCCGGCGCGCGGATTTTCGATGCCCACGGCACACCGGCAGAGCGCACCGTCAAGACCATCGACATCGACACGACGCGGGTCGAAAAGGCCGGCTACAAACACTTCATGGCCAAGGAAATCGCGGAACAGCCCGTGGTTTTGGCGGATACGCTGGGCCATTACCTGCCGGCCGAAGGGGACGGGATCGTCCTGCCCGGGGATCTGGACTTCACCGCCTTCGACCGTATCGTGATGGTCGCCTGCGGTACGGCCTACCTCGCCTGCCTGACTGCAAAATACTGGTTCGAACAGGTCGCCCGCCTGCCTGTCGAGGTCGATGTCGCCTCGGAGTTCCGGTATCGCGAACCGCCGGTTCCCCCGCGCACGCTGGCGCTTTTCGTCAGCCAGTCGGGCGAAACGGCCGACACGCTCGCCGCGCTGCGTTATTGCACCGGCAAGGCCGCGCAGACCGTATCGCTCGTGAATGTCGAGGAAAGCTCCATCGCACGGGAGAGCGACCTGGCGTTGCCAATCCTCGCGGGGCCGGAAATCGGTGTCGCCTCGACCAAAGCGTTCACCTGTCAGCTGACGGTTCTGGGGCTTCTGGTTCTGGATGCCGCACGTCAGAAAGGGCGGCTGAGCCCCGAACAGATGGAGACCCACCTTTCCGGCCTTCGCGCGATGCCGGGCCTGATCAACATGGCGCTGTCGTTGCAGGAGGACGCGCGCGCAATCTCTCAGGAATTGTCCGAAGCAAGCGATATCCTCTTCCTCGGTCGCGGGGCGCTGTACCCTCTGGCGCTGGAAGGCGCGCTCAAACTCAAGGAAATCAGCTATATCCATGCGGAGGGCTACGCTTCGGGGGAACTCAAGCACGGTCCCATCGCGCTGGTGGACAGTCATGTGCCCGTGATCGTGATGGCGCCCCATGACCGGCTGTTCGACAAGACCATATCCAACATGCAGGAGGTGATGGCCCGCGGCGGAAAGGTGGTCTTGATCACCGACACGGCCGGGGCGAAAGCCGCCGGCGACGGGATGTGGCACACGATGGTACTCCCCGGCGCAGCGGACCTTTTCGCACCAATCCTTTACGCCCTGCCTGCCCAGCTTCTGGCCTATCATACTGCGGTGGCGAAAGGCACCGATGTCGACCAGCCCAGAAACCTTGCAAAATCCGTAACCGTGGAGTGAAACCCGCCTGACAGGGCGGGTCCGGGCCCGGCACCCCGGGCAAGCCGACTTGCGGTGTTGTCCGAAGCGCGCTGCCAAGGGCCGCCGGATTTGTCCTTTTGCCTCCGCCCACCCCCTACAACACAGGAGCCGATTCCGGGCCGGCAACGGAGAGGCCCCGTTTTATCACGCGTTTTGTCCGGGGCGCCACAATGCAGGGTGCGCACAGGAAGCTGCGCGGTCGGCCGCCCCAAGGCCTGTGACAGATCGTGCAGCAAACGGCGTGACACCCGCGGCAAAAACTTGGGGCACGAAAAGCCTTGATCTTCCGGCGATCGACAGCCTGTCGCGGACTTCATGGGTTACGCAGCCACGGCGTTTCGCTGACGGCCAGCAACAAGCCCTCTGGCCCAAGAAAGCGCGTCACTTTCTGCCCCCAGGGTTCTTGCCTGTTGGAAATCAGCAGATGATAGCCCCGGGCCAACAGTCCTTCGGTGGCGATGGCAATATTCTCCACATCGAACTCCAGCCATGCCTGTGGTGTTGGAAGATCGGCGGGCCAATCATCCCGCCCGAAACAGGATTGCGCAGCTTGCGTGAGCGGCCAAAGCGCAAAATGCCTGCACCCCTCCAATTCGCCGTCCTCGGTCGAAAGATAGTCTTTGTTATCGCCGTATGGTTTGAGCGGCAGGCCAAGTGTCTCTGCATAAAGCGCCCGACTGCTCTCCGCATCTCTGGTTATTGGACCAAAGCCAGCGATAAAAAGCACCCCAAGTTCCGAAAGTCCCTGCTTCATGTCCGTCTCGATCCCGTATCTGCTTTCCGTCAGGCCATCTGCACCTATTCTGCTGTCCACCAGCCATAGCCTCTCGATCCCGGAAGTCCAGTGGCGGCTGTCAGAATTTCATCAGGCAGCACACCCACGTAGCGGGCGCAGGTAAGGTTTTTGCCTTCTGGCTGCGGGCAAACCGCGCCAGGGCGCAGCGGCACCCGAAGGGCATTTCGGGGCACAAATGGGGAAATGCCCTGACGATTGGCACACAGTGCCATGCGGGTCGCATCCGGAACCCCGGGAAAATGCAAGAGCGTCAAATTCCGGCTCCGTCCCCCGGAGCCCCACCGATACCGGCATGCCTGTCCGGTTTCACCGGGTCATGTCTTTCCGGTAGCCATCATCGCTTGCGGGCCTTGGGAAAAGCCGCCCGACGGCCACGCGCAGGGGGGATGCCCCCTCATTGTGCAGGAGAAACAAGGCGTCCAGCCCGCGCGCTCTTGCGAGATCCGCGCCCCTCTCAGGTCCAAGCACCATGAGCGCGGTCGCCCAGGCGTCGGCCTCGGCACAGGTGCGTGCCACCACGGTGACAGAAGCGGGAGACGCAATCAGCGGCGTGCCACGGGTCGGGTCCATCGTGTGCGACAGACGCCGCCCCTGCACCTCGATCCAATGGCGGTAGTCGCCCGAAGTCGCCACGGCGGCCTCCTCCAGCGCGAGGACGGAATGCAGCCTGCGCCGCCCGGCGTCGGGCGCCTCGACCGCGATCGTCCAGGCCTGCCCGTCGGGCCGCAAACCAAGCGCGCGCATCTCGCCGTCGACACCGACAAGCCCCGCGGCAACCCCATGTTCCCGCAAGGTTTCGGCCAGCCGGTCCACCCCGTACCCCTTCGCGATTCCGTTCAGGTCCAGTACGATGGGGGCGATCTTCCGGACATGGCGCGCCCCGATCTCCAGCGCCCCATGCGCAGGCACGCGGGCCCTTTCCCGCGCGGCCCGGATAAGATCCCCGGCCGCAGCCTCCGGGCCAAAACCCCAGGCCGTCACCGCATCGCCCATCCCGATATCGAAAGCCCCACCCGAGGCACGCCCGATATCCACACCAAGGCGCAGGACGTCGATCAGACGATCGGGGACCGCCATCCATTCACCCGTCGGTGCCGCGTTGATACGCATCAGGGCGCTGTCGGACTTCCAGGTTGACATCTGCGCGTCCACCTCATCCACCGCCGCCTGAAGCGCCATTCGGAGCGGGGCAGGATCGTAACCGGCCGCCGCAAAGAACAGCGCCGACCAGCGCGTGCCCATCGTCGGGCCGTTCAGGGCGACACGCACAAGATCAGAAGACATCTTCGACATACCGCCCCTCCGCCTTCAGCGCCGCAGGGTCAAGCCCGGCCGGCGCGAGGATCTCGGCCAGTGCATCGGACACGCCCGCCGCCATACCGCGCCCGCCGCAAACCATCACGCGGGCTCCGGCGCGAACGAGCCGCACGATTTCCTCTCTCTCGCTGCGCAGGGCGTCCTGCACGTAGTTGGGCCGTACCCCGCGCGAGACAGCCGTCACCAGCCGGGCAAGCCGGCCTTCTTCCTGCCAGGTGGACATCTCTTCGCCATAAAGAAAATCGCTGTCGGGGTGACGCATTCCGAAGAAAAGGTGGACAGGTCGCCGCCGCGCGTTCCCGCGCACGAACCCCGCAAGCGGCCCGATGCCGGTTCCGGCGCCAATCAGGATCAGCGGGGCGTGGCCGCGCCCCGGTCGAAAGCCGGGATTGCGGCGGGGAAAGGCGCTCACGGTCTGTCCGGGTTCCAGCGCGGTCAGTTGCCCCGAGCAGAGCCCGCCGGGATGCTTTTTGACCACGATTTCGATAAAGCCGTCGCGATGCGCAGAGGCGAGGGAATAGAACCGGGGAACCGGACTGCCCTCGGGCAGAATGCCAAGCAGATCGCCCGCACCGAACCGGGTGAACCCGGCGCCGGTCAGCCACTGCCCGAATGTGGGGCGCGGCAGGGCAAAGCGCAGGATCGCGGTCGGCGCCTGCACCTCGGCGCCATAATCCCGACGGGAGACGAGAGTCAGCGTTTCGGCCACCGGCAGAACCGGCTGGTGTGCAAGTTCAAGGTCAATCCCCAGCGCCTGGCCAAGCGCACGGCCCCAGCGCGCGAAATCTTGCGGGGACTGGCGGTTGACCGTACCCAGCGGCATGAGTTCGGACCAGCCCTTTTCCTCTGCGGCTGCGGCGACAGCTTTGGCAAAGGCGCAGTAGGCAGGAAAGCCGCGATCCCCGAAGCCCAGCACCGCCATGGCGGCATCGGGCGCGTTCTCAGCGGTATTCAGCCGGTCAAGAAACCCCTTGGCCGAAGCAGGCGCTGCGCCGTCACCATAGGTCGCGGCCAGCACGATGATCCGCTTGGCACACTCATAACGTCCCGGTGCGAAAGCCGTCATCGGGGCCGTGTGCACACGCTGTCCGGCCCCGCTCAGCGCGGCGTGAAGCGTCGCGGCAAAACCCCAGGTGCTGCCCCCCTCGCTTCCGACAAGCAGGATCGTTTCGGCCCGCGCCATCGGCTGATTGCCCCGAAGACGTGGCCGCCCGCGCCGCCCTGCATGCCAGACGACGAAACCTGTCCCCCCCATCGCCGGAACGGCGAGCGCCATGACCCCCAGCACAAGGCCGAGCACCGCAGCGCCCTGTCCGGTGTGCAGCATGTAAACGGTTTCCGAAGCGCGCTGCCATCCGGTCGGATCGGCCCAGACCAGGAGATCCCCGGTGCCCTGGTCCAGATACCCCGTTCCACGATCCGTTTTCAGTGTGAAAACATCGGAAACGTCACCGGGATTGGGAAAGCTCAGCGCGCGCAGTTCTGCGACGGGGAGGTGCCTGAGGGCGGCTATCTTGTCGGGTGCGATTTCGGTCGCACCGCTCACCTGGGCCGGAAAGGCGGGTTTGGCCTCGCCATCGGGGAGCAGGTCGAATGTGGAGGCCGCCAACCACAAGGCCGTCGTAGAGGACAAGACAAGTCCGATCACGGCGACCCTGGCGATCTCCGCATGCAGCCGCCCGGCAAGCGGGCCGCGCAGCGGCGAAAACCAGCGTTGCCAGCCCCCGGCCCGCCGCGCGATCAGCGCCGCGCCGGAAACAGACAAAACAAGCATGGCCGCCGCCCCGGCGGCCATGACGATGCGCCCACCGTCGCCAAGAAACAAGGAACGATGCAGGTTCGTCAGCCAGCGTTCGACCTTGTTGGGGTCGGCCGAGGTCACGCCCTTGCCGGTCGCCGGGTCGATCGCGGCAGCGCCGGGCATGCCCTGATCGAACCAGTAGGCGGTGGTCCGGCCCGACGGCGAGCGGCGGATCTGCTCAACACCGGGGTAGGCCGCATGGACACGCCCCGCAAGGGTTGCAACCGTCAGCCCCGCTTCCGCCCGCGGCGCGGCCACACGCTCGATCGCGGGAAAGATCGAGAGCGCCGCACCGCTCAAGGCGAGGACCGTCACGAGTGCAAAGGCCAGAAGACCCGGCCAGCGATGGAGTGCACGGATCATGACCTTGCCTCCTTACATGTCGTAGGTGAAGCTGGCGACGTAGCGGCGCCCCTTCACGGGCTGGCCCGCGCCCTCGGACGTCAGGGGCACGGCCACCTCGTTGGGACTGTCGCGCATGTCCTCGACAGCCGCATCGATGTGGAGCGTATAGCCCGCATCGAAAAGCGCATCGGCAAGGTCGAGCGTGATCTCCAGCGTGCGGCCCGCGCCGACGCTGGCGCCGGTAATGCCGTTGATGTGTGAGGTGTCGCCACCCGTGGCGCGGTACCAGTCGTTCAGATGTTCATAATATTTGGACTTGCCGCCAGCCATCCAAAGGCTGCCGACATAGGTGCCGGAGGCATCTGTTACATAGAGTGCAAGATAGGCGCCGTCGCCACCATAGGCGTTCAGGGTCGTGGTCAGCGTTACCGGCCGTGCCATACCGATACCGGGAAGCGTCAGCGCCGTGGTGAGCGCAAGTGTTGCAAGAAGCGATTTCATCGGGTCTGTCCTTTTCGAAGAATTGGGGGAAGGCTCAGTTCACCTGAACCTTCGGAAGCGCGCCGGAGCCGAACAGCCCGTTCCGGGGGGGGACAACGGTTCCGGCAGGCGCAAAATCGCGGGTATCGTCCCGGCAATCATCGTCGTCATCATCGTCATCATCATCGCAGTCGTCGTCGTCATCGTCGTCGTCGTCATCATCGTCATGACCCCGCCGCGACCCCTTGCGCCAGCGGGGGTCATCGTCGTCGTCACTGGCAAGAATCAGGAGGTGTGGCGCGCGCCCCTCGAAGAGCGCGACAACGGACCCGCCGCCCCCCTCGACAGATGCCGGAATCGCGCTCTGGGCAGGGGGGCCACCAGTGGCCGTCAAAAATGTCGAAGCAGATAGAAGCATCAGGGTTTTTCTCATGGCGGTCTCCTTCGTTTGTGGGGCACAATCTGGGGACCGAACCTGAGATCTTCCTGACGACGGAGCGGTTTTTTCTTCAGCTTACCGTCAGGAAAAGCGCACCGGACAGGCACGGAACGGGACTGGAGCATCCTTCAGACCTTGGGACGATCAGATGCGGATCAGGCAAAACCGCATATGCTTTCGTGGGCCCCGCCTAAAAGGCGGAGGCGGTCTTTTGCTTCACACCAGCCGCCGCGCCGCACGGCGGGGTTTTCTGTCCGCGCGTGCCTGCGGACGAAACCACGCCATCCCGTCAACGAGGCCCGAAAGAGCGAATGCCCCGTGAGGTGGCATCGTTATCGCGAAGAAGGCGAAACCAGCCCGGCCTCGCCGATACTCAAACCTGTGACGAACGGCTGGCAGGCACGAATCCGCTCCCGGTGAAATCCGCCGGGGCCCGGCCGTCGCCATCCGAAACTTCACCCGGCCATGAGATCGCCCAGCGGCAGGGCTGTGGTGGTGCGCATCGTTTCCAGCGCAAAGACCGAGTTCATGCTGCGAAGTCTGATCCTTGCTGTCAGATCCTTGTAGAACCTGTCAAAAGCCGCCATGTCCGGCACCACCACGCGCAGCATAAAGTCATGGCCCCCGGCAAGACGGTAGACATCGCGGACGGGTCCGAGCGTGTCGACGACACAGAGAAACTCCGCCCGCCATTGCGTCGTGTGCGCAACAGCTTCCACCATCACGAAGACGGTCAGCGACAGACCGATGGCCTGCGGATCAAGCAACGCCACGCGGGCGCGGATCACCCCGGTTTCTTCGTGTTTCTGGATGCGCTTCCAGCAAGGGGTTTGCGACAGCCCGACCTGGTCGGCGATACGTGCAACGGGAACGGTCGCATCGTGCTGCAGAATATCGAGGATTTTCAGATCGATCCGGTCGAACGTCATCGCACCTCCTTTTGGCCTGAATGGCCACTCCAGACGAGTCGATGCAAGCATGTCATAATTCACTATAATGTCGATAATATAAATCGTCTTTTTGTGAGACTCGCTTTTGGCGCCGATCTTGGTAATGTCGACCTTGCTAGTCGCACTTTCCGGGGCAGTTTCGGCGAATGATCACCTACAAGACCAAGTATGCGCTCAAGGCGCTGATGGTTCTCGCCGACGAAACGTCGGGCAAGGGCGGGGCCCTGCGTATCGAGGAAATCGCGGAGCGGTCAGGCGCACCAAAGCGGTTCCTGGAGCACATCCTTCTGGACCTCAAGCGCGCCGGGCTGATCGGCAGCCGCCGCGGTCGCAAAGGAGGCTACGAACTGATCAAGGAGCCAAAGCGTGTATCGCTTGCGGAGGTGTTGCGGCTGATTGACGGACCGCTTGCGCCCCTGCCCTGCCTGTCCCGCCGTGCCTACCAACGCTGCGAGGATTGCACGGATGAGGAAGCCTGCCGCGTACGTGCCGTTTTCGGGGGGTTTTACGCCGCCTACAGTCTCATGATCGAATCGCTGACACTCGCCGACCTGCAGGAGGATGCCCAGCCGATTGAAAGATTTGCCCTCCCGGAGCCGCACGCCGGGGAATGATCTCCCCCCATATCGCCTAAAAAGAGTGTATTTCTTCCTTTGAAAATCACGATCAAGTCTGTCGTAATTTTGGTGTCAGGCAGGCTTGCGCCCCCCCGCGCCGACGGCTGACACCGGAGTTGACACGATCAGCATAGGACAGGTCATGTTTCGTACTATCCAAATCGGCGCCCACGCGCTGGCACAAGGAACGTTCGTCCGAAATCTCGGCGACGGGCGGATCGAGATCGAAACCGGGCATGCCACCCGTCAGACCGGACGGCCGGTCACGCCAGCCCAAATTGATAAACCCATCGCTTCGCCATGGCAAAAGACACTGGGCGCCACGCCCCGCAGGGGGGTGATTGCAGCGGCTGCCGCGATCGGCATCGCCTTCGCCGGGGCGATGCCGGCAAGTGCGCAGGACAGCGTGGAAATCCTTAATGTCTCCTACGATCCCACGCGCGAATTCTACCGGGAATACAATGAACTCTTCAACGACTGGTGGACCGCGCAGGGCAATGCCCCGGTCACCATCCAGCAATCCCATGGCGGCGCGGGCGCGCAGGCGCGGGCGGTTATCGACGGCCTGGAGGCAAGTGTGGTAACGCTGGCCCTGTCGGCCGACATCGACACGATCGCCGAACGCACCGGACGAATTCCCGAAGACTGGCAGTCGCGACTTCCGCACAACTCCTCGCCCTACACATCGACCATCGTGTTCCTTGTGTCTGAGGGAAATCCGCGCGCAATCAAGGACTGGAACGATCTGATCCGCGCAGACGTGTCCGTCATCACGCCGAACCCCAAGACAAGCGGAGGCGCCCGCTGGAATTTCCTTGCCGCGTGGGCCTATGCCGCACGCAACGGGCTTGACCCGGCTGAATTCGTCGGCGCGCTCTACCGCAATGTGCCGGTGCTTGACACCGGGGCACGGGGATCGACCACGACCTTTACCCAACGCGGTATTGGCGATGTTCTTCTGGCCTGGGAAAACGAGGCGTTCCTCGTGCTAGACGAACTTGGCGAAACCGCCTTTGACATCGTCGTGCCCTCGGTCTCGATTCTGGCCGAGCCGCCGGTGACTCTGGTCGACGGCAACATCGCGTCCGATGCACAGCGCAAGGCAGCCAAGGCCTATCTGGAATATCTCTACAGTCCCGAAGCACAGGCGCTGGCCCTACGTCACCGTTACCGCGCCTGGGACACGTCTCTGGCAGCGCCCGAAGATATCGCGCGCTTTCCGAAACTGGATCTGGTCACCATCTCGGACTTCGGTGGCTGGCCGGTCGTGCAGCCCGAATATTTCGGTGAAAACGGCATCTTCGACCAGATCTACGAGGAATAGGAGATGAGGGCGAAGATTCTCCGCTCTCCCTCTCCGCTGCCGGGATTTGGGGTGAGCTTCGCGATCATGATGACGGCGCTGTCGTTCGTGGTTCTGCTTCCCATCGGTGCGCTGCTGGGGCGCGGCTTCATGACAGGCCCGGCGGAATTGTGGGATATGGTGAACTCACGCCGGATCTGGGCGGCACTGATGCTGTCCTTCCGCGCGGCGCTGATCGCGTCGCTCATCAACCTCTTCTTCGGACTGATGCTTGCCTGGGTTCTGGTGCGCTACCGCTTCTGGGGGAGACGCGTCATCGACGCGGCGGTGGATCTGCCCTTCGCCCTGCCGACAGCGGTCGCGGGTATCGCGCTCAGCGCACTCTATGCGCCGAACGGCATATTCGGGCAGGCGCTGGCCCCGCTCGGCCTTCAGGTCGCTTATACCGAGGTCGGCATCTGGGTAGCCCTGATCTTCATCGGATTGCCCTTCGTGGTCCGCACCGTCCAGCCGGTGATCGGGGAACTGGAACCGGACCTCGAAGAGGTCAGCGCCACACTCGGCGCCCGCCGCGCCTATACGCTGCGCCGGGTCGTTCTGCCTGCGCTCACACCTGCGCTGTTCTCCGGCTTTGCCCTCGCGCTGGCGCGATCGGTCGGGGAATATGGCTCGGTGATCTTCATCGCGGGCAATATCCCGAACGTGACCGAGATCGCACCGCTCCTGATCGTGATCCGGCTCGAAGAATACAACTACGACGCCGCGGCCGCGATCGGGATCGCAATGCTGATCCTCTCTTTCGCAATGCTGTTGGGCATCAATGCCATCCAGATCTGGAGCAGACGGAGAATCGGCCTTGTCTGATTTCACCCCCGCGCAAACAGGCCGCGCCACCGCCGAACCGCGCCCCGTCCGCTATTTGCTGATCGGCGGCACGACCGTCTTTGTCGCGTTGTTTCTCTTCGCGCCACTGCTGACCGTCTTTACCGAGGCACTGGCCGATGGCTGGCGCAGCGCCCTGGCGGCGCTGTCGCTTCCCGATGCGCGGGCCGCAGCCCGCATGACGCTGTCAATCGCCGCGATTGCCGTGCCGCTCAACGCGATTTTCGGCCTTGCCGCGGCTTGGGCCATTGCCAAATTCGATTTCAGCGGCAAGGCGTTCCTGATTACCCTGATCGACCTGCCGTTCTCGGTGTCGCCGGTCGTCGCGGGGCTGATGCTGGTGCTCCTGTTTGGCGCGAACTCCTCGCTCGGGGTCTGGCTGATGGCCAACGACATGCGTGTCGTCTTCGCCTTTCCGGGCATTCTGCTTGCCACGCTTTTCGTGACCTTCCCCTTCGTCGCACGGGAACTGATCCCGGTGATGATCGAGCAAGGCCGTACCGAAGAAGAGGCGGCGCTGACACTTGGCGCCTCCGGGTGGCGTACCTTCCTTACGGTGACCCTGCCCAACATCCGCTGGGCACTGCTTTATGGTGTCCTGTTGTGCAACGCGCGGGCCATGGGCGAATTCGGCGCCGTGGCCATCGTCTCGGGTAAAATCCGGGGCAAAACGGCAACGATGCCGACAATGGTCGAGATGTTCTATAATGAATACCTCTCGGTCGCGGCCTTTTCGCTCGCTGCGGTGCTGGCCATGCTGGCCCTTCTGACCCTGCTGCTGAAAACCCTGCTCGAATGGCGCCACGCGGATCTGCTGGCAGCCACGCGGCTTCATTGAGAAAGTTGGCGATGAACATCGACATTGAAGACCTGGCCAAGGAATTCGGACCCGAACGGGCCCTGCACCCGGTATCGCTCTCAATCCCTTCAGGCGCACTCATCGCTCTGCTCGGACCGTCCGGGTCCGGCAAGACGACACTCCTGCGCATCCTTGCAGGGCTCGAATTTCCCACCTCGGGGTGCGTGCGCTTCGATGGAGCGGACGCGACCGGGCTCAGCATTCAGGCACGCCGCGCGGGCTTCGTGTTTCAAAACTATGCTCTTTTCCGCCACATGACGGTATTCGAGAACGTGGCCTACGGCCTGCGGGCAAAGCCCCGCCGGGAGCGCCCCACCAGAGCAGAGATCGACCGCCGTGTGACCCGGCTTCTCGAGATGATCCAGCTTCCCGAAATCGGCAGCCGCTACCCCAACCAGCTTTCCGGAGGTCAGAGGCAGCGCGTAGCACTGGCACGGGCACTGGCCATCGAACCGCGTATGCTGCTCCTCGATGAACCCTTCGGCGCGCTCGATGCGAGAGTTCGCAAGGACCTGCGTCAGAGCCTGCGCGATATCCATGACCGCACCGGCCTGACCACCGTCTTCGTGACCCACGACCAGGAGGAGGCGATGGAACTGGCCGATCTTGTCGTCATCATGTCGATGGGACGTATCGAGCAGATCGGCAAACCCGCCGATATCCGTGCCAGACCTGTCAGCGATTTCGTGCGCGCGTTCACTGCGGCCTGACCCGGATCAGACAGGAAACACCTTCCCGATGCACAATACCAAGTCAAACGAGCGGAACAATTCCGGGACAGGTCCAGCCAGCCACCGTAATCCCCGCGGGCGAGGTCACCTGCGCGCAATTCTTCGGGCGCACGTCGGCATCGACCATCAGCGGCCTGTATCCGCCGCCGGCTCCATGGCCAGCAACTCGACCATTTCGGGATGCGCCTTGTTCGACGCCCACCGCGATCATCGCCTCACCCAGGCGCCGACAGGGCAGAGCCGGAAAACCCCGTAACGGCATGGATCACCGCTTCGGTGTCCAAAGCCACGGCTTCACCGCCTGCTGCCATCAATGAGACGCGGGTCCTTCCAGGCTGTCCTTCACCGACCCGCTCATCGGCGACCAACGCGGAGACTCATCGGCGACCAACGCGGAGATATGTCATGCCCCGCCCATCAAACCGACGCACCTTTCAGGCGGATCACGCACCCAACGCATCCCGCAAGCACGCCGACGACAATCGCGACGACCAGTTCCAGCATCTCCAGATTCGCGAATTGCCAGCCCGCGAAGAGGAACGTCTCCACGATTCCAACCAGGCCGCCCATCAGCGCGGCCAGCCAGATGTGGCGGGTCATCATGCCCAGGGCCACCCCCAAAAGACCGGGAAGGCCCAGTGCGTTGCCCCCGATTGTTCCGAAAATTTCCAGCATCTTCTCTTCTCCTCCCTATTCCGACCGGCTGCGCAGGTAGAATTGAGTGGCCTCATGATCGGCCGCAGCCAACCGACGGGACGAGGGTGTCATGCTCAGGGCTTCCAGAACCTTTTCGTATTCCTCCAGGTAGCTCGGCGGAAGGCGGTGGGCGATGCCCTGATGGCAGTCGATACAGGTCATGTCGCTGTCGATCGCGCGCTGGTGTTCGGACGCGGCGCGCACCTCTTGCAGGGTGAAATCCATGTAGTCGAAATTATGACAGTTCCGGCATTCCCGGCTGTCGGAGGCCTTCATCTTCCTCCACACGGCCGAGGCCATCTGCAGGCGGTGTTCCTCGTATTTCTCGGGCGTGTTTATGGTTCCCACCATCTCGTGATAGACATCCTTCACGGCCATGATCTTGGCTTTGATCTTGTGGCTCCACTCGTGCGGCACGTGGCAATCCGAACAAATGGCACGGACACCGGAGTGGTTGTTATAGTGGATGGTTTCGCGATACTCCCCCAGATTGGTTTCCATTGTGTGGCAGGAAACGCAAAATTCCTCGGTATTGGTCAGTTCCACCGACCAATGGAACCCGCCCCAGAAGAAGATGCCTGCCAGGAACCCGGCGATCAGGGTGAAACCGACGCTGAGGACAGCCGTCGGCCCCCAGAACCAATCCCAAAACCGACGGATCATGCCGCGATTATCAGGCCTGTCTGCCATATCGGATGCTCCTTTCGATAAATACCGGATCAGCGCCCGGATGAGGGCTCGAAGTCATTCTCGACCAGCGCCGGCGCATCGGCCTGTGGCACGTGGCACTGGTTGCAGAAATATCTTGTGCCCGCGATGTGATCGAGCTCGTTGCCTTCGCGATCCAGGTAATGGGTCATCGACAGGGTCGGTGCGTTGCGTTCCCCCGCCTTGGTCCAGTCATGACAGGACAGGCATTGATTGGTGCGCGTGTCGATCTGGTACTGATCGACCGTATGCGGGATCAGGGGCGGTTGCTGGCGGTAGTTGCGCTGCATCCGGCCCTCGATATTGCGGTGGATCTGGTCGATCGCCACGGGCTCATCGACTTCGGCGCCGCGCAGGGTCGCGACCTGAGCAGACTGGGCAAGGACGACACCACATAGCATGAGTGCGGGGATCAGCGCCGATACACCCCATATGACGTTTCTTTTCATGTCGTTTCTTCCTCTCGGTTTCGTCAGGTGGCTTGCGGGTTTTGCGCCGGGATGGGGTCGGCGGGTTCGTTGATGTGGTCGTTGAACCGATGGGTGAAGGCGAAAACATCGACCGCGCAGACATCGATGCAGCGTCCACAATTCGTGCAGTCCGGCGACAGGATCAGGGGCGTGGAACCCGGTTTGCCTGTCAGCGCAGGTGAGATGACCTGGTTTTCGGGGCAAACCGCGTAGCAATCCATGCAGTTGTTGCAGGCGGCGCGGTTGGCGGCACTAACGCGCAACAGGCTTTTATGGCCGACGAGGCCGTAAAACGCGCCCACCGGGCAGACATGGCCGCACCAGCCGTGGCGCGAGACAATGAGGTCGAAGAGAAAAATCGCCGCCACCATCATCCAGACGAAGCCCATGCCAAAAACCAACCCGCGATGGAGCATGGTGATCGGATTGATCACCTCCCATGCGATGGTCCCGGTGAGGGCGGAGACGATCAGAACCGTGGCCAGAACCCATAGCCGCGTGCTGCGCATGGGCTGCCACCCCTTGGGCAGGTCCAGCCGCCGGTGCAGCCAGTTCGCCGCATCCGTCACCGGGTTGATCGGACAGACCCAGGCGCAATAAACGCGACCGCCGATCAGCGAGTAGCTCACCAACACGATCAGACCGCCGATCAGGGCCGACAACTCAGCCCGATGTCCGCCGACAACGCCCTGCAACAGGATGAACGGATCGGTCAGCGGCAGTATGCCCAGTGTCAGCGATGCCGCCAGCGTTCCTTGCACGATCCAGAGCCCCAACCATGGGCCAAGCAGGAACAGCACCAGGAAAAACACCTGGCTGAAGCGCCGCAGCAGCAGGTAACGATGCGCACCAAACCATCCCTTGACCTCGATGGCCTCCCGGCCCACCGGGTCATGCGTTCGCGCGCTCATTGCCCCGCCCCTGGCAATTTGAAGGCCGGTTCGAACCCGCCGGGCGCGGCGAGGTTGTCGGTACCGGGTCCCGGCAGGCGGTCAGGCAGGTCGATGATCCCTTCGACCACCGGGGCGCCCTTGGCCTCCTTCTCTTCCCAACCCTTGCGGTAATGTTCCGCCGCACTGCTGCGGGCAAGCCGTGCGGGCAGGACCTTGATCGCCGCCTCGGGCAGAACGCAGGCCTTTTCGCAGACACCGCAGCCGGTGCAGCGGTCGGCATGGACCGTGGGGGCAAAGATCGCGTGGTGGCCGGAACGGGCGTTATGGGACAGTTCCAGCGAAATCGCTTCGTCAATCACCGGGCAGACGCGGTAGCAGACGTCGCAACGCAGGCCAAGGAAGTTCAGGCAATTTTCCTGATCGACCAGCACAGCGATGCCCATCCTGGCATCGTCGATATTGGTCAACCCCTTGTCCAGGGCCCCCGTGGGACAGGCCGCGACACAAGGGATATCATCACACATCTCACAGGGGGTTTCGCGTGCGGTGAAATAGGGTGTGCCCGTGGCCGCGGCGGCCATGCCCAGTTCCGCCAGTTTCAACGTGTCATAGGGACAGGCGCGCACGCATAATCCACAGCGGACGCAAGCGGAAAGGAAATTCTCCTCCGGCAAGGCTCCCGGCGGACGCAAGGCCTCCGCCTGCAAGGCGCGGGCGTCGCGGGCCAGATAGGCCAATAGCGACCCTGCCGCCACGCAACCGCCCGCCATGCGCGCCGTATCCTGAAGGAAACGGCGGCGCCGCGGTGAAAGGGGCTTGCTGGGAGAGGGCATGGCTGCTTTCCTCGGACCCGCTTACGCCCGTTCGACCTTACAGGCACATTTCTTGAAGTCGGTTTCCTTCGAAAGCGGGCAAGTCGCGTCCAGCGTCAGCTTGTTGGTGAGTTGCCCCTCGTCGAACCAGGGCATGAAGACCAGGCCGCGCGGCATCTTGTTGCGCCCGCGGGTTTCGACACGGCTGATGACCTCACCCCGCCGGGTTGAAAGCGTGATCTCTTGCCCCCGCCGCAATCCACGATCCCTGGCGTCCTCAGGGTGCATGTAAACCACGGCCGAAGTAAAGGCCCGGTGCAGTTCCGGCACCCGGCGAGTCATCGACCCGGAATGCCAGTGTTCCAGCACCCGGCCTGTACAAAGCCAGAGATCGTATTCCTCATCCGGCATCTCGGCCGCAGGCTCGTAGGGCGCGAAGATGATCTTGGCCTTGCTGTCCTCCTTGTGGCCATAGAACGCGATCTGTGCCCCTTTGGGGACATAGGGGTCGTACCCTTCGCGGAAACGATAAAGCGTTTCCTTGCCATCCACCACGGGCCAGCGCAGGCCGCGCGCCTGGTGGTAGGTGTCGAAGGGGGCCAGATCATGGGCGTGACCGCGCCCAAATGCGGCGTATTCCTCGAACAGGCCTTTCTGCACGTAAAAGCCGAAATGCTCGGATTCCTGGTTGGCAAAACCCTCAGCCGTTTCAGACAGCGGAAACTTGTCGACAACGCCGTTGGCATAAAGCACGTCGTAAAGCGTCTTGCCCGCCAGTTCCGGCTTCTTGGCGGCCAGTTCCTCACCCCAGGCTTCCTCGACAGTGAACCGCTTGGAAAATTCCATCAGCTGCCAAAGGTCCGACCTGGCTTCCCCCGGCGCATCCACCTGCTGACGCCAGAACTGGGTGCGGCGTTCGGCATTGCCGTAGGCGCCTTCCTTTTCGACCCACATCGCGGTGGGCAGGATAAGGTCGGCGGACATCGTGGTCACGGTCGGATAAGGGTCCGACACGGTGATGAAGTTCTCCGGATTTCGATAACCGGGGAAGCCTTCCTCGTTGATATTCGGCGCCGCCTGCATGTTGTTGTTGCACTGCACCCAATAGGCGTTCAGGTCCCCATCCTTCAGCTTGCGGTTCTGGAGGACCGCGTGAAAGCCGGGCTTCGCGGGGATCGTGCCCTCGGGAATGTTCCAGGCGGTTTCGCAAATTTCGCGATGCTTGTCGTTCATGACCACCATATCGGCGGGCAGGCGATGGGCGAAGGTGCCGACCTCGCGCGCCGTACCGCAGGCCGAAGGTTGCCCGGTCAGCGAGAAGGGCGAATTGCCGGGTTCGGAAATCTTGCCGACCAGCAGATGCACGTTATACATCAGAGAGTTCACCCAGGAGCCACGCGCGTGCTGGTTGAATCCCATGGTCCACAGGCTCATCACCTTGCGGTTCGGGTCGGCGTATTGCTGTGCCAGCCGTTCCAACTGTGCCGCCGGAACACCCGAAAGCCCGGACACGTAGTCCAGCGTGTAATCGGCGACGGCGGCGGCGTATTCGTCAAAGCTGATCGGCTCCAGTTTGCCGGAATTCGGGTTTTCGGCGGCCTTCTGCAACTCATGCTCATCCCGCAGACCATAGCCGATATCGGTCGCCGTCCTGGTGATGTTGACGTGTTTGTTGACGAAATCTTCATTCACCGCGCCATTCTGGATAATGTAGTTCGCGATATAGTTTAAGATCGCCAGATCGGTTTGCGGCGCAAAGATGATGCCATTATCGGCCAGTTCAAACGAGCGGTGTTCAAAGGTCGACAGCACATGTACCTCGGCCCCCGGCTTGGTCAGGCGCGTGTCGGTCAGGCGCGACCACAGGATCGGGTGCATCTCTGCCATGTTCGATCCCCACAGGACGAACGTGTCCGCGTGTTCCAGATCGTCATAGCAACCCATCGGTTCATCTATGCCGAAGGTACGAATGAAGCCCACGACAGCAGAGGCCATGCAGTGCCGTGCATTGGGGTCGATATTATTGGTACGAAAGCCGGCCTTCATCAGTTTGGCGGCGGCATAGCCTTCCCAGACCGTCCACTGGCCGGACCCGAACATGCCCACGCTTGTTGGCCCCTTGTTGGCCAGCGCCTCTTTCCACTTCTGCGCCATGACATCGAAGGCTTCGTCCCAACTGACCGGTTCGAAATCTCCGTGCTTGTCATAAACACCGTTCGATTTCCGCAGCAAAGGCGTGGTCAGGCGATCCTGCCCGTACATGATCTTGGACAGGAAATAGCCCTTGATGCAGTTCAGCCCGCGATTCACCGGCGCATCCGGATCGCCCTGCGTGGCGACGACGCGGCCCTCCTTGGTGCCCACAAGAACCGAACAACCCGTACCACAGAACCGGCACGGCGCCTTGTCCCAGCGGATCTCCGGTGTGGCCGCCTGTGCATTGGCGGCCCCCGCAGCCAACGGAATACCGGCTGCCGAGGCGGTGGCGGCCGCGGCGGTGGCCTTCAGAAAGGTGCGGCGGGATTCGGAAATGGTCATGGTGTGGTCCTCCGGCTGGTGTCCTGGCTGGGAGCGTTGGGGTTCGGATAGGTCTCCGCAAGGTCTTCGAAATGGTGATAGGTCAGCGTCAGGGAAATGACGCCGGGGGTCTGGTGCAGGTCCATGATCGTCTCGGAGGCGCATCGCCCAGACGTATCCTCGACCACGACGACAAAGCGGCCATCGTCATCGGTGGCATGAATCTCAACCCCCTCGGTGCCCAGCATCGCCGCCCGCACGGCCTCGGCGTGTTCTGGCACAACATGGACCAGGCAACCGCAAATATTCATTCCGCCGCCTCCACCCGGGGCGCGGCCCCGTAGGCCATGGTGACAGCCCCGGCCGGGCACACGCCCACACAGGCCCCGCAACCGGTGCAGGCATCGTGATCGACGTGGATCGCCCCCACCGGCCCGGCGCGCAGGTCGAACCGCAGCGCATGTGCATCACAGGCGTCGGTGCAACTGCGGCAAGACACCCCCATCCGCAAAAGACAGGCCGCACCAAGCCGGGCGGTCAGGGTCCAGGGCGTCTGCGTCTCATCGCGAAAGACGCCTTCGCCACAGGCGGCGGCGCAATCCCTGCAAAAAGTGCAGCTGTTTTCCAAGAAATCGACAATGGGCGTCCGCGCCGGCCCCGCGCGCAGGATTGCCTCAGGGCACGCGGCGATACAGTCGCCACAAGAGGTGCACAGCGCACGCACACGCCCTTCATCCGTCCAGGGCGGCCGTACGAAACCCGCGCCCCGACGCCGCCAGGCGACTTGCTGTTCTTGACGCTTCAATCTCCGACTTTCCGTTACTGATAGCCCCCGGTCGGGCTTGACCCTAGCCAGTCGGGTGGGGGCCATCATTGATCAATGTCAAACTTTAATAATAAAAATTTAGTAAATATTAACATTACCTCATGATCGTGCAGGCCGATCTGCATCGCTGGCTACGGGCGTGACGCGCCGGCGTTGGCCTGACGATTTGCCCGCCATCAGGCCCGCCCGATCCACCTTGCGGCTATACCTGTGCAAGAGCGCAAGAATTGTCGCCGGTCGAGGGCAGCCTTTGAAACCATAAGCACCCGGATGAGGCCCTGTCGATCTCGCCTGGGCGGGAATCGTCGTCGGTGCCACCCGGCAGGAAGGCCGTGCCAAAATTTCGTTTGGCGCATTTGATCGGCCAGGGCAGTTCGCCGGCTGATCGGCGGCGTAGCCATCCGATCATCTGAGGTCATGGGGCCATGGCGGGTCGAAATGTGTTTGTCGCGACAGCGTTAACCACGCCTTAACCCAAAAACCGGAAAACCCCGACCGGAGGGACCCTTGATGCGCCTTGCCTTGCTGATGATCCTCTGCGCCCTGGCCTGGCCAGTCTCCGCTGGTCCATGGCCACGGGACAAGGGGCATGTCTTTCTGTCCACAGACCAGACCATCCACCGCGATGAAACCTGGAACACCGGTTACATCCCCACGCATAACGGCCTTTACGCCGAGCTTGGGCTGGGCGACGGGCTGACCTTGGGCTTTGACGGAGCGATGGGGCAATATCTTGACGATTGGGTCGCGCTGGTCTTTCTCCGCCTGTCCCTGCCTGCGGGTGAAAACGGCCATCGCCTGGCCGGGGAAGTCGGTCTGGGAACCCGCAACCGCCCGCTCGTAGGGCGCGAAAGGGTACTGCGTGCGGGGGCATCCTGGGGCTACGGGATGCAAAAGCCGTGGCACGGCGCCTGGGTCTCTCTGGAGGGAGAGTTCACGCTTTATCCGTCCAGCGACGAACATCTCCTGAAGCTCGACGGCACCCTGGGCGTGAAACCGGGCGAAACGACCATGCTGATTGCGCAGCTCCAATCCGGTGCCACTTCACAAGGCAGCAGGTATCTGCGGTTCGAGCCCAGCGCGGTTTACCGCCTGTCACAGTTTCAATATCTTGTAGCCGGCCTTTCGATGGACATTCTCGAAGACGACCGGATCGGTCTGAAGATGGGAAGCTGGTTCGAATTCTGACAGGCAAAGGGCTGTGAAACCGCCCGGAATCGCGGCATCATCCTCACATGACATCGCAGCCGCCTCTGCTGCCCCCCGATGGGGAGGCACGTCACCTCGCCCGCCAGATCCTGGCCGGGGCACGCTATGCTGCACTGGCGGTAATCGATCTGGAAAGCGATACGCCTTTCGTCTCCCGTGTCGGCATGGGGCTGTGCCCCCAGGGCCTGCCAATAAGCCTGATGTCTGATCTTGCCCTGCACACCGCCGCATTGCGGGCCAATCCGGCCTGCGCACTGCTGCTGGGGGAGCCGGGCGAAAAAGGCGATCCCCTCACCTACCCACGTCTCACGCTTCAGTGCCGTTCCGCCTTTATCCCGCGTGGCGGCACCGAGCATGCCGCCCTGCGCCGCCACTACCTTCTGAGCCATCCCAAGGCACAAATCTACATTGACTTCGCCGATTTCTCCTTTGTTCACATGCCGCCGTTTGCCGTGCACCTGAACGCCGGGTTCGGCAAGGCCTACCGGCTGAAACCAGCCGACCTGCTTTCCTAGAGCGCGCTGTCGATCCGTGCCGTCACGCTCACCCGGCCCCGGCAAGCGTCAGGCCAGCCCAAAACCACCTTGCTGCGGGCTGCTCCCTGTTCAACCTCCGTATAGGGCATGGCCGGAACCGGCCGACCGGAAGCGTCCATGATCGGCCCCTCAGCGACCACGCAAACCACATTGCGTACCCCACCCCCAAAGGGCAGATGCGGTGCAAACTCCAGAGGCCAGTTTCGCGCGGCACTGTTGGTGTCGAAACGCAAGGTCACCGGGTTTTGGACCCGTTCCTCCACTCCGGCGAACGTATTGCCCGAAACCACGATATTGCAGGCCCGTGCCATGTTGAGCTCGGCATGGGTCGTGTCGACATGCTCGATACGCGCGATATCTCCGTTGATCGCCTTGAACACGTTCCCGGAGATGTTCAGACCATCGATGAAGTGACCGCTCCCGCAGGGTTTTATGACGATCCACCGGAACCACCGCGCCACGTCGATGGCGGTGAAATTGTTGCCGGCCACCGTCAGTCCGCCAAAGGAATCGCCGGTGCCGAAATCGGGCCAGGCGTCGTGTTCGTTGGTCCACTCGATGAAGCTGTTGTCGATATAGTTGCCGGTAAGGGTTGAACGCACGTTGGGCTGGGTCAGCACGATCCCGGCCTGGCGCAGCCCGTCGGGTTCGTCATCCCCCTGGAACCAGTGGTTGTCGGCAATCATGTTGCCTGACCCGCTGAGCACCGCGAAATGCGCGAACCGCACCACGCGATTGTCGCGCAGCTTACAGTCGTTCGCATTCACGTTCAGCGCGATGGATGTCCGCTCCTGCGCAGGCAGCGGCTGTTCATTGGAGAGAAACTGACAACGATCCACTGTCAACCCGGCGCAGCCTTCCCCGATCGAGGTGATACCCCGGTCTTTCGGGCGGGTGATGAAACAGTCGCGGATGTGAAAGGCCAACCCCTGTTGTGGCAACATGACCCCACCGGAAGCGCCATCGCACTGGAATTCGATATCATCGAGAACGAACTTGTCCAGCCGCTCGAATCCACTGAAATCAAGGATATATTTGAAGCGCCGGAAGGTATAGTCTTGGCTGCTGGCGGCAGCGTAGAGCGGCTGGCTGAGTGTCAGGGTCCGGGCACTGACGTTTTTCGCCCGCACATAGATCTCACGCCCGACTCCCACCCCTTCGACCAAAGCGCCCACGGGGATATTGGCGATATTTGCAACATCGGTGAGTTGTCGGGCGTTGCTGCGCTGATACTTTGCCACCGATGCCACGACATCAGTTTCCCAGGATGCGCCAGGACGAACATAGAATTGCCCGTTCCGGATCACCCGGCGCATGGAGAAACTGTTCTTGTTGGCGACGGCCGCCTGGATATCGATCGGCGCAGCCAACTCGACCCGGCGGCCCATCATGTCAAGGCTGTCATGGTCAGAGTAGTTGAACAGGACCGCAACCGCCCGGCGAAAGGCCTCGGCCTCATCTCCGAACGCGTCGATATAACTGTTCAGATTGAAATTGCGTATCAGCGTCAGGCGTTTTTCGGCGGGCATGGCAACGCAACCCTCAAAACGCACCGGGCTGTGGAAAGTCACATCGCCCGCCAGCCAGTAATCGCCCGCCGAAACCAGAACGCTGCGCCCCCCCGCAGCGGCATCCGCAGCCTCGAACGCGGCGGTATCGTCGGTGCGGCCATCTCCCCTGGCGCCAAAATCGCGCACATCGACCCAATCCATCATCTCGCGCAGGAAGACAGAAGTAACATCCTCCACCACGAGGTCATCAATTCGCACCACACCTCCCGCCGGTCCGGTGAGGTCCAGCCCGACATGCGCATAGGCCGCGTCGCGCCCCCACGCCATGTCCACCCCAGGACGATTCCCCGTACCGATGATCGCGCTGACTTCACATACCTCTCCATAGGTCGCAAGCGTCACCGCCGTGCCGGTTTCCACCGCCCCGCCGACATGATCGCCATTGGCGGCGGCCGCAAAGGTCGCAATACGAACCTGCGGTAGGTTGCCGCTGACCGCCTTCACCCACGCCGTCACCCGCAGGTAGCACCCCGGACGGATTGGCGTCTGCCCCATATATCGCAGGCACTGGACAGCCTGTGTTTTCACCAGTTCCAGACAGTCGCCAAAATCTGCATCCCCGGTTTCCAGGACCGCCTCCGGTGCTCCTTCATACGTGGCGGATCCGGGTCTTCCATCTTCACGCGACCACATGTCCAGCCCGTCGGCAAAAGCCCGTGGCATCAGCACCAGCCCCTCGGTAATTGCCTTGTTCATCGAAACCCCTTTCCCTGCGCGCGACCGCAACCGGCGCGTGTTGACCTGCATTGCCGGGCAAAAGCCGGGCGGCAAAAGGGGTAAGCTTCAAAACATAACTTCCCCTTTCAACACCGAACGCAGGACGGTGAGAAAAGGCAAAAGGCCGGGCCCGCGCCCGGCCTGGAAATGGGGGCGGATCAGCCCCGCGCCAGCGCGTCGTCGATCAGGCGGGTGGTTTCCTCCACCCCGTAAAGGGCGATGAACCCCCCGAACCGCGGCCCCTGGCTGGCCCCCAGAAGCACCTCGTAAAGGGCCCTGAACCAATCGCGCAAAGGCTCGAACCCATGCTCCTTGCCTATGGCGAACACGAGGCTTTGCAACTCTTCCGTATCCAGCCCGCCCTGCCAGTCTTTCAGGCGGGCCGAAAGGTCCGCCATCGCAGCGCGCTCCTTGTCATCGGGGGTGCGCAACTGCCGGGTCGGGGCGACAAAATCGTGGAAATAACGCACGGCAAAGGCCGCGGCCTCATCGAGATCGGGATGCGTTTCAGGCGTCGCCTCCGGCGCATAGCGACGGATGAACCCCCACAGGCCGTCCTTGTCCTTCGCCCCCGCGACGGAGGCAAGGTTGAGCAGCATGGCAAACGGGACCTCCATGTGACTTTCGGGTGGCGTGCCGTTATGAATATGCCAGACGGGGTTGTTCACCCGTGCCTTCAGATCCTGCTCCGGAAAGGCGCGCAACTGCTGGTGGTATTCATCCACCGCCCTGGGGATCACATCCCACCACAGGCGCTTTGCCGTCTTGGGTTTTTGGTACATGAAATAGGACAGGCTTTCCGGACTGGCATAGGCCAGCCATTCATCGATCGTCAGCCCGTTGCCCTTGGACTTGGAGATCTTCTCGCCATTTTCGTCGAGAAACAGCTCATAGGTAAAGTGTTCCGGCTTGCGGCCTCCGAGAATCTCGCAAATCCGGTCATAAATCGGCGTGTTGGTGGAATGATCCTTGCCGTACATCTCGAAATCGACATCAAGCGCGGCCCAGCGCGCACCAAAATCGGGTTTCCATTGCAGTTTCACCTGCCCGCCAGTGACCGGCACGGTCCACTCCCGGCCCTGCTCATCATCGAAGGAAACAGTCCCCTCCCTTGCGTCCACATTCTTGATCGGGACATACATCACCCGTCCGGTTTCCGGGTGGATCGGCAGGAAAACCGAATAGGTCTGGCGCCGTTCCTCGCGCAGGGATTTCAGCATTACCGCCATCAGTTCGTCATAACGTTCGGCGGCGCGCAACAGCACCCCATCGAACTGGCCGGACTTGTAAAAGTCCGTCGCCGAATAAAATTCATACTCGAAGCCGAACGTATCCAGAAACCGGCGCAACATGGCGTTGTTGTGGTGGCCAAAGCTGTCATGCGTACCGAACGGATCGGGCACGCTGGTCAGCGGCTTTTGCAGGTTCTCATGCAACATGTCCTGCCGGGGCACGTTATCGGGAACCTTGCGCATGCCATCCATGTCGTCGGAAAAACAGATCAACCGTGTCGGAATATCGCTCAGGGTCTCAAACGCACGGCGGATCATCGTCGTGCGGGCCACCTCGCCAAAAGTGCCGATATGGGGCAAGCCGCTGGGGCCATAGCCGGTTTCGAACAGGACATAGCCCTTCTCGGGCGGTTTCTTTTCATAGCGTTTGAGCAGGCGGCGCGCCTCTTCAAAGGGCCAGGCCTTGCAGGACAGTGCGGCATCGCGCAGGTCAGACATCTCAAACACTCTCACTTTTCGCGTTTTTCACCGGGCCCCATGCCCAGTCTGTCCTGTCCCTATTGCCCCCCCGCGTCCACGTCAATAATCTGAGCCCGAGCACAGCCCGGGAGACCTCAGTTATGAACGCGAAGACCACGCCGCTGACCGAACAGGACGCCCTTGTCGCGATCATGATCGCGGTCTCGGCCTCGGACGAAAACATGCGAACCGCCGAGTTGCTGACCATTGAGCGGATCGTGAACCACCTGCCGGTCTTCGCCGATTACGATGCAGACCGGATCAGGGTCGTCGCCCAGACTGTCCTGGACCTCCTGGAGGAATATGACGGGCTGGATGCGCTGTTTGGCCTGGTCCGCGTCTCATTGCCGGAAAAGCTTCATGAAACAGCCTATGTCATGGCCTGCGACGTGGCCGCTGCGGACGGCAAGCTATACGAAACAGAGCTGCGCCTGCTGGAAGAAATCCGCTACGAACTGAACATCGACCGCCTCGCCGGTGCCGCGATCGAACGCGCCGCCCGTGCCCGGCACCGGACGCTTTAAACCCCGTTCCGTGACATTCTGTAAGCTTCCAGGCGCTGGCGCGTGGCATCCACACGGGCGGCCGTGGCTTCGTCGCAATGGGCCCTGTCGTTGATCAGGGCGACATCCGCATGAAGCTCGAAATCGTAAGGAACGCTGGAAAGTTCCGGACAGAATCGTTCGACAAGGTCGAAGACCGGATGTGACTGGCGGCGCACGGCTTCGTCGAATTTCAGGGAAAGAGAAATCAAACGGCGGCTGTTGAAGGGTGAGATGTAGAAATTCCGCCAAAGCGCGGGAAACATCGCACCGACTGTCGCGTTGTAGTAAATTTCCAGGAACATGAAATCCGCGGCCTTCTCACGAGCATTTTCGGGCAGGGTCGCCTGCCAGGCCTGGAAATCGGGCCGGAATCGCTCTGCGACATCGTCGTTGAACATGTTCCGGGGCACAATCAGAAGGCGCGCGATCTGCCAGTCTGGCTCGTGCCAGAATTCCTTGGGCCGAAAAACGTAAACCGCACGCAACAGATCCGTCTGATGGCCACGTAAAATCACGCTGCCGTCCTTTACCCCGGTCACCGCGCCGTTCGAATATTCCTTGGGCAACGCAGCCTTCACCCCCAACGTCATGTTGAAGAAGCGCTCGGATTGCTTCACCTCCCACCTGGGCAGGGAAAACTCCCGCCGGTCATGCGCCTCATGGGGGGCATCGAGCCTGTCGCACAATGCCCCTCCGATCACCGCGTCCCGGCGGGTGGCATAGTTGTTGATATGGGTATAAACTTGGTCGATCCGGCCCAGATGCGGCTTGGAGAAAGCCAGCAGAAGCCGGCTGTCCTGGCCACCACTGACCGGCAGGGCCGCCCGATGGACCCGCGCGATTTCACCGATGTTGAAACTGGCCCGCGCCGAGATCTCATCATACGTTGCCAGAACGTCTTGCGGCGCGACGGAGAAGTCTTCGTCCCGCGGCCAGAAGCGGATCTCTTCAAAGCGGTCGAGATCGAGATAAAAATTCGGGTTGAGCCGCCGCACATGCGCATCGACAGTGTGAAACAGGGAAATCTTGCCGCCGTGTTTCTCAATGATGTCGAAATCGTATTTCGGGTTCGCAACGACCGGTCTTTGAAGCACCAGAAGCGGCGATGCCGCTACCCGCCGCCCCTCGGGGTCATGAACACATCCGATCATCCCCACCGGATCGGTATAAAACCGGGCCGTGCCATTGACTTCAAGAAGAAACCCGTACCGCCCTGCCACATCGGTCAGGAAACGTTCGAACCCGTCCCAGAAACCGGGGGTCCCGCTGTCCAGGGGAAGCCGTGCCTCATCGCCGCCGATCAGGCCCTCCGGCCCTACCGCAATCCCCAAAAGCCGCCCGATCTGAATACCATTCACATCAAACAGCGTGGTTACGGGCAGATCCTTGCCGGAGAACACGTTCCAGCTCTGCCCCGACCAGGCATTGAAAGCCGGGATGTTCTCCTGTTCGCGGGAAATCACGTATTGATATCGGAACGCTTCCCCGAACTTGAACGGCCTGTCACGCCAAAGTCTTTGGGCCTCGAACATTTCGCGCTTTCACGTCCCCTGAAGTTTCCGGCCCGACAACCTTAACTGACACGCCCTTCTCAGCAAGACTAAATCATACTCTTCAGATATTTACGTTCGGTACACGCTTCCCCAACGCGCCAGCAGGTCCCGCTGGAGGGTACGTGCCCGCCCGATCCAGGCGCGGCCGCCCTCGGGATATTCCCGTTCGGCCCGCGACAACGCGGCGCGGCGTGGCAGATCGGCGGAAAGGATCGCAAAGGCCAGATCCCTCCCGCCGGGCGTTTGAGCATAGCCCGCCAGCGCCGAGACGAAATTCAGCGTGCCGGTTTTTGCACCGACCTCGCCCCCCGCAGCACGTCCTTTCAGGTCAAAAGGCTTGAGCAACGGTTTGAGCGGACCGCGGGGACCGACTCGCACCAGCACCCGGACCAGGTCTTCCGCCGTGACCCGAGAGGTCTCCCCCAGCCCGGAGTGGTCCGCAAATCCCGAAGATTTCATACCGTATTCTCCTCCCGCCCACTCCGACATCGCCCGCGCCGAAGCGGACAGGTCCGGCACCGCCTCCCCCCGCGCCAGGGAGGCCCGCAAGCCGACCGCCTCTGCGGTCAGGTTGGTGGAGTATTTCAGCATCCCGCGCAGGACCGAGACCAGCCCGTCGCCATGGTGCTGCGCCAGAACCGGCCCCGGAGGCCGGACCGTCGCCTCCACCGGCGCGGATAATTTCACGCCCTGACCCTGAGCCAGAACCCGAAAAACCTCAGCCGCGTAAAGCGCCGGCACCCGGACCGGCAACCACCGGGTGCCCCCCCGCCCCAACGCCCCGCGCGCCACCGTCCAGTCATCGATACTCTCCTTGCTGGAATAGGTGTAGACCGGCAAGTCACGGTCGACGACACGCATCCGCGCAACCCCCACCGGCGGCCGAAACCGCTCTGCCCGCGCATCCAGCGCGATATCGTACCCCTGGCCCACCTGGCGCCATTCGAAGTGCACGCGGTTGAAATTCAGGTTCAGTCCGGAAACCGAAGGATTGTATCCCAGATGTTCCGGCTGAAGCGGATCGACGCGCGGAACTCTTGGCAACGCGCCGGCATAATAGAGAAACCGCCCCTCGACACGGCGCAACCCGGTGGCCGCCAGCCGTTCGGCAAGCGTGCCCAGCATATCCGTATCAAGCACCGGATCGCCCGCACCGACCAACCCCAGATCTCCATACAGGACGCCATCTTCGACTGGTCCCGTGGCGACGATCCGGGTGACAAAGCGAAACTCCGGCCCCAGCACCTCCAGTGCATAAAGCGCAGTCACGACTTTCGCGACCGAGGCCGGCGGCAAGCTCAGATCGGGATTCGCGCTTTCAAGAACCGCGCCCGAACGTGCATCCGCCACCACAAAGGCCACTTGCCCGCCAAGCTTCGCGCGGGCGATCAACTCAGCCGCTTCGGGGATCCCCGGACGGCGAACGGGGCGTGGGGACACAACCGGCGCCCCGGCCCATGCCGGGGCTGCCCCACCTGCCATCATCCCGGCCAGCATGAACCGGCGGGATACTCTGCGCGCCAAACGTTCCATCGGCGCAGTGAAGCACTGAACGCCCCTTTCGGGCAAGCGTCAGTGCCATTCGCCCCGTGCCCGGATGTCACTTGAGGAAATGTCGACCATCGGCACGTTCACGAAACACCACGCGGGCGGCGCCATGTCCGGCAACAGGCGCGCGGCGCGGCGGCTGACCCTGGCTTGCGTGAACCGCTCTGCCGCCCTGGAACGCCGCGCCGCAAGACCTTGCGCAGGGCGCGCCAGAACGCCGACCGGAACGTTCTGCATGATCCATTCCCACCTTTCCCAGCGGTGGAGCCCGGCCAGGTTGTCCGCCCCCATCAGCCAGACGAACCGCACACCGGGGTAAATCGCCTGCAACCGCACCAGGGTCTGCGCGGTATAGCGCGTTCCCAGCCGGGTCTCGATATCCGTCACCACCACACGCGGGTGACGCATCACCGCCCGCGCGACCTCCACCCGCCGCGCCATCGGCGCGGGGCCGCGAAGCTTGAGCGGATTTCCCGGGCTGACCAGCCACCACACCCGGTCCAGCCCAAACCGTTTCAGCGCATGGCGCGTGATATGGGCATGGCCCTCGTGGGCCGGGTCGAACGACCCGCCCAGAAGACCGATCCGCTGGCCGGGCCGCGCGGGAGGGAAAGCCGATCTCATAACCTTTTCAACAGCCCAGTTCTTCCACTTGAGACAGGTAATCACGAACACCGCGTCACCGGAACCGCCTTTTCCAACGTCGCCGCTGGCTCATTGCTCTTGGGCGCCGAAATCGCTATGTCTGCCGCAATCCTATCCATTGCAAGCACGAAAGCGGTACCAGATGGCCTCCTACCAGTATGTCTATCACATGGATGGCGTCTCCAAGACGTATCCCGGCGGAAAGAAGTGTTTTGAAAACATCCGGCTGAGCTTTCTGCCCGGCGTGAAGATCGGCGTCGTCGGCGTAAACGGCGCCGGGAAATCGACGCTCCTGCGGATCATGGCCGGCTGGGACAAGGACTTCAGCGGCGAAGCCTGGGCCGCCAAGGGCGCCAGGGTCGGGTACCTGCCGCAGGAGCCCGAACTGGACCCGGCCCTGAGCGTGCGCGAAAACGTCATGCTCGGCGTGGCCGAAAAGAAAGCCAGGATCGACCGTTTCAATGAGATCGCCATGCAGATCGCCGAGGATTACTCCGACGCCCTGATGGAAGAAATGACCGCCCTCCAGGACGAGATCGACGCCCAGAACCTGTGGGATCTCGACAGCCAGATCGACGTCGCGATGGAAGCCCTGCGCTGCCCGCCGGACGAGGCCCCGGTAGAAACCCTCTCGGGAGGGGAAAAGCGCCGCGTTGCCCTGTGCAAGCTGCTGCTGGAAGCCCCCGACATTCTGCTGCTGGACGAACCGACCAACCATCTCGACGCAGAGACGGTCGCGTGGCTCCAGCAACATCTGATCGAGTACAAGGGAACCTGCCTGATCGTCACCCACGACCGGTATTTTCTGGATGACATCACCGGCTGGATTCTCGAACTCGATCGAGGGCGCGGTATCCCTTACGAAGGCAATTATTCAAGTTGGCTGGAGCAAAAGGCGAAGCGGCTGCAACAGGAAAGCCGCGAAGACAAGGCCAGGCAAAAACAACTGGAACGCGAACTGGACTGGATTCGCGCCGGCCAGAAGGCCCGGCAGGCGAAATCCAAGGCCCGTATCCAGGCTTACGAAGAACTCGCCGGCCAGTCGGAGCGTGAAAAACTTTCCCGCGCACAGATCATCATCCCCAACGGCCCGCGCCTGGGCGGCAAGGTGATCGAGGTCGACGGGCTCAAGAAAGGCTATGGCGACCGGCTGCTGATCGAAGACCTGAGCTTCTCACTTCCCCCCGGGGGCATCGTTGGCGTGATCGGCCCCAACGGCGCGGGGAAATCCACCCTGTTTCGCATGCTGACCGGGCAGGAACAGCCCGACGCGGGAACCGTCACCTTTGGCGATACCGTGCAGCTTTCCTATGTGGACCAGTCCCGCGATGCGCTGGCCCCGGACAAAACCGTGTGGGAAGAAATCTCCGACGGGCTGGATATCGTCACCCTCGGCGACGCCGAAGTGAACAGCCGTGCTTATTGCTCCTCCTTCAACTTCAAGGGTGGCGATCAGCAAAAAAAGGTCGGCCTTCTGTCAGGCGGAGAGCGCAACCGCGTCCACATGGCGAAGCTTTTGAAATCGGGTGGCAACGTTCTGCTGCTCGACGAACCCACCAACGACCTCGACGTGGAAACCCTTCAGGCGCTGGAGGCGGCGTTGGAGGATTTCGCCGGATGCGCGGTGATCATCTCCCACGATCGCTTCTTTCTCGACCGGCTCTGTACCCATATCCTCGCCTTTGAGGGCGAAGCCCATGTCGAGTGGTTCGAGGGCAACTTCGAAGCCTACGAGGAAGACAAGATCCGCCGGCTCGGTCCCGACAGTGTGGAACCCAAGCGCGTCAAATATAAGAAATTCGCACGCTGACCCGGTGCGGGGCGCCCCAACGCGCCCCGCGCCAACTTGCCGGTGGGACGTAGTCCGCTCATATTTCCCCCATGTTCAAGCTGACGCCCATTCTGCTCGCGCTACTCTACGGGCTTGCGATGTATCACTTCTCCGCCTGGCGCACCCGGCGGGAACTGAACGCGCGTTCCTCTGAACTGGTCGACCCAAATCTGAAAGTCCTTACGGACCGCATGGCACAGGTCCTCGATCTACCGCGCATTCAGGTGCATCTTTACGAGATTCCACAGGTCAACGGGCTGGCCGCAGCCGACGGACGCATCTTTCTTACCCGCGGGTTCTATGACCGTTATCGCACCGGGGACGTCACCGCCGAAGAACTTGCCGGCGTTATCGCGCATGAACTCGGTCACGTCGCGCTTGGCCATTCCCGCCGCCGCATGATCGATTTTTCAAGCCAGAACGCACTGCGCACGGCTCTGGCGATGGTATTGGCGCGTATCCTTCCGGGGGTGGGCGTTTACATCGCCAGCACGCTGACCTCACTCCTGGCGGCACGGTTGAGCCGTCAGGATGAATACGAAGCCGACGCCTACGCGGCGGCACTGATGACACGATCGGGTATCGGCATCGAAGCGCAGATTTCATTGTTCGAAAAACTCGAGACCCTCACCCAGTCCGGAGCCTCCGCTCCGGCCTGGCTGTTGAGCCACCCGAAAACAGTCAAACGTATTCACGCCATCAAAGCCCTGCAAGCTCGGTGGGAGGATTAACAACCCAAGCGTGTTTTTTGTGCAGGGGGCACCCCATAGGTTTAATTTTTACGTTGATCTATTTTTGCTATATGTGTTACCGTTGAAGTTATTCTCAGACTCACATCAAGCGGTGTCGACCCAACAGCAGTGAGTGTGTGAAGCGAACAGAACGATTAAGGCCAAGAAAATCCGACAGGAAAACGCAAATGCCTGATCTTGAAGCCATATCAGAACTTCGAATCATCCTGCGTGAAATGGAGCGCGATGTTGGTCTGGATTGTCTCTCCCGAACCGAACGCGATGTTTACCTGGCCGCACGCCAGCTTTCCAAACTTAATGGCAGTGTGGTCAATTCTGACGAAATTCGCCACCACGTCCTGGTTCGTGACATCCCCCAAGCGACTTTTTATCGCAGCCTGCGCGCACTAATCAACAAAAGCCTGCTTCAGCATGCTGAAGGGTGGCGCGCTAAAAATTATACCGTGCAGCACCTGCACGCCTCTCCCTCCGAAAGGGTCCTGTCCGCACTGGCCTGATTCACCCAAGGGCCTTGCCCAGCCTTGGCAGTCGCGCGCGTTTCAGCAATGCACGCAAGTCCAGCGTTTCACCCGCCATGGCGCAGGCGGTGGCATGCACACCCCGGACAGCATCCGTAACATCTTCCGCCGCGCCGTACCAAAGCCCCATCAAAAAAGCATCCGGGTTTTTCCGCTGGACCTCCTCGGCCTCCAGAATATGCCGGGGAAAATCGCGTGCATTGAAAGTCAGCAAAATTTCCGCCGACCCGGAAATCGCCGCGGCCAGAACATGTATATCGGCCGGATCGGGCAGCCACAGCCGCGCCGCAAGCCCATCCTGCCCCACCACCTCCGAGTCGGGCCACGCGGCGCGCAGCAAGGCGATCTCTCCGCGGGCCTGCGCCTCTCCCACAGGGCCCAGTTTGCGCGCCGCACGGCCCCATTCTTCCAGAATTCGCGCAGACCAGAGCGGCGTGAACAGCCCTTTCGCCGCCACAGCCAGCAGAAGCTCCCGCAGTACAGTCGGGTACAGCACGCAGGCATCCAGCAAAACCTTCATTCGGTCAGCCGAAAGAACAACACCTTGAGATATCCCGACTCCGCCAGTTGCGGCAGCATCGGGTGATCCGGCCCGGCGAATCCGGTATGAATGATCTGCCCCCGCCGCCCGGCCTTGCCGATCCCCCGGACGCTGGCGGCACGAAACCGCGACAGATCCGCCGCATGGGAACAGGAACATAACACCAGAAATCCCCCCGCCCGGACAAGGCCGGCACCCAACCGCGCCACACGTTCATAGGCCCGCAGCCCCGCCTCCAGCGCCTGTTTCGAAGGTGCGAAGGCAGGCGGATCGCAGACCACCAGGTGAAACCGCACATCGTCTTCCGCCAACGCGGCCATCGCGTCAAAGGCGTCTCCCCGACGCGTCTCCAGCCGCTCCGCAACTCCGCTGGCCGCCGCCCCCTGCTCCGCCAACTCCAGCGCCGGGGCAGAACCATCCACACATACGGCCCGTGCCGCCCCCCCCGCCAATGCCGCAAGACCAAAGCCACCGACATGGGAAAAGACGTCCAACACGTCCCCGCCTTTCGCAAGGGTGGCCGCGAAGGCATGGTTGGGGCGTTGATCGAAGAAAAGCCCGGTTTTCTGCCCCCCCAGAAGATCGGCCATGTAGGTCGCGCCATTCATCGGCACGGGAACGGGCGCCTCCACCGTTCCTTCCAGCAGAACGGTTTCCTCGGGCAACCCCTCCAGCGTCCGCGCACGCCCGGTACCATTCTTCACCACTGCCCGCACACCTGTCACCGACCGCAGGGCGGCAATAAGCGCGTCAAGCCTGCTTTCTGCCCAGGCCGCGTTGGGCTGAACGACGGCAGCCTCCCCGAAACGATCGATCACGACACCGGGCAAGCCATCGGCCTCGGCATGGATCAGACGATAAAACGGCGCCGCGAACGCAGCCTCCCGCAGCGCCAGCGCCCGGCGCAAGCGGGCCGCGAACCAGTCTTCCCCGATCTCGGCTTCCGGGTCACGATCCAGCATTCTGCAAATGATTTTCGAATTCGGGTTAACCGCCACCGTGCCCAGGGGGCGGCGCTCGGCGTCTTCCAGCCGGGCGATCGTTCCGGGCGCCAACGCCCTGGTGCGTCGGTCGGTCACCAGTTCATCGGCAAAGACCCACGGGAATCCGTGACGGATAGCACGCACGTCAGCCTTGGGCCGCAGGCGCACGAGAGAAAGAGGCGGATGTGTCATGCCTTTCTGTTAAGGCTTTCGGAGACGAAGCGGAAGGGTCTCAAATCCGCCGCCCACGCGCACCGCCCCGCCGCCGCGCCTGGGGCGCTTTGTGAAGCCCCGCGCGCAAAACCGCTGTCATCGGGTGGTCCGGCGCTGTGCCCCGGTATTCCGCCAGCAGCCGCTTGATCGCCTGTCGCGCATCCACCCCCACCGGCAGGGACAGCGCCCAGTCAATGAAAATCGACCGGCATTCGCCATCGGTGATGCCTTCGATCCGATAAGATTCCGCCACCAACCGCTTCGGATCGGCCTGCTCAAGCCTCATCGGAAACCTCCTGCCCACGGGCCAGAACTCGCCCGATCGCTTCGGCGGCAGCGGCACGGCTGGTCGCCAGAACGGCGTCCAGGTCATCGGCGCTGGACACATCCGCCCCACGCAGCAAGAAGGCCAGCCCCGCCTCGCCCAGCGTATGGGGGTCCAGGGGTTTGTCGCTGATGAGTTTCGCCGCCCCCTGCACCTGCCGGGACAGGTCGTAGGCGCGAATAAGCGTTTCAGCCTCGGCTTTTTGCAACCACCCGGCACGAATCCCGGCGCGCAGCTGGTTTCCCACCCGTGTTGCCGGACTGTTCGCGATCAGCGCCGCCCCGGAAGCGATCAGTTCAATGTCCTGCCCCCGGCCCGGTCCCTGCTTGCCGTCCCAGGCGTTCTTGGCGGGCTTGGCGGCGGCCAACCGGGCACGCATGTCCACGATCCCTGTTGTCACCCGAACCGGGTCGGCCTTTTCACACAACAGTTCGCGCCGGAATGCCTCCACCTCCCCGGCCAGTGTCGCAGAACCCGCGACGGGCCGGGCGCGGGTCAAGGCCAGATGTTCCCATGTCCAGGCTTCTTCGCGCTGATAATTGCGGAAAGCCTCGGCTGAGGTCGCTACCGGCCCCTGGTTGCCCGACGGACGCAGGCGCATGTCGACCTCGTACAGCTTGCCCTCCGCCATGGGGGCGGTCAGGGCCGTCACAAGCGCCTGCGTCAGGCGGGCATAATAGGCCCGCGCCGCAAGGGGGCGCCGCCCGTCCGAATTTTCCACCCCATCCGCGTCGTAGATCACGATCAGATCCAGATCGGACTTCGCCGTCAGCAGCCCCGCCCCCAGCGACCCCATGCCCAGCACCACCGCCCCCTTGCCCGGCGGAGCTCCGTGCTTATCCGCAAAATGCGCAACGACGGCGGGGTAAAGCGCCGACAGGACCGCTTCCGCAAGGTCGCAATACTGGCTGCCCGCCTCGACCGCATCGATCAGGCCCCGCAGGTGATGCACCCCGATGCGGAAATGCCATTCCCGAAACCAGCGGCGCAGGGTATCCAGGCGGCCCTCATAATCCCCAACCTTTTCCAGCCGTCCCGCCGCATCTTCGCGCAAGGCAGACCGCCCCGGCCAATCGCTGAAAAACGCGCCGCCGATCACCGCATCCAAAACACCCGCATTGCGGGACAGGTATTGGGCAAGCTCATCGGAAACCGTCGTGATATCGATCAGCAGGTCGATCAACTGGGGGTTCGCCTCGAAGAGCGACAGGATCTGCACCCCGGCAGGCAACCCGGCCAGAAACCCGTCAAAGGCGGTGAACGCTTCCATCGGACGCGGCGCCTTGGTCAACCGGGTCAGAAGGTCGGGCTTGAGCCGGTTGAATATCTCTGCCGCCCGGGCGGAGCGCAACGCCGGGTAACCTTGCCATCTTTCAACGATCTCCCCCGTACCTTCGGGCAGATCCGGCATATCCGCACCCGGCTTGTCTGGGGCGAAGAACCCTTCGGTCAGCGCCTTGACCCGGTCCAGCCGTTCGGTGAGGTCTGCGCGCCATGACCCGGCATCCGCCTGCCCGGTGAAACAGGCGATGCGCGCAATTCCTTCGGCGGATCCGGGCAACTTGTGAGTCTGCGCGTCGTTGACCATTTGCAGGCGGTGCTCCACCTCGCGATGGGCGCGGTAATCGGCGGCCAGCGTCCGGGCCACTTCTGCGGGAATCCAGCCCTTGCGCGCCAGTTGCATCAGCCCGTCGACCGTGGCGCGTACACGCAGTTCCGGGTCACGCCCTCCGGCGATAAGCTGGCGGGTCTGGGTGAAAAACTCGATCTCGCGGATCCCCCCCTGCCCCAGCTTCATGTCATGGCCTTCCAGCGCCAGCGGCCCGTGCAAGCCTTTATGGGACCGGATTCGCAGCCGCATGTCATGGGCATCCTGAATGGCTGCGAAATCAAGGTGCTTTCGCCACACAAACGGGCGCAGGCGATCGAGATAGGCCCACCCGGCCTCGATATCCCCGGCGCAGGGGCGCGCCTTGATATGGGCGGCACGCTCCCACGTGCGGCCGAGACTTTCATAATACCTTTCGGCCGCCTCCATCGACATGCAAACCGGCGTCACCGAGGCATCGGGGCGCAAGCGCAGATCGGTGCGGAAGACGTACCCCTCGCCCGTCTGCTCCGACAGGATCGAGGACATCTGCCGCGTAATACGAATGAAACGCGCGCGGGCATCGTGGAAGTCGGCCTCGTCATAGCGATCCTGATCGAACAGCATGATCAGGTCGATATCCGAGGAATAATTCAGTTCATGCGCACCCTGTTTGCCCATCGCAAGGGCGACCATCCCGGCGGCGCTTTCCACGTCCGCCTCGGTCGCTCCGGGAATCTTGCCGCGCGCGATCTCGGCAGCGACAAGCCGGCGCAAGGTGACGTCCACACACAAATCGGCAAAATCGGTCAGCGCGGCGGTCACCTTCTCCAGCGGCCACACCCCCCCCAGATCCGCCAGCGCGATCCACACCGCGGCCCGGCGCTTGGCCTGCCGCAGACCGGATTTCAAACCCTCCGCCGGCAGGGCGCGGACCTCATCCAGCAGGCCATCGAAAACCGGCTCTGCCTCCCCGCACAGCGCAGCCTCCAGCCACGCGGCCTCCTGCTGTATCAAGCCCTTGAGATAAGGACTACACCCGGCAGTCCCCTCCAGCAGCGCCCGAATCGTCGGCGGCTGACTGGCGAAACGGTCCGGCACCTCGGCGCCGCGATCGGGCTCGAAGGCGATGGGGTGGCGGGTCAATCGATTGGCAAAACTCATGACGCAGTGATGCAGCGCCCGCAATCTCCGGTCAACACGCCTTGTCGGCCCGCCGCGTCCTTCCTATCTGACAGGCATGAACAACCTCACCCTGCCCGACCCGGTAACACAGGCCGAATTCTACGCCGACGTCCCTGTCAAACGGCTTGTGGCGTGGGTGATCGACACCCTGATCATCATGCTGCTGGCCGTCTTGGCGCTGCCCTTCACCGCCTTCACGGCAATCTTCTTCTTTCCGCTGTTTTTCGGTCTGATCGGATTCGCCTACCGGGTAACGATGCTGACACGTGGTTCGGCAACGCCGGGCATGCAACTCGTCGCGATCGAGTTCCGCTCCGCAAGGGGGGAACGGTTCGCCCTGCCCGAGGCCGCATTTCACACGTTTCTGTACATGCTTTGCCTGATAACGATCCTGCCGCAGGTCATCAGCATCATCGCCATGCTGACCAGTGCGCGCAGGCAAAGCCTGCCCGACAGGGTTCTGGGCAGCGTGGCAATCAATCGCCCGGCGGCGCTGTAAGCGGCCTGTGGGCTTGGCGCTGGCGATTTTGGATGCTAGCGTTCGTTAAAACCGCTCAAAAGACCGACCATGCGCCACACCCTTCCCTTAGCGCCACAGTTTTACGTGACGGCGCCTCAGCCGTGTCCATACCTGCCCGACAGGGTGGAACGGAAGTTGTTCACCGCGCTTCAGGGCGATTCCGCCGAACCGCTGAACGACACCCTTTCCCGGCAGGGCTTCCGGCGCTCACAGAACGTGCTTTACCGTCCGGCTTGTGCGGACTGCACCGCCTGCCTTTCCGCGCGGATCCGGGTTGCGGATTTCACCGCCTCCCGCAGCCAGAAGCGGACGCTGCGGCGCAATCGCGATCTGCAACGCCATTCAAGCACTCCCTGGGCAACCGAAGAACAGTTTTCCCTGTTCCGGCGGTATCTCGACAGCCGGCACGCCGATGGCGGCATGGCCGACATGGACATCTTCGAATTTGCCGCGATGATCGAGGAAACGCCCGTACGCTCCCGCGTGGTGGAATACACCCGCACTGCCGGCACACATGGCCGCGTGCTTGAGGCCGTTTGCCTGACCGATGTTCTCGATGACGGGCTGTCGCTGGTCTATTCCTTTTACAACCCCGATGCCGCCAGGGCGAGCCTGGGAACCTACATCATCCTGGACCATATCCGCATCGCGCAAGAGGCGGGCTTGCCCTATGTCTATCTTGGCTACTGGGTGCCGGGCAGCCCGAAAATGGGGTACAAGGCCGGTTTCTCGGCGCTTGATATCTACAAGCGGGGGCACTGGATCGGCCTTGGCGATCCCAATGGCCATGAACAGGAAACCCACCCACTCTCGGTCGATCCGATCGCCGAACAGGTTGCCCAGATCAGCCTGCCGGACCTGCGCGCGGTCCGGCTCTAGCCTCGCATCAGTTCGGCAACAGGTTGGGAACGATCGTGACGATCTGCGGGAACAGCCACAGGATACCCAGGCCCACCACCTGGATCACCACGAAAGGCGCGACCCCGCGATAGATGTGCATGGTCGTGACCTCTTTCGGCGCCACCCCCCGAAGATAAAACAGCGCGAACCCGAAAGGCGGAGTCAGGAAGCTGGTTTGCAGGTTCACGGCGATCATGATCGTCACCCATTTCGGATCGAACGTGCCGCCATAGATGACCGGCCCCACAATCGGGATGACAATGTAAATGATCTCCAGGAAATCCAGAACGAAACCCAGCACGAACAACACCAGCATCACGATCAGGAAGACCTTGAACTCGTTGTCGAAGCTGCGCAGGAACTGTTGAATGTAGTGCTCCCCCCCGAAGGAAATCACCACGAGGTTCAAAAGCTGCGACCCGATCAGGATGGCGAAAACCATTGCAGTGACCTTGGCGGTTTCCCGCACCACCGGCGCCAGAACGCCCGTACGCAGCAGCACCCAGCACGAATAGAGAATGCCGAACATGGCAAAGTGATAAGTGCCCTGCGCCACGAAAAAGGCTATCCAGTCTTCCAGCGGAACGCCTGCGCGATTGATGCGCAGATCGAAATTCGTGCCGACCAGAATCATCACGACGATGGCAAAGGCTGCCAGAATAATCGCCTTGCCGGTTCTGTCCTCCTCCCGCAGCTTGCGATAAGCCGCCAGCATCAGGGCCCCGCCCGCACCCAACGCGGCGGCGGGCGTCGGATTGGTGATGCCGCCCAGAATTGACCCCAGAACCGCCACGATCAACACCAAGGGTGGAAAGACGACGCGCAACAGATCATTCTGCCCCAGCCGTGCGGCGGCCGCCCGACAGCCGTAAAGAGCCATTCCAACAGGGATCGCCAGCAACAGGAAGACCGCCCCGGGACTCGCCGCGGCAGACAGGAAGACCGCATCTGTCGCCAGCCCCAGCGTCACGCCCACCGCCCCGATCGCCAGGGGCAGCGGCGATGCGTTCGGGGCAATCCCCCGCGCCAGCGACAAGACGATCCCCAGCAGAACGAACCCGATTGCAAGCTTGGTCGAGATCGGCGGGGCGGAGGCGATCCTTTCCAGCCGCAGCGCCTCGATCTCTTCGGGCGAGCGCTGCCGGGTTTCGACACCTCCGCCGGCGGCATCGATAGCCTTCTGCTGTTCGAGGGCCGTGTCCCATTTTTCCTGCCCGTGCAGCGCAATCATCGACACCTTGCACTGCTCGGAAACATTCGTCCGCAGGGACGCGGCTTCGGTGGAATCCGTAAAACTGCTGACCGTGATGTCCTGGCTGCCGACCAGCCCCAGATACCCCGCCAACACCGCCCCGCCAATCAGCGCCGAGGGCGCGCCCAAAAACCACGTCAGCGCCTCCCCCCGCGTTACCGGATTGCCCGCGCTTCCCTCCACCACGACCGGCGGCGCCTTGGAGGGGTTGAACAGTGCAAAGCCGAACGCATAAGCCGCATAAAGGCCAGCCAGCATCATCCCCGGAAGAACGGCGGCCTGAAAAAGCGTGCCGACCGACACCACCGCCGCCTCCCCCAGATAGGTCAGCGCATCGGAACACCCGGCAAGCTGGGCGCGTTGTTCCTGCGCGGCAGAGTAGAGATCCCCCGCCAGGGTACCCAGCAGCACGATCACGATTGAGGGCGGAATGATCTGTCCCAGAGTTCCCGAAGCCGCAATCACCCCGGTTGCCAGCTCGGGCGAATAGCGGTTACGCAGCATCGTCGGCAAACTCAGAAGCCCCATGGTGACAACCGTCGCGCCCACGATCCCGGTCGACGCCGCCAGGAAAGTTCCTACAACCACGACCGACACCGCCAGCCCTCCGGGAAGCGGCCCGAAGACCCGTGCCATGGTCGTCAGCAGATCGTTGGCAATCTTCGACCGCTCCAGCGTGATCCCCATGAGAACGAACATCAAAACCGCCAGAAGCGTTTCGATCGACTGCCCGGCCAGGACGCGTTCGTTGATGCGGTTGACGATGAAGCTGATGTTGCGGTCCAGCGCGACCTCCCAGCCCTGCGGGAAAAGCGGCGTGTCATATCTGGGCAGATCCGGATATCGGAAGACCGAGATCGCATCCGGATGCAGCCCCTGCGCAATCAGCGCGCCATAGGCCTGGCTGGTCGTGTCGACCGCCTGGTGAATCAACAGCCCCGCGCTGTCGAGCGACGCGATGATCCCGAAGGAAATGATCGCCGAACCGCCGATGGCAAACGCCACCGGAAACCCCGATAAAATCCCGCCGAAAAGGCAGAGGAAAACGATAATCAGCCCGATCTCGATTCCATCAAGTCCGAAAAGCATGCCCCGCCCCTTTAATGCGTTCCTTCAAAGGCTTCTTCGCCTGCTCCGAGGGTATCCTTGTCGAGGAAACGGTCGGCGCTGTCTTCCCCTTCAACGAATTCGAGGTAGGAGCGGTAGAAGAACGCCACCGCCTGCAGGAAAACCAGCCCCGCGAAGAGCACCAAGAGAATCTTGAACAGGAAGTACCCGTTGAAGCCGTTCGGAGAAAACCCGATGGTTTCGACGTTCCAGCGCACGGCACGGGCTTTCAGCAGCAACCGATCCAGAGTGTCGCTGGCCGAAGGCTTGGGGGTGATCAGGTGCCGCCACATGAAGAACCAGCCATACATCCAGATCAGAACCGCCATCGGCATCATGAACAGCAACGACCCGGCCATGTCGATCAGCCGCTTCATCCGGTGCCCGACGGCGGCATAGATCAGATCCACCCGCACATGACCTCCCTGCACGAAGGTGTATGTGACGCACAGGGTGACGACCATCGCGTTATAAAGCTTCAGTTCCTCTGACCACCAGCTCAGATCCTTGGCGAAACCGTAGCCCAGCGGGCCGAACTGAATCTCCGCCACGCGGAAAATACGCTGCAAAAACACGATCATGATCTGCTGCAAAACCATCAGCAGGCCGGTCCAGGCGGCGACCCGCCCAAGCCCGTTGGCGAGTCCCTCCAGAACGCGGACCGCACCCCACATGATGCTCCGCCGCCAAATCCCCACTGCCGTCAGGACCAGAAAGGCCGTGAAGACCACGAAGAAGAACTCCACCGAGCCGCCGTAATAGACGAATCGCATGATGGCCTGCTTATCGGACCAGTCCAGCCACAACCCCGGATGCGTGATGGCATACCCGAAATTGAAAAACGCCTGGCCGATATTCTGAAGGACCCACAAAAGGCCGTCGAACATCCGTTACCTCGGTTTTTACCTGCAGGCGAAAATCCCGGCCCGACCGGGCCGGGCCGGGCCGCGGCGCATCAGCCGCCCAGAACGCGGTCGCGCTGGGTACGATAGGCCCCTTCGGACCGCTGAATCCAGCCTGAAGACGACTTCATCGAAGCGGTCACGCTCTCGTAGGTGCGCTTGTAGATGTCGTCGCCGATGTTTTCCTGGTGGACCTCCATCGAGGCTTGCCCGAAGGCATCCCAGACGCTGTCGGGGAATTCCATCAGCTTGACGCCCCCCGCGGCCAGGCGTTGCAGCGCCGCCCCGTTTTGCGACAAGAACTGCGCGAGGTTCCACTGATGCGCCTCGGCAGCGGCAATTTCGCAGATTTTCTGCTGGGCGGGGGTGAAACTGTCGAAGACATCGCGGTTGAACGCCAGCGAAAGGCCCGCGCCCGGTTCGTGGAATCCGGCCGTGTAGTAAATCTTGGTGATCTCCTGGAACCCGGCTTTTTCATCCGCCCAGGGGCCAATCCACTCGGTCCCATCGATCGCACCCGAGGCCAGCGCCTGGTACACCTCACCTCCGGGCAGGTTCTGCACGCTGGCGCCCAGCTTGCCCAGAGCCTTGCCGCCAAGTCCGGGCATGCGGAATTTCAGGCCGTTGAAATCCTCCGGGCTCTTGATTTCCTTCGAATACCAGCCGCCCGCCTGCGCGCCGGTGTTGCCGCCGAGGAAGGACTTGATGCCAAAGATCTGGCCCAGTTCGTCATGCAACTCGTGGCCGCCGTCATGGTAGTACCAGTTGGCCAGTTCCTGCGCGCTCATCCCGAAGGGAACGGAGGTGAAGAAAGCGTAAGCCGGGTGCTGACCGACAAAGTAGTAATCCGCACCATGGTACATATCAGCCTGGCCGGAAGTCACGGCATCGAAGACCTCGAAGGCCCCCACCAGTTCGCCCGCGGCTTTGAGGTCTACGGTCAGCTGGCCATCGGTCATGGCGGTAATGCTGTCGGCGCACCGCTGTGCGCTGTCATGCACACCTGCCAGGCCGCGCCCCCAGGTGGTCACAAGCGTCAGCGTGCGCTTGCCCTGCGCATATGCCGGCGCCGCCAGCGTGCCGGCTGCGGCGGCCCCGCCAAGGGCGGAATTCCTCAAAAAAGAACGACGATCCATAAGGTTGGTTCCTCCCGGTTACACGCCCGCCCTTCGCGGGCGGATCTTTGGAATGATCAAAACTTAGCGGCCTGCGGAAGGCATGAAAATAGCTTCCGACGGGAATACAGTAAAAAAATGTCAGTTGAGCCTCAAAAACGGTTCAATTGTTGCGCCGCGCACCGCCTGCTGCGCACAACTCAACCCAACCGTGCGCGAATCGCGGCGCCCACAGCCCGGACGCCGCGCAGATTCAGGCCAGGACGCGATCGCGTTCAGCCCGATAGCTCCCCTCCGAGACACCGATCCACTCCGACGACAGCCGCATTGAGCGCATGTAGCTTTCGAGAATGCGGTCATAGATATCGCCGTCGCGATTCTCCTCCAGCGTCTCCAGCGCCGCCTTGCCGAAAGCCTCCCATACAGGGCGCGGATAGCTGAGAACCTGCACCCCCCGTGCCTTGAGCCGCGCCAGCGCCGCCGAGTTATGCGAAAGAAACAGCGCGAGATTGCGTTGATGACCCTCCGCGGCGACGATTTCGATCGCACGCTGCTGGGACCTCGTCAAGCTTTCGAATACCTCCCGGTTTATCCCCAGGGAAAGCGCCGACCCGGGCTCATGAAATCCGGCCGTATAGTAGAACTTGGTGATCTCATAAAACGCGGCCTTTTCATCCGCCCAGGGGCCGACCCACTCCGTTGCGTCCAGCATCCCCGTGGACAACGCCTGATAGACCTCCCCCCCGGGGATGTTCTGCACGCTGGCGCCCAGCTTTCCCATCGCCAGCCCGCCCAGACCAGGCATCCGCAGCTTCAGGCCCTGGAAATCCTCGGGCCCGGTGATCTCCCTGCGGAACCAGCCCCCGCACTGGGCACCGGTATTGCCCGCCAGGAAAGTTTTCAATCCGAAAATCCGGCCCAGATCGTCATGCAGGTCCTGCCCACCGTCCTGATAATACCATATCGCCATTTCCTGCGCGGTCATGCCAAAGGGTACCGTGGTAAAGAAGGCATAGGCCGGGTGTTGGCCGACATAGTAGTATTCCGCGGAATGATACATGTCCGCCTGCCCTGCTGAAACGGCATCGAACACCTCGAACGCCCCCACCAGTTCGCCCGCGGCCCTGAGATCCACGGTCAGAGACCCATCGGTCAGTTCCGTAATGGCATTGGCACAGGTTTCGGCAGCCTCGTGCACTCCGGCCATGCCGCGAGGCCAGCTTGTCACCATGCTCAGCGTACGCTTGCCTTGCGCACAAGCCGGCGCTGCCAGAAAGGCCGCCCCCGGCGCGGCCAGAGTGGAACTCGTCAGAAACGAACGGCGATCCATCGGCGATATATCCTTCCCAAAAAATGCAGCCCGCCGACCGTAGACGCCGCACACGCAAATCGGGAGGCTGAGTTCATTGATATTTCAGCAACTCTGGGTTGCGTCGAGGGCATATCTGTTCGAGAGAGTTTTCACGCCGTGCGCATTTCGCCGCAGATTCGCAAGAAAATGAAAAAAATCCCCCCCTGTACGCAGGATGATTCACGATTTCCCGGTTGACCCCATTCCGCCCCCCCCCTAATCTCCGCTGCGCACGCGAAAGGAAAGCTGCCATGGGGCACGTACTTGTAATTTTCGGGAACAGGCGCATGGGCCGGTAACGGCAGACCATAAACGTTCCCATGCGCCCCCCGGACGGGGGCTTTTTTGTTCGTAAAAGAAGCACGGAGACTCAAGATGACACAGGCCATGACCGGCGCAAAAATGGTGGTTCAGGCGCTCAAGGATCAGGGCGTCGAGGTGGTGTTCGGCTACCCCGGCGGAGCTGTGCTTCCGATTTATGACGAGATATTTCAGCAAAACGAGATTCGCCACATCCTCGTGCGTCATGAACAGGGCGCTGTCCACGCGGCCGAAGGCTACGCCCGCTCCACCGGGAAGCCGGGGGTCGTGCTGGTCACCTCCGGTCCGGGGGCGACGAACGCGGTCACCGGAATCACCGACGCGCTGCTGGATTCGATCCCGCTGGTGGTCCTGACCGGGCAGGTTCCTACCTTCATGGTCGGCAACGATGCCTTTCAGGAGGCGGATACCGTCGGCATCACCCGCCCCTGCACCAAGCATAACTGGCTGGTGAAAGAAACCGACAAGCTGGCGGAAATCCTCCACCAAGCCTTCCACGTCGCAACCACCGGCCGCCCCGGCCCTGTCCTGATCGATATTCCCAAGGATGTGCAGTTCGCCACCGGCACCTACACGGAACCGCGCCGCGCCAAGGTGGACCACTACCGTCCGCGCCTGAAGGGCGACATGGAGGCCATCACCCGCCTCGTCGAGGCGATGGAAACCGCAGAACGCCCGATTTTCTATACCGGCGGCGGGGTCATCAATTCCGGCGACGCGGCCAGCCAGTTGCTGCGCGAACTGGTGGATGCCACCGGATTTCCCGTCACCTCTACGCTGATGGGGCTTGGGGCCTACCCCGCCAGCGGCAAGAACTGGCTGGGCATGCTGGGGATGCACGGCCTCTACGAGGCGAACCTCGCCATGCATGACTGCGACCTGATGATCAATATCGGGGCACGATTCGACGACCGCATCACCGGCCGCGTCGCCGACTTCAGCCCGCATTCGGTCAAGGCACATATCGACATCGACCCTTCCTCGATCAACAAGACCATTCGCGCGGATATCCCCATCATCGGCGATGTCGCCCACGTGCTGGAGGATGTGGTGCGCCTTTGGAAATCGCGCGGACGCAAGGTAAACAAGACCGCACACGCAAAATGGTGGGCCCGGATCGAAGAGTGGAAAAAGATCGACTGCCTGAAATACGAGCCCTCCGGCACCATCATCAAGCCGCAATACGCCTTGCAGCGGCTGGAAGCCCTGACAAAGGGGCGGGATCGCTACATCTGCACGGAGGTCGGCCAGCACCAGATGTGGGCGGCGCAGTTCCTGGGATTTGAGGCCCCCAAACGCTGGATGACCTCCGGGGGGTTGGGCACGATGGGCTACGGCTTTCCCGCTTCGATCGGGGTGCAACTGGCGCATCCGGAGGCGCTTGTGATCAACGTTGCGGGCGAAGGGTCCTGGCTGATGAACATGCAGGAAATGGGTACGGCCGTGCAGTATCACCTGCCGGTCAAACAATTCATCCTGAACAACGAACGGCTGGGCATGGTGCGCCAGTGGCAAACATTGCTGCATGGCGGGCGCTATTCTCATTCCTGGTCAGAGGCCCTGCCCGACTTTGTCAAGCTGGCCGAGGCCTTCGGCGCAAAGGGGATACAGTGTACCGACCCGGCTGACCTTGACGACGCAATCATGGACATGATCGCGTATGACGGCCCGGTCCTTTTCGACTGTCTGGTCGAGAAACACGAAAACTGCTTCCCGATGATCCCCTCGGGGGAGCCGCATAACAAAATGCTTCTGGGGAATGCCTCAACCGACGACGCCATCGGCGCATCGGGCGCGGTTCTGGTGTAATCCCGCACACGCTAACTGGGAAAAACGACATGGCAGCACTCAACATCGAAAAGGGCACGTCGCGGCATTCGGCCTATGACCTGCGGGACCCGAACGCGGAGACCATCGAAACCCATACGCTGGCGGTCCTGGTGGACAATGAGGCGGGCGTTCTGGCCCGCGTCATCGGACTGTTTTCCGGGCGCGGCTACAACATCGACAGCCTCACCGTAGCCGAGGTGGACCATGAAGGCCACACCAGCCGTATCACCATTGTCACCACCGGCACTGCCGCGGTGATCGAACAGATCAAGGCCCAGCTGGGGCGTATTGTTCCCGTGCACGAAGTCCACGACCTGACCACCGAAGGCCCGTCGGTCGAGCGGGAGCTGGCCCTGTTCAAGGTTGCGGGCAAAGGGGAGAAGCGAGTGGAAGCCATGAGGCTGGCCGACATCTTCCGCGCCAACGTCGTGGACAGCACACTGGAAAGTTTTGTCTTCGAGATTACCGGGACGCCCGGCAAGATCGACGCCTTCGCCGACCTGATGCGCCCGCTGGGTCTGAGGGAAATGGCACGCACCGGCGTCGCGGCACTGTCGCGCGGGGCCTGAGACCCCACAGGCCGGGCTCTGCAACGAAAATCCGGACAACACAAAAACATAAAGGCCGACAGGGTACCTGCCGGCCTTTTGAATTCTGGTGGAGCCGAGGGGAATTGGCTCAGTTTGTCATATTATCCAATAAAATCAACACTCTCTCCAAAGCGTCACGCTGCCGTGTGTACCACCTTTGTGACCGTTAGTAAAGCGCTACTCAGCGTTACCTTCATTGGACGAGTTCTTCGCAGGCCACTCCAGTGGCTCGGTTCGAGGAGTTCTGGTCAGGAAGTGTGAGAACCTGTACGCGATAGCTGAAGAAATGTCTTTGAGCCGTTGTTCGTCGAGTATGTCTCCATCTTGTAGACCCGTCGCGTCTATAGCTTCATCAAACAGCTCTTTCGTAGTGCGATCCCAAGACATGCTATGTGCTTGTCGAAGAAGCTCGCTGAGCGCCTGTCGAGTTTCGTCAAAGTTCGACTTCGTATCGGCTGCCCCAATCGCCTCAAATACTCTGAAGTCAACAAGTGAGTTGTCATCGGTTAGGAGCCGGTGTTCAGAAGGCTGGAACGGGTTTGAAATCAGTGATATTGACCGACTTACAGGAGCGCCATCGGAAGCAAGCTCGAAGAGCCACCCAACGGCATTGTACAGGCGAAAGTATCCGAGCACCTTACCTGTCGCGTCAGAGCCGACCCAAATGTAATTCGGGTTCGCACCATATCCGTTAGGAAGCTCAAGTAGCTTTCGTGTGTGTATACACGTCAAGGGTGTATGGCTATCTTCCTCTATATCCGTACCAGAACGAACAAACTCCCGTGATGTCGTGTATCTGGGATGGCTGAGTTCCTCGTTACCAACCAGTTCGTTCCAAAGCACGAGACAGGCTTTCATCATCGACCTTTGAGAGCCTTCGCTTCCAAACTGAATGCCATGCTCGGCACGTGGTGCAAAGCCTGTTACTCTTGTTGCTCTCTGTTTCGCATCTTTGATGAAGGCGTCGTGTGCGCTTTCTGGAAGCCCGAGCTTGCCTGCGGCTCCTCGCAACAGTTGCTCTAGGTGTGCCTCATCACGTGCGCTGATCTTAACGTTTACTCCCTCATGTCCATCTTCAATGAAGAGAGGGGACGACGGTCGGAGTACCGGCTTCCCGCCGGGAGCGAGGTCATAGACAATCCCATCCGCCTCAACTCTCGGAATGGATGGCGGGGCTTTGCCGGAACCGCTTCGAAAATTGGCGATGTTACGCAGAGGAGCGACGCTATCCGCAAGGTCCTTATCCGGTCCCGCACCCATTATGTTGTTGCAAGTGGCGCAGAGTGCCTTGGTCGTCGTCAGCCTTCCACCGAGGGCATTCAAGAGGATGTGTTCTGGTTTTCGTGGATCTGGAGCGGTCACCTGACACAGTATGCAAAGGTTCATTAGCCCAGTTCCTCAAAGATGCGGTAGACAGAAGAGCGGCTAATACCAAGCTGGCGGCTGATCTCTGTCGGGGATACCTTCTCGTCCCTGAGGCGCTTGACCTCGTCCATCTTGGCCATGGCGGTTTTCTTACGGCCCTTGTACAACCCTGCGGCCTTTGCTTTGGCGATCCCCTCCCGCTGGCGCTCCAGCATGATCTCACGCTCGAACTGTGCCATCGCCGCGAACATCGTGAGGGTAAGTTTTCCTGTTGCCGACTGGGTGTCGATCTCAGAGCCACCGAAGTTCAGTATCCTGAGCGACGCGCCCTTCTCTTGAAGACGCTCGACGATCTTGAGGAGGTCTTGGGTAGATCGGGCCAGTCGATCCAGTTTAGGGACGACAAAGGTGTCCTCATCCCTCACATAGTCTAAGGCGCGTTCCAATTCTGCCCGTTGGGCGGCAGATGAAACCTGCTCTTGGAATATCTTATCGCAACCTGCGGCCTCAAGCTCGGCAATCTGAGCCTCAGAGTAGATGTCACGGTTGAAGTATGTCGATGCGCTGGGGCCATTCAGTTGGTTAACATAGATGGTTTGCAGTAGCTCCTCGGTGGCACGAGCAGAAGAGCGTTCGACACTGGCGGCGGCTTCTGGTCCGAACACGCCCCAGCCTTTCTCGAAAGCGCGGCAGTAGGTCGGCCAATGGCCTTTGATGCTCAGATTAACGACCTCAAACCCCTCAAGGCCAAACTGCTGGTTGTATGCCTCACGTAACACAGTCTGAGCGGCCTCGGTTTCTGCGGTCAGTCGTTCGCGAATAGAAGCGATACCGCCACCTGATCTCATCCACTTGATCGACGGTCAAGCGCGTCCAGTTCCGCCTTGATCGCCACGGTCTCACGACCTGAGTACGCAGCCCTGATCTTGCCATAGGTGCTTTCCAAACTGTTCATAAGGGCGAAGTAGACAGGCTTGGCGTCGGCAAGCTGTCGAACCTCTAATGACCGTTTGAACTCACGCTTCACCTTGACCCGACTACGCCTGCGTGGTCCCACCGCCGATGTACTCAAGGCATCACGCCAATCACTCAGCGGTGAACCCGGGTTCAACGAAAGGGCGTTCCACGGGGAGGGGTTGCCCTCGATCATCTTGATGATGTCCTTGGGAACACGCATCCGCACGGCATAAATGCCGCTCTTCTTTCGCTCCAACCCGGGGTATCTGGACAAGTCTTCCATTCCTCGTGTGTACCACCTTTGTGTACCACTCTGGAAGGAAAAGCTGTTTGATTTCATTGGCCTGTAGTGAAATCAGTCACTTACAGTGTGTTTGGTGGAGCCGAGGGGAATCGAACCCCTGACCTCGTCATTGCGAACGACGCGCTCTCCCAACTGAGCTACGGCCCCGATGGGCGCTGATTTGGACCATCCACCGTCCCTTGTCAAGCGGTCAGCCGGGTATTCTCCCGTACGAATGTTTCAATAGCCGCCGCCGGGCGCGCACCGGCAAGGCGGGCCACTTCCCGCCCGTCCCGAAACAGGATCAGCGCCGGGATTCCACGGATGTTGAAGCGCACCGTTGCATCCGGGTTGGCCTGGGTGTCCACTTTTGCAAACCGGACCTGCCCAACCATCGCTTGCGCCGCCTGAGCAAACTGAGGGGCCATCATCCGGCATGGTCCGCACCAGGATGCCCAGAAATCCACCAGAAGCGGCAGATCGTCGGTCTTCACGCTCTTTTCCATGGTGCGGAAATCGATATCCCGCACCTTGCCATCCACCAGTTTCTCACCGCAGGTGCCACATTTGGGCGCGGCACCCAGTTTGTCCAAAGGCACGCGGTTTGCCATGCCACACATGTGACAAAGAAGTTTTGCAGTTTCGCTCATGGCGGCCCCCTTCATATTCAATATAAGGAATATATATCATGCGGACCTCTGCACAAGCGAAAGTCGTATTGCAGATACGGCAAAGGGCAGCCCAAAGGCTGCCCTCACGTCACTGCGCCGCTTCCATGTAGCTCTCGGGCGGCGGACAGGTGCACACCAGGTTCCTGTCCCCATATGCGTTGTCGACCCGACCCACCGGCGGCCAGTATTTGTCCACCCGGAATGCGCCGGGCGGAAAGCACCCCTGCTCCCGGCTGTAGGGGCGGTCCCAATCCGCAACGAGATCCTCGACCGTGTGCGGGGCATTCTTCAGCGGGTTATTCTCAGGGTCGGCCTCCCCGGTCTCGATCGCACGAATTTCTTCCCGGATGGCCAGCATCGCGGTAATGAAACGGTCCAGCTCGGCTCTGGTTTCGCTCTCGGTCGGCTCGATCATCAGCGTCCCGGCCACGGGAAAACTCATGGTCGGCGCATGAAAACCGCAATCCACAAGCCGCTTGGCAATGTCATCCACGGTGATTCCCGCGCTGCCGAAAGAGCGGGTATCGACGATACACTCATGTGCGACACGCCCACCCTTGCCCTTGAACAGCACATCGTAGGCACCTTCCAGCCGCTTCGCGATATAGTTCGCGTTCAGAAGGGCCACCTTTGTCGCCTGGGTCAGCCCCGCTCCGCCCATAAGCAGGCAATACGCCCAACTGATCGGCAGGATCGAGGCCGAGCCGAAAGGCGCCCCGCTGACAGCGCCTTCTTCACCCTCCAGCGGGTTACCGGGCAGGTAAGGCGCCAGATGCGCCTTTACTCCGATAGGACCCATGCCGGGGCCGCCCCCCCCGTGGGGAATACAGAAGGTCTTGTGCAGGTTCAGATGGCTGACATCCGACCCGATTTCACCCGGCTTCACCAGCCCGACCAACGCATTCAGGTTCGCCCCGTCCAGATAAACCTGCCCGCCATGGGCATGGGTGATATCGCACACCTCGCGCACGGTCTCCTCGAACACGCCGTGGGTCGAGGGATAGGTCACCATGCAAGCGGCAAGAGTGTCCCCGGCGGCCTGAGCCTTGGCGCGAAAATCTTCCACGTCGATGTCGCCGTTTTCTGCCGACTTCACCACCACGACCTTCATGCCCGCCATCTGAGCCGAGGCCGGGTTGGTCCCGTGGGCGGATACCGGGATCAGGCAAATGTTGCGGTGCCCTTCCCCACGCGCCGTGTGGTAGGCGGCAATCGTCATCAGCCCGGCATACTCCCCCGCCGCGCCGGAGTTCGGCTGAAAAGACATCGTATCATAGCCGGTAATCTGGCACAGCTTGTCGTTCAGATCGGCAAGCAGCCCGGCATAGCCCTGCACCTGGTCTGCCGGGGCCAGCGGGTGGATGTTGGCGAATTCGGGCCATGTAATGGGCATCATCTCGACCGCTGCATTCAACTTCATCGTGCAACTGCCCAGCGGGATCATGGCCCGGTCCAGCGCAAGATCACGGTCCGCGAGGCGACGCATATAGCGCATCATCTCGGTTTCCGCCCGGTTCATGTGAAACACCGGATGGGTCAGGTAATCGCTGGTCCGGATCAGCCCCTCGGGAATACGGTACTGGCCATCGCCACCACAATCCTGACGATTGACCCCGAAGGCCCGCCACAACGCCTCGATCGTGGCTGGACGGGTGGTTTCATCCAGCGCAATACCCAACTTCGTGGCACCGACCTTGCGCAGGTTGATATGCTCGGCTAACGCGGCATTGTAGATCACCCCTTGCATCGGCCCGACATCGACGGTGAAGGTGTCGAAAAAGACGTCCGGCTCGACCTTGAAACCGGCGTCCTCCAGCCCTCGGGCGGTGCGCACGGCCTTGCGGTGAATCCTTTGGGCAATGGCCCGCAACCCTTTCGGCCCGTGGAACACCGCATAAAAACCCGCCATCACCGCCAGAAGCGCCTGCGCGGTGCAGACATTGGAGGTCGCCTTTTCCCGGCGAATATGCTGTTCGCGCGTCTGCAGGGCAAGACGATACGCCTTGTTACCACGCGCATCGACGGACACGCCCACAATCCGCCCCGGCATGGCGCGCTTGTAGGCATCGCGGCAGGCCATGTACGCCGCCGACGGCCCGCCAAACCCCATCGGCACCCCAAAACGCTGGGTACTGCCCACAACGATATCGGCATCCATCTCGCCCGGTTCCTTGAGCATCAGCAAAGCCATCGGATCGGCCACGACGATCCCCAAAGCCTTTGCCGCATGCAGGGCAGCAATCTGGTCGGTGAAATCGGTGACATGGCCGTAGGTTCCGGGATACTGGAAAATCCCGGCAAAGACCTGTGCCGGTTCCAGATCGGTCAGCGGGTTACCCACGATGACATCGATCCCCAGGGGCTGGGCCCGCGTGCGGATCACGGCGATATTCTGCGGATGGCAGTTTTGATCCACGAACACCGCTCCGGCCCGTGACTTCGCCACCCGCTGCGCCATGGTCATGGCCTCGGCGCAGGCGGTCGCCTCATCCAGCAGCGACGCGTTGGCGATCTCCATCCCCGTCAGGTCGCTGACCATGGTCTGGAAATTCAACAGCGCCTCCAGCCGCCCCTGGCTGATTTCGGGCTGATAGGGGGTGTAGGCGGTGTACCACGCCGGGTTTTCCAGAATATTCCGCTGGATGGCAGGCGGCGTCACCGTGCCGTGGAAACCCTGCCCGATCATGGTGGTGTACACCTTGTTGCGGCTGGCGACCTGCCGCATATGCCATAGCATTTCACGCTCGGACTTGGGCTTGCCGAACTCCAGCGGTTCGGACTGGCGCAGGGAGGCCGGCACGGCCTCCTCCACCAGGGCCTCCAGCGTGGGCACGCCCAGCACCTGCAACATCCCGGTCATTTCCTCGGGCGAGGGGCCGATATGGCGGCGGTTGGCGAAATCGTAAGGCAGATAATTGCTGGGCGTATAAGACATGTTTGTCCCCGGTTATCCGATGAAATCCTTGTAGCCGGCGTCGTCCATGAGGTCATCGAGAGCGGAAAGATCTTCGACCTTCATCTTGAAAAACCACCCTGCGCCGGTCGGGTCCTCGTTGACGGTGCCGGGGGCATCCACGAGCGCCTCATTGACCTCGACGATCTCGCCGTCGAGCGGAGCAAGAATGTCGGAAGCCGCCTTGACGCTCTCGATCACGACGATCTCGTCGTCTTTGGACACGGTCGTTCCGACGTCGGGCAGTTCGACAAACACCACGTCACCAAGCTGTTCCGCGGCGTGGGCGGTGATGCCGACGACAACAAGATCGTCCTCGACGCGGAGCCATTCATGTTCTTCGGTATATTTCATCTCTGGTCCCTCAACGCTTGTAGGTTGCTGTTTTAAAAGGAAGCCTTACGACCTTCGCCGGAAGGCGCCTGCCCCGCACATCACCGAACAGAACCGTGCCTTCCGCAGCCAGCGCCGCGGGCACGTAGCCCATCGACACCGGTGCCTCCACGGTGGGGCCAAATGCGCCCGATGTCACCTCCCCGATGGGCGCGCCCCCGATTTCCGCCTCGAAAAGCGGCGTGCCTGCGCGCATCGGGGCACGGGTCTGCGGGGCCAGCCCGACCCGCAGACGCGCGGGGCCATCGGCCAGATCCTTCAGAACGCGCGCGGCACCGGGAAAGCCACCCTCCCGCGCACCGCCACCCCGGCGGGCTTTCTGAATCGCCCAGGCCAGCCCGGCCTCGACCGGGCTGGTCGTGATGTCTATATCGCTGCCGTAAAGACACAGGCCCGCTTCCAGCCGCAGGCTGTCTCGCGCGCCCAGCCCTATGGGCGCCACGGCCCCGTCCGCCAGCAACGCCCGGCAGAAGGCCTCGGCCCGAGGTTCGGCCACAGAGATTTCGAACCCGTCTTCTCCGGTATACCCCGAACGGGACACCCAGAGCGGCCCGAAATCGCTTTCCAGAACCGCCACGTCCATAAAGCGCATCCCGGCCACAGGGACATGGGCCGACAAGACACGCCCGGCCTCGGGACCCTGCAAGGCCAGAAGGGCACGGTCCGTCACCTCAGTGATCTCACACCCGCGCAGATGGGCGCGCAGATGGGCGATATCCGCGGTCTTGCAGGTCGCGTTCACGACAAGAAACAGGTGATCTCCCCGGTTGGCCACCATCAGGTCATCAAGGATACCCCCCTGTTCGCTGGTGAACATCGCATATCGCTGGCGACCCTCCTTCAGGCCCAGAAGGTCGACGGGCACAAGGGCTTCAAGCGCCTGCGCAGCATCCGCACCATCCCCCGATTCAGCACGCACCAGCACCTGTCCCATGTGGCTGACATCGAACAGCCCGGCACGCGCGCGGCAATGCAGGTGTTCCTTCATCACGCCGGCGGCGTAGTGCACGGGCATCTCATACCCCGCGAACGGGACCATCTTGCCCCCAAGTTCAACATGCAGATCGTAAAGCGCGGTCCGTCGCAAATCGGACATTCAGCATCCCTCCCCGTTTCAGCCGGATGCCCGGCATCGATGGCCTTGCGGCCGTTTGCTCGATGCCCCCTCTGTCCATTGTGCCTGAGATCGCTATCCCTTCGGCGGACGCTGATGCGCCTCTCTCCAGAGTTCTTCCCCCCGCGGTCCTTGGGCCTGAGAGTTTACCGGGGCGGTTGCTCCTTCGGCACCGGGCGGGGCCGGATTCTCCCGTGGGGTTCGCGCGATCATCTAGAGCATGAGTCGCGTTCCGGCAAGAGGGTTGTCTTCCGCAAAGGAAACGGGCCAACGCTCCCGCACCGGCCAGATATACCCGCTCCGGGAAATTCAGCCCGGCCTTTTCTGCATCAGGGCCATGACATCGGCCATCTCCGGCCCGCGGGCACGGCCCGTAACCGCCTTGCGCAGCGGCATGAACAACTGCTTGCCCTTTCGGCCGGTCTTTTCCTTGACGGCGGCGGTCCATTCCCCCCAGGTCTGCAATGTGTAGGGCGGGTCGGGCAGCAGGGTCAGAGCCTCGGCGACAAAGGTGCGGTCGTCGTCCTCGACCACGGGGGCCACGCCATCATGAAACAGCGTCCACCACTCCGCCATGTCGGCACGGGTGGCGATATTCTCACGCACCACATCCCAGAACCGCTCCGCCAGATCGGCGGGCACGCCCAGCGCGGCAATCTCGTCCTGCACCGCGCCGAACGGCAGATCGTGCAGAAGACGCGCCGTCAGCGGGAAAAGATCGTTTTCATCGAATTTCGTCGGGGCAGCCCCGAAATTGCCAATATCGAAACCCTCGGCCAGGTCCCCGATGCTCCCGGCCAGTTCGACCGGCTGGCTTGAACCCAGCCGCGCCATCAGCGACAGCAGCGCCATCGGCTCCACCCCCTGCGCACGCAGATCCCGCAGGCTGAGCGCCCCCAGCCGCTTCGACAGTGCCTCCCCCTTCGGCCCGGTCAGCAGGGAATGGTGGGCAAATTCCGGCACGGATCCTCCCAGCGCCGCGATGATCTGGATCTGCGTGGCGGTGTTGGTCACGTGATCTGCGCCCCGCACGATGTGGGTCACTCCCATTTCGGTGTCATCGACGACCGAAGCCAGCGTATAAAGCACCTGCCCGTCGCCCCGGATCAGCACCGGGTCCGAAACGCTGGCCGCGTCGATGGAGATATCCCCCAAAATCCCGTCGGCCCATTCGATACGCTCATGGTCAAGCAAGAAGCGCCAGTACCCGGAGCGATCCCCACGCAGGGCCTCCTTTTCGGTCTCGGAAAGAGCCCGCGCGGCACGGTCATAAACCGGCGGACGCCCCATGTTCAGCTGTTTCTTGCGCTTGAGGTCCAGCTCCGTCGGGGTTTCGAAACATTCGTAAAACCGCCCTGCATCACGCAGCGCCTCCGCCGCGGCCCGATACCGGTCAAGCCGACGGGACTGGTACTCCTCCCGATCCCATGTCAGCCCCAGCCATTCAAGATCCTCGCGGATACCATCGACATATTCCTGCCGGGACCGCTCCGTATCGGTATCGTCGAGACGCAGGATGAACGTCCCCCCCGCCTTGCGGGCGATCAGGAAGTTGAACAGGGCGGTGCGCAGGTTGCCCACATGCAGATATCCGGTCGGCGAAGGCGCAAAGCGGGTGATGGTCATGAGTCCCTCCTGATTCACGGCTGCTCTTTCACAGACCGGCGCTTTTGTCCATATGAAGGGCATGACAGCATCGCTTATCCCACCTTCTCTCGAGGATGTCGAAGCCCTTGCCCTTGCCGCGCGCGAGGCCCTGCCCGCCCCCTATCGCGCCGCGGCCCGCGCCGTGGCCCTGCGGGTGGAGGATTTCGCCCCGGACGGAATCCTGGACGCGTTGGGCCTCGAAGACCCGTTCGAACTGACAGGCCTGTACGAGGGTATTCCGCTGACGGAAAAATCGGTTATGGATCAGCCTGATCGTCCGGACACAATCTGGCTGTTCCGCCGCCCCATCCTCGATGAATGGGCCGGGCGCGGAACCGTGGCGCTGGATGAATTGGTCGCCCATGTTCTGGTGCATGAACTGGCCCATCACTTCGGCTGGTCCGATGCCGACATCGCCCGCATCGACCGCTGGTGGGAGTAGCTTCGCCAAACCGCACATGTCATGCTATCCTGCCACGAAACAGGGAGGAGACCATGCCCACGACCTTCACCCGCCGCCACGTTCTGATGACCGGTGCCGCGGTGCCTTTTGCGCACACGGCGCGGGCCGCCGCCCCCCTTCTCGGCCCGGCCAGCGCGAATTTCCGCCGCTTCCGGCTGGGAACCTTCGAAATCACGACCCTTCTGGCCGGAACCCGGACCGTGCCCGACCCGCACAAGATTTTCGGCCTCGATATCAGCACAGAGACCTTCGCGCAGGTCTCTGCCGCAGCGCATATCCCCGCGGATCGGGCACAGTTCTTCTTCACCCCAACGCTGGTGAATACCGGGCAGCGTCTGGTGTTGTTCGACACCGGCCTCTCCGCCGAAGGCACCGGCACGGCCCTGACCGCGGCGGGCTACACCCCCGACCAGGTGGACGCCGTTGTCCTGACGCATATGCACCCCGACCATATCGGCGGGCTGATGCGCGAAGGGGCCCCAGCCTATTCCAACGCCACCCATTACACCGGCGCCGTGGAATTCGATGAATGGGACCTGTCCGGCAACGAAACCTTCGAAGCCAGCATGCGGCCGCTGGCCGAACGCACGACCTTCCTTGACGGCGGCGATTCGGTCGCCTCCGGCATCACCGCGATAGAGGCATTCGGCCACACCCCCGGTCACATGGCCTACATGATCGAAAGCGCGGGGCAGACGCTGCTGATCGGCGCGGACTTCGCCAATCACTACGTCTGGTCGCTCGCCCATCCGGACTGGGAGGTGCTTTACGACCGCGACAAGGCGCAGGCCGCGGCGACGCGACGGCGGATTCTGGAAATGCTGGCGGGCGAAAAAATGCCCTTCATCGGTTACCACATGCCGTTTCCGGGCTTGGGATACGTGGAATCCCATAATGACGGCTTTGCCTATATCCCTGAAAGTTATCAGTTTCTTCTCCAGGCCGGCGGGAACTGACCCACGCGGGAACCGTCCGGGAGAAGTACCTTGGCGCGCCCGTGCCGGGGTGGCAGTGTGCGCGCAAACTACGAAAGCCCGGAACCGATGGAACCCATTCTCACCGTCACTCTGAACCCCGCCGTGGATATCTCGACCTCAGTCGCACGGCTGGAACCCGCTCTCAAGCTGCGCTGCGCGCCCGCGGTTACCGACCCCGGCGGAGGGGGGATCAACGTTTCCCGTGCAATCCGGCTTCTGGGGGGAGAAAGCCACGCCCTGGTCGCCATCGGGGGTCATAACGGGCGCAAACTGAAATCGCTTCTGGAGGCAGAGGGAATCCGCCTGATCCCCCTTCAGGCACCGGGCGAAACCCGGCAGGCCATCTCCATCACCGAAAGCGATACGGGCCGCCAGTTCCGTTTTGTCCTTCCCGGCCCCGCCTGGGCAGAGGAAGGGCTGCGCGCGATCATGGCCGCCATCACCACCGCCGTACCACAGGGCGGGTTGGTCGTGCTCAGCGGTTCGATCCCGGAGGGACTGCCCGAAAACTTCCCCGCCCGCGTCTGCCGCAAGCTCCGGGACCGTGACACACGGCTGATCGTGGATACCTCGTCCGCCGCCCTGCATCGCCTGACCGAGGATCTGGAATGCCCACCGGAGGTGTTGCGCATGGACAGCCGCGAAGCCGAAGCGTTGGCCGGACGCACACTCCCCAACCGTCGCGACAGTGCCGATTTCGCCGCTGCGATGGTTGCACGCGGCGCGGCGAAAGTGGTGATCGTGGCACGGGGTCCGGACGGCTCCGTTGCCGTCAGTCCGCAGGAACGCCTGTTCGCCGAAGCGGCGAGGGTCCCTGTCAAAAGCAAGGTCGGCGCAGGCGACAGTTTCGTGGCGGCCTTTACGCTGAGGCTGGCACATGGGGCGGGACTGGCCGAAGCCCTGCAATGGGGCGCGGCCGCGGCGTCCGCGGCAGTCATGACCGATGCCACCGCCCTGTGCACGCGCGAAGATACCGAAGCCCTTTTGAGAAAATGCCCGGTATCCCGGCTGCCTGACTAAGATTTCATTCACGTCTGCGGGGCACCCTGCCCTCCGGTGCAACGTTCCGGGGGATGATATGCAGATGATTCTTTGGGCTTCGGTCGCGCTGGCGGCCAGCCTGCTGGCTACGCCGCGGGCGCAAGCGGACCCACTGTTCGGAATCGGCCTGACGCTGAGCGCGGGAAAGATCGTGGATGTCGACATCAAGGGCCTGCCAGACCGGTCGTCCACCATGCCCGCGCCCCGTCCTGCCCTGCGACTGAGTGCCCGTAAGACGGCGGGAGATTTCGGCTATGATCCGGCCACCGGACAATGGGTCTTTCGCGAACCCGGCGGGCGGATCGCGGTGCTCCGGGCCCGCTAACCCGGGTCGCGCCAGCGATTCACGATCGGATACCGCCGATCCAGCCAAAAGGCGCGCGGCGTCAACCGTGCGCCGGGTGCGGACTGGAAGCGTTTGTATTCACTTGTATAAATCAGGTTCTCCACCCGCCTGACGGTTTCACGCTCAAAACCGGCCGCAACCAGATCCGCAACCGAGGCATCATGGTCGATCAACCCTTCAAGTATGCGGTCCAGCACCTCGTAAGGCGGCAGGCTGTCCTCATCCTTCTGGTCCGCGCGCAACTCCGCGCTGGGGGGCTTGTCGATCACACGGGGCGGGATCACCTCGCCCGCCGGGCCATTCATCCAGACGCGGTGGTTGGCGTTGCGCCAGCGGCAGGTTTCGAACACCCGCGTCTTGTAGAGATCCTTGATCGGATTATACCCCCCCGCCATATCGCCGTAGATCGTGGCATACCCTACCGCGACCTCTGACTTGTTGCCCGTGGTCAAAAGCAACTCGCCGAACTTGTTGGACAGCGCCATCAGCAACAGACCGCGCAGACGGGACTGGATATTCTCCTCGGTCACATCCGGCAGGCACCCGGTAAAAAACGGCGCAAGCGCGGCCTCTACCGCCGTTTGGGGCCCGGATATGGGCAGATTGTCCAGCCTGCACCCCAGCGCATCGGCCACCGCGGTCGCATCTTCCACGGATCCGGGCGAGGTATATTCCGAGGCCAGCATCACGCAGCGCACGTTTTCGGCCCCCAGGGCATCGACGGCAATAGCCGCCACGAGCGCACTGTCCACCCCTCCGGACAACCCCAGGAGGGCCCTGGAAAACCCCGACTTTCGCATATAATCGCCAAGCGCGGCGACCATCACGCGGTAGTCCTGCTCGCAGGGTCCGGGCTCGGGGGAAAGCGGGGTTGCCTGCGCACGCCAACCCGCCGGTGCAGAGGTGAAATCGACATGGGCAACCGCCTCCTCCAGCACCGGCAGACGCACGGCGAGCCCCTCCGGGTTCAGCACGAAACTGCCCCCGTCGAACACCTGATCATCTTGTCCGCCAACGAGATTGAGATAAACCAGCGGCAACCCGGTCTCGGCCACCCGCCCGGCCATATGCGACAGGCGCACGCCGGATTTCTCCCGATAATAGGGTGACCCGTTCGGCACCAGGAGGATCTCGGCCCCCGCCCGCGCCAGTTCATCCGAGACCCCAGGATACCAGGCATCCTCACAGATCGGGGTGCCGATACACAGGGGGCCGACCGTGTAAGGCGCGGCGTCTTCGCCACTGTCATAAACCCGGTATTCATCGAAAACACCCACATTGGGCAGGTGACGCTTGAACACCCGCGCCCGGACCTCGCCCTCTTGCAGCACGAAATACGCGTTGTAGAGCCCGTCCCCCTCTGCGCAGGGCGCGCCGATCCCCAGTGCCGGCCCCCCGGCGCAATCCCCCGCCAGCGCCGACAGTTGCGCCGCAACATCCGCCACGAAAGCCGGGCGCAGCACGAGATCCTGCACCTGGTAGCCGGTCAGGAACATCTCCGGCAGGGCCACCATGTCGGCCCCGGCTGCGCGCGCCTGCGCCCACGCCACACGCGCGCGCGCGGCGTTTTGCGCAAGCGCCCCCGTAACCGGGTTCAGTTGGGCAAGCGTCAGGCGAAAGCGAGACATGGGGAACCTCCTTTTGCGACTGCTTTACCAGAGTGACGCGCAAGTAAAAGCCGATAGATGCAAAACCCGTTGTCACCCCCCTGTCCCTCAATTAGGGTTCGCTCGCTTTTCAATATCACATGAACGAGGCAGGGCGTGGCGCAGAACCGGGGAAAACACTGGGCAGGGCTGGTTTTGGCGCTTGGGATCGCGGCGGGCGGCGCGCTGGCGCAAGATGGCGGCGCGATTGTCACCAAACAATATGACGACGGCGGCATTTACGAAGGCACTTTCCGCAACGGGCTTCAGCACGGGCAAGGGATCTACCGGCTGCCCAATGGGTATGAATACAGTGGCACATGGGAAGACGGCGAAATCCGCGGCCGGGGCACTGCCCGTTTCGCGGACGGCTCCGTCTATACCGGCACCTTCGAGAAAGGGCAGCCCGAGGGGACAGGGCGCATCGTCTTCGCCGACGGGTCAACCTATGAAGGCAAATGGGAAAACGGCAAGATGACCGGCGCGGGCGTGGCGGCTTACGCCAACGGGCTGCGATACGAGGGCACGTTCAAAAATGCGCTCCACCATGGCCACGGTGTGCTGACCGGTGAGGACGGGTATGTCTATGAGGGCACCTGGTCAGAGGGTGTAAAACACGGGCAGGGCCGCATCACCTATGCCGACGGAACGGTCTACGAAGGCGGGATGCGAGACGGCCGGCGCGCAGGTCAGGGAACGCTGAGCACCCCGGAAGGGCTGGTCTATGAAGGCGGCTGGGTCAACGGACAGATGGAGGGCGAAGGCCGTCTGACCCAACCCGGCGGGGATGTCTACGACGGGGCGTTCAAGGCGGGAAAGCGCAACGGTCCGGGGGTGGAAACCTACGCCAACGGGGATACCTATGAAGGCACTTTCGAAAACGACAAGCGCCATGGAACCGGCACGTTCCGGGGAACGGACGGCATGATTTACACAGGCCAGTGGGTCATGGGCCGGATCGAGGGAGCGGGGACGACAACCTACCCCGACGGATCGGTCTACGAAGGCGCCTTCAAGGCCGACCAGCCCCATGGCCAGGGCAGGATCGCTTATGCCGACGGCTCCTCCTACGAGGGCGGCTGGCAGAACGGCCAGATCACCGGGACAGGTATCGCCCACTATGCAAGCGGTCAGGTTTACGAGGGTGCGTTGCTGAACGCCACCCCCCACGGGAAGGGCGAAATGACCTATCCCGACGGGTATACCTACGACGGTGACTGGGTGCGCGGCACCCGCCACGGCACGGGCATCGCCACCTATCCCAACGGCAGCACCTATACCGGCGGGTTCACGGAGGGCCAGCGTCAAGGGACCGGCACTCTGACCATGACCGACGGGTTCACCTACGAAGGCGCCTGGGAGGGCGGCCGGATCAGCGGCCATGGCATTGCCCGCTATCCCAACGGGGACAGCTACGAAGGCAAGTTCGTCGACGGCCAGCGCCAGGGCGAGGGCGTGATGCGCTATGCCACCGGGCGCGAAGCACGGGGGCAGTGGGACGGCGGTACGTTGACCCCCCCCGCGAACTAACCCCGTTTGCGCGCAGGGCGGCGATCGTTTATCCCTGCCTTTGCAACGGCTGGGAGTATTTCCGCATGACCGGGTTTCAACGCTGGCTGCTGGTGGTCGGCATTCTCATTCTTTCAGGCATCGCGATCCCCTACGGGGCGCTGAGTGGCGGCACGGTCTCGGTGGAGGTCTTCGTGTTCTGGTGTGTCTTCGGCGCGGCGGTGGTCGTGGCGATCGCCGCGGGCGTTACACGGTGGAGGGGCTGACATGATCTCTCCCACTCTGATATGGGTCTCGGTGCTTTTGTTCACGTTGCTGGGCGGCGCGATTGCGCTGAAAGCCGCGCGCGGCAATACCGGCACCGCCGATGACTATTACCTTGGCGGACGCAATATCGGCGGCATGGTGGCGGGGTTGTCCTATGCCGCCACAACTTATTCGGCCTTCATGCTGGTGGTCCTGACGGGGCTGACCTATCGCGGCGGCGTCGGTGCGCTGGGCTTCGAACTGATTTACTTCTCCGGTCTGACACTTCTGGTCCTGTTCGGGCCGCGATTTTGGCTGGCGGCACGGAAATGGGGCTTCATCACCCCCGCCGAGATGCTGGGCGCGCGCTACGGCGACCGCACCATCGCGCGGCTGGTCGCGGTGCTGAGTCTTGTGTTCCTGATGCCCTACTGCACGACTCAGATGGCCGGAATCGGGTTGTTGCTGTCCGGCGTGACCGGGGGAGACATCGGCCTGCCCGCGGCCATTCTGACCGGGGCGGTCCTGGCGATTCTCTGGACGCTGATCGCCGGGCTTCGCTCCGTCGCGTGGACGGATGCGGTGCAGGCGAGCCTCATGCTGATCTCGGCGCTGCTTGCCGTTGGATTTGTGGTGGCGGCCATCGGCGGCGTGGACAGCTTCGTCGCGAAGGTGAAAGCGTCAAACCCGCAATGGCTGGATGTGCCGGGTCCGGGCCTGTGGTCCCTGCCCACGTTCCTTGCGCTGGCGCTGCCGTGGTTTTTCTTTCCGCTGTCAAACCCGCAGGTCAGCCAGAGGCTGTTCGCGGTGCGTGACGTTTCCGCCCTGCGGCGGATGATTTTCTGGGTGCTGGGATTTGGCCTGGTATTCACGCTGATCGCGGTGATCTGGGGGTTCGCCGCGCTGGTGCTGACACCGGGTCTGGAAAACAGTGCTCTGGCCACCCCGGCCCTGCTGGGCTCGGGCGCGGTGCCGGTGGGGGTAAGCCTGCTGCTCATCATCGGGGTCCTGTCTGCCGCGGTGTCCACGCTCGATTCCATCGCGCTGACGCTGGGTTCGATGGTGGCCCGTGACCTGCTGAACCGTGGTGCCGGGCGCGATGCGACCCAGGTGTTCATTGGCCGGGTAATCGTGGTCCTGGTGGTCGTTTTCGCCGCGTGGTTCGCCCTGCAAAAGGCCCAGATCGTAGATCAGCTGGCCGCCCTTTCCGCGGCAGGTTTGGTGGTAACCGTCCCCGCGACCATCGGCGCGTTCTTTTGGCGCGGGGGCACGGCATGGGGCGTTCTGGCCTCGCTGGTCGGGGGCAGCGCGGTCGCGGTTTACATGGCGATTTTTGCCGGCGTCAGCGTCTTCAACCCTCTTCTGGCGACCACGGTCATCGGTGTTACGGTCGCGCTCTTCGTCGGGGTCAGCCTGATCACCCCCGCCCGCGAGGAGGCGCTGGATTTCCAGACCGCGCTGCGCCCGGAGCTGGACCGCCACCGCGTTTGGTGAAAAAGCCGCCGGTTGCATTTTTGCTTTGCACCGGCGGCCCCGATCCATATAGTGCGCCCAATGATGAGCACTGGACATATCTCCCCCGATGCCCCGCGCCCCGCGCGGGTCCTGTCCGGCCTTCTGCTTCTCCTTAGCTGCCTCTGAGCGTGCCATAGTGGCGCGACCGCTCAGAGGTACCGCTTCGCGCCGCCCGGCTAAGGACAACCAAAGAGATCTACCATGACAGAGACTGCAAAACAGGACCGTGTCCTGATTTTCGACACCACCCTGCGCGACGGGGAACAAAGCCCTGGCGCAACCATGACCCACGAGGAAAAGCTGGAGATTGCCGCCATGCTCGACGAGATGGGCGTGGATGTGATCGAGGCGGGCTTTCCCATCGCCTCCGAAGGGGATTTCGACGCCGTCAGCGCCATCGCCAGGCAAGCCGAAACCGCCACGATCTGCGGGCTGGCGCGGGCGAACTTCAAGGATATCGACCGCTGCTGGGAGGCCGTTCGTCACGCAAGAAGCCCGCGAATTCATACATTTATAGGAACCTCCCCCCTGCACCGGGCGATTCCCAACCTCGACCAGGACGAGATGGCCCAGCGCATTCATGACACGGTAACCCATGCCCGCAACCTGTGCGACAATGTGCAATGGTCGCCCATGGATGCGACCCGGACAGAGCATGACTACCTGTGCCGGGTCGTGGAAATCGCCATCAGGGCGGGCGCGACCACGATCAACATCCCCGACACGGTGGGCTACACCGCCCCGCGCGAAAGCGCCGACCTGATCCGCATGCTGCGCGAACGCGTCCCTGGCGCCGATGCAATCACTTTCGCCACCCATTGCCACAACGATCTGGGCATGGCCACCGCCAACGCCCTGGCCGCCGTGGAGGCCGGGGCCCGCCAGATCGAATGCACGATCAACGGGCTGGGGGAGCGCGCCGGCAACACCGCATTGGAAGAGGTTGTGATGGCACTGAAGGTGCGAAACGACATCATGCCCTACCGGACCTGCATCGACACCACGAAAATCATGAACATCTCGCGCCGCGTGGCGACGGTATCCGGCTTTCCGGTGCAGTATAACAAGGCAATCGTGGGCAAGAACGCCTTTGCCCATGAAAGCGGCATCCATCAGGACGGGATGCTGAAAAACGCCGAGACCTTCGAAATCATGCGCCCGTCCGACATCGGACTTAAGGAAACCAATCTGGTCATGGGCAAGCACTCGGGCCGGGCGGCGCTGCGCGCCAAGATGAAGGACCTGGGCTATGATCTGGCGGACAATCAGCTCAACGATGTGTTCGTCCGCTTCAAGGCGTTGGCCGACCGCAAGAAAGAGGTCTATGACGACGACCTCCTCGCCCTGATGCGCGACAGCGTCTCGAACGAGACCCATGACCGCATACAGGTGAAGTTCCTGCGCGTGATCTGCGGGACCGAGGCGCCGCAATCTGCGGACCTGACGCTGGTAATCGACGGCAAGGAACACCAGGTCACCGCGCAGGGCGACGGGCCTGTGGACGCAACCTTCAACGCGGTCAAGGCCCTGTTCGCGCACCGCGCGCACCTTCAGCTCTATCAGGTCCATGCCGTGACCGAGGGCACCGATGCGCAGGCCACCGTCAGCGTGCGGATGGAGGAAGAAGGCAAGATCGTCACCGGCCAGGCCTCGGACACCGATACCGTCGTCGCCAGTGCCAAAGCCTATGTGAATGCGCTCAACCGCCTTCTGGTCCGGCGTGAAAAAACCAGGCCGCAGGCCGAAGCGGTTTGACCCCACCGCCGGACGGGTGCAAAAACGCGCTTTTCCGGCGGCTTTACGCTTATTTGACCCGCAGCAGGCCTTTACGCTGCGCCCGACCGGGCCCTATAAGCAACCGGCCCGGTCGTTAACGGAATCGGGACAAGAAAATTTCAGGGATAGGGCCAGAGGCATGGCAGGTATTGGCGGTTTGTTTTCCTCGGACATGGCGATCGACCTCGGAACGGCGAATACGCTCGTCTATGTCAAGGGGCGCGGAATCGTTCTGAACGAACCGTCGGTGGTGGCGTTCCATGTGCGCGACGGGCGTAAACAGGTGCTGGCCGTGGGGGAGGACGCCAAGCTGATGCTGGGCCGCACGCCCGGCAGTATCGAGGCCATCCGCCCCATGCGCGAGGGCGTGATCGCCGATTTCGACGTGGCCGAAGAGATGATCAAGTATTTCATCCGCAAGGTTCATAAACGGACGACTTTCACCAAGCCCAAGATCATCGTCTGCGTTCCCCACGGCGCGACACCGGTCGAGAAACGGGCGATCCGGCAATCGGTGCTCTCGGCAGGCGCGCGCCGGGCGGGGCTGATCCCGGAGCCCATCTCGGCGGCCATCGGGGCCGGCATGCCCATAACCACGCCCTCTGGCAACATGGTGGTGGATATCGGGGGCGGCACGACCGAGGTCGCGGTGCTGTCGCTGGGCGATATCGTCTATGCCCGGTCGATCCGCGTGGGCGGCGACCGCATGGATGACGGAATCATCAACCACCTGCGCCGCCACCAGAACCTTCTGATCGGGGAGGCAACGGCCGAACGTATCAAGACGACCATCGGAACCGCACGCATGCCGGATGACGGGCGCGGGTCCAACATGCTGATCCGCGGGCGCGATCTGCTCAACGGCGTTCCGAAGGAGATCGAGATCAATCAGGCGCTGGTGGCCGAGGCTCTGGCCGAGCCGGTCCAGCAGATTTGCGAGGCGGTGATGATCGCGCTCGAGGCGACGCCGCCGGATCTGGCGGCGGATATCGTCGACCGCGGCGTGATGCTGACCGGCGGCGGCGCCCTTCTGGGGGAACTTGACCTCGCCCTGCGGGAGCAGACCGGGCTTTCTGTCTCGGTGGCCGATGAATCGCTGAACTGCGTTGCACTGGGGACCGGCAAGGCGCTGGAATACGAAAAGCAGCTTCGCCACGTCATCGACTACGAAAGCTGAAGCCCCGGCACGGCGTCCGGAGGACGGCAGACGTGGCCAAAAACCGAAACACATCCCAAGACTATACCCGCCCCATCAGACGTATCCTGATCGGGGGTCTTGTTTTCGTCTTGCTGGCCCTGTTCCTGCTGTGGCGTATCGACAGCCCGCGGGTGGAGCGGATGCGGATCGCACTGGTCGATCGGGTCGTGCCGGGCATGGGCTGGGCGATGCGCCCGGTCACCGCCGCGACCGAGATGGCGGAGGGGTTTCGTTCTTATGCGCGACTGGCGGAACAGAACGCCGAGTTGCGCCGCGAATTGCGGCAAATGCGCGCCTGGAGGGAGGCCGCGCTTCAGTTGGAACAGGAAAACGCCAAGCTGCTGGACCTCAACAAGGTACGGCTGGACCCGACCCTGACCTATGTGACCGGAATGGTTCTGGCGGACAGTGGCTCCCCCTTCCGGCGGTCGGTGCTTCTCAACCTCGGCGCGCGCGACGGCATCCTGGATGGCTGGGCCACCACCGACGGGTTGGGCCTGGTGGGACGAATTTCAGGCGTGGGGCAGCGCACCGCCAGGGTCATCTTGCTGACGGATCCCAACAGCCGGGTGCCCATTACCATCCAGCCATCGGGTCAGCGGGCGGTTCTGTCCGGCGACAACAGTCCGGTACCGCCGATCGAGTTTCTGGAAAACCCCGACCTTGTGCGACCCGGCGACCGGGTCGTATCGTCCGGCAACGGAGGGGTATTCCCGGCCGGGCTGCTGGTGGGACAGGTCGCACAGGGTACCGACGGGCGGCTGCGCGTGCGTCTGGCCGCCGATTACGAACGGCTGGAATTCCTGCGTGTGTTACGCAGCCATGCCAACGAAACAATCCGCGATCCCGGCGCGTTGATCGCCCCCGCCCCGATCGGCCCGCCCGCACCGGAGTCTGCAAATGATTGATCCGGTTTCCATGCGGCAATTTCTTTACCCGCTGGTGTTCGCGGGGGTGGGTCTGGCATTCCTGTTCGTGCGGCTTTTGCCCGTCGGCTCACTGGTGGGCGGATTTCCGGGGCCGGACGTGATGCTCTGTCTTGCCTTCGCCTGGGTGCAGCGTCGCCCGGATTACCTGCCGCCGCTGCTGCTTGTTGCGGTTTTCCTGACGCTGGACCTGATGCTGCTGCGCCCACCCGGCTTGTGGACGGCCCTTGTGCTTCTGGGGGCGGAGTTTTTGCGGTCTCGCCGTCAGCTTTCGGCAGAGATGCCCTTTGGGGTGGAATGGGCGCTCGTCGGCGTCGTGCTGGTGATGATCACGCTTCTCGAGGCCCTCATCCTCAGCCTGACCGCAGTCCACCATCCCGGCATCGGACAGGCCCTGATGCAAACAGTCTCCACACTAGCGGCCTATCCGGTGATAGTATTCGTGTCGAAGTTCGGGTTGGGCGTCCGCCGTCCAACCCCGGACGAAGCCAACCGCCGGAGACCCCCGCGATGAAACACCCCCAGCGGGATACAGAGCAAAGCACCCGAAAAATTAGCCGGCGGACCCTGGTGCTGGGGGGGGCGCAACTGGCATTCGCCGGGATTTTGGCACTGCGGATGCGGCACTTGCAGGTCGAACAGGCGGACCAATACCGCCTGATGGCGGAAGAAAACCGCATCAATATCCGGCTCATCCCCCCGACGCGTGGCCTGATTTTCGACAACCAGGGACGCTCGCTCGCCGAAAACGAGCAAAACTACCGGATCGTGCTGGTGCGCGAAGATGCCGGAAACGTGGAGGAGGCATTGGCACGCGTGGCGCGGATCGTTCCGCTCACCTCTGACGAGGTGGAGCGCGCGCGCAAGGAAATCGCCCGCCGCAGCCCCTTCGTGCCGGTGACCGTCGCAGACCGTCTGACCTGGGCGGACGTCGCGCATGTGGCTGTAAACGCCCCTGCCCTGCCCGGCATAACGCCAGAGGTCGGCCTGTCCCGACTTTACCCGATGGGTGAGGATTTTGCCCATGTCATTGGCTATGTCGGCCCGGTCAGCGATTACGATCTGTCGAAGCTGGAAACCCCGGACCCTGTACTTCAGATACCGCGCTTCCAGATCGGCAAGACCGGGGTCGAGGCCAAGATGGAGGACGACCTGCGCGGAAAGGCCGGCAACAAACGCATCGAAGTCAATGCCGTGGGCCGCGTCATCCGGGAGATCGACCGGACCGAGGGCAAGGCCGGCGCAAGCCTGCAACTGACTGTGGACGCGGGATTGCAGAACTTCATGCAGGCCCGCATGGCAAAGGAAAGCGCCGCTGCCGTGGTGATGGATACCCGCAACGGCGACCTGTTGGGCATTGCCTCGGCCCCCAGCTATGATCCGAACAAATTCGTCCGCGGGATTTCGGTGCCGGATTACCGGGCGCTGACGGAAAACCCCTACCGCCCACTCGCCAACAAGACCGTGCAGGGCGCCTACCCGCCCGGCTCCACCTTCAAGATGGTTACCGCCCTCGCGGCGCTGGAGGCGGGCGTGGTCTCCCCCGAGGATACCGTCTGGTGCCCGGGGTATACAGAGGTGGGCGGGCGACGGTTCCATTGCTGGCGGCGGGGCGGTCACGGCTCTGTCGCCCTGAACCAGAGCCTAGAACAATCCTGCGACGTTTACTTCTACGAGATCGCCCAGCGGGTCGGCATCGACCGCATCGCGGAAACGGCCCGCCATCTGGGGTTGGGGGCCCGCCACGACCTGCCGATGTCGGCCGTCACAGAAGGTCTGATGCCTGACACTGCGTGGAAGCGCGAGAACCGCGGTGCCGAATGGGTGATCGGCGACACGCTGAACGCATCCATCGGGCAGGGTTTCGTTCTGACTTCCCCCTTGCAGCTTGCGGTGATGACTGCGCGGCTGGCCAGTGGCCAGGCGGTCCTGCCGCGGCTGATCAAATCGGTCAACGGGCTGGAAACTCCGGTCGGGGGCGGCGCACCGCTGCCCTTCGCCCCCCACAACCTGGCGCGAATCAGGAAGGGAATGTACTCGGTGTCCAATCACCGGCGCGGCACCGGCTATCGGTCGCGCATCGTGTCGGAAGACATGCTGATGGCCGGCAAGACCGGTACCAGCCAGGTGCGCAACATCACCGCCGCCGAGCGCGCGCGCGGCGTCTTCCGGAACGAGGATCTGCCCTGGCACCGGCGCGACCATGCACTTTTTGTCTGCTTCGCGCCCTATGACGCTCCGCGCATCGCGGTTTCGGTTGTCGTGGAACATGGCGGCGGCGGGTCCACGGCGGCGGCGCCCATTGCCCGCGATATCGCGTTGCGCGCGCTTTACGGAGAGATGCCCCCCCTTGCCGCCTACCCGAGCAATCAGCGTTGGGAGGCAGAGCAACGGCTCAATGCCCTGCCCTTGCGCACGCTTCAGCCCCCCAGCCCCGGACGGAACCGCGCATGAGCTACCTCGAATATCAGGTCAAGACCGTCCCCAGCGGGCTGCGCAAGGTGTTTTACGTCAACTGGGCGCTGGTTGCGTTGCTGTGCGCCGTGGCGGGAATCGGGTTCCTGATGCTTTACTCCGTCGCAGGTGGCGCGATGGAGCCCTGGGCGGCCCCCCAGATCAAGCGGTTTCTCGTCGGGTTGGGGGTGATGTTCGCCGTGGCCTTCATACCGGTCTGGTTCTGGCGCAACATGGCCGGGCTGGCATTCGGGATCTCACTGCTGCTGTTGCTGGGGGTGGAATTTTTCGGTGAGGTCGGGATGGGCGCACAACGCTGGATCGATCTCGGGGTGATCCGCCTTCAGCCCTCGGAGTTGACAAAAATCACCCTGGTGATGGCGCTGGCCGCCTATTTCGACTGGCTGGACCCGCGCCGGGTGTCGCACCCGCTCTACGTCCTGGTCGCCTTGGGGCTGATCCTTTTACCCGCCGCGCTGGTGCTCAGGCAGCCCGACCTCGGCACTGCGCTCCTGCTGGTTCTGGGCGGGGCGGTGGTCCTGTTTGCCGCTGGGGTCCACTGGCTGTATTTCGCGGTCGTGGGCGCGATGGGCAGCGGCCTGGTGGCGGCAGTCTTTGCCTCGCGCGGGTCGCCATGGCAACTGCTGAAGGATTACCAGTACCGCCGGATCGATACTTTTCTCGATCCGTCCTCCGACCCGCTGGGGGCGGGCTACCACATCACCCAGTCAAAGATCGCGCTGGGGTCGGGCGGGTGGTCCGGACGCGGCTTCATGCAGGGCACACAAAGTCGGCTGAACTTCCTGCCCGAAAAACACACCGATTTCATCTTTACCACCCTGGCTGAGGAGTTCGGCTTCATCGGTGGCATCTCCCTGTTGGCGCTTTACATGCTGATCATCCTGTTCTGCGTCGCCTCCGCCCTGAAAAACCCCGACCGCTTCGCCGCCCTGATGACAATCGGCATCGCAACCACATTCTTCCTGTTTTTCGCGCTGAACATGTCGATGGTAATGGGCCTTGCCCCGGTGGTGGGGGTGCCACTGCCGCTTGTCTCCTACGGGGGGTCGGCCATGATGGTCCTGATGGCCGCCTTCGGCCTGATTCAGAGCGCACATATCCACCGCCCCAGGAGCCGCTGACATGAACGTCCTGTTCGCCGCCCCGGCCACAAGCTGGGAAACCTACCGCGCGCCCCTTTTCCGTGCCTTTGACCAAGCCGGCCTGCAAGCGACCCTGCACACCGACCCTGACGCCGCACCGGAGACGGTCGATTACATCGTCTATGCCCCCGCTGGCCCGGTGTCTGACTTCACGCCGTTTTCCCGTTGCAAAGCCGTGCTGAGCCTTTGGGCCGGGGTCGAAACCATCGTTCTGAACCCGACCCTGACACAGCCGCTCTGCCGGATGGTCGATTCCGGCTTGCAGGAAGGGATGGTCGAATGGGTCACCGGCCACGTCCTGCGCCATCACCTGAGCATGGACAGGCATATCGTGAACCCCCTGCACAATTGGGACCCGGCGGTCCCCCCGCTGGCACGGGACCGAAAGGTGACGGTTCTGGGCCTGGGGGAACTGGGCCGGGCCTGCGCACAGGCGCTGCGGGCGCTCAATTTCGCCGTAGCAGGCTGGGCGCGCACCCATCACAGCCTTGAGGGGATCCCCTGCCTGCACGGGGCCGATGGCCTGCGCCCCGCTCTGGCCCGGGCCGAGATCGCGGTGCTTTTGCTGCCCCTGACCGCCGAAACCGAAAACCTGCTGAACCATGAGCGCCTCGGCTGGATGCCCGAGGGGGCGGTGCTGATCAATCCGGGCCGGGGCGCGCTGGTCGACGATGAGGCCCTGCTGGCGGCCCTGGGAAGAGGCGGTCTCAGCCATGCCACGCTGGATGTCTTCCGCACCGAACCCCTGCCCGCCGCTCACCCTTTCTGGGCCCATCCGCAAGTGACGGTTACGCCGCACATTGCGTCTGCCACGCGACCGGAAACGGCCGCACAGGTGATTGTTGAAAACATCCGTCGCAGCGAAGCGGGGGAAGCCCTGCTGTTTCGCGTGGACCGGGCGCAGGGTTACTGATCGGCGCGGATGATGGCGGCAAACTTGCTGTAGATCGCCTCGTTCGCCACCAGCACGTCACCATGCTCAACCGGGTCGTGCCCCTCCCGCACAGGGCCGACAAGGCCGCCGGCCTCCCGCACCAGTATCAGCCCCGCGGCAAGATCCCAGGCGTTCAGTTCACGTTCCCAGTACCCATCGTAGCGACCGGCAGCCACGTAAGCGAGGTCGAGCGCCGCAGAGCCCCAACGCCGGACCCCCGCGCATTCGGGCATCAGGCGACCAAGGTCGCGCAGGGTTGCGGGCAGGGTTCGTTTGGCTCCGAAGGGCACGCCGGTGGCAAAGATGGCCTCGTTCAGCCGCGACCGGCCCGAGACCCGCAGACGGCTGTCATTCATCCACGCGCCCGCCCCCTTTTCCGCATAGAAAAGCTCATCCTTGGCGGCGTCAAAGACGACGCCGGAGACGATCTCGCCCTTGTGTTCCAGCGCGATGGAAATTGCCCAGTGCGGCAACCCGTGCAGGAAATTGGTGGTGCCGTCCAGCGGATCCACGATCCAGCGGCGGGTCGGGTCTTCGCCCGCATCTTCGCCGGTTTCCTCCCCCAACCAGCCATAGGTGGGCCGCGCCCCGAGAAGCTCTTCCTTGAGAATGCGTTCGGCGGCCATGTCGGCGCGGCTGACGAAATCGCCCGCGCCTTTCATCGAAACCTGAAGATTCTCGACCTCGCGGAAATCTTTCACGAGGCTGCGCCCCGCCTTCCGAGCCGCCTTGACCATAATGTTGAGGTTTGCGCTGCCTTGCATGTCCGGACTCCTAGCCTGGGGGCGCTATACGCGGCTGCGGCGCCCATGCCAAGGGGTCAGGCGCGTTGCAGTTTCACGGGTTCGTTGCGGGCGAGACGAATGAAATGGGCCATGAAGGGTTTGGCGGCGTCCTCTTCCCGCGTCGCGGCATACATGCGGCGCGTCACCGGCTGCGGACCAAGCGGACGGATGGCGTAATCGGGGTGGTCGCGGATCTCGCGCACCACCCAGTCGGGCAACACCGTCACCCCGCGCCCCGACGCAACCAGCATCAGGATCACGGCGGTCAGTTCCACACCGCGCAAGGCGCGGGGCTCTACCCGCGCGGGGGTCAGGAGGCTGGTGAACACGTCCAGCCGGCTGCGCTCCACCGGGTATGTGATGAGCGTCTGGTCACGAAAATCCTCCGCGACGATTCGGTCCTGCGCGGCCAGAGGATGGCTGGCCGCACAAACAAAGACGGGTTCATAATCGAAAAGCGGCACGAAGGTAACGCCGGGCAGATCCTGCGGATCGGAAGAAACGACAAGATCCACCTTTTCCCGGCCCAGCGCCGGCAGTGCGTCGAAAGACAGGCCGGGGCGAATGTCAACGTCCACCTCCGGCCACGCCTTGCGGTATAATTCCAGCACCGGAAGCAACCAGTCGAAACAGGCATGACATTCCAGCGCAATGTGGAGCCGGCCGGACTTCCCGGCTTTCTGCCCCTCGAATTCCTCTTGCAGGGCGGCGACTTCCGGCAACACCCGTTCCGCCAGGCGCAACAGTTTCATGCCCGCCGGCGACAGGCGCAGGGGCTTGGTGCGACGCACGAACAGCTCCAATCCGACCTGCTCCTCCAGCGCCTTGATCTGGTGTGACAACGCCGATTGCGTGATGTTCAGCACGTCCGCCGCGCGGGCCAGCCCGCCGGTTTCGTGGATCGCCCTGATCGTGCGCAGGTGGCGCAATTCCAGATGCATATTGTCGCGCCGCTCATATTCTTCTTGAGAAGTATGAATTTGTTTCACAAAATTTCCTATGCGACAAGTCGTGAAACCCTTCTGAGCCGGAGTTTTCCCATGTCCGCCCCGCGTGTCTCCTTTGAATTCTTCCCCCCGCAATCGCTGGAGGCCGGATTTCGCCTGTGGGACACCGCACAAAAACTCGCTACGCTGGAACCGGAATTCGTCTCCGTCACCTATGGCGCGGGAGGCAGCACACGGGCCCTGACCCATGACGCGGTAAAGGCGCTCCATAAGCATTTCGGCCTGAACGTGGCCGCGCACCTGACCTGCGTGGGCGACAGCCGGGAGGACACCCTGCGCGTGGCGGACGGCTTTGCCGAAGTCGGCGTGCGCGAAATCGTTGCCCTGCGTGGCGACCCGCCGCGTGGGGAAGGCGGCTTCACCCCCCGCCCCGATGGCTTTGCCAATTCCTGTGACCTGATTTCCGCACTTGCGCAAACTGGACGCTTCAGGATTCGTGTCGGGGCCTATCCGGATCCTCACCCCGAGGCCCGTGCGCCGGGCGACGATGTGCGCTGGCTCAAGCGCAAATTCGCCGCCGGGGCACATTCTGCGATCACCCAGTTTTTCTTCGAGGCGGACACCTTTTTCCGTTTTCGCGACGCCTGCGAAAAGGAAGGGATCACCGGTCAGATCATCCCCGGCATCCTGCCGATCGACAATTGGGCCGGGGTGCGCAAGTTCGCCAGGAACTGCGGGGCCCATGTGCCAGCGTGGCTGGATGACGCTTTCGAAACCGCCCGCCGCGACCAACGTGAGGATCTGCTGGCCGTCTCATTGGCGACGGAGCTTTGCACCAAACTGATCGAAGGTGGCGTGGGGGAGTTTCACTTCTACACGCTCAACAAGGCGGCACTGACCCGCGATGTCTGCCACGCCCTTGGGGTTCAGCCCTGCGCGCGGCTGGAGAAGGTCGCCTGATCCACGCTGCGCGGCGTGCTGCCCGGCGGATCATCGCTACGGCGCGCGGTGGGGTGCAACGCCTCTGAGACATCCAGCCCGATACGGCGACGGTGGCGCAGCCAGAAAAACTTGCCCCACCCCCGCATCATCCCGACCGAGGGCGCCGTCACGTCGCAAGGGAAGCGGGCGCGCCAGCCTTCCGGCAGGGGAAGGTCGTGATGGGCGGCCCGTTCCAGCATCCAGACCAGCGGAATATGCGCCAACGGCAAAGCCTGCGTGGAATTGCCCACCTGCCCGCCAACATCCCCATGCGTGCCGCGGAACCACATCTGCACCACATGCCCGTGCCACCCGGCAGGGCATTCCCACAGGACCGGCTCAAACGCCTCTCGGGTCTCGTCCAGCGCCAGCGCGTGATACCCGTGGCGGACCACAGGCCCAAGGGAATGGTTGTGAAAGGCATGGCGCGGCTCGGTCAGCATCCACAAAAGCGGCAACCGCAAACCCAGAGCCTTGACCGTATCCCAGACCCCGATCATCTCCACGGAAACATCCGGCAGACAGTATTTTTCCCGGAAAACCTGCGCGGCGTCCCTGTCGCCCCCGGCGCGATAGTGCCGCCACGCCTGGGTCAGGTTGCGTTCGGTGGCATGGGCGGCTTTCAACAGCCCGACGCTGTCCAGCACACCGGCCAGCGACCGTGCCGCGAAGGCGCCACGCGAATACCCCATCAGGAAGATTCTATCGCCGACCCGATAGCGTGAGGCAAGATACCCATAGGCGCGGCGGATCTGCTCATTGATTCCGCGTCCCGAGGCGACGTGATGCGCCCGCGTCCAGTCCGGCCACTGGATTCCCGCCTCGTAATAAACCGAAACCGGCGCACTGGCCGGAAGCTCCTGCAACAGTTGATAGGTGCGCCCGACATGGGTCAGGTCCCCGGCATCGAGCCCCCCGAGCGTCCCGTCCAGCAAGATGACGTGATCGGTGGCGCTGCGCAACGCACGCCTCGGGCGCGCCGCCTCTTCACGGGGGCGGCGCAGCAGACGGGCAACACGCTCATTCACCCGCATGCTTTACCTTTCCCGATCCCGACATATCGCGCACGCCTGCCCCCTCACCTCGTTTCCATGGTAGGGGCAAGCGGCACATTCGCCAAGACGCGTATCAGAGCGTCAGAACGGTTACCGTCTCCAGTGCCCCATAGCCGTTGAAACGGGTTGCCGTGGCGCTGGAATAGGCGCCCATCGCGGGAAAGACGAGGTAATCGTCTTCCTGCAGATCAGCGGGCAGACTGACCGTGCCCGGCAACCGGTCAAGACTGTCGCAGGTCGGCCCGAAAACGGTACGTGACACCGCACGGCCCGTGCGCGGCGTGCCCGCAGGCGAAAGCGCCCGAGGTGCCGCGGGCAGACCGATCAGCGGAAACTCCGCCAGCGCCCCATAGATACCGTCGTTAAGGAACACATGCGCATCGTCACGGATTGCCTTGACCCGCACCGCGAGCGCGAAAGCATCCCCCACCATGCCGCGGCCGGGTTCGCAAACCAGAGCAGGGCGACCGGCCCCGAAAGCATGGGCCGTGGCCTCATGGATCATGGCGAAGAACAGTTCCAGCGGCGGCTCGTTGCCGGTACGCCCGGCCGGGAATCCTCCGCCAACGTTCAGCCGCGCAATGCGCACCCCGGCGCCTTCGGCAATCCGGGCCGCCGCAGCGATATAGCTGCGCCACGCAACCGGATCGGTGCACTGAGTGCCGGGGTGAAAGGTCAGCGCAGGCGTCATGCCCAGCGCGGCGACCTCTTGCAAAAGCGTGATGGCATCGGCCTCGGTCGCGCCGAACTTGGCACCGAAATCATAGGCGGCCCCTTGCACGGGCAGCTTGAAGCGGACGGCGATTTCGGCCCCTGCGGGAACCCGGCCGGCCAGTTTTTCAAGCTCACTGCGCGAGTCCACCGACCACGAGGCCACGCCAAGGCGTACGCCCTCCGCGATTTCGCGGCGCCCACGTACCGGATTGTTGTAGTGCAACACCGCATCGGGCATCAGGTCGCGCACCAGGACCATCTCATCGGGTGAAGCCACGTCGAATGCGCGCACCCCTGCCGCAACCAGGTTGGACAGAACCAGCGGCGAAGGGTTCGCCTTCACCGCGTAGGTCACGAGACCGTCGAACCCGGAAATGAATCTCTGCGCCCGTGACTGCACCGCCTCCGGAGCGGCGAAAAGAACCGGATGGTCCGGTTGGGAATGGGCCAGGAAGCCTGAAAGATCGGGCCAGATTTGCCGGGTGATGTTCAACGTGTCCTCCCTCCTTGGGCGTGGAAACAGAATGCCGCAGATAATCGCCGGTTTCACCGGTCAGAAGTGTTGTTTCAGCCCTGAAAGCCGGCATAATGACGAAAAGAGTGGCAAAATGATGGATAAGGTCGACCAACGGATTCTCAGCCTTCTGGGGCAGGACGCGCGCATGTCCGTCGCCGTCATGGCGCGCAAGCTGGGTATGGCCCGGTCCACCCTGCAAACCCGGATCGAGCGGATGGAGCGCGACGACGTCATCGCGGGATATACCGTCCGTCTGGGCGATGCGGCCGCGCGCGGGCGGTTGCGCGCCACGATTCTTCTGACGCTTGAACCTCGCGCCCAGCCCGCCGTTCTGGCCCGGCTGAAAGCAACGCCGGAAGTCCAGAGCGCCCATACCACGTCGGGCCGGTTCGATCTGATGGTGCATGTCGCCGCCGACACGGCCAGCGCGCTTGACAAGGTGCTGGACATCATCGGGGAAACCGACGGGGTGAAATCCTCCGAAAGCCTGATCCACCTGTCCACCCGGATCGACCGAACCGTCTGAAGGGCTTGGCCTTGGGCCGGGCATTCGCTAGACCAACCCCCGATACCCGATGCGAAGGACACCCCGATGCCGATGGAAAAGACATTCGACGCCGCCGCGGCCGAGGCCCGCCTCTACGATGCGTGGGAAAAAGCCGGTTGTTTTACCGCCGGGGCCAACGCCTCGCGGGCTGAAACCTTCTGCATCATGATCCCGCCGCCCAACGTGACCGGGGCCCTGCATGTGGGACACGCCTTCAACAACACGTTGCAGGATATTCTTGTACGCTGGCACCGGATGCGCGGCTTTGACACGCTATGGCAACCGGGCCAGGACCACGCGGGGATCGCCACCCAGCTACAGGTGGAAAAGATGCTGGCCGCCCAGGGGCTTCCGGGCCGGCGCGACATGGGGCGTGCGGATTTTCTTGAAAAGGTCTGGGAATGGAAGGGCCGGTACGGCGGCACGATCGTCAATCAGCTCCGGCGGCTGGGCTGTTCGTGCGACTGGTCGCGCAACGCCTTCACCATGGCGGGCGCGCCGGGCGATCCGCGCACCGGGCACGAAAACTCCCCCGATTTTCACGATGCGGTCCTCAAGGTCTTCGTGAACATGTATGAGAAGGGCCTGATCTACCGTGGCAAACGGCTGGTCAACTGGGATCCGCGTTTCGAAACCGCGATCTCCGATCTCGAGGTGGAGAATATCGAGGTCGCGGGCCACATGTGGCATTTCAGGTACCCGCTGGCCGGGGGGCAGAGCTATACCTATGTCGAGAAGGACGAAGACGGTAACGTCCTTTTCGAGGAGGAGCGTGACTACATCTCCATCGCCACGACCCGGCCTGAAACCATGCTGGGGGATGGCGCTGTGGCGGTCCATCCCTCCGATGCGCGCTACGCGCCCATCGTCGGCAAGCTGTGCGAAATCCCCGTGGGTCCGAAAGAACACCGCCGCCTCATTCCCATTATCACCGATCCCTATCCGGACCCGGCCTTTGGCTCCGGCGCGGTGAAGATCACCGGGGCCCACGACTTCAACGACTACCAGGTGGCCAGGCGCGGCGGCATCCCGATGTACCGCCTGATGGACACCCGCGGCCGGATGCGCGACGACGGGCTGCCCTATGCCGAGGCCGCCGCGCGCGCGATGGAAATCTCGCGCGGGGGCACCTTCACCGAGGGAGAGATCGACGCGCTCAACCTCGTCCCCGATCATCTGCGCGGGCTGGACAGGTTCGACGCCCGCGAAAAGGTCGTGGAAGAAATCACCGCAGAGGGCCTGACCATGACGACCCGCGCGGACGATCCGCGCCTTGGAAAGGCCGCGCTGCCGGATGACAGCGAAGGCGCGGAGAAGGCCGTGCCGCTGGTCGAGGCCAAGCCGATCATGCAGCCTTTCGGGGACCGCTCCGGGGTCGTGATCGAACCGATGCTCACCGACCAGTGGTTCGTCGATGCGCAAAAGGTCGTCGGCCCGGCGCTGGACGCGGTGAAATCCGGCAAGGTGACGATCATCCCCGAGTCGGGAGAGAAGACCTATTACCACTGGCTGGAAAATATCGAACCGTGGTGCATCTCCCGCCAGCTTTGGTGGGGGCACCAGATCCCGGTGTGGTATGGGCTGGACCTTTCCGCCCCGGGATTCCGCGACGACGAGGGCGACGGTTCGATCGATCTGGTCGAGATGTTGCGCCTGCTGATCGGCGAAGGCATGGTCCAGACCGGCGAGGTGATGCATTGCGCCCATGATTTCGAGGCCGTGATGCCGGCCTTCCGCGAGGAACTGGCCGATACGCCGACACCGATCTCCGCCTCCCGGATCGTCGAGGTGCATGACCGCGCCGAGGCCATCCACACCCTCGCCGCCGCTCTGGCCGATTACACTGCCAGCCAGGACCCCACGCATCTCGTCTACCCCGTCTGGCGGGACCCTGACGTGCTGGACACATGGTTCTCGTCCGGGCTGTGGCCCATCGGGACGCTGGGCTGGCCGGAACAGACCGGGGAATTGAAGAAATACTTCCCCACCAACGTCCTGATCACCGGGTTCGACATCCTGTTTTTCTGGGTGGCCCGAATGATGATGATGCAGCTTGCCGTGGTGAAAGAGGTGCCTTTCCACACCGTGTACCTGCACCAGCTCGTGCGTGACGAAAAGGGCAAGAAAATGTCCAAGACCACGGGCAACGTGATCGACCCGCTGGAAATCATCGACGAATATGGTGCGGACGCCCTGCGCTTTACCGTCGCATCCATGGCGGCCATCGGCGGGGTGCTGAAGCTGAGCGTGGACAAGATCAAGGGCAACCGCAACTTCTCGACCAAACTGTGGAACGCCGCCCGCTTCGCCGAGATGAACGGCGTGTTCGAAGGCCACGCCCCCGACGGATCCGTGCCCCAGGCACAGGCCACCGTGAACCGTTGGATCATCGGGGAAACCGCCCGTCTGCGGGAAACCGTGGATGAGGCGCTGGCCACCTACCGCTTCAACGACGCGGCGCAGGCGCTTTATGCGTTTGTCTGGGGCAAGGTCTGCGACTGGTACGTGGAGTTCTCCAAACCGCTGCTGGCCTCCGACGACACCTCCATTGCAAAGGAAACCCGCGCCACCATGGCCTGGGTGCTCGACCAGTGCCTGATCCTGCTGCACCCGATCATGCCCTTCATCACCGAGGAACTCTGGGGCACGCTGGGCCAGCGCCAGAAGATGCTGGTGCACACGGACTGGCCCACCTACGGCACGGCGCTGATCGACGCCGGGGCCGACCGCGAGATGAACTGGGTCATCACCCTGATCGAGGAAATCCGTTCCGCCCGGGCGCAGATGGGGGTGCCGGCGGGGTTGCACATCCCGGTCCTGTTCACCGATCTCGACGAGTCCGGGCGCGACGCATGGGCGCGCTCGGAGACGCTGATCAAGCGACTCGCCCGCATCGACAGCCTGGCCGAATCCGCCACCCTGCCCAAGGGCGCCATCACCATCGCGGTGGAGGGCGGCACCTTCGGCCTGCCCCTGGCGGAGATCGTCGATGTCGCCGCGGAAAAGGCCCGGCTGGAAAAGACCCTGGCCCGGCTGGAAAAGGAACTGGGCGGCCTGCACGGGCGCCTCAACAACGCCAGGTTCCTTGAAAGCGCGCCCGAAGACATCGTTGAGGAAACCCGTGACCTTGCCGCGGTGAAGGCCGAAGAGGCCGGGAAACTGCGCGCCGCGCTGGCACGTCTGGCCGAAGTCGCCTGAGCGGTGCGCCATCTGAAAGGCGCGGGCTTCTCCCGCGCCTTTTTCCCGTCCGCCCTTGACACACCTTGCATGCGGCGCGAAAGAACCTGCCAACCATACCCGCAACCGGGCGTTCCGTGGGCGCCAAACCGACGAGGAGCCATTCATGGCCGAAATTTCCTTGACATTCCCCGATGGTACATCGCGCAGCTTTCCCGCCGGCGTCACCCCGGCCGAGGTGGCGGCAGGTATATCCGGCTCCCTGGCGAAAAAGGCCATTTCCGCGACGGTAAGCGGCACGCATTGGGATATGCAGTGGCCCATCACCGCGAATGCCTCCATCGCCATCCACACGATGAAGGATGACGCGCAGGCGCTGGAACTCATCCGCCACGATTGTGCCCACATCATGGCCCGCGCGGTACAGGAACTGTGGCCCGGCGTGAAGGTTACCATCGGCCCGGTCATCGAGAATGGCTTTTACTACGATTTCGACCGGGAGGAACCTTTCACCCCCGAAGACCTCGGCGCGATCGAGGCGAAGATGCGCGAGATCATCAACCTGCGTGACCCCGTCACCACCGAAATCTGGGACCGCGCCCGCGCCGTCAGGCATTACGAGGACACCAACGAACCCTACAAGGTGGAACTGGTCGGCATGATCCCCGAAGGACAGCCGATCCGCATGTACTGGCACGGCGACTGGCAGGATCTGTGCCGCGGGCCGCATTTCCAGACCACCGGCCAGGTCCCGGCCGACGCCTTCAAGCTGATGAAGGTGGCCGGGGCCTACTGGCGCGGAGAGTCCAGCCGCCCGATGCTTCAGCGGATTTATGGCGTCGCCTTCAGGACACGACAGGACCTGAAAGACCACCTGACCTTCCTCGAGGAGGCCGAAAAGCGGGACCATCGCCGCCTCGGCCGCGAGATGGACCTGTTCCACATGCAGGAAGAGGCCCCCGGACAGGTATTCTGGCACCCGAACGGCTGGAACATCTACACGGCTTTGCAAGATTACATGCGCCGCCAGCAAAATCGGAACGGTTATGTCGAGGTCAACACCCCCCAGGTGGTGGACCGTCGCCTGTGGGAAGCCTCCGGCCACTGGGAAAAATACCAGGAGCACATGTTCGTCGTCGAGGTCGATGAAGAACATGCGCGCGAAAAATCAATCAATGCGCTCAAACCGATGAACTGCCCCTGCCATGTCGAAATCTTCAAGCAGGGCCTCAAATCCTACCGGGAACTGCCCCTGCGCATGGCTGAGTTCGGTGCCTGCAACCGGTATGAGCCCTCCGGCGCACTACACGGCATCATGCGGGTGCGGGGGTTCACCCAGGACGACGCGCACATCTTTTGCCGCGAAGCGCATATCGAGGAAGAAACCCGCCGCTTCATCGAAATGCTGAGCGCCGTTTACAGGGACCTCGGGTTTGAAGAGTTCAAGGTCAAGTTCTCTGACCGGCCCGAAATGCGCGCCGGCAGCGATAACGTCTGGGACAAGGCGGAAACCGCCCTGAAAAACGCAACCGATGCAGCCGGGTACACTTACACCCTGAACCCCGGAGAAGGGGCGTTCTACGGGCCGAAGCTGGAATTCGTGCTGACCGACGCCATCGGGCGGGACTGGCAATGCGGGACGCTTCAGGTGGATTTCGTTCTGCCGGAACGCCTGGAAGCCGCCTATATCGCCGAAGACGGGGCCAAGCACCGTCCGGTCATGCTGCACCGCGCGATCCTTGGCAGTTTTGAACGTTTCATCGGCATCCTCATCGAGAATTTTGCCGGCAGGCTGCCCTTCTGGCTGGCACCGCGCCAGGTCGTCGTGGCCTCGATCGTGTCCGATGCGGATGCGTATGTGCATGAAGTCACCGCCGCATTGAAAGCCGCCGGCGTGCGGGCAGAAGCCGACACCCGAAACGAGAAAATCAACTACAAGGTCCGGGAACATTCTGTCGGAAAGGTGCCGGTGATTCTGGCCATCGGCCAGAAAGAGGTCGAAAACCGCACGGTTTCCGTCCGCCGCCTCGGACAAAAGCAGACCGAAGTGATGGATCTGGACACGCTGGTGACCGGCTTGCGGGCAGAGGCCACCCCCCCGGATTTGCGCTGATGCGTAAGAGTTTCTGAAACATTCAGGGGTCTCAGAAGGGTATGAACCTGGCAAGAAACCTTCCCCCTCAGGAAGGTTTCTCTTTTTTGCACAATCGGTTACGGACACGCTGCGAAAAGATTATAATTATTACAATTCGTCACAGCCCCGTGCAACACCACCCTGTGACTGGCAGTTGAACGCCTCCCCCGGCTTTTCTGTGATTGTTGAAAACACAACAGGGAGCTTCAACATGACGACCCATTCCAAGACGCTCGCCCTTGCCGGGGCCGTTGCCGCCGCCCTGGCAACCCACGGGACCGCACAGGCGGAAACACAGGAAAAATGCTTCGGCGTTGCACTGGCCGGAGAAAACGACTGCGCGGCCGGGCCGGGCACCACCTGCGCCGGTACGTCGACCGTCGACTACCAAGGCAACGCGTGGAAGCTTGTGCCGGCGGGAACCTGCGAAACCATGGAACTGCCCGAGGGCCGCATGGGCGCGCTTGAAGCGCTTGACCGCGACCTCCCCGCCTGAGCCGTCTCCCCGGCCTTCGGGCCGGGGATGTCCCCTGGGAGGACCCGATGTTTGATCAACCTTTCAACAGTTTGCCCGCCCGTGCGGGCGTCGGTTTCAAACCGCAGCATTTCAACAGCCTGATGGAGACCCCCGGCCCTGTCGGCTGGTTGGAAATCCACGCCGAAAATTACATGGGCGACGGCGGCCGCCCGCTTGCGCAGTTGCGGGCACTGGCCGAACGTTTTCCCATTTCCGTCCACGGGGTCGGCCTGTCCATCGGTGGAGACGGGCCTCTGGACAAGGATCACCTTGCGCGGCTGGCTCATCTTGTCGACTGGTTGCGCCCCGCCGGTTTCTCCGAGCACCTGGCATGGTCCACCCATGACAGCCATTTTCTGAACGATCTCCTGCCACTGCCGTATACACATGCCACGCTGGCCCGCGTCGCGTCCCATATCGACGAGGTACAGGAGACATTGGGCCGCACAATGCTGCTGGAAAACCCCTCAACCTACCTGCGCTTTGCCGAAAGCGAAATGCCGGAAACGGAATTCCTGGCCGAGATCAGCCGCCGCACCGGCTGTGGGTTGCTTCTGGATGTGAACAATGTCTTCGTTTCCGCCACCAACCAGCAGATCGACCCCCGCACGTATATCGACACGTTCCCCGTCGATGTCGTGGGGGAAATCCACCTCGGCGGGCACGACGCCGACCAAGACGAACACGGCGCCCCTGTTCTGATCGACAGCCACGGCACCCCGGTGGCCGACCCGGTCTGGGCACTTTACACCCACGCCCTGACCCGCACCGGCCCCTGCCCGACCCTGATCGAATGGGATACGGACATCCCAGACTGGCCCGTACTGTCCGCCGAGGCCGCCCGCGCGGCAGCCCGGCTGCAACAGGCCACCCCATGAGCCACGCATTCACGCTGGCGCTCCTGGATCCGAAGCGCCCGGTTCCACCCGGCCTGACGGACCCGCAAGGCCGACCGGCCGGAAAGCGGTTCGATATCTACCGCAATAACATCATCAGCAGCCTCGTCCGCGCCCTGGAAACCGGTTTTCCCGTGGTCCGGGCCCTGGTCGGGGAGGAATTCTTCGCAGCCATGGCGGCCGAGTTCGCCCGCGCGCATCCACCGCGTTCCCCCCGCCTGATGTTTTATGGCGCGCAACTGCCCGGTTTTCTGGAGCGCTTCCCCCCGGTGCAGGGCCTGCCCTACCTGCCCGACGTCGCCCGGCTGGAGCTTGCCCTGAGGGAGAGTTACCACGCCGCAGACACCGAGCCGATACGCCCCGAAGCTCTGGCGGCAATCCCGGCACAAAACCTTCCAACCGCGATCCTGCGGCTGGCGCCCTCAGTACGGGTGTTGCGCGCGGGATGGCCTGTCTTGCGCATCTGGAAAGCCCATCAGGACCAGACGGACATTTCCGACGCCACGCATGATGTTCTGATCTGCCGCCCGTTATTCGACCCGGTTCCACAGGCCCTGCCGCCGGGTGGGGCGGCCTTCGTCGCGACCCTTCTGGAGGGCGCCCCCCTCGGGGCTGCGGTCTTGGCCGGCGAGGCCGAGGCGCCCCGCTTCACCCCCGCCCCGGTTCTTTCCCGGTTACTGGCCGGACATGCCCTGATCTCTGTGGAGCCTGCGCCGTGAAACACCTGATAACCCTGCACGATACCGCCTTCGACACCCTTGAACCGCTGGCAACGCCGATCCTCGCCTCGCTCGCCCGGCTGGCGTTTGTCGCAACGCTGCTGGTCTATTACTGGGCATCGGCAATGACCAAGCTGGGGGACGGGTTGTTCCAACCCGCCCTGGGGGCCTATGCCCAGATCTTCCCCCGCAAGATGGAGGCGGTGGGCTACGACATCACCCAGTTGAATGCCGGCCATACGCTGGTGGTGATGGTCGGGACATGGGCCGAATTTGTACTCCCGCTTCTGCTGCTTCTGGGTCTGGCAACACGGCTGGCAGCGCTGGGAATGATCGGCTTCGTGGTGGTGCAAACATGGACGGATGTGTTCGGGCATGGGGCTCTCGGCCAGCCGGAAACCCTTGGTGCGTGGTTCGACCGCATCCCTGACAGCCCTGTCCTTGACCAGCGGCTTTTGTGGCTCGTGGTATTGGGCATACTTGTCCTGAAAGGGGGCGGGCCGTTTTCCGTGGATGCGCTGCTGCGCCGTCAGGCCGCATCCGGTTGAGTCGCCAGGATCGCCAGCAAGCCACCCAGCGCAGCCATCGCGATGGGGAACATCGTGAATACATTGAACCCAAAGCCCCAATACATGCCCGCCGCCGAGAAGAACAGCAAAACGCCGGCCGGCACATTGCGCGCCCGCGCCATGGCCCCCCCGGCAATCGCAAGGATCGGAGAAACAAGCGCCACGGCACGGATCAGTTGCGGGTTATCGACCTGGGGCAGGGCATCGCCCATTTCGCCAAACTCATCGAGGACGACCGTATAGCCATAGCTGAAAAGCCCACGATCAAGCCGATCATTCCGGCGATCACCCCAAGGGTAAGGGCTGCGTTGCGCATAAGGAACCTCCTGCCGGGTTATTTGGACGCCTGAATCCTGTCAAGCAATGCCGCCTGAACATCCTGCCCCCAGCCAAGGTAGACCAGGCCCCGATGTTCGATCACCGGACGCTTCATCAGCGTCGGACAGGCCGCCAAAAGGTCCACCGGGTTCGATGACCGCATGGCTTCGTCGATCTCCCGCCATGTGGTGGAGCGCCGGTTGACAAGCCGATCCCCGAACACCTGGTAAAAGCGCGCCAGATCGCCACGGCTTACACCGTCGTCGCGAACATCAATAATGCGCATCTGGTAATGGGGGGACAGGGATTTCCTTGCTTTTCTGCATGTATCGCAAGACTTTAGGCCAAAGAAGCGCATTGTCCCCCTGCATGTAATTTTTCAAATGACAAAAGAGTATACACAGCTTTCACTTGCTTTTTATCTGATTCGGTCCCCATGGTCGATTTCGTGACGCCTACGACCATGACGACCGCTCCTCCTTCAGGAGCAGCCGGAAGACTTGGAAGATCTGGCTGTGACCTGACCTGCCGCAATTCCGCGGGTAGGCAACTTAAAGGAGTAGCGGATATGCCCACCGGCACCGTAAAATGGTTCAACACCACCAAAGGTTTTGGTTTCATCGCGCCTGATGATGGCGGCAAAGACGTGTTCGTGCACATCTCGGCCGTTGAGCGCGCCGGGCTGACCGGCTTGGCCGACAATCAGAAAGTTTCCTTCGAGATGATCGAAGGCCGCGACGGTCGCAAATCGGCCGGCGACCTGCAGGCGCTCTGATCCCTGCTGCCCCCTGCGCACGGCGCAGGGGGCTTTGCGCTTACCCGTTCAAAAGCGCCTCGAACTCTCGCCATTCCCCCTTCGACATGCCGGAATTTTCCTGCGTGACGGTTTCGCCGTTCACCATCCGGCGGATACAGGCCATTCCGGTGGCAGACAGGGCCACACCCCCCAACCTGTAATCCTCGAACGCCTTATAGGCCAGCGGCACCCAGTCGGCCACGACCCGGCAGATGGTTTCCGCATAGACGCGGATTTCGTATTGCGCGTGCATATCCGCGCGCAAGCGGAGGAAATGGAACAGGTTGTGCAGATCGACCTTCCAGTACCACTGGGTGTAGATATTGGCTGGCAGATTCATCCGCGCCAGCTCCCGCGCGAGGCCTTTCTGGCCGTCCTGGCTGAGCATTGCCTCGTAATTGTCATAACAGCGCGCGGCATCGCCTTTCAGCACCTCAAGCACGCGCGCGGCCTCTTCGCCCTCCAGAAGCGCACCCCGCCCCTGGTTGTTGACCGTCGATTGCGCCGCAAGCGCATCCGGCGCGGGAATATAGAACTCCCGATCGAGGATCGAGTAGCGCGCGGAGTATTCGTTGACATTGGCGGTACGGTGACGAATCCACTGACGCGCCACGAAAACCGGCAGTTTGACGTGAAACTTGACCTCGCACATCTCGAACGGGGTCGAATGCCAGTGGCGCATCAGGTACCGGATCAGCCCCTCATCATTGCTGACCGACCTGGTCCCCTTGCCATAGCTGACCCGCGCCGCCTGACAAATCGCAGCATCGTCGCCCATATAATCGATGACCCGGACAAAACCATGGTCCAGGACTTCGTGGGCGGTGTAAAGCTGCGCCTCCATCCCGTTGGCAACGGTGCGCCGGGTGGATGCGATGGTGGCGCGCTGGGCTTCGATCTCGGCACGCTGTTCCGGCGACAGGCTCATCGGGTATCCTTCCTGTTGAGTTCGCCTCGAAATACCCCGCGCGGGCCGCTTCGCCAACCCTCTCGTCGTCTTGCCATTCCATGCTACACCGGGAAAAAGGAGAAAGCACAATGCAGATCAAATATCTTCACACAATGGTTCGGGTGAAAGACCTGGAGAAATCCATTGCCTTTTACGAACTGCTCGGCCTGAGACAAACCCGCCGGATGGACAGTGAGGCCGGACGCTTCAGTTTGATTTTCATGGCCCCTCCCAGGCAAGAGGATTGCCCCATTGAACTGACCTGGAACTGGGACGGGGACGACGCCCTGCCCTCGGACAGCCGCCACTTCGGGCACCTGGCCTATGCCGTCGAAGACATCTACGCAATGTGCCAGCACCTGATGAACAACGGTGTCACGATCAACCGTCCTCCCCGTGACGGGCGGATGGCTTTTGTGCGCAGCCCCGACAACATCTCCGTCGAACTCCTGCAAATGGGCGAGGCCATGTCCCCGGCCGAACCCTGGGCCAGCATGGAAAACACAGGCCATTGGTGAGGCTTCTGTCGCTGATGGCCCTGCTGCCCGCCCCGGCAGAGGCTGCATGTCGCCTGGCGCTGCTTCTGGCGCTTGACGTTTCATCCTCTGTCGATGGGCGGGAGGACGCCCTCCAGCGCGCCGGCCTTGCCCGGGCCCTGACAACCCCAAGGGTGGAGCGCGCGTTCCTGGCTGTGCCGGGAACCCCCGTCGCGCTGTCGGTGTACGAATGGAGCGGACGATACCAGCAGCATACGATACTGGACTGGACCCTTGTCGACAGTCCGGCCGCGCTGCGTGCAGCGGCGGCGAAGGTGGCCCATTCCTCCCGCCGGGCAGAGGACTTTCCAACCGCGATGGGCTATGCCATCGGCCACGCCGCGCAAATTTTTGACCGCGCGCCGGATTGCCTGTTCCGCACGCTCGATATCTCCGGCGACGGGATCACAAATGACGGTTTCCCCCCTGCGCTGGCTTATGCGCATTTCCCGCTGGAAAACACCACCGTAAACGGGCTGGCCATCGGCGTCGGAGAAAACGGCGCCGCCCTTCTGGGCTATTTCCAAGATCAGGTCATCAAGGGGCCGGGGGCCTTCGTGGAACAGGCGCGCGATTACAACGACTTTGCAAATGCGATGCAGCGCAAATTGCTGCGGGAACTGGTGCCGCCCGTTCTGGGCTGGATCGGCGACCGGGCGATTCCCTAGTAGATATAACGGATCTGTTCCCCCCAGAACCGTTCGACCCGGCGCAACCCGGCAACCAGCGTATCCTGCGTATCCCGATCCAGGACAGGCCGGGTCCGCAGCCCGTCGGCATGGCGGGCGAAGAGTTCCCCAATCGCCCGATGGACGGCGCGCCCCTTCTCCGTCAGGCGCACACGCACCGCGCGCCGGTCCACTTCGCATCTCTGGTGGTGCATGTACCCCGCGTCCACCAGTTTCTTGAGATTGTACGACACATTCGAGCCCTGATAATAACCACGGGATTTCAACTCCCCCGCGGTGACTTCCTTGTCAGCAATGTGGAACAGCATCAGCGCCTGGACCGGATTGAGATCAATTACACCCAGACGCTCGAACTCATCCTTGATGACATCCAGCAACAGGCGGTGAAGCCGTTCGATCAGTGAAACGGTTTCAAGGTGCCCCGCCAGAAAATCGGGGGAGGGTTGCCTTGGGACCGGGCTGTAGGCGTTCATCGGAACCTCCGCGTTGTGTGCCAGTACGGGATAGCGCGGAAGTTCCGAAAATTGTCTTAAAGCAGTCCTTTACAGGCAGGTCAGGCGGGAATGGTCTCTGGTTTCCGACCGGGCATCCGGCCTGTTTTTTCCATCTCCACATGCCAGGACAGGGCTTCCTCCAGAATATGGGGGGTATGTCCGCCGCGCAACTCGGCCCGGCGATAGTACTCCAGCAGCCCGTCACGGTAGCTGTTGTGAACACAGTTGGAAATGATCGTGTGCGCCCGCTCACGCGGGGCGAGGCCGCGCAGATCCGCCAGCCCGACCTCGGTCACAAGGATGTCCACGTCATGTTCGGAGTGGTCCACATGCGAAACCATCGGCACCACACTGGAAACATCCCCGCCCTTGGCCAGCGACTTCGTGACGAAAATCGACAGGTAGCTGTTGCGCGCAAAATCGCCCGAACCGCCAATACCGTTCATCATCCGTGTGCCCGCGACATGGGTGGAATTTACGTTGCCGTAAATGTCGAATTCCAGCGCCGTGTTGATGGCGATGATCCCCAGCCGGCGCACGACTTCCGGATGGTTGGAGATTTCCTGCGGGCGCAGGATCAGCTTGTGCTTGTAATCGCCCAGCCGTTCCAGAACCCGGTGATAGCGATTTTCCGACAGTGTCAGGGACGACCCGGAGGCAAAATTCAGCTTGCCCGCGTCGAACAGATCGAAGGTCGAGTCCTGCAAAACCTCGGAATACATTTTCAGATCGTGAAACGGGCTGTCGAGAAACCCGTGCATCACCGCGTTGGCAATGGTGCCGATCCCCGCCTGAAGGGGTTGCAGGCTTTGGCCCAGGCGGCCCTTGCGGACTTCGCCCAGAAGAAACTCGTTCAGGTGGCCGGCAATCTGGCGGGTCCCGTCGTCCGGGTCGTGGATCGTGGAGGTACTGTCCTTCTTCTCGGTAATCACGATCGCGGCGATCTTTTCGGGCGGGACAGGAATGAAGGGCATACCGACGCGGCTTTCTGGCGTGACGACGGGAATCGGCAGGCGCGTCGGGCGGTGGGTGGGAATATAGATGTCATGCAGCCCCTCCAGCGCGGCAGGCTGGCTGAGGTTGATCTCCACGATCACCTTTTGCGCCAGAATCGCGAAACTGGCCGAGTTGCCGACCGATGTGGTGGGCACGATGCCGCCACTCTCGGTGATCGCGACGGCTTCCACCACGGCAATGTCGACAGGCGGCAACTGGTCGGTCCGCAACATCTCGACCGTTTCGGACAGGTGCTGGTCGATGAACATCACCTCCCCCGCGTTGATGGCGCGGCGCAAACCCGGATCGGCCTGAAACGGCATGCGGCGTGCCAGGACGCGGGCCTCGGCCAGGGTCTTGTCCAGGTCGTTGCCCAAAGAGGCCCCGGTGAGCAACGTAATCTTGAGCGGTTCTGCCCTCGCCCGCTCGGCCAGCGCCAGGGGCACGGCCTTGGCCTCTCCCGCACGGGTAAAACCGCTCATGCCAACCGTCATGCCGTCCCTGATCATGGCTGCGGCTTCCTCCGCGCTGCTCACCCGGTTTCTCAGGGCGCTGTTACGGACGCGCGACTCGTAGGCCGTCATGCAGGTCTCCTTCCGTGGCTGGCGAAATTTTCAGCACAGGATACCGGCCTGATCACGGAAAAGACCAGTGCAGAACAAGGACTTGCGCTGCGGCGCAGAATAAAGTTGCGCCACCTGGTATCGTGCCGGAAATTATATGTTTTTCAGGAATTCGCACGCCTTGCGCCACGGGCGGAAGCTGGCATTTGCATTCAGCGCATGGCGGTTATTCCCCTGCATTTTCGGGCTTGCGTCCGTTCAGCGCACACCGGCATGAGCCGCAACCTGCGCAACCAGAGCGGAAAACCGGGCCGGGGCCGGACACTGGCCTGTAACCCACTGGTAAAGATCCTGGTCGTTCTCCTCCATCAGCGCATCCAGAAGGTCGAGCGTGGCGGCATCCATCCCGCCCAGGCGGTCATCGATGAAACGGCCCAGAATCAGGTCCATTTCCTTGGTCCCACGATGCCAGGCCCGCATCCGCATCCGCTTGAGACGCACTTCACGCGATTCTCCGTTCATTCCCCGTGCTCCTTCAACGCGTGGCGCAGGCGCTTTTCCAATACCCCAAGGCGGTCTGCCAGTTGTCCGATCTCGGACTTGACCTGGCGGATATCCGAAAGGGTTTCGCGCAGATCGGGGCTCAGCACAACCTCTTCGGCGGGGCCGTCCAGTCCCTCCCCCCGACCGCTGAGCAGCCACATGATCGAAACGTTCATCACCCCGGCCAGCGTCTGGAGCCGGTTGGCACGCGGTTCGCTGAGATCTTCTTCCCAATTGCGAATGGTCTTCAGCTTGACGCCGAGGCGTTTGGCCAGTTCACTTTGGGTCATGCCGACCGCCTCACGCGCCCCGGCGAGACGGTCGCCGAAAGTTGCGGTATCGTTGGAATACCAGCCGCCACCGGCGGAGATGTCTTCGCTCATCGGTCGGGCCTTTCCGGCAAAGCCGCTTGATCGGGTCACGGACCCACCCTAGAAGATGGCGAAACCACTTTCAAACCGGAGACGACCATGTCCTTTCTGTCTGCGACACTCGCGCGTGTAAAACCCTCGCCCACCATCGCGGTGACGACAAAGGCGCGCGAACTGAAGGCCGCCGGCAAGGATGTGATTGGCCTTGGCGCCGGGGAGCCCGACTTCGACACGCCCGCCAACATCAAGGCCGCCGCCAAAGCCGCCATCGACCGGGGCGAAACCAAGTATACCGCCGTGGACGGCCTGCCGGAACTGAAGCAGGCCATCTGCGACAAATTCAGGCGTGACAACGCGCTGGTCTACACCCCGGCGCAGGTCACCGTGGGCGCGGGCGGCAAGCAGACGCTTTACAATGCGCTGATGGCGACCCTGAACCCCGGAGACGAGGTCATCGTCCCCGCCCCCTACTGGGTCAGTTATCCCGACATGGTGTTGTTGGCCGGCGGAACGCCCGTGATCGTCGAGGCCGGGATGGAAAGCGGCTTCAAACTCACGGCCGAGGCGCTGGAGGGTGCGATCACGCCGAAAACCAAATGGTTCATCTTCAACTCGCCCTCCAACCCGACCGGGGCGGGCTACACCCGGACCGAACTGAAGGCCCTGACCGATGTGCTGATGCGTCACCCCCATGTCTGGGTGATGTCCGACGACATGTATGAACAACTCACCTACGGCGATTTCGAGTTCTGCACCCCCGCCGAGGTGGAGCCTGGCCTCTATGACCGCACGCTGACCTGCAACGGAGTCTCGAAGGCCTATGCCATGACCGGCTGGCGCATCGGCTACGCCGCCGGGCCGGTGGACCTGATCAAGGCGATGGGAAAGATCCAGTCGCAAAGCACGTCGAACCCCTGCTCTGTCGCGCAGTGGGCGGCCCTCGAAGCCCTGACCGGCCCGCAGGATTTCATCGCCGCCAACAACGCCACCTTCCGGCGCCGCCGTGACATGGTGGTGGAGATGCTCAACGCCGCCAGGGGCATCACCTGCCCGGTCCCCGAAGGGGCGTTCTACGTCTACCCGTCCATCGCCGGGTGCATCGGAAAGACCTCCGAAGGCGGAACGAAGATCACCGATGACGAGGCCTTCGCCACCGCACTTCTGGAGGAAAAAGGCGTTGCCGTCGTGTTCGGCGCGGCCTTCGGCCTGTCGCCCAACTTCCGGGTCAGCTACGCAACCTCGGACGAGGCGCTGAAGGAGGCCTGCACCCGTATTCAGGCCTTTTGCGCGGGGCTGAAGTAAACGTCATGAGCGCCGGCCTCCCGAAATATTTTTTCCGGGTGCGGGAGAACGGGGCCCAGGTTTTCCGTGTCAACGCGGAAAACCGCCACCTCAGGCTGGACCTCGAACCGCTGGCCAATGTTAATATCCGCAACGGTGAGATCAAACCACAGGGCGGACGCAAGCTGACGAAAGCCGACGAGGCCGAGATCGGGAAATGGATGGATGCGCGGCTCACCCAGATCGAGTCGCGCACCCTCGATGATATCCTCCGAACGATCGATCACCTGAACACCATCGCCCATTGGGCGCAAAGCCGCGCCACCGAAGCCGAACTGGAAGCTTTGACCGACACGCTGTTGCTGGCCATGCATGACCTGCGCACGGTTTTGGTCCGCAAACGCGCCGCGCAGGCGGAAAAGGACGCCGACAAAGGCTGATCAGAGATGGCGCACGCTGCGCAGCCAGAACCGCGACATCATGAAGACACCGGCCAGCGCCAGACCGCAGGCCAGCCCCAGCCAGACACCGACCCCACCCCATCCCAGGCCAAAGCCCAGAGCATAACTTGAAGGGGCACCAACCAGCCAGTAACTGATCGCGGCGATCGCCAACGGTACACGCGTGTCCTGCACCCCGCGCAACAGGCCCAGCGCAATCACCTGCGCGGCATCGGCGAACTGGAACAGTGCCGCCGCCGCCAGCATCCCGGTGCCCGCGGCGATCAGGGCGGCGCGCTGGGGCTCATCCGCATCGAGGAACAGCCCGATCAGCGAACCGGGCAGAGTCAGAAACAAAACGACCGCCGCCAGCGCCATCGCCATCGACACCGCCGTTACGACCTGCGCACCCCGGCGCAAATCCTGTTCAGAGCCCCGGCCCAGCGCCCGCCCGGCACGGATCGTCGCCACATTCGACAATCCCACATGCACCATGAACGTGGCCGAAGAAATCTGCAACGCAATCCCGTGCGCGGCCAGCGGCACCGCCCCAAGCCAGCCCATCATCACCGAAGATGCCGCGAATAACCCGACCTCGGCCAGATTGGTCAACCCGATCGGCCAGCCCAGACGGAACACGCGAAAGAAAGCCTCCCAATCCGGGCGCCAGAGCCGCTGGAACAACGCGTGTTCCGGGGTCGCAACCCTGGCGTAAACCACCAGCCCCGCCATTGAGACCAGGTGGACCGCGATCGAGGATATCGCCGCCCCGCGAATGCCCATTTCCGGGAAGCCCAGCCGCCCGAAGATCAGCGCGTAATTGCCCAGCACGTTGAGAGCCACCGCACCCAGCGTCACCCACAGGACAATGCGGGTGCGTTCCAGCGCGGCGAAGTAGCTTTTCAGCACCATCACCACCAGCGCGGGCAACATGCCAAAGCCAAGGATACCAAGGTAATCCTGCGCCAGCGCGGCGATATGGGGCTCCTGCCCGCCCATAAGAAGCAGCGATTCCGCCAACAGGAAAACCGGCAAGGTCACAATCGCAAACCCCGCCGAAATCCACACCCCCATGCGGGTGACGCGACGCACCTGCGCCTCTTCACCTCCGGCGGCGGCAGTGGCCACCATGGGCATCACCGCCCAGGCAAACCCCGACCCCATGATGAAAAAAATGAAAAACAGCGCCCCGCCCAGAACCTCGGCGGCCAACGCCTCCACATCGTACCGGCCCAGCATCAGCGCATCGGTTGCCGTGATGGCGAATTGGGCCAGGTGGCTGCCGATCAACGGCAGCCCCAGCACAAGAATGGCGCGCAGATGCTGCGCCGGGGTCAGAGGCGTCTCCGAAGCAGGCATGCGCCCCGCTTAGCCCGACGCCCCCGGCGGGGCAAGAGCCTTCAGCCGCCCTCTTTTTCCCTCGTTTTGCGCAAGTCCGGATGCAGGGAGTTCCCGAGGATATGATCCGACTTGTGGATCACATGTTCGGCCCGGCCAACGATCAGCGGATCCGGCGCATGGGCGATTTTCAGGTCCTTGCCCGGATAGTCCAGCGAGTTCAGAAAATGCAGCATGCAATTCAACCGCGCGCGTTTCTTGTCGTTGGACTTGATGATCGTCCAGGGCGCATCGGCAGTGTCGGTGTAGAAGAACATCGCCTCCTTCGCCTCGGTATAGTCATCCCACTTGTCCAGGCTGGCCTTGTCGACCGGGCTCAGCTTCCAACGCTTGAGCGGGTCGGTCTCACGGCTTGAAAAGCGGCGGTGCTGCTCATCCTGCGTGACGGAAAACCAGTACTTGTACAGGCGAATGCCCGAACGCACCAGCATCCGCTCCAGTTCGGGCGTCTGGCGCATGAATTCCAGATATTCACTTGGGGTGCAAAACCCCATCACGCGCTCCACCCCGGCGCGGTTGTACCAGGACCGGTCGTAAAACACCATCTCACCCGCGGTTGGCAGATGTTCGATGTAACGCTGGAAAAACCACTCCCCCTTTTCCTTTTCGGAGGGCTTGTTCAGGGCGACAATACGCGCCTCCCGCGGGTTGAGATGCTCCATGTATCGCTTGATCGTGCCCCCCTTGCCAGCGGCATCACGCCCTTCGAACAAAAGCACGATCTTTTGCCCCGTTTCGGCCACCCATTTCTGAACCTTGAGAAGTTCGGCCTGCAACTTGGCCTTCTGGGCCTCATAGGAACGGCGGGAAAGCTTCTTGTCATAGGGGTATTCGCCACTCTCGAACGCATGCGCGATACTGACCGGATCAGGTGCCCAGCGCGGAGGCGCATCGACCGTTGCGGGGGTCGCCTGCCCATTGGGTTTCGGGGTCTTGGGGGAAGAGGTCGGCTTGACGGGGGGGGTCGAAGGAAGCTCGGCCATGGGCACTCCTTTCACTGGAAATTTACTAATTCTAACATTTGGATGGCATTCCGTCATTGAGCGATGTCAAATCATTGCAAACGCCGCGACCCAGATCCCTGCCCGCCAAACATGCGAAGCCGGCGACACGTTCGCGCAAAATTGCACCCGGCAGGGATTATCCCCTCCCCCTGATGGCCGCCCACTATATCCTGCCGCCCGCATCCAGGCCGCACCGGCTGGACGACAAACGCATTGGCCACCCGTACGCCCATTAGCAGGATTTCACGCCGATCCCCTGTACGCCCCCGTGAAACCGATTGCCCCGGCGGGCGGCACCTGCTCTAATACGTCGCACCAAAAATCAAGAAACGAGCAGCCATGCCCGCCGACGACCTGCTTTCAGGGGCCTCGCTCCCCGAGTCCTACGATGCCTCCTCGATCGAGGTTCTCGAGGGGTTGGAACCCGTGCGCAAACGCCCCGGCATGTATATCGGCGGGACGGACGAACGGGCGCTGCATCATCTTGTGGCAGAGGTACTCGACAACGCGATGGACGAAGCCGTCGCGGGCCATGCCTCCCGCATCGAGGTGGAACTGCATGCGGATTACGCCGTCACCATCCGCGACAACGGGCGCGGCATCCCCATTGACCCCCACCCCAAATACCCCGGCAAGTCGGCGCTGGAGGTGATCTTGTGCACCCTGCACGCCGGCGGGAAATTTTCGGGCAAGGCTTACGAGACATCGGGTGGCCTGCACGGGGTGGGCGTTTCGGTGGTCAACGCACTTTCGGACCGTCTTCGGGTGGAGGTCGCCCGGAACCGCACGCTTTACGCGCAGGAGTTTTCGCGCGGGCTGCCACAAGGCCCGGTACAGGAGATCGGGGCCGCCCCTAACCGCCGGGGCACGACGGTCACCTTCCACGCCGACCCGGACATCTTCGGCAAGCACCGCTTCAAGCCCGCGCGGATGTTCAAGATGGTACGGTCCAAGGCCTACCTGTTCTCAGGGGTGGAAATCCGCTGGAAATCGGTCGTGGATGACGGAGAAACACCGCAGGACGCCACATTCCATTTTCCCGGCGGGCTTTCGGACTTTCTGACCGAGACCCTTGGCAAGGCCGCCACCTATGCTGAAAAGCCCTTCGCCGGGCGCGTAAGTTTTCAGGACAAGTTCGCCCGGCCCGGCAGCGTGGAATGGGCTATCAACTGGACCCCGTCGCGCGACGGCTTCATCCATTCCTACTGCAACACCATTCCCACGCCCGAAGGCGGCACCCACGAGGCGGGCTTCTGGGCCGCCATCCTGAAAGGGATCCGCACCTACGGCGAACTGGTGAACAACCGCAAAGCCGGCAACATCACCCGCGAAGACCTGATCGCCGGGGGGTGTGCGCTGGTCAGTTGCTTCATCCGGGAGCCCGAATTCGTCGGCCAGACCAAGGACCGTCTCGCCACGAGCGAAGCGGCCCGCATGGTCGAAGGCGCAGTCCGCGATCATTTCGACAACTGGCTGGCATCGGATACGAAATCCGCGGGCGCGATCCTCGATTTTCTTGTCCTCAGGGCCGAGGAACGCCTGCGCCGACGGGCCGAAAAGGAAACCCAGCGCAAATCCGCCACCAAGCGGTTACGCCTGCCCGGCAAGCTGGTGGATTGTTCCGCCAGCAGCCGCAACGGAACAGAGCTGTTCATCGTCGAGGGTGACAGCGCCGGCGGCAGCGCCAAGATGGCGCGGGACAGGCGGACACAGGCCCTCCTGCCACTGCGTGGAAAAATTCTCAACGTTCTGGGCGCAGCCTCTTCGAAACTGGGCAGCAATACCGAAATCAACGATCTCACGCAGGCCCTCGGGACCGGGCTGGGAACACGCTTCAACATCGAGGATCTGCGCTATGAAAAAATCATCATCATGACGGACGCAGATGTGGACGGCGCCCATATCGCCAGCCTGCTGATGACGTTTTTCTTCACCCAGATGCGCCCGTTGATCGATCAGGGGCACCTTTATCTTGCCTGCCCACCGCTTTTCCGCCTCACACAGGGCGCCAGACGGGTTTACGCGCAGGACGAGGCGGAAAAACAGACATGGCTGAAAAAGGGTCTTGGCGGCAAAGGCAAAATCGACGTCAGCCGCTTCAAGGGCCTGGGCGAGATGGATGCCAAGGACCTGAAGGAAACCACAATGGATCCGGTCAGCCGCAAGCTCATCCGCGTCACGATCGACGAGGACACGCCCGGCGAAACCGCCGACCTGGTTGAACGCCTGATGGGGAAAAAGCCCGAGACACGGTTCCAGTATATTCAGGAAAACGCCCGTTTCGTAGAGGAACTGGACATCTAGCCCTGAAGCTGCTCCAGGTAACGCGCCAGCGCCAACAGGCGCGCGGGCGTGGGGGTCATCACACCCGGCTCTGTCTCGACCAGAACGGTATCCCCTTCCAGAAGCGGCCAGAATGCCGGCATCGAGCCCCTGTCGCGCGCCCCCTTGGTGTAACCGTCGATCGTGGCCATGACCTCTGTCATCGGGAACACGCCGCCATTCCGCGCGGCAATGGTGGTCAGGTCCGCCGGCACAGGCGAAAGGCCTGCCGCGGCGGGGCCGTCTCCGCGCCCGGTCGGGCCGTGACATCCCGCGCACAGATCCGCATAAAGCGCCCGCCCCGTTTGCGGGCTGTCGGGCGCACAACCCGCGAGCGCCAATACCCCGAAAATAGCTGCCAAATACCGCATATCCTGCCCCTATTCAGCTTAACCTGAAGCATCATCGCATAATTTGCTTCCCTGCGCAGCCAATCTTCTTGACGTCAGGGAGGCTTGAGGAAATGCTGCGCCTATGTCGGCCGAGAACATCCCCCTGCCGCTAGTCCTTGAGGCGAGCGAAGAACTTACCGACCTGCAAAACCGCCGGAAGGCCGTCGCCGCGTTCACCGCTGAAAGCGTGCTCGCCGCCCATGAACGATCGGCCGTTTACGCAGGCCTCTACGATGGTCAGCCCGCGATCCTGAAGCTTTTCCGCGGCCCGAACTTCAAGAAGAAGGCCCGCCGCCAGAAACAGGAGATGGAGCGCCTCGCAACCTTCATGTCAACGGGCCGCTACCGCACACCGGAACTGCTCGATGCGTGGGTCAATCTCGGCATTACCGTCACCACCCGGATCGAGGGCAAAACCCTGGCCCAGGCTCTCATCCGGGCCTCCCTTGGGGAGCGCGATCACCTCATCGCCGAAGCGGGGCACTGGCTGTCCCGGCTTGCCGGGCCGACGCTCTTTCGTGACACCTTCGCCGGAAAATTCTGGCTGTCGCGCAAACGCAACGACCTGCCGCGCATCCAGTATCCGCCTGACATGGTGCTGGCACGCGCACTTCTGGCCCGTCTGGAGGCCCTGATTCCCGATGTGCGGGGGCATAGCGTCACCAAGGCCGAAATCCACGGGGATTTTTCCCCGCCAAACCTCATCCTGACGGAAACGGCACTTTATGGGGTGGATATCCAGTCTGTTGCGCCGCAACCTCTGGTCCGCGATATCGCGCGGTTCCTGCTGTACCTTCATATCGTTATCCCGCAGCGCGACAGCGGGTTGAAATTCGGGGTTTCAGAGCGCGACATCGACGTCATGCTGGGCACCGTGGCCCTGCCCGAAAACGAACGGCAAACCCTGCTGCCCTTCTTCATCGGGCTGGAAATGGTCGACAAACTGGCACGCCTGCGCCCCGACCATGTACGGGCCGCCGCCCTGCGCGGGGCGATCAACCGCTATCTCGAAACGGTCTGATCCAGCCGCCCGCCTTCAAGCCGCAGCACCCGGTCCATCCGGGCGGCAAGGTCGGGGTTATGCGTCGCGATCAGCGCCGCCAGCCCCGTTTCCCGCACCAGCGTCATCAGCGCCGCAAACACAGTGTCGGATGTTTCCGGATCGAGGTTCCCGGTGGGTTCGTCGGCCAGCAACAGGCGCGGGCGGTTCGCCAGCGCCCGGCAAAAGGCCACGCGCTGCTGCTCCCCCCCCGACAGCGCGGCGGGGCGGTGATCTGCCCGCGCCCCGATCCCGACGGCTTCCAGCAATTCCCGGGCGCGGGCCTCGGCGGCGGCAGATGTTTGCCCCGCCGCCAGTTGTGGCAGCGCAATGTTTTCCAACGCCGTGAACTCGGGCAAGAGATGATGAAACTGGTAAACGAACCCGACATCGGCACACCGCACCGCGGTGCGGCGACGATCGGACTGACGGGCCATGTCCTGCCCGGAGATCCAGACTTCGCCATTGTCCGGGGTATCCAGCAGCCCGGAAATGTGCAACAGCGTCGACTTTCCCGCCCCCGAAGGCGCGACCAGCGCCACGGCTTCGCCGGGCGCGATTTCCAGAGAAGCGCCGCGCAAAACGACCACCTCGTTCGGATTCCCGTGATTGTAGCTTTTGGCGATGTCGCGCAAGGCCAGCACCGGATCACTCATAGCGCAACGCCTCCACCGGGTTCAGGCGTGCCGCCCGCCGTGCGGGAAAAATCGTGACGATGAACGAAAGCCCCAGTGACAAACCAACCGCCGCGATGACATCGCGCGCCTGCAGCCTGGCCGGAAGTTCGTAGATCCCGCGAATCGAAGGGTCCCACACACCGCCGCCGGAAATGTAGTTCACCGCCGAGAAAATCGGATCGATATAAACAACGAAAAGGCATCCCAGAACCACGCCCGCGACGGTACCCAGCACCCCCACCGCCGCACCGCAGATAAAGAAGATTCGCAGGACAGACCCCTCGCTGAGCCCCATGGTGCGGAGAATGCCGATATCGCGGCCCTTGTTCTTTACAAGCATGATCAGCCCGGAAACGATGTTCATCGCCGCGATCAGGACGAGGATCGACAGGATAATGAACATCACGTTGTCCTCAATATCCAGCGCGCGCAGGAAACTGCCCGAAGCATCCCGCCACGTCCACAAAAGCGCGTTGTCCCCTGCGGCCTCCAACAGCGCCGGCGCGAGCGCATCCACATCCTCCGGCGCGGCAACCATGACCTCGATCTCGTCGGCCGCACCTTCGCGGTTGAAATAGCTCTGTGCCTCGGTGAAAGGCAGATAGGCGCGTGTCCGGTCGATGTCATAGCGCCCGGCGGTAAAGACATAGACGATCTCATAGGCGTTCACCCGCGGGCTGGTGCCGAATGGGGTTTTCACCCCATCGGGCGAAATCAGCTTGATCCGGTCCCCGATGCCCACCCGCAACTCCCGCGCGATGCCGGAACCAATGGCGATCCCCTCCCGGAAGCGCGCGATATCGCCCCATGCCTCCTCGGGGGCGGCGATGCGGGGGATGGTCATCAGATCTGCCTGCGAGAGGCCGAAAATCTCGACCCCCGCGTTGACACCATTTGCAGTGGCCATGACCTGCCCCCGGACCAACGGCGCGGCGCGGGTAACTTCGGGCAGCCCGGCAAGGCGGGCGGCCATGTTCTCATAGTCGGCGATCAGGCGTGACGACACCCCGGTTTCACTGTCATAGGTGGAGTTGTAAACCGTGACATGGGCATTCGCGCCAAGGATGGTGTCTACGAATTCAGCACGAAAGCCAGCGCGCACGGCCATTGTGGCAATCAGCGCGAAGACCGCAAGCGTGATGCCGACAAGGCTGATCCAGGTCATCACGCTGACACCGCCTTCGGCACGGCGCGCTCGCAGATAGCGCCAGGCGATTGTCCATTCGAAAGAGGCAAAGGGGGCTGTCACGGAGTCTCCTGCGCAAGTTGCGGGCGCAAGGTGTGGACTTTCGTACCCGCCGTCAAGCCACCTTGCACGGTTTCTCCGAAAGGCGCCGTCTGCGAAAGGTTGACGCCGGCGACCCTGCTCTCGCATCATGGAGAAAAGCCAAGACAGGGTCGCGGCCCGCCAGCGCCACACGGAACGGAGGACGGCGCAGGCATATTTTCCCATTAAGCTGGAGTTTTCCCATGCCCAATGCCCCGAAACCGGTGCACTTTGCTGCCATCTCTTATGCGAAGGAGGTCGCCTGCGGCACGCTTTCAAGGCGCGAATTCCTGACCCGCGCAACATCGCTGGGCGTGGGGGTGGCCGCGGCGTACGGGCTGCTTGGCCTGCCCGCCCCGGCACGCGCGGCGACCGCCCGGGCCGGCGGTACGTTGCGCATCCAGCAAGAGGTCATGGCCCTGAAAGACCCCCGCACCTACGACTGGCCGCAAATGTCCAACGTCACGCGGGGATGGCTGGAATACCTCGTGGAATATAACCGCGACGGCACCATCGCCCCGATGCTGCTGGAAAGCTGGAACATCAACGCCGATGCGACCGAATATGTGCTGAACCTGCGCAAGGGGGTAAGCTGGAACGATGGCACGCCGTTCACCGCGCAGGACGTGGCCTTCAACATCGTCCGCTGGTGCGAAAAAGGGGTGGAGGGCAATTCGATGGCCAGCCGCATGACACCCCTGATCGACCCCGAAAGCGGAACCGCGCGCGAAGACGCCATTGCCGTGGTCGACGAACACACCGTACGGCTGAGGCTCGCGGCGCCCGACATCACGCTGATCGCGGGGTTTTCCGATTACCCGGCCGCCATCGTGCCGCAAGGCTTCACCGGCGACCCGCTGGAAAACCCCATCGGCACCGGGCCTTACCTGCCTGCGGATTACCAGGTTGGCGTCCGCGCGGTGCTGGAAAAAAATACCGGCCATGCCTGGTGGGGTCAGGGGGCCTATCTGGACCGGATCGAGTTTCTCGACTACGGCTCCGACATGGCCACCGCAGTGTCCGCCGCCGATGCGGGAGAGGTGGATATGCTCTATGAAAGTCTTGGCGAATTCATAGAGGTTCTGGACGCCATCGGTTGGGAACGCTCGCAGACCGTCACGGCCGCAACGGTCCTGACCCGCACCCACCAGCCAGCCCGGATCGACGGCCAGACCCCCTACGCCGATGCCCGCGTGCGTCGGGCGCTGGCGATGGCGGTCGACAATGCCGTATGCTTGGAGCTGGGCTACGCAGGACGTGGGCATGTGGCCGAAAACCATCATGTCTGCCCCATCCACCCCGAATATGCCGAGATGCCCGCACCGACCTTCGACCCCACGGCGGCCCATGCCCTGATGGAAGACGCCGGGATGCTCGATTTCGAGCATGAACTGGTCTCCATCGACGATACCTGGCGGCGCGCCACGACAGACGCGGTGGCGGCACAATTGCGCGATGCGGGGTTCAGGGTGAAACGCACGATCATCCCCGGCGCGACCTTCTGGAACGACTGGACGAAATATCCCTTTTCCACCACCGACTGGGCGCATCGCCCGCTGGGGGTACAGGTGCTGGCACTGGCCTACCGCTCAGGCGAGACATGGAACGAAACCGGGTTTTCCAACGCGGAGTTCGATAAAACCCTGACCCGCGCGATGGCGATCGCCGATGCGGACGAACGCCGGATCCTGATGGCACGGCTTCAGCAGATCCTGCGTGACGAGGGTGTCATCATCCAACCCTACTGGCGGTCGACCTACCGCCACCATGTCCCGGGCCTGGTGGGGGCCGAACAGCACCCCACCTTCGAAATGCACCTTTACAAGATCGGCTGGGCAGCCTGAGGCGGCCCTATAACCACGTGTGGAAGGAACGGTTGGCCATCGGTTCCCAATGGGCAGCAGCGTGGTGGGGGGCATAAATCTCCGCGACTTTCGCCACCGCATCGGCCGGGGTCAGATCCTCGCTCTGGCCGGTGCGGCGGCAGGTCAGCTCCACCTTGCCGGCGGCCAGGCCTCGCGGGCCAACGGTGAGCCGCCAGGGAAGGCCGATCAGGTCCATCGTGGCAAACTTGGCGCCTGCGCGCTCCGTCCGGTCATCGTAGAGCGGCTCCAGCCCCTTCTGGACAAGCGTCTTGTAAAGCTTTTCGCATGCCGCATCGGTTTCGCCGTCGCCTTGCCTGAGGTTTACGATTCCGCAGTGAAACGGCGTCACGCCTTCGGGCCAGATAATGCCGTTCTCATCGTGGTTGGCCTCGATCAGCGCACCGACGAGACGACTGACGCCGATGCCATGGCTGCCCATGTGGACGGGCACCTTCTCCCCCTTGTCGTTGGTAACGGTGGCCCCCATCGGTTCCGAATACTTGGTGCCGAAATAAAAAATCTGGCCCACCTCGATCCCGCGGGACTTGCGCCGGCGCGCTTCGGGAATCCGGGCGAAGGCTTCCGCATCATGGGTTTCGTCGGTGCGGGCATAGGGGGCTGTCCATTCCTCGACGATGGCGGCGCATTCGGAACGGTCGTCGAAATTCACCTGCCGGTCGCCCAGCCTGAGTTCGGTGATGGCGGCATCGTAGAATACCTCCGACTCCCCCGTATCGGCCAGCACGAGAAACTCATGCGTGTCCTCGCCACCGATGGGACCGCTGTCGGCGCGCATCGGAATGGCCTGCAAGCCCATGCGTTCATAGGTCCGCAGATAGCTGACCATGTGGCGGTTGTAGGCATGGAGGGCACCGTCGCGATCGATGTCGAAGTTGTAGCCATCCTTCATATAGAATTCACGCCCGCGCATGACGCCGAAGCGGGGACGGATCTCATCACGGAACTTCCACTGGATATGATAGAGCGTCAGCGGCAAGTCCTTGTAACTGTTGACATGAGAACGAAAAATATCGGTGATCATCTCTTCGTTGGTGGGGCCGTACAACATGTCGCGGTCGTGGCGGTCGCGTACACGCAGCATCTCCGGGCCGTAGGCGTCGTAGCGGCCGGATTCGCGCCACAGATCGGCCGATTGCAGGGTCGGCATCAGCATCGGGATGTGGCCGGCGCGGATCTGTTCTTCGTGAACGATGGCCTCGACCCTTCTGAGAACCCTGAATCCCAGCGGCAGCCAGGAGTAGATTCCCGCACTGGACTGTTTGATCATACCGGAACGCAGCATCAGCCTGTGGCTGGCAATCTGGGCCTCGGCGGGGGTTTCCTTGAGAACGGGCAGAAAATAGCGGGACAGGCGCATGGCGTCGGGGCCTCTCGTTGGAACTCTGCCCCGTCTATGCGATTGCGTACGGCCAGACAAGCACGCCGCTTGCAAACCGGGCGCCCGTAAGGGATGAAACCTAAAAGCAGAAGGGAGCCTCAATGGGCCTGCCGATTCGGGATCAGATCAAATACTGGGGCATCGCCATGGCGGTGTTCCTGGCGCTTGTCTGGGTACTGGGTGACGTCATCCTGCCCTTCGTCGTGGGCATGGCGGTCGCCTATGTCCTCGATCCGGTGGCCGACCGGCTGGAAAACGCCGGGCTCAGCCGGATCTGGGCAACGGTCACGATCACGGCCGGGGCGCTGGTTGTCTTTTCGCTCGTGATGACCCTGGTGGTGCCGGTCCTGGTGGAACAGGCCACCGCCCTGGTCAACGCCGCACCGGACCTGGCCCGCAACTTCCAGTCCTTCGTGACCAGACATTTTCCCTCGCTCGACCAGGACGGAAGCGCCCTGCGCACGGCACTGGTCCAGGTCGGGGAAACGATCAAGGCACGGGGGGGAGAGCTTCTCAACAGGCTCGCTTCTTCGGCGGCGGGGGTCGTCAACATCGTCGTGATCTCGGTTCTGGTACCGGTCATCACCTTTTACCTGCTGATGGACTGGGACCGCATGGTGGCCGAAATCGACCGCCTGCTGCCACGGGACCACGCGCCGGTGATCCGCCGCCTCGCCGGAGAGATCGACGCCACCCTGGCCAGTTTCATCCGCGGGCAAGGAACCGTCTGCCTGATTCTCGGATCGTACTACGCGCTGGCGCTGGGCGTCCTTGGATTGCAGTTCGGCCTGATCGTGGGGATGTTCGCGGGCCTGATCTCTTTCATCCCTTATGTCGGCTCGATCTTCGGCGGCGCGCTCGCCCTCGGGCTGGCACTGTTCCAGTTCTGGGGGGATTGGTGGATGATCCTCGCCGTCGCAGGCGTTTTCCTGTCGGGGCAGTTGGTGGAGGGAAACTTCCTCACCCCCAAGCTGGTGGGCAAATCGGTCGGACTTCATCCGGTCTGGCTGATCTTCGCGCTGTCGGTCTTCGGAGCCGCGTTCGGATTTGTGGGGATGCTGATCGCGGTACCTGTGGCGGCGTCCATCGGGGTGCTGACACGGTTCGCTATCTCCCAGTACCTCAACAGCAGGCTTTACCGCGGCCTCAGCGGGAAGCCTCCTCCGGAAGAGGAGTGACATGCCCCGCCAGCTGATCTTCGATCTGCCTGTACGCCCCGCCCGAGGCCGCGAGGATTTCTTCGTCTCCCCGGCCAATGAGATGGCGGTCGCTCAAATCGATGCCTGGCGCGACTGGCCTCAGGGAAAACTGGTGCTGACCGGGCCAAAAGGTGCGGGCAAGACCCACCTTGCCCATGTCTGGGCCGGACAGAGCGGCGCGGCAGTGATAGAGGCCGCCGCCCTGGAAGGGACAGACCCCTACCCGATCGCCGGGTGTGGGGCGGTCGCGGTGGAAAACGTCGAAAGGATTGCCGGGAACCGCGCCGCGGAAGAGGCTCTGTTTCACCTTCACAACCTGTTGCAGGCCTCATGCGGGGCGCTGCTGTTTACGGCGCGGGCCCGCCCGCGGGACTGGCCGCTGGCCTTGCCGGATCTGCGCAGCCGGGTCATGGCGGCCTCCACCGCGCAAGTGGCCCCGCCCGACGATTCCCTTCTGGCCGCGCTGCTGGTCAAACTTTTTACCGACCGTCAGCTTGCGGTGGACCCGGGCCTGATTACCTATCTTTTGGGCCGGATGGACCGTTCTTTCGCCGAAGCGCAGGCCATCGTGGCGGCACTGGACCGGGAGGCCCTCGCCACAGGCCGAAAACCCGGAATCCGGCTCGCCGCCGAATTGCTGGACATGCGGACACCGCGCCCCGCATAGGTTTACATAACTGTCATTTTCACTGATCATAAGCTTCCCATGTCACACGCAAACTTTCTGACCGCCCCGTTCCCCAAGCCCGTCGACATCCCCGAGCCTCACATCTGCGGACCGAAACGGTTTTTCAACCGGGAGCTTAGCTGGCTGGGCTTCAACTGGCGGGTTCTGGAAGAGGCCTCGAACCCACGCGTGCCCCTGCTGGAGCGTCTGCGGTTCGTCTCGATTTCGGCCACCAACCTCGATGAGTTTTACACCGTCCGCGTCGCGGGCCTGCGGGAACTGGCAAAAGAAGGCAACACCACCCCCGCCGCCGATGGCCTGACCCCGGCAGAGCAACTGGTGCTGATCGACCGCGACGCGCGCAAACTGTTGCAGGCGCAGCAGGCGGCCTGGAACCATCTGCGCCGCGAGATGGAAACCGAGGGCATCCACATTCTCACCCGCTCACGCCTGACAAAAGCCGACCGGGACGAGATGAGCGATTATTTCCTGCACAAGGTGTTCCCTGTGCTCTCTCCTCTGGCGATCGATCCGGCGCACCCGTTTCCGTTCATTCCCAACACCGGGTTTTGCCTGGCCCTGCAACTGGAGCGGATTTCGGACCAGCGCCCGTTGCAGGCGCTGCTGCCGATCCCCAACCAGATCGCCCGCTTCATCGCCCTGCCCGCAAAGGAGGGTGAATTCCGCTTTCTCCCGCTGGAGGAGTTGCTGCTGATCCATCTCGGCTCGCTCTTCCCGGGCTATCGCGCCATTGGCAGTTGCACCTTCCGCGTTCTGCGCGACAGCGACCTGGAGGTGGAGGAAGAGGCCGAAGACCTCGTGCGGGAGTTCGAGGTGGCGCTCAAACGCCGCCGCCGTGGCGAGGTGGTGCGCATGAAACTCTCCGCCGGGGCGCCGGAAGAGTTGCGCCGCGTTATCATGGAAGAATTGCACATCAACGAGGACGAAGTCATCGAAGTACGGGGCCTGATCGGCGTCGCGGATCTCAAGGAACTGGTCCTGGAGGAGCGGCACGACCTGCTCTGGCCCAGTTTCACCCCCCGCGTTCCCGAGCGGGTGCAGGACCATGAGGGCGACATGTTCGCCGCGATCCGCCAAAAGGACATGCTGCTTCACCATCCCTATGAAACCTTCGACATGGTGGTCCGCTTCCTGCAACAGGCCGCGCGCGACCCGAACGTGCTGGCGATCAAGCAGACGCTTTACCGAACTTCGAAAGACAGCCCGATCGTTTCCGCCCTGTGCGAAGCCGCGGAAGACGGAAAATCGGTGACTGCGCTGGTGGAGCTCAAGGCCCGGTTCGACGAGGCCGCCAATATCCGACAGTCCCGGCGGCTGGAGCGCGCGGGGGCGCATGTGATCTATGGCTTTCTCAACTACAAGACCCATGCCAAGATCAGCACCGTCGTCCGGCGCGAGGGCGACCAGCTCGTGACTTACACCCATTACGGGACGGGCAACTACCACCCGATTACCGCACGCATCTACACAGACCTGTCGCTTTTCACCTGCGACCCGGCGCTGGGCCGCGACGCCACCAAGATCTTCAACTTCGTCGGTGGCTATGCGGAGCCGGAGGCGCTGGAAAACCTCGCGATTTCGCCGATCGATCTGAAGGCCACGCTGCTCAGGCGCATCGCCGAAGAAATCGAACACGCAAAAGCCGGGCGTCCGGCCGAAATCTGGGCCAAGATGAACTCCCTGATCGAACCCGACGTGATCGACGGCCTCTACGCCGCCAGCCAGGCGGGCGTAAAAATAAGCCTCGTCGTGCGCGGTATCTGCGGGTTGCGGCCCGGCATCCGGGGCCTGTCGGAGAACATACGGGTCAAATCGATCATCGGAAGATTTCTCGAACATTCCCGCATCGCCTGCTTTGGCAATGGCGATGGTCTGCCCTCACCGGCTGCGCGGGTTTACATCTCCTCGGCGGACTGGATGGGGCGCAATCTCAACCGCCGGGTGGAAACATTGGTGGAATGCACCAACCCCACCGTGAAAGCCCAGATCGTCGGCCAGATCATGGCCGCGAACATGGCCGATTCCGGCCAGAGCTGGATCATGCAGGCCGATGGCAGCTTTGAACGTGCGCCCTTCGAAGACAACGCCTTCAACTGCCACAGCTTCTTCATGGAGAACCCCTCGCTCTCGGGGCGCGGCAAGGCCGGAGCGGCGGACGTTCCCAACCTCGCCATCCCGAAAGATTGACGCACCCCCCTTGATTTGGCACTTTCCGCCCACGGCAAGGGAGTCGCACCATGGATGGAACGGCCGAGCAGCGAACAGAAGGCTTCGGCCCATTCGGGCGCCCGATTTTCAAGAACCCCAGCGCCCGCGCCCTGTCGCGGGTGGGGGTGGTGGATATCGGGTCCAACTCTGTTCGCCTGGTTGTGTTTGACGGTGCGGCCCGCAGCCCGGCCTACTTTTTCAACGAAAAGGTAATGTGCGGCCTGGGCGCGGGCTTGGGCGAAACCGGGCGGCTTTCGCCGCGGGGGCGGGAGCGCGCGCGCGCGGCGCTGAAGCGTTTCGCCCTGCTGGCCGAGGGCATGGGCGCCACACCGCTGACCGTCGTCGCCACGGCGGCGATGCGCGAAGCCCGCGACGGACCCGAGTTCAGGACTCTGCTGGAGCAGGAGACCGGCCTGAAAATCTGGGTGATCGACGGCCAGGAAGAGGCACGCCTTTCCGCCCAGGGGGTGTTGCTGGGCTGGCCCGAGGCCGAAGGGCTGGTCTGCGACATCGGGGGCTCGTCGATGGAACTGGCAGAGTTGACCGGCGGCAAGGTCGGCACGCGGCAGACTTCCCCCCTCGGCCCTTTGAAACTGCGCGACGTGGGGGGCGGCAAGAAGGGGCTGGCCAGCTATATCTCCACCGAGATCGAGAAGATGACCGGCCAGATCAGCACACATCACGACCGGCTGTTTCTCGTCGGCGGGTCATGGCGTGCCATTGCCAAGATCGACATGGCACGCCGGGATTATCCGTTCAAGGTATTGCACGAGTACCGGATGACGAAGAAATCCGCCCGCGCCACGATCGACTGGATCGGCGAAAACGACCTTGAAAGCCTGCGCGCCAGCACCGGGGTTTCCTCGGATCGGATGTCGCTTGTCCCCTATGCCGCCCAGGTTCTGCGGCAATTGATTTCCACGTTCAAACCGTCCGAAATTGCCGTCTCCAGCTACGGTATCCGCGAAGGGCTGCTTTACGAACAGATGCCCCTTGCCCTGCGCATTACCGACCCGCTGATCGAAGCTTGCCATTTTGCCGAGGCCACCAGCGCCCGCCTGCCGGGTTTTGGCGAACAGCTCTACCAGTTCGTGCAGCCGCTTTTCGGCCCGGCCCGGCCCGAGAAACTGCGCCTGGTCCAGGCCGCCTGCCTTTTGCATGACACGGCGTGGCGCGCCCACCCCGACTATCGGCATGAGGTCTGTTTCGACATGGCCACGCGCTCCAATCTGGGCGGGCTGGACCATGAGGGCCGCGTATTTCTCGCACTGGCACTGCTGCACCGCTACAAGAACAGTCGCACCGCCGCACGCCATGAACCGCTTTTGAACCTGCTCAGCGATGCACAGCAAAAAGAAGCCGAGGTGCTGGGCAAGGCGATGCGCTTTGGCGCGATGTTCTCTTCGCAGGCCCCGGACCGGCTGGCCGAAATGCGCCTTTTTCCAAAGAAGAAGGTCCTTCAACTTTGGCTGGCCCCGATTGCCGAGCCCCTGTTCGGCGAAGTCGCCGAGGCACGTTTCGCATCCCTGGCCAAGGCGCTGGGGGTTGACACCGCGCTCAAACGGCGCCGGGTCTAAATTTCGATTTCCCCGGAAGGTGCATCCGGCGACGGGACGCCGGGCTTGCGACGGATCAGGATATCGCCATTGGGCAGCTTTTCCGGCATCTCGTAGGCGTTGAAATCGTCCATGAGTTCCATCAACCTGCGCAAGGCGGGCTGCATGTTTTCGGCAAGCTCCTCAAGCATCGGCTCCATTTCGTCGCTCAGCCCCCTGAAGAAAAGCCGCGCCCCCTCTTCCAGAAGGCTCAAGCCCTCGTTCACGTCGCCCTCCTCTGACTGGGCGGAAACCGGGGTGGCGCACAGCGCCAGGATCAGGACAAGATGTTTCATGAGACCAGTATAGGTCCGCGCCCCCGACACGGCTAGAGATCGATATCCAGGGACACGGGGAAATGATCGGACGCGACCAACAACGCCTCGCGCAACTCCGGCACGCGGTAAAGCGCGGGGTCGTCAAACGGGTGCCAGATGCGCCAGCGCCGGGCCTTGGACCTGAGATCGGGCGAAACCATGATGTAATCCAGCAACGCCGAAAGGTACCGGTCTTCGGGCGCGATGTAAAACCGCGCGGTGGACGGCTGTGCGGCCAGCCGCACCTGCAACGCATGAGGGTCGAACAGGCGCAGCGCAGCCTCGTCCGCGTGGCCCATCACGATCTCCACCCCTGACAGGCCGAAAAGCTTTTCATACTCATCCAGCCCCGGACCATCGTTGAAATCCCCCAGTACGATCAGCGGGTCGCCTGCCCTGAGGTGGCTTTCAATCCTTTGGCGCAGCCAGATACACTGGGCCAGTTGTTTGCGCCGGTTCTGGATCGACAGACGGATCGCCTGATCGGCATTGCTCGCCCCGTGCGGCGCCTTGGATTTCGCATGCACCCCGATCATGCGAAACCGGCGGCCGGAGGCCTCCGCCTCCAGTTCCAGCGGCGGTTTGGAGAACCGGATCAGTTCCGGCGCCGTATCCACGTCGATATCCCAACGAAAGACCCCATCGAACCGCGGCGCATCGACAGAACCCTTCTTGCCGGTCGGGTCGCCGCGCGGATCGTGGCGCACGTCCAGCACATCCGGGTCGTAAAGCAGGGCGATTTCCTGCTGGGTATCATTACCGAAACCAATGATGGCGCGACGCGCACGCAGGTCGTGGACGCGGGCGAACTCTTCCAGCGCCGCGACACAGGACCGGCGGCCATTCTCATCCGGGGCCTCGATCACCATTACGGCATCGGCATCAAGCGCGGTAAACACGATCCCCAGCGCGGCGATCTGGTCTCGACGGCGGACATTCCTGCGCCCGGACCAGCCGCGGTCATTGATCAGCGCGCCGCTATCGTCGAAGAGCGCATTGAACCACTCAACGTTATAGGTGGCCAGCCTCATGCCGCGCGATCCCCCCGGATAGCCTCCCACGCGGCATTGACGGCAACCAGGCGTTTTTCGGCCAGTTTCACGGCTTCTTCGGGGACCCCGCGGGCGATCATGCGATCCGGGTGCGACTCCCGCACCTCGTTCCGCCAGACGGCCCGGATGGCCTCCAGATCATCCGCCGGCGACACACCCAGAACCGTGTAGGGGTCCGGTGCCAGATCGGGGACGAAACGCGCGCGCAAGGTTCGGAACTGCGGGTCGCTCAGACCAAGAATTTCCCCCACGCGGGCAAGAAATGCATCCTCGCGCGGGTGATAGGCGCCATCGGCCAAAGCGATGAAAAACAGCCCCTCCATCAGGTCACAGATCGGTCCTTGTCCCGGCCCGAACATGCGGCGGACCCGGCGGGCGTATTCCTCGAACCCCGCAACATCCTGACGGGCAAGGTCGAACACCCGCGCAGCGGCCTTTTCCTCATTTTGGGGAATGGTAAAAACCTCCCGGAAGGCCGTCACCTCATCGCGGGTGACACGACCGTCGGCCTTGGCCATCTTCGCACCCAGCGCAATCACGGCGATGGTGAAGGCGACACTCCGTTCGGGCGCCCCGCGCAGACGTTCGAAAACCGCAGCCAGCGAATCGCCATGTGTGAAAGCGGCAAGGGCATCGGATATGCGGGACCAAAGCGACATGCGGGCAGAGTATACCGGGCGGAAGCCCTTGTCAGCGATGCAAATGCTGCATTCGCGAAATGCCGCCTCAGGCCAGAATCTTCCGGCCGGAAGGGGTCTCGATCATTGCGCTCAGGCGCGGGGCCGGGCCGGGCTGCACGGCGATACGCGGGTCGTCGATCAGCCCCGCAAGCGCCCCGGCGAGGGCTGAGGCCTGCGGGTGCTGAATATCGAGCCCCAGCAACCGGCACCCGCAATCGGGCAGCCGGGACGAGGGATGCTCCGCCCCCTGCCAGCCGATCAGCGCCGGAAACGCGCCGCCGAACGGGACCGTCCCATCCTCGGGCACCGCCATCTGCCAACTCAACTCCCCGCGTGTGAGATCCATCAGCGCACCACTGCCGTCCGGCGCGGCGCCGAGGGTGGAGGACAGGTCATCGCTGCGAGCAACCCAATGGGTCAGGCGCGCCTTTTCTCCAAAGCCATCCAACCCGAACCAGCGGCGGCGCGGCGGGGCCTTTGCCTCCGGATCGACGGCGATAACCTCAAGGTACAACCCTGCCCCAAGATGCAGCAGCCGGTTATGGGTTCCCATCGCCGGATGTGCACCCCCCGGCGCCATCCGTACGCCCAGCGTTCGCTCGACGGCTCTGACGCCTTCGTCAAGGGTTTTCGCGCTTACGACCAGGTGGTCAAGTTCGAGCATCGCAGCCTCACGAAGAATATCCCGGCACCAGGAATACCGCCGGTGCCGAAAAAAGTAGAGACACCTTTCGCCGCGTCAGACGCCGCGCGCCTCACGGATCAGGCGCAGAATGTTCTGGGCCGCGGCGGGAATGTTCGTACCCGGCCCAAAGATCGCCTTGACTCCGGCGCCGTGGAGAAATTCGTAATCCTGCTGCGGAATGACGCCGCCACAGATCACGATGATATCCCCGGCCCCCTTGGCCTTGAGCGCCTCGATCAGTTGCGGCGCCAGCGTCTTGTGCCCCGCCGCCAGCGACGACACACCGATTACATGCACATCGTTGTCGACCGCATCCTGCGCGGCTTCCTCGGGGGTCTGGAACAATTGCCCCACATCCACATCGAACCCGATATCGGCAAAAGCGGTGGCAATGACCTTGGCGCCACGGTCGTGACCGTCCTGACCCATCTTCACCACCAGCATGCGCGGGCGGCGCCCCTCGGCCTCGGCGAAATCCTCCACGGATTTCTGGATTGCGGCAAAGCCATCGTCACCCTCATATGCCTCCCCATAAACGCCCGAGAGCGTCTTGACCTCGGCCCGGTGGCGGCCGAACGCCTTTTCCATCGCCATGCTGATCTCCCCCACAGTGGCGCGTGCGCGCGCGGCTTCCACGGCCAGGCGCAACAGGTTTCCGATACCGCTGTTTGCGGCTTGTTGAAGCGCGGCCAGCGCCGCGTCGCAAGCCGTCTGATCGCGGGAGGCCCGAATCCTTTCGATCCGCGCAATCTGAGACTCGCGCACCTTGACGTTGTCGATATCGAGGATGTCGATATCGTCTTCCTTCTCCAGCCGGAACTTGTTGACCCCGACGATGACTTCCTCGCCCCGGTCGACACGGGCCTGCCAGCGCGCGGCGGCCTCCTCGATACGCAGTTTCGGCATGCCGGAGGCAACAGCCCTGGTCATGCCGCCCATCTCGTCGATCTCGCAGATGATCTTCCACGCGGCACCGGCCAGATCGGCAGTCAGCTTTTCGACGTAGTACGACCCCGCCAAAGGATCCACGACCTTGGTGACCTTGGTCTCGTTTTGCAGAATCAACTGGGTGTTCCGCGCAATGCGGGCCGAAAACTCCGTTGGCAGCGCGATGGCTTCATCAAAAGCGTTGGTATGCAGCGACTGGGTCCCGCCCAGAACGGCGCTCATGGCTTCATATGCGGTGCGGACCACATTGTTATAAGGGTCCTGCTCTGCCAGGGATACACCGCTGGTCTGGCAATGGGTGCGCAGCATCAGCGATTTCTCCTTCTTCGGGTTGAACTCACTCATGATGCGGTGCCACAGGAACCGCGCAGCACGCAGCTTGGCAATTTCCATGAAAAAATTGGTGCCGATCGCGAAGAAGAAGCTCAGCCGTCCGGCGAAGGCATCCACGTCCAGCCCCCGCTCAAGCGCCGCCTTCACGTATTCCTTCCCATCGGCGAGGGTGAAGGCCAACTCCTGTACGAGGTTCGCCCCCGCCTCCTGCATGTGATACCCGGAAATCGAGATCGAGTTGAATTTCGGCATGTCGGTCGATGTATACTCGATAATATCCGAAATGATCCGCATCGAGGGTTCGGGCGGATAGATATAGGTGTTGCGCACCATGAATTCTTTCAGAATATCGTTCTGAATGGTGCCCGAAAGCTGTTGACGATCCACGCCCTGCTCTTCACCCGCGACAATGAAACTGGCCATGATCGGAATGACCGCGCCATTCATCGTCATCGACACGGAAACCTTGTCCAACGGAATGCCGTCAAAGAGGATTTTCATATCTTCGACGCTGTCGATGGCGACGCCGGCCTTGCCGACATCCCCCACCACGCGGGGGTGATCACTGTCATATCCCCGGTGGGTGGCCAGGTCGAACGCGACCGAAACCCCCTGCTGCCCCGCAGCCAGCGCCTTTCGGTAAAAGGCGTTCGATTCCTCGGCCGTAGAGAACCCGGCATACTGGCGGATGGTCCAGGGACGGCCCGTGTACATCGTGGCGCGCGGGCCGCGGGTGAACGGCGCCATGCCGGGCATCGCCCCCATGTGGGCCAGGCCCTCGGTGTCCTCCTCGGTGTAAACGGGCTTGACCTCGATCCCCTCGGGTGTTTGCCAGGTCAGGTCCTCAAGCGTGCGGCCCCGGAGCTCCTTCGCCGCGAGATCAGCCCATTGTGCCTTCTTGTCCGTCATCGGATCGTCCTCTTCGCTTTCAAACCGGTGCGATACGCCGACCGGCCTTCGCTTTCTTGCCCGCCCCGCCTATATGATGCGCAGCAGGAGGTTGCATGAAAAAACTGTCTGTTGCGCTGGCCATCGCCCTGGCCCTTGCCCCGCAAGCCGGGCACGCCGTCGATGCCACACCTCTGGCCCGCTGGCAGGCGGACCAGACCACCGTTCTGGACGCATCCGAAACCGCGCTGGAAGACTTCCTGTGGGTGGCCCGCCCGGTGGTGGTGTTTGCCGACAGCCCCGCCAACCCTCTGTTCCAGGAACAGATGGACCTGCTGACCGCCCGGATCGGGGAACTGGCCCGGCGCGATGTGGTCGTCGTGACCGATACCCGGCCGGAGCCGGTCTCCCCCCTGCGGGAAAAATTGCGCCCGCGCGGCTTCATGCTGGTGGTAATCGGCAAGGATGGCGGGGTCAAACTGCGCAAACCCTTCCCGTGGGACGTGCGCGAGATCACCCGCTCCATCGACAAGTTTCCCCTGCGCCAGCAGGAAATCCGCCATGAACATGGCCGCCGGTAACCCCCCGCCGGCCGGCGCCGTCTGCGCATGTCGCGCAGGCATATCGGTATCCGGCCAGCGGGCAGCACGGGTTACTCGAACTCCATGATGACTTCATCCACGGCGAGGCTGTCGCCCGGACCGGCATTGATCCTGCTGACAACGGCCTTGCGCTCGGCCCGCAGGATATTTTCCATCTTCATCGCCTCCACCGTGCAAAGCGCCTGACCTTCCTGAACCTCTTGTCCTTCCTCGACGTTGATCTTCACGATCAGGCCCGGCATCGGGCACAGCAGCAGCTTCGAGGTATCCGGGGCGACCTTCTCCGGCATGAGAGAGGCCAACTCCGCCTGGCGCGGCGTGTAGACCCGCGCGATCATGTCCGCCCCACGGGTCCGAAGCCGGAAGCCCGCGGTGGCGTTTTCCACCTTCAGCACCAGCGGCTCGCCATCGATCTCCAACCGGGCAAGGGTCTGCCCCGGCGCCCAGCCGGATGTCACACGGTGGCTGTCACCTTCCGCGAAATGGACTGTCGCACCGTCCTGGTCCGCCTCGATCGTCACGGCAAAGCGGGTATCCTGCGCCTCGACCACCCAATCCGTGCCGACGGTGCGTTCATGGTTGTCCATCCGGCCGGAAATGCGCGCCCGGCGGATTTCCATCACGCGGTACATCGCCGCCGCCGCGGCCGCCACCCTGCGAAGTTCCGGTTCCGACAGGCTCACCCCATCGAAACCCTCGGGGTATTCCTCGGCGATGAAGGCGGTGGTCATCTCCCCCGAGCAGAATTTCGGATGATCCATCACCGCGGACAGGAACGGCAGGTTGTGGCCGATCCCCTCCACCTCAAACGCATCGAGCGCGGTACGCATTTCCTCGATCGCCTGCGCCCGGGTCGGCGCCCAGGTACACAGTTTGGCGATCATCGGATCATAATACATGCTGATCTCACCGCCTTCGTAAACGCCGGTATCGTTGCGAACCACTGCCGCCTCGTGGGCGGTTTCCGCCGGCGGCCGGTACCGCGTCAGACGCCCGATGGACGGCAGGAAGTTGCGGTACGGATCTTCTGCATACAGGCGGCTTTCAATGGCCCAGCCGGTCAGCTTCACATCCGCCTGCGCCGGCTTGAGCTTTTCACCATTGGCGACACGGATCATCTGCTCCACCAGGTCGATCCCGGTGATCAGTTCGGTCACCGGGTGTTCGACCTGAAGGCGGGTGTTCATCTCGAGGAAGTAAAAGTTCTTGTCCCCGTCCACGATGAACTCCACCGTCCCCGCGCTGGCATAGCCCACGGCCTTGGCCAGCGCGACAGCCTGTTCGCCCATCGCCTTGCGGGTGGCTTCGTCAAGGAAGGGGCTGGGAGCCTCCTCGATGACCTTCTGGTTACGGCGCTGGATCGAGCACTCCCGTTCCCCCAGATAGATGCAGTTGCCATGCGTGTCGGCCAGAACCTGGATCTCGATATGACGTGGCTGGGTAACGAATTTCTCGATGAAGATGCGATCATCGCCGAAACTGCTCGCCGCCTCGTTCTTCGAACTCTGGAAGCCTTCACGCGCCTCCTCGTCGGTCCAGGCGATTCGCATGCCTTTGCCACCACCCCCGGCGGAGGCCTTGATCATCACCGGGTAGCCGATCTGACGGCTGATCCTGACGGCTTCCTCGGCATCCGCGATCAGGCCCATATAGCCCGGCACCGTGGAGACGCCCGCTTCCGCAGCGATCTTCTTCGAGGTGATCTTGTCGCCCATCGACTCGATCGCACTGGCCGGAGGACCGACAAAAGCCACGCCTTCGGCCTCCAGCGCCTCGGCAAAAAGCTTGTTTTCCGACAGGAAGCCATACCCCGGATGCACCGCCTGCGCTCCGGTCCTGCGGATCGCCTCCATGACCTTGTCGATCACGATGTAGGACTGGTTGGCCGGCGGGGGTCCGATATGAACGGCCTCGTCTGCCATCTGAACATGCAGGGCATTGCGGTCGGCATCGGAATAGACGGCGACCGTCCTGATGCCCATCTTGCGGGCCGTTTTGATAACCCGGCAAGCAATCTCACCCCGGTTTGCGATCAGGATCTTATCGAACATTTCTGCCCCTTTCATAATTGGGCCGGTCGCGATCCCGGCCGGAATACGAAAACCCCCCACCCGCGGCCTGAAAAGCCGCGAATGGGGGGTGCATGCCACAAGGCACGGAAGGCCCGCGCCCGGTTACTTCGTCAGTTGCAAAGACCCACGTCGTCACAAAGCGCCCCGGCAGCGGCGCCGGTCGCGGCCCCGGCCGCGACGCTTTCATCCAGAACGTCGGCCACGACAGCCCCCGCCACGGCCCCTGTGACTGCGCGCTCACCGTCATTCGACATGTTGCAGCCGGCCACGGAAATCGCGCACAAGATCGCGACAATCGCCTTTGACATTTTTCCATCCTCCAGTTGTCTGATCGAAAGGACATACCCCCCCCTTTCTCACCGCGCAATGCGACGCAGCGCGACAGAGCAGGATATCGCCGGGCAAAACCAAACAGGATGGAAAAACGTGGCCACCCCCTTGAAGGGCATGGCCACGCAGCAGGGGAAGTTTGACACCTTCGTGCCACGGACGCCCGCCAAGAGTGGGAACAGGCGCGCATCCTCAAGACGATATTGTCACGGGGAGAGCCGCTGTCAAACCCACACGCCTGAGACAAGCGCGTTTCGGCCAATTCCCGCCGAAGGCGAAAAAGGAACGGCAAGGTTCCGCTTGTCACCGGCCTGCCTCCTCGAACACTTCGGGGAAGGTCGTCCGGGCGCGGGCCGCATCGATCCGCAGAAGCGCATGGTAACTTTCCGGGTCAAAAGGGTCTTCGGCCGGGACGACCTCACGCCCGAACAGCCACGACAGGCGCCCGGCATCGAGGTTCCCCCGCTCGAATGGCGCCTCTCCGAAATGACGCCAAAGTGCGGCCATGAACCCGGCATCGGCACGGCGATCCGCCGGGCGGCGGTCGGCATATCGTTCACGCGCGACAAGACGGGTTGCCCCCTGATTGTTCGCGCGCCGGATGGTGAACTGGAAATCGGTGCCGGGAAGACGGCTGGGAAACCCTTTGTGCTTCAGCATCGGGGCCCCCCGGCGGGACCCTGCCAAGGGGCGGCCCCGAAGGCCCGCCCCGAGCGAAAGTCAGAGCTTGTTGTAAGTCGGTTCCGCCTGTACCGGCTCGGGCTCGACATATACGGGCTCCTGCTTGGCGCAGGCGGCTGCGAACGCGACGAGCGACAGCGCAAGAACGACTTTGACAGATCTGGACATTCAAAACTCCCTCTGTTTTCGCGAGGAGCGGAGCCGCTTGCACAGCCCATACCCCACTGGTGACGGGTCACATCGCATCGACCCGGAGTGAGAATACTCCATTCCATCAGGCTTGCATATGAGTCTGTTTTTCGGTCGCAAATTGTCGCGGGCACACCCAAAATCCCCAAGCGGACATACATGCCTATTCCTCCGGACGGACTGCAACGCAGTCGACTTCCACCAGCGCGCCCAATGCCAGACCACTGACGCCCACCGTGGTCCGGGCCGGCAGACGGTCGCTGGCAAAGTATGTTCGGTAGGTTTCATTGAACGTGGCGTAATCCCGATCGAACGCCGCCAGGTAGCACCGACATTGCACCACATGAGACAGATCCAGCCCAAGCCCGCGCAAAACCAGGGAAAGGTTTGCCATCACCCTGTGGGTCTGGGCGGCAATCCCCACCGGCAAGGGGGCATCCGGGGCATCCGGGTCAGTCGGCATCTGGCCGGTCAGGAAAATACAGCCTGCCGCCTCTGCCGCGTGGGAAAAAGGCGCAACCGGGCGCGGGGCCCCGGGCACCATGTGAAACAGCGGCATCATGGGCGTTCTCCCGTCCGGGCGCAGCGTAGCCAGCGCAGCCGCTGCACAGGATCCGCAAGCAGCGCAGATACACGGGCCTCTGCCAGGGCGCGGGGAAACGGCGCAGACACCTGCCCCCCCGCAACCACCCGAAGACCGCTTTTGCAGTCCTCCACCCGCACGGCCGGCGAAAAGCCCCGCATACCCTTCAAGGCACGCCACATATCCTGGCGAATCTGTGCGGCCAACCGTCTCTTCCCTGCCTGCGGGAACGTCGTCTCCACGGCGAGATCGAAGCGCACAGGCAGACGACGCGCCATGGTCAGCGCGCCCTCTTCACGCAGAATATGCCAGGTACGGGCCATCAGAGCGGGATATTGTCGTGCTTCTTCCAGGGATTTTGCAGCTTCTTGCCGCGCAGGGCGGCAAAAGCGCGGGCAACCCGGCGGCGGGTACTGTGGGGCTGGATCACCTCATCGATAAAGCCGCGCTCGGCCGCGACAAAGGGATTGGCAAAACGATCCTCGTAATCTGCGGTGCGCTGCGCGATCTTCTCCGCATCGCCCAACTCGCTGCGATAGAGAATCTCGGTTGCGCCCTTGGCCCCCATCACGGCAATCTCCGCGGTCGGCCAGGCGTAGTTGATATCCCCGCGAAGATGCTTGGACGACATGACATCGTAGGCACCGCCATAGGCCTTGCGGGTGATGACCGTCACTTTCGGCACGGTGGCTTCGCCGTAAGCATAAAGCAGTTTCGCACCGTGCTTGATGACACCGCCATATTCCTGGCTGGTCCCCGGCAGGAACCCCGGCACGTCCACCAGCGTCAGGATCGGGATTTCGAAGGCGTCGCAAAACCGCACGAAACGTGCCGCCTTACGCGAACTGTCGATATCGAGACACCCGGCCAGCACCATCGGCTGATTGGCGACAACCCCCACGGTGCGCCCTTCGATGCGGATAAAGCCGGTGATGATGTTTCCGGCATAATCGGCCTGGATCTCATAGAAATCGCCTTCGTCGGCGATTTTCAGGATCAGTTCCTTCATGTCATAGGGCTGGTTCGGGTTATCGGGGATCAGCGTGTCGAGACTATCCTCGACCCGGCCCGGATCGTCGAAAAAGGGGCGCACCGGCGCGCTGCCACGATTGTTGAGCGGCAGGAAGTCCACAAGCCGGCGCACTTCGTAAAGCGTCTCGACATCGTTATCGAACGCACCGTCGGCAACAGAGGATTTCCGGGTGTGGGTGGAGGCGCCGCCCAGCTCCTCGGCTGTGACGACCTCATTGGTGACCGTCTTCACCACGTCAGGGCCGGTGACGAACATGTAGGACGTGTCGCGCACCATGAAGATGAAATCGGTCATGGCCGGGCTGTAAACCGCCCCCCCCGCACAGGGCCCCATGATCACGGAAATCTGCGGCACCACCCCCGAGGCCATGATATTGCGTTGAAACACCTCGGCATAGCCCGCCAGAGAGGCCACGCCTTCCTGGATGCGCGCACCGCCCGAATCGTTCAGCCCGATCACCGGCGCGCCGTTTTGCACCGCCATATCCATGATCTTGCAGATCTTCTGGGCGTGAGTTTCCGAAAGCGACCCGCCGAAGACGGTGAAATCCTGACTGAAAACATAGACCTGGCGACCGTTGATGGTGCCCCAGCCGGTCACCACGCCATCGCCGTAGGGGCGGCTGTCCTGCATACCGAAATCGGTGCAGCGATGGGCAACGAACATGTCGAATTCTTCGAAGGAGTCTTCATCCAGCAGCAGCTCGATCCGTTCTCGCGCGGTCAGCTTGCCCTTGGCGTGCTGACTGTCGATCCGCTTCTGCCCACCGCCAAGACGGGCATTCCCGCGGCGGCTTTCAAGCTCGTTCAGGATATCTTTCATGACGCGTGCCCCCGTTTCAGTTTGGCGCAACCTATCGGGGCGTGACGCGTGAGCAAAGCATAATTCCGTAAATTTGCAAAATATTGGCAGAATATTTCAGGCAAATCGCAAAACTGCAAATCAAGTTGCCCGGTTTCATCACGCATGGACAAGCCCGACGCGGCGCCGTAGGTCAATCTCATGCCAGAAAAACCGACCGTGCGCCTTTTCGACCGCACAACCCCTCCGCATATCGTGACACTCGTCCTTCTTTCGGGGCTTGCAGCACTGTCGCTGAACATCTTCCTGCCCTCCCTGCCCGCGATGACGGCATATTTCGCCACCGAATACCGCGTCATGCAACTTTCAGTAGCGCTCTACCTGGCAACGAACGCGGCGTTGCAACTGGTGATTGGCCCGATCTCGGACCGCTATGGCCGGCGCCCGGTTCTGCTCTGGGCGATCATGGGCTTCCTGCTGGCCACGCTGGGTTGCCTTCTGGCCCCGACAGTAGAGGTGTTTCTTCTGTTCCGCATGGCACAATCGGTAATCGTGGCGGGGATGGTCCTCAGCCGGGCGGCGGTACGCGACATGGTGGACGAGGCCCAGGCTGCCTCCATGCTGGGCTATGTCACCATGGGCATGGCCATGGTGCCGATGATCGGCCCCGCCATCGGCGGCGTGCTGGATGAAGCCTTCGGCTGGAAAGCCAATTTCGCGATGCTGCTGATCCTGGGGGGGATGGTTCTGGCAATCTGCTGGGCCGACATGGGGGAAACCTCTTCCACCACAGGGCGCAGCCTGCGCGCCCAGATACGCGAATACCCGGAACTGTTCAGCTCACGCCGGTTCTGGGGCTACGTGCTGGCTGCAAGCTGTGCGTCGGGCGTGTTTTTCGCCTTTCTGGGCGGCGCGCCCTTCGTCGGCACGCAGGTCTACGGCCTGTCGCCCTCGCAACTGGGGCTTTACTTCGGGCTGACCGCGCTAGGCTACATGGGCGGAAACTTCCTCTCCGGGCGGTATTCGGTACGGGTGGGCCTGAACCTGATGATGCTCGGCGGCACCGCACTGACCACCGCCGGCCTGGCCCTTGCCCTGGGGCTGGCACTGGCCGGGGCAACCCACCCCCTGACCTTCTTCGGGCTGATGATAACGGTAGGGGTGGGCAACGGAATGTTGCTGCCCAACGCAACTTCAGGCATGCTGTCGGTACGCCCGCATCTGGCGGGAACCGCCAGCGGGCTGGGCGGGGCGATCATGATCGCCGGGGGTGCGGGGCTTTCGGCCCTGGCCGGGGCGCTTCTTGGGCCGGGGTCGGATGCGGTGCCGCTTTTGCTGCTGATGCTGGCCAGTTCGGCGGCCTCGGTGCTGGCTGCCCTTTACGTAATGCATGTGACCCGGGTGAAAGGGCCGCTTCCAGGCCCAAGCTGACCCTTGCGGCGCAGATTTGCAAAGGCTACCCCTGACAACAGCAAACCTGCAAACTCAGAGGGGCCGATGGCGACCCAGAAACTTTATGCCGGGGTCAAGCTGCGCGAGATCCGCGCCCGGCTGGGCCTGACACAGAAGGACTTCGCCACCCGGCTGGGCATATCGCTGCCTTACCTGAACCAGATGGAAAACAACAACCGCCCGATCTCTACCGGCGTGGTTCTGGCGCTGGCACAGGAATTCGGGTTCGACGTCACGGAACTGACATCCGGCGATACGGAGCGGCTGGTCTCCGACCTGCGCGAAGCCATCGCCGACGCGGTGTTCGGCGATGCGCCGCCACCGGTGGCGGATCTGCGGCTGGCGGCCTCGAACGCCCCGGCCCTGGCACGGGCCTTCCTGAACCTCCACCGGGCCTACCGGCAAACACGGGAACGGCTCGCCTCGCTCGACGAGGCGCTGGGCCGCGAGGACGCGGCGCTGACGCCTTCGCCGTGGGAGGAAGTCCGCGATTTTTTTCACTACTGCGACAATTATATCGACGCCGTGGACCGTGCCGCCGAACATTTCGCCTGCCCCGATGGTACCCGCGCCGATCCGCTGCCCCGCGCCCTGAAAATCCTGGAGCGTGCGGGCATCGCCGTGGAAACCGTCGACACCCCGGCCCTGCGCGGCTTCGACCCGAAGGCCGGGGTGCTGGCGCTTTCGGCACGCACCGCCCCGGCCACACAACGCTTCCAGATCCTTCACCAGGTGGCGCTGATGACCCAGGGCAAACTTCTGGAAGCCACGCTGGACTTCGCCCGGTTCCATACCGAGGAAGCCCGCGATATCGCCCGGATCGGGCTGGCCAACTACTTTGCAGGGGCCGCGCTTTTGCCCTATCGCGCGTTTCTCGAAACCGCGCGGGAGACCCGGCACGACCTCGAACGGATGGCCGACCGCTTTGGCGCCTCGATCGAACAGGTCGCCCACCGGCTTTCCACCTTGCAACGACCCGGCGCCAAGGGCGTTCCCTTCTTCTTTGTCCGGGTCGATCAGGCGGGCACCATTACCAAGCGCCATTCCGCAACGCGGTTGCAGTTTGCACGATTCGGAGGGGCCTGTCCGCTTTGGAACATGCACCGGGCGTTTGAAACGCCGGGCCGGTTTTTGCGGCAATTGGCCGAAACCCCCGACGGAGTACGGTATCTGTGTCTCGCGCGCGATGTTTCAAAGCCCGGCGGGGCCTGGAACGCGCCGGTGCGCCGGTTCGCCATCGGGCTGGGCTGTGAAATCGCCTATGCCGAACAGATGATCTACGCCGACGATCTGGACCTGAGCAAAACCGCCGCATTCGAACCCATCGGCATTTCCTGCCGGATCTGTGAGCGGCGCAATTGCCATCAGCGGTCCGTTCCCCCCCTGGAACGCCGTCTCTGGGTCGATTTCGACCGTCGTGGCATCCTGCCTTACGAAATCGCCGATTAACTTTGACGGACGCTCCTGATTCTCCTCTAATTGCAAAAAAGGGGAGGACACCATGGAACTGACCGGCAGCCGCACCCTCACGGCAAACCGGGAAACCGTGTGGGCGCACCTGACCAGCCCGGAGGTACTGCGCCAGACGATCCCCGGTTGCGAATCGCTTGAGGGAACCCTGGAGAATGGCTTCGAAGCCGAGGTCACGCAAAAGGTCGGCCCGGTCAAGGCCACCTTCCACGGCACCGTGACGGTCAGCGACATCGTGCCCGAAGAAAGTTACACCATCGCCGGCGAAGGCAAGGGCGGCGTCGCGGGCTTCGCCAAGGGGCGCGCCGATGTCGCGCTCGCCGATGGGCCGAAGGGCACGGAACTCACATATACGGTGACCGCCGAGATCGGGGGCAAGCTCGCCCAACTGGGCTCCCGCCTGCTGCACGGAACCGCGCGGCGGCTGGCCGACAAGTTCTTCGACAACCTGCAAAGCGCAATCGAAGGTCCCGCCGGAGAGACGTCCGACGAAGCCTGAGCCTCAGGCGGAGACGCGCCGGAAGATCTCATCCTTCAGGGCCATGCGCTTCTTGCGCATCTCGTTCATGTGAAGATCGTCGGTGGGTTCCACATCGGTTTCCGCCAGGTGGACGGCTTCGTTGATCTTCTGATAGTCCTCAACCAGCCGGGCAAAATGGGCGTCTTGCTCCTTCTTTTCGCGAATCGCGTCCACGAGATCGGGCAGATCCTCGGCGAGACCGTGGGGTGTATGCGTCATGCGCGCCTCCTTTGGTTGCTATCGCGACGAGCTTAACCGACCTGCCCCCCAGACCCCTTGACCAGGATCAAGCTATAGCTTCGGCACATCCGCTGCGGGCGTGACACGGCGGTTCAGCACGGCCTCGCGCCATGTCAGAAACACCACCGCGGCAAGGATCACCCCCCCACCCAGCAGAACCCAGCCATCCACCACCTCGTCAAAGGCCAGCCAGCCCAACAGCGTTGCCCAGACAAGTTGCAAAAACGTTACCGGTTGCGTCACCGTCAGCGGCGCGGCACGAAACGCACGCGTCATCGTGTAATGCCCGGCCGTTGCGAAAAGCGCCACCAGAAACAACCACACAAGGTCCACCGGCGCGGGCGGCACCCAGACCGCCACGGCCACCGGGGCCAGCAGGATCGTCACGGTGATCGACAGCATCGCCACGATGACGCCGGCATCCTCCCCCGCGCTCAGTCGTTTTGCCGCAAGATAAGACCCGGCGAAAAACACCGCAGTGAAAAGCATGACAACATGCCCGTCCGAAATCTCCCGAAAACCCGGGCGCAAAATCACCAGAACCCCAAGGAATGCCACCGCAATCGCTGTAACGCGCCGCCATGCCAATTTTTCCCCCATGAAGAGTGCAGCCCCCAGAGTCACATAAACCGGGTTGAGATAGTTCATTGCCGTAACTTCGGCGATGGGGATGCGCGTCATGGCGTAGAACCATGTCAGCACGCCCAAACCGTGAAAAAGCCCGCGCAGGATGTAAAGCTTCCAGGGGCGCTCACGCATACCCAGCCGCATCAGTGGCACCAGAAACGGCAGCAGGAACACCAAGCCCAGAAGATAGCGCAGGAAAGCCGCCTGTGCAGCCGGGAGGCTGCTGCCCACGATTTTTACCAATGCAGTGACCATAAGAAAATTCACCCCGGTGGCGAACATCCAGAGCATGCCCTCCAAAGGGCGCGGAGCAGGTGCAGTGTCTGAAATGGCAACCATGGGAAAGCTTAAGCACCGCTTCCCGCCGGCAGCAAGATCCACACGGGGGTGCGCCACAGCGCCGCTTGCTGCGATTCGAGGCTGTCAGCCCTGGCACATACCGTTAAGGTGTGCGGGGAGTTGGTGCGGCCTTTTTTCGCTCTCTGATTTACCTCGGGCGAAGGTTTGTGCGCCGTCTCATATCGGGGGTCGCTGCGATCCCGCCGAAAGCCGCCGAAACGGCCCTGCCGTTTTCCGGAAACGGAAGTGAAAAGGATTAACGATGTCAAAAAATCAGAACTTGGCCCGCTTGATCTTCGCAGCCCCCGCCCTGGGGCTGCTTTGGGTCATCTTTGCCGCCACCACCAATGACCCGACCCCGAAGGAAGCCGTTGCACCTGCGGAAGAAGCGGCTGTCGAGGAAGCCACCGCCGAAGAGAACGTGACCGAAGAGGCCACGGAGGAAACCCCCGCAGAGGAAACCGCAACCGAAGAGGCCACCGAAGAAACCCCCGCAGAGGAAACCGTGACCGAAGAGGTCACCGAAGAAGCCCCCGCAGAGGAAACCGTGACCGAAGAGGTCACCGAAGAAGCCCCCGCAGAGGAAACCGCAACCGAAGAGGCCACGGAAGAAACCCCCGCAGAGGAAGCCGTGACCGAAGAGGCCACCGAAGAAACCCCCGCAGAGGAAGCCGCGACCGAAGAGGTCACCGAAGAAACCCCCGCAGAGGAAACCGCGACCGAAGAGGTCACCGAAGAAGTCCCCGCAGAGGAAACCGTGACTGAAGAGGCCACGGAAGAAACCCCCGCAGAGGAAACCGTGACTGAAGAGGCCACGGTGGAAACCCCTACAGAGGCCCTCGCCTCCTCCAACGCCCAAACGCTCGCTGAGCAAGCGGCTGCTCTGGCTGCAGAATACAACGCTCTCGCAGAACGCGCTGCCGAACTGGCGGGTAAATCTGCCGCCCTCGCCGGGGAAGCCCCCACAGAGGAAGCCGTGACCGAAGAGGTTACCGAAGAAGCCCCCGCAGAGGAAGCCGTGACCGAAGAGGTCACCGAAGAAACCCCCGCAGAGGAAGCCGTGACCGAAGAGGCCACCGAAGAAGCCCCCGCAGAGGAAACCGCAACCGAAGAGGCCACGGAAGAAACCCCCGCAGAGGAAACCGTGACCGAAGAGGTCACCGAAGAAGCCCCCGCAGAGGAAACCGCAACCGAAGAGGCCACGGAAGAAACCCCCGCAGAGGAAACCGTGACCGAAGAGGCCACGGAAGAAACCCCCGCAGAGGAAGCCGTGACCGAAGAGGTCACCGAAGAAACCCCCGCAGAGGAAGCCGTGACCGAAGAGGCCACGGAGGAAGCCCCCGCAGAGGAAGCCGCTGTCATCGCAGTGGCCTTCTCGGGTGACCCCGCTGCGGGTGAAAAAGCCTTTCGCCAGTGCATGACCTGCCATGTCGTCGTCAATGACACCGGCGAAATGCTGGCCGGCCGCAACGCCAAGATCGGACCGAACCTTTACGGCGTTCCGGGGCGCGTGGCGGGCCATGTCGAAGACTTCAAGTATTCAAAATCCATGACCGCCGCCGGTGAAGCCGGGCTGGAATGGATCGAAGAAGAATTCGTGAAATACGTTCAGGACCCCACCCCGTACCTGCGGGGCTACCTGACCGACGACCGCGCCCGTGGTGACATGACCCACAAGGTCCGCAAGGAAGAAGAAGCCTACGACATATATGCGTATCTCGTGACCCTGGCACAACAATAACCGGGATGGCGGCAGCCTTCGGGCTGCGCTCTCTCAAACCCAAAAGGGCCGGTTGCATGCAACCGGCCCTCTTCGTTTGATAGCCCCGTTCAGCGGCTCACAGTTGGGCAAGGACCTCGTCACTGGCTTCAAAATTGGTTGTGACACGCTGTACGTCGTCGTCATCCTCCAGCGCATCGACCAGCTTCATCAGCTTCTGCATGCCGTCCAGATCCAGTTCAGTCGTGGTGGAGGGCTTCCAGATCAACTTGGTCGACTCGCTTTCTCCCAACTCTTTCTCCAGCGCGATGGCGACCTCGTTCAGGTCCGTATCGGCACAGTAGACGACATGACCATCTTCCGAACTTTCCACATCTTCGGCCCCGGCCTCGATCGCGGCCATCATCACGGTGTCCACATCCCCTGCCGAAACAGGGTACGTCACCTCTCCCTTGCGCTCGAACATGAACCCGACGGAGCCGGTTTCCCCCAGATTGCCGCCGTTCTTGGTAAAGGTGGAGCGCACGTTCGACGCGGTGCGGTTGCGATTGTCGGTCATCGCCTCGACAATCACCGCAACACCGCCAGGGCCGTACCCTTCGTAGCGGATTTCCTCATAGGTATCGCCTTCTCCCCCCAAAGCCTTCTTGATCGCTCGCTCTATGTTGTCCTTGGGCATCGAGTTCGACTTTGCCTCTTTCACGGCCAGCCGCAGACGTGGATTCTTGTCCGGGTCCGGGTCGCCCATTTTCGCCGCGACGGTGATTTCCTTGGACAGCTTCGAGAACAGCTTGGACCGGGCCGCGTCCTGCCGGCCCTTGCGGTGCTGGATGTTCGCCCATTTGGAATGGCCTGCCATGGATACCCTTTCAGCCTGAATTCAAGATTGGGGTTCTATATGTCAGGCCCCCGGCTTGCTGCAAGCCCGGCCCTTTCTAGAGTGGCCAGAAGACTGGAATCAACGCTGAGGCCAACACCCCGACCGTAAGGTTCAACGGGATGCCGACCCGCAGGAAATCCGTGAACTTGTACCCGCCGGGGCCATAGACCATCATGTTGGTCTGGTATCCGATCGGCGTTGCAAAGCTGGCCGAGGCCGCGATCATCACCGCCACAACCAGCGGGCGTGGATCCACCCCCAACGCCTGCGCCAGCCCTATGGCGATAGGAGTCACCACCACCGCCACCGCATTGTTGGAAACCAGTTCCGTCAGAACGGATGTCAGCAGATAGACTGCCCATACAATCAGGAAGGGCGGCAACATTTCCATCCCCGGCGCCACCGTATCCACGATCAATCTCACCGCGCCCGAGGACTCCAGTGCCGCCCCCACCGCCAGCATCGAAAAGATCAGCGCAAGAAGCCGCCCATCGACGAAGGAGAACGCCTCCTCTGCGTCGATGCACCGGGTCAGCAGCACCACAGCGACGGAGACCAGCGCCAACAGGAAGATAGGCGCAACCCCGAACGCGGCCAGCGCCACGATCCCCAACAGCGCGGCAATCGCCACCGGGGCATGCGCCCGGCGGTAGGCCCGCCCGGAAGGGTGTGAGATATCCACCAATTCCATGTCATTGGCCATGCGCTTGATATCGGCGGGGGCACCTTCCAGAAGCAGCGTATCCCCCACACGCACGACGAGGTCGTCGATTTTCTGGCGACCGATATTCTGGTTTCTCCTGTGCACCGCGATAACGTACACCCCGTAACGCCGCCGCAGCCGCATGGACCCCAAAGAGCGCCCGATCATGCGGCATCCCGGCGAAATCAGCACCTCGACGGTCGACGTTTCCACCGCCGAAAGCTGATCTACCCGGCGCAGGCTTTTGTCGCGCTGAAGCGACAGCAACTCCGTCATCGCGGTACGCAGCACGACACGATCCCCAACCTGAAGGGTCACGCCCTTCAGGTTGTGGCGCAGGGAATTATCGCCCCGGATCACGTCGATCAGCCGCACACCTTCGCGTTTGAACAGTTGCACGCCCAGGACCTCACGCCCGATCAGGTTGCTGTCGGGGGGGATAACGGCCTCGGTAAAAAACTTCATCTTCGATTTGTCCGACAGCAGCGTGGCCATGCTGTCGCGCTCCGGCAACAGACGGGACGCAAAGAAACGAAGGTAGATCATGCCCCAGACAACCAGAATGGCCGCCAGTGGCGTGACCTCGAAAATACGAAACGGAGCCAGGCCCTGCGCCCGCGCGACACCGTCGACCAAAAGATTCGTGGAGGTTCCGATCAGCGTCAGCGTCCCCCCGAGAATGGCCGCGTAGGACAGCGGGATCAGCAGCTTGGAGGCGGACACCCCAAGGCTGCGTGCCAGTTGCACAAAAACCGGAATCATGACCACCACCACCGGGGTGTTCGACACCACGGCGGAGGCCAGCACCACGAAGCCCATCAACCCGACGATCGCCGCGGCCGGACGCGTGCGCGCGTTGTTTTCCGCCGCGCGGGTGAACCAGTCCAGCGCACCGGTGCGCACCAGCGCCCCCATGACGATGAACATCGCCGCGATGGTCCAGGGCGCGGGGTTTGAAAGCACCTCCAGCGCGCGTCCATAGGGCAGGATACCAAGCACCAGCATCAGCGTGGCCCCCGCGATGGCGATTACTTCGGCCGGGTATCGTTCACGGACGAAAAGGACGAACATAACCCCGACAACCGCGAGCGAGAGCAGCGCCGTGCCAGTCGGGGAAAGAAGCTGAGATACCATCCGGAAGCCTTCGGCAGACAAGCGGCCCCAGTTTTAGCGGCGGGACGCCTGCTTACAAGCGCCGAATGCACCCCTATGGCCCGGACGGCTCCAGCCGCCCCCCCTGGCGCACCATCGCCACGCGGTGCGCCTTGCCGGTTCGGTCATCGGTTTCGACATAAAGGCCCGAAAGTGTCGCCTCCCCCTCCGCAGGGGTAAAGCGCCCTTTGGACATGCCCGTCAGGAAGCGGTGCATCGGTTCGGCCTTGTCCATTCCGATGACGGAATTGTAATCCCCGCACATCCCGGCATCGGACAGAAACGCCGTGCCGGCCGGCAGAATCTGCGCATCCCCCGTGGGGACGTGGGTATGGGTGCCCACCACCGCAGAGGCCCGCCCGTCACAGAAATGTCCCGTGGCCATCTTCTCCGAGGTTGCCTCGCAATGCATGTCGACCAGAATCGCCTGCGCCAGCCCGCCCAGCGGATGCGCCTTCAGCACCTGATCCAGCGCGGAAAACGGATCGTCGAAAGGGCGCTTCATGAACACCTGCCCCAAAGCCTGCACCACAAGGATCTTCCGCCCGCCCCGCGCCTCGAACAGCCGCGCCCCTTTGCCCGGCGCCCCCCTGGCGTAGTTCAGCGGGCGCAGGATCCGGGGCTCTTTTTCAATGAACGACAGCATCTCCTTACGGTCGAACGCGTGGTCGCCCAAGGTCAGGCAATCGGCCCCCGCAGCCAGAAGATCCTTCCCGTGCTCCGGTGTCAGCCCGGCCCCCTGGGTGGCGTTTTCAGCATTGACGACAACGAAATCCAGCCCCCAGGCCTCCCGCAGCCTGGGCAGGTGCTCACCGATGGCGGCGCGCCCGGCGCGGCCCATCACGTCTCCGAGAAACAGGATCTTCATGGTCAAAGGGGTACGCCGCCCCCCGGCGAAGGGCAAGCCCTATGCGGGCGGATCGAAGCGTCGCGCACCGACCTCGGTCACGACCATATCAAGACGCCAGTCGGTGTCTTCACACGGCAGAATCCCGGCATATTCCTGGGCTGCATAGGCAAAGCCAAGTGCCAGAACCTGCCCCGCCGCGCTCAGTTGCGCGAGGGTACGGTCATAAAACCCGCCCCCATAGCCCAGACGGTTGCCCGTGGCATCGAAAGCGACCAGCGGAACCACCAGCACCTCGGGCGTCAGGAACTCGCCCTCCGCCGGGACAAGCGCCCCGAAGGGACCGTCGATCATCTTCGCTTCAGGCGTCCAGACACGGAAGATCAGCGGCAACCCCGCGCCCTGAATCACCGGCACCACCACCGGGCCAAGCCGCGCCATCTGCGTCAGCGCCGGGCGCGGATCGATCTCGGAGCGGATCGGCATGTAGCCGGACATGACCTTTCCCGCATGGGGGCGCAGGACATCCAGCAAATGCCCGTTCGCGGCAGCGTCCGGCCCCTGTTCATGGGCCTCCCGCCGCCGGGCAAGGACTTTCTTTCGGATACCCGCCTTTTGCACAGTCGGGTCACGTCGTTTCAGCAGGCTCATCGTGCCTCCCTAAAGCAGAATCGTCGCCGCAAGGCCAAGAAAAACAAAGAACCCGACCACATCGGTAACAGTCGTCACAAAGGTGCCGGAGGCCAGCGCAGGGTCCACCCCCAGCCTGTCCAAGGTGACCGGAATCAATATTCCCGCCAGCGCGGCGATGGCAAGATTGACGATCATCGCGATAGCAATCACCACCCCCAGATCCGGGGATCCGAACCAGACCAGGCTGACAGCCCCCATCACCAGCGCGAAAGCCGCACCGTTGATCAGACCCACCGCCAGTTCCCGCCGGACAACGCGCCAGACGTTGGAGCCGGTAAGGTCCTTCGTCGCCAGCGCCCGCACCGCAACGGTCAGGGACTGCGTCCCCGCATTCCCCCCCATGGAAGCGATAATCGGCATCAGCACCGCAAGCGCAACGATCTGGGCGATGGCGTCCTCGAACAGCGCGATCACCACCGAGGCAAGAATGGCCGTCACGAGATTCACGAACAGCCATGGAAAACGCTGGCGCGTCGTTTCGATCACCCGGTCCGACAGACTGCTTTCCCCCACGCCGGCGAGGCGCAGGATGTCTTCCTCGTGCTCTTCGTCAAGCACCGTCATCGCGTCGTCAATGGTGATGGCGCCGACAAGTCGCCCGTCATCGTCCACCACCGGCGCAGAGATCAGATGATACTGGTTGAAGGCGTAGGCAACCTCGGATTCAGGCTGGCTGACCGGAATCGTCCGGAAACTGTCCTCGAAGAGGGCCGTCAGTTTCACCGATCGTTTTGACGCCAGAAGCTTGCCCAGGGTCACATAGCCCACCGGGCGCAAACGCGGGTCCACCACGATGAGGTGATAGAACTGGTCGGGCAGGGTTTTCTTGTTGGCCCGGACATGATCGATGGCCTGCCCAACGGTCCAGTGCTCCGGGGCCATCACCACCTCACGCTGCATGAGGCGGCCGGCGGAAAATTCAGGATAGCTCAGCGCCTTTTCCACCGCGACCCGGTCGGGCACATCCAGAACATCCAGAATCGCCGCCTGCTGCGGCTCCTCTAGATCCTCGAGAAGATCCACGACATCGTCGGATTCCAGATCCCGTACGGCTTCGGCCAGAATGTCGGGCGGCAGGAATCCGATCACCTCCTCGCGCAGGCCTTCATCCAGTTCCGAAAGGACATCGCCGTCAAAGTGAGCGGGGCACAGCAGCAGAATCTCACGCCGGTGACCACTGTCGACCTGCTCCAGAAGGTCGGCAATGTCGGCCGCGTGGAGCGGGTCGAGCAGCGTTCCCAATCGCTGCGAATCTCCGGCCGCCACGGCCAGCCGGACGGCGGACACCGTACGGTTGTCGAGCGCGTAACCCTCGTCGCTCTCGATCGGATCCGTGGTGGTTTCGCTGGTGGTGTCGCTCATGCCCCGCCCCGGTGCTTTGGCGTCAGGATATAGAATGGCTCCGGCAAGAAACAGGGAAAGATGCCGCGGCGGTGGACTTAACCCGTCGCGTTCAGAAAGGCCAGCGCCCGGGCATGGATTTCGGTGTTCGCGGCCGCGATCACCTGGCCGCCATGATGGGCCGGGTTGCCCTGCCAGTCGGTGACGATTCCCCCCGCCGCGGTAACCACGGCAATCGGCGCGCAGATATCATAGGCATGCAGGCCGGCCTCCACAACGAGGTCGATTTGCCCCAGCGCCAGCAACGCGTAGGCATAGCAATCCATTCCATAGCGTGTCAGGCGGACATGAGACGACAGCGCCTGAAAGGCCTGCGCCTCCGCACGGGTGCCGATTTCCGGGAAAGTGGTATAAAGTACCGCCTCGTCCAGCGGGCGCGGAGCGCGGCAGTGCAGGGCACGGGTGCCACGGGGGCCGGTCATCTCCGCCCGGCCCAAACCGCCGCGGAACCGTTCCCCGATATAGGGCTGATCGATCACGCCGTATATTGGCCCCGTCTCGTTACACGCGGCGATCAGAACCCCCCAGGTCGGCGTACCGCTGAGATAGCCCCGCGTTCCATCGATCGGGTCCAGCACCCAGGTCAACCCGCTTCGCCCCGGAACCGGGCCGAACTCTTCGCCCAACACTCCGTCGTCTGGACGTTCGCTGGAAAGGATTTCCCGCATGGCGGCCTCAGCAGCCCGATCGGCGGCGGTAACGGGATCGAACCCATGGCCGGATTTGTTGTCCACGCCCAGCGCCTCGCTTCGGAAACAGCGCAACGTTTCCTGCCGTGCAGTTTCGGCAAGGGCATCGGCAACCCGGATCAGGCAATCATCGAAATCGGACATGGCGGCACCTTCGTCTGGGATGCCCGCGCGGGGCACCCCAAGGCGCTAACGCCGCCATGAGGCTGCGTCAAGCGGACGTCAAGCCACGTCGCTGAGAACGCGCGCCAGTTCGAACAGCCGGCGGCGTTGATTTTCCGGAATCGCGTAATAGGACCGGACCAGCTCAAGCGCCTCTTTATCGGCCAGGATGTCTTCGGGCATATCCCCAACCGATTGAGGCTGCGACTGACCGACCCCCTCGAAGAAGAAGCTGACCGGCACCTCCAGCGCATCAGCGATATCCCACATCCGGGAGGCGCTGACACGGTTCATTCCGGTTTCGTATTTCTGAATTTGCTGAAATTTGATTCCAACGCGCTCGGCCAGTTGCTGCTGGGTCATCCCCACCATCCACCGGCGGTGCCGAATGCGTTTTCCAACGTGAACATCTACAGGGTGCTTCATTTTTAATTCTCCCATCTCCCCCCATCACCAAGCAACATCCGTGCCAAAACCATTGGGGGTGAGATTAATTCGGTGCGGTTGATGCGCTTTGCACACATGCGCGCAACAAGGGTTAAGATGCCTCAAAAATCCTTCTAATACCAGACGCTCTCGCATTAATTGAAGAAGGGCGGCGGAATCCGTGCTTTTGCCGCACCATCTTTGCATTTCGCGACGATTTTTGCAACACAATTGCAGTATGCGCAACTCAGGGCTGAGACGGCCCGCCCGGCAGAATGACACAGAGGAGCCTACCACCTATGCGCGCTTTTCAAATCTCAACCTTCGGCGAATCTCCGGTATTGGCCGATGTGCCGCGCCCCCACCCCGGCAGGGACGAAGTGCTGGTCCGCATCGCAGCCTGCGGACTCAACTTCGCGGACCTCCTGACCATCAAGGGCGAGTATCAGGAAAAGCCCGCGTTGCCAGCGACCCTTGGCATGGAACTGGCCGGCACGGTCGACGCTCTGGGACCGGATGCTCCGCCTTCCCTTTTGGGCAAGCGGGTCGCGGTGTTTTCGGGGGGCGGCGGGCTGGCGGAATACGGCGCATTCCCGGCCTCCCGTTGTGTACCTTTGCCGGACAGCATGTCCTTTGCCGAGGCCGCGGGCTTTCAGGTTGCCTACGGGACGTCACATGTGGCCCTGGACCACAAGACGCGCCTGCAACCGGGGGAAACGCTGTTGGTTCTCGGGGCGGCAGGCGGTGTGGGGCTGACAGCGGTCGAGATCGGCAAGCTCATGGGCGCGCGGGTGATCGCCTGTGCCCGCGGCCCGCAAAAGCTGAGGGCCGCCGGGATCGCCGGTGCCGACCACCTGGTCGACAGCGAAACCGAAGACCTGCGCGAACAGGTCAAGGCCCTGGGCGGCGCCGATGTCGTCTACGACCCGGTCGGGGGGGCGCAATTCACCGCCGCGCTACGCGCCTGCAAGCCGGAAGCGCGGATTCTGATAATCGGCTTTGCTTCTGGCGACGTGCCGCGGATTCCCGCCAATCACCTGCTGGTCAAGAATGTTTCGGTCCAGGGGCTTTACTGGGGAGGCTACCTGCACTTCCGGCCCGATGTTCTGACCCGTAGCATGGGCCGCCTGTTCGGCTGGTATTCCGAGGGCAGGCTGCGCCCCCATATCAGCCACACCCTGCCGCTGTCGCGTGCGCAGGAGGCGCTGGATCTTCTGCGCGACCGGCGATCGACCGGAAAGGTCGTGGTCACGACAGATCAGGCGTAAGCTTGACGAATGAGTTCCGCCAGGGCCTCGACTCCGGGTCCGTCCGAAACTTCCGGAGTATAGAGATTGATCTGTGTCGTCGTCAGATCGGGGAGCGCACCACCGTGTTGGATACGTTCCACATACGGGGGTTCGGTCCCCTCGATCACCGTGTACACGGCGAGATCGGCACTGACGCTGGCCTCGATCGTACGGGTGGATTCGCTCTCCACGGCCATTTCCCAGGGAATCCCCGCCCGGTCCAGCGCCGCCTGAACCCGGTGGCGAAAAATGCAGTTGTGTTCATAAGCCAGCCTGAGCGGACGCGACTTCCACGCGCTGCCGCCGACCGCCCCCACCCAGACAAGCGGCAACTGGGTCAGCGTCTCCCCTCCGGGACCACGATCGTCCTCGGTGGTCAGGATGATGTCGGCCTCACCACGGGCGAATTGCTCTCTCAGGCGCGTCGTGAAGGAAGAAATCAGTTGCACCTTCACGCGGGGAAACCCAGCATTGAAAAGCTGCAAAACCTGCGGAATCGCCGGGTAGACGATATCGTGCGGCACGCCCAGAACGATCTCTCCCTCGTAATCCTCGTGCGTGAGGCGGGTAAAAACCTCATCGTTCAGGGCCAGCATCCGCCTGGCGTAGGCCAGCAATTGCTCCCCCGCTCCGGTCAGGGCAATCTGTCGAGCGGAGCGGTCCAGCAACTGCACACTCAGCCCTTCCTCCAGCCGCTTGATCTGCATCGAAACGGCCGATTGAGTCAGGCTCAGAAACCCCGCCGCGCGGGTCACCCCGCCGGTTTCGGCCACGGCCACGAAGGACCGCAGGGCGGTCAGATCAAGGTTACGCCTCACATCACGCCTCGTGATTCGAACTATAAAAATCATTCGTTTGAAGAATGATCTCCGGCCATCATATAGGCTGCATATCCCTGTGCCCAAGCCTGAAAGACACCTCATGCCCCATGTCATCGCCCATTCCCGCCCCCACACGGCCCCCGCAGGCCTGTCCCGGCTCGTACGGCATTTTTCCCTTGCCCTGACCGCCGCCCGCCAGCGCCGGCATCTGGCCCAGCTCGACGACGCCCTGTTGCGCGACATCGGCCTGACCCGCCAGGACGTCCAGCATGAACTTGAACGGCCGGTCTGGGATGTTCCCGCCAGCTGGCTGAAATGACGGCCACGCGCTTTTCCTGATCATGTGACTTGAAAACGGTCCCGCTCTTGCCGATATTTTGCGGCAATGGCGGGGCTTTTCGCATACCCGCCGGTTGGGACCATAATGGAGACAGTCAATGGCTGACTACAACACGATCCGCGCCGGTGCGGCTGGTGTCCGCACCGCGCAAATCGATGAGGGTCTGCGCACCCACATGAACAAGGTCTACGGCACCATGTCCGTAGGCATGCTGATCACCGCGCTGGCGGCCTGGGCGATTTCCGGCCTCGCCGTCTCGCCCGAAGGCACGCTGACCGGGCTTGGCCAGGCGATCTACGCCTCGCCCCTGAAATGGCTGATCATGTTCGCCCCCCTGATCATGGTGTTCGCCTTCGGGGCCGTGATCAACCGCCTGTCGGCAGCGGCAGCGCAAATCTACTTTTACGGTTTCGCCACGCTGATGGGGCTGTCGCTCAGTTCGATCTTCCTCGTCTTTACGGGAATGTCGATCGTGCAGACCTTCCTGATCACCGCCATCGCTTTCGCCGGTCTGTCGCTGTGGGGCTATACCACCAAGAAAGACATCTCCGGCTGGGGCAGCTTCCTGATCATGGGTGTGATCGGGCTTCTGGTCGCCTCGATCGTGAATATCTTTCTCGGCTCGCCGGCAATCGCCTTTGCGGTCTCCATCCTCGGCGTTCTGATCTTCGCCGGCCTGACCGCCTACGATACCCAGCGGATCAAGACCGACTATATCCAGCACGCACAGGCGATGGACAGCGAGTGGCTGGCCAAGTCCGCCATCATGGGCGCGCTGAACCTCTATCTCGACTTCATCAACCTGTTCATGTTCCTGTTGCAATTCCTCGGCAACCGCGAGTGACCGGGCAAGCATGACGCATGTGGGGGCCAGCAAACGCTGGCCCTTTTCATGTCCGCGGCTCAGCGTGGTCCCGCTGCCGTCCAGTGAACATACCCGGAATGTCTCTCCCCCCGGCGCAAGTCGTCCAGCCCGTCCGCGATCTGATCCAGCTCTTCGTCTGTACAAACCCCTCGCAGCGGGCCATTCATGCGCCCCCCTTCAACCCAGCGCGGTATCTGTTGCGGCGTATCGAGCCCGACGAACGGGCGCCCGTTCACGGCCGCATAATAGGAAACCGCACCGGGAAAAAAGCGCGTCTCCCGGTTCCAGTTGCAGGTCACAAGGGTCTCCGCCGGTGTAAGCTGCCCGGCGACCCTGGTCAGTTCGGAAATCTGCGTCTGCAAACGGGGGTCTTGCGCAATCTCCAGCTCTGTGGCGCTGCGGATCGGCCCGCCCCCCGCCGCGACAACCGCGACAATACCCAGCGCCCCGACCCAACGTACCCGGAACAGCGACATCGCCACCGCTGCAAGCGCCGCCGCAAGAAGCGGTACGAAAATGAGCGAATAGCGCGGGTAAACGCTCCCCGATGCCAACCCCATGGCCACCACGTAAATGGCGAACACCATCGCCAGCGGCAGGAACTCCGGCCGTCGCAGCCGCCAGGGCATCCACATCAACGCCACAATCGCCAGCACGCGAAAGACCGGCTCCCCCACGATGATGAGATTCCACAAATCCCCGCCCGTGCGCGGGTCCTTGAACGGACGCACCGGCACGAAACGCTCGGCCATCTGCCCGCCATAAAGATCCTCCAGGGCTTCGCCGCCATACAGGATTGTCTGGTACAACGGCCACGCCAGGACGGCGATGGCCGCCAGGCGCAGCCCCCGAAGAAAATGGGGGCTTTCCTTCAGCTTCGCATAGCTGAACCCGTGCCGCGCCCGTGTCAGGTTGAGCAACCAGATCAGGATCAGGACGAACACCAGCCCCACCGGCGCCTTCTGCAAGGCCCCAAGCCCGGCCGCCACCGCCATGGCGTACCAACATCGTGGCCTGCGCAAGGCCAACATCGCCGCGATCAACGTCAGGATCGTGAACAGGGTAGCCCCGGCATCCAGCATCGCCGAAGCCGACAGCCGCCAGAACTGCAAGGAACTCGCACACAACAAGACCGCCGCCGGAACCGCCCAGGGGACGTGCGGTACCAGGATCGCCGCAAGCCATCCCGCCGTTACCAGCGCCCCCAACGCGAAAATCATGGATGGCAGGCGCAGCGCCACCTCAAGGTCGGCCCCATGCTTCATCAGTAGCGCCGTCATCCAGTATTGCAGGGGCGGTTTGCGGAATCCCGGCTGGTTCTTGTTGTAGACGGTCAGCCAATCATCATGGCGCTCAAACCCGGCGGAACGGTCAAGCGTGTAAAATTCGTCATACATCGTGATCCCGCCCTCGGGGATCAGCGTCAGATGCAGCCCCCAGAAGACAAGGATCATCGCTCCGGCCACGGCATAGGCGACCGCCCTGCCAGACACCACGTCACCCCCTTGTTGGCCCCCTTGTTGCGGCGGCGGGGCAAAAACACGCCCGGCCCGGTTCTGAAACCACGAAAGCATAGATCTCCCCCAATATGAAACGGGTCGCCCCCGACAGGGTGCAGCGTAACACCCGGCAGCCAAAGAAAAAGACCGCACCCTGAGGTACGGCCTTCCCCTAAAGCGACGCAAGATCAGATTACTTGATCTTGCCTTCCTTGTAATCCACATGCTTGCGGACCACGGGATCGTATTTCTTGATCACCATCTTCTCGGTCATGGTGCGGGCGTTTTTCTTGGTCACGTAGAAGTGGCCGGTGCCCGCGGTCGAATTCAGGCGGATCTTGATTGTCGTCGGTTTCGCCATGTTTTTTCTCCGTCGCGCGGACGGCCGGTGCCGCCCGTGAAAACCCTTGAAACCCGCGTTTTAGCGATCCGGCGGGGCGAGTCAAGCGCGAAACGCGAACCAGGCTCAGGCGCTGCCGGAAAGGCCCATCGCGGCATGAATGCGCTCACGCGCTTCGGGCGAAAGGCCCAGGGCCGCCGCGAGCGTATCCAGATACTGCGCTTCGGCGACATTGTCCACCCGCACCGCCATGACGGAGGTCGCGTATACCTGCGCCGCCATCTGCTCACCCGCATCGGCCGCCAGGGCGTACGGATCCACGGGGGCAGCCATCTGCTGCTGCACGAAAGCGCGCTCTTCCTCTGAAACGTCACCAAGATGTTGCATGATATTGGCCTGCTCTTCCGCGTCGATCTCCCCATCGGCGCGGGCGGCCATGATCATGGCGCGGATCATCAGCTTGGCGTTGTCTTCCATGGTTGACGTCGCCGCCGTCGTCCCGGTAAGCGCATCGAACAAGCCGGCCACCTGGCCCGAACCCGCCGCCGCCGCGCCGCCCATGGCCGCCATCAGCCCTCCAAGCCCCGCCATGCCTGCCGCCCCGGCATTCGAGGCCGGGCCACCAAGCTGCCCCATCAGGCCCTGAAGGCCGCCGGCGCCGCCGGAGACGCCCATCTTCGACATCATGCCACCCAACTGGTCCATCATGCCGCCGGATTGCATGGCTTGCTTCATCCCCGCCATACCCCCCATCTGCTGAAATTTCTGTACGCCCTTGGTCGCGGCAAAACCGACGGCAAGCGTCGCAAGCGTCTTGACAAAACTCATGGTCTTTCTCCCGGAAACCCTTCACAGCCCTCTGCTGGGAGCAATGTTAACTATTTTCAACCGTGGCTGCGAGAAAGAATCGCGCGGGCAGCCTGTAAGCCGGATTCTGTCCGGGGGCGACCCCCTGGATGACCATTCATCTGGGCGGCACGTTGCCGTACCGCTCATGCTGCCAACCCGGGCCCCTGGGCCGAAGCCGCCCTGCGGACGCGCCGCGCGGGGCCCCTATTTGGCATTGCTCCCGGTGGGGCTTGCCGTGCCGCCCCTGTTGCCAGGGGCGCGGTGGGCTCTTACCCCACCGTTTCACCCTTACCCCTTGCGGGGCGGTCTGTTCTCTGTGGCGCTTTCCCTCGGGTTTCCCCGGCCGGGCGTTACCCGGCACCGTTGCCTCGTGGAGTCCGGACTTTCCTCGGGAAGTTCCCGCGGTCATCCAGCCACCCGCGCCCGGGTGACTTAAGCACAGGCGATCACGCGGTCAACGGGAAAGCGCGTCGCCAGGTCCTGCATCATCCCCATGTCGCGCGCATCACCCCCGCCCAGCGCCCAGGGACGAAACCGCAACCGGAAAGCACGCAGCAAGTCCGGCAGGGGCCAATCGCCATATCCGAACCGCCGGGCGGCATCCCGGAAAACGATCCCGTCGAACTGCGCCGGCCCTGCGTCGGGCCAGATGGCCAGCCCTTGCCGCGCCAGCCGCGCCCAGTCAAATCTTGGGCCGGGGTCTATCTTGCGCAAGGGGGCAATGTCGGAATGCGCAAGCACCCCTTCGGGCGGGATGGCCCAGCGCGCCATGAGATCCGCCAGGAGAAGCTCCAGCGCCGTCATCTGGGCCGCCGCGAAGGGCGCATTGCCGGGATTGTCCAGTTCAATCCCGATAGAGCTGGAGTTCACGTCGTCAAGCGGGCCCCATTGCCCCGCCCCGGCATGCCAGGCGCGGGCCTCTTCCGCAACCAGCCGGTAAACGCACCCGTCAGCGCCGACAAGATAATGGCAGGACACTTCCGCCGCCGGATCGCAAAGCCGACCCAGCGCCGCCTGAACGCCCACCATGGCCGTGTAGTGAAGAACGATCAACCGGGGCCGCGCGCACGCCCTTCTCGGCCCGAAATTGGGCGACGGGAAGTTCCGCGGGTTCAGTTGGCCACCAGCCGGAAGGGCGCGGGATTCCACTCGCAGGCAAATCCATCGCCATCCGGATCAAGGTTCTTGCTGTCACGCTGTGGCCCCCCTGCGGCAAGGAACGCCTCCTGCGCCTTGTCGGCCGAGGCGAACCTCGCGCAGGCCCGCTCATGCGACAGGTTGCGCAACGGATTCACACGGCGATAGACCTGCTCCCCCGGCTTGTTGGTGGTGTCAAGCGCATAGCTCACGATGTTCGGGCCCGTCGGCACGGACATGCGCCCCGGAAGCGGCTGCGGCGCGATCGCAACATACTGGCTTTGCTGCGCCTCGAGACGCGCACGATCGCTTTCGATGGATTCACGGCTGGCGACGGCCTCGAAGTTCTGCTCATCGGAAAGGTCCGTCGGGGTCGACGTGGGAACGCCCCCGGCGGCCGAAAGCGGCTGCCCCGCACTGGGCTGGGTCGTACCGGTCAACTGGTCCTCCCGGGCCTTCAGATAACTGTGATAATCCGAATAGCCCGCCCCGGCCTGCGGACCTGAAGCACAGGCCCCGAGGGCCAGCACAAGGATCGGGACTGCGATACGCATAGGGTTCATCCTGCCTGTATTCATTGGCGGGAATCTACCACCATTTTCCAGGCTTGGAAACAAAGCCGGCGGCACGTTCCAAAACGTCGGCGGTGTTCAGCAAGGCCCCCTCTTCCCAAGGGCGGCCGATCAGTTGCAGACCCAGCGGCAGACCCCGATCGTCCTGACCGGCGGGGACGGAAATACCCGGCAAGCCCGCCAGGTTCACGGTGACCGTGAATACATCGTTAAGATACATCTGCACCGGATCGGCCTCGGCCATCTCTCCCAGTCCGAAAGCGGCAGAGGGCGTCGCGGGGGTCAGGATCGCATCCACCCCCGTGGCAAAGACATCGTCGAAATCCTTCTTGATCAGCGCGCGCACCTTGCGGGCACGGTTGTAATACGCATCGTAGAAGCCGGCCGACAGCACATAGGTGCCGATCATCACCCGGCGCTGCACCTCGGGGCCGAACCCCTCGGCACGGGTCTTCTCATACATCTGCACGATACCGTCGCCCTGCGCCAGTTTCGCCCGGTGGCCATAGCGCACCCCGTCATAGCGCGCGAGATTCGAGGAGGCCTCCGCCGGGGCGATGACGTAATAGGCGGGCAGCGCGTATTTCGTGTGCGGCAGGCTGATATCCACGATCTCCGCCCCGGCGTCACGCAGCATCTCGGCGCCCCGTGCCCACAGGGTCTCGATTTCTCCCGGCATACCGTCCATGCGGTATTCGCGCGGGATACCGATTTTGCTGCCGCGGATGTCGCCGGTCAGCATCGCCTCGAAGTCCGGCACGGGGATCTCCGCGCTGGTGGAATCCTTTGGATCGTATCCAGCCATGGCCTCCAGCATTATGGCGGCGTCGCGCACGGTCTTGGTCATCGGACCGGCCTGATCCAGGGACGAGGCGAACGCCACCACTCCCCAGCGCGAGCAACGCCCATAGGTCGGTTTCAGCCCGACGATGCCGGTAAATGCGGCAGGCTGGCGGATGGACCCGCCCGTGTCGGTCCCCGTGGCGGCAAGGCACAGATCCGCAGCCACGGCGGCCGATGAGCCCCCGGAACTGCCGCCGGGCGTCAGGGGTGTATCGTCGCCCGCGCGCCGCCAGGGGTTGACGACATTGCCATAGGCGCTGGTTTCGTTGGAACTGCCCATGGCGAATTCGTCCATGTTCAGCTTGCCCAGCATCACGGCACCCGCGTCCCACAGGTTTTGCGTAACCGTGGATTCGTATTCGGGCCGGAACCCCGACAGGATGTTCGAGGCCGCCTGGCTGCCCACGCTCTTGGTGCAGAAGAGATCCTTGATCCCCAGCGGGATGCCGCACATGGCAGGCGCATCGCCCCTGGCCAGACGTGCATCGGCGGCTTTGGCCTGCTCCCGCGCCTGTTCGGGCGTGTCGTGAACGAAAGCGTTCAGCGCCTTCGCATCCCCGGCTTCCTTCAGGCAGGCTTCGGTCAGGTCCGTCGCGGTCATGTCCCCCTTGCGCAGGGCGTCGCGGGCGGCGGCAATCGTCAGCTTGGAAAGGGTCATGTCTTACTCCACCACCTTGGGCACGGCAAAGAACCCCTCACGCGCATCGGGGGCGTTGGAAAGGATCTTCACCTGCATGTCGCCATCGGTGACACCGTCGGCCCGCCGCTTGAGCCGCATCGGCGTGACCGAGGTCATCGGTTCGACGCCCTCCACATCAACCTCGTTCAGCTGTTCCATGAAGCTCAGGATGCCCGAAAGCTCTTTGGCCAGATCGGGCAGATCCTCTTCTTTGACGGCGATCCGGGCCAGGTGGGCCACGCGCCGCGCGGTATCGGTGTCGATGGACATGGGGCGCCTTTCACTCTGTGTCTTGCTTGCCCCCGCGTTTAGCCTTGCGCGACGCCCCCTGCAAGGCGGATGCACATGTCGCAGCCGGGCGCGAAAGCGGCGGCGACGGAATGCCCCTTGCATCCCGGTCGGGCGACTCTCCATAACGCCCCCGCCGCGTGCGGCATATTTCAAACCGAAGGCAAGGCCGGCTTCATGTGTTCCAACAGCTTCGTTCTCACCCTCACCTGTGACGACCAGCGCGGCATCGTGGCCGCCGTGGCCAATGCGCTGACCGCCCTTGGCGGCAACATCCAGGAAAGCGACCAGTATCGCGACCCGCTGAACAACCGTTTTTTCATGCGCATCGCCTTCGACACCGAAGACACCGCCACCGCCGGGGCGCTGAAAGACCGGCTTGGCCCGGTTTTCACCGCCTATGGCATGCAGGCACAGGTGGTCGATGCCTGCCGCAAGCCGAAGATCATTCTGATGGTGTCGAAATTCGACCACGCACTGCTGCACTTGCTCTATCAGATCCGCGTGGGCTGGCTGGAGGCCGAAGTTGTGGCCATCGCCTCCAACCACGAAACCAGCCGCAAAACGGCGGAAGACGCGGGCATCCCCTTTCATCACCTGCCGGTGACCAGGGACACGAAAGTCCGGCAGGAGGCGGAGTTGCTGCGCCTCGTGGGGCAAACGCAGGCCGAGCTGGTCGTGCTGGCGCGCTACATGCAGGTGCTGTCGGACAGGCTCTCGCGTGAGTTGGCGGGGCGAGTCATCAACATCCACCACTCTTTCCTGCCCTCGTTCAAAGGGGCCAAACCTTACCACCAGGCCCATGAACGCGGCGTCAAGCTGATCGGGGCGACAGCGCATTACGTCACCCCGGATCTCGACGAAGGCCCGATCATCGAACAGGAGACCGAGCGGGTCAACCACGCCCTGACCGCCGAGGACTATGTGGCCGTCGGGCGCGACATCGAAAGCCGCGTTCTGGCCCGCGCCGTGCGGCTGCACCTGCAAAGCCGCGTGCTGATGAACGATCACAAAACCGTGGTGTTCATGCCCGGTTAGCGCGCAGATAGACCTCTGTCATCCAGCCCAGCATCAGGGCGTTGAGAAGGTGCCACAGGAAATGCGTGCCCAGCGGCCAGCCCGCGCAAAGGGGCGCGTCCAGGGTGCGGAAGGTCAGCGACAGCCCCAGAATCCCCGCCCCCACGGCCAGTCCGCGCGCCACCTGCGGTGCACGGTGGCGCAGGGCCAGCGCATAGGCAAGGATCAGCACCGCCACCGGCGCGTAAGAGGCCGAGGCGCCAAGCCCCAGCGCCCGGAAAACCGGCGAAACCAGCGCCAGAAACGGAAGAAACGCTGCCATGCCCAACACCGCGCGGCCCCGCCCCAGGCCCCAGAACCTCCGGTTCGCGGCATAGATGTAAAGCAGGATGAACGCGAGGATGGGCACAACATCCGCCACCCCGGCCCAGACCGTGGCAAGGGTATGAAACAGGAAACTTCCCACCCCGATCATCCCCAGCGCAACGGCCAGCGCCCGGCCCGGCAGATCGCCCCCGGCACGTCGCCACATTATCAGGGCGGCGACAAGAAAAGCCGCGTTGGTGACAGCATTCACCGGTTCGGCCCAGAAGGCGGGGCCGGTACGTTCGCAATAGGCATCGACCTGCGCGCTCCAGTCCATGGGCCGGCCTCCGATTCTTTGCTAAGCTTCGTCTGAAACCACTTAGGGAGACAAAAATGAAAATCACATGGCTTGGACATTCGGGGTTTCGCATCGAGGCCGCCGGGCAGGTGCTGCTGATCGACCCATGGCTGTCGGGCAATCCCATGTTCCCCGAAGACCGTCGCGCCGAGGCTGTCTCCGGTGCGACCCATGTGCTTCTCACCCACGGTCACGGAGACCACGCCGCCGACGCCGTCGCCATCGCGCGGGAAGTGGGCATCCCCGTGGTCGGCATCTACGATCTGGTCGCCTGGTGGCAGGAAAGCGAAAAAATAGACGGAATCGGCTTCAACAAGGGCGGCACGGTCAGGTTGGGCGATATCGCGGTCACGATGGTGAACGCGGTGCACTCGTCTTCCGTCTCCGGACCTGCGGGACCGGTCTATACCGGGGGCGAGGCCGGCTACATGATCTCTGCCGAGGGGCGTACCGTTTATGTCTCCGGCGATACGGACGTGACCGCCGACATGAAAATCTGGGCCGACCTGCATCGGCCGGACATCGGCATTCTGTGCGCCGGCGGGCATTTCACCATGGACATGGCCCGCGCCGCCTATGCCGCGCGGGAGTTCTTCGACTTCACGACCGTTATCCCCTGCCATTACCGCACCTTTCCGTTGCTGGAACAGTCGGCGCGGGCACTGGTGGACGGCCTGCCCGGGGTCAACGTGCAGGAGCCCGAGGTTCTGACCCCGATGGAGTTCTAACGCCGGCCGGCGAAGAACGCTTTCAGCAGCCCCGCAGCCGCATCGGCGGCAATACCGTCATAGATCTCGGGGGCATGGTGGCTTTGCGGGTGGGAAAACACCCGCGGCCCTTGTGCAACCCCCCCCGATTTCGGGTCCGGTGCGCCATAGTAAAGGCGCGCGATCCGGGCCTGAGAGATGGCCGAGGCACACATCGGACAAGGTTCAAGCGTGACGTAAAGGTCATGGCCCGGCAGGCGTTCCGATCCGGCCGCCGCACAAGCTGCACGCAGGGCAAGAATCTCTGCATGCGCCGTCGGGTCGTTCATCTCCCGCGTGCGGTTGCCTGCCCGCGCCACCACACTCCCGTCGGGTGCGACCACCACCGCCCCAACGGGAACCTCGCCCCGCGCAGCGGCGGCGCGGGCTTCCGACAGGGCCAGATCCATATGGCTGCGAAAGGGGCTCATGCTTTCGTCATGCCGCGCCCGCGCGCCCTGCGCAAGGCGCTTTTCCCCTGCGCGAAACCCGCGTAAACGGAGGCCATGAGCAATTCTGTTTCGCAAGGCGAGCGCATCGCCAAGGTTCTTGCCCGTGCGGGTGTGGCCTCCCGCAGGGAGGCCGAGCGGATGATCGCGGCCGGACGCATCGCCGTGAACGGCCGCAAGATCGACAGCCCGGCCCTGAACGTGACCGGAACCGACAAGATCACCGTCGACGGCGCGCCCCTTGCCGCAGCCGAACCGCCACGCCTTTGGCTGTATCACAAACCTCTGGGGCTGGTGACGACCGCACGCGATGAAAAGGGCCGGCCCACTGTCTTTGACGCCTTGCCGGCGGGCATGCCCCGCGTGATGCCCGTAGGCCGGCTGGATCTGAACTCCGAGGGGCTTTTGCTGTTGACCAACGACGGCGAAATCAAACGCCGGCTGGAATTGCCTGCAACGGGCTGGCTGCGCAAGTACCGTGTACGTGTAAAAGGCACCCCCGATGCCGATACCTTCGCCCCGCTGCGCGCGGGCCTCGTGATCGGGGGCGAAAAATTCAAACCCATGGACGTGACACTGGACCGGCAACAGGGCGCGAACGCATGGCTGACCGTGGGGATCCGCGAGGGACGCAACCGTGAAATTCGACGGGCGATGGACGCCGTGGGCCTGCCGGTGAACAGGCTGCTGCGTGTCAGCTATGGCCCCTTCCGTCTGGGCGATCTCAAGCCCGGCGCGGTCGAGGAGGTCCGCCCCCGCGTTCTGCGCGACCAGCTCGGCCTGGACAAGGCGTTCAAACCGCAGGGCAAGCCGCGTCCGAAGCGCAGGCGCTGACTTGCCCAAACGGGCGATACATGGCTATCTGCAATTGAATATTAGAATTTGGAGAATTCCAATGGCAGAAATTCTGACGCTGGAAAACCTCGGCAACCTGGTGATGCTGTGTTTTCTTCAGGCCGTTCTGGGCTTTGATAACCTGCTGTATATCAGCATCGAAAGCCAGCGTGCCCCGGTGGCGCAGCAACGCGCGGTAAGATTTTGGGGCATCATCATCGCGGTGGCCCTGCGAATTGTGCTGCTGTTCGTGATGGTGCGACTGATCGAAAGCCTCGCCACACCCTTCTACGTGTTCAACTGGCCCGGCATTCTGGAAGGTGGCGTCAACTTTGCCACGATCGTGTTCGTCTTTGGCGGCGTGTTTATCATGTACACAGCGGTCAAGGAAATCGCCCATATGCTGTCGATGGACCATCTGGGCGAGGGCCTTGAGGCGAAATCCGGCAAGTCGGCGGTTCAGGTGATTGCCCTGATCGTGACGATGAACCTGATCTTTTCGTTCGACTCGGTGCTGTCGGCCATCGCGATCACCAATGTCTTTCCGGTTCTCGCCACAGCGATCATGCTGTCGGGGCTGGCGATGTTGCTTCTGGCGGACGGAGTCACCGAATTCCTGAAGAAAAACCGCATGTACGAGGTACTGGGCCTTTTCATCCTGTTGATCGTGGGTGTCGTTCTTCTGGGCGAAGCCGGCCCCGCCGCAGCCCATGCGATGCATGACGACAGCCTCCAGATCCGGATCTTCGGGTATCCTCTGCTGCCAATGTCGAAAACCACGTTCTACTTCGCCGTGGTGGTTCTGTTCGCGGTGGAGGCGTTGCAAACGGGGTACTCACGCAAGCTGCAAGCCCAACGCGCGGCCCGGCAAAAGCACCGGGCCTGAGCGTCGAGAAGCTTTAAAGAGAGCGTTTAAAACCGTATATAGGGCAAAGTACGGTCAAAAGGGGCACAGATGTCCGAAAGCGGCCTTCAAAAACTGGCTTTTCTGGTACTTCTGGCACTGGTGATGTATGTCGCCATTTCGGGAGGGCGGTAATGGCGCAAAGGTTCGGCGGCAAATACAGCCCCACCCAGGCCCCCAAGGGGGCAGGGCCCCGGAACGTGTTTCATGGCAAGCGGCGAAGCCGCGTGGGTGCGCGCGCGAATTTTCTGTTCATGGCCGCGCTGCCGCTGTTGCCCCGCGCCTTCAATTCCGACCCCGTCGGACTTGCGCTATCGCTTTTGGCTTTCGGGGCGCTGGTCCTGTCGGCCTGGCTGACGCGTGAAGGCCTGAAGGCCGAAGAAGCCTGGGCCGCCCGTAAGGTCGCCCGCCGCCCGGCCTTTCCGCGCAAGATTTTCGGTGCGGTCTTGATGGGGCTGGGCCTGTTCCTGGCTGGTTTCACACCTGGCGGCAGCCTGATTGAATCGCTGATCTACGGCGGGTTTGGCACCGGACTGCACCTTCTGGCCTTCGGGCTCGATCCGATGAAGGACAAGGGTATGGAGGGCATCGACGCCTTCCAGCAGGATCGCGTGGCCCGCGCCGTGGACGAGGCGGAGCGTCATCTGGCGGACATGCTCTCCGCCATTCGCCGCGCCGGGGACCGGGCGCTGGAACTGCGGGTCGAACAGTTCCAGACCACCGCGCGCGAGATGTTTCGCACCATCGAGGAAGACCCGCGCGACCTGACCGGTGCACGCAAGTATCTTGGCGTCTACCTGTTAGGCGCGCGCGATGCCGCCATCAAATTCGCCGATTTTTATTCCCGCACCCGCGACGCCAGGGCACGGGCCGATTTCGAAAATTTGCTCAACGACCTCGAAGAAAACTTTGCCGCCAGAACCCGCGAGATGTTGCTGGATGACCGAACGGATCTGGATGTTGAAATTGAAGTGCTGCGCGACAGGCTGCAGCGCGAAGGGGTCCATGCCTGACCCCGTTTTTAGGGAGACCTGAGGACCATGGCTGAAACTGTTCGAGAAAAGGCCGCGCAGGACCTGGCCGAGGTGGAAAAAGTGACCGCCGTGCTGCTGCCTGAACCCGCCGCCGACATCGTGGTTCTGGAAACCGCCGACGCCCCCGTGGCCGACGGTATCCGCAAACGCATGGCAGAGATCGACATGGCCGACAGCAACTCGATCATCGGGTTCGGGTCGCGCGCGCAGGCGGAGTTGCAGGAAATCTCGCAGGCGATGCTCAGCGACGTGCGCAACAAGGATGTCGGCCCGGCAGGCGACTCCCTGCGTCAGATGGTGACGACAATCCGCGGGTTCTCCGTCAGCGAACTGGACGTGCGCCGGGAACGCAGCTGGTGGGAACGCCTGCTGGGCCGCACCGCCCCCTTCGCCAAGTTCGTGGCACGGTTCGAAACGGTCCAGGGTCAAATCGACTCCATCACCAATGAGTTGCTGACCCATGAGCATACGCTGCTCAAGGACATCAAGTCACTCGACAAGCTGTATGAAAAAACACTCGATTTCTACGATGAGCTGGCGCTTTACATTGCGGCCGGCGAAGAAAAACTGAAGGATCTCGACACGAAGATCATTCCGGCCAAAGAAGCCGAAGTCCAGGCTGCCAGCGAGAACGATCAGGTCATCAAGGCGCAGGAACTGCGCGATCTGCGCGCCGCGCGCGACGACCTGGAACGCCGGGTGCACGACCTGAAGCTGACCCGGCAGGTGACAATGCAGTCCCTGCCTTCGATCCGGCTGGTGCAGGAAAACGACAAGTCGCTGGTCACCAAGATCAACTCGACACTGGTGAACACCGTACCGCTTTGGGAAACCCAGCTGGCGCAGGCGGTCACGATCCAGCGTTCGCGCGAAGCGGCAGAGGCCGTGCGCGGCGCATCGGACCTGACCAACGAATTGCTGACGGCCAATGCCAGGAATCTGCGCGAAGCCAACAAGGTCGTGCGTGAGGAAATGGAACGCGGCGTCTTCGACATCGAGGCCATCAAGACCGCGAATGCCGAACTGATCGCCACCATCGAAGAAAGCCTCCAGATCGCGGATGAGGGCAAGAGCCGCCGCGCCAGCGCCGAGGAAGAGCTCAAGAAGATGGAAGCCGAACTGCGCAACACGCTGGCCGCCGCGAAATCGCGCGCTCAAGCCGGCGGTGCCGTACCGGGCGCATAACACATGCGAAGCGCCCGGCGTCTTATCGTACTGGGGCTGGTCCTGCCAGCCCTGGCTGCCTGTTCGGTCGCTCCGTTGCCTGACCCCCCCGCGCCGCGTCCGCTCCCGCGCCCGGAGGAGACACCCGCCCCCGAACCCTCCGCCGAGAGCGAGGAGATTCGCCGATACTTCGCCACGATCGAGAAAGACCTGAAATCGCGCGGCCTGCTGCGCACCGACAACGGACAGACGGACGCGCCGTTCTCATCCCGCAATCTCGTCGAGAATTTCCTCCGCATCGCGCTTTACGATGAATACACCACAGCGGCGGGAGCGCTGGTCGCGCGGGAGACCGAAAGCCGCCTGCGCCGCTGGGAGACCCCGATCCGCATGGGGCTGATCTTCGGCCCCTCGGTCCCCGAAGCGCAGCAGCGCACCGACCGCGCCAGCGTGGCCGCCTATGCCCGGCGGCTCGCACGTTTGACGGGGTTGTCGATCTCCCTGACCTCGCCGGCCGCCGCCAACTACCATATCCTTGTTCTGAACGAAGACGAACGCAGGCACTCGGCCGGGATTCTGAACCGTATCCTGCCCGGGATCGACCCGACAGCGGTCCGAACGATCCAGTTGATGCCCCGGTCGACGCTTTGCCTTGTCTTTTCGTTCTCGCGCGGGCGCGACAGCGTATATTCCGACGCCATTGCCGTGATCCGGGGGGAGCACCCGCCCACATTGCGGCTTTCATGCTATCATGAAGAACTGGCCCAGGGGCTTGGCCTGGCCAATGACAGTCCGGCCGCACGGCCTTCGATCTTCAATGACGATGAGGAATTCGCGCTCCTGACCCGTCACGATGAGTTGCTGCTGCAAATCCTTTATGACCGACGGCTGCGCCCGGGCATGACCGAAGACCAGGCCCGCCCGATCGTGGAAACCATCGTCGCCGAACTTTTGGGCGGCGAAAGCTGATACAAACCAGGGAACCTGACCATGGGCATATTCGACTTCCTGTCCGGCGAATTCATCGACGTCATCCACTGGGTGGACGATACGCGCGATACGATCGTCTGGCGCTTCGAGCGCGAAGGCCATGAAATCAAGTACGGCGCAAAGCTGACAGTGCGCGAAGGGCAGGCTGCCGTCTTCGTACATGAAGGCCAGCTGGCCGATGTGTTTACCCCCGGCCTTTATATGCTGGAAACCAACAACATGCCGGTACTGACCACCCTCCAGCACTGGGATCACGGCTTCCGTTCGCCGTTCAAGTCCGAGATCTACTTTGTCAACACGGCGCGCTTCAACGACCTCAAATGGGGCACCAAGAACCCCGTCATCCTGCGCGACCCGGAGTTCGGCCCCACACGCCTGCGGGCCTATGGCACCTACTCGATCCGGGTGACGGACCCGGCGCGCTTCCTTGTGGAAATCGTTGGGACCGACGGCGAGTTCACGATGGACGAAATCAGTTTCCAGGTCCGCAACATCATCGTGCAGGAATTCTCCCGTGTTATTGCGGGATCGGGGATTCCGGTTCTGGACATGGCGGCCAACACCTCCGATCTCGGTCGCCTTGTGGCGACAAAAATCTCGGGCACGCTGGACGGCTATGGCCTGACAATCCCGGAACTCTACATCGAAAACATCAGCCTGCCGCCCGCCGTCGAGGCGGCGCTGGACAAACGAACCTCCATGGGGCTGGTGGGGGATCTGGGCCGCTTCACACAATATTCCGCCGCCGAAGCAATGAGCGCCGCCGCCGAAAACCCAGCGGGCGGGGGGATGGCCGCAGGGCTTGGCGCGGGCATGGGCATGGCGATGGCACAGATGGGGCCCTGGGGGACCCTGCCACAGGCCGTCAGCGCAGCGCCCCCACCGCCGCCGCCGGCAGAGCATGTATGGCATATAACGGAAAACGGGCAGACCAGCGGCCCCTTTTCCCGCGCGGATATGGGCCGCATGGTCTCTGAAGGGCGCCTGAAGCGTGACACCTGGGTATGGACGCCCGGTCAGGATGGCTGGAAACGGGCCGAAGACATCACGGAACTGGCCCTGCTCTTTACCGTCGCCCCGCCGCCACCGCCCGAAGTCTGACCCACCATGCCAATACTGCCTGAGCCCGGCGCGCCGGTCGCACACCGTTTCCCGTGCGAAGCCTGCGGGGCGGATTTGCGCTTTGCTCCGGACCGGGGCGCCCTGACCTGCGACCATTGCGGTCATACCGAACCGATTACCGAAACCGGGCCCTGGGCCGCCTCGATCAGCGAGTTGGACTTCCGCCGCGCGCTGGACGCCGCCCTGCCCGAAACGGAGATCGAGGAAACCCGTGTTCTCAATTGCACCAATTGCGGCGCAGCGGTGGCGTTCGACACCGACACACACGCCGCCGAATGCCCGTTCTGCGCCGCGCCCGTGGTCACCGGCACGGGCACGCACCGGCATATCAAACCACGCGGCCTGCTGCCCTTCGCGCTGGACGAAGCCACCGCGCAGACCGCCGTGAGGCAGTGGCTGGGACGGTTGTGGTTCGCTCCGAACGGGCTGCGCGACTACGCCCGAAAGGGACGACGGATGCAGGGTATCTACGTCCCTTACTGGACATTCGATGCCAATACGCACAGCCGTTACAGCGGGGCACGCGGTATCGTCTATTACGAAACCCGAACCGTGATCCGCAACGGAGAGCGCCAGCACGTTCAGGTGCCCAAGGTCCGCTGGACCCCTGTTTCAGGCCGGGTCGCCCGCTTTTTCGACGATGTTCTTGTCCTGGCCTCACGCAGCCTGCCAAAACGCTACACCGATGGGCTGGAACCGTGGGACCTTTCGGCACTGGAACCCTATACGCCGGAATACCTCGCGGGGTTCCGGGCCGAAGCTTATACAGTGGAGCTGAGCGATGGCTTTACCGAGGCCCGCGCGGCGATGGACAACGTCATCCGCCGCGACGTACGGTTCGATATTGGCGGCGACCGGCAGCAAATCCACAGCCTGCAAACGGAACTGTCCGGCGTGACGTTCAAACACATCCTGCTGCCGGTCTGGCTTGCCGCCTACAAGTTCCGGGGCAAGACCTATCGTTTCGTCGTGAACGGGCGCACCGGACGGGTGCAGGGGGAGCGCCCATGGTCTGCCTCAAAAATCGTCCTGGCCGTCCTGACCGGGGTGCTTCTGGCCATCGTCATTGGATACCTCATCGCACAAAACCAAGGAGGTGCGGGGTTCTGAGCTTACCTGCCCTGGGCTCTCTCCGGTCCGCGCGGGGCCGACATTCGCGATTGGGGACAGGGCGGGCGCTCGGCCGTTTTCCACAGGCCGGGCCGGAGACATATCTCTTGCATCCGAGACACCGCTGAGATCCCCCGCACAGGCGACAGACCCAAACGACCCCGCGAGCCTCCCGATGCGAGACACATCCATGGGCCCTGCCTGGCACCCGATGGAGCCGCAGCGATAAAAATGCCCCTTACCCGTCTCAAGTCCTGATTGCGACCGGGCCGGGCAAAAGGTAATTCTGGGAAAACCGGAGGACATCCATGATCCTGTGCTGCGGCGACGCGCTGATCGACATACTGCCTGACGGCATCGAACGTCCGGGAGGTGCCGCCTACAACACCGCAATTCTACTGGCCCGCCTGGGACAGCGCGCCGGTCTGTTGGCGGGCCTCTCCCACGATTCAGGAGGGCAGCGCCTTTGCAAAGGGCTGAAGGACGCCGGGGTTTCCTTCGATCTGTGCCCGCTGAGCGACAGCCCCAGCCCGCGCGCTTTGGTCACCCTGGAAAACGGCACTCCCCGCTACAGGTTCGAGGACACGGGCAGTGCCGGGCGGCAGCTCACCTTCGACGACCTCCCCCCCCTGCCGGACAGTGTCGAAGCTCTTGTTCTCGGGGGTATCTCCCTGACCGGAGACCCCAGCGCCACCGCGTTCGAAACCCTGATGGCACAGGAAACTTCCGCCCGCATCACCCTGCTCGACCCAAACATTCGCCCCGCCGCGATCGAAGACGAGCAAGCCTTCCGCGACCGGTTGGACCGGATGATCGCGCTGGCCGATATCGTCAAACTCTCCGCCGAAGACCTGAGTTGGCTCGAAGGCCCCGGCAATGCGGAAGAGAAGGCGCACGGGTTCCTGGCCCATGGGCCGGGGCTGGTCTGCCTGACGCTGGGGGCGGAGGGGGCGGTGGCCTTTACCCACGGCACACGGCTGGCCCTGCCCGCAACCAAAGTCGCCGAAACAGACACGGTTGGCGCGGGAGACAGCTTTAACGCCGGTCTTATGGCCGCCCTGGCGCAGCACGGCAAAATGAACCGCCTGTCGGTATCGACGATGACGCCGGAAACCCTGCACGCCGTGATGGAAACCGCCATTCGGATCGCCAGTGAAAGCATTGCCCACAAGGGTGCTTCCCGGAAACCGGCATGAGGGCGCTGGTTCAGCGCGTCCGCGAAGCCGCCGTGCGGGTGGAGGGGCACATCATCGGGCGTTGTGGGCCGGGTCTTTTGGTGTTCGTCTGCGCGATGCGTGGCGACACCGGGGCCGAGGCCGGGAAACTGGCCACGAAAATCGCCCGAATGCGCATATTCGAGGACGCGCAGGGAAAGATGAACCTGTCCCTGCGCGATACCGGCGGCGCGGCACTGGTGGTCAGCCAGTTCACGCTGGCAGCCGATACGCGCAGCGGCAACCGGCCCGGTTTTTCTTCTGCCGCCCCACCCGAGGACGGCAAGCGCCTTTACCTGCATTTCGCCGAGGCTTTGCGCGCACAGGAGGTCCCGGTAGAAACGGGGCGTTTTGGCGCGGACATGCAGGTCTCCCTGACCAATGACGGCCCGGTCACGATCTGGATCGAGGTCTGATCACCTCTGGAAGACGTAAGTGCCCGGCGCCTCCCCCAGTGGCGGCAGATCCGCGCGGCCCATCGGCGGCAGCGCGCCCCGCGCGCCCGAGTGCCGGGCCAGCCAGCGCCCCCATTCCAGCCACCAGGATCCTTCCTGCGGGCCATGGCAGGCGAACCAGCTTTCCGGATCCATGTAGTCCGCCCCCGGTCGGCGGTGCCCGATGCGGTAATGCCGCCCCTTGTGGCCCGGCTCGCTGAGGATACCGCCATTATGCCCACCCCCGGTCAAAACGAAGGTCAGGGCATTGTCGGTGAACAGGGTCGTCTTGTAGACGGACCTCCAGGGCGCGATATGGTCTTTCTCGGTTCCCAGAACAAAGGTCGGGGCAGAAATGTCCTTGAGCGCGATCACCCGACCTTCCACCGCGAACCGCCCCGCCGTCAGTCTGTTTTCAAGGAACAGTCCGCGCAGATAGTCGGAATGCATCCGGTAGGGCATCCGCGTGGCATCGGCGTTCCAGAACGAGATGTCGAACTCCTGCTCCTCCAGCCCCATCAGATAACGCCGCACCGCACGGGTCCAGACGAGATCGGGCGCCCGCAACGCGCGGAACGCGCCTGACATCTGCTCCTGCGAAAGACCCCCCTGATCCCACATCATGTCTTCGAGATACGCCACTTGCGCCTCGTCAAGGAACAGCATCAATTCACCGGCCTCGGTGAAATCGGTCTGCGCCGCCAGAAGCGTGATCGACGCCAGTCGCGTGTCACCGTCACGCGCCATCGTGGCCGCAGCGATCGACAAGATCGTTCCGCCAAGGCAGTACCCGCAGGCATGGACCTTCCGGCCGGGCAGAATGGCAGAGACCGCGTCGAGGGCCGCCATCACGCCGGATATACGATAATCCTCCAGCGACTTGTCGCGCATTGCGCTGGTGGGGTTGCACCAGGAAATCGCAAATACCGTATGACCTTGCCCCACAAGCCAGCGGACCAGCGAATTATGGGGGCTGAGATCGAGGATATAGTATTTCATGATCCATGCCGGGACGATCAACACCGGCTCCGGGTGGACGGCCTCGGTGGTGGGGGCATACTGGATCAGCTCGAACAGATCGTTGCGGAAGACCACCTTGCCCGGCGTACAGGCCAGCGTCTCCCCAAGCTTGTAGGTTCCGGAAGGTTCGGGCCGTTCGCCGGTTGCGGTTCGCAGGGTATCTTCGGCCAGGTGACGCGCACCACCGGCCAGGCAGGCACCCTTCGTTTCCACGATCTTTTGCAGAATCTCCGGATTCAGAACCGGATGGTTGGAAGGCGACATCACGTCCAGCATCTGCCGCGCGGCGAAATTCACCCGCTGGGTACTTTGTGCACGTGCGCCGCGTTGGGGGGCGGTGGCACAATCCCACCAGTCCTGCGTGGCCAGGAAGGCGTTCTTCCACAGGCTGAAAGGCAGTACCGACCAGCCGGGATGCACGAAACGGTGATCCTGCGGATCGGGGGCGAAAGGCGCATCGCCGCCGCCCAGCGCGGCGCGCAACAGTTTCAGGCCGTTTTTCTGGGCACGATGGGCCAGTTCCATCTGGCGCCCCGGCGCACGGGAAAGGTGCATTGCCCAGTCCATCCAGGCCGACAGGGCCGCATGGGGAGAAACACCGCTGGTGATGCGGGCACGGCTGGCGCGCAGGGCACGATCCAGCGTTTCATAGGGATGAGTGTCGGGCATGTCGGCCTCTCGGGTTCCTTCAGTCAAGCTATGCCGCGTTGCAGCAGGATGAAACCCTGCCGCTGCGTCTTATCTCGACCAAAGGTTGACGACAGCTTCAAGACAGCCCCGCTCTGGACCGCCGGGCCTGTCCCGCTAAGATGCCTGAAGACAGAACTGGAACAAAGCAATGCTTTATATCATTTCTCCGTCCCGCCTGTCGGGCCCTAACGCGATCAAGTTGCGCAAGGCGCCCGGCAAGGTCATCGAGAAAGGCCTGGCCCTGCTGCCGCGCGGAGGACCGTTCAGCGGCATGTTCTGGCGGATATTCCTTGAGTTCCAGTTCCCCCGCTACCTGCTGGGCCTGTCGCCATTTCCTGTCGCGGTGCTGCTGTTTCCAGACTATGCCCTGCCCATCGCGCAGGCTCCGGCACTGATGTTTCTGGCGCTTTATTTCGTGGAATACCACGTTCTGTCCATTTCCAGTCCGCAAAAGCGCCGCCAGATGGCCGACGAAACGACCCGCGCCCGCGCACTGGACCTGTTGCAGGTCCGCGGCCGGGGCCTGCTGACCCGCATCGCCGCCCGGCGCGGCCTGAAAACCGGAGAGCTGTATCTGGTGGTGGAGCAATCCGCGCTGGCCCGCGTTGTGCCGCTGACAGTCGTTTCCGTCCAGCACACAGAGGGCAAGACCCCGCTGGTCTTGGAACTGGATGACGAAGAGCGCACCCTGATTGCGGAAAAACTGTTCGATGCCGGGTTTGACGAAGCCCTGTTGCAGCGCGTCAATCAGGCGGAAAACATCTTTTTTCGTCCCGTTTCGCTGGAGGCCCGTGGTATTTCGGCCCATGCCCGGCTGGAAGCGATGGCCGCTACCGCTCCAGGCTGAGAACCCGGCCGAAAGGGGGCGCGGCGGAAGGCGGCTCGGGCACGGCCCAGATCACGGGCATCCGTCCCGGCGCGGGTCCGACGGGGGCCTCAAGATCTGTCAGGATCACGATCGCCGACGGGCGCAGGTTTGCCGCCTGCTCCAGCACGTCGCCAAAAGCGGTGCCCCCCTCCCGGCTGAAGGCAATGTCGAGGATTCGGCTTTCCCAGTCCCCGCCGTGCATGATCTCGTGGCGGCGAACCTGCGTGTCGAAGACCAGCACGTGCACCTCGGCCCCCGTGCGGCGCCCGATCCCCGCCACCTGCGCGGCGAAAAGCGCCAGCCGCGGCCCGTCGATGGAAGAGGAACTGTCGAGACCCACGGCGATTTTCGGCACATCTGTCCGGTGGAGAATCCCCGGCTCATAGGCCGGTTCCGGCCGCCCCTGTGCGCGGGCCAGATCGTCCAGGGCAATCCAGCGCCGCGTGGGGCGGGCATGGCTGCGGCGCGGATGCTGCTGAACCGCACGGGCCAGCAGCCCCCGGAGGACGACCTCCCACGGGGTGCGAGGCTCGGGGATATCGGCGATACGATGCCCCAGCGCTCCGATCCCCGCGCCCGCGATGCGCCCCTGTGCCAGCGCCCGCGCAAGGCGCTGGCGCCACTCGCCCTCTTCCTCCGGGCCGTTGCTGTCAGGGTCGGCGCCGGCGGTCTCCATGTCCGGGCGGAATCCCTGTTTGCGGGCATAGACACGGGCGGCCTCCGCCGGAGTGTCTTCCCCCCGCATGCCCTTGCCCTGCCCCGCCCCCCTACGGCCGGCGGCCTCATCGCCCGGCCGCCCGCCCCGCGGCGTGGCCAGCATCAGCCGGACGTAAAGGGCATCGGCATCCACGCTGGCAATCGCCCTTTCGGGAGGCAGATCCTCATGCAGGGCGCTGCGCAACAGGCCCGAAAGCGTCACGCAAGGACGCGGCAGAATGTAACCGGAGAGAAACAGCGCCTCATTCACGATGGCGTCGGTGGCAAGGTTATAGATCTCGTCGTCATAGGCATCCCCGAAACGCAGGAACATGCTTCGCGCCCGCGGGACATGGCGGAAAGCGACGTGCAGAATCTGATGCGCACACAAGCCGATCTGCTCATCCAGAGAGAATGACTCAAACAGTTCTCCATAGAAGATGGTACGCCCGTCCGTCCAGGCGGGGTCGGCGCCCGCAGCGTCACGGTGACGGCACCACAGTGACAGCGCGGCAAAGGCCGGGTCCACCTCAGAGAGCTTGCGCAGTGCCCGCGTGGCACGTACGGAGTGGCGTGACCCCATCACGCCAGCCCGGCGGCCTTGCGCTCTTCGGCATAGGCACGATACGCGCGGGAGCCGAGGAACGCCTGCTCCAGCCCTTGGTCCAGGCCTTTGCGGATAAGCGTTTCAAAGCCGTAGGTGCAAAGCTCCCCCAGAGGCATGCGGGAGAATTCCCCTTCATCGCGCAGATCCGCCAGCTTGCGGATATCGGCCATGATGTCGATCACGTCCGGGGCGTTTCGGGCGTTCAGCACCCCCACCAGCCCATAGATCAGCGCGTTCAGCCCGTGCATCGTGGCGGGGTAAAGGGCGATGCGGCGCTTGCGGTCGGCCTCCAGCATCTGCGTCACCTGCACTGTGGCCGCGATATCGTCGGCCACCAGCGCAAAATCCGCCGCCACCGCATCCCCCACCGTGCCCGCCACCAGAATGTTACGCAGCTTGCGCTCTTCAATCGCGTTCAGGATGTCGCTGACACGCTCCCAACTGCGGGGGGTACAGGCGATCATGTGGCCCTGATCCAGCGCCGCCTCCGTTGTCTCCAGAAGGTCGGCACGGGTCTTGATAAAGGCAATGACGGCCGGGTGCAGACCACGCGGCACGGCGTAATTGTCAAGCCAGTCGGTGGCCACCGCCTCGACATGCAGGTGCAATAATCGATCCGAAAGCGCGGTATTCATTTCGTAGGCAATGGCACCGTCTTCCACTGTATTGCCGGCGGCAACGATGAAGACGCTGTCAGGCAGACGGTGACGACCGACGCGGCGCTCCTGCAACAGGCCGTAAACGGTGGGCTGAAGGTAGGGCGACGCCGCCGTCAGTTCGTCGAGAAACAGAACAGACGGGGTTTCCGGGTCGTCGGGCAGATCTTCGGGACGATACCATGTGGTTTTGCCGGCAGCATGATCGTAATAAGGCAAGCCGCGCAGGTCTTGCGGTTCAATCGTTGTCAGGCGCAGGTCGAACAGGCGTGCCCCGATAGCGTCTGACAGGTGCTGAACCATCTGCGTCTTCCCGACGCCGGGGCGCCCATGCAGCATATAGGACGCCAGCATCGCCCCCGTCTTCTGCGCCTGCCAGCCTGCGTAAAGAACCTCATACGCGTCGCCCGCCGAGACCTTGACCGTGTTCACACCCATGATACGCCCCATACCGGTTTCCTTTCCAGACTTGGGGCGTTTCCCCGGCCTGTCGAGGTCTTTTACCGGCCCGAGCGCACGAAATGCCCATCCGGGCCGAGATGGATGCCACATTCGGTTTTTTCCGGTGTTCCGGCCCAGCGCCCGGCACGGAGGTCTTCGCCCCCGGTCACCGGACGGGTGCAAGGGGCGCAGCCGATCGATAGATATCCCAGAGCCTCAAGCGGATGGCGCGGCAGGACGTGGCGTTCGAAATAGGCGACAATGTCCTCACGCGTCCAAAGCGCCATGGGGTTGATCTTGAGATGCGTCCCGTCCCGTTCGATCAGGGGCAGCGCGGAGCGGGTTTCAGCCTGGTAGCGTTTGCGTCCCGAAATCCAGGTGTCATACCCCTCGAGGGCATCCTGAAGCGGGAATGTCTTGCGCAGGGCGCAGCACATGTTCGGATCACGCGACCACAACGTGGCGTTGGCGTCTTCCTCGGCGATCAGGCGCGGATCGGGGCGCACCACATGCAGGTCAAGCCCCAACTCCATCACCAGTTGGTCGCGATAGATCAGGGTTTCCTTGAAATGCCGCCCCGTGTCGAGGAACAGAACGGGAATATCCGCGGCTATTCGGCTGATATAATGCAGCAAGACGGCGCTTTCCGCGCCAAAGGACGAAACGACCGCCCGTCGCCCCAGTGCCGGATTCCGCAACAGCCCGGCGACATCCACATGCTCCAGATCGGGCAGGTGGCGTTTGCGCAACTGCCGGATTACATCGTCAGACCCGCCGGGAGGCCAGTACGTCGTCATCGTCTGTCACCGCTCGTTTGCCTTGCAGTACCGTGGCATTTTGGGGCACGCCGCAGAAAGGCCCCCCGCCTATATGCAACGTGGGGATGACAAACACATGAAACGAGCCCGCGCATCGGCGCGGGCTCGCAAAAATTCCTGACGTGAAACGTCGATCAATCGTGGTGAGCGGACGAGCTGTCATCATCGTCGTCGTCGTCATCATCGTCGGCAATCGCCCAGATGATGGCAGCAGCGGCAACGCCAGCCAGGATCGGCATGGCGCCGACGCTGGAGCCGGTCGCGGGCGCAACGATGGGCTCGGGCTCGTCCTCAACGATTACCGGTCCACCAGCGTAAGCGCCGGACGCCGCAGCGATGGCCATGGCAGATGCCAGAGCAAGCGAAGTCACTTTCTTCATGGTTAATCTCCTAAAGATGCATTTCGATCCCAAGCGCACCTATACCATTGTTTACGCCCTGTCCAAACCTTTTATTAACTAAATTCAGTCTACAACACGCGAGAGTGTGGCGTAGCCGACACCATCGCTGACCCATTGCCGCGATTGCCGAATGAAACCGGAAGAATCCCGCCAATACGTGTTGCGAATCACTTTCCCGTCAAGGTTGCAGGTCTCATCTGTACGGAGCACGCGGTAGCTGCGCTCAAGCACATCGACCGTATGCGCCCCTAGGTTAACCCTGCTGCAAGTCCAGCGCTGAACCTGTGTCTCGCCCGACCAGTCGTAATAGTAGTGGACACGCTCCACGGCAGCGCCCGCCGAAAGGGCGGGCACGCTGGCCGACATCAGATCCTGCCCCATGCCCCGCGTGGCCCGCAGCATGCCGTGGGTGAGCGTCAGAGAAACGCCATCCGCGCTTTGCCAGATCCGGTCCGCCCCGTTCGTGCGAGTGCGCACCAGAAACGAAGAGGTTCCGTTTTCCAGTTGCACCAGCAGCAACGGATCCCTGAACCCCGCGATGCTGGCCCGTGTCGGCTGAACAGGGGTCTCATCGGCGTTAAAGCGGTTTACCAGCAATTTCAGGGGGCTTGTCTCGTTTTCCTCGGAACTGCATCCCGCCAGCAGTGCGGACGACAGCAGTGCGAACAGGTACAGCCTCATCGCCAGACCCTCCCCCATTGGGCATCCAACCTTGTCTTGTGATACTCGCGGATGGTTTCGTTCAGGCGGCCGCCAACGGACAGCCTTGCGCCGCCGTCGCGGGTGAAGGGCCGCACGACGGTTCCCACACTGGACGTGTTGGGCACACCAGTGAACCAGGTAAGCGGCATTGAAATGCGAACCCCCTTGTCAAACGACCCGTCTCCGAAGTCTTCCGAACTCACGTCGGTAATGGTCGCGAAAGCCCCGACCTTCCACCCGTTGGCAAATTCCCGGTCGACACTCAGGGTGGCACCATAGTCCTCGGCAAGATAACGCCCGACGTCAAGCTGGACCTGATAGTCTTCCCAAAGATCGTAATAGGCAGAGACATGTCCGGTGATGACGTCGTAATCCCTGAAACCGAACCCGCCATCGTAATCGCGCTTGCGGGCATAGTTGATCTCCGCCCCCAGGCCGAGTTTGCTTTCGACCGGACGCCAAAGCAGCTCTGCGGAGACCCCGCCGAACATTTGCTCCAGATACCCTGCGGTCACGCGCCCATAGATATCCTGAGAGGCCTTGAAATAGTAGTTCGCCGTAAGCGAATCGAGCGCGAACTCCGTTTCCTGATCGTAGCGCGCCACATCCGAGCGCACCTGCGGCAGCGCCGGGTCCTCTTCCACGACCGCCTGGTCGAGGTTTCCGAACAGGCGGTGCGACACAGAACCGCGCAACACCAGACCGGGAGCGAGTTCATAGCTGCCCCTCAGCCGCAGCCCCAGATCCGCGAGAACCGGATCATCCGTGTCGAACAGGCTGGTCCGGACGAACGGGCCGAAGGACCAGTTGAAACGCGGATAAGCCCCGGGCACCGGCGGGACGGCGGACACCCCGCCACCATCGGAAAGTGTCGCCACCCGGTGCAGGGCCTGCGCACCGTTGGGTGCGTTTTCCAGCCGTTCGACATCGGAGCGTCGCAGGGTTACCGCGGCAGCGGGCACACCATTGACCACCGGCACGATGCGGAAAGTTTCGACCGAGGCGGGCAACGCCCGCGTCATCGCGCGGGCCACCCGGCCCACCGCTTGCGCGGAGGAATCGTAGCGCGAGTTGCGGAAGCGGAGTTCAGCCTGACGCGCGGTCAGGGACAGGCCCTCCAGCTCCAGCCCGTCGGCATCGAGTTGTTTGGCAAGGTTCGTGCCGAGAATTTCCCGGGCGCCATCCTGTTCAATCCACTCGGGCGACCAGGCGTCCGGATCCGCGACGGGGGAGGGACGATGCCCGACAGGGGTCGGCGCGGGTCCGATGACACCCGGATTCGGCGGTCGGTTGGGGTTCAGCATCACCGATGCCATCACGCCGAATTCACTGCCGTAAAGCGAATAGGCCCCGACACGCAGCGTGTCGTTGACCTGATACTCGACCCCGAAATTGAAGGGGCTGTCACGCTTGAACACCTTCCGGCGCCCGGCCTCCTGAACATATTTGTCGGAGGAATACTCCGCCTTGAAGGTCAGTTTTTCCGTTACCGCCCAGTCAATGCCCGCGAAGGGGGCGATCGGCCCCTTGAACCACTGGGTGGAATTGAATTTTCCCCCCTCTCCGATCTCGATTTCCGGACGATCTCCGAAAAGGGTGCCGATATCCTGATAAGTCCCGAGACGGCCCCAGCCGATCCCCCCGGTCACCTTCACGCCCGGCAGAACCTGCTTGGTGGCGGAGAGATATTCCGCCGAGGACAAACCCGTGCCGACGAAATCCTGCAACCCAAGCGTAACCGAAGGCATGTAGCGCCCTTCACGCAGCAGCAGGAAGCGCAGATCGAAGCTGCGGTCGTAGTAGGTGTCGAAATTGCTGGGCACGACATCGTTCCAGTCCGAGGTGCCGGAATAGCGGAAGCTGCCCGATATCCGCGGCGAAAACTGGAAGGTCACGGTGGTGCGGCTGATGCCGCCGAAACGTGCGTGGGATACGGCGAATTCACCATCGGGCAAAGCCTCGCCCGAGGGCATGTCGATCAGGCCAGGCACACCGTAAAAGTTAAGGGACGGGCGCTTGCTCAAATCGGTCTGTTGCGCCAGGGCGGGCGTCATGGCCATGGCGGCAACCGCCCCCAAAAGGCCTGCCCGGGCCATTCGCTGTATCGGTCTTGTCATACTACCCCCTGTTTCACCCCGGCATGTCGCGTCAGGTTGCGGTTCCGGCGTGGTTACCGCCGGAGACCCCCGCGCCCGGCGCGTTGTAACCTTTTACCCAGCGCCTCACAATCTCGCGTGCGCCGGACGCATCGGCCTGCTCGATCACAGTGTTAAGGTCGCGCAACATGGACGCAACCTCTATCTGGGACAGCACATCCTCCTGCGCGCGCAGAATGCGTGGATGCGGTGTCTTGAGCTGTCCCGCCCCGGCCAGGAGTTCCTCGTGCAACTTCTCTCCCGCCCGCAGCCCGGTGAACGCGATCTCGATGTCGCCATCGGGATTGTCCGCATCGCGCACGGTGTAGCCGGAGGCCTCGATCAGGCGCCGCGCAAGCATGAGGATCGGCACCGGCTTGCCCATGTCCAGCACGAACACATCCCCCCCCTGCGCAAAAGACCCGGCCAGCAAGACCAGCCGTGCGGCCTCGGGGATGGACATGAAGTACCGGGTCACATCCGGATGTGTCACCGTCACCGGACCGCCGCGTGAAATCTGATCCTTGAACAAGGGAATGACGGAACCGGACGATCCAAGCACATTGCCGAACCGTACCATCGACATGACGGTTGCAACGCTGCGCTGGGCAAGATCCTGTATGACCAGTTCCGCCATCCGCTTGGATGCCCCCATGATGTTGGTCGGACGGACCGCCTTGTCCGTCGAGATCAGGACAAAGCTGTCGACCCCGGCGGCCACCGCGGCCTCGGCCAGAACCCGCGTCCCGAACACGTTGTTCAACAGGCCCGCAAGTTCGTTCTCTTCGACGATCGGCACATGCTTGTAGGCGGCGGCATGCAGGACGATATCGACATCGTGGCGGCTCAGCGCGATCGTCACGCACGCCGTGTCCAGAACCGACCCGAGAACGCAGATCAACTGTACGCCGGTTTCCTCGGCGAGAGCGCGCAGTTCCATATCGATCTTGTAAAGCGCGACTTCGCTGATCTCGAACAGCACCAGACGAGAGGGCCCGCACGCCATGACCTGCCGGCACAATTCCGACCCGATGGACCCCCCGGCGCCGGTCACCATGACAGACTTGCCCGCGTAGCGATCCGAAACCTGAGGCAAATCCCCGTCCAGCATCATTCGCCCGATCAGTTCCGAAGGCGAGATCGGCGCCAGTTGCTCGACCAGCCCCGCCTCTCCGGCCAGCTGGGCAAACGAGGGCAGCGCCTGAACATCCAGCCCCATCTTTTCCAGCCGGCGCGCAATACGAAGCTGGCGCGGCCGGGATTCGCTGGGCATGGCCAGCAGTACCCGGCGAATCCCCTTTTCCGTCACCAGACGCGACAACTCCGCAGGTGAAAAGACCCGCAGCCCCCCCACAACCATGTTCTGGAGGCCGCTGTTGTCGTCGATGAAGGCAACGGGTTCGATGCGCTCATCCCGGCTGAGCGCGGCGGCCAGTTGAATCCCCGTCCGACCGGCCCCATAGATCAGCACCGGCGCGCGGTGCTGACCCTGCCGGTAAACCCAGCCCAAAATCTGAATTCCGAACAGCCGCGCCCCGGCGCCCAGAAGAAAGACCAGCATCCCGAACAGAACGAAAACGACGGCATTGACCACCCCCCCCGCAAGCGTATTCAGGGCTCCGCCGAAAACGGCAAGGCATACCGAAAAGATTCCCGTCTTCAGAATCCCGTGCGTTTCATAGGCCTTCAGCTTGATCCGATGCATCCCAAGCAGGTAGGACAGCAAACCGGCCCCGATCGTAAGGAGAAAAACAAGGTATGCCGTGTTTCCCAAAACCTCCCGCGGCCACAGCCGGGCGACTTGCAACTCCAGCGCGAGGACAAAACAGACCGGCACAAGCAACATGTCGAACAGCAGGAAGATCGCGGCCTTGTGGCCGGGTTGCAACCCGCGAACGACCCTGTAGAGCACCAGACCCAAACGCCCGGCCCGCCCGTGGCCCGCGCTTTGCTTTTCTGCGGGCTGCGGCTGTTGATGATTCTGGCTCATACCGCCCTGTTGAAACTGGATGAGAAACTTACTGCACGTCACGACCATGCTGAAAAAGGGATCGGCCCGCAACGCTGCACCTGCGAATTCCCCCAATCCAATGCGAACTGAAACTATTTCGCCACGCCGAAAACCGTTCAGGGACAACATTCGCCGTCATGTCTTCTGCCCCAGCCAGACTCGCGCGGGAATCGTTCACTCTGGTCAGGGCCGGACCTGCCACGCCCTGGGCGCCCAGCACTGCGCAGAACACATGACTGCCGGCACGCCAGTACTGTCTCGAACAGAGGCCGGAGACCCTGCCCCACACGATTTCAGACCAGGTGCAACACCTCTTTCAGGCTCTCATTTCCCTGCACGAGATCCGCAAGGCTGACCTGATCGAGCGTTCCGTAAAACGCCGCAAGGGCGGCATGTAACGCCCCCTGAAGCTTGCAGCAGCACGAAATCGGGCAGGTATTCGTAACCGGATCAAAGCATTCCGCGAAAGGTACGCCGGATTCGAGTTTGCGGAATACGTGACCGACAGAAATCTCCTCGGGTGGCTTTGCAAGCGTCAGACCGCCGTTGCGGCCACGCGTGGTTTTCACCAGGCCGTGATGGCTCAGGGTATTGATAACCTGTGCCATGTGGTTCTCCGAAGTATTGCAAGCCGTGGCGATATCTGATTTTCGAACGATACGTCCGGAATTCACGGCGCAATACATGAGGGCCCGCATGGCAATATTTGTACGAGTTGTCAGACGCATGCGCTCTTCCGCTTTGCTGTGTAATATCCGCTTCCGGTTTTGAACCATTGCGAATGCATATTTTTGTAAACATAACCCCTTCGCAGAATCAGGCAAGCGCCTTCTTTTCGGGACATTCCGCCCGGCAGGACAGGCCCGCAAGAGGCAGGATGTGAGACCCCGGCGCAAGAAAAGGCCCGACCCCGCCGCCGCAAGGCTCGAAAAGATGACCCAACCGGTTCGCAGGCTTCTGCGGCGCTCGGGCGATCTGGGGGTGGTCTCGTCGCTTCTTTGGCTGGTCCAGGCGGGGGCGGTGTCTGTTTCCATCGCGCAAATGCTGGAGCCGGGCGCCTACACCGGCAGCCCCGCACTTTACGCCGTCATGTTCATTGTTTTGGGTCTTGCGCGCGCCGCGCTGGACAGCCACGCCGGGGCGTTGGCCTTCCGGGCCGCCGACACCGTTCTGGCACGGGAACGCGCCGCACTGATTGCCCGTGAAACGCGCCGCCGCGCGAACGACCCGGCGCGTCCGCCCGCCGCCAGGACCGCGACTCTGGCCGCGGAAAAACTCGCCGCGCTCACCCCTTACCTGACACGCTATGCCCCGGCCCGGCGCCGTTCGACGGTCCTGCCTTTTGTCATCCTGGGGATTTCGGCTTATTTTTCGTGGGCCGTGGCACTGGTTCTGCTGATCGCGGGGCCACTTGTTCCGGTCTTCATGGCCCTCGTGGGAATCGCCGCCAAAGAAGCAAGCGAACGCCAGATGCGGGAAGTCTCGGACATGAACGTGCTGTTGCTGGAACGGCTGAGCGCCCTGGTCGACATCCGCCTTCTGGATGCCGCCGAGCATACGACCGCACAGTTCAGAACCGCCGCCGACCGGCTGCGATCCCGTACGATGGAGGTGTTGCGCATTGCCTTCCTGTCCTCGACGGTGCTTGAGCTTTTCGCCGCCCTGGGCGTGGCGATGGTGGCGGTCTACGTGGGCTTTTCCCTTCTGGGGGAGTTGAGTTTCGGCGCATGGGGCACCCCGCTGACGGTGGCGGAGGGGATTTTCCTGCTCCTGCTGGCTCCGGATTATTTCCAGCCCCTGCGCGATCTCGCCGCCGCATGGCATGACAAGGCCGACGCAAACGCCGTGGCGCGCGAACTGGCAGAGCTCGAGGCCCAGCCCGAGACCTCATTCCTTGGCACCGGCATGCCCGCGCCTGCCCTGCCTTCCGGAGTGCTGTCAGTCCGGGAGCTGGCCCACCGCCTGCCCGGCGGCACGGTAATTCACTACCCGGATTTCGACCTTGCTCCCGGCGAAACGCTTGCGATCACCGGGGCGAGCGGTGCCGGAAAATCGTCGCTTCTGCGCCTGCTGGCCGGACTGGAAGCACCGGAGGCCGGCGAGATACGGCTGGGCGGATCGGTGCTGACGCCGGAAACCGCCGATGCCTGGCGCGGCGGGCTGGGCTGGATGCCCCAGGCCCCGCGGTTTCTTTCGGGAAGCCTGCGGCGCAACCTCACGCTGGCCGCCCGTCCGGGCACGGATCACACGCTGGACCGTGCGCTGACGCTGGCTGCGGCAGACGGCGTCGTGGCCACCTTGCCCCGAGGTCTGAACACCCAGTTGGGCGAAAACGGCATGGGCGTATCGGGGGGCGAGGCCCGGCGGCTGATCCTTGCCCGCGCGGCCCATGCCCACCCGCAGATCCTGCTGGCCGATGAACCCACCGCAGATCTTGACGAGGAAACCGCCGCCCAGGTCACCAGCGGCCTTCTGCAAATGGCCACACAGGGAACGGCGGTGATCGTCGTTACCCACGATCCCGCGCTGGCGGCGCGGATGAAACGGCAGATCGCCCTGCACGGGGAGGCCGGGGCATGAAAAACGTGCTATATATCCTGCGCCTGATCTGGCGCGCCCAGCCCAAGGCCCTGATGCGCGGCACGACGCTGGCGGTACTGGTACTGGCGGCGGGGGTCGGGCTGCTGGGGCTTTCGGGGTGGTTCATCACCGCCGCCGGGGCCGCCGGGCTGGCCGGGGTCGGTATTGCGTTCAACGTGTTTCAGCCTTCGGCCGGGGTAAGGTTGCTTGCACTGGGCCGGACGGCCGCACGCTATGGCGAGCGGCTGCTGACCCATGACGCGACACTGAAAAGCCTGACCGATATCCGCGTCAACCTGTTGCGCGGCGTCCTGGGGTTGCCTTTTACCCGGCTGGGCAAGCTTCGGGGGGCGGAAACGCTCAACCGGCTTATCGCCGATGTGGACGCACTGGACGGAATCGCCCTGCGCCTGTTCATCCCGGCCGTGTCTGCGGTTCTGATCTACGCCGGAGCGTTCGCGCTTCTGTCCTGGTTGAGCGCACCGGTTCTGGCCGCCTGGGTGGTGCTGAGCTTTACGCTCGGCGTTGCCGCGGCGCTGTGGTGGACATCGCGCCGCGCGCTGGCGCCCTCGCGCCGAGCCGAGAAAGCCCTGCAGGCGTTTCGCATCCGCCTGATCGACATGTTGCGCGCGCGCGACGACCTGCTGGTTTACGGCCATCTGACCGATCAGGGCGCCTCCGTGGCCGAGGCCGAAGCCCGCCTGCGCGCCAATCTCGACGATACCGACCACGTGGAACGGCGCGCGGGGGTCGCGCTGTCGGCCACAGCGACGATTTCGGCGGGGGGGGCGCTGTGGCTTGGGGGCAGCCTGGCCCATCAGGGGGCAATCGCCCCTGCGGCGGCGGCCTTGGGGTTTTTCGCTGCGATGGGAATGTCGGAAACCGTCGTGCCGGTGCGGCGTGGCCTGGCAGAGCTGGGCCGGATACTGGACGCCGCCCGCAATGTACGCCGGCTTCTCCCGGAGGATAAGGCACCGCACCCCAAGAGGCCCGCGCGCAGGGACGAAGCCGTCGCCCTGCGGATGGAAAACATCTGCTTTCGCCATGCCGGGGCCCTGCGACCGGTGCTGGAAGGCTTCGCCCTGTCGGTCGAACCGGGTGAGACGGTGGCCCTGACCGGACCCAGCGGCAGCGGCAAAAGCACCGTTCTGGCCCTGGCCGCCCGCCTGATCCGGCCCGAATCCGGACGGGTGGTTCTCAGCGGAACCGACCTGGCAACCCTGCCCGCAGCACAGTTGCGGGCGGCACTGACATACCTGCCACAGCGCAGTACCCTGTTAGGGAACAGTTTTTTCGACGTTCTGACACTGGCCGACCCGGCTCTGACAGAAGAACGCGCCAGCGATGTGCTGGAGGCCATGGCGCTTGCCTCCGTGGTTGCGGCGCGCGGGGGGCTGCATGCCCCCCTGCGAGAGAACGGTGCCGGCCTTTCGGGCGGCGAGCAGCGGCGGCTGGTCCTGGCCCGTGCCGTGCTGCGCCGTCCCGGCCTGCTGCTTCTGGACGAACCGACCGAGGGACTCGACCGCGCCACCGCCGACACGGTGCTGGCTGGTCTGCGCCGAATCTTGCCTGAGGCGACCATCCTGACGGCCTCGCACCGGCGGGCCGAGCGCGACTGGGCAGAGCGGATCATCCAGATGCACTAAAGATGCATTTCAGATTTTCCTTTTTGACATAAGTCAATGCTCCTGCGCGCCTGTACTCTTAGAAACACTCTAACATGTTTTCAGAATACATGTTTGTGGAAGGGAACGGCCTGAAGGAGGTCCGGGAATGGAACTCGACATCGTAGAGCTGTCACGGCTGCAATTTGCCATGACGGCCATGTACCACTTTCTCTTTGTGCCGCTGACGCTTGGTCTGTCGATCATCGTCGCGATCATGGAGACGGTCTATGTGATGACCAACCGCCCGATCTGGCGTCAGATGACGAAATTCTGGGCAACGTTGTTCGGCATCAACTTTGTCCTTGGGGTGGCGACGGGAATCACCATGGAATTTCAGTTCGGCATGAACTGGTCCTATTACAGCCACTACGTGGGCGACATTTTCGGCGCGCCGCTGGCGATCGAGGGCCTGATGGCCTTCTTTCTGGAGGCAACCTTCGTCGGGCTGATGTTCTTCGGCTGGGACAGGATGAGCAAGGTCACCCACGCCGTGGTGACATGGCTGGTGGCCATCGGCTCGAATTTTTCGGCACTCTGGATCCTCATCGCCAATGGCTGGATGCAAAACCCCGTGGGTGCCGGGTTCAACCCCATGACCATGCGCATGGAGATGACCAGCTTCTTCGAGGTCATGTTCAACGAGGTCGCCCAGGCGAAATTCGTGCACACGGTTTCGGCGGGGTACGTAACGGCCTCGGTCTTCGTGCTGGGGGTGTCTGCGTGGTATCTGCTGAAGAACCGCCACACGGAACTTGCCCGGCGTTCCATCGCCGTTGCAGCCAGCTTTGGTCTTGCGTCGGCGCTCTCGGTGGTAATCCTGGGCGACGAGTCCGGCTATTCGGCCACCCATACGCAGAAAATGAAACTCGCCGCGATCGAGGGCATGTGGGAAACCCATGACGCCCCCGCCCCGTTCAACCTTGTTGGCATGCCCAACCAGCAAGAGCGTGAAACCCAGTACGCGGTGAAAGTTCCCTTCGTGATGGGGCTGATCGGCACCCGCTCCCTGACGACCGAGATGCCGGGCATAAATGAGCTTGTCACCGAGGCCGAGGGCCGCATCCGCAACGGGCTGATCGCCTATGACGCACTGATCGAAATCCGCGCGGCACGCGACAATGCAGGCACCGAAACCGTCACCAGGTTCGAAGACCACAGCGCCGATCTGGGCTTTGCCCTGCTGCTGAAGCGATATGTCGACGACCCGCGTCTGGCGACAGACGACCAGATCGCCATGGCGGCGAACGATACCGTGCCCGGCGTACTGCCGCTGTTCTGGGCGTTCCGTATCATGGTGGGGCTGGGCTTTGCCTTCGTCGCGGTGCTGGCATTCTTCTTTATACGGGCCTCGTTTTACAACATGCGCTTCCCACGCTGGGCGTTGCGGATGGCAGTAATCATCATTCCCGCCCCCTGGATCGCCGCCGAAATGGGCTGGTTCGTAGCAGAGTACGGCCGCCAGCCCTGGACGGTGGACGGGGTGCTGCCCACCGCGTTGTCGGTGTCCAATCTCAGCGTTGCGCAGGTGGGGCTGACCCTGTCCGGGTTCGTGGCACTCTACTCGATCCTGTTCATCGTCGAGATGGGGCTGATGCTGAAATACATCCGCAAGGGTCCCTACATGGATGTAGCCGAAACCGACGCGTGGATGACGCAACATAACCGGCAACTGACCAACGGCAGCCCTGCACAACCCGCGGAGTAAGAAAATGATCCTGCATGAATTCATGGACTTCGAGATCCTGCGCGTGATCTGGTGGGGCCTTCTGGGAGTACTCCTGATCGGCTTTGCCCTGACTGACGGGTTCGACCTGGGCGTGGGAACGCTGCTGCCCTTTGTCGCCAAAACCGACCTGGAGCGGCGGGTCGCCATCAACACCGTCGGCCCGGTCTGGGAAGGCAACCAGGTGTGGTTCATCCTTGGGGGGGGTGCCATCTTCGCCGCCTGGCCACCGCTCTACGCGGTCAGTTTTTCGGGATTTTATCTGGCGATGTTTCTCATCCTCGCGGCGCTGATCCTGCGCCCGGTGGGTTTCAAGTACCGCTCCAAGCGCGACAGCGCGCTTTGGCGGACAACCTGGGACTGGGCACTGTTCATCGGCGGTTTCGTCCCCGCACTTGTCTTCGGGGTCGCGGTGGGCAACGTTCTGCAAGGTGTCCCATTTTACCTGACCGAAGACCTGATGTCCTTCTACGAGGGCACGCTGCTGGACCTTCTGAACCCATACGCGATTCTGGCGGGGCTGGTTTCGGTGGCAATGCTGGTGATGCACGGGGCCGCGTGGCTGGTGCTGAAAACCGAAGGACTCGTGGCGCATCGCGCGCGGGGCTTCGGCATCTGGGCGGCACTGGCGACCATCATACTATACGCGGGGGCGGGACTGTGGCTGGCCAACGGGATCGACGCCTACGCCTTTGTAGGCGACATTGCCCATGACGGCCCATCGAACCCGTTAATGAGCGAGGTAGCCAAGGGCGGGAGCTGGATGAGCGCCTATTCCGAGCGTTCGTGGATCGCCATCGCCCCGACGCTGGGCTTTGCCGGTGCGGCGCTCGCGGTTCTGGGATTTCTGGCTGGCAAGGAAGGCTGGACGATGATCGCCTCGAAACTGTCGATTACGGGGATCGTCTCCAGCGTCGGGCTGACGATGTTCCCGTTCATCCTGCCATCCAGCATCGCACCGAACGCGTCGCTGACGGTGTGGGACAGTTCGTCCTCACACCTGACGCTGTTCGTGATGCTGGTGTCGGCGGTCATCTTCGTGCCGCTGATTCTGGCCTACACCGCATGGGTCTACAAAGTGCTGTGGGGCAAGGTTACCGCGCAGGACGTAATGGAAAACAGCGACTCGGTTTACTGAGAAAGGACAGAAGATGTGGTATTTCGCTTGGCTGCTCGGCCTTCCGCTCGCCGCGCTCTTCGCCGTGGTGAACGCGATGTGGCTGGAACTGAACGCCGATCGCAAGACGATGGGTGACACCGGCCGGGACTGACGAACACGGGCGGGGCATTGGCTCCGCCCCATTTTTTTCGTGACGTTTCGCGGAAAAAATGCACCCCTCAAAGATGAGTCTTTGACACAGGTACCATTTCTGGTGCAGATATATTCTTGTTTATGAATATATGGGGGAGAAATGGGACATCCGCAAAACCTTACCGCTTCGCGCAGAGCTTTTCTGGGGTTTGCCGCCGGCGGTCTGGCCCTGGCCGGAACATCCGGGCAGGCCCGCGCGGAGAACGTGAAAACCAGCGCCAAGATCGTCATCCTCGGCGCCGGGGCCGCGGGCACGGCCCTTGCCAACCGCCTGGCGGACAGGCTCGACGGCGCTCGGATCACCCTTGTGGACGGACGCAAGCGGCATCTGTATCAACCGGGCTTCACGCTGATCGGCGCGGGGCTGAAACCGGCGAACTACTCGGTTTCCACAACGGCGCAATGGCTGCCGCGCGGGATCGACTGGGTAGATGAAAGCGCCGCCAATATCGACCCGGAGGCCAGAACCGTCACCACACGGGGCGGCAAAAAGCTGTCCTACGATTTTCTCGTCCTCGCCACCGGGCTGAAGCTCGACTGGGGCGCGATCGAGGGGTTCTCGCTCGACATGGTGGGCACCAACGGGCTGGCGGCCGTCTATGCCGGACCGGAATATGCAGCCAAAAGCTGGCAGGCAATGGACCGTTTCACCGACGAAGGCGGCATCGGGTTGTTCACACGCCCCGCGACCGAAATGAAATGCGCTGGCGCGCCGTTGAAATACACCTTCCTGACCGAAGACTACGCCACCCGGAAAGGCAGCCGCGGGCGGATCGAGATAAACTATGCCGCTCATTCCGGCAGTCTCTTCTCGGTTCCTATCGTGAACGAAAAAGTGCGCATGCTGTTTGAGCAACGCGGCATCGACATCGCCTATGACCGGGTGCTCAAGGCCATCGACCCCGGCCGGAGAATCGCCACCTTCGCCTCTCCCGAGGGCGATGTGGAAATGCCTTACGATTTCACCAATGTCATTCCCCCTATGGTCGCGCCGGATGTGGTGCGCGATTCGCCCCTGGCGGTACAGTCGGGCCAATGGCTGGATCAGGGTTGGGCCGATGTGGACAAGTCCACCATGCGCCACATCCGTTATCCTGAAATCTTCGCGATCGGCGATATCGCTGGCGTGCCAAAGGGCAAGACGGCCGCTTCGGTGAAGTGGCAGGTCCCCGTGGCCGAAGACCACATCGTCGCCGACATCACCGGCACACTCAGCCCGGCAATCTACAACGGCTACACCTCTTGCCCGATGATCACCCGCATCGGCCGGGCGATGCTGGTGGAGTTCGACTACGACAACAATCTTACCCCCTCCTTCCCCGGCGTGATCGCGCCACTGGAAGAATTGTGGGTTTCCTGGCTGATGAAGGAAATCGCGCTGAAAGCCACTTACAACGCGATGCTGCGCGGCAAAGCCTGAGGAGGAGCCCCAATGAAAGACCTGACGCTTGAAACCCTTCTGGCAGTGTTCGAGGAAATGTTCGGACCGCTTCTGTTCTGGGCGATGGTGGCCGTTGCCGCGATCATCACAATCACCTTCGTTTTCGTCCTGATCCGGGACCGCAGCCTGGAAGGCCGTACCCTTGTGCGCGCCGAGTTGTCGGCCCCGATCGGGGCGCTTGCCGCGATCTGGTTCGTCCAGTTCATGACGAATTCCGGCTATTCCGACGTTGGCGGGCCGGTCGACCTGTTCGTGCTGCTGCTGACGGGGGTCGCGGGGGCCGTGGGACTGACCATTCTGGTTTACACCGTCCTCGCCCTGCTGCCCGGAAAACACCCACGACAAAACTGACAGGACCAAAACAGACATGACGTCATCCACGGAACCCCATCAACAGGCACAAGGGCGCCTGGCGCATTTTCCCATCATGTTCTTCGCGACCGTGATGGGGATGCTGGGCCTGGCGCTGGCCCTTCACGCAGGCGAACACAGCTTCGCCACCGGAACGCAGTATGCGCGGATTGCGCTTTATGCATCGGCGGCGATGTTCTTGACCATCGCATTTTTCTACACGGCAAAAACCCTGATCTATCCGGGCATGACCGCCGACGAGTGGCATCACCCGGTGAGATTGTCGTTCTTTCCGACGGTGTCGATTTCCCTTCTGCTGATGTCGGTCGCAACGCTGGCAGAATACCCTGCCATCGCCGAACCGCTGTGGATGGTGGGCACCGCCCTTCAGGGCGTGCTGTCGCTGATGGTCATCGCCGACTGGATCGGCCACCGCAGCTTCAAACACGGCCACCTGAACGCGGCGTGGTTCATTCCCCCGGTGGGCAACCTGATCGTCCCGATCGCAGGGGCGCAGCTTGGCCATGCGGACATCTCATGGCTGTTCTTTTCCTGGGGAATGATCTTCTGGCTGGTGCTGCTGACACTGGTGATGAACCGGCTGACTTTCCACGATCCGCTGCCGGGCCGATTGCAGCCGACCTTGGTGATCCTGATCGCTCCGCCCGCCGTCGGCTTCATCGCCTGGATCAAGCTCAGCGGGGCGCTGGATGTGCTGGGCCTGTTCCTGCTGAACTCCGCCTATGTTTTTGCCCTGATCGTGGCAACACAACTGCCGCGCATTCTGCGCCTGCCTTTCGCGCTGTCATTCTGGGCGCTGTCGTTTCCACTCGCGGCGCTGACGATTGCCACGTTCCTCTACGCAACAGAAACGGAATCGACCTTCCATCGATATCTTGGCGCGGGGCTGCTGGCTGTGCTTCTGGCAATCATCCTGATTCTGGTCGGGCGCACGACACTGGCGATCACCCGCAATGAAATCTGCCAACCCGAATAACGGGGCGGGCGGCGCAAAGCCGCCCCTTCACCGCCGGGTCAGAAGGCTCAGCACGAAAAACAAGGTTGCCGTCACGACAATGCTCGGACCCGCCGGGGTATCAAACTGCAATGACCCCCATAATCCCCCAAGAACAGACAAGGCCGCAACGGCACTTGCGCCGGCCGCCATCATTTCGGGGCTTTGAACAAAGGCCCGCGCAGCGGCGGGTGGAACGATCAGCAGCGCCACGATCAAGAGTGCCCCCACCACCTGCAACGCCACCGCCACCACCAGCGCAAGAGCCAGCGTCAGCACAAGCTTTTCCCGCGCGGGAACAAGGCCGGAAGCCGTTGCAAGATCCTCGCTGACGGTGACCGTCAGCAGCGCGTTCCAGCGCCAGGCAAGCAGCGACAGCACCACCAGTGCCCCCCCCCAGATCAGCGCCAGATCACCACGGCTAACCGCAAGGATATCCCCGAACAGGTAAGCGTCCAGATCCACGCGGACACCGGGCAGAAAGGCGACCGCGACCAGCCCCGCCGCCAGCGCCCCATGGGACAAAACTCCAAGCGCGCTGTCCACCGCCAAACCGCGCCCGGTCAGGGAACTGACCGTCAGCCCCATCGCCAGCGCCGCCGCCAGCGTCCCGGCAAAGACAGACACCGAGAAGGCCAACCCCAGCGCCACACCAAGAATCGCCGCATGGGCCGTGGCCTCCCCGAAATAGGCCATTCGCCGCCAGACGACAAAGCTGCCCAGCGGCCCGGCCGCCAGTGCCACCGCCAGCCCGGCCAAAGCCGCCCGGACCATGAAATCATTCAGCATGCGCGTCCTCCGCATGGGAGCATCCATCATGGGAGTGGCTATGCGCCCGGTGCTGGTAAAGCGCCATTGTGCCCTCTGTCCCGAAGCCGAAAAGCGCACGGTACTCGGGCGCGGCGGTTACGATGTCAGGCTTCCCCTGACAGCAGATATGGCCATTCATGCACAGCACGCGCTCCGAAGCCGACATGACAACATGAAGATCGTGGCTGACCATAAGGATGGCTGCGCCGGTATCGTTGCGAACATCCTCTATCAGTCGATAGAAGGCGGCAGTGCCCGGTTGATCAAGGCCCTGGGTCGCCTCATCGAGGATCAAAAGGTCCGGGCGGGTCAATAACGCCCGTGCCAAAAGCACCCGCTGAAACTGTCCGCCGGAAAGCGCACTCATCTGCCGGGCTTGCAGTCCCGGCACCCCGACCCGTGCAAGCATCAGATCCACCTCATCCCCGCATCTTCGATCCGGCAGCGAAAGAAATCGCTGCACGGTCAACGGCATGCGTGCATCGACGGCCAGCTTTTGCGGAACATAACCCAACCTCAGCCCGGGCTTGCGCCACACCTGCCCGGCAGTGGGCGGGACCACCCCCGTCAGTGCCCTGATGAAGCTTGACTTCCCCGACCCGTTCGGACCGATAACCGTCACGATCTCGCCGGAATCAATGGCAAAATCCACGTCACGCAAAGCCGTCACATCGCCGTACCGCACCACCAGATCTTTCGTTTCGATCAGGCGCATCGCTATGTCCTGCAAGCCAGGCACAAACCTGCGGCCTCGATACTCAGCCGGTCGATCTTAAAACCAACGGGCGCAGCGGTATCGAGCGCCTCGGCCACAGCCTGGCCGGGCAACTCTGCCAGCGCCTGGCACCCCTCGCAGATAAGGAAGGCGGGGACATGCACCCTACCTGGATACATGCAGGCCGCAAAAGCGTTAAGCCTCCGGATACGGTGGGCAAGCCCCTGCGCCACGAGGAAATCCAACGCCCGATAGGCGACGGGCGGCTGACGCCTGAAGCCATCGTCGACCAGCTTGTCGAGCACCTCGTAAGCCCCAAGAGCCTTGTGCGCCTGAAGCAGAATTTCCAGCGTGCGCTTGCGCACCGGGGTCAGGCGCTGATTGCGGGCCGCCATCAGTATTTCGGCCTGGGCAATTGCCGCGCCGCTGCACCGGGAGTGATCATGGGTCGCGAAGGCCAGGGCGGGATCGGGGTGCATGTTTGCCTCTTGACTTGTTACTTTATAACATATTCTTTCTGCGCAACCTCTTGCAACCCCTTTCGGAGATTCATATGCGCCGGTTTCTTGCCCTTGCCGTCGGTCTCGTCGCCATGCCCGCCCTTGCCGCACCGCCTGCCGTCATGACAGACACACCTGTCGTACATTCCCTTGCGGCACAGGTGATGGGCGACCTGGACGCGCCCGGCATTCTTCTGGGACAGGGGGCCAACCCGCATCACTTCCAACTGCGCCCCTCGCAGGCGCGGGCGTTGTCAGAAGCAGACCTCGTGCTGTGGGTCGGACCGGACCTGACGCCGTGGCTGGCCCGTGCGATCGAGGGCGTCGGCCTTTCCGGGCGAAGCCTCATACTGATCGACACCCCAGGCACACAAACACGCCGTTTCACCGCCCATCATGATGAAGACGACCACGCCCACCCCCCCCATGAGAACGATGACCCGCATGACCTCCATGCCCATGAATCTCTTGACCCGCATGCGTGGCTGGACCCCGACAATGGCCGCATCTGGATACACGCCATCGCCGACGTGCTGGGTGAGATCGACCCGGAGAACGCCGAAATCTACGCGGCAAACGCGCAAACCGCGCTTGCCCGCATCGCAAGGGCCGAAGCCGCCGCACGCGAAACGCTTTCCCCAGTCGGCAACACACCGATCATGGTGTTCCATGATGCCTACAGCTATTTTGCAGATCATTTCGGGCTGCACATTGCAGGGGCTATCGCCCTTGGCGACGCTGCGACCCCCGGCGCGGCACGTTTGACCGCTTTGCGCGAAGAACTTTTTGATCGGGGCCCGGTCTGCCTGTTTCCGGAAGCGCAGCACGATCCGGCCTATGTCAATGCCATCGCTGAAGGGACACCGGCCCGGATCGGTCCGGTTCTCGATCCTTCGGGCAGCACGCTGACCTACGGACCGGAATTGTACGGCACACTGCTGGAAACCCTTGCCACGCAGATCGCATCCTGCATCACTGCCAGATAACACTCTGGCACACCGCTGTTGATCTGAACCGCGCCGGGTTTTCCGGAGGCTCCAACTTCTGAGTAGGATGGAGCATCATGAGCAAGACGACGAGCAAGTATTCCCCCGCAGTACTCGAG